>CAXXHN010000002.1:0-1640711 GCA_963663735.2 Acidobacteriota bacterium | reverse complement strand
GCCCGGGAGTTTTCACAAATGAAACTATGCATTGTCAGCGGGATGGCCAGGGGCATTGATACCAGGGCACACCTGGGGGCTTTGTCAGCAGAAGGGCCCACAATTGCCGTTCTTGGTACCGGTGTTGATGTGCCTTACCCCAGGGAAAACCGCGGGCTGTACGAGAAAATCAGGGATACAGGATGTATCCTGTCCGAATTCCCTATGGGCGCGTATCCGGCTCCGCAGAATTTTCCTGTCCGTAACCGGATCATCAGCGGGCTCTCCTGGGGTACGCTGATTACGGAAGCAGCTGAGTTTTCCGGCTCCCTGATCACGGCCAGGCTTGCCCTGGAGCAGAACCGGGAGGTATGGGCTGTGCCAGGCAACATTACCAGCAAAACCAGTTATGGGCCGAACTACCTGATAAAACAGGGAGCGCACCCGCTTCTCAGCCCGGCGGAGATTGTGGATTACCTGCCCGCGCATGTCTTGAGAAAATTAAAACTGGAAGTTGAGGCGAATGAGGATGTCACTGAGGAAAGCATGTTTCTCTCTCAGGATGAGTCCACCATTGTGGATATGCTTTTCCCTGACAGGCTTACCAGCCTGGACCACCTCGTTTCCGGAAGCGGATTTCCCTGGCCATATTTGAGCGAGCTCCTGCTTAAACTGGAAAGCAGGGGCATCATAAAACGAATGTCAGGAACCCATTATTGCCGATGCCTGTAGCTTCCATCGCTGCTGGGCACGCATCTCCGGCTGCTGGTTGAGTTTGAATAATTCTCGATTTGCGGAAGGTCGAGATTCTGCCTGTGGGGTGGAATGCATCAACTTTCCATTCCCGGGGTACAGCTCGATTAAGTCGATTTTCACCTGAGTCCTGGCCGGCACTCGATTGAACAAACCCCGGGCTCTGAATTCTCAGGAAGCAGGAGACAGGGAGATGATCCGGTTTGCTTGTTGTGAAACCTTTATGAAAAACTAGTAGTAACCTGATTGTAATTTTACTATTCAGGATAAATGTGTAGAATGTCGTTTTCCTTAACAGATGAAAATCAACAGGGTTTCAGATTCTGATGAACCGGGAGATTGAATTCAGGCCAGGACTGAAATAAGGGTATTTAACTAATGGCAAAATCTATCGTAGTTGTTGAATCTCCAGCCAAAGCCAGGACTATCGGCAAATATCTGGGTAAAGGATATGCCGTACGGGCCTCGGCCGGGCACATAAGGGATCTCCCACCCAAAGCGCTCGGAGTTGACATAAAGAATGGATTTAACCCCTCCTACAGGGTGATTCATGGCAAGGAAAAAGTAGTCAAAGAACTGCAGAAAGAAGCCGCGAAAGCCGAGGTAATCTACCTGGCCGCTGACCCTGACCGTGAAGGAGAAGCTATTTGTTTCCACCTTGCCCATCTTCTTGAAGGTGATAAAGAACAAGTCATACACAGGGTTCTTTTTAATGAAATTACTAAAGAAGCAGTACTTAGTGCTTTTGAGCATCCGACCGAAATCGACAGGAACAAGGTTGATGCTCAGCAGGCCCGCAGGATACTGGACCGTCTCGTAGGTTATAAGATCAGCCCGCTTCTTTGGAAAAAGGTAAGGGTCGGACTATCAGCTGGCAGGGTACAAACTGTCGCGGTAAGGCTGATTGTGGACCGGGAACGGGAAATAAGAGCATTCAATTCTGAAGAGTACTGGGAATTCAAAGCTTTACTGAAGGCCGGCGCACCTCCAACTTTTCTGGCCAAAGCCTCGAAGCTGGATGGAAAGAAATTTTCCATCACTAATCAGGAGGATGCCGCGAAGCTTTATGATGAACTGAGTAAATCACAGTTTACTGTTGCAAAAATAAGCAAAAAAGCACGAAAGCGCAAACCGGTCCCATCTTTCATAACCAGCAAGTTACAGCAGGACGCCGCCCGGAAGCTGGGATTCACTGTCAAAAAAACCATGAGCCTGGCGCAGCGCCTCTATGAAGGAGTCGAGATAGGTGAAGAGGGATCAGTTGGTTTGATCACCTACATGAGAACCGACTCGACCAGGGTTTCTGATTCCGCGCTGCACGAAGCCCGGGAGTACATATCTGAAAAATTCGGTGACAAATACCTGCCAGTCAAGCCGAATATATATAAATCGAAAAAAAATGCCCAGGATGCTCATGAAGCTATCCGGCCCACTTCAGCCTGGCGTGATCCTGATAGCATGAAGGCATACCTGAGCCGGGATGAATACAAGCTCTACGGACTCATCTGGAAGAGATTTATTGCTTCACAGATGACGGAGGCCATGTTTGATCAGACCCAGATTATTGTGGAAGCCGGTAGGGCTGAGTTTACAGCTACCGGTTCGATCATGAGGTTTGACGGTTTCCTGAAGGTGTATTCAGAATCCATTGAAGGCAGTGATGAGAATTATGATGATACCGGAGTGGTACTCCCGGATGTTTCAACTGGGGAAGGGCTCAAGACGGAGGAGCTGACCAAGGAGCAGAAATTCACTCAACCGCCCGCCAGGTACAATGAAGCTTCACTGGTCAAGGCCCTTGAAGAAAAGGGTATAGGAAGGCCCTCCACCTATCAGCAGATCCTGCAGGTAATTATGAGCCGGGATTATGTGAGCAAGGATAGCGCCAGGTTCCTCCCTACTGAACTGGGAGAACTCATAAATGATCTGCTTATCGGACACTTTGGTGAACTTTTTGATTATGACTACACTGCCAGGCTCGAAAGAGATCTGGACTCAATTGAAGAAGGATCAGCGGACTGGATCAAGACATTGGAGTCCTTCTATAACGGATTCCGGGAAAGCCTGCAAAAAGCGGCGGTTGAGATGAAGGATCTCCGGAAAAACGGAGAAGAGACCAGCGAAATCTGTGAAGAGTGCGGAAAGCCCATGATAATGAAGTGGGGAAGATTCGGAAAGTTTTTGTCCTGTTCTGATTTTCCCAAATGCCGTAATACCAGGCCGATCAATGGAGAAGATCAGCCAGGTGCCCCGGTAACCGCAAAGGAAACCGATGAGATCTGTGAAAAATGCAATTCGAAAATGGTAGTCAAAGAGGGACGTTTCGGATCTTTCCTGGCTTGTTCAGCATATCCTACCTGCAAGAATACCAAACCTATTTCAGTGCCGGTGGGTGTCCGTTGCCCCAAGTGCGGCAAAGGTGATGTTGTCGAGAAGCGAACCAGAAAAGGGCGTATGTTTTATGGTTGCGACCAGTACCCGGCCTGTGATTTTGTGTCCTGGCAGAAGCCACTGCCAGAAGCATGTCCTGATTGCGGTTCTCCATACCTGGTAGAGAAAACGACGAGGAAAGATGGGACTGTACACTTCTGTCCCAATAAAGAATGCGGTTTTAAAAGGTAAGTAGACTTGCCTTTAATCCCATTCCAGGCTGGTTTCCCTTTTATTGATGCGATCGTAACAGCAGAATGATTCTCCTGGACAGATCTTTTTCTCCGGGTAGCTTATATGATAAATGGCTGTTGGGGGTTTGTTTATTTTTCCATCAAGAGATTAATTGATTCAGGTGCTGAATTGTTATAAAGAATATGTATAGGTTATTTCCATTTTTTTTTCTGATCTGTTTCCTCCTGTCGGGAGTCATGCAGGCGGAAGATCCTGAAATTGAAACCAACCTTGGTCTCGATGCCGAAAAAGCCCTGGGTTCGGGAAAACAAATTTTTATCGACGGCCTGTTGAAGCAGAGAGGATTTTTTGAGTCCGATTATTTCAGGAAGATAGAAGCTGGAGGCGAATATGAAGTATCGGAACGGATTAGTTTGAGGGGAAGCCTGAAGGGACTGGACCTTTTAGGCTCCAGCGGATGGCATCGCTATTATGTACCGGGAATTGGAATGTCTCTCAAGTGGCATCCTTCCCGGTATGAAGTTGATTTCAGGAATCTTTTTGAGTACTGGAGTATTTCAGGGGAAAACCCGGCCGAGATCCGGCTGAAGCAGAGGGTGAAGATATCGACCCCTGCGCACCTCGGCTCGCTCAGGATTAAGCCGTACATATCAGAGGAGTACCTCTCAACCATAAACTCCAATGATCACCTGGTGTGGAACCGTGTTTCGGGCGGCAACTCCACTTATTTAGGCAAGTATATAACCCTTGATACATATTATATCTGGCAGAAGAAAAATGGGTCACTGGAATGGCAGGACGCCCATGTCCTGGGGAGTAAGCTGAAGTTTTCTTTTTAGCTCTTTAAACGCGGCACAGCTTCCTGTAGCCGGGGAAGGGTGGAAGTCCATGAAGTAACCTGCTTCAGGGCCTTGCTCTTTCTCTTGATTTTTTTGTAGCATTGACCGATTGGGCCGTAAGGGTTGCCGGTTCCGGCTGCTGTGTGAAAGGATCGGGATTATGAAAAAAATAATTAATGTCGGGATTATAGGCTTTGGTACCGTCGGCAGCGGAGTAGTCAGTTATTTTCAGGAGGATTATGCCGGGCCGGATCAGTGCGGTGTATGTCTTAAGAAGGTCGCTGACCAGGATCATTCCAGGCCGAGGGCGGTTGAATTTAATAACCTGGTCGCGGATGCTGAAGAAGTCATCAATGATCCCGAAATAGATATAGTTGTTGAACTTATTGGCGGAGACAGGCCCGCCAGTGATTTCATCGTCGCCGCACTGGAGAAGGGGAAATCAGTGGTAACCGCTAATAAGCTGGCGGTATCCCACCACATGCCCCGGTTTTTTGATGCTGCCCGAGCCGGCGGTGCTGACCTGAGATTCGAAGCAGCTGTCGCCGGATCTATCCCTATCCTTCGGGTATTACGCGGTTATAAAAACCAGCCCTTTAAAAAGATCACCGGTATTTTGAACGGAACCTGCAATTTCATGCTCACTTGCATGGAGGGAGGCATGAGTTTTGAGGATGCCCTGACCCTGGCCCAGGAAAAGGGCTTTGCTGAATCCAATCACATCCTGGATACCGGTGGATTCGATTCCAGGGATAAACTGGCAATCATCTCTTCCCTGGTGTTCAACACCCATGTCAATCCCGAGAAGATTTATTGTGAAGGCATAACCAGCGTAACCGATACCGACCTTGATTTCGCGGTCAAGTACCGGGTTGAGGAGGGGGAACCTGGATATACTGTTAAATCACTGGCTTCAGTCAGGCACAACGGGCAGGCCCTGGAGCTCTTTGTTTACCCGGCCCTGATCAGGAAGGACCATCCCCTGGCTTCCGTCAGGGATGAGCTTAATGCCGTATACATGGAGGGGGATTACTGCGGGCCGCAGCTGCTCCTGGGGAAAGGCGCCGGGATGAAACCGACAGCCAGCGCTGTTGTTTCAGATATTTTTCATATCGCCGACAATCTTCGCCGGGGTGTGAGTGATCCTCTGCCGACCCTGGATAATGAAATTGACATAGCTGATGTCAGGACCTTGAAGAGACAGGGTTATATTCGCATGGGGCTGACCCATGTACCGGGAAGTTTTGCCGCGGCCTCCAAGGTCCTGGCTGACGCGGGGATGAATATCAAGGATTCCGTGCAGCGGTGGAGATTCAAAAAAGATATAAACGGAGTTCCCGTCATTCCCGATATTGTCACGGTTGAACCGGAATTGTATGGCACTGTCGAGGAGTCCCTGGAACGCCTGAAATTATCCGATCATGTCATCGGAGAGCCTTTTTTCCTGCGCTTTGAAGAATAGACTGCGGTCTAGTCCTCAATCGCCAGTTTAACCGTCTTTCCTTCGGCATTGCTGCGGATTGCCGCATCCAGGATCTGCATCACTATCATGTTATTTTCAAGGCTGGAAAGATCAAATGGTTGAAGCTTGACTTCGCCATTGATGACTGCCGCAAAATAGGCAAATGGATCATGCAGCGGTTCCGGCCTCTTTTCGAGGACTGCTGCATGTTCCTCTTTTTCACCTTCAAGGCGGATTCGCATTCTGCTGCCGTCATCCGCGAAAACATAACCGGTTCGACCATATACCTGCATGTCCTTGCGGGCGAAAGGCCAGTTCCAGGAGCCTTGTATGATCCCCTGGGCTCCCGGGTATTGGAGGAGAATCGTCGCTTCGTCATCTACCTTGGGATAGACATCCGGTTTATCTGTCTGCAGTATGGCGGAAACGGCAACAGGTTTTTCCCCTTTCATCAGCCAGGTGATGAGGTTGGCGCCGTAGCAGCCGAAATCAATCACAGCACCTCCGCCGTTTTTAACCGGGTCGGTCAGCCATTCGAAAAATTCGTCGTTGACGCCGATCTCTTTTGGTCCCTGGTGTCCGTCATGGACTACAATTTTTCGAATCTCGCCAATAGCCAACTCCTCATTTACCATCTCGTAACATCGGTGGTTGCTGGAGTACCAGGTGGTCTCATAGTTGGTTACGAGTAGTATCCCATGTTTTTTCGCCAGCTCTTCCATCTCCTGAGCCTGCTTGAGATTGGCAGCCAGTGGCTTTTCCACCATGACGTGGATTCCCCGGGGAGCACAGGCCCGCACTGCCAGGATATGTTCGTCAATTGGATTGAAACAGGTCACGGCGTCAGGCTTCACGGCCTCGAGCATCTCGTCTATTGACGCGTGGACAATATCCATGGAAAGTCCGTAACGCTCAGTGTAGCGACGGGCCAGGTCCCGGTTCGATTCGGCGATGCCGACTATTTCAATGTCACCCTGGGTCGGTCTCCGCAGGATCTGGTGCACATGGGAATGAGACAGGCCGACGATTCCGATTTTCACTGGCTGTGAATCCGGCTGAGCGTAAAGGATGATGCTTAATAAAAAGGTTAACGCCATGAAAACGGCGGCTAATTTCTTCATTGATTGTTCCTTTGGAATTCTATTGATTCGTTCTAATCCTGAAAATAGCGGAAGGGTATCCCCCTGTCAGATAGTTGCCCATAATCAGCCATCAGCGGCGAGTTTAAACTTCATAGTATTTCAACCGGATAGTCTTTATAGGCCATCAGTGCTTCCGCGTAATCGACTCCGCAGGCCATACCCCGGTACTGGGCCAGCTTTTCCTTGACCGCCTGGGATCCGTCCGGCACCTTGGGGTCATAGGTTTGCTTTCTTACAAAAGCCATGTTCCGGCCCAACCATTCCATAGCCGCGGACCAGTGGGCGGAAACATCCACATAAGTATCCGGCTTAAAATCGACCGTGTGGCCCGGGCCGTTGTCATAATAATAAATTCTCCGGGGAATTTTTATGCCGGAACGCCCGAGGATGGCGGCAGGCTGGCGCAGGGCGGCTTCACTCAAGAGGGAGGCGACTTCATGGTCAGGGTGCCGGTCGCGGCGCCAGAGCATGAAGGCCAGCTCCGGCTGGACTTCGGCTACAACTTCAGCCATTTCCCTTTTGGTTTTATCATTCACCTCGTATCCCATCGAAGCGTAGTTGAGGAACCGCATCTCCATTCCCCGCTCCGCCGCCAGGCGGATGCTGTTGGTCCGAAGCTCTTCGACGCGATCACTGACCGGAGGCCAGTTGGAGTAATCGCCGATGATATTGAGGATGACCACCCGGTAGCCTTTCTGGACGGCTTCGAGAAGGATTCCGGGAATACCGAAAGGGCAGTCATCGTAGTGGGCGCCGATGGCAAGCAGGGATTCCTGTTTTTCTCCCGGCGCAGGATTGGCTCTGGTCTCAGGCAGGAGTCCGCCGAAACTGCCGGCGGTAGCGAGCCCGGCGCCTGTCAATGCTGATTTTCCCAGGAAATTGCGGCGATTGAGTTTCTCTTTCATCTAAAATTCTTCCTTTTTGGGCTTGCTCCTTCAAAAAACTGAGGCAGGGGGATTATGGAATCATTATTGACGCTTTCCTGCCAGGTACTTTATCTCCTATCTAAATCTAACCTATTAATCCTCGGGAGAGAAGGGGGGATGGTCATAAATGTGGCAGGGCCGATCCTCAACCGTGGCATAAGCTTGCAGCTTATGGATCCGTTCCATCGTTTATCCCCTGAATGATTAGTGTTACCGATGTCTTGATTGCGTCCTGCATCCGTGAAGTGACGATTTTCGAGTGCCGAGTTGCGAGTTGAGATTCGGCAAACTCCGGGGGAGGGAACACCATCCCTGTGATCCAAAATGCATCCAGAAAAGCATTAACTCTCTTTTAGGGCAGGAACTGAGCTAGGGGAAGATAATCTTCGCTGGTCAAATTATGGATAAATCATACAAAATTTTCAATTTATCCGTTATTATCTACTCTAAAAACGAATTTTAACTACTATTATTAATACGCTTCTCCTCAACCGTGGCTGGCCCTTGCGGTTTGGTTTGGGAGGGCGTTTTAAATTGACTGGGGCAACACACGTAAATAAAGGCTTGGATGCGTGTGGAATTTTAAAAAGAAAAATATTGCCAAGCCTTCGGCAAGATATTTGAGGGCGACTTATACGGACAGAAATTATCAGATTGGAGCCTTCGGTGGATCTGTTTAAATATAAGCTGGGCTTGAGAATACAATGAAGACTATAAGTGCAAGAATATTGCTTAACAGCTTCCTTCACAAAGTTTACCGGGACCGTGAACACCTATAAGAACTCTCTCGCTTTGTGGAGCATTCTTTTCGTGAGGAACAGAAGCGACGACTAGAACTAACTGCCGAGGAGATTGACTCCCAAACGGACGAATATGAAACGGCATTTGCAGTAGAGTGTCACAGCGAGGATATTTTTGAGGTCGAAATAGACTTTCCCCGGCTACAAAGATACGCGCTGTTCTTCAGCATGATGGGCATGGTTGAAGGGAACGTCGTTGGGCTTTGCCGTGTAGCTCGTCGCATTTTTCCCATCACCTGCGAATTCAACGAGCGTGCCCCGGGTGTTGTGACCCGAGGCGTTAAAAATATGGAGCAGTATTCGGAAATTAATACAATCGGATTTCGCTACTACATCAACTTAGCTACGAATCTGAACGGAGTTAGGAATTGTATTACCCAAGCAGAAGGCGTAGTGAGCGAGAGGTTGAAGACTCAACAAGACAAATCTAGAGTAATCGGTCAGCCGGACCGCTGATTTGTGTCGTTGGGTACGGAGAGGTTAAATGAGATGATCGAGACGACGCTCTCAATACTCAGTGGGACTATTGCTGCACTCGTCGCCGCAATCGGAGCATGGTTGGCCAAACGTCGTTCCTTGGGAGAGCGCAGACGGTTTACGGAAGAGCTTAACCGCCTTACAAAGGAAAGGTTTGAGGTCGGACTATCGTTTGGTCCGGTATCGGTTAGCAAGCTGATCACTGGTGACCAGACCGCCAGTCCTCTCGCATCGGCGGGACTTCTCATGAGTTTCGAAAAACAGATCGCTGCTCGCGTAGCTGCGTCCCCAGGATTAACCAAGGAAGAAGTCCAGGCGGAGATCGACAAGCAGTTTTTCGAGTTTCAGGAGTGCCTTTCCAAGATCGAATCTCGCTTCCCTGACAACTCCCAAATAGAGAAGATTGTATCCATTAACGATGCACTCCTTGCGGAGCGTATCGGCCAGTTGTCCAAACAGATGGAATTTTTGGAGAAGCGGATGTTGTCGAAATGGGATGTCGCTTTCACGGTGAGCAGCATAATTGCTGGAATTGGATTTGTGGTAGGTGCAACATATGCAATAATCAGATTCATGGGAAAATCACCATGACAGATTGCCCGGCAAGCCGGATGCCCACGATGGCTTACATCCGCACTTGATCCGCGACGTTGGCAGGGCAATCCGGCTAAAGAATGAAATCAATCTGGCAAATGATAATTTAACCACCTATGAAGGGAATTTCTTATGAGTGAAGGAAAGCCGTTTTTGCGCTGGGCTGGCAGTAAAAGGCGACTCATTCCCCATTTACGATCCTACTGGCGGGACGACGACGTTCGGTATGTAGAGCCCTTTATGGGATCAGCAGCCCTGTTTTTCGCACTGAAGCCAACAAGTGCTGTTTTGTCTGATACCAATGCAGGATTAGTGGAAGCCTTTTCCTCACTACGGGAGCACCCCCGAGCAATATACAACCGCCTTGTTAAACTCCCACTGGGCGAAGATGCTTACTACCGGATTCGAAAGCAAGATTGCAAACGACTATCGCGTCTAGACAGAGTGGCCCGTTTTCTTTACCTAAACCGGTTCTGCTTTAATGGTCTGTATAGAACCAATCAAAAGGGTGAGTTTAACGTCCCCTATGCCGGAATCAAGACTGCACGCATGCCGACTTGGTCAGAGATAAGGACTGCTGCTACCGCCTTGTCCTCCGCAGAGTTTGCAACAAGAGATTTTCAAGAATCTTTAGCACAGGTTCGCCGCGGTGATTTTGTCTATATGGATCCTCCATATGCGGTCGAGAACCGCAGGATATTCTGCCAATATGGCCCAGCAACCTTCGGAACCCAAGACCTTAAGCGTCTTGCTCATTCTCTCGACGACATTGAAAGACGCGGTGCGGTTTTTATTGTAAGCTATGCCATGTGCGAGGAAGCATTGGAGGTTTTTGGTCACTGGCACGTGAAGCGAGTACGCACTCAACGTAGTATTGCCGGCTTTTCTCAGCATCGCAGAAATGCTATTGAATTAATTGTTTCGAATAGAGAACCAACACCTTGAGACTATGCAGACATGATAAGGAACCCCTACACTCTTGTCTAAGAAACTACGAGGCACAGAAAGCAAATACCGATGAAACTAGCAATAATCAGTGACATTCACGTCGGCCTAGGGGCCAGAACAAAGGACCTTTGCCCTGAGCCTCCTCCTCAACAGAGAAGGAATCGAATAAGATACAACATGAAGCCTGATGATGCGTACAGGAGTCAATTCTTGGAATTCGTGTCCCGGCAGAATATTACTGCCGACTACCTTGTCCTTCCAGGTGATATCACACACACGGCCCATCCTCAAGAAGTCGAAATCGCTTCAGATTTTGTCTTGGAAGCAGCGCACGCAATGCAGGTGCCAATCGGTCAGGTAGTCTTCGTCCCAGGGAATCATGATGTTGATTGGTCGGCATATGATGCTGCTGACACCACCGGTTTGCGCTGGGCACAGCGATACGCTTGGATCGGACACGACAATTTCACTTTTCGGGCGGTTGCCAATCAAGGACAGGGCAATGTATTCTCCAATAAATACTTTGTATTCTGGGAGTTTGATGACTTGTTGGTTTTTGGTTACAACTCTTCAAGCCACGACGCCCCGGTTCACGAGGATGTGGCACACCACGGTCTAGCAGATCCTGAACATTTTGTAGAGATTCGTGAATGCTTGGAAGCTATGGGTGAGCCAGACGGGCGCGTGCGCCTGTTTCTTGTGCATCACCATCCGCTTGATTTTTGCAATCCTATCCCAAGAGTCCCCGATTTCAGTTTGATGACAAATGCTGAAGCATTGCTGGATCTTTGTCATGAATGTCATTTTGACATGATTATCCATGGACATAAGCACCACCCACGCTTTGAAACACACAGCACGACAACGTATCCACATCTGCCTATTTTGTGCTCTGGGAGTTTCTCCGTAGAGTTAGATACACAATGGGCAGGCACCGTAGATAATCAATTCCATCTTGTGTCAATAATTGGTCGAGCAGGTTCTGAAAACGCAATAAAGGGAACCGTGACTAGCTGGACAAACAACCGTGCGAGAGGCTGGATTCCCAGCGTAGATGAAGCAAGCGGAATCCACCATGTTATTCCTTTCGGAAGTTACGTAATGCCTCGCGAACTGGATTCACGGCTGGAGCCATTCGTGCAAGAGTGGCTAACTAATCATGATCATGTTCTTTGGAGCGACGTAGTGAATCGCTTCCCCGACTTGGAGCACCTCCCTTTAAAGAGTGCAATAGCTGCGTTCGAAAGGTTGGAACAGCTCTTAGGTCGACGCAGTATGTACCAGACCTTAAAGGATCTTATGATATATTAGTGGAGAATAGTTTCATGAATGATGCAAACATAACTCATATGCGTAATCTCTTTGAGGTTGACAATGCTCGGAACCTGTCCCGGCAAGAGCTAGTCTCAACATTCATCCCAACCCAGGCTTATTGGCGGCTACTATCATCCGAGCACAATGTAATACTAGGAGCTAGGGGCCAGGGGAAGACGGCCCTCGCCAAAATGTTGTCTCACGACCATATGGCATTGATGGCGAGTACTCGTGATGAACCTCGCGTCCGATCTGCAATTGTTGATCAGGAGTTCATAGGTATCTATCTCCCTACACGACTGGAGTGGGTGGGTGGGTTAAAAAACAAGCCATGGCTTAATGAGCAACAACGTGAGGAACTATTTCAATGGAGACTTAACATTGCCAGTTGCATCGCACTTGCGCCGGTAGCAAAGAGTTGCATCACTGCATATTTGAACGGCAGAGCGGAGCAGGCAAGGACAGAAGCTATTCTTGTTGCGGAGCTTGTCGAGGACTGGATTGGAGATACTCCAACTTGTTGTAAAGATCTGTTACAGTTGCGCAGGCACCTAGAGGATCTCGACTACCGAAAGCAAGTTCAATTGCTTCGCGAGCGGACAACTGGCAGACTTCCTGCAAGTGAAGAGCCTGTCGGCCTGCATTTCGCAATGGAGCTGTTTGCTCCGCTGCGACGCGGTATAGCAAGGCTTTCGCGCCTGCTCTCTATAAAAGACTCCTGTTCCTGGTTGTTGTGCCTTGATGAGGCTGAATTCCTAGAGGAACTGGATCACCGAATAATTAACTCCCACATGAGAGCATACCCCGACAATCTTTTTCTTAAAATCACTACTATGCCCTATTGCCATCACACGCTTGATACTAACATTGGTGCACCGCTTGTACCAGGGCAGGATTTCGAATACGTGAATATGGATTCCGATCGTGTTCTTACAGCACGGGCATCCGGTGACCCAGATACCATTGGCACATTGTTTGGACGAACGCTGTTCGGTAGGCTGATGGAGGTTTCAATGGGTGTCAGAGGACAGGACTCTCTAAGTATCGCTCAAGTGTTCGGCGAAAGCGCTCTGTTGGATCCCCGACGGGAAGATTGGGATGCCAAGTCTGAGAACATTAAGCTCTTGGAGAAATATGGCTCTCCCAAAACTATAGCTAGAGCCAAGCGACTGCTTGGTAGTCCCGGATTCCCCTCGTCCATTGGCAGGAAAATTAACGGGCCACTTCTGCTTCGTAAAGAGGTTGATGAATGGTCCGGCAACAAGGCGTTGACAGTTTACTCCGGCGCTAGAATGGCGATTCGTTGTGGAGACGATAATCCGCGACACATCATAAAAGTCTTCAATGCATTGCTCATGACGGCAAGCCGCCAGGGGAGGAAACGCCATAGAGTGGGCATTACTTCTTGTATTCCACCTGCGGTTCAAACGCGCGCCATGAGGACTCTCTCCACCACAACTCTAAATCAATACAGGAGTTTTCAAGGTGTCGGCCCACAATTGCACAAATTCCTCAAGATGCTGGGAGATTACATGCGTGCCGATTTGCACGAAAAGCCACTGACTACCGACCAAGTTACATCTGTCACTGTTGACGATTCGGTTTCTGACAGCGATTGGCAACTCATCTGCATCGCCGTTGGTCACGGCCTTCTTCATCCCAATGTGGGAGGAAGCAACCCCGACGAACTACCGTGGTGCGGCGGCACCTATCACTTGGCATTTGCCTTGGCTCCGCATTTCCTTCTTTTCCCACGCCGAGGGAAGGCCGTGATGCTTAGTACAATTCAGAGGTTCCATGAGATGCAATCGAACGGGATGAAGCCGCTGCTAACGGCTAATGATAAACAACTAAAACTATTTGAAGAGGATATCGACCAATGATTTCCATTCGTGTTCTAGATCAGGATATGGATACCATTAAGGACCAATTGTATAATGTTGGTATCTTTGCAAGTGGTTATGAGTCAAGGTGCACGCATGTGGCCCGATTACTGGATCCTAAGACAGTAGGCATGCCCCTTGTGTTCGGATTCACTGAAGAATCTCTAGGGCAAACCAGACGTGAGAATGATGCATATTTTTGCGAAACATGGAATTGCTGTCCAACGCAATTGAGTGGCGATGACGAGAAGCCGATTTACGACGCTCTCAACTCAAGTTGTGAACAAATTGATGGGCCTCTACACATTCTACTCGATTACTCTTCCATGACACGTCTGTGGTACGCCGCAGTAATGAATTGGGCTAGATTCGCAGCTGGTGGCAAAGAAGTGATTATTGACTGCGCATATTCAGTCGGCGTGTATGCAAACCACCTAAGCCAAATGATCATTCGCGATATAGTAGCACTTCCCGGCTGTGAGGGCAGGGCTTACCGACTTCGTGAGTCAATCGCTGTCTTTGGGCTAGGCTTCAATGGCCTCGCGACACTCTGCGTCCTCGACAAACTTGAGGCTGACTTAGTGTACGCTTTCTTGGCCTGTCCAGGGACTTCACCTGAAGATGAGAATCGGACACGACATGCCAACACAGACCTAATAGAGGGGCATAAGACTCAGCCACTCATTGAACTGCCACTTTTTAGTGTAGAGACAAGCTATCGATATCTCGCCGAAGCAATTGCGCACCACCGCCAAGACGGAGAGATATCGTTGATCCCGATGGGACCAAAGCCACATGTGCTTGCTTCCATGCTAGTGGCCATGCGATTTAATGAGATTGCATGTCTCCGGGTAACTTCGGAGCCAGACACAACCGACATCACAGCTAAAGGTGATGTGGTCGTTACAAGGATTGTTGTTAAAACGGATTCTTGATCCAGAACGCCAATTACCAAGGATTGCAACTAAGCCCTGTACGGTATCCGTCGACAGTCGCGGACGTGTCTGCTAGCGTCCCGTGAGGGCCGTTGTTAGAAATACAAATAGTGGAACTCCACGTCATCGCATCCTCGTTAGTTATATAGTGTCAGCCCTGACTTAATTTCCATCGTTATGCGTGTCTAGCCCGGATATTGCATAAAAGGAAAGCCGACCCAGCCACCAAGAGCTCTGGAAGAGCGACATCGGGACTGAGATCGGAGATGTTCGAAATTCGAACAGCGCAAGGGCGATTTTCTGTGGCAGGTCCGATCCTTGGACGCGTGCTGCGCCAGCGGCACCTTTTACACCTACAACTCTCCAGTTAATAATTTTTGTGATTATGAATTCATCCAGGGAAAAGCTTCAACAAGTGTCAACTCCATTTCAGGACAGCAACTTGGGCAGAGAAGGATGATCCTCGCCAGTCAGCTATTAGATAAATACCACAAAAAATTGAATTTATGCGTTATTATGCGATCAATACAACTGATTTTTACGAATATGATCTATGCGCATGTTCCTCTAAAAAATACAAATGCTGGGATACTTGTGATTGGAGAGGGCTGTATTATCAAGCTTTCTGCAATATATGTGAATGATTTTTACAAGAACAGAGATCAATAGATTTGCATATAAGGCGGCTTTGTCGAAATGTGGTTTTTAAATAAACAAAGCATGTTTCGGAAAAATATATGAAAAATCAACAGTATTCACAGCCGATAAGAACCTTGCTATTCCTTGTCTACGTATTTTTAATCTTCTTGACAAATAGATTAGTCTTTGGACAATGGCTCCCCTTTGCATCCGGAAAAGGTCTTTGGTTTTACACTGGCTTAGCAAGTCTCCTATTGGGCAACTACTTAGTTACCCCATACTTTATAAAACCTGTGGATGCAATATCATACTCAGTAGTGAGTATAATCGCCCTTTATGCAGTTAATGAGATTGGAGGATGGGATGTTTTTGAAAATATATTATATTATATTTTGCTGATATATTTTCTCATAATTGTTGTTATATCCTTTTTGCAGATTATATTGAAAGACAGTAAGAGTGAAATAACTCAGAGATGGTCAAATACTTTTCGTGTTATATTGGAAGATTTTGGTCGCCCTAATTTGATATTTAGTCCATTGATCGTTTTTTCAATAATTGTATTTCATAGAGATTCTCCAAAAGAGGTAATAGGTGTGTTTTTGGCATGGCTCATTGTAGTGATTATTCGGCCAGATGAATTTATATTTGGGCTATATATAAGAATGAGTGAAATTTGGTCTGAGATACAAACCCTGTCTGTATATGGAAAATTGGAGGCTATCCAAAGCCCAAACCTAGTATTAATAAGTCCAAAAGAAAAGATTGTTAATAGTGGATCAATATTCCTTATTAAAAATGCCAATGCCTATACAACTATGGGAATTGGTTTGGATTGTATTGGGTTCGGCGACTCGAGATATCTTCGAGTTTTTGAATTTGAAATTCCACAAGGATTTAAAGCCCGCGCTTTGAAATCTGCAAAAATGCTACCAGAAAATCGAGTTGCAAAATTTGGTAATCCAGAAGAATTCAAAGAAGGTGTGGACTTACTTGAAAGGCTAAAGAATCTGATTGGTATTGTTTCGACAGATACTTCGATAGAAAGACTATACTTTGAGGTCTTGAAGGAGGAATATCTAGAGGCAGGTTGTCTGATACAGGTAAAAGTTAAAAACCAAATAGTCGTTTACCAAGTTCTAGATGGTTATACAAAAGAAGAAATAGTGTATCAAAAAACAACTCATGGTTTTATTAGGGCGCAAGCTCAACAGATTGGAATTCGGGACACAAATGAAGATAGATTCATTCCAGCAAAATGGGTGCCACAAATAAATACTCCAGTTTTTCTTGTTATCACTCAAGAATATAAAACAAAAATAAACGATATTGGTCACTTCCCATTTTCAGATTATTCGGTCTCCATAAAAAGTATTAATCAACTTGTTACTCATAATACTGCGATTTTAGGCATTTTGGGTGTGGGAAAGACAATGCTTGCTATTGAAATAGTAGAAAGGATAATGACAGATAAGATAAAGGTTCTATGCTTAGATTTAACTGATCAATATTCCGACGAACTAAAGGATTTTTATGACAGGGAAGTCGAATCAGCGACTATTGCCAAGTTGAAAAGAATTGGAGAGGAAGGGAAAGGAAAGGTAGAACAAAACGTAGAGGAGGGAGGCAGTGTTAAGGAGTTCGCAGAAGCCATAAGGAGTGAAATTACTCAATTTTTAAAGACAGATGATCCGAGAATGCTGAAAATATTCAATCCTTCCGAATTTCAGGTTTGGCGACAGGACAGTAAACTTTTTAAAAACAATGCTTCTATGGCTTCTCTTACACCAACTGAAATTACTCAGATTTTTTCCGACGCTGTTCTCTCTGTGTGTCAAGATATGGGAATGACAGATCGTGCTCGCGTTTGTATTGTTTATGAGGAGGCACACGCTCTAGTGCCAGAATGGAGTTCGGTCGCCGCAGAAGGAGATAAGTCGGCAACAAGTGGGACTGCGAGAGCAATTCTTCAAGGGCGTAAATTTGGTCTTGGTTGCCTACTAGTAACTCAAAGAACCGCGAATGTGACCAAAACGATTTTAAATCAATGCAATACTGTTTTTGCAATGCGAACATTTGACGACACTGGTAAAACCTTCTTGTCAAATTACTTAGGAACTACTTACTCAAACCTCTTGCCTAACTTGAGAGAAAGAGAAGCAGTTTTCTACGGGCGTGCATCATCATGCGAAAATCCAGTATTGATAAGATTGAACGATCGCGAGGACTTCCTGGGGGCTTTTAGAAAAGAGTATCCCCCGCCAGAACTTCAGTCCTCTCATCCCGAGGAGAAACCGGAAAGGGAACTGAGTATGGACGAAGATGACGAAATCCCGTTTTAAGGCATAATGAATTTTGCTCATACTAACTAATAAGTATTGATTTCCAGCAGTGAATAGAATCTTACGGCGAGTATGCTAGAAATCTGATGCCAGGAATTTCTCTTAGTCATCGAAACAGCCAACGAGATGACTGAACAACAGAAAGGGAAGCTCCATCGCTTTAATACTAAATAGTAGCCAGATTACTTGACATATGGGGATGTTATTTTGCAGGCGGAAACGCTTCTCCAGAACATGTATGTACGACACGATAGCCAGCCATCGACTGGAGGCGACACTTGAAATCGAGAATCAGCTACTGGTTAGATATCCGAGAAAACTAGGAGGATGTACTTGAACTTTGAAACCTTTTGGGCTGATGTCATGGCAACGATTTTAGGCGGGGCTATTCTAGCAGCACTTTTTTTTTGGATGCGTGAGAAGGTATTTCCACTGCCTGAAGTAACGGGCCGATGGTATTTCGAGATGCGCACGGTCAATACATCATATAACCCATACGAAAACATGATTTTGCGATATGTGGCGATGTTGTGGCGCGAGGGAAATAGAATCGAAGGATCAGCTGAGAAAATATATGAAAAATCGTCAACTGGTGAACGGAGCTTCGACGGGAAGAATCGCACTAGAGGCAAAGTCGAAGGTTACATCGAGAAGAATTATTTTGCCAAAGATCGTTTTTTTCTCCACGTTATTGAAGACGGACACGGGCGAGAGTCCACGAACTTTTATGAACTAATGGCCGATTCGAAAGGAGTCATGTCGGGTTCATTCAGTTCGATGGTGGCCGATCAAGATGGGAAAGTTATATGGCAGCGGAAAAAATTCTGAAAGTTATGATCCATTTGGTATCACTACCGCACATAGTGCTATCCAGAGTCGCTAATCTGCTCAAACTTGAATCCCTAGAAACTGATCTTTGCCAATGCTTGGAAGTAGTTGACCGTCACAAATCTAGTGTGCCGCCAGTATTTCTTAATGCTCTGATCATTGCGGAGGATCATCGAAATTGCCTGCATCTTGGAATTGATCCCATAGGTATTATTCGAGCATTCCTGATTCGGATATTAAGAGGGGAAGTGCAAGGCGCCAGCACCATCGAACAACAATTTGTACGGGTTGTTACAGGTAGATACGAACGCACCGTCTCAAGGAAGATCAGAGAGCAAATCCTAGCATTATCCTTGGTGCGTCTTAGGCCGAAATCGGCAATAGCATCTGCATACTTGTCAACAGCATTTTGGGGCATTGGGTATACGGGCCTCAATGGCTTGATGAAGAAATTTGGATGTAACCTCGCCGTCGTAACAGATGAACAGGCGCTGAAGTTTGTAACGCAGCTAAAATATCCACGTCCGCTTGCACCTTCGATGGCTTGGCAAGCTAAGATTAATCGTAGAGTAAATATACTGACCTATCGTAATAGGCAAGAAGCTAACAAAACCATGCAGGCGACTCTAGCGCCTCGCGCGGCTGAAGTCTGACGTTGGGTGAAGTATGAATAACATTCAGATAGAGATTTCGGGAAGTTATGGATACAATTAGATACAAGGGATATATGCACAGGGATTATATAAGGCCATATAGAAGACTTTGATAACCTCTGGGAAAAATTGCTATTAGGGCATAAATCACATATCCAAGGATCCCATACAAGGCTTAAGCATTTTTCTAATGAAATTTCAAGCTTGAGGCTCTTATTTCCGACAGCCAGGACTGAAATCCGAAAGAGCTCTGACAAAGAGCTTCCCCACCGCGACCCTGCCGAAGATCCCAGCCCCATGTGGACTCACTACGAGACTGGGTTTTATAATCAATTTTGACAACAATTACTATTATGATTACAAACCACGCATGATACGAAAATCGCGACAATCTGATATCGATGAAATCGTCAGTATCTGGCTTGAGGCATCAATTCAAGCTCACGACTTTATCGACAGTGAATTCTGGAAATCAAAAGTCAAGGATATGAAGGAGGTCTACATTCCTTCCGGGGAAACCTATGTTTTGGAACAGGAGGGTGTAATTAAAGGTTTTATCTCTTTATCCGATGAAACATTGGCTGCCATTTTTGTTGCCCCTGATTCGCAGGGGAAAGGTTTTGGTTCGCGGCTTATGCGAAAAGCCAGGGATATTCGTGACAGCATGAATCTCACTGTTTACAAGGACAACGTGAAGAGCATCGAGTTTTATAAAAAATGTGGATTTAAAATTGAACATGAGCAGATTGACGAGCACACTGGATATCCCGAACTGGTAATGAAGTATTCCTCATCTTCCGCCGATAACCGTATTCCCCGCGTCAAATGATGCCTGGGAATTTTCCCCGGCGGCTCCGGTTCCCTGACCGCTGGGAATTAAGTCGTGTGAAAAAAAGATGAAGATACTGATTGTCCTGGCACGTTCCCTGGGACAGGGACAGACCCCGATTCCAATTTCAATTTGAAATCTTCCTCTCCAGTTAAAATCGGGTACACTGTTTTGGGCTTCAGGTTGGATTTTAACGGCTGTCAAAATACCTGGGGTGATTTTTGTGGAAGGGAACCAACAGGTCCGCGTCTTATGTGGACCTGCCTGATTATTGTTCGGCTTCAAAAAGGGAAAGAATATGTCAGTTTATATGATCATTTCTTCAAAGATATTAGATAACGATAGATACAGGCAATATATCGACCAGGTGTCACCGATAGTTGAAAAATATGGAGGCTGTTATCATGTCCGGGGCGAAAATATAAAATCATTGGGTCTATGGAAACCTGACAGGGTAATAGTTATTGAGTTTCCGTCTGAAGCCGACATTAAGCGATGGCTTGCTTCTCCAGAATATCAGGATATCGCCCCATTGCGAGAAGCAGGCGCGGAGACGGAAGCCATCATTGTTGATGGCTATGAAAGGAGGCAGTGACATGTCAGAAGTTTCATCCATACACGATTTTGACCTGGAATTAATCTGTGAATATTTCGCTGGACTGGAACGCCAGGGACCGGGCAGCCCTGACATTACTCATCGGGCACTGGCTTTTATTGATGGCCTGGATGAAGGGTCGCGGATTGCTGACATTGGTTGCGGCACCGGCGGGCAGACAATGGTGCTGGCCCAGCAGGCACCGGGAAAAATCACCGGGATTGACCTGTTCCCTCGATTCATTGATTTATTTAATCAAAATGCCAGGAAACTGGGTCTCCAAGGAAAAGTTTCTGGCAGTGTGGGCTCGATGGACAATCTCCCGTTTGATGAAAATGAGCTGGATTTGATCTGGTCTGAGGGGGCGATCTATAACATCGGATTCGAACGCGGACTCAAAGAGTGGCACAGGTTCATAAAACCCGGCGGTTACATCGCTGTTTCTGAAGTTTCATGGTTCACGGATATTCGGCCAGCTGATATTGAAGACTTCTGGATGGACGCGTATTCCGAGATAGACACCATCCCGGTAAAGCTGGCACAGATGCAATCCGCTGGTTATATCCCGACTGCCTGTTTTGCCCTTCCAGAAATCTGCTGGACAGACCATTTTTATGCTCCGCAGGTGGATGTGCAAGAAGCGTTTCTGGAGAAACACGCGGGCAATGACGCGGTCAAGGCTTTTATTGAAAATCAGCGACACGAGCAACGATTGTATGGAAAATATAAAGAATACTACGGGTATGTCTTCTACATCGGAAAGAAAAGATAGAGCCGGCCTATCCTCTCCTCGCTATCGTTGTCGTAATCGTAATCGAAAAATGCCGGTCGGACACTGACGTCACCTAAATTGAACGCCCAGCCCATTGCCTTTTTTAACGCTGGTTTGGGGCAAGGCAGATCAATCCTGTCACCCCTCCGGGGTTCTTCTTTTTGAAGGGGAGACTCTTAGCCAGGGTTAGCCCCCGTCTTCAACGGGTCCATCACCCTGGGCTATTGGCGGACACGCCTCAGGCGTCGGAAAGACCGCTGCCTTAATTCAGGTGGTTGAATCTCTAATCCCTCAATTTTCATACGGTATGGAATACACGCTGAAAACCGGAAAGAAATCTTCAAATGCCAAAACAGAAGCCGATAGTTAAAGCGCTCAGGATAATCATGCCGATCGCGGCGTTAATCAGCCTTCTGGTTTTCCCTCCCTGGGATTTAGTCTGGGCATGGTTAGAGCCATTACCGGATACGGTTCAGGAGCAGGTCGTTGATGCTGTTGATCATGGACTGGATGGCATCATTGTCTATGTGGATCAAACCGGCAAGCCTCCAGAGCTTTATGCTGCCGGCTGGAAAAACAGGGAAAACCATATCCCGGCTGATCCGAAAGCATTATTCAAGATTGCCAGCATAAGCAAGTTATATATCGCCACTGCTGCTGCCAAACTGGTCAATAACAAGAGATTGTCTTTGGATAAAACACTCGCTGATTACCTGCCGGAACTCAGCGGAAGAATTGAAAACGCGGAGAAGATTACCCTGAGGATGCTGCTACAACATCGCAGTGGTATTCCAAATTACGGCGACCACCCTGACTTCCCATGGTTCAGTCCTTTTAAGGACAACAGAAAACCCCTCGAGTTGGTGCTGGATAAGCCGGCTGATTTTGAACCTGACGCAAATTACAGTTACTCAAATACGAATTATTTGCTGATTGCTGAAATCCTGGATAAAACACTGGGATATAGCCATCACCAATATATCAAGAAGGAAATTTTGGAACCGCTTAAGCTGAATAATACTTACAGTTTGCTTGGTGAAGTGGACCTGGACGATGTGATGAGCGGGTATTTTGTAGGTTATGATTCCGATTTAAAGGGTAACGACTATATACACCCTGGCGGCTCAATGGTAGCGACCGCGCGGGATGTGGGAATATTCTTGAGGGCGTTAAACGATGGTTCATTATTAAATGATGATGAACAGGCTGTCTATTCCTCCATTTATGAGTATGGACATACCGGTTTACTGCCGGGCTACTCGAGTATCGCGCGTTATCATAAAGATATTGACGCGGTAGTGGTCCAATTCGTAAACACGAGCGGCGGTAGAACCTGGACCATGACGGAAATAGTTTATAACCGTATTGTTAAGATACTAAACAGGCAATAAAATCCCTGTCATGCCTGAAATCGAAGTTTTTACCCTGGGGATGGAGGCATTTGTACACAGGCCGCAGATCCTCAAAATATATGACACTTCTCTTTAGCCTGTTCCCTCCTGACAGCAGCTGCGCTTGGCAAATGGGCTGCTTCGACCGGGGGGGTGACTGGCGGCCGGGCCGGGAGCAGGACCGGTCTGAACCAGGTTCTCCAGGTTTTTAAGAGACCCTGACGGATTTATGCTGCACAAAAAAATGCTGATCAGGCAGTTTAGGTGTAGTCTTCCCGCGACAGGGGAGGGTACACTTGGTAGTTAATGAATAACAGAAATTTATTTTCAGTTGAAGTAAGAGCGGCAATCTTTATCGCAGTGCTGTTCCTGGCTTTATCAGGGTCTCTTTTATCAGGCGGTATCCACGAAGACGGTCCTGCTTTTAGGGATCCGGGGAATGAGGAAGCGTCAAGGTTCAACACCACCGCTAAAACTGTACTAGCGCCGGCCTACCCATACCTGGCCGAGGAAATTGTTGACCGATTCGGAATACGCGACAAGCCGGGAATCGGAATCGATATCGGCGGAGGGCCTGGAGACCTGGTCCTGGAGTTGAGCCGTCTGACACCAGGCTTCTCCTGGATTGACGCAGACCTTAATCCTTTTTTTGCCAGGTACCTGTTCCAGGGAGCCCTGGACCGTGAGTGCCCGGGAAGGGTAAGCTTCATTCAAGCTGATGTTCACAAGCTTCCGTTCAGGAGTGAATATGCCGATGTGATTGTCTCTCGCGGCTCCCTGCAGCAGTGGGGTGACCGGGAGAAGGCCTTCGCTGAGATTTACAGGGTACTTAAACCCGGAGGAAAGGCTTTTATCGGCCGTGGGTTTTCTGAAAACATGCCCCTGGAGGTTGTGAAACGGATAAGGGAAAAACAGGGCGGGGGGCCTGTATACAATCCGGCTGATACAGCCAGAGAGTTGGAAGGAATCATGAAGAAGCTTAGCATCAGCAACTTCGAAATCTTTCGGCCCCGGATGGACCAGAGACAGGTGACCTACGGGGTTTGGGTTGTCTTTTCCAGACCAGGAAAATAAACCAGGTTGAGGGAGTAGTTTTAAATGCCGGAACCATTGAAAAATATGTTCAACAAAGAACTGATAACTTCATTATCCAGAGAAATAAAGCTGGTTTATGAAGATTTCAATTCTGAAGCATTTCATAATAGTGTGTTTTGTGAGGACTGGGAGCAAAAAGAACTGAAAGAAAGAATGGAGCATATTTCGGTACAGCTCCATGAATATTTACCCAAAAACTACCTTGAAGCTGTTGAGATACTTAAAGGTGTGCCATCGCGATCCTTAGGCTTCGCCTATATGTCATTCCCTGGGTTTGTTGAATTATACGGCCTTCATGATTTTGAGGTTTCGGTTTCAGCACTGGAGCATTTCACAAGGAATGCCAGTTCTGAATTTGCCGTGCGGCCTTTCATAAGGAAATATCCGGACAGGATGATGGGCCAGATGGAAAAATGGGCTGAATCGGACAACCACCATGTGCGCAGGCTGGCATCAGAAGGCTGCCGCCCCCGCCTGCCCTGGGCCGGAGCGCTGCCGGAATTCAAGAAGAATCCCGCCCCGGTACTGAAAATCCTGGAAAAACTCAAAAATGATGAAAGCGAGTATGTGCGGCGCAGTGTAGCCAATAACCTCAATGATATTGCCAAGGATAACCCGCAGCTGATAATCAGGCTGGCCAAAAAGTGGATTGGCGATACTCCTGAAACAGACAAACTGGTTAAACACGCCTGCCGAACCCTGTTGAAGCAGGGAGAACGAGAGGTTCTGGAAATCTTTGGCTTTGCCAGGAGCGATCACATAGTGATTGAGGAACTAAAGGTACAGAAAACCGTGTTCCTGGAGGGGGATCTGGAATTTGCGTTCACCCTGAAAAGCCAGGATGACAGGCTGGGTAAACTCCGCATTGAATATGCCGTGGATTTTTTGAAAAAGAATGGGAAACAGGCCAGGAAGATGTTCAAAATTTCCGAAATGGAACATCCCGGACAGAAAAAGTCTGTAAAAAAACGCCACTCTTTTAAAAGCATAACTACAAGAAAATACTACCCTGGTCTGCATGGGCTGGCAGTTGTCGTGAATGGCAGGGAACTGGCATCAGATACCTTTGAGTTAAAAGGGAGATCCTGATTGTGACAGGAAGCATTCCCTCGGTTGCGGAGCGCGACGCGAAGTTGTTTTCCTGACAGGTCGATTTGGGGAACATAAGGAAGGTGGAAAATGAGAGACGCTGAACAGACTATTGGCAATATGATTGATAAAATCACGGTTTCAATAATAAGTTCGATTGATGAAGCCGGCTTTCCCAATACCAAGGCAATGCTTCCTCCCAGAAAAAGGGAGGGGATAAGGTCTTTGTATTTTTCAACCAATACCTCTTCAATGCGGGTGGGGCAGTTTCATCTAAATCCCAAAGCCTGCGTTTATTTTTTCGACAAGCGGTTTTTCAGGGGAGTCATGCTTCGGGGAACCATGGAAGTGCTGGTGGATGTACAATCAAAAGAGATGATCTGGCGTGACGGAGATGAAATGTACTATCCCCTGGGTGTGGCCGACCAGGATTACTGCGTGCTAAAATTCACTGCTGAAAACGGCAGATATTACAGTAATTTTAAATCTGAAGATTTCAAGGTCGAGTAAGATATCAAACCAATCTGAAATTCAGTACTCTGGATTTTGTCTCCATGGGCTCAGGTGAATCCTGTAGGCATCATTCCTGGATCAATTGAAAGAGACTAAAAGAGATAAAAATGGACAGAAAAGCAAAAATTCGGGAATATAAAGAGACTCCCCGTACCATGGGTGTTTTCCAGATCAAAAACAAGGCAAATGGAAAAGTGTTTATAGGCTCCAGTGTCAATATGCCGGCCATAATGAACCGGCACCGGGCTGAATTGAAATTTGGAAGTCATCGTAACTCCGTACTGATGCAGGAGTGGCGTGAATATGGTGCTGAGATGTTTGAATTCACGGAACTGGAGATCCTTGATCCAGAAGACACTTTGGTTGGTGACCCTGCCGGGGACCTTCGTCTGCTGGAGGAGCTTTGGATCGAGAAGCTTTCTCCATTCGGAGACAGGGGATACAACAAGCCGCCAAAGACCGAAGTTTGAAAAAGGATTCAAGCAGAGTAAAGATGAATGTTTCATGCTGCCAGGCAATCACTGCCTTCTGATGAAATCAAAGAGCCGCGGGTAACCCGTTTTGTTTTTTCCTGTCTGGCTGCTTCCTGAACGGTCAGAGGAAATAAAGGAGGAGCTGAAAATGGAAACCAGTCCCGGATGGATGTTTGACGAAAAAAAATACTCAGGTGTTGACTACTCCAAGGTTGACCAGGTAGCCAGATATGACAGCATGCACAGAAAATTCCGGGATTATGGCAAGGCAAGTGAAGAGATCATTAAGAGATTGTCCCTGGATTCTGCCAGCACGGTTATCGATATGGGCTCCGGCACCGGAGCCTTCGCCCTTAACGCTGCCAGGAGTTGTCACACTATTTACGCTGTAGACATTTCCCCCGCTATGCTTGAATACTGCCGGGGGCAGGCGGAAAGAGAGGGACTGGAAAATATCCTGTTTCGCCAGGGTGGGCTTTTGACATATGAGCATGATGCGGAACCAGTTGATGCGATTGTCTGTGTGGCGGTGCTGCATCATCTCCCCGATTTCTGGAAAGCCACCGCGCTCTCCAGGTGTCGTGAAATGCTCAAGCCCGAAGGCAGGCTGTACCTTTTTGACATTGTTTTTCCATCAACCGGGACCGGCCTTCCTCTGAAAATTGATAAATGGATTGAAGATATAGGGATTCTGGCTGATTCCAGGCTGGCCGAAGAAGCGCTGATCCATGTCAAGGATGAATTCAGCACCTTTGACTGGATCATGGAAGGCATCATCGGACAAAGCGGATTCAGGATAGATGCGGCGGAGTATGCGGCTGGATTTCAAACAACATATGTATGCACAAAAAATGACAGCTGACAGAAATGTTTGAGCTGTAAACTGAGGCTTTTTTTATCAATCCGGCAACCTGTTAATCAAGCTCTGGAGCCTGCCCCGGACTGAACCGGAGACCGTTCCCAGCAGCTTCGGAACATAAATGGAAGAAATAATCCGCGACCAGATTGCGGCAAATCACCAGCTTAACCTGTTCTTCGAAAATCTGGAGGAGGAGATCCTCATTAATGAGAATTTCAAAGAAAAAGTCCTGGAACTGAAGAAGAGCGGTTTCCAGGATATCGAAGAACATGTTGACCAGGCGGTAGAACAGACGATTAACACGATTTATCGCATCAATCAGTATCTGGACATCCCGGCAAAAGAAGTCAGATCACTGAGACGTATTTATTTTTCAACCTGGAATAATCTGGAGGAAGACAATTTCAGGGAAGTGATGAATGAACATCATCGAAAACTGTCTGAATGGATTTCCCGGTTTTACCCTGAGCCTTTTATCAGCGCCTTGAAAAGCAGAAGAAGGATAGGTTGTGTCGTAAACAGTGAGTACTCCCCTGAGTTTCAGGAGCAGGTGTTAGGCATTGAGTTGCGCAGCCTTCTTGAGCCGGTTATTGACCTTGGATGCGGGAAACATGGAAATCTGGTGAAGAAGATTAATGAGACCGGGAAAAGGGCAATAGGAATAGACCGGGTTCTGGCTGCCGGCACGGATTACCTGCTTGAAAGAAACTGGTTTGATTTTTATATGGAAAAGGGAAAATGGGGTACCATATTTGCAAATATGAGTTTCACAAATCACATGATTTATGCGTTTAAGAATGAATCGGGCAACCTGTATAAATTTCTCCTGAAGTATAACGAAATTGTTGAATCCCTTAAAACAGACGGTCAGTTTATTTACGCTCCTTCCGTGCCTTTAGTGGAAGAAAGGCTGGACCCGGACAGGTACAGGATTATCCGCAGGAACGTCACGGGCGAATACTCGGTAACCAGGGTAATTAAACTCGGCAATGCGGTAGATAGACACAAACATGCCCGGGGAGAAGCAGCTGAATGATTAATCGAATCTTCTTTTTAACAGTCTTGTTGCAGTTGTGCTTCAGCTTGTCGGCGGGGCCGGATGTTTCAACCTGGGCTGAACAGAATTCTCCTCCTGTCGACTTTCAAACCGGCTGGGAAATTCCTTCTGAAGGCTATTGTGATCAGCCGTATGTTGTGCAGTTGAATGATGGCGGTTGGCTGTTGGTAATGACCACAACCAGGGGAGATGAAGGGGAGAATGGGCAGCACATCGTTTCCACGCGCAGCAGCGATCAAGGCAGGACTTGGAGTCCGCTGGTTGACATCGAACCTTCTGACGGGCCGGAGGCCTCCTGGGTAATGCCCTACCTCACCGGATATGGGCGGGTCTATGTTTTCTACACCTACAATGCCGCAAATATGCGATCGGTCATTGGAGGCGGAAACCGAGTGGACACACTGGGAAAATATGCTTTTAAATTTTCTGATGACGGCGGACGGAGCTGGTCGAAAATGCGCTGGTACATTCCGGTCAGGGAGACGGCCATTGACCGTAATAATCCATACAATGGGGAAGTACGTTTTTTTTGGGGCGTGGGCAAACCAATCCGGCACAAAGGAAACATGTATCTCGGGTTCTCCAAGGTCGGAAAGTTTGGTCGTGGATTCCTGGAACAAAGTGAATCATGGCTGCTGCGATGCGAAAATATTGAGTTGGAGCAGGATCCCAATAGCCTGAAATGGGATACCCTTCCCGAGGGCGATTTTGGTCTGAAGTCTCCTGAAGGCCCAATCGCGGAAGAAATGAATCTGGCCAGCCTTTCCGACGGAAGCCTTTTTTGTACTTACCGTACCGTGGCGGGGCATCCCTGCCATGCCTATTCCCGGGATGATGGCAGGAGCTGGACCGAACCTGCTTTTATGTCCTATCAACCGGGAGGAAAACTTGTGAACCATCCGCGTGCCGCAAATTTTGTCAGGAAGCTTGAGGATGGTCCTTATGCCGGGCGTTACATATACTGGTTTCATAACCATGACGGCCGTGATTACCAGGGTCGGAACCCTGCATATCTACTGGGCGGAGTTGAGCACGATTCCCCGGACGGAAAAGTCATTTACTGGGGAAAGCCGGTGGCGGTTCTTTACGATAAAGACCCGGAAGTTCGTATCAGCTATCCCGATTTTATATGGGAAAACGGGCTGTATATTACTGCTACTCAAAAGACGGATGCCAGGGTAATTAGAATCCCTGATGGCCTGCTGCGGGATCTCTGGCAGGACGAGAGCGCTTCGGCAACCCCGGACCAGGCACTTGATCAGAGAGTGCGATAGCTGACCCCACGGGTTTTGCTTCAATTGACTCTATTGAGCGGAGTTAGTTGTCCCATTGAATGAGCTGAAGTTTTTCCTCTCGAACGGATTAAGTTACACGTGAGAAAGTGTTTAGTACAAATCATAAATACGGTAAGGAGATATGGATGAAGAGAATACTGGAACCGGAACTTATGAACGATGAACAACAGTCAGCTGCTTATGCGAGAGCTGACTTCTCACAGTCAAACCAGTGGTACGTTGATCAGTTGATGCTTGAATTCCCAGATTACCTGGAAAAGGTCCTGGATATCGGATGCGGTCCCGCGGATGTTCCTATCAGGCTGGCTAAAGCCTTGCCCGATATCCGAATTACCGCCATTGACGGTTCCGGGCCAATGGCAAAACTGGCTCAACAGGCAGTTCAGGCCGCGGGATTGGAGGAGCGGATCAATCCCCTGCAGGGATATATTCCCGGCCTTCCGTTGGAAGAACAGAGCTTTGACGCAGTTCTCTGCAAGGATATGCTGCACCACCTGCCCGATCCGTCAGTTCTTTGGAATGAAACAAAACGCCTCGCCAGACCTGGAGCGCTGGTCTGCGTTATGGATCTTTACCGGCCGGAATCAGAGGAGACAGCCCGCCGAATTGTTGAAGATGTTTCCCCTGATGAGGACCCCCTTCTTAAACTCGATTTCTACAATTCCCTTTGTGCCGCTTTCACGATTGAGGAGATTGAGGAGCAGCTGAAAAATGCCGGCCTCAGTCTCCGGGTGGAGAAGGTTAGTGAAAGGCATATGGTGATCACAGGGTTTTTACCCTGAGCCTTAACTTATAAGTTATGAGCGTTTGCTTTTTTGAGTTGAAGAAAATTTCTGGATGAACACCCATATTAACCCGGCACGTTTCCGGCCGTTGCCGATGGGATGCCTGCCCCGGTTGGCAGTGCCAGTCAGAGATGAGGTGATCCGTTTCATACGGGACCGTCTTTATTTGACCAGGGAATCCCTGCCTTCAATGATCCTTACAATCACGTAAGCAATCAGTGAGAAAATGAAGAATACAAGCAGCATCCAGGCAATGCCCTGCAGGGTGCCGATAATGGTCCGGTACACTTCCAGGATCCAGCGGTCGAGATTGAGGACTATTATCTCTGAGTCTTCCTTAATCGGAGTAATATATTTTTCGAGGTCCCATACCCGTACTCCGGTAGAGATGCCAACTACATAAATAGCAAATGTCAGGTACCTCGACCATGCCTGACCGATTTCTTCATCAACAATTCGACGCAAGATAGAGTTAAATGGTTTTTTGAAAATTACCGTTACAATGAAGGACACCACAAACGCGATTAAAAATGTTACGGCTAGCAAGGTCAGGAACATCGGATTTTCTCCTTCTGTTATAGTGCTCAAGTTCTTTTAAGCATAAAGATTGCTGATTATTTAAATGACTGACTGTTTCAGGACAACAAACGAATTAACCTGTGAGCGACCAAATCCGCTGTTGCCGTTATGATGACAGGTTTCTTGCTTCATATAATGGTTACGATAACCAGCATTGGAAAGTTTAATAAGAGGGAATAAAATAGTAAAGGATTTTACAGACTATCAGGGGAGCAGATCATGGATTTTAATGAATACATGAGGCAGTGGTTAAGCGGAAGTCGTTAGTCTGAGCGGAGATATCAACGTTATGGACCCCGTGGGCAGTTATCGGGAACAGAACGGGGGAGGTGCGCAATTGAAGATGATCTGAATCCTCTGCCGGATGAAATTGAAAGAGCCGAATATCTTGTTCCCGGAACCCATGTTGAACGTAGGGAACGTTAATGCCCTGATCAAGGGATTCATGGAGCGGTGGATGGGATATGGATACTGGCCATGGAATTTTTCAGTGCCAAAAGCAGGGATAAAGCCAGAATTTCAGGCTGGGAACTGGCACTTTTAATAGTTGATTTGGATGGCTTTATCCTGAAATAGGGGGAGTAGAATTATGGCTAGGAGAGTTTGTCCGGTCTGGATCGGATATTTGTTGCTGAGTCCTTTAAGGAAATTACGCCAGGATCCCGACTCAATTTTAGGTCAGCATCTTAAACCTGGTATGAGGGTTCTTGATTTTGGTTCAGCCATGGGTTACTTCAGCATTCCGATGGCTAAGATGGTGGGCCAAAGTGGAAAGGTTGTCTGCGTGGACATCCAGGAGGGAATGCTCCAGGCACTTATGAAAAGAGCCGGTAAGGCTAAGGTTGAAAAAATAATTGAGCCGTTCCTGATCACCGGTCCCGTAATTGACCTGGGAGAATTCGCAAACAAAATTGATTTTGTTTTGTTGTTCGCCGTGGCTCACGAGGTCCCCGATCAGGATTTGCTCTTCAGGGAAATTGCCAAGGTTTTAAAACCCGGAGGGATATTACTATTTTCAGAGCCTTCGGGCCATGTATCAAAACCTGAATTTTTCGCGTCTGTTAAAAAAGCTGAGAAGCAAGGCTTCCAGCAGGTTGAAGAGTTGATAATTAGACGGGCGAATAGCCTCCTTTTAAAAAAAGTCTAGTTTCTGGCCGGTTACTTTTTACTGGAACAGAGAGAGGCCTGGATTTGACGGTTGAATTTTGCGAAAGCTGCAGGGGGATGGAATTTCCATGAATTTGGATACAGCATCTCAAAAGAGAAAGAATCGGAAAGCAACGGTGACAATCACCATAGCTGTCGGAGCAGGGCTGCTGCATTTTGTAACGGGACCATCTTACCGAGGCCCTTATCCCGGTTTCGTAAACGGCTACATGATTGATATCCTTCTCCCTTTTGCTCTCTATTTTTTACTCTGCCCCCAGGATACCCGGATCGCCTGGCTTAGGAAGTGGTATGTTAAAGCTCTCCCGATATTACTGATTGGGTTCACTGTTGAGACCATGCAATACTTGGGGATTATGGTTTTCGGCCGGACCTTTGATCCCCTGGATTACGCGGCTTATTCCACGGGAGTATTTTGGGCCGTGTTGACCGATACCATTTTTTTTCCAAAGATATTCAGTTTTTGGCATGTCGCGGAACCATCCGGGGATCAGCTTCTTGACCGATAGGGAAGCGGGGGCAATTAAATGAGCGAGGGAGAGTATTTTCCCAGCCTGCCATTTTTCTCTGGCAATCTTCCATATTTTGATATATATATTTTTAAGGGGAAGATACCAGGCAGGACTTTGGGGTGTTAGCAGGGGAGAAATGGTGTGGGCATACCTAAACCCGGATCAGGATCGATTCATTGGGTGCCCCTGTTTCTGGCCTTAAATATGGGATTAATATTCGGTCTGTCCGGGTATACTTTTTATTACGCGCAGGGGACTTCCTATCTACAGGATGATCCTGTCGCCTGCAAAAACTGCCACATCATGCGGGAGCATTTTGACGCCTGGGCTCGCACCAGCCATCATGCCGTCGCTACCTGCAATGACTGCCATACACCTCACGATTTTTTCGGCAAATACACGGTAAAAGCCATCAACGGATGGAACCACAGCGCTGCCTTTACCACAGGTAATTTCCCGGAACCTTTGCGGATCAAAGGTTTTAATAAAGACATAGTTCAGAATAAATGTATTAGCTGTCATCAGGACATGGTTGGGCGTATGGGTGCCGGGACCCGTGGAGAGAATGCTGACTGCCTGTTCTGTCACAGCCATGTCGGTCACAACAGGAGAAAATAGGGAGGAGCTGCTGATGAAGAGCAAATCAGTTTGGACGCGGTTAGTTTATGTTGCCGCTTTTGCAGGTGCCGGGGCTGCAACAATAGCTATTCTGGCTCTTCTTTTTAACATTCAACAGCGCAAGGAAGAGGCCTTCCAGTATCCGCTGAATGTGGTGGAGATTGCTGAGGGTGAAATTAACCCTGAGGTGTGGGGACGAAATTTTCCGATGGAATATGATTCCTTCGTAAAAACCGAGCTTGATTACGGCAGTACTGAATATGGCGGCTCTACCCCTTACAGTAAACTGGAGAAAGTCCCGGCTATGAAGCGTATATGGGCGGGCTATTCCTTTGCAGTGGATCATAACGAAGAACGCGGTCATTATTACGCTTTGATTGACCAGTTCAATACCCAGAGGACCAGGATAGTTGATCAGCCTGGAGCCTGCGCCAACTGTCACGCTGCCGAAGTGCCGGCATTAATTGAAAAAATGGGATGGGCCGCGTTCAACCACACTCCGTATAATGAGCTGAAATCCAGCCTGAAAACTGGATCATCGTGCGCGGACTGTCATGATCCCATAACCATGGATCTTCGTGTTACCAGGCCTGCGTTCAAGAATGCCATGGAGTCCAGAGGCATTGATTTAAATAAGGCTACCCGCCAGGAAATGAGGACATACGTCTGTGCCCAGTGCCACGTCGAATACTATTTCAAGGGTGAGGATAAATTATTAACGTTCCCCTGGACCAAGGGTTTGAACATAGACAATATTGATGAGTATTACGAGGAAATTAACTTTTCTGACTGGACCCATAAAGAAACAGGGGCACCGATGCTGAAGATGCAGCATTCGGAGTTTGAAATGTGGAGCAGTTCAATTCATGCCCGTTCCGGAGTGTCCTGTGCTGACTGTCATATGCCCTATATCCGGCAGGGAAGTGTGAAGGTGTCTGACCACTGGGTCCGCAGCCCGCTTACCAATGTTAATCAGTCATGCCAGGTATGTCACCAGTGGGATGAAGAGGAGCTTAAGGGAAGGGTGCTGGAAATCCAGCACAAAACCGCCAGCCTGCTGCGATCCTCTGAAGAGGCACTTGTTGATGCGATTGACGCTATTGTGGCAGCCAGGGCAGATGGAGCATCCGATGAGGATCTGTCTGAAGCCTTGAAGCTGCAGCGTAAGGCTTCAATGCGCTGGGATTTTGTCTCCTCAGAAAACAGCACTGGTTTCCATAGTCCCCAGGAAGCGGCCCGCGTCCTGGGAGATTCAATGAATCTTGCCCGCCAGGCTCAGATCTCCGCCCTGCTCGCGGATCGGTAGAATTGGGAAGGTTAGCAGTAGACAGCCGGTGTCAAAGGACAGGGTAATTGATTTTTAAGTGAGTGCCGGTAATGTTTATCGATTATCTGGAAAAAACTGAACAGGGCAGGGCATTTCCCCAAAATGAATGCGATTGATGGATTTGGAAATGTATTAACAGGTGTTTGTATATGAGAAACTTTAATTTTTGGCAAAAATGGCTTCTGTTGGTGGGGATATACCTGGTTATATTCGGACTTTATTTAGCCTTTTTTAGCCAGTCGGGTCTAATGGATTACATTTTTAATAGAAACATAGACAGAAATTTTTGGGTTGATTCAGAATTGCCTGAAAATGCTGTGAGATTCCAGGTATGGATATATGGCGTCCTGGGAGCGGTGATTGCCGGATGGGGAACTCTGCTGGCATTTTGGGCCTGGTACCCATTCAGAACCCGGGAGAGATGGGCCTGGAACGGATTAGTATTGTCGACTTGTGTCTGGTTCTTTGCCGATACCGCGATTTCCATTTTTTCAGGAGTTTTTTTTAATGTTATGGTTAACACCATAATACTTTTTCTATTGGTTGTACCGCTCATATTTACCAGGAAATACTTCATTAAATAGAAAGAATACAGGCCAGCCGATCGTTCGGGAGATACGGGTGAAGCTGTTATTTATACTGAGTGACCTCCAGCTCCCGCATTGATATCTTGTCGGCTGAATCCCGAGAGAGTGAAGGCAGGATTGTTAATTGGTTTTCCCGCGGGTAAAATACAATCCTGGGATAGGGGACGCGGTAAAAAAACCTGAATTCGAATTAATCGTTTAAATCCGGATTTATTTTTTGAAACCACATGTAATTTCATGTATGAAAAAGTTGGATTGTGGATTTTCATGTCGGAAATAGAAATTTTCAGAAGGACAATAGTAATGAAAAAGATGTTGGTAATGTGGGGGATGGCTGCCTGCCTGTTTGCTGGAAGTACCGGATGTGACACTGCTGATAAGGTATCCCCGGACGGCTCTGTGAAAGAAGAGGGCGAAGCCGTGATCCACCTGGTCACCCTGGATCCAGGCCATTTTCACGCGGCCCTGGTGCAGAAGTTGATGTATCCGCAAATCAGTCCGAAAGTGTATGTTTATGCCCCGGCCGGGTTTGAACTTGAAGCTCATCTCAAGCTGATTGAAGGATTCAATTCTCAAAAGGAAAATCCCACTGCCTGGCAGGAGGAAGTATATACAGGGGATGACTTTTTCGAAAAAATGCTGGCAGAAAAAAAAGGCAATCTTGTGGTGTTGGCCGGCAACAATAAAAAGAAAGCCGAATACATCAAGGCATGCGTTGATGCGGGGCTGAATGTACTGGCTGACAAACCCATGTGCATTAATACCGAGGGGTATGACACTCTTCTGGCGGCTTTCGAATCTGCCAAAAAGAATAATGTGCTTATCTACGATATCATGACGGAGCGGTCTGAGATTACAACCATCCTGCAAAAAGAACTGGCTCATACCCCTGAGGTGTCCGGCACACTTGTTCAGGGCAGCCTCGAAGAGCCCGCCATTGTAAAAGAAAGTGTCCATCACTTTTTCAAGTATGTCAGCGGGAAACCTCTGCAAAGGCCGGCCTGGGCTTTCGACACAACTCAGCAGGGTGAAGGAATAGTAGATGTTACCAACCATTTACTGGACCTGATTATGTGGGAGGCTTTCCCGGAACAGGTCATAACTGATAATGACATTGAGATAATCAGTGCCAAACGTTGGCCTACCACAATCAGCCGGGAACAATTCGAAAAAGTTACCGGTCTTGCTGATTTTCCTGAGTATCTCAAGGGAAGTCTAAACGAACGAGGTGAATTGCTTTGTTATGCCAATGGACAGATTGACTATAAGCTGAAGGGCATCCACAGCCAGGTGATTGTTAAATGGAATTTTCAGGCCCCCGAAGGCGCCGCGGATACCCATTACTCAATCATGAGAGGATCCAGGGCAAATATTATTATTCGCCAGGGTGCTGAACAGGGTTATAAGCCCGAACTTTTTGTTGAACCCGCCGAAGGTATTGAAAAAACCGCGGTGGAATCAGCCCTGATCAAGGCGATGGAAGGTATCCAGGTAGATTATCCCGGCGTGGAACTCAGCGAAACCGCAAACGGTTGGAATATCACTATTCCGGATGAATTCCGCATAGGTCATGAAGCCCATTTCGCTCAGGTAATGAAAAGGTACCTGGGTTATCTGGAGCAGGGTGCTCTGCCTGAATGGGAAGAATCCAATATGAAGGTTAAATATTTCACTACTACCCAGGCTTTGGAAAAGGCTATGGAGTAGTTGATCCGGAACATGGCATAAGCTTCCGGCTTATGGTGCCGCATTTGAATTAAAGCAATGATGTGGAGTCGCAATGAGGATTAATTGAGTATTATTTTTATCTTCTTTGCGGCTCTTTGTCATGTCGACATTGCGTTTCCTTCAGGAAAAAGATTCTGATGGATCCGACGTGACCGGGAGTCCATGCCGAGACAGTGCCTCTGTCTGAACTTCCGGCTGTTTGCTGACAGGCTTCCGGCAGCGTTTGTTAGAAACTCAACCCCGTTATTTATAATCCGGCCCGCCTGGCTGTTTTTTTATCACCAGTTACTCAGCCCATATCCTTCAGCCCCTGGGGCGGGCACTGTTTCTGTGTCAACCGGGAAACAGCGATAATCGCAATCAGTCCTGCCAGCATGGAAAGGGTGCGGAAGGGAAACAGGACCATGCCGTCTTCAGCGATCATGGGATAGGGGATTAACCTGGGTATGCCCAGTGCAGCCTCTCCGCCGCCAAATCTGAGGATAAAAGACACTATTATGCCGGCAACAGAGCCGATCCGGTTAGCTTTTTTGTCATATACCGCGCAAAGCAGCTGGGAAAAGAGGATGCAGTATACAAAGTCACTGCACAGGATCCATAACTCGTAAACACTCTGGATTTTTAAAGCCATAAGTGCAGCTGCTAATCCGATGACCACTATACAGGTGTGCAGGACCGTCTTCATCGTCTTGGGTGAGGGAGTGCTGCGCCTGGCCTGCCTGTAGACATTCCAGGTACTCATGGAGGCTGCTGAAAGGATGGATGAATCCATTGATGACATGACTGCTGCCGCGACGGCGCCTAACCCGATCGCGGCCACTACCGGATTTGTGCAGTATTGAATGACATAGGGCAGAATACTGGCGGCGTTTTCAGGAGCCGCGGGGTAGATTCCGGTTCCCCATGGTATCTGGCGCCCTATCATGCCGATTAAGATAGCTGGGATTGCAGCCACAAAACAGACAAATGCAGCCAGAATGGACAGGACTCTGGCTATTGCGGCCGTTTTTGCTGCCAGCACTCTTTGGAAGTAGACCTGCCAGGGTATGCCACCCAGGGATAAAAGGAGCATGTAATCCAGCCAGTTCCAGAAATAGTTGCCCCAGTTTGGATCACTCTTCCAGTCCCATGGAGGCAGGAATCCTCCCAGGGAGCCGGTTGACGCTTCATAGTCAGCCAGCAGCTTTTTTATCCCCCCGACATGGGGCAGTGCCGTTGGAATAACCAGCCAGAGGCCAATAAAAATGAGTAGGAGCTGGACCGTGTCAGTCAGGGCCACCGCCCACAGGCCGCCAATTACGGTGTAAGCGATTACTATAACTGCCGAAATGATGATAGATGTACGGTTATCCAGATTTAACACTGTGGCAAATGTTGTGCTTAAAGCTACCAGGATTGCCCCTGACCAGAAGAGTTCGCCGGTAACTGCAGGGAGGAAGAGGATGGAAGATACTTTTTTTCCGAAGCGCTGCTGCAGCGGATCAAGCATTGTTCTGTAACCTCTGCGCCGCATTGGAGCCGCAAAGAGAAGACCTCCTATTATGAGGCTTAAGGAGTAACCCCAGGGAGCCTGGACCCAAGCCAGTCCATTTGAATAGGCATATTCCGCGCTCCCGTTAATGTATCCGCCCCCGACCCAGGTGGCGCTCATTGTGAATACGGCTAAACCCAGGGGGAGTTCCCTTCCTGCAAGCATCAGATCATCAAGATTTCCACTGGAATATTTCCTGGAAGCAAAACAACCCAGGTAGAAGATGAGAAGGTAGAAAAACATGATGGCAATGAAGCCAGACCAGTGAACCTGGTGTCCAGTCGCGTACAGCCAGATCCCGATCAGCAGTATCAATGCGACAAGCCCCCAGACCGGCACAGGGATGAGGCGGCTGGCGGATTTTTTGCTGATGACTTTTTTAGTAATTGGCATAACTCTGGAGGCGCACTTGGCCCTGGAATCAGGATTTATTCACAGCTTTTGTTCTGTGGAACGTTAGAAAGCAACTTAACAACAGGTAATAAACTATATAAAAAAGAGAAATGAGAGTGACAGTATATGAAAAAGTGACCAGTGTTGAGGATCCAGACATTATGACGCCACCGGATAGCAGGATGATCCAGGGTAGAGAGAGCCAGAGCGTGAGTTTTTTTAGCACTGGCGTGCGGGACGGGTAGACATAGTAGACAGGAACAAAAGCAAGGATGGTGCAGGTTGCAACGGCCATCAGATTTGTCCACTGAGAGAATCCCAGAAGCCCGAGATAAATCACAAGCAGGTTCCAGTAGGAAGGGAAACCCCTGAAATAATGATCGGTGGTTTTGGCATTGGTTTGCGAAAACTGGTAGCAGGAAGACAAAAGGACCATGGAAGCTCCCAGGAGCTTGAATTGTTCAGGCAGGAGACCTGATAGAAGTAATACAAATGCGGGGAGGAGAGAATAGTTGACGAAATCCACCAGGTTATCCATCAGGGCTCCGTCGATCTGGGGAAGCATTTCCTGAACCCTGAATTTTCTTGCCAGGGAACCGTCAAAGGCATCTATCAATATGGTCAAAATCATCAGGATATAGACAGTCCGCCATTCTCCGCGGCTGCAGGCCGCGAATCCAAGCAAGCCAAGAACTGATCCTGATGCCGTCAAAAGGTGAACGGAACCAGCCAGGATTATATGTTTTTGTCTGTCAACCTTCCGATAATCTTGAGGCATTCACGAATAGTGAATGATATTGTCTGTTTTTTCAACTTGCTTTTGCGTTTGGAAAGGATTGCACAGGTCAGGTAAAAAGGGTTTGCTGTGGATTTTAGAGATACGCGCATCGGAACATAAGGAAAAGAATCCGCTTCATCTTCTTCGTCTGGCCGGTATTCCAATTTAAGGTTGGATTTAACACGCAGCTGTTTTTAAGGGTTCTGATATTTTTTTAAATGGAAATCTCTAAAAAGACACGGTTCATCTTGTTCCTGTAATTAATGGAAGAGTCAATATAAAAACTAAAAAAATCAGATTAAGAACCGGGTTTTGGAGATAGTAAAAAATTGGACCCGGCGGCACAAAAAATGAACTCCAAAAAATCTGCCAGGAAAACTTGAATAAATGGGAGAAAGTCTGTATCATTCCGCAAATCGGTGGAAATGCCGGTCAGTGATCCGCGGCTGAGAGTGCGGTGAAGATCTTTTACAGACTGGAGAATATAGGGCAAATAATACAAACCACAGTAAGAGACGTGGAATTTTTGCGAATGCGTAAATTTCAGGTCAAGCTACTAAGGGTTAATGGTGGATGCCTAGGTGCGGAAAGGCGATGAAGGACGTGGCAAGCTGCGAAAAGCCTCGGGGAGCTGCAAGCGAGCGAAGAACCGGGGATGTCCGAATGGGGAAACCCGTTATGGTGAAAGCCATGACATCCTTATATGAATATATAGTATAAGGAAGCGAACTCAGGGAAGTGAACCATCTCAGTACCTGAAGGAAGAGAAAGAAAAATCGATTTCCCGAGTAGCGGCGAGCGAAAAGGAAAGAGCCTAAACCAGTTTCATTTCGGTGGAGCTGGGGTTGTGGGACCCGACATAATATCTGAAAACCTAATCGAATCGTTCTGGAAAGGCGATCCAAAGAGGGTGAAAGACCTGTAGATGAAAGGTGGAAAGAAGGGTTGGGAATCCCGAGTACCATGGGACACGAGGAATCTTGTGGGAATCAGCGAGGACCATCTCGTAAGGCTAAATACTCATCCGCAACCGATAGTGAACTAGTACCGTGAGGGAAAGGTGAAAAGAACTCCTGCGAGGAGAGTGAAATAGTACCTGAAACCATTAACCTACAAGCGGTCGGAGTCCTGGTTTACCGGGATGACGGCGTGCCTTTTGCATAATGAGCCGGCTAGTTGTTCTAAGCAGCAAGGTTAATCTGAAGATAAAGAGGAGCCGAAGGGAAACCGAGTCTTAATAGGGCGTATAGTTGTTTGGAGCAGACGCGAAGCTGAGTGATCTATCCTTGGCCAGGGTGAAGGCAGGGTAACACCTGTTGGAGGCCCGAACCAGTGTCAGTTGAAAATGGCTTGGATGAGCTGAGGATAGGGGTGAAAGGCTAATCAAACTCAGTGATAGCTCGTTCTCCCCGAAATAGCTTTAGGGCTAGCCTCGAGTGATTCGTCTCGGAGGTAGAGCACTGGATGGACTAGGGGGCTTCATCGCCTACCGCCTCCAACCAAACTCCGAATGCTGAGAACGTAAACTCGGGAGTCAGTCTATGGGGGCTAAGCTTCATAGACGAAAGGGAAACAGCCCAGACCGCCAGCTAAGGTCCCGAAGCGTGTACTAAGTGGGAAAGGAAGTGGGAACACACAGACAGCCAGGAGGTTGGCTTAGAAGCAGCCATCCTTTAAAGAAAGCGTAATAGCTCACTGGTTAAGCGGTCCTGCGCCGATAATCTAACGGGGCTAAAGTACACCACCGAAGCTGCGGATCCCGATTTATCGGGATGGTAGGGGAGCATTGTCTATGCGTTGAAGCTGACCTGTAAGGGTTGGTGGAGAGTAGACAAGAGACTCTGTCGGCATAAGTAGCGATAAAATTTGTGGGAATCAAATTCGCCGAAAGTCTAAGGTTTTCTGGGGAAGGTTCGTCCGCCCAGAGTTAGTCGGTTCCTAAGGCGAGGCCGAAAGGCGTAGTCGATGGGAAACAGGTTAATATTCCTGTACCACCGTAGTCCGTTTGAGCGATGGGGTGACGCAGAGGGATAGGAAGTCCTGGTGATGGAATACCAGGTCGAAGCATGTAGGCAGGATGAGCAGGCAAATCCACTCATCCGTTAATGCTGAGGTGTGATAGCGATGACCGTAAGGTCAGCAAAGCTTCTGATTCCGCACTGCCAAGAAAAGCCTCTAGTGAGGACGAAGGTGACCGTACCGTAAACCGACACAGGTAGACAGGGAGAGAATCCCAAGGCGCGTGAGAGAACTCTTGTTAAGGAACTCGGCAAATTACAACCGTAACTTCGGGAGAAGGTTGGCCTTTTGTACGTGAAGTTCCTTGCGAATGAAGCGGAAAAAGGTTGCAGATAATAGGCCCAGGCGACTGTTTACTAAAAACACAGGACTCTGCAAAGTCAATAAAACGACGTATAGGGTCTGACGCCTGCCCGGTGCTGGAAGGTTAAGAGGAGGGGTTAGCTTCGGCGAAGCTCTGAATTGAAGCCCCAGTGAACGGCGGCCGTAACTATAACGGTCCTAAGGTAGCGAAATTCCTTGTCGGGTAAGTTCCGACCTGCACGAATGGCGTAACGATCTGGGCGCTGTCTTGACAAGAGACTCAGCGAATTTGTAGTAGCGGTGAAGATGCCGTTTGCCCGCAGCTAGACGGAAAGACCCCGTGCACCTTTACTATAACCTAGCGTTGGTGTTTGGTGCTGAATGTGCAGGATAGGTGGGAGGCTTTGAAGCCGGATCGTCAGGTTCGGTGGAGCCACTGTTGAGATACCACCCTTTTTGTATCGTGCATCTAATCTGTGTCCTTGAATCAGGTACAGAGACAGCGTTAGGCGGGTAGTTTGACTGGGGCGGTCGCCTCCTAAAGAGTAACGGAGGCGCGCAAAGGTGGGCTCAGGCTGTTTGGAAATCAGCCGCAGAGTGCAAAGGCATAAGCCCGCTTGACTGTGAGACTTACAAGTCGAACAGGGACGAAAGTCGGCCTTAGTGATCCGGTGGTCCCGCATGGAAGGGCCATCGCTCAACGGATAAAAGGTACGCCGGGGATAACAGGCTTATCTTGGCCAAGAGTTCATATCGACGCCAAGGTTTGGCACCTCGATGTCGGCTCATCGCATCCTGGAGCTGAAGAAGGTTCCAAGGGTTCGGCTGTTCGCCGATTAAAGCGGTACGTGAGCTGGGTTTAGAACGTCGTGAGACAGTTCGGTCCCTATCTGCTGTGGGCGTAGGAGATTTGAGAAGGGCTGACCTTAGTACGAGAGGACCGGGTCGGACGCACAGATGGTGCACCAGTTGTTTCGCCAGAGGCATAGCTGGGTAGCCAAGTGCGGAAGGGATAAGCGCTGAATGCATCTAAGCGCGAAGCCTTCTTCAAGACTAGATCTCCCCAGGGAAAACCCTGCTGAAGACCCCTCGAAGACTACGAGGTTGATAGGCTGGATGTGGAAGTACGGTAACGTATGCAGCTAACCAGTACTAATCGGTCGTGAGGCTTGACCTGAAATTTACCCATTTGCAAAATATCTCAATGTGGATAATGTTGTTTCCCTATTCTCCAGTTTCTAAAAAAAGTATTTAAGTTTACCGGCGGTTTTAGCGAAGGGGTAACACCTGTTCCCATCCCGAACACAGAAGTAAAGACCTTCAGCGCCGATGATACTGCACCGGAGGCGGTGTGGGAAAGTAGGTCATCGCCGGTTTTATTCATAAACAAAAAAGGGCTCCTCAAAAAGGAGCCCTTTTTTTTCGTACAGAAGCCCGTGTCCAGCAGCAATTAGTTATTATTATCAGCGATGCTGTAGATAAAATGTAAACCCGGCAGTTGAGTTACTGTTTAACTGCCAGCTTTGCTGGAACTGCGAGTCAGATGCGCTAGATGCGCTTTCAATGTTTCCAATACTGATTCCAAGGATTCGCGGGGCATTCTGTTAATAATCGGGCCGATAATAAATGCCAGCCCCAACGGGATATCCCGTGATAGTGTGATTGACCTGCATTCAACCAGCACTCCGTTTTTTCCTTCTTCAAGGCTCCAGTAAGAATGCATTCTCCAGAGAAATCCATGATCTTCTCCTTCAGGAAGTACTGTTTCATTTGTTTTACCGAAATTCTCAACCTCATTGATTTTTGTGCTTCTTGAGAATATCTGGGCCTTGTTACCTGATATTGGATAAAGAGTAGCTTCATGACGGGTGTCTGTCACCACTGTAATAATTTCCTTTTTCTTGAACCTCATATATACAGTAAGTAAATTACCCGATCTATTTTCCAACCTGGAATCGATTACTTCACTGAAGATCTCATCATGAGAATCATAGTCAAGCAGGGTATCAACAACGTTTTCCAGCCTTACCCCAGGTATAAAAACCGCACCTATCCAGTCATGGATGATTCCTCCTGGAGTTTCGTCTTTATCATTGAGATTGGTGATTACTTTATCCCCCCGGGATAAAGCAGCCTGATTGGCAGGCAGACCTGCTTCCCTGAAAAAACTGAGCACTCCGTTTCGCCTCTCCACCAGCTCTTTTTCCGCATCATCGGCATATTTTGCAAAGGTTTCCCTGGTATCGTTCTGCAGTGAACTTCCCGGGGCGGGTGAAATTGACAGCAAGAAAGCAAAAATAAACGGGAAAAATATTTTTTTACTGGAAGTCATTAATTGAGTCATGGAATAGAAAACCTTCACCTTTAATCTCCAAGCCTGTTGCTTTTCCAAAATAACACATGACAGACATCAGGAGAATTATTTGAGAAAATTTGTCGGATTTGGGTGACATCTAAGGTTGATCCGGTACCGGGCCAGATCATGCAGCAGTGGAAACTGGTCTGGTGATAAGAAATTTAAGGTTTGAGAACATTTTCCAAACCGGTTTTCAATCAAAATCGACTTACGTATTTAGTTTCTTCAGTCGACCCAGTCTACCTGCCCCAATTGCGGAACTGGTCCCGAGTTTTTTGTCCGGGCCACGTATTCCAAGGACAGTGTTCGTCAACAGCTGGATGGATGACAAAGGGCCTGCTTTCGCCTTTTTGCGGGCCGCGTTGGAGATGCGGCCATAATAGCGTACGGTTTGTTCGTTCGAATCGGAGATGTGAGAAGTAATCAGAGCAATCCAGACCAATCCGTCCATGGAACAGTTAATTCCAGAGTAAATACTGTTAGTCCCGCCGCCATAAGTCAAACGGAGACTTGACTCCATATGCGCCTTGCGAATCCTTCGATCAATCATCAAGGCGTAAAATAAGCATAAAAGTGTAGGATTTATTTACAGTTTTAGATATTCTTCTAAGTGTTCATAACTAATGACTATTTCATCTTAGCTGTAAACCCATAACGTGTGAACTGTCAGTATTGTTTACAAATTGAAACGTATAGATGATTTCTTGCTATCATTGAATTTGGCGTAAGAAATATGATGATAGCTAGAATTCATTATTAAATACATTTTTATATATTTAATACAGGAAATTACCCTCTATTCCTAAATGCAAATGTCCCGGATGGATACTTTCTGTCGAAACACTTCGCAGTTTCGATCACCTATCAAGTTAGGGGTAACGGTTTTATATCATTAACCCTTTTTATCATACAGGGAAAAACTAGATAAATGTCTCCGATATATGTTGGATTCCTGGATAAAAAAGGCCCGGCCGTACAGGATATTTATACGTAATATCCAGTAGTTATAAGTATGGAATCATAATTGCTTGCGTAATATATAGTTTTCTGACTGATTCTTAAGCCGAGCGGCAATTATAAAATAATACACATAGAGGTGGCATGATGAAAAAGAATTGTTTTACTGTAATTTTTATGGCTCTTTTCTGCTTGCTGACAATTTCCAATGGATTAGCAGATGGAATCTTATTCGGTGAGATAGATATGGGAAATTTTGATGAGATCGTCCATATATCAACAAACGATGTTTTTGCCTCACCCGGCATGATTCTTGATGCGGATTATACGGAGACATATGATTCCACCTATGATGTTAATGTTTTTAACACATGGGGTGTCACCTATGTATCTGATTATGTAGTGACAGCTGCGGGAGACGATATTGATGTTCTACTCTGGTTTTATTCTTTTAATACAGCATATGAATCCACCCCATTCAGTTTTGATTTTTATTGCTACCTTGACGACACTCTTATTGACTGGATGACTATTACATATAATGGCGGGACTTTTGGAGGGGAAGATGGTCATCCACTAAATAATAGTGAGAATTATTCTTTTGAGACCCATGACCTCACCCAGGTTCCGGAACCCGCAACGATGCTGCTTCTTGGTTTTGGGCTTCTTGCCCTTTCGGGATTGAGGAGAAAATTCTAAAGGTAATTTATAAATTTATAACAACGAAAGGCGGGATCATCATTTTTGCTCCCGCCTTTTTTATGCTTTATTCTAAGCGGTCATGAAAGAAATGAAGTATTTCAGAGTCCTTCAGGAGTTTCGTCATTGTAATTGAGATTGGAAATTACTTATTCTCTCCGGTATGTTTTGGGTTCTTCTTATGGACCTGGGGCTGGAAGATCCAGCTGCGTTCCAGTTAAGGTTTCAGGTCAGGGGAAATAGCCGGCTACCGATTGTGCCAGGGTTTATTCCTGTGAAGGAAGCGACTCCTTTTTGGGGAGAAGGTATGGTTCTTTGGAAAAGTATGATTTCAGGGCTGTCAGCATTGATTTAAGAGATTCTGCGGGCGCGTTGTTAATGAATGAGCCAATGAAAAGTCCAATCCCGAATGGAATATCCCGGGTCAGGTTGATTGATCTGCATTCAATAGTGACTCCCTCATCAGATTCCAGCAAGGTTATGTAGGAGTTTACTCTCCAGAGCAGGCCTCGGTCGTTGCCTTCCGGCAGCAATTTTTCATTTTCTTCCCCATAATTCTCAATTTCATTGATCTTTTTGCTGTGGCAAAAAATCTGGGCTTTTTTGTCAGAGATCCGAAAGATTCGGGCCTCGTTGGTTGAGTCAGTGACTATGGTCAATAACCCTTCTATTCTAAATCTCATGTGGGTGGTAACCAGGTCGCCGGACCGGCTGATTAATTTGGAAAGAACAATTTCCTTGAAAATGTCCTGGTGAATGTCATAGTTAGTGAGTACCTGCAACGCCTGGTCCAGGGTAATTCCCTCCAGGAATACTGCGCCCAGCCATTCGTGGATTATTCCTTTGGGTGTCTTGTCCTCTTCGTGAAGGTTTCTGATGACGATAAGATCTTTGGAAAGGCTGATAAGGTTCCCGGGTGACTCGGAAACACTAAGGTAGGGAAGTTCCCCATTCCTGCGGGAGACCAGCTCCTTTTCCACTTTTGCGATATAAGAGGAATAAGCCTCTACTGTTTTTTTTTGCAGTACCGCGCCCTCAAGGGGCGGAAAAAGAAAAAATAATGTGATTAGTGGAAGCCAGAAGCGGTAACATTGAGAACTGGAAAAACAGGTTAGGCTAGTGGCGAATCCGGAGTTTTGCTGCATATTATATAGTGTTGTTAGAATAACATGGATAGATTTTGACTGTTGCTAATTTAATATGGAAAGAAATAATTTGGAAGCCGGTCATCTCATGATTTTTACTCAAGGTGTGACCGGCCTGATTGCGTAGATACCGCGAACAAGAATCCTGCAGATTCTATCCTGGTGCAATCTTAGCCCGAATTTCTCACCAGCTGACTACTGCTGCGGCGAATACATCCGTCCTGACTGCGTTATGCTCTGTCGGCCTCCTCGACGTACCATCAAGTACGACTGCGGGGGCCTCGGTCGCAAGCCTTATCTGGCCGGCGTCTCCGCCGCCTCGCTACGCAATCCGGTGAGAAATGCGGGCTAGTATCGATAATGATCTGGTTTAAAGGGCCCTGTAACTGGAACCCCAATATATTCAGCCTGCTTTGGAGTCAGGGTTGTGAGTTTTGCTCCCAGTTTCGGCAGATGTAAAACCGCAACTTTTTCGTCCAGATGTTTAGGAAGGACATAAACCTCTTTTTTGTAACTGTCCTGATTCTGCCACAGTTCTATCTGGGCCATTACCTGGTTGGTGAAACTGTTACTCATCACGAAACTTGGATGACCCGTGGCATTACCGAGGTTACACAGTCTTCCTTCTGAAAGTACAATCACTGCATGGCCGTCTGTAAAGTGCCAGAGATCTACCTGTGGTTTTATGTTTTCTTTGCGAATCCCGGGAATTTTTTCCAGCCCGGCCATATCTATTTCATGGTCAAAATGACCAATGTTGCAGACAATTGCCTTGTCTTTCATCCTGGACATCTGATCAGCTGAGAGAACCTCCATATTTCCTGTAGCTGTCACAAAAAGATCACAATCACCTACAACGTCATCAACGGTGACAACCTGGTAGCCTTCCATGCAGGCCTGCAGAGCGCATATTGGATCGATTTCCGTTATCAGCACCCTGGCACCCTGTCCACGCATGGCTTGAGCACAGCCTTTGCCAACCTCACCAAATCCGCATACCAGTACAGTTTTGCCTCCGATCATGACATCAGTGGCCCTGCAGATAGCGTCGGGCAGGGAATGGCGACACCCATAAACATTATCAAATTTACTTTTTGTAACACTGTCATTTACGTTGATTGCCGGGAATAGCAACGTACCTTTTTGTGCCATCTGATAGAGCCTGAGTACACCGGTGGTTGTCTCTTCACTGACTCCCTTTAAACCAGGGACCATTCGATGCCAGAATTGTGGGTCTTGTTCCAGCTGTGCTTTAATGAGCCTGAGAATTACCTGCATTTCATGAACATCGGTACTCTCCGGATCGGGAAGGCTTCCATCAGCTGCATACGCCTTTTCAGCTTCATACCCCATGTGAACCAGAAGTGTAGCGTCTCCTCCGTCATCAACTATCAGGTTGGGGCCGCCTTCAGGAAAGGTAAGTGCTTTTAAGGTGCACCACCAGTAATCTTCCAGGCTCTCGCCCTTCCAGGCAAACACCGGGATTCCGGTTCGAACAACGGCCGCAGCCGCGTGGTCCTGGGTACTGAATATGTTGCAGCTTGCCCACCGCACATTGGCCCCCAGGTCTCTGAGTGTTTCAATCAGGACAGCGGTTTGTATAGTCATATGCAGGGATCCGGTAACCCGAACTCCCGCAAGGGGTTTTTTGCTTTTATACTCTTCGCGGATGCTCATTAATCCAGGCATTTCCTGTTCAGCCAGATCCATTTCTTTTCTTCCGAAATCAGCTAGTTTTATATCCGCGATTTTGTAATCAGCAGGCTCTGTCGATCTGTTGTTTGCCATGATTCTTATATTACCTTTTCTTTAAATCAAACTTGTTTGTCACCAAATTAATTAATCTTAACTGGAAATGCTAGCCGAAAAAGGAATTATGATCAAATTTTACCGGAGAACTTAAGTCTCTCTGCAAGTTCAGGATACTTGTAGAATCAAATCTATCTGTCCGTTGCCCACCCTGGAAAATGTGAACTGTAATCTGAAGGATTATGGGTAGGTGTTACCTTCCTGTACTCTGCATGATCATTGTTTTGGCTTTTTCGAGAGCTGGTAAAAGGCCTTTCGGATCATTGCCTCCAGCCTGGACCCGGTCAGGAGAGCCCCCTCCTTTACCTCCGAACTGGTCCTGAGTTGCCTCAAGAACCGAACGAAGATCCGGCAGGCTTTTATTAATGATCCTTGCGAAAAGTATTCCGGGTCGGGGTTTTTCTGTTGCGAGCAACACAATATCCGCCGCGTTTTCCTGCAACAGCTTGGTTGCCAGCTTGTTCAGATCCTTAAGATCAATCTCTTCAACCAGTTGAATTATACTCTTAAATCCGTTTATGTCCTGGACATTGTGTGCCATCTTTTCAGCACTCATTGAAAAGATTCTTTGGTGGAGCGCTCTGTTTTTTCCTGCCTGTAACTTGCTGTTTTCTATCAGTTTATTTATGTTGGAAAGAAGATCGTTTTCTCCGCAGGACAGAAGGTTTCCGAGGCTGTCGGCCAGTTCTGACTTTTTTTGAAAATCTCGCAGAGCCCTGCCGCCGCAGCAAAAATGCACCCGTAGCTGCTTTCGTACTCTTTCCAGGCGGGTTATTTTGATAAGGCCTATTTCACCGGTAGCCCTGCAGTGCGTTCCACCGCAGGGGGAGTAGTCCCAGCCATTGATTTCGACTATCCTTACGGCTCCCTGCCGCGTTGATGGTTTCCTGACCGGTATGTCTTTCTGTTCAGAGCTGTCAACTGAATAAACCTTGATCTCCATGTTTTCAGTTACTACCTTATTAGCTCTGTTTTCGGTCTCTAAAAGTTTTTCCGCGGATAGAGATTCAACCGAAAGATCAATAGTTACATCATCGCTGCCTAAATGAAACGAAACCGTTTTTGCTTTGGAGGTTTCCCAAAAGGCCTGGGAAAGGATATGCTGACCGGTGTGGTGCTGCATGTGGTCAAACCTTCTATTCCAGTCAATTCTGCACGACACTTCCTGTCCTACCGATAGATCTCCGGTTGAGACAGTATGAATGGGGCCTTCCCTGGAGTCGACTACATTAACCACCTGGAATTCGTTTATCCATCCATGATCAGAAGGCTGCCCTCCAGATTCCGGGTAAAACGCAGTGTCTGACAAAAGTACCTCACAACCATTTTTGCAGGGAATTACTCCAGTCACTTCAGCCTTGAATTCATTTATATAGGAATTCTCGGAATACAGTCTTGCCATGTTAATCAACCTCAGTTAGTTGTTTTCCTCCCCACCACGATTATAGAGAGACCTGCTCTTTTGATCCAATCAAAAAGGTGAAATTTTTTTATAAAAGAAGGCTCCTGATATGGACTACGGTCAAGCTGACTGTAATACTTAGTATCCAGTTGAATTTTACCGGAACAGGAGTTGAGCGCAGAACTATGAATGAAAAAAGCAAGACGCTGGCCAACAGGCTGGATGCCATGTACGAGTTCGACAGGGAACCTGTAGATAAATCAAAGCTACAGGGATTTACTAATTTTCTTGGTCTTTATGCCGGAGAACATGTTGCCGGTACTGAATTTATCCTTGGGCCACTTTTCGTGGTGCATGGTGTCACTGCCGGGGACTTATTAATAGGCCTGATTGTTGGGAATATTCTGGCTGTTTTGAGCTGGGCGCTGATATGCGCCCCTATTGCTGTGAGATGCCGCCTTACTCTCTACTGGCAGCTTCGCAAGATCTGTGGCCCTGTCCTTACATACATCTACGGCATTGTTAACGCCCTGATGTTTTGTTTTCTTGCCGGGGCCATGATAGCTGTTGCCGCTACTGCAGTCGGGTTGCCTTTCAAAATGCCCATGCCTGGCCTGTCTGACATTTATCCCGGCAGTATAAGTTGGGTAATTGTAGTCGCTGTTGTAGGGGGAATTGTGACAATTCTTGCGATACTGGGATTTGAAAAGATTTCCCGGTTCTCAAAGATCTGCGCGCCCTGGATGTTCCTGGTGTTCGTGGCTGCGGCTGTAGCTGTCCTTCCTTCCCTTGGCTGTCATTCTCTGGGGGATTTTTGGAGGGTGGCCAATGAAAAAGTCTGGACCGGAGTCGCGGTCGAAGGGCAGGTCCAGTTTACAATCTGGCATGTCATGTTTTTTGCCTGGTTTGCTAATTTGGCCATGCATATAGGAATGGCAGATTTGACAATTCTCCGGTACGCAAAAAAATGGCAATATGGCTTTGCCTCAGCGACAGGAATGTTTCTGGGACATTTCCTGGCCTGGATAGCTTCCGGAATTCTTTGCGCTGCAGCAGCAGGTTCCGTTGCTCCCGGCCCTATTGCTTATATGGGTGCCGGTGTTGCCGGGGCAGTCTGCGTTGTGATCGCAGGATGGACTACGGCCAACCCCACCCTTTACCGCGCTGGTCTTGCTTTCCAGATAGCAACTCCAAACTGGAAAAGGTGGAAAGTTACCCTTGCAACCGGAGTTGCAACCACCATCGCGGCATGTTTCCCGGCACTGGTTATGAGGTTGATGGATTTTGTCGCACTTTATGGACTGTTACTTATGCCCATGGGGGCCGTAATCCTGGCTGATTTCTGGCTCTTTCCGAAATTAGGTATGCGGCAGAACTTTACAGAATGGAGAAAAGGAATGTTCAGTTTACCAGCGTTCCTTTCATGGACTGGATCTATCGGAATCAGCTTTATGCTTCCGTTGGAGATTTATTTTAAAGCTCTGCCCGCATGGTTTGCGGCTATTTTAATTTATGTCCTTTTGAGTTTAATTGAGCAGAAGAATAGCAGCAAAGAGGTAGAGATATCATGAAAAAGGTACTTATGATAATTTCCCTGGCAGGTCTTTGCATGACTGTAATCCCTTCTTTCATGGTTCTGGCTGGAAAAATGACCTGGGATTCTCATTCAAGTCTTATGGTTTTAGGCATGATCCTCTGGTTTGGCTCTGCCCCGTTCTGGATGAAAAAGAGTTAGCCGGACAGGGAAAACCCGCCGGATTGATCATCTGCTGATGAACACGGGATAAACCAGGTTTCGGAATCCGTTGGCAATACAACTTTTACATATCAGGAAAGAGACCGGGTTTAGGTTTTGTTGTGTTTTTATCAGCTGAATTTTGTGCGGGCATACCAAAAAAATACCGATTTGACTATGATATTATTTAAGAAGGTCAGTCAGGTTGCCTGTCTTCCTTCGTGAAGACACGACCTTTCTGGACTTGATTTGATCTGAACATTTCAAGAAAGAAAACTCTACTGCAGTTACAGAACAGCAGCCGCGGTATTTAATTAAAATTGACTGGACCCACCTATGATTTATTGGGAAGAAGAACTTGAGAAATTGCCCCGGAGCGGCATTCATAGACTGCAGGTGAACAGGATGAGAGCCGCGATTAGACAGGCGGGGAGATCTCCTTTTTATCGGAAGCTTTATGAGGAAATGGGGATTACTCCTGAAAGAATTAACTCGGTTGAAGATGTCAGTTTATTACCTTTTACGACCAAGGAAGATCTTAGAGAGAATTTCCCCTATGGCTTTTTAGCTGCGGATAAAACCGACGTAGTGAGGCTGCATTCTTCAAGTGGCACTACGGGAAATCCAACAGTTATTTTTCATACCAGGCAGGACCTGGACAACTGGGCTAACCTGATAGCGAGATGCCTGTTCATGGTAGGCGTGAGGAACACTGACGTTTTCCAGAATATCTGCGGGTATGGTTTGTTTACTGGCGGTCTAGGATTTCAATACGGGGCTGAGAAGCTGGGTGCGTTGACAGTTCCGGCAGGAGCAGGGAATACGAAACGGCAGATTAAACTGATTTGTGATTACGGAACCAGTGTAATTCACACAATCCCCAGCTATGTAATGCGGCTTGTCTCAGAAATGGAATCAATGGGGATAGATCCTAACAGGGATACAGCGCTGCGGTTGATGGTGATAGGGGCAGAACCCCATACTGAGGAACAACGGAGAAGGGTGGAGGCTTCTGCTGGAATAAAGGCATATAACTCATACGGTCTTTCTGAAATGTGCGGACCTGGTGTGGCTTTTGAATGTGAATGTCAGAATGGACTGCATATCTGGGAAGACTCTTTTCTAGCTGAGATAATTGACCCTGAAACGCTGCAGCCGGTCGAAGATGGCGTATTGGGAGAACTGGTCATCACTACGCTTAATAGGCAGGCTAATCCTCTAATCCGTTACCGGACCAGGGACCTGACCAGGTTCCTGCCGGAAGATTGCCCTTGCGGCAGGACTCACCGGCTTCTGGACAGGATTCATGGACGATCTGACGATATGTTCATTATCAGGGGCTGCAACGTGTTTCCAATGCAGGTTGAAAAAGTCCTGATGCAGTTCCCTGAAGTTGACTCTCACTATGTGATCCACCTGGAGACAATTGAAGGCCTGGATCAGATGACAATTTATGTTGAAATCCGCAGAGACTGGTTTACTGACAACTATGCCAGCCTTGATAACCTGCGGAAAAAAATGGCCAGGGATGTGCGTGATGAAGTGCTCGTAACACCAATAATTAAACTGGTTGAAGCCGGTACCCTGCCGGAAACAGGTGGAAAAGCCATAAGAGTGCAAGATAACAGGGAATCCGGTAAGAAAGGCTGACGGCAATGATAGTAAAACAATTGTCCATATTTATCGAAAATCGTTCCGGCAGGCTGCACGAAGTATTTAAAGCACTTGGCAATTCAGGTGTTACCATCAAGGCCTTAAGCGTTTCAGATACTTCTGATTTTGGAATTTTGAGATTGATCGTGACCAACCCTGACAAGGCGGCAGCGATCCTGGAAAAGGAAAAATTCACAGTTCACCTGAATGACGTTTTTATGATTGCCGCCACCGACCTGGCAAACGGCCTGGGTTCGGCCCTGGAGGTGCTGGCGGAGGAAGGTATCAGCATTGAATATATGTACGCGTTTGCGTGTGTTAACAAAGAGATTGTCGTAATGCGCACCGATGATCCGATGAAGACCGTGGCTTTGCTGCGGGAAAAGAAGATTGAGACATTGGGGAATGATTTTCTGGCTTCCTACCAATAGATTTAATTTATCCCCCTCTGCCAGTTCAGTCCACAGTTCCTTTGAACCTGTTTTAGTAAAAAGAAAGAGACGCTGTAAAACCAGCGTCTCTTTCAGATGTATTCATTTGAATTGCCTCAAATGAAGGTTGCAATTATTGGATTTTTTACCAACTTCCTTTTTACAGGCTCCAACCCTTACGATAAGGAGGATTGATCCAGTTGTTGGCTTCCTTGATATTGGTGAACGTGTAGTTCGGGCCGTCCCACAAGAGTTTCTGTCTCGGGAAAATAGTGGCCAGGTTCCCCATCAATACCATTTCGGTCAGCGGTCCTGAATAATCGAAGTTTGAGGATGCGGGTTTTCCGCCCTTGCAGGCTTCCAGCCAGTTGGTTTCATGACCTTCCTCGCCGTCCTTGATTCTCTCAACAGTCTGGGGAGCGGCTTTTGCTCTCTCAGCTGCCTCAAGCGGGTAAACTACGGGATCCACACCATATTCGTTACAGACGATTATGCCCTTTTCGCCATGGAAGATGCTTCCGCTGGTTGGGAGTTCCCGATCATCAGTCATCAGTTCCGGTCTGGTCGGGAACAGTCCGCCGTCATACCATTTCACAGTGCACGGGGGATTATTGCCGCGTGCCGGGAATTTATAGGTAATCAGGGAAGAGCGTGGGTAGGTTTCGTCATTTTTGACCGGGCCTCCCCATTTCCCGCCATCAACAGTTCCGATATCACGGGAGGTACAGCCTTCCACGCTGGATGGATACTTGAGGTCAAGGGAGAAGAAGCCGGAGTCCATGATATGGCAAGCCATGTCACCCAGCGCACCGGTGCCGAAATCTTTATAGGCTCTCCAGCTCTGGGGAACGTAGGCGTGGTTGTATTCGCGCCACTTGGCTGGTCCAAGCCACAGGTCCCATGCCAATGTGGCAGGAACTGGTTCTTTGGGCGGCCTGGTGGTGATTCCCTGGGGCCAGATCGGACGGTTGGTCCAGCATTCAAGCAGTTCCACTTTACCGATGACACCTGCTGAAATCCAGTCCTTGATGTTCCTGCAGCCCGGGCCGGAATGCCCCTGGTTGCCCATCTGGGAAGCAACTCCATATTTTCTGGCGGTCTCTGTCAGGACCCTGGCTTCATAAACTGAATGGGTGAGGGGTTTCTGTACGTAGACATGCTTTTTAAGTTTCATGGCAGCCATGGCTGCAACAGCATGTGTATGGTCAGGACAAGCAATTATGCAAGCATCAATCGCTGTTTCTTTCTCAAGCATTTCGCGGAAATCCTTGTACTGTTTGGCGTGAGGATACTTTTTAAACTGTCCGGCAGCCCTGTCCCAGTCGACATCACACAATGCATAGATGTTGTCGGTTTTGGCACATCGGTCTGTGTTTCCTGATCCCATTCCACCTGCACCTATAGCAGCAACATTCAATTTGTCGCTGGGTGCAGTGTGCCCGAAGGCTCTTCCTAAAACTGAACTGGGTACGATAGTCGCGGCTGAAACAATTGCAGCTGCCGTACCGCTGGCCTGCAGAAATTCTCTTCTGCTTGGAGTCTTTTTCTCTGACATACACTCTTTCCTTTTAGATTTAAATTATATTGTTAAAAGTGATGATTGTTAGTCATTGTAAACAAGTAAGTAGATAAATTAATCTTATTTTAACCAAATTTCCAGTGTTTTTTGATAATTCCGGCATTTGCGGAAAAAACCTGTGACCGGGAATGGAAATTTTTATCATTTCACATACTGGCGGGGCCGCGGCAGATCAAAACCTGACGACTGGCAACAGGCCGCATAATGTTACGTATCTGACTTCAGTCCGGTCTACCATTCGGCAACAACCCCGGATCCGGTCCGCCAGAGTGGATTCTTCCAGTCATGACCCACCCGTGCCATCTCCCGGACTTTATCTTCGTTAACCTCAATCCCCAGGCCCGCTTTATCAGGCAGATTAACGTAACCATCCTCAAAATCGAATACTTCAGGATTTAGCAGGTAGTCCAGCATATCTGCCCCGGTGTTGTAGTGAATCCCTGCACTTGTTTCCTGGATGAAGGCGTTGGGGCAGGTGAAATCAACCTGCAGGGAGGAGGCAAAAGCTATCGGTCCCAGCGGGCAGTGGGGAGCCAGTGTTATATCGTAGGCTTCAGCCATGGCCGCAATCTTTTTTACTTCAGAAATGCCGCCGGCATGACTTAGGTCAGGCTGGATGATATCCACTGCTCCCTGCCTGAAAAGCTGTTTAAAATCCCACCTGGTGTAATGCCGTTCACCTGTAGCTATCGGGATGGAAAATCTGTCGGCCAGTTCCTTGAAATACTCCCAATTTTCTGCCAGTACCGGTTCCTCAACAAACAGCGGCTTCAGGTATTCCAGTTCCTTCATGATGACCTTGGCCATGGTTTTGTGCACCCTGCCGTGAAAATCAATACCTATGCCGAAATCAGGCCCGCAAGCCTCCCTGACTGAAGCTATCCTCTGAACCGCAGCATCCACCTTGGTAAAAGAGTCAATCCATTCCAGTTCTTCAGTTCCATTCATTTTGACGGCTTTGAAGCCAAGTGCCTGCTTTTTTCTGGCGGCTTCAGCCACCCCTGATGGACGATCTCCTCCTACCCAGGGGTAAACCATCATCCGGTCCCGTACTTTTCCTCCCAGGAGGTCATGAACCGGTACTCCCAGGCGTTTGCCCTTGATGTCCCAGAGTGCCTGGTCAATTCCGGAAATGGCGCTGCTAAGGATTGGGCCACCCCTGTAGAATCCGCCCCGGTAAAGCACCTGCCAGAGATCCTCAATGAGATTGGAGTCGCGCCCGATAACCAGGGCTGAAAATTCCTTTACGGCTGCCGCGACTGTATCGGCTTTTCCTTCCACAACAGGCTCTCCCCATCCGGACAAACCATCTGCGGCAGTGATTTTGAGGAACAGCCAGCGGGGAGGCACTTTGAACAATTCAAGCTTTTCAATTTTCATAAACAATCGTCCACAGTCCAGGTCAGCGATGCAGGCGCTGGTTGGCTGTTAAAAAAGGCGGGTACTCAATCCCTTCCTGTCGAGGAAGTACAGTTCAAGAGCATTAATGCGCTGTTAACTGTACTCTGGCTTTTTCCTGTTCAGGGGAGCCTGGTTATTCTATTCCCCGGGGATCTCTTCTCCGGAAACATCACCTTCAGCATCTTCATCGGATTGGGAAATCAGCCCTTCCGGAAAATCTCCAGCCTTGATGCTTTCGAAGTCAATAGTGATTGTCTCACCGGTTTTCAGGTTGCGGAAAGTGACAACTTCCTTGTCCTTGTCTGATGAGACAAATTCAATGTCGTCATTGGTTGCTGCCAGAATTTTCCCGAAAGCGGTTCCGGGATCATCTCCCAACTGGGTTGGAGTCAGTCCCAGATCCTTCATCTTGGTGTAAGCATAGTATGTGGCACCTCCCACAATCAATGCCACGATAATGGTAAGTATTCCGAGAATGAGAAGAATCCATATCACTATTTTCTTCACGTTTGTTGGTTTGCTCCCGGGCGCAACCGGTGGTTGACTATTTGGTTCTTGCATAGATTTGATACCTCCTCCTTGGAAAATTATCGTGTATCCGAAAAACAGAATCAATGAATATATTTTATCGACGGAATGATTCGCGGCCTGGACCGGATTTTTTCACTTTATTGGGTCTAAAAACCCGGAAGCTTGTTGTCCGTGTCAGATTCATCTTCGGCTGGGATATCTCCATTGGTGCGGTTGGCAAAAACTGTACCTGAAATCAGCCTGGCTGAGGAAGGTTTATGTTTTGAGACAATAACTCCTCCGGCTCCGCGTCCCTTGACCAGTTGTTCAGAGAAGTTCAGGTAGATATCGGTTTTTATCCTTGGTTTTTTACGCAGTTTCACATGGGCGAATACATCTTCACTTCCCGGAACAAAAAGAAGAATTTTCGTCTGTTCCTTGCTTTTACCCAGTTCATAGCGTTTATCCCTGGTATAACCTCCTACCTGGAATCGTTTCAGGTAGACCCTGCCTGACTTTATGTCCTCGTAGATCATGTTGAAGGTTGTGTCGCGATTTTCAGGGGTGAATAATTGGGCGTGGATTATTTCCTCACCCACATATTTCCGGTCAGCAACCTTGCTTACAATCAGCCCTCCATCCATGGTTACGGTGAGGACTTCATCAAGAGCTGAACAGTTGCAAATCTCTTCAGCGTCTTTCAATTCAATGCCGACAAATCCACCTTTGCGGTTCACGAAAAGTTTGCTTGTTCTTTCAGCAACCGTGGCTGCCTGGATGGAATCAAAAGATGTGATTTTTGATTTTCGTTCTGTGCCAGCGCCATAATCCTCCAGCAAGTGATCAAAATAGGCGATGGTATAGTCAGTGATATTATCCAGGAACAGCTGTACTTTCCCGATTTCTTCATCAATTTTTTTCAGTTCTTCCCGGGCCTGGGCCGCATCCCAGGCGCTTATCCGGCGAATTCTGACTTCGGTCAGGTACTCAATATCTTCTTCCGAAACTTTGCGACGCAGGACCTTCAGGTGAGGTTCCAGCCCGATCCTGATTTCAGAAAAAACCTTTTCCCTGGTTTCAGCTTTTTCAATACGGAGGTAGATGCGGTTTTCAATGAAAATCTGGACCAGGCTTCTCAGGTGCCATTTCTGCTCCAGTTTCTCCAACTGGTACTCCAGGTCTTCCTGCAGCAGCTGCCTGGTCCTTTCGGTGGAGGCAGCCAGGATTTCTGATACTCCCAAGGTGACGGGTGTGTCTTTGTCAATAACGGTGCTGCTGGAGCTTATGGATACTTCGCAGTCAGTGAATGCGTACAGGGCCTGCTCAGCATTGGCCATGTCCACTCCTCGCTGGAAAGCGACAATAATCTCAATTTCGGCGGCAGAATTGTCCTGGATATTGGATACTTTGATTTTGCCCTTTTCTGAAGCGGCGAGGATAGAGTCAATCAGCGCTTCCGTAGAGACCCCATAAGGCATTTCCTTGATTTTGATCGATTTCCCATCTTGTTCCAGGGCGGCTCTCACCTTCACCCTTGAACCGGGAAGACCGTCGCGGTAGTCAGAGACGTCGATTAGGGCTCCAGTCGGAAAATCAGGGTAAAGCTGGAATTTTTCACCTCTCAGGTAGGCCTTCTGTGCTTCCAGAAGTTCGGTGAAATTATGAGGCAATACCCTGGTTGTCAATCCAACTGCAATTCCTTCAGCCCCGAGGGCGAGGAGCAGGGGAAATCGAACAGGAAGTGCCAGCGGCTCCTTGTTGCGTCCATCATAGGACATCTTGAATTCCGTGAGGTGTGGGGCGAAAAGTACCTCTTTGGCGAATTTTGTAAGCCGAGCTTCAATGTAGCGGGCCGCGGCTGCGGAATCATTGGTTACCGGGTCTCCCCAGTTACCCTGGGTGTCTATGAGCAGGCCTTTCTGCCCCAGCCCGACCAGGGCGGAGAAAATTGAGGCATCTCCGTGGGGATGGTATTTCATACAATGACCTACCAGGTTGGCCACCTTGTTATATCTTCCATCCTCATTTTCCCAGAGGGAGTGAAGTATTCTCCGCTGTACCGGTTTCAGGCCGTCAGCCAGGTCAGGGATTGCCCGGTCCGTGATAACGTAGGATGCGTACTGAAGGAAGTATTTCCGATAGGTTGCGTCAACGCTAAGGGATTTTTTAATTATCTCATGCGGTTCACCAGGGGGTACCATTTCGTTTTCACTCACATGGCCCCCTTTCCTTCGACCATTTCCACCGGTTCAATTACCAGGTTGGAAGTAATGAAGTCGCGTCTCTCCGGAGTGTTCTTTCCCATGTAATATTCCAGCAATTCCTTTGTTTTCATTCCGGAAGGAATCGTAACCGTATCAAGGCGGATACCTTCTCCAATGAAGTTACCGAATTCATCCGGGGAGATTTCCCCTAAACCCTTGAACCTTGTAATCTCAGATTTCGCGCCCAGCTTCTCCAGCGCCTCATACTTCTCCTGTTCGCTGTAGCAGTAAACAGTCTCCTTTTTATTTCTGACTCTGAAGAGGGGAGTCTGCAGGATGTGCAGGTGTCCCTTTTTAACTAAATCCGGGAAAAATTGCAGGAAAAAGGTGAGAAGCAGCAGCCTGATGTGCATTCCGTCCACATCAGCATCAGTGGCTATGATTGCCCGGTTATAGCGCAAGTCATCCAGGCTGTCCTCAATTCCCAGGGCATGCTGCAGAAGATTAAGCTCCTCATTTTCGTAGACAATTTTTTTGGATTTACCATAGCAGTTCAGGGGCTTTCCCTTCAGGGCAAAGACGGCCTGGGTCCTGACGTTGCGGGCCTTGGTCAGGCTTCCAGCAGCGCTGTCTCCTTCAGTGATGAAAAGCTCCGTTTCCATGTGGAGTTTGTCTCGCTCATTATTGAAATGTTCTTTGCATTCACGCAGCTTTTTGTTATGGATACTGGCTTTTTTCTGCCGATCCCTTGACAGTTTTTTGATGCCGGCCATATCCCGGCGCTCTCTCTCATTTTGCTTGATTTTTGCCAGAATCAGGTTAGCTGTTTCCGGATCCTTATGGAGATGGCGGACCAGGGTATCGCGAACAAAATCAACAACCCAGGACCTTATGGTCTGCCCGCCCGGCGTGACATGACTGCTTCCCAGTCTGGTTTTTGTCTGGGATTCGAAAACTGGTTCGTGGATTCTCACCAGGACAACTCCCACGAATCCTCCCCGGGCGTCAGCTCCATCCATATCCGAGGAATAAAATTCTTTAAAGGCTTTCAGGATGCCTTCCCTGAATGCAGACTGGTGGGTTCCTCCGTCGATAGTGTACTGGCCATTAACAAAAGAGAGATAGCCCTCTCCATAGTTGTCTGTATGGGTCAGCGCGTACTCTATATCCGGACTGGCAACGTGAATAACAGGGTAGCGGGCCGCATCCCCTACTTCCTTGTTGAGGAGTTCTGCCAACCCGTCTTTACTGTAGATTGCTTCTCCGTTAAGGGTGAGGGTAAGGCCGCTGTTCAGGAATGCGTAATTCCAGAGGCGTTCCTCTATCAAACTCATCCTGAAACTGAATTCCTTGAAAATTTCAGGGTCCGGGCGGAAGACGATCTCCGTACCCGTTCTCTCCCTGGTTTCCCTTATATTCAGGTCCTCGACCAGCTCGCCTTTTTTAAAATATGCTTCCTTGACCTTTCCGTCTCTTATTGCCCGAACTCGGAAAGTTGAAGAGAGGGCATTAACTGCCTTTGTGCCTACTCCATTCAGGCCCACAGACCGAAAAAACGCGCCCTCGTCATATTTGGCTCCGGTATTTATTTTTGATACACACTCTATAGTTTTTCCCAGGGGGATTCCCCTGCCATAATCCCGGATAGTAACTTCGGCTCCGTTAATGGAGACCTCAACCTTTTTCCCGAACCCCATCATGAATTCATCGATGCTGTTATCTATGACCTCCTTGATCAGTACGTAAATCCCATCATCGTAATTGGTTCCGTCACCAAGGCGGCCGATGTACATTCCAGGACGGCTGCGGATATGGTCTTTCCAGTCCAGGCTTCTTATATGTTCTTCGGTATAGCTAGCTGCAGCCGGATTCATTAGTCGATTTTCCTTCAGGTGAATTTGAATTCCATTAAGCACACAAATATCTGTCGGGGATTGTGTCCCTGACAACCAGGTATATTTTAACCCTCTACCCTGATGTGATGTGCTAAACAGGGACTATTCAGAGAGCAGAATTTCCACTCTCTCGCCTGCGGTCGATCCGCCCTGAAATTGATGCCGGTCCGGTATTTTATTTGGTATCTCTTTGCTGTTAAGCGGCTTTCTGTTTAAAATCAATTCTGCGTTTGTCATGTCGAAAAATTTAGTGGAAGTAATAAATGGAAAATAAAATTGCTGAAATTTTTTCCCAGGGAATCGGTATCTGGGAAGTTGTGGGATTTTTAGGCCTTGCGGTGTTTTCTTCCCGGTTTATAATTCAATGGATTGTTTCGGAGCGGGAGAAGAAGAGTGTCATACCGATTGCTTTCTGGTATCTAAGCATCATAGGCAGCCTTTGTCTTTTGGCATATGCCATTGAGAGGGCAGACCCTGTATTTATATTGAGTTACCTGTTCAACGGATTCATTTATATGCGCAACCTTGTGCTTATAAGGAGGAACCGGAAACTGGAAGCTGTTCTTCGGCAGTAGGATTTTTGTTTGAATTTTTGGGGAAAACAGGCTTCTTGAAATTAAGGAAGAATTGATGGAATCTGAGGCTCTGGCTGTTAACTTTACTTTGTTGGACTGGGTTTGGACTTTTCTGCTGGTATTGCTGATGATCGTGTGCGGAGTGGTGTTTTATCGGCTGGGCAAAAAAAGTGAGTCCGATTTTTTCCTGGCCGGGAGGGGCCTTCCCTGGTGGCTTCCTGCAACCTCGGTCTACGCAACCCATACGGCCACAGATACACCCATGTGGATTACCGGAACCATCTATCAATGGGGAGCCAGGGGAGTATGGTATCCGTTTTTTGCTGCCTGGACCGCGGTTTCAGCTTTTGTTTCCACCAGGATTTTTCGTCGCAGCCTGTCCATGAGCCAGGCCGAATGGCAAAACCTCCGGTATTCAGGTTTGGGGGCTGAACTCCTGAGAGGATGGCTGGCCGGATGGCAGACTTTTATGAATATGTTCATACTCGCCTGGGTTTCAGCCGCGATGGGAAAAATATGCTTTTACCTCTTTCTCTGGCCGGAATGGATCGGGATTGTCCTCTTTACTTCAATATGCGCGGTATACGTCCTGGTGGCAGGGTACTGGGGGGTAATCATGGCTGACTTCCAGCAGGGGGTCATTAGCTTTATTGTAATTACCCTGGTTTCAGTCTGGGGTATTTATGCTGCGGGGGGACCGTCAGGGATCATCGCAAAACTGGAAGGGATGGACCAGGTCTGGAGGCTTAATCCTTTTCATTTTGATGGATTCTGGGGACTGGACAGTACCTCCTTTTACACCATGGACTTTATTACGTTGCTGTTGATGTCAACCCTTGGCGGGATTGGCATGGGCAATTTTATAGACTGGTATCCTGAAGCGCAGAGAATCCAGTCTGCCAGGTCCGTCCGCGATGCCAGTTATTCCATGTGGGCCGGAGGATTCATCTCGCTCGCCAGGAACAGTGTATGGGTGGTGGCAATACTGGGATTCTTTGTCCTGTACCCTGGCCTCACTGAAGAGGCTGAATATGAAATGGGGTGGTTCAGGCTGGGATTTGAGTACCTGCCGGCGGGCCTGATCGGGGTGTTCTTTGCCGGGATAATTGCCATACATCTTTCAACTGTATCAAGCCACCTGAACCTGGGAGCCCTGTATGCCACCAGGGACCTTTACCATCACTATATCAACCCGGAGGCTTCCCAGAAGAAGCTGGTCCACGTGGGGCGGGTTAGCACGGTGTTAATTCTGGCCGGAGCATTTCTGCTCGGGTTGACCATGCAGTCCATAACTTCCTGGCTGATTTTCGCCCTCTGGCTGCAGGCTGCGGGAATCTGGATCCCGTCCATCCTGCAGGTTATCTGGTGGAGATTTAATTCCTGGGCATACCTGTCCAGCTGGATAGCTAACCTGATTATGAGCTGGCTTGTGGTTTGGGTACTGCCGGAGCTGGGTATACTTCCGGAACTGGCAAACTGGGCCAACTTCTGGCTGCTGGCGGTTCTGGTCTCTCTGGTGTATATTCCCGTGACTTTTCTGACTAAAGCGGATGATATGGATCACCTGGTCAAGTATTACGTCATGGCCAGGCCGCTTGGTTTCTGGAAACCTGTCAGGGAGGAGGCTGTCCGCCGTGGACTGATGGAATCATGAAGAAAAAGAAAATGAAATTGTTCAAAAGAGACTGGACCCCTGACGAAGCAGATGAATGGACATCCCATGATTTCTGGGCTTCATTGCTGGGAGTCTTGGCTTATATCCTGATTACCGTGGGGATAATTGGAGCCTTTTTCCTTCAGTTGTGGGGGTTTGCGGCTGTTGCCCTGGCACTGGCCCTGAGCCTTATTGTGTTTTTTATTATTGATCCCAAACTGAAAGCCATGTCGAAATCTTTCGACAAAAAACAGGACGGGTACCTGAAAATGATGGAACAGAGCAACAGATGGGAGGATCGTGATGGAGATTAGCCCCGCGGCCGGGAAAATACTTGGCATGCTGATGGCCTATGCCGTCAGTACCCTTGGACTGGTCCTGGCTTATTACAACTACCGCAAAAGAGTAGTCAAGGCAGATGAAATTTTTTCTCCCACAGCTCGGAAAGTCATGTGGCTGGCAGGCGCAGTCACTGTAATGGGTATTATCCTGATTGCGGCCGCCCTGAGCGGGAACGGGGAAACCGGTTGGGAGGCAATCAAGACCAATCTTCCGGGCATACTCTTTCCCGCGGCCGTATTTGCCTTGTCCTTCTGGATGACCTGGCTACTGTACCGGCACTTTGTGAAAGCTAAGAAGTGACAGACCATTTATCAACTGATGGTTGTGTCTCCGCAGGTGACAGAGGGCAGCTGACAGAAAAAAATGGAGTTTAACAACCGGCAGCTTTTGACTGTGACTATCCTTGACCTGAATCCAACCGGGGCATTTTTTCGTACTTCTGTAAATTGAGGCACCTCAGGATTAAAGTGAATTTGACAGGCAAATAGTTGAATTAATAATATTAGCATATGCCAATAAAGGAGAAGCCGGATGTCGCGGCCACAAAAAAAACGTACTGTTTCTTTTAACCCGGAGGTAACTTTGTTCATCCCTTCCGGAGTGCCGCGATGCAGGATGGGTACAGTGACTTTCAAAACAGACGAGATAGAAGCATTACGGTTGACTGACCTGGAAGGTATGTACCAGGGGCAGGCGGCTGAGGTTATGGGTATATCCCGGCAGACTCTGGGCAATATTCTGTGCGGCGCGCGGAGGAAGGTTTCCGATGCCCTTACCACCGGAAAAGCAATGCGGATTTCTTCGGAGAATACCAGGGAAGATTGCCATTCAAGCCTGGCTGACTCCGGCGATTTTGCCCGGAAGTCCGAGGCAGGATGTAATCAGCCTGCAGTGGGTGTTTGCAGGCGTCGCTCCGCCAGTGAATGCGGAGGGAAACCGGGAGAGGGATGTGGCCATGGGTCCGGCAATGGATGCGTGAACTGAGGAGAGGATTTTAATCACTCCAATATGTCGGCTAAGGCTTTTCATATTGGATTTACACATATTTTTAACAGGAGATGAGGAATGAAGTTAGCGATGCCGGTTATAGCGGACAAGGGTATTGATTCCATAATGGATAACGAACGCCTGGGACGGGCATTCGGTTATATTGTTTATGATGTTGATGCCGGTACCCATGAATATGTAAATAACGTATTGCGTGGTGACGGAGTTGAGTGCACGGGTGTAAGTTCCCTCGAGATGCTTATTGATGATGGTGTGGAGGAAATAATCACCTGCCATATCGGGCCGAAGGTAATGCAGTTTCTGGATGAAAATGGGATAACTGTTTTTATGGGTGAACCTGGCACAATAGGGCCCACAATAGAAAAGTATAAAAAGGGACAGTTGCAGGAAGCCATGTTTTAGGCTCCATTTCTTATCAACTGACTTTAGACATGAGACCTCAGTTAGAGTAACTGAGGCTCGTACTTCGGCACTCCGGGGCGTTGCCCCGGCCGGGGTCTCCAGTGCTCTCCAGTCTTTGAAAAGGCAGGCAATCAGCCTTAATCCGGTTGTCGCCCGCCCGCAGCTAAGATTTTACAAGATTCAGTCGCCGTTCAACGCATCCTGTGCTTTCCCGATTCAGCGGGCTCTCCATTACAGGGCCTGCTTAAGGTCGGCGATGATATCTTCAGGGTCTTCAATCCCAGTGGCAAGACGGACCAGGTTGTCCGGCATGCTCAGTTTTTCCCTTTCTTCCCTGGTCATTTTCCAGAAACTCATGGGAGCAACCGGATCTATAATACTTTCAACCCCTCCCAGGCTGGGTGAAAGATATGGAATTTTAGCTTTGTCTATAAAACTCAGGGTTTCCTCCAACCCCCCTTTGATGAGGAACGTGACAACACCTCCATGCCCTTTCATCAGTGATTTTGCCAGTTTATGATCGGGGTGGGAAGGGAGCCCTGGATAGAATACCCTGTCAACCCTGGGGTGCGCTTCCAGAAACTCAGCTACCAGCTGGCCATTGGAATTATGTCTTTCCACCCTGATGCCCAGAGTTTTAAGTCCTCTGTCCAGGAGGAATGCCGTGTTCGGGTCAGTTATGGCACCCATCATCTCCAGGAGGTCAGCTACAGGAGACATGATCTCCCTGCTTCCAGCCAGAACTCCGGCCAGCAGGTCATTATGTCCACCCAGGTATTTGGTGGCCGAGTGAGTGACAATATCAACTCCTATATCCAGCGGCCTGAAATTTACGGGAGTGGCAAAAGTGCTGTCGGCAATAGTAAGGATATTCCGTTTTTTTGCCTCTTCCACCAACTTTTTCATATCAGGCACCCGAAGGTAGGGGTTGGTTGGAATCTCGGTAAATAAGAATTTTGTGGAAGGTTTCACTGCCGCAAAAACAGCATCTATTCCAGGTTCTACAATAGTTGTCTCCACTCCATATTTGTCCAGAAAAGCTGCGAACAGGCGAGTTTTTTTGTAGCAGTCATCCGTGAGGATCAGGTGATCCCCCTTGGCGAGGATTGAGAGAAAAAGGGTGGTGATTGCCGCCATCCCGCTGGAGAATAGAATCGCTCTCTCCGCGCCTTCCAGCGCGGCGAGCCTTTTTTCCACTGCTGAAACCGTGGGATTTCCCATCCGGCCGTATTCAGGCTGGACTCTGCCGGATCTTCCTTCCATGAAATCCATTAGTTCCCTGGTTGAATCAAAGTGAAACGGGGCCGAGTGAACTATCGGCGTAGTAACCGATCCGGATTCCTGATGCTTATTTCTTCCAGCATGTACACACTGAGTGGAATTTATCTTTGTCATTTTCAAATTTCCTTTTATCGAAAAAAATATGAAATGATTTTATATTATCAGGGCGAGCGAGTCGAATTTAACAGGGGACGGATTCAGGTATCACTATGCAAGGTAAAAATTGCTAGTTAATTTCCGGGACAAAAAAAAGGAGCCGGGCGGATTGCGCGGCTCCTTTTCAGTTCAAGTCAGGACTGCGAATTTAAGCTTCTTTTTCTCTTTTTTTGAAATCGAAATAAATCACAGTGGCGCAGACAAGGCCTACGATAAGGGTTGGGATTCCTTTGGTGAGTTCGCCAAACAATATCCATCCAATTGAGAAAAGGAAGGAGTAAACGGCAATGACTCCCAGGATCCAGTTCAGGAAAAGGCGTCCGAATCCGGTGTCGCCCTTAACGTCGGGAAGTTTTGCGGCGATGTGCTTCCAGCCGATACCACCTGGATGGGTTTTCCTGAAGAACTCAATCAAGGTTTTTTCTTCCACCGGCTTAGTCATAAAGGTGACTGCCAGCCAGACGATTGTGGTTCCAAGTACGGTTGGATAAAGAGTTAATGGAGGCTCTATTCCAAAATAGTACCGGGCAATCGGGTAGATTGCCAGGGGAGCCAGCATAGCAGTGATTTCTGACCAGGCATTGATCCTCCACCAGAACCACCTGAGCAGCAGTACGGTTCCGATTCCGGCACTGGCGTTGATAACAAATTCCCAGGCTCCTGAGATCTGCGTAAGCACATACTTGGTGATTATCAATGAAAATACTGTCATCGTCAGGATACAGATCCTGGAAATAAGCACATAATGCTTTTCCGGCGCGTCACGTTTAACAAACCTCTTGTAGAAGTCGTTAATCATATAGGATGTACCCCAGTTCAGCTGCGAGGCCATGGTGGACATGTATGCAGCCAGGAACACGGCAAGCAACATACCAAGCAGGCCGGCAGGCAGGTAGCGAAGCATCAGCTTCGGATACATAACTCCGGGATCCACGGTATTTTCGTACTTGTCGTACATCTCCTTAAATTCTTCAGTCTGGTAAACAGCTCCCCCGCTTTTCAGCAGTGCCGTATTTCCATAGGCCTCTACGACCTGCTCATACATGGCAGGATTTTCAGCCTGGATGATTTCCGGGCTTTCAACACGCGGAAGCACGATCAGGGCTCCCAGTGCTACCAGGATCCATGGCCATGGACGGAGACAATAATGGGCGATGGTGAACCAGAGAGTAGCCAGTACACTGTTTTTTTCGTCCTTGGCTGACATCATCCTCTGCGCGACATATCCGCCGCCGCCGGGATCAGCACCAGGATACCAGGCCGCCCACCACTGGATTCCCAGGTAGGCGAAAAATGCCATCGCGCTCATTGCCAGGGCACCGCCTGTGGCTCCTGCCACATCGGTCGCACTCCCTATCCTGGGGAAAAAGTCCAGGACCTGGGGGGCAAGTTTTGCCTTCATGGAAGCCAGCCCGCCAACTTCAGGAAGCCTGACAACAATAACAGCCAGGATAATGCATCCAACAATTGCGAAAACAAACTGGAAGCTGTCAGTTCGAGCCGTACCCAGCAGTCCGGCTGCTGAGGCATAAATGGCCAGGATTGACGCGGCTACCGCAACTAACAGGAAAGGGTCAATTTCAGGTATTACAATTTTGAAGATCTTTTCCATGGCCTTGTTTACCCAGCCAAGGATAATCGCGTTCATGAAGAGCCCGAGATAGATTGCCCTGAATCCCCGCAAAGCGGCAGCGACATTTCCCGAGTAACGGATTTCGACAAATTCGACATCTGTCATAATTCCGGATCTTCTCCACAATTTAGCAAAAAAGAATACAGTCAAAACGCCACCGATGGCCAGGTTCCACCACAGCCAGTTACCAGCAATACCATTTTTGGCAATTAACTCAGTTACCGCGAGTGGGGTATCAGCGGCAAAAGTTGTTGCAACCATTGCAGTTCCCGCAATCCACCATGGCATGTTGCGGCCGGAGAGGAAGAACTCATCCGTTGAGCTGCCTGCCTTCTTTGAATAATAAGCGGCGATGCCGAAAATCGTTACAAAGAAGGCTAGAATGACAAGAATGTCAAGCCAATGAAGATTTTCCATAACACTTACCTTCTGTTTTTAAGAACAATTACTAAAATTTATAACCAGGAGTTATATCGTGATTGAAATTTTTAAAAAATAAAAACTGATAGTACCATCACGGAACAGAAAAAAAAACCACACAGGGATCTAATAAGAAAGTTTTTGGATGAATGAGAAAATCCCATATCCATGTAAATGACTGAGTAATCAGTGATTCAATATTTTTTTATATTCTGCTCTTTTAAAATGAGCCAGGCAGATGGTCTCCTCCCAGCTTCAGTCACCTTATCCCATGATTTTAAATTTGTGGATTGAATTTTTCACAATATATGCCGATTCAGAATTGGCGTATTCATCAGAAATCCAGATAAAGAAACCATCCGAGCCATTAATTATTTCTTCGCTGTTTCTGATTTTACCTTCAATCATTTCACCATCTTCAAATTCCACATGCACCCATAACCAGGGGCGGGGTTTTTCCTTTTTGAGAAAGAGTACTTCATCATAGGCGGGGTCACCATTGAATTCCTTGACAAAAAAGATGGCTTTCAAATCCTTGAGTTGAAATATTGATTCCTTTCCGTTTTCATCAAGGATCTTGACATTTTTCCCTATGAATTCCTTTTTTGAAAAACCACGGTGGATTTTATGCTCCTTGGTGTGAATGACCACTTTACCCAGGTTGTCGATGTTGCGGTTGGTACTTCCTGTATTCTTTTTGAGGTTTGCCATATCAACTAACTCTCCGATTTCAGTGGAAAAATCAGAATGAGATTTAAAAATCGGGCTGTCGCACAATCTGATTCTTTATGTTGTTCAGGGAATACCCTGGAAAAAAATCCCAAAGCATCCGGGAACATCCACAGACCAGATATTAATTGAAAACAGCGGGAAAATAAAGGGGAAGTAGAACTATTGAGTCAACGTTTCATAGTTGATGGGCACTGTATTCGTCATGATTGTCGCAGCCGTTGTCGACCGGATTTTTTTGAAAAAGCGGTTCCACCCAAGGCCTGAACCGTAAAGCAGGAAGATACAGAAAACAGATCAATGGGGCGGCTTGAATTTTTCAAATCTCACTTTAATTCCTCCATGCCCTACCGGTACATCATGCTGCCTGATAGTTCGCCTACTCCCTTTATGAAGTGGGTGGATATTTGAATTATGCTGAGTTCGTTTTCGCTAAATATGATTGTCCAGCGTTATATGGAAGAGGTGAAGATGGATAGAGAATCAGTAATTGACGAGGCAGTAAGAGGAGGTGGTTTAGACAACCTCGCAGATAATGAACTCCTGTACCTGGTACTGCGATTATGTGGAACAGGAAAGAAAGCCTGGGAGCAGGCGTGTCTCCTCGGCGAGGGCGGCAGGAGTTTTTACAGGGAGACACGGCGCTGTAACTGGAAGCACCTGATGGACTGCGGCCTGACGTTTAAGCAGTGTACAGTTTTGCTTGCCGCATTCGAACTCGCCCGCAGATCTAATTACAGGCTGCTGCCTCTCAGCAATCCTTTCCGCTCCAGCAGGCAGATATTTGAATATTTCAAACCGCTGACCATGGACTTGAAGAAGGAGTGTTTCTGGAGTGTGCTGCTTGACGGAAGAAACCGGGTAATCAGGGTGGTAAAGATTTCAGAAGGTACGCTTACTTCTTCACTGGTTCATCCCAGGGAAGTATTTCGTCCGGCCATACTGGAAGCTGCAGCCTCCATGATTTTTGTGCACAACCATCCGACCGGCGAACCTGATCCAAGCCCCGAAGACATCAGCATAACCAGGCGCCTGGTGGAAGTAGGGAAGATGACGGGAATAGCGGTTCTGGATCATGTTATTATGGGCTCTTGCCACCATTTCAGTTTTGCCGATGAGGGGCTCCTGAAGGGACCTTCAGGGCAGTCTGCCAGCATGGAATGAAGAATACTTTTTCATTAAAAGTTTATCGCGGTTGAAGTCTTTGATATAAATATAAAGTTTAAACCGGAGAAGAATAAGTGGAAAACTTGAATGACGTTAAAATACCCCTGAAACTGCCCCCTAAACGGAAGTTCCAGGTAATAGGATTCGGCGAAAACGCGGTTGACCAGGTATGCAAGGTGCCGCGATTCCCTGAACATGATACCAAGGTTCAGATGGAGAAAATGCTGATGCTGGGCGGGGGGACGATTGCCACCGCCTGCAGCCTTTGCGCCAGGTACGGCCTTAAGACCAGGTATGTCGGCCGGGTGGGGGATGACGAGAATGGTGATTTTGCCCTGAAGGAACTGGCCGCGGAATCAATGGACTGCCTGATAGAGGTTGTCCCCATGGCTTCCAGCCATTTTTCCCTGATTATAGTTGACCGCCCCACTGGAGGCAGGACTATTCTCTGGGAAAGAGACCCCCGGCTTTTATATGCTGAGGGAGAGCTGAATCCCAAAGGGCTGCTGGAGGGGCAGATAATGCATCTTGACGGAAATGATGTTACGGCCTCGATTCAGGCTGCCACTTGGGCCAGGGAGAGCGGGATGCTTGTTTTTCTTGATGTGGACAAGGTTCAGGATAACGTGGATCAGCTGTTGTCCCTGGTTGACTTTGCCATCCCCAGTGTTGAGTTTGTGAAAAGGTTTTCAGGCAAAGAAGATTGGAGAGAAGGTCTGCGGATTGTGAAAAAGTACTGCCCCGGCCTGGTGATTGTGACCCTGGGAGAAAAGGGATCCGCAGTTCTCTGGAAAAATGATATCCATGAATTCAAAGCTTTCTCCATCAAAACGGTCGATTCCACGGGTGCCGGAGATGTGTTTCATGGAGCATTCATATTTGGGATGCTGCAGGGATGGTCTTTGGGACGATGCATGAGATTTTCCAATGCCGCCGGAGGGCTGGCCTGCACCAGACTGGGCGCGCGCTCTGCTATTCCGACTGTTGATGAAGTCATGGCACTTGAGAAAACCTATTGTTGACAGGCCGCCAGCAAGCCTGACGGTGATCCAGGGAGTTTACTCGATTATTTTGGCTGATTTGGGAATTTTTCCCCGGTATGCAGATCTTTCAAAATAAAGATTATTACCATCAATTCCGGAGTTGATCATGATTGATTTAAGAAGTGATACTGTAACGCGCCCAACCCCCGAGATGCTGAAGGCCATGGCCTCGGCTGAGGTGGGGGATGATGTGTATAGTGAAGATCCGACAGTCAACAGGCTCCAGGAGCGGGCTGCCGCACTGTTCAACCGTGAGGCCTCTCTTTTTATGCCTACCGGAAGCATGGGAAACCAGGTAGCCATTAAGCTGCACACCAGGCCCGGCCAGGAGGTCATATCCGAAGCCAGGGGACACATATTCAACTATGAGATGGCAGCTGTGGCAGCTGTTTCTGGCTGCCTCGTAAGGCCTGTACACGCGGACAACGGAATCCTGGAGTGGAACCTGGTGGAACCTGCCCTCAGCCCGGATGTTTATTATCGGGCCAAAACCGGATTGATAGCCCTGGAGAATACTCACAATATGGCTGGAGGGAAGCTTCTTCCTTTGGATTCCTCCCGCCGTATCACCAGGGAGGCCAGAAAAAGAGGGATTCCGGTCCACCTGGATGGAGCCAGGATTTACAATGCTTCAGTCGCTTGCGGAAACAGTGTTGCTGAACTGGGCGAGGGCTGTGATTCAGTAATGTTCTGCCTTTCCAAGGGACTGGGAGCGCCGGTCGGTTCAATGCTGGTTGGTGATCAGGATTTTATTACAGAAGCCAGGACAGTCCGGAAACTCCTGGGCGGGGGAATGAGGCAAATAGGAGTACTGGCCGCTGCCGGCCTGGTAGCACTGGAAACAATGCCCCAACGCCTTCATGAGGACCATCTGAAAGCCAGGCTCCTGGCTGACACCATGGCGGAAATACCTCTTTTTTCCCTGGATCCTTCCGATGTGGAAACCAATATCCTGGTAGTAGATCTGGTTGGCTGCAGCAGCATGGAATTTACCGCAAGACTCAGGGAGAATGGGGTCCAGGCCAGTCCCACAGGTCCTTCCCAGATTAGGTTTGTAACCCATAGAGACATTGAAATGAGTGAGATTGAGAAGGTCAGAAGCCTGCTGGGTAAACTCTGACTGTCTGTCAAGACGGGCGCTTTGGAGACAGGTCTGAAAAAACAGTATCCTGATGACATGGAATGAATCCTCTTTATAAGGAGAAATCAATTGAGGCTTGGAAATTGTGAGCTGTATGTTCTTTCAGCCGGTAACATGGCCATGGATGGAGGCCTGATCTTCGGCCTTGTTCCCAGGGTTATGTGGGAAAAATTCAAGACTCCTGATGATAAAAACCGGGTAAGGCTGGGTTTGAATGTCCTGCTTATCAGGACGGGAGACCAGAATATTCTGGTCGATACCGGATGCGGAGAAGGACTGTCTTCGAAACTGGCAGAGATTCACAGTGTAAGGGGCAGGTATGGATTGCGTGAATCATTGCTCGAGCTTGGCCTCGATTTTGCTGATATCAGCATGGTCATCCCCAGCCACCTCCATTTTGACCACGCGGGGGGCATGACCCTGGAAGATGAAGGCAGGCATGTCCCTTCCTTCCCGAATGCCCGCTATTATGTCCAGGAAAAGGAATATCGGGAGTGGCAGTGTACCAACGAAAGGACCAGGGGCGGGTACCGATCAGTATATTGTGACGTTATTAAGAACGCAGGGCAGTTGGAACTCCTGGAAGGAGAGTCTGCCATAGTGAAGGGTGTGAGGTGTATCCCTACACCTGGCCATACCGAAGGGCACCAGTCTGTCCTGGTTGAATCTGAGGATGGGCAGGGAGTAGTTTTTATCGGAGACGTTGGCCCTACCCGGCACAATATTCCCCTGGCTTGGGGTACCAGTAATGATGTCCTCCCCCTGGTGCAGTTGGAGACTAAGCGCAACCTTTGGAAAAGGGCGGTTGAGAATAAATGGACCCTGGTTTTCCCCCACGAAGTAACTCCCAGGTTTTTCAGCTACGATGTTCTTGGTAATCCAGGTGACTGAGGATAGTAGAACCAGGGAAAACCGCGGTTATTCCGTCATGGCGAAGCGGCAGAGAACTTTAAGCCGCGGTTTTTGCATTTTTCAAAATTGACAATCGAGACTGATCCGGTAAGAATATCCTGCATGGAAAAAATCGATATAGGAGTTATTGGCGGTAGCGGACTGTACGAGCTGGAAGGCCTGTCAGAGAAGAAAGAAATCAGGATAGAAACTCCTTTCGGAGAACCCAGCGACGCTTATTTGACTGGAAAAATTCATGGAAAAAGGATTGCGTTCCTTCCCAGGCATGGACGCGGACACACAATTCTTCCTTCAGAATTGAATTTCAGGGCCAATATCTACGGATTTAAAATCATGGGAACCAGGGCCATTATTTCCGCGAGCGCGGTCGGGTCACTCAGGGAAAGTCATCATCCCATGGATTTCCTGCTTCCGGACCAGTTTATTGACCGTACCCGTAACAGGATCTCCACTTTTTTCGGTAATGGCCTGGTAGCCCATATCGCGTTCAGCGATCCGGTATGCGCCTGCCTCTGTGAAACCATCCAGAAAGCCTCGATAAAATTCAACTTCACCCTGAAAAGAGGCGGGACTTACGTGAATATGGAAGGTCCGGCTTTTTCAACCAGGGCGGAATCAGAACTCTACCGGAGCTGGGGTGCTGACCTGATAGGGATGACCAACCTGCAGGAGGCCAAACTGGCCAGGGAAGCGGAAATTTGTTATGCAACAATTGCCATGGTTACAGATTATGATTGCTGGCATGAAGAGGAAGAGGATGTGAGTGTTGAAAGGATTCTCGGCTACCTGCAGAAGAACAGCGAGAATGTAAAAAAATTGATTGCTGAGACAGTCCGCATCATGGATCCGGATGTTGACTGCCCCTGTCGACACTCCCTGGAGGCGGCAATTTTAACCAGCAGGGATCGGGTTCCGGCGGAGACACTGGAAGCCCTGGAGCCCCTGGTAGGAAAATATTTTGCTTGAGTAAGGCCTGACCCGGTTTTACTGAGCTGTTTTTAGATATAAAGAGAAGGAGATAGCAGATGTCCATTCTGGCAGTTGGATCCGTGGCTTACGATACCGTTAAAACACCTTTTGGAACAGCAGAAGAAGCTCTGGGCGGATCAGCATGTTATTTCGGTGTGGCAGCCGGATTTTTTTCCCCTGTTTCCCTGGTAGCCTGCGTGGGAGGAGACTTCAAGGGTGAGGATCGTTTTTTCTTGGAATCAAGGAATATTGATTTAAAAGGCCTGGAAGTTGTGCCGGAAGGGAAAACCTTTCGTTGGACAGGCAATTACAGCGGGGATATGAATGCGGCTGAAACGCTGGACACACAGCTGAACGTTTTTGCTGATTTTAACCCGGTAATACCGGCCAGCTACCGCAAGAACGAATATGTTTTCCTGGGGAATATCGACCCCATCCTACAGCGACGAGTCCTGGAACAGGTGGAGTCCCCCCGCCTGGTTGTCTGTGACACCATGAATTTCTGGATCAAGGGAAAATTTGAAGCACTCGTGGAAACCCTTAAATATGTGGATGTGCTGGTTATCAATGACGCTGAAACAAAACAGCTGGCTGGGGAGGCAAACCTGGTTAAGGCAGTAAGAAAGATTTTCAAGTGGGGCCCTTCTGTCATAGTTGTGAAAAGGGGTGAATACGGGGCAGCCATGTTTTCGATGGATGCTACCAATGAGCTTGAGATTTTTGCCGCGCCAGCTTATCTCCAGGAAAATTTTGTAGATCCAACCGGTGCCGGAGACTCGTTCGCCGGAGGGTTTGTTGGATACCTGGCAGGAGCAGGATGCACTGACAAAGAGTCGATGCGCCAGGCTCTGGTTTTTGGATCAGTAGTTGCCAGTTTTAATATTGAAAAGTTTTCACTGGAAAGGCTCCGGGAACTCACCTTTACTGAAATCCGTCTCCGGTATAATGAATTTCACAAGATGATGTCTTTTGAAGGGTTTGAGGGGCTGCAGTTTTAAATCAGGGCATTAGCGGGTTAGCGGCAGGATTCCCTCCATATTTTTGAACTGAGCAACTCTGCCGGATGTGTCCAGAAGCCATGCTTAAATCATTATTGGTATTAATAACACTCCTGGCCACCCAGTCCTCCGGGGTGGATGAGAGGGCTTTGCAATTGTTTCGCCAGGGGGAAGCCATGATCGGGACTGATTCCAACTATTCCGAAGATCAGGCCCGATGTTTCCGGGAAGCGCTGGCACTGTCGCCCGGGTTCAATGAAGCCAGGTATAACCTGATCATTATATTGCTTGCCCGGGAAAAGTACCGGGAAGCTGAAGAACAGTCTTCCCTGCTTATCAGTAATGAACCTGATTCAGTCCAGGGGTATCTTCTCAGGGCCGAATCCCGCTTGATGGCCGGAGATGTTGATAAGGCGGCAGAAGACCTGGACATTTTTCTCAAAAGAAATCCCGAAGATGCCAGGAGCAGGGAACTGCAGGGAGAGGTTTTTTTCAGGAAGGGCGCTTTTGCCGATGCTGCCGCGGCCTATCAACAGGCCCTGAAACTGGGTAGAGACGGCCTCGGAATCAGGGTCAATATCGGCCTGTCACTGTTGAATTGCGGAGAGACGGCTGCAGCAGCCGAGGCTTTCTCCAGCCTTGTGGAAGAGTATCCGGACACCTGGGAAGGTTATTACTGGCAGGGGGTAGCGCTCCGAACCCTGGGACAGCTGGATAAGGCGGTTTCAGCACTGGAAAAAGCAGAAGCCATTGATCCTGACAATGAAAAGGTCAGGGAAGAATTGATCGAAGTATTCCTGGGAAAAGGGGACCTGGAAAAAGCAGGGATCAGGATAAACAGCAAGAAGAACAAAACAGCTTCGGATTATGCCAACCTGGCCCTGCTGGCCAAGGTTAAAGGCAACCTTGATGATGCCCTGGCATATTTAAAAACCGCTGCCGGGTTTGCTCCTGAAAACGCTTCCATTTTGGCTGGCTTAGGTGACCTGCAGGTCTACGCGAAAAAAAATTCAGAGGCTATAACCACTTATCGCCGGGTCCTGGAAATCAATCCGGAGGATTTTGATACATTGCTGAACCTTGGGAGCCTGTTTGCTGACCAGGGAGATCTGGCAGAATCCAGGAAGGTTCTGGAAAAGGCTGTTTCCCTGGAGCCGGGTTCAGCGGAAGCTCATTTCCGGCTGGCCCTGGTTTTGGACAAGATGGAGGATTCCGCCCTGGCCCGGAAAGCCTATGAAAAGTCCCTGGAACTTGGTTACCAGAGCCTGGTTGCCCATTTCCGGCTTGGTTTTTTCCTGGCGGAGGAAGGCGATGGGGAAGGGGCAATGCGGCACCTGGAAATCGCGGTTTCAGGAGACCCTAAGAAGTTTATGCCCTACCTGATCAGGGAAGTTAGAAAAGTCCATTCTCCCCTGGACAGGATCCGCTATACAGCTCCATTTTCCGGGTTGATTGAAAGGTATAAAGAATATTGGGCTGCTGAAGACGAAGATGATCCCGAAGAACCTCTCCCCGTTCCTGAAGCTCCTTCCCGGTAACAAGGTTAGTATTCCAATTTCCCACTCTGTTCCTTTGCGCTTTCGATGATGAGAGTTCCTGGTATTGAGTGGCGAGTTATCGTTAGACACCCTGCAGCTAACGCCTCCGGCGTTTGAACAAGAGTCCCGGAAAAAAACTCTCTTATTTTCTGTCACTCCTCCGGCCTTTTTAGCAGAGGTTCCAGCAAAAACATCACTCCTATTTTCTGGCAGGGCCTGACGGCCCGAAAATTTTTCAGCGCCCGGGCTGCCGCACAAGTAGTGAACTGACGATAGCATCATCCCCTCACTCCTCCCGTTGTCGTAATCGTATCCGTAATCGGAAAATGGTTTGAGAGTTAGTAATTAGGTAAGGCATTTTCAGCTGCGATTTATGGAAACGAATACGACTTGGATAGCCGCTTCGTTGACAACGACAAAGAATTGGGAGGCTCTTAGATCCTGCGCGGGTAGGAATATAAAAGGGGATGCTATAGTCTTGCCCCGGTGATAAAATGAAATCCAGCGGGAAGTTAAATCCTGGGAGAAAAGATATCCGGTTTCAACTTTGACCTAAAACCTGAGAGCTTATGATGCCTTTTTTTTGAATTACTATCGTGTTTTTAACATTAACAATAGAACGAGGGCTTATGTGAGGAGACACATAAGCTAACTAACAAAAACTTAAGTTCAATATGAAAGGCGCGATCAATGTTTTTTACCAAACTTGTCACACTAATTTTGGGGATCTCTCTGACGGGTTCATTCACGCTTGCTGCTGGATATGACATAGTGAGAATGTCAGATGGACCTTTTTCATTTACAATTTCAGGAATCGTTGTGAATGAAGGATCTTCATTGACCCGGGAGAGTATACTCTTTAACGACCCAACATGCCCAATCCAACTAACGAAACATTCACATTCTATTAAATATAAAGATCGTAGTTTCCGTTTTGTAGGAAACACTGAATTCCAAGTTGCGAAAAATGCAAAAGCGATTCAAATTCGCACGATACTCTATGATGTATTTGGTCAGCATATGCAAAATTTGACGAATTCTGAACCTCGTGATTTCGCTACCGGTTTAACTACGGTCTCCGGAGAGTGGCTCGCAAGCGAAAACGATATAGGCGAACTACTAACAACGGTAACCTATGTTGCTCGAGTGAGATTAGCTGATGGAACCCAGTGGGTGTTTAATACTGATAACCTTCAATTGGCACTCCCCACACTCAACCTTGAAAATAAGATCGGGGACGACGAGCAAGAATAGAATGCCGGATCTCCTGTAAATCAAATATGATGATACCCATGATGTCATGCCTGCACATCGTCAAATTCGGGCTATCCGGTAACTGTTTATAAAATTCCAGAAATATCTCTATGATCCTCAAATAACCTGCCCTAATTTAGGTATCAAGCGGAGTGAGAGGGTTTGCCATGAGCTTTTTGAAGCTGGGAGGTGCCAATACCACCATTGTGGTAAGCCTTCGACCTCCCTTCGTTGCAGTAATGGCGGATCTGTCCTCCTGGAAACCTCAATTTGATTCAAACCTTCTCCTGGCTTTCTAATATCTGACCTGCTATATCTTTACCTGTCCATGCCTTCAAACCCAAAGGAAATACCACGGAAGGGTCGGAAGATATATGCCGTGATAGAGGTAGGACACAATAAATATGCCTGCCTGTTTAAACCTTTGATAGGCAATAAGATTGTCCTGCTTAGATGATAAGGTATAAAAAGTTTCGCACATTTGATTCAGGGGTGTGCCTGCGATGTGCCCGCGAGGCTCTCACCCCACACCTCTCTAACTCATTCCAGCCAATATACAAGCTTCGGAATAACAGAATTTATCACTTATTTTCAGTAACTTAAATAGTCGTTTTCCAAGACTTGAAATCCTGCGAGGCATATACCTCGTGCGGGCTACTGCTAAGTTCGATCTGAGATATTCGAACTTCGAACATCTCAGGTCTCAGTTCTCAGTTCCGTTTGCGCCTGCGAGAAACTCACTTTAACTAACTCGGGTAAAGATGGAGGGGAGGGAGGGGAAGGGAGTCAAGAGGTAATTCCTGTTTGAATATGGTGTTTTGACAGATTGACATGATAAAAAATAGGCAAGCTCGGACTTATCGCCAATATTTTGAGTGCTGGATGAAGGGAAGTGGATTTGTAACGGGATGACTTGATTGTTTAAAGGTGATTTCCAATAGATATGTTGTCCCCCCTCCTTACGATAATGGGCTTATTGTAATTTATTATCAAGATGTTAGTGTTTTGATAATCAATCGTGGGATGGTTGTTGTTGCCGCTGTATCGGAATGGAAGATTTAGTAGTTTAAAAGTATTAATAAAAGATTTTCAATCCTGGGATCGAGCATTATCATATGGATGATCTCCGAATTCAGCGCGAGGCGGAAGGTGTCTATTTTCGGGAGAAAAAGCTGTGATTCTTTACAATGAATATATTTGGCGTACTTTTGAAGAAATGGAGACTGCCGCGTTATTTTTTGTTGATACACAAGGGATTATTCAGAATATTAATAAGGGAGTTACAGCAATACTTGGCTATGGAGCTAGTGTTTTGATCGGAGAGGAAATTGAAAAATTGATTCCTGGCGAAGTCAAAGAGATCCACAAATCGATGTTTCGGGATTACACTCAGGAGAGGGCGCAACATATCTCTAGAAGATCGAGAATTATTGGGGTTCAGCGTAATTTACCCTCCCAAATTGATATCAGTGGGAATGGCCATAGATTCACCATTTTGGGGAAAGATGGACGGGAAATACCCATATCTCTTACGATAGAGGAAGTCTGGTTGGATTCGGAACAATTGATAGGATATGTAGCCATTGTTCTGGATAATACCGAACAATATGAACTTAGAAAAACTCTTTTGCACCGGGCAACACACGATCCCATATCCGGCCTAATTAACTGGCAGGAATGTATCCGGAGAATAACGGAGACCAGGAAGAAATACAAAGACGGCGAATATTATGCCTCGATTCTGTTTTTAGATGTAGACCATTTTAGTTCAATAACTCATCCATCACAAGATCTTGCAAATTATGCTCTGCAGAAAATTGCAGACTGGCTGTTGAGAAGTACTAGACAGAATAAAGCAAGAGATAGGGATATTATTACAAGTCATTTTATTAGTGATGAGTTCGTGATATATCTGCCAAAAACAAGCATAGAAGGCGCGTGGACTTTAGCTCATAGACTGAAAGTAGATTTCGGTAATTTAAATTTAGGAACTCAAGCGAATCCTAGATATGCAAGTGCAAGTATTGGTATCTCTGAGTTCTCTAATGATATGAACTTGAATTATGCATTGTCGCAGGCCTCACACGCTTGTAGACTAGCTAAAGAAAAGGGTAAAAACAAAATCAGGCGGGCTCAGGATCTTGACCCAGGATATATCAATTTAGTGGGAAGTATCCGTCAAGCTATCGCTGAAAAAACCTTGGAGCTGTATGGACAGGAAATTATCGCGATTAGTCCTGAGGGAAAGAAAAGGGACTCAGGGAGAGCGCATTATGAAGTCCTATTGAGAGCAAAGGACTCCCAAGGTAAGGCCATCCCCACACAGGAGTTCATCTCTGTTGGTGAAAAGTTAGGCCTATCCGTTTTGATTGACACCTACGTGATAGAGCATACATTGACCTTTATTGCAGGCAATCCTGATTATAATGAATACTTATCTCTTTGTGCGATAAATCTTTCCGGACAGTCTATATCCAGTGATGAGATGCTTCCCATTATTAAAAGATTGATTCTTTTGGGTGGAGTGGAGCCCGAAAAATTGTGTTTTGAAATCACTGAAACCCATCAAATACTGGATATCGAAGTCGCAGGCAGGTTGGTAGATGAGCTTAGAGCGATGGGTTGTAAAGTAGCCTTTGATGATTTTGGAATAGGGTATTCGAATTTTCAGAGTTTTTCCCGTCTTTCGGTGGACTTCATAAAGATAGATGGCAGCTATACACAGGCATTGTTGCAGGACAGGGCGTTGAGAGCAGATCTTGAAGGCATGATTAAGTCAGCAAAAGCAAGAGGATTGGAGATAGTGTGCGAATTTGTTGAACATGAGAACATCGCTGGAGTGTTGCTTGAATTGGGTGTTGATTATGTTCAAGGGTATTTATATGGAAAGCCCAGGCCGCTACACCAGCTTTGTGCGGAGTTTAGAGAGGTTAAATTAGGTAACTGACTGTATGGGAAGATGATCCGAAAATGTTGAGATTACAGAAATTTAGATCTTCTAATGAAACCTTTGACCCATTAAACCAGCCTGATGAAGTCTTTCTGAAAAGGCTTCAGTTTTTTCAGCGGGTTAGTCTCATTCTTGGTGGGCTCATTGCTGTGGTTATTCTTTGCGCATGGATTTTTCCTGTGGTTGGTATCGCTCTTCCTCCTTCATGGGTTCTAATGAAGGCAAATACTGCTCTATGCTTGATGATTAGCACTATAAGTCTATATTTGTTCCAGAAACAGGATCATGGATTCACGGTAATACTTGGTAGATTGGGCGGTATTATTCTTATAGTTATAGCTGGATCTGCATTATTAGGGCACCTTTTAAATCATTCATTTTGGCTGGATACAGTGTTGGCTCCTGATGCCGGCTCAGAAATGCCGGGAAGGATGTCCATGCAGACAAGTGTATTCTTCCTCATGACAGGGGTAACCTTTCTAAATGAGTTGAAAGATGACAGAATACATCTGGTCGTACTTGATCTCTTATTTGTTGGAGTCACGCTGTTGACTTTAATAATTTTTTCTGGGTATTGTTTTAACGCTCTCATTTTTTTTGGTCAATCGTATCAGATACGCACTTCACCTCATACTCTTATTGGAATGTTGTTGCTTATTGCCGCAATGCTACCCCAAAGAGTTCGGTCCGGTTTTTTTGTCGTTCTGGCTGGCACTGGAGTTGGAAGCAAATTTATAAGACTAGCTCTACCTCTTGGAATATTTTTAGTTTTTTCTGTAATTGGCGTAGGGTCCTACCTGGCACTGACAGATTTACTTTCGATTCGATATGCTGCTGCACTGACAGTATCGGTTACCTCAGCCGTCCTGGCATATTTAGTTTTGTGGATGGCTAGGATGATAAATAGTCTTGAGTATGAACTGCGCCAAATGTCCTTGGTTGATGAATTAACACAGATTCAGAATCGGCGAGGTTTTTTCTTACTTGGAGATCACACGTTTAATGAAGGGAAGAGATATGGAGTCCCTGTGACAGTATTGTTTTTTGATCTTGATGGACTGAAGGTAGTAAATGACACCTTGGGGCATGATGCCGGATCTGATTTGATATTCAAATTTTCTCGCCTTTTACAATCGACATTTCGGAAGAGTGATATCGTTGCCCGCCTTGGGGGAGATGAATTTGCCGTTGTTACCAGGGATGATGAATTTAAGTCCGCTTTAGAGCGGCTCAGTCTTGCTACAGTTGAAGTCAACACAAGTAGGATTAATCCATACAATATTGATTACAGTGTCGGGGTAGCCACATATTTAGGTGCAGAGAGCGGAGAGTCGTTCTCTGACGTAGTTGATAGAGCGGATAAGGCGATGTATGAACAGAAACGAGTCCGTAAGAATACTAGTAATCACAAAGTTAGCCAGGATTCTAGCGGTGTTTGACTTCAACAAATGAGCCAAGCATAAGTAGGATGATTTTGGAATAGGGTATTCGAATTTTCAGAGTTTTTCCCGTCTTTCGGTGGACTTCATAAAGATAGATGGCAGCTATACACAGGCATTGTTGAAGGACAGGGCGTTGAGAGCAGATCTTGAAGGCATGATTAAGTCAGCAAAAGTAAGAGGATTGGAGATAGTGTGCGAATTTGTTGAACATGAGAACATCGCTGGAGTGTTGCTTGAATTGGGTGTTGATTATGTTCAAGGGTATTTATATGGAAAGCCCAGGCCGCTACACCAGCTTTGTGCGGTAAGTTCGATCTGAGATATTCGAACTTCGAACATCTCAGGTCTCAGTTCTCAGTTCCCTTTGTGTCCGCGAGGATCTCACTCCACATCTTTCCAACTCACTCCAGCCAAAATACAGGTTCCGGATTAATGATATTTTTGCCTTATTTACAACTGTTTACAGGGTCGTTTTCCAGGACTTAAAATTCTACGCGCTTTGTTTCGAGAGACCAATTTTGTGAATCGTGTTATTTCCTCGATTTATATTGCTGACAAGGTGTTTCCTGGCATTGATTTCAGTTCTCACCTTCAGCGCTAACGGGATTGTTAGATGCTGACTGGCCTGGGGTTCCTCCCCGCACTCTTCGAGTTGCAGAACGTCACCCCAGTCTACTGAAAACCGGGGCTCCGTCCCTCTTCTATTGCTGCCGCCTTAGCGGCGCCGTTTATTTGAATGCCAATCGGGAGATTGGCGTTTCCGGCGGCTGTTATGCTGACAACGAAAACGAACAGGAGGGATAAATCCCCGGTTTCACTTTTCCAGTATCGGCCGCAACATCTCGCTCCAGATAGCATATCCCGAGTCATTCATGTGCAGCCCATCTTCTTTAAACAGGTCAGGATTAGGTTTTCCGTCCCCTCCCAGCATCGGGGCATCAATATCCAGGTAGAAGAGCCTGGGATTTGCCGCGCAGTATCCCTGTACCCAGCTGTTTACCTGCCGGATGCTGTCAATCAGGTTGAACCTGGCAATGCTGGGTTTGATCCCGACAAATACAAAATCCGTACCGGGAAGATTGCGGCTGATAATGGAAGCCAGTTCCCGGAAATCTTTGCATACCTGATCAGGGGTTTTCCCTGCGGCCAGATCATTGTCTCCAGCGTAAAAGACCACGGACCGCGGTTGATAAGGGATCAGAATCCGGTCAGCGTAATAGATGGAGTCAGAGATATATGATCCTCCATAACCCCGGTTCAAGGTCTGCATTCCCGGGAAGAATTTTTCCAGGTCCCAGCCTCTGATGCTGGAACTGCCCAGGAAAAGAATCCCGCCCGGAGCGGGAGGATTTAACCTGTCAGATTCCTGGAAAGCCTTTATGTCATCAGCATAAATGTCAGGCTCATGGATCTGGGCTGTCAGCGGGCCGGAGAAAAGAGAGGCGATCAGGATCATCAAGGATAGAGTTTTCAATTTATTCATAGCTGTGCTCCTGTTAATTTTGTAATGCTATTTTCAGTCCTGCCCGGGAAAATGATGAACCGGTAATTGGCCGACGTCTCCACCGCCTCGCTACGTAACCCGGTGAGAAATGCGGGCTAACCCTCAAGCGCCGCGCTTATATCAATCAACTGGATCTGGCGGCCTGAGTTTTCATAAGGTGCGTCAACCGCCACCAGTCTTCCGCTTCTGCTGGAGCGTGGATGCAGGTCACAGCGCCATTCTCCCTGGTATTCGGCTGGCATATCAAAATCTGCTACCGGGATCACCTTTTTTTTCTCATTGTCATAGAGCATAACATGGGATTTTCGGTCCTGGTCGGGGTAAGAATCATTCAGGATGAACCTGTTTCCTGGAATATAGGTACAGTGCCCATCTTTTGCCATCTCTTTTCCGGCAGCCAGCTGCACGCTGCCACCATGAGGCTGATCTTCAAACAGGCAGAATCCGGAGTTAAGGCCTGATTTACTTAGTTTTCCATCATATCCTGGATAATGAGACCAGGCCAGGATCGTCCCGGGATCCCTCCAGATAAAATGGGAGGTGACTCCGCAGTCGTCAATCACCCTGATATCGGTTCCATCAAGGTTGGAAGTGAGCATCCTGGTACTCCAATGGTGCTCCCCCGTCCTCCAGCGGTGCAGGAAAATGAAACGGGTTCCGTCTGGATTGACCAGTAAATGGTTGAAATAGTGCTTGTTGGCTGAAATGTCTTCCTTCCATGGGATAGCAGCTATTTCTGAAATAGGGATGATCAGTTCTGTTTTTCCGCTTTCCAGGTCCAGCCTGAAGATTCCTGTTTCAGACGGTGCCAACTGGTCGGCATACCTGTCCGGAAACCCTGAATATCCATAACCGGGCCTCATGTCATTAATCCGGCTGAAGTCGGGGTAAACCGCGGTTTTGGCATCCGGGGTAATTGAATATACCGGGGCAGGGAGAGTCTGCAGTTCCCTGGTTCTCACATTGAGGATCCGGCTGACAAAATTCTCCTTCTCCCTGTCATTCCAGATGATACGTTCAGCTGAACCGGGCAGCCACTGCAGCATGCAGCCCTGCTGCCAGCCCCAGGCACGGCTTTCTCCCAGTTCAATCCACCTGTCCGAGTCCCGCAGGTCGATCATGCCTGTTTTGATTACGTCATCAGGCAGTGGAGACCGATGCTCAAAGTCAACCTCCATGCTCAGGAGGTACCTGTCTTCAGGGCAGAATTCCAGTTTGTCATAGTAGGCAAACCAGTGGTGTTTAGGGCCACTGGTAATCACGCGGATCGGAAATTCCGGAACAGCTGCCACAGGTTCAGGCTTGCTGCATGACCAGAATGCCGCTCCGGCGGCGGCCGCCCCGGTTGCTTTAATCATTTCTCTACGGGAGACTGATTTGCTCATGATGTTTATCTCTTCCTCTGAATCTGAATATTTAACCACTTGCCGAACCGGCGGGCAATAACCAGCTATTGGTACAGAAGATATTTTTCTCTGGTTGCTTTAAACACCTCCAGTTCTTCCTGCCATCGCGCTTCAATGTCTTTCACTTCAGCACCTTCCTGGAGCATGGTCCTGACCCAGCTATTGCCGCACAGCCGGTCAAAGATATCTTCCCTGAAGCTGAATTCATCAGGGTTCATTTCCTGTACAGTCTTGATGAAATAGAGGGCCGATATTACCGGCTGAAAGGTTTCATTATCAGTAATATGCAGCTGGACGCCACCGCATGCTTCCCCCTGGTGCTTGGAAAAGGAAGGTGTGAACATCTGGGGTCGGAATTTTAGTCCCGGCAGGCCGATACTGTTGATTTTTTGAGCCAGGGCGATTGAATCAATCCAGGGGGCGCCGAAGTATTCGAATGGCTTGGTAGTGCCTCTCCCTTCGGAGAGATTGGTGCCCTCCACCAGGCAGAACCCAGGAAAAGACAGGGCAGGCTTGAATCCGGGCATGTTGGGTGAAGGATTAATCCACTCCTTGCCATAGTCGGAAAAGCCCTGTTTACGGCTCCATCCCTTCACCGGCACCACTTTAAGATCCAGAACCAGGTTGGTTTCTTCTTTCAGGAGCATGGCCAGCTCTCCGGAGGTCAGGCCATAGCGATTTGGGATGGGATAGATTCCAACGAAGGATTCGAAACCTTCTTCCAGTACCGGGCCTTCGACTTTGATTCCTCCGATTGGATCAGGCCGGTCCAGCACAATAAACTGGATTCCTGTTCCGGACACAGCTTTCATGCATTCATACATGGTTGAGATGAAAGTATAGAACCGGGCTCCCACGTCCTGGATATCATAAACCAGCACTTCAACGCCTTCCAGCATTTCGGGAGTCGGGGCCTGGTGTTCCCCGTACAGGTTGTAAATATTTGATCGTTCGGCCACATCATCACCTGCTTCAGCTTCACCATATATGCCGTGCTCCGGGCCGAAAAGAGCTACAAGATTTATGTCTTCATGGCTGGATAGCAATTCGGGCAGGCCTTCAAGCTCGGAGTTCACTCCAGTCTGATTGGTGATAAGGCCGAGGCCCTTGCCTTTGATCCAGGAGTAATAGGGTTCATCAAACAGCTGGTCAGCCCCGGTTTGTACTGTCGGCTCGAGCTTTTCTGGCATACCAGACGGTTCCTGCCGGATACATGAAGCAGCGGATGACCATATCAAAAGAGAAGAGAAAGCTAATACAGTAAGTTTGCGAGGCATGGATTTCTCCCTGTTTGGCATTTTGAAACCACAATATTTATAGTGATATGCATGAGTTTTCTGGTTACAATAGATAGAATAAATATCGCTAAATAGATAAGGAATATTGTAAGTTTACTATTCCCTGTCGGCATCCGAAAGATTTTTATGAAGATAAAAGGATTTATACCGGCATTAATCCTGCTGTTCATCCTTCTCCTGCTCTCATCCTGTGCCGGGCTGAAGAAAACTCAGGAAGATCCCCCCGGAAAAAAAATGATGGTAGTGGTCAATAAGGGGGACAATACAGCGACGGTAATAAACAGGGAGACTTATGAGATACTTGGCACGATCCTTACAGGAATAGGCCCTCATGAGATAGCAATAAACCGCCGGGGCACTGCGATTATAAGCAATTATGGTACCCGCTATAATCCTGGATCCAGCCTGAGCGTGATCGACCTGAAAAATATGAAGCTGGACGGTTTTATCAGCCTTCCCCGGATCAGAACCCCTCACGGAGTAGTGTTCCTGGATGATGACGTAAGGGTAGCCGTGGTTGCCGAAGACAGTAAACGGATACTGATCGTGAATACTGAAACCGGCCTGATTGAACAGTCCATGAGGACCCAGCAGGAAATGCCCCACCTTATAGTCCTTAACGACAAACTCAACCAGATTTACGTTTCCAATATCAGGAGCAACACAGTAACCGCGTATGACCTGAACAGCTTCAGCGGTCTGAAAATTGCCTATACCGGAAAGAATCCTGAAGGAATGGGCCTTTCTCCTGATGGAAAGGAAGTCTGGATAGCTGAGAGAATCGGCAACTCCATTTCCATCATGGATACTTCAACCCTGGAGATTGTGGATTCCATTCCCTGTCCCGGAGCCCCGCTCAGGATAGCCTTTACCCCGGATGGCAGGTATGTTTTGGTTTCCGCTACCATGACCAGCGAGGTGGTTGTTTTTAACGCCAGTACCAGGCTGGAAGGAATCAGGATCCCGCTGGATTATTCCGAGACGGAGAAAAAAACGGCGAGAATACAATCAAAATTAAAACCTGTACCTGCATCGCTTTGCGTTGAACCGGATTCGTCCCTCTGTTATGTGGTAAGCGGAAACTCCGACCTGATTACGGTGATTGACCTGGTTAAATGGACAATTAAAACCAGGCTGAAAACCGGACAGGTACCTGACGGCATAGCACTTTACGATGAATGATAGGTTTTGAAATGTTGATCTTTGATTTATGGATGAGTCCGCCGGGGCACTACGGGGGAGTGGATGCATGAGCCGCTGCGTCAGGCAGCATTTGAGTCAAAACGGATCAAGGATGAGTTAAGTCCATTCCCTGTATGGACAGGTAATTTGAATAGTGATGAGAAATTTTTTAAACCTGGAGATAGTTATGGCTGAAAAAGCTCGGTTCCTGTTATTTTTTATAATTCTTGCCTCCCTTTTGACAGGGGGATTGCCAGCCCAGGTGCTGGAAGAGGGAAGGCCTGAGGACCTGGGATTCAGTGTGGAGAAACTGAACCGGATTGAACCCGTGATCCTTCAAGCCATGGACGACAAGGAAATTCCGGGCGCTGTCGTGCTGGTGGCCAGGAAAGGAAAGGTAGTCTACCGCAAGGTTTTCGGAATCAGGTCTCTCCAGCCTGAAAAAGAACCGCTTACTTTTGACACCATTTTTGACATGGCTTCCCTGACAAAAGTCGTGGTGACATCCTGTTCGATCATGATGCTGGTTGAGGAAGGAAAGATTTCCCTTGATGATCCCCTTTCCAAGTACATTCCCGCGTTCGGAAACCGCGGCAAGCAAAATATAACAATTCAGCAAATGTTGACCCATTATTCCGGACTTCGTCCCGACCTGGACCTGGATTTCGAGTGGGAAGGATACGAAGAGGCTATCAAACTGGCCTGCAGGGAGAGGCCTGACGCCATTCCCGGAGAAGAGTTTATATACAGCGACATAAATTTTTTCATGCTTGGTGAGCTGGTAAGAGTGGTCACAGGAAAAAACCTGGACCAGTTCGCGAAAGAACGGATTTTTGAACCTCTGGGCCTGAAAGATACCGGATACCTGCCTGATCCATCCCTGAAAGCCCGGATTGCCCCGACTGAGAAAAGGGACGGAAAAATGCTGCGGGGTGAAGTACATGATCCTACTACCTTCAGGATGGGTGGAGTAGCAGGGCACGCCGGTTTGTTCTCAACCGCTTCTGATACCATGATCTGGGCTCAAATGATCCTGCAGGGAGGCATATACGGGAAAACCAGGATTCTTTCCCCGATGTCTGTGCTGAAAATGACCACCCCCCAGACACCCTACGGGAAAGAAGACTGGAGGGGACTGGGTTTTGACATAGAAACCAGGTTCAGTACCAATCGCGGTGACCTTTTTCCGATTGGTTCATTCGGGCATACCGGTTTCACCGGTACTTCTGTGTGGATAGATCCTTTCTCTGAAACGGTGCTGGTCCTTTTTACCAGCCGTCTTTACGCTACTCGCGAAGGCACAGCCGTGTTCCTGCGCCGCAAGGTAGCCTCTATCGTCGCCGCGGCTATTGAGGATATGCCGCTTGACAGGGATCATTATTATTATCGGTATTAAGCCGCGTTTTGCCACTTGGGTCCCGGGTTGGCCAATGCTACCGCCCTGGTTGCGTGACCCCCTGAAAAACTCTATGGCTTAATCTGAGCAGTATTTACCGGAGTTTTATCAACAGTCTTGAATAAACCGTACCGGGCCGGCTTCTTTACCATCTTGCCATGCGGAACCGGAAGGAATGTGGCTTATATTGGTTTGCAGGAGATTTAGCCTGGGAGGCCGGGTTCGGGAAGAGGAGAGGGTGATATACTGCTAACTATCCAGGCCAGTCTCGGTATATAATTTAAACCTGATATGAATAAAACCCAGGTGAGGGTAAAGTAACAGCTGATGCGTATTGTCTGTCCGGTTTGCAAATCCAAGTTATGGAGGGATCCGGTTTTTTCCAGTATGATCACCTGTCCCAGGTGCGGAAACAAATTCCGCCCGATGGTGTCCCTCGCTTTTTTTCAGCTGGTTCTTCTCATACTCGTTATCATCCTGCTGGCAGTACTGGCCTACTTTACAGGTGCCGGCACCTGGCTGGGTGTGGCGGTTATCGCATCGTTACTGCTGATTTTTTTCTATTTCCCCAAGATCATCAACCTGGAACTGGTAAAACCCAACCTGGTGGTGGAAGGTCCCGCTGAAGAAAAAGGCCTTGAATGGGAGGACAAAGAAACAGAGGATGAGAGAGACAAGGATTTTTACAAAATATCCTGCATTTGCACGCTGATTCTTCTGCTGATTATCCTCGCGGTGCTCATAACCCACCTTTTGAAATGACCATCCGATTCCCGGGAGAATCGGAATCCAGGATTGCCTTAAACACGATGTTGTCTATCCCCAGGACAATTTCCAGGGCGCTTAATGTAATTAAAGCTATCCAGATATCAGGATCCAGCAACCATTTCACGGGTTCAACCTCAGATAATAAGAGTTGGTATCTCTCGTATTTTAAATCAGATGGCTACTCAGGAAGTGAGAAATCCAGGGTAGTTCCAGGACTATTTTTTAAAACCCTTGGCTGAGACCAGGACAATTCCAGAGGCAACAAGTATGCCGCCCCCCATGATGGAGGAAGTCACTGGTTCACCCAGCAGCCACCAGGCCCAGATCGTGGCCAGGAATGGTTCAGCCACTACAATTACCGCGATCAGGGTGGCGGTAGTGTAGCGAATGGCCCAGTTGTAGGAAGTGTGGCCCATTACTTGGGGAACCAGGCCCAGCAAAATCATGAACAGGTGAGTTTCCCCCGAATATTCGGTGAAGCTGTACCCCTGTATCATGGCCAGCGCGCCCAGGACCACGGCCGCAATGAAATAAACCGGAATAACATATTGCAGCAGGCTCTCGGTTTGCCTGATTTTCTTGCCCGCCACCAGGTAAACTCCCAGCATCAATGCCCCCAACAGGGCCAGTACCGCCCCGGTAGGGTTCCCCAGTCTTGATAGGTCTTCCCAGACAAGAATCAATGATCCGCAGATGGTCAAGGTTATCCCGAAAATACCGCACCAGCTGAGACGCTCCGAAAATGCAAGGTATGACAGTAATGCTACCAGTACCGGGGAAGTGTTTACCAGGAGGACTGAAACCGCAACAGAAGTATAGGAAAGGGAAGATATCCAGAAAGCAAAATGAAGGGCCAGCGCGATTCCCGCCAGGATCCGGCGGGAATCAAAATGGGGCAGGGAAATCCGGTCCCTGCCGAAACAGCAGAAGGGGGACAGAACGACAAGGGACCAGAACATGCGGTAAAAAGCAATAACCAGGGGCGGGGCCTCCTGGCTGAAGCGGATGAGGATGGAGCCGAAGGAAATGCTCAACAGTCCCAGTAGAAGAATCACTGTAACCTTTAATCTACCAGGACTGGCCGCAGATGAGTTCATTCCCAGGATTATAAAGGGGAAAGGAGAAAAATAGTAGGGTCGGCCTGTGGGCAGCGAGGGTAAGATTCAAGGTTCAAAATTAGTTTGATGGTGATCAATCAGGCCATAGGTAACACCTACTTACAAACTACCAGACTGAAAGGAGGCCTGCTAATGCCATGGAAGGAAGCCAAAGTCATGCAACTGGAGACCGAATTTGCGATTCGATTGATCTTGAACTCAATACCGTTTCGAGCTCTGTTCCGGGAATACGGGATCAGCACCAAAACCGGAACCTGGAATTAACCATCCGTTGGCTCCCGGCTTGACCTCTATAGCCTTAAAACCTTATTATTCAATCCATGAATAAAACAGTCCTGGCTTGCCTGATTGCCTGGTTGATTCCAGGAGGAGGGCACATGTTTCTCCGGAAATGGGACCGAGGATTAATATATCTGCCGCTTGTGCTGATCCTTTTTGTAACGGGCCTCAGCATGGATGGAAAACTTTTCAGCCTGGAACCAGGGTTCTTCGGGATTCTGAGATTTATTGCTGACGGGGCCACGGGAATTTTTTATTTTACAGGAAAACTCCTGGGCACCGGGACCGGGGATATATTGTCCATGGGATATGAATATGGAAATACTTTCCTTTATACAGCCGGTCTTATCAATATGCTGCTAATACTGGACACCTACGACATTTCCAGGGGGAACCGGGAATGAATCATTTTGCAGCTCTCGTAATCCTTTCAGTTTGTGTGTCGATTGTCTTTGCCCTCCTGAACCGGGAAACCAAAAAAGAACAGCTCCGGTATTTTCTGGAACTGATAGGATATTTTGTGGTCTGTTCCTTTGTAGTCTCCTGGATCTGGACTTTCATCCCCTGGTAGGGTGTTGATGCTGAACAAAGCAAAATTGGTGAATTGGCTGCCCGCTATCCTCTGGGCTTTATTGATTTTCTTACAGTCCCATAATCCCTCTCCGCCAGGCGCAGATCTGGCTCCTGATTATGTCCTGCATTTCCTTGCCTATGGAGCCTTGTTTGGAGCCATTCTTTTTGGAATTTCGGGTGGCATCAAACCTGTCTGGAAGGGATTTTTCAGTTTAAGGCAGACTGCGGTTGCCGTTATTTTTTCCATTCTTTACGGGTTCTCGGATGAATGGCATCAATCCTATATCCCGGGGCGCGATTCTTCCTGGTCTGACATTGCCGCTGATAGCCTGGGGGCAATCATCATTGCCATCCTGTTAATAGTCTGGAAAAAGGCCCGAGAGAAATGAGAATTCGGTCAGGGAGGGAAGCCTGAAAGGCAACAGTAAAGAAATGACATTCGGATATGACACCGACAGTTTTCAGCCCCACCCTCTGCTCAGGAACGGGCATCTGCAAACCATAGTTCCATCTTACCTGCAACGCCCTGTTCCCGAGGACTGGGAGAAAAGCGGGGAAAAAACATTCATCCTTTGGGATGGATCCGCGGTATCCTGCCGATACCTGATCCGGAACAGCTCCGCCCCTACTCTTTTCGCCCTGCACGGCATGGCCGGTTCAAATCGATCCAGGTACATTCGTGGGCAGTTTGAGAAAACCCGGTTGCTGGGATGGAATTTTTTCTCTCCCAGTCTTTACGATGTATCCAGGAGCAGGAAAAAGCCGACCATTTTCCACTCAGGATGCAGCAGTCACGTCAATGACCTGCTGCACCAGGCGAAAAAGAAGCTGGACCTGGAGGTGGTTCTGCTCTCCGGAGTTTCAATGGGGGGAAATATTCTCCTGAAGATGCTCGGGGAATGGGGACCTTCATATCCGGACTGGGTGCTCGGAGCGGCTGCGATCTCTCCCCTGACCGATATCCCAGGAAGCTGTCTCCGGCTCGAAGCGCCTTCAGCATATATTTACCGGAAACGTTTTGTCAGGAACCTGCAGGACACAATGCTTCGAGATGCCGTGCGGTACCAGGGATATCTGAACTCCGAAAATGTGCTCAAGGCCCGCAGCATCCACCAGTTTGACGAAGCCTTCACCGCTCCCCTGAGCGGGTTTGCCTCACCGGAGGAGTATTATGAAACCCAGAGTTCGCAGGGCCTTCTCTCCTCGATCAGGCTGCCGACCTACATCATACATTCTCTTGATGATCCGATCCTGACCTGCCAGGCCCTCCAGTCGCAGGATGTCCAGGATAATCCCAGCATCACCCTCTGCCTGACAAAAAGAGGCGGACACGTAGGGTTCTTTTCATCCCGGCCGGAGGAGAGATACTGGGCGGAAGGCAGAATTATGGAATACCTAAGGGAACGGACCGACTGAGAAGGTTGCTTCCCGGCAGGGCGAAATTGTGGTTCCGCTTCCTCCCCGGAATACCTGGACCGGTCCGCGTTTTTTCCCGATTGAATCCCCCGAAGGCTGATTCCGGCTGCCTGGCAGAGAACTGGTTATGCCTCTTCGGTCCTATAGTCCCAACAGTTTAATTATGGCGTCCCTGTCTGCCTTGATTTTAATGGGCTGGTTAGCAAAAGAGGCGTGCAGTTTGCCTGACTTCTCTACCATAACCGAATCGTATATGGCATGCTCATACAGGTTATCCTGGTGGTAATTAACCGTATACTCAGGATCTTTCAGCTGGTGTCCGGTCAGTATGGCAACCACATCTTCATCAGGATCAATTGTGATTTCGGCCCGGCCCGATACCTGCAGGTCTCTTAATTTCCGGAGACCAGCCACTGTAGTGGCAGAAGCCGGTTCACATCCGATCCCGTCGCGTCCCAGGATGGCCTTGGCATCCGCTATCTCCTGCTCCGTGGCGACATCACACCATCCGTCCGTGAACTGCAGGGCTCGTAAAGCTTTTTTCCAGCTGATAGGTTTTCCTATTTTAATGGCACTGGCCAGGGTAAAGGCGTCCTTGGTGGGCAGCAGTTCAAGGGCACTTGAAACCAGGGTTCGGTAGAGCGGGCTGGCTCCGGCTGCCTGGATAATGGTAATCCTGGGGACCTTGTCAATAAATCCGTTTTCTTTTAATTCGATCAGGGCCTTGCCGTAGGAGGAACTGTTGCCGAGGTTGCCGCCCGGAACTATGATCCGATCGGGAACCTTCCAGTCAAGCTGGTCCAGAATGTCAAGGATAACCGTCTTCTGGCCCTCCAGGCGGAAAGGATTTATCGAGTTCATCAGGTAGATTTCAGACTCTTCCGACAGGTCCTGCACCAGTTGCATGGCAACATCAAAGTCGCCTTCAATCTGCACGGTTTTGGCCCCGTAATCAAGTGACTGGGAAAGCTTTCCGTAGGATATCTGGCCTTCCGGAATAAACACTACCGGTTTAATTCCGCACCTGGCACAGTAGGCGGCCATTGAAGCCGAGGTATTCCCCGTAGAAGCACAGGCAACAATTTTTGATCCAAGCCTCCTGGCCTGGGTAACGGCTACAGTCATCCCGTGGTCCTTGAAAGAGCCGCTTGGGTTCCAGCCGAGGTGTTTGATTTTCAGGTTTTTAAGACCGGCGTAACCGGCCGATTTCGGAGCGTCCAGCAGCGGGCTGTTTCCTTCTCCCATGGTTACCACATAATCCAGGTCATCTCCTGAGAAAGGAAGAAATTCCCGATATCTCCAGACCCCGCTGATATCCAGGGGATTAATTGAGGCTCGGCGTTGCCTGAAAACCATTTTCATGCGTTCCGGATTGAGTTTATCCAGGTCAGAGATGATATCAAGCAGATCAGAACACTTCGGACAGCGGATCATCTTGTCCGTTATGGAGAACCTGGCGCCGCACGTCGTATTGATGCACTGAATGTATGGTTTGTTATTAATACCTTCATTCCGGCCCTGGGTTTTCATTGGTTTCTGTTCTTTCATCTTTTCAATCCTTGACGCGTCTTCGTTCTACAGCCTCGAAGGATACCTCCCTTAAAAATTGAATTAATTGTACATATTTATGAAACGGTATGAGAGATCAGATTTTAGCCTGAGTCGTGGAAAAGAGCAAGGCTTTACCGCTGGAAGGATCTGAGGATTATTGCTTTCGCCAACCATAATCCTTGATTCGAAAGGATGATTGAGTTTTAATCATTAGTCATGAAGGAGCTGGTTATTCTTGGAGATCTTTGCTGGGATATTTACCTGGGTGGCATGAAAAGTTATCCAGAGATGGGGGCTGAGGTTTTTGCTGATGACGGGAGCATGAAACCCGGGGGATCGGCTGCGAATACAGCCATGATCCTGGCGATGTGTGACTGCCCGGTGAGCCTTTACAGCGTGGTTGGCGATGACAGCGCCGGCAGAAGAATAGTCCAGGATCTCGAAGGGTACGGGATTCAGACCGGGAGCATAAAACACCTGGAAAGACATCAAACGGGATTCACCGTGGTACTCAGCTATCGTGCCGAACAAGAGAGGATGCTGGTCACCAGCCCGGGAACCCTGAATAAGGCCAGGCTTAAGGATTTCGATCCGGGTTGCCTGAAACAAGGCGCTCACCTGCACCTTTCTTCATATTTCATACAGTCACGGCTGGCGTCTGACGTGGGAAAACTGCTGGAACTGGCCAGGATGAAGGGAATGACCACCTCCCTGGACCCTGGTCACGATCCGGAGGGCTTGTGGGATATTTCAGGATTGATTCCGTCCCTAAAAAATCTGGATTGGTTTCTGCCTAACAGGATAGAGTTTATGTCCATAGCAGGCGGTAACGACCTGGTCAGAACCATGGAGAAATTTGCGCCCGAACTGCCTGGTATCGTGGTGAAGGCGGGCAGCAATGGTGCCTATCTCAGGCATGGTGACGATAACGCCATAATGCATTTCCCTTCCCAGGATGTGGATGTAATGGATACTACCTGCGCCGGGGATGCTTTTAATGCGGGATTCCTGATGGCACTGAGCTTGGGTGAATCTCCAGAAAAGGCGGTTCTCCTCGGAAATCGTTTTGGAGCGGCCTGCTCTTCAGTCATGGGTTTGCCTTGCGACAAGATTTTTTTTCGTGGATTATTCCCATGATTTTGCATGGGACGGGGATATTTCAAGGCAGAAAGACGTCTAATTGTTAAATCGGGATTTTTTTAGCTGAGTAACCCGATGAGAAACGCAAGTTAAATTTACGGAACATGGAGGATATCGCAGGTGACAGAAGGACATAAGGGGCCAGACCAAAAGCCAGGAACTGAAACATTTAGTGAAATCTGGAGCCAGGCCGACGCCTGGACCGGGACAATGGATAGAATTGATCGGGATAAAGCCCGGCTGGTGAACCTTTTCGAAGGAGCTGAGCAGGTCATCTTTTCGGGATGCGGGTCAGCATATAATGCTTCCTTTTCCATTGCGGCCGGTTTCCAGTCCATGACGGGAATCTGTTGTAAACCAGTTCATGCTTCTGAATTCTTTCTTTTTAATGATATGTTTCTCTGTAAGGGGAAATCCACTGTTACTGTTATGATTTCCCGATCCGGAGCAACTACTGAAACCCTGACGGCACAGAGGAAAGCAACCCAGTCGGGCTGCAGGACCCTGGCCATAACCTGCTTTCCCCAGAGCCCGATGGCGTTGGAAGCCGACTGTTCAATTACCCTGGAAGAAGCTTCTGAAAAAAGCGTGGCCACTACCAGGTCCCTTACATCCATGATCCTGGCCGGGAATTACCTGGCAGCCATGGTTTCCCGCGATGAGAAGGCTGAATCGTCATACCGGGAACTCCCTGCCGTTGCCACCCGGAAAATGCCGGCTTTCCAGTCACTGGCTGAAAGAATAAACAAGATTTCTGAAATAAGAAAATTTGCTTTCGTGGGCAGTGGCACCTATTACGGACTGGCAAGGGAAGCACAATTGAAGATCAAGGAAACCACCCTCCTGCCTGCTGATTCCTATGTGAGCCTGGACTACCAGCACGGCCCCATGTCGAATGTGGATGAACACATGCTGGTCACTATCCTTTCATCAGACGCCGGCCATGAGTATGACCGGATCCTGGCCCATAACATGAAAAACCTCGGTGGCAGGGTACTGGTCCTGACCGATAGAAGCGTAGAGGATTTCATGGACTGTTCCGATTTTGTGATGCAGCTGGGGAGCGGGCTTGGAGACGGCATCAGGGATATCCTGTACATGCCAACCCTGCAGTTCATGTCGTGGTACAAATCTGTCGCCGAGGGGTATGACCCGGACCACCCGAAAAATCTGCATTATTTCGTGGAAATATAAGAATTAATACAATCTTCAGGTAGCGAAAGAATGTTTATGGGGACAATTCATGAATTCCCCCTGCTGCGGCTGGCGCATCATGTGCCAGAGTTCATTGCAGGGAAGTCGCATTCTTCTGGTTTGCACTTCCGGGGTGTTTTGGATTCAGGATTTAGTGCCCGGGATTTCCCGCTGTCGCTGATGGTCTTGAGAGTCCCGATCATCTATAATAATTAGAATTAAAACCAGATTATGCAAGATATAAAAGACACCCACCATCGCGCGCGACTGCAAAGAATAGCCCGAAGGGCTATGTTGGAAAAGGGACTCGTCCCCGATTTTTCAGCCGAGACCATGGCCGAACTTGATCAGATTCCCGGACCGGCTGCGGCTGATGAAAATGACTCTATCCGGGATCTTCGTGACCTGCCCTGGTGTTCAATTGACAACGATGATTCACGAGACCTGGACCAGCTTACCGTTGCCGAACCAGAACCAGGCGGAGCAGTCAAGGTCCTGGTAGCCATTGCTGATGTTGACGCTCTTGTCAGGAAAGAGTCGGCTATAGATGATAGGGCCAGGCAGAATACCACCTCTGTTTACACCGCGGCCGAGATATTTCCAATGTTGCCAGAAAAACTGTCGACTGATTTCACATCCCTCAACTATGAGTCTGACCGTCTTGCCGTCGTGATTGAGATGATCCTGGACAGCAATGGAATTATTCATGGTTCCGACATTTACCAGGCCCTTGTTACTAACCGGGCCAGGTTGTCTTACGACAGCCTCGCAGATTGGCTGGAAAATGGAGGGCCTGGCCCGGAAGGTATCGGCGAATCAGAAGGACTGGAGGAGAATCTCAGGCTCCAGGATCAGGCAGCCCGGAAACTGAAAGCCCTCCGGCGTTTAAACGGTGCTCTGGATTTCGATACAATCCAGGCCCGCCCTGTTTTCGAAGGAGAAGAACTCAGGGACCTGGAAATAGACAGCAGGAACAGAGCCAAGGATATCATCCAGGACTTCATGATCGCGGCCAACGGAGTTGCCGCGCGGTACCTTTCCGCCAAAAATATGGCCCTGGTGCAAAGAGTGGTCCGCACTCCCAAACGCTGGGACCGGATCATCGAACTGGCTGAAGAGATGGGCACAATACTGCCGAAGGAGCCTGACGCCAGGGCCCTGGAGGATTTTCTGGTAGAGGCGAAAGCCTCCGATCCTCTTCGTTTTCCCGATCTCTCGCTCAGTGTAGTTAAACTCCTGGGGAGGGGTGAGTACGCCCTTCAGCTTCCGGGCAATAATTCCGAAGGCCACTTCAGCCTCGCGGTCTCCGATTACGTGCATTCCACTGCCCCGAATCGCCGCTACCTCGACCTGGTTACCCAGCGCCTGCTAAAGGCAGCAGCAGCCGGTACTCCCCAGCCCTACGACAATGAAGAACTGGCAAATCTTGCCAAACACTGCTCTGCCCAGGAATCAGCAGTTAACAAGGTGGAAAGACAGGTTGCCAAGTCAGCGGCCGCGATTTTACTTGAATCGAGAATTGGGGAGCAGTTTGAAGCGATAGTCACCGGTTCATCTGGCAAAGGCACCTGGGTGCGCCTGCTGCATCCGCCTGTGGAAGGAAGGCTGGAGAAGGGTTTTGAAGGGATGGACGTTGGCCGCCGGCTTCGGGTTCGGCTGATCAGCACAGATGTCGAACGGGGATTTATAGACTTTGAAAGAGTGAGTTAATCAATGGAATGATAACCCTGACTTCGGTTTTAACTGGATTAGGAAGAAAAAGCCATGAAAAGAGAAATTCTTGCACCTGAACTCCTTAACAGGATCGACGCCTACTGGCGTGCCGCCAACTATCTCTCGGTTGGCCAGATTTACCTGTACGACAATCCCCTGCTTCGCAAGCCTCTCCAGTTGTCGCATGTAAAACCTACCCTGCTCGGGCACTGGGGCACGACCCCGGGGCAGAATTTTATTTACGTTCATTTGAACCGGGTCATCAAGAAGTACGACCTGGATATGATCTATATCTCAGGCCCGGGCCATGGCGGTCCGGCTCTGGTCAGCAACACCTATCTCGAAGGTACCTACAGCGAAGTCTATCCCGGCATTACGCAGGATGAGGAAGGGCTGAAAAAACTTTTCACCCAGTTCTCCTTCCCCGGCGGGATTCCCAGCCATGTTTCCCCGGAGTGCCCGGGATCGATTCACGAGGGAGGTGAACTGGGGTATTCACTAAGCCATGCTTTCGGGGCAGTGCTGGACAATCCTGAACTGGTTGCAGCCTGTGTTGTCGGCGACGGGGAAGCGGAAACGGGTCCGCTGGCTACAGCATGGCATTCCAACAAGTTTCTCAACCCGGTCACCGACGGAGCCGTGCTTCCGATCCTCCACCTGAATGGCTATAAAATTGCCAACCCGACTGTCCTGGCACGGATAACCCGTGAGGAGCTGGACCAGCTGTTCCGCGGTTACGGCTGGATTCCATACTTTGTGGAGGGGGAGGAGCCTGAAGAAATGCATCAGCTGATGGCTGAAACCCTGGAAATAGCGGTTGAGGAAATGAGGCAGATCCAGGCTGAAGCACGGAGCGGGAATAAAACATCCCGTCCCCGTTGGCCAATGATCGTCCTTAGGTCGCCCAAGGGATGGACCGGGCCGAAAGTAATCGATGGCCTCGAGGTTGAAGGCACTTTCAGATCGCACCAGGTACCGCTTTCCGATCCCTCGGCCAATCCTGAACACCTCAGGCTGCTGGAAGACTGGATGCGGAGCTACAGGCCGGATGAGCTTTTTGATGAGAAGGGCCGTCTCATTCCCGAATTGGCTGAACTAGCACCAGAAGGTGACCGGAGGATGGGCGCCAATCCCCATGCTAACGGAGGCCTGCTGCTACGTGATCTTAAAATGCCTGAATTTCGGGACTACGCGGTAGAGGTGCCGTCACCGGGATCAGTTCAGGCCGCTGATACCCATGTTCTGGGAGAGATGCTGCGAGATGTGGTCAGTCTTAACCAGGAGCAGCGGAATTTTCGGATCTTCGGGCCGGACGAAACGCTTTCCAACCGGCTGAATGCCGTTTTTAAGGTCACTGACCGGCAGTGGGAAGCGGAAACCCGGGAGAATGATGAATTTCTGGCCAGAGACGGCCGGGTTATGGAAATGCTGAGTGAACATCAGTGCGAAGGATGGCTGGAGGGATACCTGTTAACAGGCCGTCACGGTCTTTTTAATAGCTACGAGGCCTTTATTCATATCATTGATTCGATGTTCAACCAGCATGCCAAGTGGTTGAAGGTTACAGCTGAGCTGCCATGGCGGCGAAAAATAGCTTCTCTGAACTACCTGCTTGCTTCCCATGTCTGGCAACAGGCCCATAACGGCTTCACCCACCAGGATCCGGGATTTATCGATCACGTTGTAAACAAAAAAGCTTCTGTCGTGCGAGTCTACCTGCCTCCTGATGCCAACTGCCTCCTGTCGGTCTGGAACCATTGCCTCCGCAGCCGCCATTATGTCAATGTCGTGATCGCGGGCAAGTACCAGGCGCCCCAATGGCTGACCATGGATGCCGCGGTTGAGCATTGTACCCGGGGAATCGGAGTCTGGCACTGGGCCGGCAACGACCAGGGTAGGGATCCAGATGTAGTAATGGCCTGTTGCGGGGATGTTCCAACTCTCGAAACCCTGGCCGCTGTATCCATCCTCCGTAAACATCTGCCCGATCTGTGCATTCGGGTGATCAATATTGTTGACCTGATGAAGCTGGAGCCGAGTTCGGAACATCCGCATGGGCTGACCGACGATGAATTCGATCAATTGTTCACAAAAGACAAGCCGATCATTTTCGCTTTTCACGGCTACCCCTGGCTGATTCACCGCCTGACCTACCGACGCGCTAACCACGACAACATCCATGTTCGCGGTTATAAGGAAGAGGGTACGATTACGACCACCTTTGACATGACGGTATTAAACGACCTGGACAGGTTTCACCTGGTCCAGGATGTCATATACCGCCTGCCGCAGTTGGGAGCCAAAGGGGCCGGCCTGAAACAAATGATGCAGGACAAGCTGATTGAGCACAAACAGTACATAGACAAGTATGGACAGGATATGCCTGAGATCCTGAACTGGAAATGGGGCAATTCCCAATAAAAACGCCATGACATATCGGCGTCACCTGGATTTTGCGGGCCTGTCTATTGTACGGGATAGTTCATAAGCTGGAAGCTGATAGCACCGATTCGTCAATTCTCAGTTGCATTCCCATTTCCTTTTTTGCCCATTCACGGTAAACTGAATGGACAAGATTTCAATAGGGGATACCATGTACAGCAGGGAATTTTTAGAATCAATCTACCGCACGCTTTACACCATACGAATTTTTGAAGGCCGATGCGTCAAGCTCTACCGGCAGGGAATGATCCGCGGATATTTTCATCCCTACCTGGGAGAGGAAGCAATTGCCGTGGGGGCCTGTGCCGCCATCCGGAAGGATGACTATATCACCAGCACCCACCGCGGACACGGTCACTGCATCGCCAAGGGTGCTGATATCAAATCGATGGTAGCAGAACTATTCGGCAAGAAGACCGGGTATTGCCGGGGACTGGGCGGATCCATGCATATAGCCGACCTTTCCCGGGGCAACCTGGGTGCCAATGCCATTGTCGGTGCCAATCTTCCGTTGGGAGTGGGCGCGGCCCTGGGATCTTCCCTGAAGGAAGATGGAAAGGTAACAGTTGTTTTCACTTCAGACGGGGCATCCAATAACGGGGTGTTCGCGGAGTCTCTCAACCTGGCCGCAATCTGGGACCTGCCCCTGATCCTGGTGCTTGAGAATAACCAATACGCCGTTTCCACTCCGATCACGGAGTCGTCCCGCGAACCCAATCTTTACAAGAGGGGGGAAGCCCTGGGAATTGAGAGTGAGCAGATCGACGGTAACGATGTGCTCCTTGTATACGAAACCGTTAAGAAAGCAGCCGCGAAATGCCGGGAGGGAAACGGCCCGTTTGTGATTGAAGCTGTCACCTATCGTCACGGCGGGCATCACGTAAATGATCCCGGGCTGTATATGCCTAAAGAAAAACTCGATTATTACCTGTCCATAGACCCCGTGGTAAGGGGGAGATCCTACCTTATGGAACAGGGAGGGGCCTCTGAAAAAGAAGTGGAAAAAATAGAATCCGAAGTGGAAGCAGCCATGGATGAAGCAATAGAGTTTGCGGCCACCAGTGAAGATCTGACCTTTAGTGAATTTCAGCAGATTGTGGAGGGTTACTGAGATGTCCAGGGAGATTATGTACAGGGAAGCCCTCAATGAAGCGCTGAAGGAGGAGATGAGGCGTGATCAAAACGTCTTCCTGATGGGGGAAGGAATTGCGGAAAGGGGCGGTTCCTACAAGGTGACCGTGGGCTTGTTGGAGGAGTTCGGGTCAAAAAGAGTCCTGGATACTCCCATTTCTGAGGCAAGTTTTACCGGTGCCGGTATCGGAGCGGCTATCACCGGAATGCGCCCGGTGGTGGAGATTCTTTTTGTGGATTTCACTATGCTGATTTTAGATCAGCTGGTTAACCAGGCTGCCAAGTACTCCTTCATGAGCGGAGGAAAAGCCAGCGTCCCGCTGGTCCTCCGTTCCCAGGGGGGAGTTGGAAATGGCCTGGCAGCGCAGCATTCTGAAAGCCTGGAGGCCATTTTTTACCATATTCCGGGACTGAAACTGGTCATGCCCTCCTCCCCTTATGACGCCAAGGGATTATTGAAATCAGCGATCCGCTCCGATGATCCGGTGGTTTTCCTTGAACACAAGCTGCTTTATATGAATAAAGGCCCGGTCCCCGAAGAAGAGTATTTGATTGAACTGGGAAAAGCCGATATCAAGAGAGCCGGCGGGGATGTTACCCTGATTGCCTGGTCCAACATGGTTCCCCGCTGCCTGGAAGCGGCAGCTGAACTGGCGAATGAAGGAATTGAATCTGAGGTCCTGGACCTTCGATCCCTGGTGCCCCTGGATAAGGAAGCGATCCTGCAGTCAGTCCGCAAGACAGAACATGTGGTGATTGTGCAGGAGGCAGTCAGGAGGGGAGGAATTGCTTCGGATATAACCGCTTTGATCCAGGCTGAAGCCTTTGACTACCTGGATGCCCCGGTTGAAATTGTAGCCGGCCTGAATTCTCCGATTCCCTTTAACCTGAACCTGGAAAAGCAGGTTGTGCCCCAGGTTGAGGATATCGTAAAGGCGGTAAGAAAGGCAGGATATAAATAACATGGCCTTAACCAACATGAAATCAATGCTGAACAGGGCCCGGGATGGCGGGTATGCCGTTGGAGCCTTCAATATCCTGGATTACAATTCCATGAAAGCGGTGGTCGAGACCGCGGCGGAAACCTCTTCCCCGGTAATTATTCAAACCTCGGTTAAAACCATTCTTTTCTGGGGATACCGTCCCATCGTAACCTGGGCGGAAGAACTGGCCGGAGAATCCCGTATTCCGGTGGCCCTGCACCTGGACCACTGCCAGGATATCCAGGTAATAGGCAGTTGCATCAGGGCAGGCTGGACCTCGGTCATGATTGATGCCTCCTCCCGGCCCTTTGCTGAGAACCTGAGTTTGACCCGGGAGGTCCTTGCTATAGCCAGGCCGGCGGATGTGTCGGTGGAAGCTGAACTGGGAGCAATAGTGGGCACAGAGGATGATATCCATGTGAAAGAACAGGATTCACACCTGGCTGATTTTGACCAGGCAATGGAGTTCTGCGGTGAACTGGACCTCGATTGTTTTGCACCGGCCGTCGGCACCGCCCATGGCGTATACAAGGGTGAACCGAAGATTGACTTCGGGCTGATTGAGCGGATTGCGGGAGCCACCGGACTGCCGCTGGCACTGCATGGCGGTACAGGGCTTTCCCCCGCGGTGTTTCACCGCTGCATCAGCCTGGGATGTGCCAAGGTAAATATTTCAACCCAGCTTAAGTACGCTCACATAAACGGTTTTGTTAATTACCATAATCTGCACCAGGAATATAACCCGTTAAAGCCTCTTGAGGCACAATACCAGCTGATCAGGGAAGCAGTGCTGGAAAATATCAGGTTGTTCGGCAGTGAAGGGAAGGCGTAGGCAGACATGGCACATCCGATTAATATGCCCCAGGTTGGACAGGATATTGAAACCGCGGTAATCACAGAATGGAAAGTCAAGGAAGGCGACCATGTCAGCAAGGGTGATGTAGTAGCCCTGGTGGAATCTGACAAGGCGGTATTTGAGGTTGAGGTTTTCCAGTCAGGCACAATTTTGAAACTCCTTTTCCAAGAAGAGGATGAAGCCAGCGTACTGGAACCTATAGCGATTATCGGAGAAGCAGGAGAAAAGCTGGAGGATTTGATAATATCCACTCCCGAGAGCCGGGAAGAGGGGCAGGCGTTCGCCCCTGAACCGATCTACTCCCCGGATGAAGCTCCGGCCGGAGTAGTGAAGATCTTTGCTTCTCCTTCAGCCAGGCGGCTTTCCGCGGAGCTGGAGTTGGACCTGAACCAGCTCTCAGGAACCGGTCCGCAGGGACGGATCATCAAGGAAGATGTGCTGAAGGCGTCCGCGCGAGCGAAGGGTTCCGGTACTTCGGGTGAGGCTGGAGGAAAGAGGGCGGAGCAGTTCGCGGCCGGGGACACGGTTATTCCTTTCAGCCGCATGCGGCAGTCGATAGCTGACAGGATGTCCAGGAGTTCCCGGGACATCCCCCACTTCTACCTGACCATGAAAGCGGACGTTACCGAATTCCTGGCCTGGCGGGAACAGTACCTCGACCGTAGCGGAAATAAAATATCTGTCAACGACCTGGTGGTCAAGGCGGTTTCTTCTGCCCTGGTGAAATTTCCAAAAATGAATGCTCATGTTGCCGCGGACAGTTCGGCGCTGTGCCGGGAAGTCAACATAGGGATCGCGGTTTCTCTTGAGGATGGCCTGTTAGTCCCGGTAATCCCTGACACTCCGTCCCTGGATATGGCTGAGATTGCCGCTAAGGTAAAGGAAATCAGCGGCCTGGCCCGCGAAGGGATTTTGGCCGTAGGGCCGGCTGGGACATTTACTGTCAGCAACCTGGGAATGCTGGGAGTGTCCGAATTCCTGCCGATCATCAATCCGCCCGAAGCCGGAATCCTGGGTGTCGGCACTATTGAAAAACAACTGGTCCTGCGGCCTGACGGTAAAGTGGGTTCCCGGAATATTCTCTCCCTGACCCTGGGCTGTGACCACCGGGCCGTGGATGGTTATTATGCCGGGTTGTTTCTCCGCTCCATCAGGGAGGAAATAGCGAGCATTGAATTGTGGCAGCCCCTGTAGGGACGGCGATCCTGGGAGTCGAGGCGAATAAAATGTTAAAAGCTTTGATATTTGATTGTGACGGGGTACTGGTAGATACAGAACGGGACGGGCACCGTGTCGCCTTTAACCGGGCCTTTGCCGCCAAGGGGCTGGACACGGAATGGAGCGTGGAGGAATACCATGTTCTCCTGCAGGTAGCCGGAGGCAAGGAGCGGATCAGGCACTATTTTGACATTTCCGGCTGGCCTGAAGGTGTTGAGGACCAGGAGGCCTGGGTCAGGGAGCTGCACGAGCTTAAAACCAGGTTTTTCATGGAGATAATTGAGGCAGGTGAACTCAGGCTCCGGCCGGGAATAGCCCGGCTGATTGATGAGGCCATCGCGGAAGGAATTGCCCTGGCTATCTGCTCCACCTCTAACGAAAGGGCGGTTAACCTTATTGTTGATAGGCTTTTAGGGCCGAAACGAAGGAAACATTTTGCAGCCGTACTGGCCGGAGATATGGTCAGCAGGAAAAAACCTGATCCCGAGATCTATTTAAAGTGTCTTAAGGTTCTGGGCATTACCTCTGCCCAGGCTGTTGTGGTTGAGGACAGCCGTGTCGGGCTGATGGCTGCGGCAGCCACGGGTATATGCTGCCTGGTTACGGTTAACGGATACACGGCGCAGGAAGATACTTCAGGTGCCGACCTGGTGGTTTCTGAACTCGGAGATCCTCCGAACATTCAGGTTACCCTGGAAACTGTCCGGAAGCTTTTAAAAAAATAGCTGAAATTAAACTATGGGGCTGAATATCAGGCGGCGGCTGATTCGCCTGACGGCCGCGGCCCCCTTGGAGGAGAGCGTGAAAATATTTTTAGATACCGGAGATATCAGTGCAGTAGAGAAAGCCATGGAAACCGGGCTGCTGGATGGAGTTACTACCAACCCCAGCCACATCGCCTCCACCGGGATGGGGTACAAGCAGGTGGTCAGGGAGATCTGCGCGGCCTGCCCGGGACCGGTCAGCGCTGAAGCTGTGGCCGATACAGCGGATGGCCTGGTCGCAATGGCCAGGGACTTGAAGGATATCGCTTCCAATGTCGTGATCAAGATCCCGATGACCGTGGAAGGGCTGAAGGCTGTTCCTGTACTGGAATCGGATGGGATCAAATGCAATGTTACCATGATTTTTTCTTCCACCCAGGCCTGGCTGGCCATGAAAGCTGGAGCTTCGTATGTCAGCATTGTGCTGAGCCGCCTCGATGCCATTGCCAATGAAAGCGAGATCCTGGTGAATGATGCCGCCGCGGTGCGGGATATATACAGCTACCAGACAGAAATTATCGCCGGGAGCATGAAGACCCAGAACCACGTGCTCTCCTGCCTGCGCAACGGAGTGGATATAGCAACTTTGCCTCCATCACTGTTCTTCCAGCTTTTTAAGCACAACCTGACTGACGCCGGATTGGCCCAGTTTGAGAAGGACTGGCGGGGCATGGGATGTGACAGTTAAATAGTCACGGGTTGCAGGTGACAGGTTGCAGACTATCAGAGGGTGTAGTCAGGTTTGCATCCAGATGAGCTGCCATGTGTGATAGGGGTAGGGACAGCGCATTGAGTTGCACCACCCCTCCCTCCGAACCGTACATGCGGATCTCCCGCATACGGCTCTCCAGTTGATGCTTAACCTCTTTAAGGACTGATGGCTTCCGCTCGGGCTGTGGATAACGAGAACAACCCAAGTTTCGCGAAGTAGGCGTTGGGCCATCTGTGATGGTCATCTCCACGCCCCCTCCCTTTTCCTTTCCGGCGTTTACGCTGGATGCTTCGCAGCCGCATGCGTAACCAGCTATCAATCGTCATCAGCGTCCATTTGTTGCTGTGCTTGAAGTATTCAAACCAGCCTTTAAGGATTCGATTACATCGACGGATGATTACTTCCATGCTCTTTCCATTCGCTCGTCGTGTCAGTCCCCGTAGCTTTTCCCTGAATCGCTTCTCACTTTTCGGGCTGGGAAAACGTATTATCTTCCCTCTCTTTCCTAGCTTGAAGCGGTAGCCAAGAAAGTCAAAATGCTCTCCTGGTTGGTTCATTTCGGCTATCCGGGTCTTTTCCGGATGCAGTTCCAGTCCGTTGGCCGCTGTCCATTCCCTGAGCATCTCCAGAGCCGCTTCCGCTTCTTCCTTTGTCTTACAGGCGATTATGAGATCGTCTGCATAGCGCACCATTTCCTTATCCGCTTTTTCCATTTCATGGTCCAGCGGATTAAGGTATATGTTGCATAATAATGGACTGAGCGTGGCTCCCTGAGGAGTGCCTTCATTTTCTGGGTATAAAACAGAGCCTTCGTCCAGGATTTCCTGCTTAAGAAAGGACTGAATCAGCTCCAGTACCCTCCTGTCGGTTACCCGTTGTTTGACTCGATCCAGCAAACGCCTATGGGGAATCCGGTCGAAGCATTGGCGCAAGTCCGCATCGACGATGTATACATAACCACTATCCAGCAGTTTTGTTACTTGCCGTAATGCGTCTTTGCATCCACGCCCGGGTCGGAACCCATAGCTGTTGCCTGCGAAGGTCTGTTCGAAGATCGGTTCGATTACAAGGCGCAAGGCCGTTTGTACTATCCGATCCTGAACTGTTGGAATGCCCAGAGGCCGCTTCTCGCTTCCGCCGGGCTTGGGAATGTAGGTTCGCCGGATTCGGGAGGGCCGGTAGGTTCCTTTCACCAATTGTTCCTGCAATCTTGCAAGATTGGTCTCCAGATGCTTGCCGTACCCCGTTACCGAGACGTTGTCTACTCCAGCCGCTCCCTTATTCCGGACCGTCTTTTCATAGGCTCGGGTAAGATTAGCAATTTTGTAGACTTTGTCGATTAATCCGAACCATTTTGTTTCTTCGACTCCGGAAATACCATTTTCCAGAGCCCACAGCATGCGATCTGTCCAGACCGATGGTTCCACCCACGCCCATCGGGCGCGGATTTCTGAAGTGGGGTTAGCCGGGTCTGGCACTTTTAACTCCTCTATTTCCATCAGATCCTTTCTCACGTATTCATCTTCCTGTCGCCCTTGGCTCCATCTGCTTTCACAGATTTCTCAGCTACTATGGCGACTCTGACTCCCTGCCTAGTCTCAACCTTCGACAGGGTCTCCCTTTTTAACGTCACCGTGCCTTCCAAACATTCCGTCTCCAACCACCCCATGAACAGCTTTGTCCCTTTTTCATCGTTGCTTCATTCAGGAACAAAACATCTCCTTTCGGATTATGGCTTCGCCATTCGTTCGCAGGCTCGCCTGTTCATCAAGCCGAATCGAGTTCGTCTCCTACGGACTGCTCTTTCACTTTCAGTTGCTCCCCACCCCGCATTACTGCGACGCAGTTACTTTCGGTTACCGGCCTGGCAACTTCGGCCGGACTGGACTTTCACCAGCTAACACGGTGCGCTCAAAGGCGCACGAACGCCGGTCTCCTGACCGGCAATGATATGACGTCACCGCAAGCGGCAACAACAACCCCCCTGTATCCCTTGCTGGATCCGGGACAGAGCGGGCCAACGGGACCAGTAAGAGCCAACCCGCATGGAAGGCTCTTTTAGCCCAGGGCGCAGCCGGGGTTATCCTCCGGGCAGAGTCCTGGGTCACAGGGATCACCCGGGAAAAAGGGAGTGCCACAGGCACGGCTGCTCGCTACAGCACCCGATCCACATACGGGACCCTCCTGATCAGGTACGCGACCAGGAATGAGGCAGTAACTGTCACCGGGGCCAGGATCAGCAGCTTTACAATTCCGGGCATTCCTACGTTTCGCAAAGCCACTGTAATCAGGACCAGCACCGGGGTGTGGAAGATAAAAACCCCGTAAGCTGAGGCGGAAAGGCGTTTGCCCCAGTTTCCCTGGGCATTCAACTTTTCCCTGAAAATTCCGAGCAGTCCGATCATCAGTCCCAGGCCTGTAACCTGCTCCCATATTGAATAAAGCAGCGACTGCCAGTGGAGCCCACCCATGAAGGCGGATACTTCTCCCGAGGCGGCTCCGCCGGTTAAAAAGAGCAGCGGAAAAAGAATGAATATCATCACCTGGGAGATGAGGATCCACCTGACTCCCCGCCGGTAGGTTATCTGTTCCAGCCAGTTATTCCGGGAGGCCGCGATACCCAGCGCGAAAAGGGTTATATACTGGGGAAAATGGGGAAACTGCAGGCCGAAGTGGGGAAGGGACCATCCCACCGGGAGTTTCATGCGAACCAGGAATGAAATCAGGCCCAGCAGGAAAGCCAGTATGAGTACAGTTTTATCTCCGGGAAGAGGCCTGACTTTCCTCGTCAGGGATTTGCCACTGGTTAAGATTTTTTGATAAGCCACATAAATCAGGGTGAAATATAACAGGGTTTCCACAAACCATAGCGGGCCGAATCCCAGGCCATGCCCTTCGGACAGGAACTTCCAGAATGAGGTATCGAGGCCCCGGAGCTTGGTTTCTATGCAGTAAACCGTAAAAGGAGAAATCAGGAAATAGAAAACAAACAGGGGGATTCCAAGCCTTAGAAAACGATCACCCAGGAATGTTCCGGTGCTTTTGCGGGAAAAGGATTTTTCAGTGAAAAACGCAGAGATCAGGAAGAAGAGCCCCATGAAAAACGCCTGGTTAGTTGCTACAAACATGGCCAGGGGCAGTATCAGCAATCCCTGGGGAGAAGATTCATTGTAATACCAGCTCCCGGGGGCCCCGTAGGTAATGGAGAGATGGTGCAGTACCACCAGGCTGATAAGGAATATCCGCAGATTGTCCACGTACCAGAGACGTTTCATTTTGAGGATTATGCTCCATTTTCCGATCCATAGCACCCTTTTTTCGAATTTCGTTGTCGCTATCGTTGTCGTTATCGTGTAATCGACAATCGCTGGGTGATGAGTGCCTTCATGAGGAGTTAAGAGTGACGAGTTTTTATTTCTTTTATAGTTCCTTTCCCGCAAAAGGATTGTGGGAACGATTCACGAATCGTGCCAGGAGAGCCTTTAAAAATCGCCATCGGATGAAAATCTCTGTGTGGAACACAGTTCTCTGAAACAGTCACGGGTTGCAGGAGACAGGTTGCAAACTATCAGGGTGTAGTCAGGTTTGCATCCAGATGAGCTGCCATGTGTGGAACGCCGGTCTCCTGACCGGCCTAAATAAACGGCACCGAAGGTGTCAACAACAAGTCCGGGCCGGAGGTCCGGAAATTCAGTAGCCAGGGTGGAGCCTCCCGCTGCTCGAAGAGCGCGGGACGGAACCCGGGGAAAAGGATTCCCCACACGGTCCGGTGAGCGCTGGAAGTGCGAGACGTAACCGCACTTGGAGCATCCTGCTCCAGGTGGCGTCTCTGCGTTAAAGATGGCACAAAATTTCAACCAGTTCACCCCACTGCCCGACCTTGAACCTTGAATTGGTGTTTTAACAGGTGTCGCGCCTGCCGCTCCGCTTGACCTTCCCTGAAAAGTGGCTACAATATAGGTGCATAGATTCTGCAACCTTCAGTATTATGCCCGGGTGGCGGAATTGGTAGACGCACAGGACTTAAAATCCTGCGAGGCTTATACCTCGTGCGGGTTCGATTCCCGCCCCGGGCAGACTTGAAAATCAACAACTTATCCAATTTTTTTTCCATTGAAGAGATGTCCTTCGAATTTAATAGTCTCCACCTGGCGTCCACTTTTGTTTCATTTTTTTCATATTTTGCTCTTCTGCAGATGCTATTCTCTGCACATGTTTCATGGCATGTGCTGGTGCTAAATGGGCATAACGCTGTGTAACCGATAGTGAAGAATGTCCCAGGAGTTCCTGCACGGTTCTGAGGTCCATCCCATTCATTACCCATTGTGAAGCACGGAAGTGCCTTAAGTCATGGAGTCTAACCCAAGGAAGACCGGCTTCACGTTTGCCTTTGTCAAATGTTTCTCTCGGCTCTTTCCATCGGTTGCGCATTCTGTGGTTGTAGAACACATATGGACAACTTGAAGATTTTGGAAGTGAGATGAATGTTTCAAGCGCAAAGCGGCTTAAAGGAACATGTCTGATTTTACCATTCTTGGTGTGATCTAATGATATGATCATATTGTCAAGATCCACATTATTCCACTGAAGGTGTAGTCCTTCAGATTTTCTAATAGCAGTTTCTCCCAGGATAGCCACAAAAGCACCCACCACGGGACTAATTTCAGATACAGATGCTACTAATTGTCGCTCCTCTTCCAACGTCATCAACTTTAAGGCTTTTGGTTTTTCCGGGAGAGCTCCAAATTTTAGAAGCGGATGGTGATATAGCAGTCCCTTATCAATCGCATAGGTTAACATGTTTTTTAGTACTGCTATATCGCGGTTGATGGTAGCCGGCTTCACTTCTTTCCTGCGTACTTCAATGAAGGCGTATGCGTCAGCACGCTTGAAATCAGATACTCTGATATTTCCCAAAGTGCGATTGATTATCCTGAGCTTTTCTTGTTTGAAGTTCAGTGACCGATTGTGTGTTCGACAGTATTCATTTAGATACACTTCGGAGAATTCTCTGATCGTAGGCGGTTGGTCAACATTTCTGGACAGATCCTGGCTCAGATCAAGCCAGGTGCCATTAAGGATTGCTGTATCAATTCGCGCCTGTAAACGTTCACCTTCACGCTTTGAAGGGACTTTGCGACGAAGGCGTTTACCGTTAGGCCATAGTTTGGATATGTGCCAGCATGATTTGCCATTTTTATCCAACCATTTTTTTACACTCATCTGCCCTCCTTTCCAGGCGACCTTTCCCCATTTCATCATACTCTGGAAGCGCGTTTATATATGAATCTAATTCCTTTATCTTGTATACCTTATAAGGGCCACGTCGGTAAGCTTTGATTTGCTTATCCTTGACTATTTTGGTAAGTGTGTTTGGATGCACACCTATGTATCGTGCAGCTTCAGTGTGGCTGAAAAGGACTTTGTCAGGAGATGAGTAGATGAGGGCTGGGAGGATCATAATACAGAATCCTTGATATGTATCCGGAAATCTACGAGGTGGAATTTATCAGTATCATCCCGCTTAACAGATTCTTCATCTGGAGTCGAAGTCGGGCGTTTAAGATATAGTCTTTTAAATCTATCCTCAGTCACTGTTTTCCTATTGTCACCTGGAGCTGAGAAGTTTCTTGATCCTTGTCTGAAGCAGGACTTGGATATCTCCCATGAGGAATATTGTTTGTTCAATTTTATTCTTCCCTTCAATTTTTCTTAAAAGGACCTGCAATTACGCTGGACACCATTTGTGTGCCGCTGCAGGCGCCTTTGATTCCTCTGTAGAACTACTGTTTTGCAACATGGTTGTTTTTATATTCCTGATTCTGATTGATTAATTCAGCCTCTTACTGTTTTGAAGCGGTCTCTCGGGTGACTCTTTTACATGTTACAGACCTCTTAACCACGCGGCTGTCAAATCACCCAGGACAGCTGCGAAGTAGATTATCAGGAACAGTAGTACCAGCTGCTTCGTTTCATGCTTAGTCATGGTGCGTCTTCTCCAAGGGGTTTGTAACTGTCTATACTGTTGTGAAATAGAGTAAATCCTTCAGCGTATTCTTAAATTGAAAACAGCGCTTCTTGGGTTGCTATTTATTGCCTTCTTATCCAAATTGTCTGGCTCAGGACTGTCGCCCATATTCTCCTGGTTATCTGCGCTATTTTGGTTCAGGTATCCACGGTCACCTCGTTTATCCTGTTCTTGTGGCTGGATGCATTCAGGTACAGGTGATCAATTTTCGAACATATTTTATCGATGGTAGAAGCCGGAGCGGCTTGGGTGGGGCAGGTAGGGTATGGAAAAGAATCCACTCCGGCTCCTTTGTGGGATCTGTTCTGAAAACTATCAACGAATGTAATATCAGAAATACTAATCATGCCTAGCCTCTTTGTCCCGTCTGTGCCAGCCATGAATGGCGCTCCCCTTTTTCTGTTATTTCCAGTACTGTTGCGCTACGTCCGGATGATCCAGCCTTGTGACCTTGCGTCTCCCTAATGTAGTCAGCTTTTTTTAACTCATGAACACGTCCGCACACTGTCTGTAGTTTCATGCCCAGTTGTTGTGCCAGTTCTTCCCGTGTTGCCCGGCAGTATCTCAATGTTATGAGGATCTGTTCGCGCATGGATTGAGTTTTATATTTTATCGACTCGGATGCTTTGTCGGATGTAAGCGTGCCGTTAGATGGGGCTTGTTTAAAACCAGGACGCGTTGGATTGAAGTTAAGTGCGTTTTGTTTCATGCCGGGCTCCAGGTTAGGTTGAGGCGAATAGGAAGACCACGCTGGAAGTTGACCCCCCTAATGGGAGGAAAGCTGCTCGTTAACGGATTCCGGATTTCTTTAGTATCAACTTGATTATCTTGAGTTTTCAGGAGAATCTCGGGACCTTTGCGTTTAGACTCCAGCCTTTCCCGCGGTGTGAGGTATACGATAACCAAATCACTGGGATTTCTGGATACAGTCCCTTCTTGTGTCATGATTCCTCTTCTTAAGTGGAGACAACATGATGGTATCCAGGGTGCCAGTTTTTCCACAATCAGGTTAATTATTGTCAGATTCAACCAGGCAATTTTATGTTTGGTGTCAAAAACAAACTCCATTACCTGAAACAACGTCACAACGGGCTTGTGTGTTTTGGATGTCTTGACTACAGGTGAGATAGTCCCGGAATAGTGAAAAAGCGGCATGGAAAAACGTGAGGCTACACTTATCAGGATCTCTTTTAATTCCGGTTTTCGCTCACGCATTCTTCTGACTGAAATATCCTCAATTCGCTTTTTCACTATTCCAATCCTATTGATTAATGGTTAGGCTGCCCTATTCTGATTTTTCATCCATTTATCAATATCTTCAGGATGAAAACGGATGGATCCGTTAGGTCCAAGACGGAAAGAGGGAATTTTGCCGCTGTTGGCAAGTTCTCTGACCTTCCATTCAGAACAGGATAGTAATTCACTTAGAGCTTTAACGGTTAAAGTTTTATTTGCCATCTTGTCTACAGATTATAAATATTTCGACATTATGTCAATGGTTTTTTGCTGTTTATTACGGTTTTCCTGCAATTTTAGAAGGACATTGTAGTAATAATGTATTCATATGGGGCATGGAAAGGATATAAAACTACCTGGTTTTGGTAGGTATCTAAAATCTATCAGGATCAAAAAGGGAATCGGAAGCCAGAGGCAGGCCGCAGATATCCTGAATAGGAAAGAAAATTTTTACATTACCTATCATCAAATAAACGCCGATGAAAAAGGGAAAGTTGAAGAAATCCCTTCAGCGCGACTACGAGCTTACGCCAAGCTGTATGATACCCGCTATGAGGAAATATTAGCTGCATTGGTGAAGGAAAAATATGGGGCTGTATTGATCCCGGCTGATGCTAAGCACTCAAATTCTATTGCTGATGTAGTACGACCTGAGAATGCCGAAATTCTTGAATCTGTTGAAGCTGCCTTAGAATCGGATAAGGGAGAGAAAGTGAGGGTGTGCATTGAACAAATGCTAGATTTAGCGTTTGGGAACTATCGAATGAAAAGGAGTACGACTATGCCAGAGGATGCGCAAACGAAGAATTGCAAACAGGAAGGGGCGGCATAGTTATTCCGTTTCCTATAAAGGGGAGACCACAAGAAGAATTATATTAGTGGATATTTCGGGGATGGTGATCCGCCGTCTTCTAAACGAGGGTAGGTTTGCCTTTGAAATGGGTACGGAATTGACAGGAAAGAGTTTTGAAGAGATTTTGGGTAAGTGGCAAATGTCTTAATGTGTAATGGTAGCAACTTGTCAGATTTAATCGTGGTTGTTGCATTTTTTCATCATGGAAGGTTCGATTTTTCAGGGATTAAGAGTCTATTATCTATCGTTTTCTATGAAGAAGTGAATACGGAGATCAGATAAGCTGTCAGGATGGAAGTAGCAGCAACGGAAAGAAAGGTCAGAACCGCCATTTTTCCAATTTGCATGTTTTGAAAGTTTTCAATTAGCTTGATTCGAGATTCATGGTCCTCAGTTCGGCCCTCAAGATTTTTTATTCGGAGAGCATCTTCCCGGCAGGGAAGCTGACTGATGCGATGCAGCATTTCTTGTGTGGCATTCCCGATAATCCTTATTTCGTGAGCGGTCTCATCAAGTTTGTTCCATTGTGATTTGTCTTTTTCCTCAAGTCTGGTCACTCTTTCCGCTTGAGACGCTGACGTTTCTTCCAGTCTATTCACTTTAGTGGTGAGCGATTCCCCGCTTCTGGGCATATTTGTTTTCCTCTGAATCTCATTTTTCGAGCGCTTTGTTCAATACATTCCCCCCAATTCCAACAATGAAAACGGTTTTAAAACCTGATAGAAAGGTAGTTTCATCAATCCAACCTCCCAGGGCTAGAATGGCAAGGTAGGTTAACGCGGTTTCGATAATCCAGAATTTACGGACGCCTATGACTGCAACTGTTAATACTTCCTTTGCTGTCATTTACTCATTCCCAGATAGAAACCGCCGGCAAGGGCACTGATAATGGCCAGCTTACATATCCAACCTTTTGCGGCTTTATTTTCATATATACCAATTTCATTATGGAGGTTGTTTGCGAGTTCCTGGTATTGCCGGTTCTCCTCAGTCAGGACCAGGATGAAGCGTTCTTGTTCAGAACTTTTGTTCTGGAGAGAGAGGTACCTGTCTTCGTGGTTACGGATTATTGTTTCCAACCGATCCTGCTGAGCCTGATATTCTTTTATCAGAAGTTCATGGCTAAGCTCTAACTTTCGCCTTGCCTGGATTTCTTTGACCATCAGGAAAAACAGGTTTTGAGCCGGTCGATTGTCAGCCAGGTCAAGAGATGTGACATCTTGATCCGGATATAACGCGATCGCTTCTTCCATGATTTTCTCAGGAGCAGGTTCAGCTTCGGGCCCATTTCCCAAGGTAAATTCCTCGAGTGAATCCAGCAGAGTGTTTCGCTCTGAAGTCAGGGAGTCAATGGTAACCTGGGCCATGGTCTGCTGCTGGTAGAGGGCTTCGATCCTGTCATCAGCCGCGGCAATAGCTGTGTCCGCTTTATAGGTGATTCGATTCAAGCGGTCTTGAATAACCCGTGTTTCCTGTTGAGCCTGTTTGAGTTTGATTTCGGCAGCTGCCGTGGTAGCCTTCGCTTTTTCAAGTTGAGTATTGATCCTCGACTGATTCAGCCATGTCACGATTATGAATATTACAAAGCCGACAAGGATCAATGTCACAAGATTCCTGGTCTTCATTTTGCTTTCCAGGCGAGGAACATACCGTATCCGAATGCTGCTGACATAATCAACACCGAGGCATACCAATATGACAAAGCAAGAATTCCGGCCCCAAAGGTGATGCCCAGAATGATCAACATGCCCAGAGCGTTGATCGAGATTTTTGTGTGAAGTAGATCAGACATTATTAAACCCTCCTTATTTCAGTAAAGGCATGAAATTTGATCAATTCCTCTGGGATGCCGATCAGAAGCTGTACCCGCTCGCAGGCTTCAATTGCTTCGGCTACCAGTGGATAGGTTCGTTCGTAAGCGTTCGATGAATTGCGAAGATAACCCTCTCGCAGGGTGTTATTGTTTGCCTCATCGCCAACGAGAATGCATCCTGAAGTGTTGACGGCGCTGTTACCAATGTGCAGCATGACGCCCTGGAATCCAGGCACATCCTGAATATTAAGCATCCCTTTGTGAAGGGATGGGAATTTTATCTTGTAGGCATCATGCAGAGCCCCGGATTGTTGCAATCCCACCGTGTAGATCCCTCCGGGAATGCGTGTAACACCATGAATCTTTTTCGACTGGTACGGATCCTCCAGGGTGTAGCAGGCAAAATTACCATTGAGCAAGAGCGTCCCTAACGTAGATTCTTCTGTTGATGAGTATCGAATAATAGTCAGATACACGATAAAATGGAGGGCAGGGCTGGACAGCCAGATGTTCCGGGGGAGGAAAAGAACACCAAGGTTGAGCCAGCTCCGGCCCGTATTAGGCATTCAGTTTGTTGAAAAAAGAGAGACTTTTGTTGGGATTCCGCTGTTCTCTGGGTGTTTTCTTGAAATATCTGGATACACATGATATTGGTGAATTCAATCCAGCGTCGGTATTCACCTGTCCAGCAGGCTCCGGTTCCGATGATGCCGGTACACTCAGCACTTCAACATCCACTGTATCTGATCGTGGGTTCCTGTCCCAAGGTATTGTGCCTGCGATATTCAGTGGGGCTCGCCCGGCTTCATCATAGTAACCTACCGTATCAGCATGATGAAATGTGCGCATATCTCCTGGAGCAGCTATGCCGAGAAGCCACGGGTATTTGTTATTTGAGATAATCACAGAGTTCCTATCAACGTGGCCAATCTTGGTTTTTGCCCTCGTAACTATGTTATGCGGTCCTTACAGGTGAATACTTAAGTGCAAGATGTAATCTTTAAAAAGCAGGTCAGCCCGGGTTGCTTTCTTCAATTCAGCAAATCAAACAACAGTGAAATACAGATCACTCCCGAAATGAAGCGGAAGCAAAAAGCTGAAGAAAAAGGTCGCCCTGTAGATTGTCAGATTATATTTGATTCTAGAAAAGTTTAGCGAAAAACATACCTCCCTGATGGGCTGAAGCCGCCGTGGTAACATCCACCGTAGACCCGTAAGCTGTCCCGGCTGAATTGATGGCATAAGCTCTGACCCTGTAATCAGTAGCTGTAGAGAGTCCAGTGATTGCTTTGCTGAATGCTCCGGTGTCAAAATATCCTTCGTCATAAGCAGTGGAGTCCGCCGTTGTGGGATCCCCAGAAAATCCCGCCACATAACAGAATCCTCTCCTGGTAACAACCTTCTGTCTAATTTTAGCGTTTCTCCAATACAGGGTGATATTTGCCCCGGTTGAATATGCGTAGGCTCTGATGAAATCAATCTGAGTGGGATCTAGCTCACCGTTTGTAGTTGAGAATCCTGATAGGTCTAATTCAAAAGTCTGGTAAGAATCAGAGATGCCAGATGGCAGGGGGGCTATAGACCACTCCTCTGTGTCAGGTTCTCCAGAACTCGTAATCTCAAGAGAACTGGCTCCTATCAGGCCAGGCGCGTCACATTTGAGATCAATAATGAGAATTCCATTTGCTTTAGTAAGACCAGGACAAAATATAGGAGAGCCCAGTACCTGTTGAGCAATTGCGGGATTACCTGTATTGGAAACTTCTGAAGAGTACAGAGCCATATCAGTAAATCCAATATCAGTGATGTTACCATTTCCTGTGATCTGATTACTCTCAATTCCTGTACAAGAGGAAGTGGTTACTGTGGGGTGAGTAACACTTTCAGTAATAGAGAGATATGGATCATTGGCAGTTCCAGTTTGGTCTGCTGAGTAAAATTCAACCTCGTATTCGGCATTATAAGGTGAGCTGTCGAGATAGTCTTTCTGATAATTACGAATGCAAAAAAATGAATTGCCCGAGGTGTTTATTGCGCTTACCCCTGTGGCATTAAAAGATATACTCCGCCAACCGGTTGAACTTCCTGTTGCATCGTTTCCATAAGCAGAGCCGGAAAACCTTGAATAGTCCCCCACATATATTCCTGTGCCGGCGTCTGTTCCATCCTGTGCTGACCACGTTCCAGAATTCGATGATGTTACATAAATATTTAGGCTAACAGTATCAGGAGAGGAAACAGAAGAAGTATCCATGTACATGAATGCGCGATAAATTGTATTTTGGTATTGCCACGTGCCCCCATAATACACACGTTCACTAGAGACGCTGGCTTTAAGGGTGCTTCCAGAAGTACTTCCCCATGAACCAGAAGAGGCATCATGAACGCTATTCCAGCTAGTAGTGTTGTTTTGATTATAGGCTGTGGCATATACGTATCCATCAGCAGTGTTAGCATAATAGGTATCAGCGTCAATCCAGAAAGTCTCTGGGAGTTTTGTACTAGAGAAGGCTGCAATGCTTTTTTTTATATATGTATAGGTACCATCTTTATTGCTCTTTAGGCTATGGGTAAGGATATGAGAATGATCATCCCCAGTGCCCAGGTCCAGAATAGCTTCTTTTGAATCCATCAAAACCGGAGGCCGGATTCTGAACCTGAACTCATCGGTTTCTTCTGAGTAAAACCAATACTCATTGTCTTCATTTTCCTTAACTATGAGACCTGCAACATGGAGACGAAACTCTATTCGGAAGGAGGAAATTGGCCTGGTAACCGGGATCAACTGTCGGCAGCGCTGACGTGAATTTATCAATTTCAGATCAGTTGGCTCCATTGCTACTTCCTGTCCATCAAATTCAACTGATACCAGGTCGAACTCCAACTGCTCCGATCCATCCTGCTTCACATCAGGACGTAGCCCAAGGTATTTTTCTTTGGATGTTCCAGAGAGTCTTCCCATGCTGACCACGTTTCGGTTAGCCAGGGTCATCTCATGCCCCTTGGATGTTTTGGCCGCCTGGCTGAAATCTGGATCAATCGGATGAGGCGTTCCATCCGAATCAAGGTAGTAATGAGGATTATGGGGAGCGTAACAGATTCGGGTGATGCTGCCATCACTCCATTGGCCATATTCCTGGGAACGTTTCCCAGGTATAGGGATTCTGTTGACGATTTTTTGTTGCTTTTTGCCTTTCAGATCTTCAGTATTTTCTTTCATGGTATGCGTTAAACCTGGGCTATTCTAACTGTGTAGAGCCCTGTTTTGTATTCAGTTGGAGATCGCTGGAAGCCAGGATTTACAATTGGTCATTCCATCTGGCCAGGCAAGCTTGCCAACAAGTTTGATTGGTATCGAAGGCGTAACAAACCAATTCTCGGGAACAATGCCCTGGAACTGGGCAGACTTCCTTTATGCTAATATGCTTTCAACTTGTATTGATTAAGGATATTAGCTCTCCCAACCGGTGGCACCAACGACATCATAACCGGAACCGTTGTAAACTACCGCCAGGTAAAGCTTCTGGCTGGCCGTGCCATCTGTCCAGGTCGGCTCGGTCACAAACCAGGTTGCCGAAGGGAGCGTGAAGTCTCTCGATCCGGTTCCATCCTGGACCATCAGCCAGAGCATGGAGCAAACCTGGGAAGGAGCGTTGCTGATAGTCACGGTTGATGCTCCGGCGCCTGCTGTCATTTTCACATTGTTCCCGTTACGAAGATCAATCGACATGGAGGTGCCGGAGTAGGTGTTCCAGGCACATCCGGCGGAATGGGAATTGAAGTCTACTTCACCACCAGCCTGCGGAGAGGTGTCATCAACTAGGTTGCTCATGTCTCCTTTACCATCAAGCTGCGTTTGAATGGAAGATGTTACTCCATCCAGGTAATCAAATTCCGTAGCAGTGACGCCGGTAGTCCTAAGATTCTTGGCGTAGTTGAGATCTTCATAGGAGCCGGTAAAGCCATCAAGCGTGTTAATCTCCGTTGTCGTAGCCGTTATCCCATCCAGGATGTTCAGTTCTGCCGTGGTCAGAGTGGCACCATCCAGGATATTAAGCTCGGTTTCACTTGCACTTCCAAGGTAACTTACCTTTGCGGTATTGGCAGTCACCGCAGAGTTATTAGCGACTTCTGTGTCAAAATCACTGATTGTCGAGGCAGTCTGAGTGCCGGTATGATTGGAACGGTCGAGTAGTGTAGCATCAGTGGAGTTGGCTGTAGCTCCATCTGCTACATTGAGCAGAGTCCTGGCTTCAGAATGAGTCTTGCCATCGATCCCGTTTGCGGTAAATACAGCCCATTCTCCGGAATTGGGGGATCCATCCACCTCCAGCAAATCGTCATCAGCGATTCCAATGGTTTGCTGCGCCAGGATATCAGTACCAACTTCCAAATCCAGAGCAGCTTTGAATTCAGTGTAACTCAACCCTTCGATGGTATCGGCATCAGTAAATCTGGCAATATCATTGGCAACTGGAGTTCCTGATGTGCCTACGGAAGCGGCTGCGTTGGAATCCACATATGCCTTTACCGATTGCTGGGTGGGAACCCTGGTGTCAAGATCACTTGACATGTCGTCTTCATCGATTACCCAGCTGTTGTTTTTAACATCATAATCAGCAACCATTACAACACCATCAAGATTCAGTGCAATTGTATCGGTCCCCATGCCGGAGGTTACTATTCCCGGGCCTCCGGAGAATACAAGGCTGTTCCCGTTGGTAATGGTCTGTTCGTCGCCTACATCACCCACTACGTTGAAAGAAGATATGGCTTCGGCATCCCAGTACCATATCTTCACTGTGTAGGTTCGGTCGACACCTGCCTGATTACCTATTTTGACATGCAGTTCACCAGAATTGTCGGCATCCTCGTACAGGAACAGCCAGGCCGGGCCCTGCTCGGTCATATTGCCATTGCTGTCGATCTTGACCGGATCATAAAACGGGCTCAGCGCGTTGGCTGAAGCCTCATAAAGAAGGTTTGTGTCGAATCCGTCCGTGTCCCAGATCTGGTATGAACTGAGACCCCCGGCAGCTGAGGGAGTTATCTGCAGCTTGGATAAACCGAAAAGGCTAATGCCGCCGTCCATAACCAGATTGCATTCAAGGCTGCTGCCTGCCGGCACAGTGCCGGTTACCCATTGTTTAGTTGCTATTCCCATTTACAGCCATTGTTTCTCCATCCCCCGATAGTTCAAGTATCTGTTCCAGTTCTGACCAGTCGTTAAGCAGGCGTTGTGTTAAGTCGATAATGACAGAATCAGTTGCTTCGTCTGGAAGCTTGCTAAGTATTTTGATTAGGTTTATTCTTTTTGTATCGTTTAGCTCCAGTATCAGCTCTGAATTATTTTTCCATGAAAAGAATGTTTTTCCGTTTTCCTGCTTGTTCTCTATTCCATATAGTTCCACCTCATCAGCCGTAAAAGTTATCAGTTCCAGTAGTTCCTTTATTAGGCATTTTTGGTAGAAGTTTCCGGTTGCCCCTGACAGAACATCCATTAGCCGGAGGCGGTGGGCATTCTGCAGGATAATCTTTTTATTCTTTTTCATTTATCCCCGTGTAGTATATGAAAAGTAATAGTACCCATGTGTATCAAATAGAGTTATTTTATTCTATTAATTGTATTTATCTGTATTTTTGAAGTGATTTTTTTACCAAATTAAGTTATTGAAATTTTCATTCTATTGATAATGACAAAATCAGTATCAAGGCATAAGGTGGAAGAACTATGTGATTGCCTTTAGAAAGATACAAGCACTGTTTATTTTAGTGTTATGGAGCAGATGTACTAGTAGTTGGATTTCCTGAAGAATCACAATAAAGATATCTGGTTGTGCCCCCGTTGTCCTTCATTTTTAAGTAGCTGGTCCCTGATCCTAAAAATTCAACATTATCTTTGATACTTAAGTCTCCCGTGAGGGCAAGGTTTCCGGAAGAGTCAAGTGAAACGTTGTTTTCTTCTGATCCGGAGATAATAAGATCCCCACCCATTCCAGGGTTTATGTAAATATTTCCTAAGGCTCCTGTCTGGAAAGATATACCACTGTCCGACAGGAAAATGCCAGCCCTAAAGTTGGATTCTATCAATTCAATACAGATATTAACGGACCCGACCAATTCTATTGTATGGAAAGCATTGTAGGTATATAAGCCTCCGCTTGATCCCAGTAAAAAGTAACCGCTCCTGGAAGTGGATTCATCAGGTAGAATTCCTACTCCTCCGATAATATGGAATTGATTTTTAAATTCAATCCACCCTGTTTCGGCCATGCCCGACGAAGCGCTATAGCCGGAGGTGAGAGAAATTTTCGAGCTGCTGGCTGGAAGATGAATTCTGGTAGTGTTATTAGAATCGATATTCTGAAATCCATTAGTGGAATCCATCTCAATTCTGGTTCCACTCGGGGCGGTACGGATGAGCAATCCCGTGATCGTACCCCCGGTGAGTTCGCCTACCTCGGCTGTGATACTGCTAAGATACTCACATACAATATTCTGGGCACCGATGTTTATCCCGCTTCCCCAGCGGGGGATAATAGTCATTTTTTCTGCTGTATCAGAAGTAGTTGACCCTATGGCAAGGATCACTTTCCCATTTGACAGGGCGGTACTTATGCTGGTAGTTGCAGTTAGCCCACCACCGGGTGAGGTCGGATTAAAACTGACCCAGTAATTGGAATCGGTATCAAGTGAGGATTTGGAACCGGAGGCCAGATTTATTGAAGATCCGTCTGCGAATTGAACCGAGCCAGAACTCCAGGAAAACGAATTATTGCTAGTGGAAGTGAACACTATGTCCTGTGCAATAGGCTGGAGAACTGCGTCAACCTTAATCGCAGTAACAGCTGAGTCATCAAGGTCATTTGTGCCTACACCACCTATTTTGACATATTCTGCTTCAGTAGCAACCTCGGATCCCTCAATTGAAGAACCATCAGCGTAACGGGGATTACCAATACCCCAGCCGTTGTTGACAAAAGCCCAGAATTTCATGCCAGTTGTATTAACCTTAAAGGCTGCGCTTTGTGATGGGATGGCTCCGAAATATTCGGCAGAGATAGCCATGTCCATATAGAAATCAGCAAGACTCCAGATAGGCTTTTCTATTATGCTCCACTTTTCAACTCCACCATCAGAGTCGATATTCCGTACTCTCTCACTCCCAGCCAAAGTCACACGAAAATGATCGCCAGCAGTGTTTGAAGAAATAGCAAAAACTTGCAGTGTGTCTTGCCCGTTTGGCCCTGGAGATTGTCCTATCTTTAAAAACTTGTCAGTAAACTGATTTTCAGTTGCTGTAAAACCTGTAAAACAGTAAATGTCTACGTAATGATTTCCAGGAATAGCAACCATTCTCCCATTAGATTGATTTTTTATTACACTTTCTTCTGGGATGGTTGCAGCATTTGTTCCAGCAATAGCTAATCTGTGTACAGTAGATCGATTCGTGTCTCCAAGTTTGTAACTAAAAGTTACCTGTCCGATTCCAGGTTCTGGAATTTCTGTTGAAAATCCGTCGGGTGGTTCGTCGTCACGAGTCCATGCCCCGAACTCAGCTAAGTCACAAACACCAGAATCCTCATCTATATCAACCCCGGCGAGGGTAACCTTGACAGGTGCGCACCAATTTGACCATCCATACACATTTTGAACCCGAGCAGTAACTTCAACGACTTCCCAATCCAAATACCCTAAGGATTCCACGGCAGGATATGCCCCCCACGTGTGGATTGAACTATAATCAGATGGCCATGGATCTTCGGCATCCTCAACAAAAGGTCCAGAGCCGCCGTGCCTAGAGGCGAATTGACACTGACTGGCAGATTCATGATTTCCGGTTGCCGCTATTCCATAAAGGATAGTTGCAGAAGTATGCCCGGAAACCGTTTTTCTAGATTTTACAATGGCGTTCAAATAGACCCCGGTTGGGGCTACCATGTCTGTTGTGTTGTTTTTATCATCCAGGATGATAACCTCTGATAAACCCCATGAACCTACCTGGCCAGCACCGTCTTTGACCTTTCCCCTGCACCAGTATTTTCCGAAACCATATGAATCCACAACAGTTTCGTAGTAATATGGTATCGCTCCATCCACGAATTCTCCTACTAAAGTCTGTCCTTCTGGTTTTTCATCTGTCGAGGGATTCGCTGCGCCTTCTCCTGCAAAATAGAGTTGAAAGGTCACCTCAGCAGCATTGGCTTGACCCAAAGCTGAATCCAGGTTTGTGGGTTTCTTCGCTTCAGACCTTAGCTTGTATTTTCCGGTTATGGTGATAACTATTCCCGGTGTAATGGGGCCATTAGGATTCGGTTGATCTGTTCCCCAGGCTTTCCCAGAAAGTTCGCCAGAAGCTTCTGATTCAAATCCCGCCAGTGTCCAGGCTGTAAGCACGAAATAGAAAGTAGGATCAGTATCTGGATAGCCAGACTTAAAAGGATTGAACACCGTGTTAGATTTGCTTCCTTCAACTCCAACATGACCGTCATATGTTTCAGGATCATCAATATCAATAGCAGCTGTGGTTGAATAATAAAGGCGGTAAGAAGAAAGTATTTTTTTTTGTGCATCATTGTAAGAATTTGACCAGGCTAAATAGATTCCTCCTCCAAGAGGATATAGATCATCAAGAGAAGGTGGCGGCAGGGCTTCTTCGTCCCCAAGCAAAACAATTCTTTTCATCCCTACCCTAGGTGTAAGAAGCTCCAGAGAGGTCCCATAAACTAAGGCTCCTGATACTGTGCCGTGTGCACCGCGTTCCACTGAAAGCGTGTAGTACATAGAATCTTCTGAGATGCTTTCAATACGAATTATTTCTTTGTCTGGAGTGACCAGATGATCAAATCTTTGGAGATCATTAGGATTGGAAGGAGCCATGATTTTGAATTCTGTTTGAGCAGAATCAATACCTCCTGTTTCCGCTAATGTAAAGATGAGGCTTGAGCGGTAAAAACCCGGTTCTGCTCTACTGTTATCTGGATTTATGCCGATTGCAAATACATCTATAGCAGGACTATTTGCATCAAAGGGAGCCTCCCAGGTGTAGCTGTTCTGGATTCCGGATACAACTGTATTTGAATCCTTATCGTAGTTAAGATTTTCAACGATACCGGTTTCTTTCCAACTGGAAACTGTCTCATTGGAGAACTTCCAGCCCATGATGATTTTTTTGGGTTTGGGTTGTTCTTGATCCATATTTACCTGTCATTCCTCATATTGTTACTACTTTCTTATCCAAATAGAATCCGTAATTTTTTTGCATTGGTTGTAATAGGTGGTAGTGATAATTCTATTACCATGGAAATCTTTGTTTGCTTGGTCTAGATTAGTTTAGGGCCTTTGTGTATTACACCCTTCTGGCTATTCCTCTGAAATTACATCTGAAGCTAACAATCATCCTGCCATTATTCACATAACCTGCAGACATAATTCGTCGCATGATCAGAGATCCTAACAAAATCAAGATGTTCTTTGACATGGTCCAGTCAATGTCCCTGAATGCCTGTATATGCGGAGAAGTAGGGCGAATTCAAAGCCTCACTAATACCCATTCAAACCGTTAAAACTAACTTCCGGATCCAGTCTTATAAGGTCTTGGTCCCCAACCCAGTTTCAAGGGAGTAAAAAGATGTAGGCAAAGGAGTTTCAGCAACCAGGAAAGTCAAGGCATGATTGCTGAATTCCAGGTATTCTATTTCGCGTAACATTACCTTTCAGCTGGACTCCGAGTCGTATTCGTCGTAGTCGAGATTTTCCATTGTTGCCCAAACTTGATTACCTGGTAGATCCACATACTAAGATTATCCAGGAAACTTTAATCCACTAGAATTGTAAGTGAGTCTGAAAACTCCTGAGGTGTTCCGGCATTGTCCATCACATAAAGCGTTAATTTTTTGGGGCCTGAGGAGTCAAAGCTGAGCTTGAATGACTTGACACGATCAACCATATCTGTACCACTAATTGCAGGAATGGGTATTTTGCTTCCATCATCAATGCTGTATTGCACGGTGGTCAGGTTGTTGCTATTGGTCGCAAATCGAGCATCAAAGAAAGGATACAGAGTCTTATCACGCTTTGTAATTTTACCATTCCCGGCATAAACGTCACTGACGATCTTAACGGTTCTGGTAACGACCTGACTACCAGCCGTCACTTCCAGTGTGAAAACTGTGCCCATGCTAAAGTCAGTGGCAATAAAGGAGACGGCCCGAGTTGCATATACCAAATCGGGGAAACCACTAAGACTGATGTCCTGCCAGTTTCCGGAATCCTGTTTAAAACGAATTGCTGTCACCTTTGAGGCAGGATCAATAAAACACTCCTTGAATGGATAAGTTTTTGTGCCAAGAGGGCAGTATTTTGTGCTTCCCTGGGAGACAAACAGGTTCCTTTCATCGTAAGGTTTAGGATGCAACCTGACACAATTGTCCAGAGGATAGATGCGGTATCTGTTAGATTTTTCGGTTGTACTTATCATGGAAGGGTGATTTCTCCTGTTACAGTAACCTTAATTTGTCCTTCTAAATCTCTGAAATGTCCTTCCGTAAGTTTATTTATAACCAGAGGCAGACTTTCATTTCCTGTTGGTATGGTAATGGGAGGTCCAGACACAAGGATTATGTCAGTATCACCATCTGAGTACATCTCTGAAAAATAGGGAGTTCCTTTTATGGTAACGGTCCCTTTATCATAGTTGTCTACCAGTTCGGTGACACGCATATGGCTACTCCATTCAGGTAGATTTCGCCCTTGGATACAGACAACATCCTCTATGGGGATTAGGTCCTGTGCATAATGGATTGGAACTTCAAGCGAGTATTGTCCCGGGTGGTAGCGAGGATGGGATTCAATAAAGGAATGTTCTCTTAAGTACAAAACACCCAGTCTAACCGCACGTTCAGCGGATCCTGTAAGGCATAGTGGGAGTATTGTCACTTTCTTTTCCCTTGCATCTTCTCCTGTTAGGATTCTAATTCGGTTTTCTGCGTATGTATTTCGAATTGTTATTTGGCGCTTTTCAAAACATTGGTTTATATCGATGAACTCTACCCTTACCGATGTTGGTATTTTCCCTGTTTCAGTGGGTGTGAATTTGAGAGTACTTTCACCGCTACGATATACGATATTTCTGTTTTCGCCACAATCTGAGAAGGTACGGACGCTCGAAAGATCCCCAACATCATCTCTTATGACAGGGCTGATCCTTCCATTTTTCATGATGTAGGTAGCGTTGCAGTTTTTTAATATCTCCTCAGCCATGGTGCTTACAGAGGCATCTTGGCTCAATGACCCGTTTGCAGGATATCTGGTGTTGACTTCCTCTTCTGTATTCAGATAAAAAATATCCTGTCTTTTTGGAATGGCACTGTTGTCAAAATATCCGCTCTCATTTAGAGGGGTATCCAGATTCAGTAATATCCCTGTATTTTGTATGTTACAGGTAATGTAATTCCCTGGCGTTCCCACGGGAATAACTGCAGGTACGATATAATGAGACTGTATGTAAAACACATGGGTTTCTTCCGTACCGTTTGACAGTTCAATAGACTTGCCATTGATTGTCTCTCCACTTGTAAAGGTTGGGGAGGGAACTATCACAGTTGTCATTGGGACTGTTCTGTCTGAGGAGATATCTGTTGGTCCAGCCTCTAGTGCTCCACTAGGGTTACGATCCACGGATCCCTGAGGGAGTATAGTCTCGTTTGCTTTTGCAGATTGTGTTGTAAAATCAATTGTATTCAACCGACTTAAACTCAGTCCAGCACCCCAGAGTTGATTTTTTAGGAAATAATAGAAAACATCTATAGCATTGGGAGCTTCAGTCCAAGTCTTATCACTTTTTTCGACCAATATTCCTGTGCCTCTGATTCTGACTTCTGGTGCGCTTGATGTCGAATAGCCTTCACGCTGAAATCTGGTTCTGACCCATGTCAATCCTGCCAACGAACATCCATCTCCTTTATAGTCATTAAATCCAAAAGGATTATTACTATATGTATTCAATACTTCATGAGGCTTGTTCCCTCTGGTACGTGACTGCAGAGAACCTATGCACTGATTTTTCTGGGATAGCGTAAGTTCACCATCATCGTCGACAGGATTAACAGCATTGGAATCATTGCTATCCGAATAGTAATCAGTACCCCCTTCAATCCATGGATTGCGGTAATCAGGGTCCCCTGGGTCATCTTCATCCGGATAGAATTTGCCGTCAAGTAGGGGTATCTGAAGAACTTTGCAGCGTCCCTCCCCGACAGCTCCGAGGGAATGGATATAACCTCCATTTTCGACTATTCCCCAGGCTAGTGGGGTTAACTTGCATTCAAACTTTCCAATTCTCACAGGGATAACCTCGCCATCATTGCTATCGCCATCAGCTGTGGAACGGAGAGATGAAGCGAGGCTGCTCGTTCTGGTTCCGGACTGCAAAGAAGTGCTTGTAGGTATTGTTAGAGCATAGAAGTACCGTCGAATGTCGGTATTCAACTCATTAGGGCTTTGCTGGGAATTTGGTCCGAACATACCCATATTTATGCAGGCTTTTAAGGTTCCGTCATAATCAGTATAAGTATAATCAGGTCCGCAGATCCAACTATCTCCTTCCTCAGGGATTGTCTCAGTAACAGAGCCGCCATGTCTCCATTCCTTTACTGTAATTGTGTTTCCCGAAAAAGACTCGATCTCACCTATGATTTTTTTAGAAACCTTAGGATAAGTTGGATTCTTAGAGTAAACAAATATGCGCCAATTGTTACTGATTTTACGTATATCAGTGTCGGTTGTTAATGTTGGGCCTGCTGTGGGGGTAGCTTGTGTACCACCTGTAGCTATGCCTGATACCACATTTTTAGGCAATCCTTTGCCGTTGAGAGGATTATAGGGGAAATGCTCCGAGCCGAAAACTGCAGGACAGGTACGATCGTATCGACGAAGAGCTTCACGACTCATCTCCAGAAAACTGGGACTTACTTTAAATCTGGATTCAACCTCAAAAGTCGGGGCCTGTTTAATCCAACCCCACCAGTAGGGAGAGCTCCATGTCCCGATTCTGTTTGTATATTCTGGGCCGGATATCCAGCTGTCCCCAATTTCTGGAGGAGATGACGGTTGCGAGTCCCCATAAGTACGCCAATAGTCAACAGTAATTGTTCTCCCCGACGTGGATGAGACTCGGCCTATAAGCATTTTCTCCTTTATAAGAATCAGCCAAGAAGGCTCAATCTTACTTACCTCATCCACACTGTCATGGACAGAGGTTGTAAGGGTTGTCGCAGTTCCAACTTCAGCCATTCCCGTAACTCGATCTTCAGGCAAACCGAGAAATGACCCTTCAGCATTAGGCAATGCGATATCTGGAAACAGCCGGCATATGCTGACCTCTGCCTGTTCCCATATTAAACCGTTGTTGATTGTTTTGCAGACAAGATTATCAGTATTGTCAAAGGCGATGTTGATGGTGGAATCCAGCAGCCCAGCTTTGAAGGTAAGGGGGTCTATTGACTTAATCCGAGCTTCATATATAGTTCCATCACATGACAGGGATTCCGGCACAGGTCGACTGGACCAGAAGAGCGTTGGTAAGTGAGTTGAATCGTATAATTTGATCCTGACTAGATCAATATAATTTATTCCATCGCCGGCGAGTGCTGCTTCAATGGAGGAAGTGATAATATTTGGCATTAGCTACGATCCTCTGTAAAGGTAAGAGTGCCGAATCCACGGGAACGAATATTTTGCAGGGTAAGACTGAATTCATTTAGACACCTGACCCAGTAGCGCCCTTTGGGTTTATTTATGGCTTCAGCTTCGGTGGCTGGCAGCGGATCCGAATATTCATTCAGATATTCATCCGGATAGTAAAAATAGAAAGATTCATTCGGGCTACCTGTTTTAAGTCCTTCTTTTCGATATTGGAGGAACTTAAATATATTATTGATATCAGTTTCCTGTAGTAGTCCTCCACGTTGAATATCGATACTGAATACTCTGGTGCCTTTGCGGGCTCTTTCGTCTCCCGTTCCATCGGATCCATAAGTCGCCGTTTCGTGCATGACAGTTTTGGTTATGCCGCTGCCGCAGGAAATCCTGCTTTCATCGTATTCAATCTTGTAGGTAATTTTATTTCCTACGGGCCAGGTCCATATTCTTTCATTAAGTTCTGGTTCACTCATGCGTACCTCGATTGCAGTATCTCTGAAGATAGAGTCTGTCTATCGTTATCATTCATTATTTGCGCCACTCCTCCTGATTCGCTGACACCCTGCCTTACTACCACTCCGGCTGGTTGGCTTTTGAGGGAATTTACGGCCTCGGTCAAATCAACAAAGACTTTTTCCTGGGAGGAAAAGATGCCTCCGGATTGGTATGTTCCACTATTGGCTGAGTTGTAAGCGTTACTTGTGGGTCCCGTAGCACTGGTGCCACTGCCAGCACTGGTACTGCCTCCACTGCCGTTGGCTCCGGAGCTGAGGGCAGCTGTGGCAACACCGGAGGCTACCGCGACAGCCGCAAAGAATTTAGCAGCGGCGAAATGCGTTCCTGCGCCCGGGCCATCTCCTCTGGCCAGAGCAGCCAAACCTTGTGCTGTTTCGAAGAGTGCCTGCACAACGCTCTGTTTGCTCAGGGTAGAAAGAATAGAAACAGCCAGCTGTTTGAAAGCTTGACCCCCACCTTGTCCGGTGATCATTTTTTCCCAGGCCTCTCCCACTCCATCAAGAGCCATTTTATAAAGGCCGAATTCTCCACTCAAGTCACCCAGGATCCCTCCCATACCATCCTTAAATGTAGTCCAGCCATCAAGGGATGGGGTGGAGGTGATAGCTTCAGGGGTGGGGGGCAAATTACTGGAATCCATCAATGACGGTTGCGGTCCCAATAGAGAGGAAAGACCAATATTATCTAGGCCACTCTGATCTTCATCCAGGCCATAGTCAAACGGTGGAAGAGGATTAGTCAGAAAATCAAGGTTAAACTGTCTATTGGCGGCTTGACTTGAAGCAAGGATCTCTTCTTTTAGTTGTTCTAGGCTTGTTGAAGGACCGCCGCCCAGTATTTGACCTGAATAGTCTGGGATCTGTCCTGAATAGGTTAGGGGAGAGAGAACTAGGGGGGGAGAGGCCGTAAAATTAGAATAATCAATGGTGTTCAACAGGTCCAATTTCAAGCTATCTAGTACGTTAGGAATCTGAATAGAATCTACAATGCTCTGTAGTTCAGAGTCAGAAGGGGTGCTGGCTGCGATTTTTTTTCTTATTAAATCTCCAAGCTTCGCAGTATTGGGCTTTACCTCGAGTTTAAGAGCATTTGCGATTTCAGTGAGAGTTTTATATCTCGCACTGTTTTTTTCTATTAACTGGTCTTCTGTTATGACTCCAGCTGATAATTTATCGAATTCAGTTTTTAGATTTTGTTCTTGCTCCCATAGACTATTCAAGATATCATAAAATTGTTTGGCTTGAGAAGCAGCCATTGTATCCGTAAATCCCCCACGCGACAGAATACTAGTATCATCCCTAGGAAGGTCTGTATCTGTCTGGAACTTGTAATATTTTTCATATAACTCCATCCAATCATTAACTTTTTTATAGCGGAGTTCATCTAATGTAGAAAGCGCCTCGATAACATCTATAGCCGTCGCCAACATGGCTGCTGGACCCCCTAGCCCTAGAGTAAGCAATTTACTAAGAGCCGGGAATGCGAATTGCTTTGAGATTTCCCTCACTGTAAGGGAGACGTCCTCAATTCTGTCGTCAGGTGTTGAAAAGAAAGATTCCTTTTTATCTGCCATCTTATTCTCACATCAATGCATTGCCAGGCATCCTCCCTAGACCGGTTCGCATCTGAATTTCCAGTTTTTTTGTAATTTCCCAGTGCAGTACGTGCCTGACGGCGGCGAATTCACCGGCCTGCAGGTGATCAAGGCTTTCGATGAGCCCCAGCCTGCAGGCATCCAGCAGGATGTTGGCTTCATTAAGCAGCCGTTCGTTTTGGAGCATCCGTTCCACTTGTTTCTGCTCAGCCGGATCTTCCTTGACATAGGGATTGTTGAAACAGGGCTTGTCGCGGTATTTCTCCGGCACTTCTTTCAGGTCGGGCATAACCAGGCAGGCGTTGGGATCCTGCTGCAGGTAGGGACAATGCGCTTTATCCCTTGAGTTAAGGCGGATCTCTTCCTGCCTAACTGAGTCCCCCTGAACTTGATACATTTCGACGAAAGAGTCTTCCCGCGGGCAGTAGTGCAACCTGTTTTTTGACTGGTTCTCCAGAGCGGCTTTAACCGCCCTGGAGATCATCAGTTTTTTAATTCAACTTCTTCGAACAGCAGCTGCACGGCCATGTATTTATGAGCCAGCGGAACGGCATCCATCCAGTCCTCCCGGGTACTTTCTTCACAGGAGCCTCCGTCGATTGTGTATCCCTCCAGGGAAATGACAAGCTTCTGGTATAGCTTTTCGACAAGCGAAAGATCAGCGACAGAGTAAATAGTATGCTTTACGGGATTGGCATACATTTTATTGAGTTTGTTAAGTGAGAGAATATCCTCTCCGGTTGGAGTATGCATTCGATGATTCATCTGTATTTCATACTCTTTGCCGGAATCCGGGCAGTACATGCCTTTGAAGGTTTTTATCTGTTGCTCCGATGGAATAGTAATTGAGAACAGGTCATTCTCCGCTTCAACCTGCTGAGCATTGCCACCCGCGGGCTCTCTCCATCGGGCGACACCAAGGAGACCTTCCGTAAACACTCGTTCCTTAAGATCCGGCCGGGCATCCAGATATTTTCTGTGCTCTTCGGGATCGTCAATATTGACTCCATACATCCTGACGAACAGGTCAGAAACCATTGTCCTTGCCTGGCTGAGATCACCGGGCTGGGACTGGATTTCGTTGCCTGTCACTTTCTGTGAAGGAATCGCTTTTCGCAGGGCGGTTTTTACTGTTCCATTGTTGGGAATTTTTAGTTCGAAATAGACACGGAAGGCTTTGCCGTTGCTTTTAATTGTCAGTGGATAACAGACTGTTTCGGCCGACAGATTCCAAGAAGGATTGCCCGCGCTATCGATAAATACACCGCTCATAAATTTGTCCCCCTTGTTTTGGGGCAAAGAAAAAGCTGCCCGAAGGCAGCTGATTCAGTGCAGGTTAGTATCCAGTTATCATCAGGCAGAAGTGGAACGAGTTATGACACTTGCTGTTTCGAATGTCACCTGTGATTCCCTGAGCTGGCCATGAGAGCCACCTGCTGGATAGCTTGAGATCCAGGCAGTACATGAGTACTTTGGATTAGACGAAGAAGTTCCTGCGAGTTTGTCGGCTTGCCACTCAAAGGAGAATTCGCCACCGTCGTTATACAACGGGCCCAGAGTACTCTCCAGAAGATCAGTGCCAGAATCCCGAACAAAGGTTACGCTGATGGTAGTATCGCGTAGACCGGGTTTCTTTATTTTGTGTTCATCTCCGAATGTAGTTACTTCCAAAACTTCGGTCGACTGGTCGAAAGTGATTTCCTTGGCATCTGCCGAGAGATCCACTCCGCTTACCATGATAGAAGGATTATAGAATTTAACAGACATTAATCAATCTCCTTTACAGGCACAATTTGCCTGTTTATCAATGTTAAATTGACTTGATTCCCCCTTGTTATTGTTTTTTCCGACTAATAAGTGTTGTGCCGGAACGTCCTATGGATCATTGGACGGTTTGCTAATACCTCCAATTTGATAGAGATTTTTCCTGTCGGCAGGCTAGCTTTGGCTCATGATTACATCAAAAGCGATATAAACATTGTCGGAATCATCCGACTTCAGGAAATAGGGCTCCTGCAGTGCTTCACAATAGCCGTAGGTGGTGCCGGAGATAACCCCTCCGCCCCATCCGTCGATTTCGGCGTGGATGGATTCAGCCAGGGTGCAGGCTGTCTCCTGGTCGGAACTGCGAACCTGTACCTGAACTCCAGGATGGCGAACGATTGTGTTTTTCTCTCCGAAACACCTATCCGGGGGATTCCCGGCAATGTCGTAGAACATTACCGATTCGGTGTACTCAACTCCGCTGGGAGTGTGGTTAATAAAGGCATCATTGCCTATTCCACTCAGTACCCCCTCGGCTATCGCGTATATTGCTAGGTCTTGTGCTGCGCTCATTTCATCCCTTTGTCTGAGATTATTGTGTTTGATTTATCCAGCGTGGATGACTCGTTGGTCTCTCTTCAGAAGGATCCCTATTTCAAAGCTTCACGAAACTGCCGGTTGAACTGCTCCGCTATGTTGTCCCAGTTATAGGCATCCCGCCGGGCTATGGCTGCCCCGGTTTTTCCCAGCTTGATCCTTTGTTTTTTATCTATATACAACTCATGCAGAGCTCTAACGAATTCATTTTTATCGGGCAGCCCGGAAATGGTGTTGATTACACCGGGAGCGGCACAACCATACATGGCAATCGGCACGTATTTGACTCCACCCCGCGGCCATTCGCCCAGAGCGGCAAACTCGGGCACGATCTGCGGTACTTCGCAGGCCATGCCTTCCATGTGGGGTAAACCCCATCCTTCTCCCACCGTGGTGGTTACCTGAACATCAAAAATGTTGTAAACCAGATTGAGGTCCTCTTCAGTGAACCACTCTATTCTGGATTTAAAACAGGGCATTATCATCCGGTCCAGAACATCCCAGTACTGAGCCATCTGTACTAGGTCACACCAGACTTCCACTGGTGAACAGTGGAAATACAGGAAAGCATCCTGAATGTCATATGTTCGCAACCATTCGGAAAAAAACTGGATTGTCAGATCCATCCGCTTTCGAGGTTGATTACGATTTACATTTCCCACAATGAAGGAATTTTCATCGTAGGGAGGCAATGCCGTTTCTACCCCGGTCTTATTGTTTTTTTCAGTGTATCTGATCAGCAGTCCCCGGTCTCTGAGGCTTTTCAGAGCCTTGCCTTTGTTCACAGCTTTGAAGCTCCCCAGATCCACCCCATACGGAATGACTACACTCCGTCCAGTGAATCCAGCTTTTCGGGCCTGCTCCAGTCCGAATTCAGTACAGAAAAAGCAGGTGTGCAGTTCATTGAGCCATTCGGCAAAATCACGGCGCATGTTCAAAGCATCCACTGGCGGAAAACCCATGTGTGGGATGGCCGTAACTTCGTGTTCCTCCCTGATTTTCAGGAATCTGGCTATATTCCATGCGTCATTAAGGATAAAAACCAGGTCCGGATGAATCGTTTTAACAAGCTTCGGGTATCTGTCGAATCCAAAAACGTCATTGCCTGAAACTGCCGGATAAATCGGATAATTGTATTTATGGGGATCTCCACCGTAATTTATGGCCAATACGGATATGTCCCATTCATCCTGAATGCGATCGAGTATGTTGTGAGTGGCACGACTGAATCCGGTCTGTCGTACCGCATCACCGCACCACAACAATTTTTTTTTCTTCATACTCCCCCAGGTTGGTGCCGGTAACCTGACCTCCGGCAGGAATTTCTGTATCTTTGATAAGTGTCAACCTAAGTGGTTTTCAAGATTTCTTCAGGTTGAACAGCTTAATATGGATTCTCACATGCCCGGCGGGGTTTGTTGTTTTTACCCATGGCCATGATGTAGTGCATCTCTTCCTGGTGATTACGCGCTTCCCGCAAAACCAGCACACTGCCTATTCTTTCCACGGTTTCACGAAGGCGTACTACAAAAGGGAAATTACTCTCCACATCAACTGTCTTGTCGTGTATTTTTTTTCGAGCCTCTCTCCCGGGAATCCACTGCAGGAAATGCCCATCCGGAGACAGAAGCTTTACGTTATTTTTTTTCATGGTGAGGCATGGGATGGATACACTTCGAGAATTTGTAACACCAACGCCATGAGTATGAAGGCCCAGCGCCGGCCCGACACGTTGAAGGCCCGTCGTCTGCCTTGGGTGTTGAGGTGTCTTACAAGGACCCTTTCAACATCACCTGAATCAAGTATATTAAAAATCTGCAGAGCAGGTGAAAACTTTTTTTATTGTTTTTAAAGTGTTGATGAAATGAGGATTCAGTCGTCTATGGCCTAGTTTGTGGCCTGATCTGTCAATTACATAAATAACAATCTGAAGCCTGTTCCGAAATGCAATAACCTGGATTTATCCAAAAATAATTTCCCGGAATTCTGTTTGTGACTCCTCAATTCACGGAACTCTGAGTATCGTTTTTATCGGAGTCTGGCATAACCTCGGAAAAGTCGTGTTTCACCATTTCGGAAACCAGTTCTTTAAAGTCATAAACAGGTGTCCATTCTAATTTTTTCCGGGCTTTGGAGCTGTCACCCTGTAAGAGATCTACTTCCGCGGGGCGATATAAAGATGAGGCGGACTCCACGTAATCTTGATAATTCAATCCAGCGTAATTAAATGCCTCAGCACAAAATTCTCTTACTGTGTGTGTTTCTCCGGTTGCTATCACGTAATCGTCAGGATTTTCCTGTTGCAGCATTAACCACATTGCTTTTACGTAATCCTTGCTGTGTCCCCAGTCGCGTTTAGCTTCAAGGTTGCCGAGAGTAAGTCTGTTCTCCAGTCCGGCTTTGATCAGAGCAACTGCTTTAGTGATTTTACGAGTGACAAATTCATGTCCTCGGCGGGGAGATTCGTGATTAAACAGAATCCCGCTGGATGCGTGCAGGTTGTGCCCCTCCCGGTAATTACGGGTCAAGTCAAATCCGGCCACTTTACTTATTCCATATGGTGATCGTGGATGAAACGGAGTGGTTTCCCTTTGCGGTGTTTCCCGTACCTTGCCGAACATCTCGCTGGAGCCGGCAAAATAGAAACGAGCCTGAAGTGACAGCTCCCTGATAGCCTCCAGCATGTAGAGAGTACCCTGCACATTGATCCGCATCGTTGAGAACGGATCATCGAAGGATTCCTGTACATAACTTTGAGCCGCGAGGTGATACACCTCATCGGGTAAAACTCTTTTGATCACTTTGAATAGAGACGCGTAGCTTTCCAGAGATGCCGCTTCTATATGTAGATCTTGTTGATCCAGTATGTTCCGGACGCGCCACATCCGATGTGCCGGATCCTCCAAAGCAGCTCTACGTACTATGCCGTAGACCGCGTAGTCTTTTTCAAGCAGCAACTCCGCCAGATATGATCCGTCCTGTCCCGTGATTCCTGTGATTAATGCTTTGCGTTTCATTTGGCCTTTCAATCTGATTTCGAGGGTGTATTGATCTGGTTGGAACAGGGGACTCTGCCCTCTACTCCTGCCAGAAGATGAATGATAATTCACGCCTGACTTCATTTTTCCGCGCTTCATCCAGATTTGGGAAAATATCCTTCAACCATGTACGTAACCACGCCGGATCAATAACCAGGACTCGGCAGATCCATTCATAGCTACCAGGTGTTTTTTCGGGAGACATGATCCAGTCCATGGCATCAAAAGTGTTTTGGGGTAAAACTCTGATCCCTGCCGAATTGGTCCGGCCACCCAGTACATCTCTGATCGACCGTCCCAGGATTGCGGTCGCAAGCCGCTTTTCAGCGGTTAAAGGATCGGACACACATGGTATAAAATTTATATCCACCCGCATAAGCTTCATAACTTCGTCTTCAAGCATTGGTATCGTCCTTGCCCAGACAATTCTGAGTATGTATGTCAGTTAAATTGACAGATCCCAGGGCATGGAATGCAGATTTACCCAAAGGCCTCATCGGACTGAGATGCTTGTGAAAGAGTTTATTAAGAAAACCTGGGGAATCAGGCAACACCAGGATTTCCATTACCACATTAACAAATGAATTCATTCCTGCTTCGTGTTCATAATTAAATTGATTATTAAGCATTTCAAAAGGCTTTCCTCTATGTGTCATTTTATGCTACGTCCGAAATCATCCTCTATCCTGTGGATATCGTTTTCATCACATCCGTCGGGTTCATCACTGGTCTGTATTTCAATCAGTACTAAATCTTCAGCACCTGTATTGTGGATACGATGAACTGCTTTCCTGGGAATATACTGGGACAAGGGGTTGCTTAACCTTACCAGGTCATCTTCGATATCAAATTTGAAATTTGTCTCCCATCTGTCTCCTTGAACAAAATTCCACTCTTCATTCCTTTTTTCATGCCACTGTAGACTGGTTCTTTTACCCGGTTTAACTGTAATTCGTTTAACCTTATAACCTGGACTTTCAAAGACTGTCTCAAAGCTACCCCACTGCCGTTCCTCATATTGCAAATTTCCAAGTCGATATATGTTTTCCTGATTTTGTTTTTTCATGTTGATGCGATACTATTGAAGAAGGTACAAGTCCTTACAAATTCACGGTTATCTGATTTTATCCCAGCAATAATTCATCGAATGTTGTCGCTATAGCGCCAACTCACCTGTAGAGCGCTTGATATTGGAGAATAGTCCTGTAGGACCAGTGATTCCCGTTCCCCTAACTTCTTGATTCCTAATATGTCCGCCCAGAAATGAGGAGTTAGAATGTGTTTATCCATTGTCCATTTAGGATCATGGTTTTCGTTATTCAGTAACCTGACTGAAATCTTGTCAAAATAGTCCGCCTCGGTGAGGACACTTGACGAGAGAGCCGCCACAGTAGTGATTTCATGCCTTGACATAAGTTCATATACGTCAGCATTAATGAGATAGGAGTTAGGTATGCGTCCAATGAGTTCCAGAGTGGAATCAAGGTTTTCTGCGTAGGGATGTTTTTTATAATAGAGGCGATCAAATTGTTGGGCGAGATTTTCAATTTTGTCGTGATAATTCTGAACCAAGGCCATTTGATCACCGATAATCAGAGAGGCATCGTTAACCACCTGACCGCAGAAAAGTAAAGAGTCGGGCGCGAGCTCGAATTTTGAGAATCTGCGGTACCTGGCCTGACAATAATCAGCGTAATCCTTAATCTGCTTATCTGAGACAGCATATTCCTGGAGTGTTGGTGCTAGCAGATCAGATCGATTGGTTTTGAACTCAATGAAGTAATCTCTGCAGAAGCGCACAGGACTGACAGCCAGCGAAATCCAGTCCAGATTGATTGCGTTGAACAATGCTTGTTGAAATGGTGATAACTCAAATCCGACTACCAACGTTACATCGGCTGGAATATACTGGGAAATCGCCTCGGCTTCTCCTACGGTAACCATTCCGCGATGATACGTCGACACCCAGTCAGTGTAAGTATGGACAAGTTCAACAGCCGTGTGCCGCTCTTTTGCTTCAAAACGATTGAGAAATGAATCAACCTTTTTACCACTGGCTCGTCTGATAATCGGGCCTAGCAGATCATACAGCCAACAAATATTAGCTTCGGCAAATGTTGGCTTGCCAGGGAGGTCGTCCGGTTTGTAGCGGAAAAAGTCGCCAGTGATCAAGATACGTTCACAGCTCACGATGCTCTCCTCTTCCTATAATCTGGCATGGAATTGATGCATACCATGATTGAGCTGGAGAGACGTGAAGCGATCCTGGCGTGCAGATGTTCTTCAATTTCATCAAGGGTCAGGTTAGTGGTGATGATGGTGTCCATTTCCTCCCGGTATCGTCGGTCTATAAGAATATAGAGAGTGGTAAGTGCGTAGTCAGTAGCTTTTTCACTGCCCAGATCATCCAGTACCAGCAGGGGAACCTCTGAATATCGATCAATAAGCTGCCCTTCAGATACTTCAGCTCTATCCTTGAAAGATTCCCTGATCGTAAGCAACAGATCCGGTACTGTGACAAATATCTTTTCAGGCCGACTTTTCCAGACAGGCACTTTGCCCTCTTTAGCAAGCTGAATATTCATTTTGCATCTGGAGATCCATTGCTTTTGTTCCAGTTCTCGCATCAAAGCGACAGCAAGATGAGTTTTGCCTACGCCGGTATTGCCAGAAAAAACAACATTGCCACCTGAATGTTTTTTTAAGTTTGCGATCAACTGGTTATTACCTTTGTAATTATCCAGAGTGCAGTTATGAAATCGTTTCGGGATGCCGTAACGTTTTGGTTCGAAATCAGGAACACTTTCCAGCTGTGCCTTCCAATATTCCACTTGATCGACATCATACCTAGTAGACTGCATCGATTGGATAGGGTCGTCCGTCACTTTTGTATCCTTTGCTTTTTGGTTCATGCCAATTTTTCCTTCTGAAATTGATAATCTTTTTAGCCTTATTTGCAGCCAGCATTTCTTCTGCTGTGACAAACCCTTCTTCTGCCCATGCTGAATAATATTTATCAAGACGTTCAGGACTTAAAATGTCCGCTATCCTCCAGGTGATTCGAGGACACCATATTTGAGAATTGATTGGAGGGTCTTCCCCGTATTCAGCCTGATAACGTTTGTGGGCTTGCTTTTTCTCAACAAATATCGCCAGGTGGTTTTTTAACTGATCTGTGGTATACCCCTCCTTAAGTCGAGACTTAATAATTGATAGAGTTTTCGTAATAGAATTAGCTGTGACAGGTCTTGGCAAACTGATTCCATTTCCAAATGACATCACATCATTTACTGATTCTCCTAAGAGATCGGCCTTCTCCACTTCGTTCCTTGTTTTACTATTACTATCTCTCTCACCTTCACTCTGTTTATCTGTCTCTGTCTTTGCCTCTTTCTCTGGGAGAACGTCATGCAAGCGACCTGCTAGCGTTTTGCTAGCATTTTGATAGCACTGTGATTGCGCGTCGCTAGCGATTGTTAGCCAACCGTTTTCTAACAATCCTCCAAGGCCGGTCTCAATCTCATTTTTATTCCAGCGTAAACGGAATGACAGGAATTCAATATCAATCCTGACTCGTCCATCTTCTGAATTTGATGCGAGTAGCCAGATAAGGGGTGCCAGTGCCCTGCTGGCAAGAGAAAGGCGGGAAAATTCAAAATTATCTAAAAGTTCACGATGTAATTTTATCCAGGGTGGATTTCGTTTTTTATAATGCTGAAACTCCGACCAGTTTTTCACAAAGGCGTATACCTTTTTCTCCGGGATTATTTTTTCGCACATGAAGTCATGCCTCCACTTTGCCTCCACTTTTGTGTCGGCTTCTAAGTATTTCTAACGATTGATGTTGCTGTATGAAGTATTTGTGAAAGCTCCTCTCTTGGAGGGTGAAATGTGAGAAATTGTGTGAGATTGTGAAGGTTGATCGCAGGACTTAAAATCCTGCGAGGTTACTCGATTGACTACGCGCGGATTCAATTTCTTCACTCCGCCGCACCAAGTTCCGCTTCGCTCAGTGACAAATATGCTACTGTCTCTTTTGATGGCTTGATTAACTCCTCCGGTTAAGCTTGACATATCCTCCCAGACTGTCACCTGTGTCCTGACCGCACCCGAACTACCTCGAACATCTCAGTTCTCAGTTCTCAGTTCTCAGTTCCATTTGTGTCCGCGAGGAACTCACTCCACACCTCTCCAGCTTACTATAGCTAAGATAGAGGCCTTGGAGCTACGGGATTTCTGTGGAATCTATAGTTAGTGAAACCCGACCGAGAGCATGAAAGGATTTGCTTTGATATATCCTCTATGGCATCAATACCTTGTCAACGAAACGGGGTCAAGCCCAAAGCCCAGATGGGGAGATGGGGTAGGATTCTTGAGTAATTCCTTGATAGGGAATTACTCAGATTTGGCTTGACCAGCATCTCATTGGAATAAAATAGGATTTTGTCTATTTAAAGTCCGATGAGCATGAGATAATCAATCTCAAAAATTTCGCTTTGGCTGCATAAAGACTTTGTCCACAAACAAAGCAAGTATCTTCCGTCAAGATAAATTGGACACATTTAGCCGAATCGTTTCGGTAGCTGCGGTGTAGGGAATCACATAACATCCGGATTTTTGCGGCATTGAGATCGATTTCCCAGAAGGATCAAACATGGAAGAATCTTTCAACGAAAACACAAAATTAACTAAGTACAGAAAGTTCATTCCCTATGTTGTGCTGGTCGTTTGTCTTTCCCTGAGCAGCTTTGTCTGGCAAGTTTGGAGCAACAGCAAAGCGGAGAAAGAACATACCACATACGAGGCCAAAACTAATCAAATCATATCGGACATCACCGAAAGACTTAATTTATATAGGATGCTCCTCCAAGGTGGCAGGGGGGTCTTCGCCAGTTCCGAAGACGTGACCAGAGACATGTGGCGGCGGTATTGTGAATCCAGGCAAATCCTTACGTATTTCCCCAGCGTTCAGGGACTGGGTTTTGCCAGGGTCATCCAGCCATCAGAACTGGCGCAACATATTAAAGGAATCAAGGCGGAGGGGTTTCCCGACTATACGGTCTGGCCCAGTGGCGAACGTGATGTGTACACTGCCATCGTCTTTCTGGAGCCGTGTGACGCGCGCAATCAGCAGGCTTTCGGCTACGACATGTTTTCCGAGCCGGTGCGGCGGGCAGCCATGGAGCGGGCGGCATATTCCAACATGTCGGCGATTTCAGGCAAGGTCACACTGGTCCAGGAGATCGACGAGGATGTCCAGGCAGGATTTCTGATGTATGTCCCCATCTATATGAGGGGCATGCCGCTGAACAGCGTAGAGGAGCGGAGGGCGGCTCTTAAAGGATGGGTATACAGTCCGTTCCGCATGAACAATTTGATGCAGGGGGTTATTCCTGACTCCCTGCAAGATATTGACTTTGAAATATACGACGGGACAGAGCTCTCTCAGTCAACCTTAATGTATAAGAGTGATGCCTCCCGTAGCGACCAAACCAAGAGACACAAGCCGATGTTTGCCAGCCAAAGGACCATTGATTTTTATGGTCATCAATGGACACTGGCCTTTGAGACCTCCCCGCTTTTCGAGGCTTCCTTTGATAGATATTCATCAAAAGGCATTCTCGCCTCCGGGATTCTGATCAGCCTGCTGTTCTTCTTCTTCATCCGGGCGCAGGAAAATACCAACAGGCAGGCGCTTTCACTGGCAAGGAAGATGACTTCGGCCTTGCGACAAAGCAAGGAGGAATACCGCGTACTAAGCGACAGCCTGCCGGTCGGGGTGTCGCTAATCGGCATGAACATGGAAATCCTGGCGGCCAATACTATCATCCGTAAATGGTTCCCCAAGGTTGATTACATGCAACATCCCCCCTGTTATGCCGCTTATAACGACCCTCCCAGAACGGAACCGTGCGTGGGTTGTCCAGTGATCATGGCCTTCCAGGACGGTCAGGTGCACAGCACGGAGACAGAGGCCACCACGACGCTGGGGACACGTGTCATATTCTCCACCGCAACGCCGCTTCTTGGTAGTGATGGGAAAATCATCAGCGTACACGAGACAGTGGAGGATATCACCGAGAGAAAGCAGGCAGAAGATGCGTTGCGAAAGAGTGAAGCCAGCCTTGCCGAGGCCCAGCGAATTGCCCAAATTGGAAACTGGCAATGGGATATTTCAAAAAATACTCTGGAGTGGTCGGATGAGATTTATCGTATTTTCGGTCTCAAACCAAAGGAAGTTGAATTATCATATGAATCATTTTTAAATTTCATTCATCCGGACGACAGGGAGTATGTCGACCAATTAGTTGAAGAGGCTATAAAGGGAACGAAGCCATATAGCATTGACCACCGTGTTATCCTGCCGGATGGCACCGAGCGTTTTGTTCACGAGCAGGCGAAAATCATCAGAGATGAAAACGGCAACCCAGTGCGGATGCTCGGAACTGTTCACAACATCACCGAGAGAAAGCAGGCAGAAGAAAAAAAGGCCCAGCTTGAAGAGCAATACCGCCAAATCCAGAAGATGGAATCTGTAGGACGCCTGGCGGGGGGAGTGGCCCACGATTACAACAACATGTTGAGTGTCATCCTCGGTTACCTAGAACTGGCTGAGGGGAACCTGGATTCGGGGAAAGATATAAGCCTGGAGATTGAAGAAATTAAGAAGGCTACATATAGATCTATAAGAATTACACAGCAGCTATTGGCTTTTTCTCGTAAACAGACCATCTCTCCCAAGGTAATTGACCTGAATAACATAGTAGAGAGTATGCTCAAAATGCTTGAGCGTCTCTTAGGTGAAAACATTGATATTGCCTGGTTTCCCGATAATTCCATTTTTCCAATAAGAATAGACCCCTCGCAGGTCGACCAAATTATGGTAAATCTGTGCGTGAATGCCAAGGACGCAATTGAGGACGTGGGGAAAATTACCATTGAGTCTGGCACAAGAATATTTAGCAAAGCTTACTGTAGTACTCACGTCGGATTTGTGCCGGGAGAATTCGTAATGCTGACCATAAGCGATGACGGTTGTGGAATGAATGCAGAAATATTGGAACACGCTTTTGAACCATTCTACACAACCAAGGAACAAGGCAAAGGAACGGGGCTTGGCCTGGCAACCGTATATGGGATAGTCAAGCAAAATAGTGGATTTATAAATATATACAGTGAGCCAGGCCAGGGAACAAACGTCAAAATATACTTTCCTCGGGCTGATGCTCCGATTGAGTCTGCTCAGGACGATGATGAAAGTGACGTCGAAACCCGAGGAAATGAGATTGTGTTAATTGTTGAGGACGAAAAGCAGATATTAGACATGATAAAAACCATGTTGGAGCACAATGGATATGCCGTGCTGGATTCCAATAGTCCTGTTGAGGCTTTACAAATTGCCAAAGAACATGCCGATGAAATTGATGTCCTGATTACCGATGTAGTCATGCCGGAAATGAACGGTCGTAAACTCGCCCAGAAGGTCCAGGAACTTAATCCTTCTATCAAGGTTTTGTTTATTTCCGGTTATACGGAAAATGCCATAGCTCATCAAGGCGTTCTTGACGAGGGAGTCAGCTTTCTTCAAAAGCCGTTTTCACAGAAGGAATTGGCCGCTAAATTAAGAAAAATTATTGACAAATAGAACCTTAGTGTGTCAATTGCTGTATGGTTTGCAGGATTTGATTGAACCTCCTGGATCCCCTAAACCCTGCTGTGAAAGGAAGGCCCTTTTCTTGGCCTGGGGGGGAGAGCTGTGACCATAACCGTGCAGGTTTTAGCGTCCAACGAAACGCAACGAAGATGTTTGACGTCAGCATAAATGGGACAGTTTAGTCTAAAAATAAGATGCACTTCATGGCTTAGTTGATATCTCACACATTATGAAAAACGTCGTGGTATTTCCAGAGAGAAAATCGTGCCATCTGTTGAGGAGGTGGTAAAGTTCACCTTGCCGTGAAGGAAACCTTCCCCAAATAGCTTCATGCTGTAAGTTCCCAGTCCCCTGCCTTGCTCCTTTTTGGTACTGAAGTAGCGCTGGAAGATCCGCGTAGCCGTCTCTTTTAATATTTCGCCTTCGTTCCAAACATTGAATTTTAAGACCTTGAGAGAGGATTCATACCAGAGCTTAGCCACCCCATTTCCTGGTGTAGCCTCCATGGCATTTTTACACATGTTTATGAGCACACGATAGAGGAGGGTTGGATCAGACTCAATCACTTCATCCTCTTCAGGAATGCTCACCTCCAGCTCCACTCCCTTTCCCGACCACCCAAAACAAAATATTTTCTCAATATCATTCATCATATCGAGTACGCTAATCTTCTTAATTTCCAGTTGATACTGCCCCTTTTCGATCTTGCTTAGCACCCGCTGGCTCTTAACTTGTTCGATTAAATTTGAACACAATAATTCAATTTTTTCTAATATGTCCGCTTGCTTTTCATGTTCAGTCAGTTTGAAAATTTCTACGAATCCCGAGAGACTCATTATGGAATTCATAAGATCATGATAAAAAACCTGTTCAAGAGATTCTCTGCGTTTTCTATCACTGATATCCTGCAGCATCAAGACTACAAGCTGTTCACCTTCAATTTCGACTGGTACTGCTCTGACATCAAATTCAATGGCTATTTCATGATCTCCTTTTATTGTAATAAGGCATTCTCTTTCAACGGATTCATTTGTTTTCTGACTTAGAACTATTGCCACAACAGCTCCGCAAGTTGAACAAAACTCGCTTGTGCCGCAACCACCCGGCCCTTCGTTGGAATGTATACAATTTATAGCCTCTCCTGGGCGAAGCCCCAATATCTCCCTGACGTCTGGGCATCCTAGAGTTTTAATCAGCACTTCATTAGCCGCGATAATCTGTCGGTTTTTATTCAGAATGGCCAGGATACTGCCATATGTTCTAAGGATCTCTGTTATTATCAGATTGCCTTCTATCTTTAGAGCAGCGTTGGATATTTGTTCCGTACCTGATCGCTCTGCTGATGCAAAATAAGTATTCACCTTCAAGCTGTTGTTCTTCATAAGCTCTGCTCCCACGAGGAATTTTGTACACCTTGAATCATAAGGACTTACAGTACTCTTGTCCAGGTTTTTCTACTCCAGTACCTCGTCAATCATGGGAGACATTCATCACCTGAATCAGACTATCCCTTCTCTTCCGAAATTCCTCTTTTATCTTGGCTAAGGTTAGCTGGAGTGAGGTAGAATGAAATCCTCGCAGGCACATTTTGGTACACACCCTGGGACCAAAATAAGAGCACATTTATATTCCACTTGTTTGTTTTGAATCTATTTATGGTTGGTGGAGGTGAAATTTCATTATGTTCTTTTTGTATTCTGTTGAGTTACAGGCTACAGAATGTGCTATTTACTTTTTTATATTTTCTTAATGACCCGCCATTGACTGGGTTAGAGTATTCATTAATTTCTGAAGCTAACTATTTAATAATCAACAAAACACTTATTGAAGCTGTGATACCATCTGCAATAGCAATTTCCTCAACTAGCCAGACTGTTGGGTTCGACTTATGTTTACATCGGATAAAAAAAATAGGAGGAGAGAAAATAATGGACAAGAAAGGAACAGAACAATTCCAGAAATTTTGTAAAATTTATTTCTACTCAATTCTAAAATCAGATTATATGAAAAGATTAATCATATTAACTAACCTAACCATGATTTTAATTTTTTCAACTTTTGCGCAAACCGGGAAGGTTTTTGACAATCTCACGATGAGCAGTAAGATACTGGAAGGTGAGCGTAAATTTGCCATTTACCTGCCTCCTGATTATGAAACCTCTGAAAGAAGTTATCCCGTACTTTATCTGTTGCACGGTGGAGGTGATGACCAAACCGGTTGGATTCAATTCGGGGAAGTTCTGCACATAGCCGATAAGGCTATACAAGAAGGAACTGCAACTGCCATGATCATTGTTATGCCGGATGCTAGTACCGGTAAGCGGGGATATTTTAATGATATTAATAATACATGGCTTTACGAAGATTTCTTTTTTGAAGAGCTGATGCCCTATATCGAGAAGATGTACCGTATAAAGACAGAAAGGCGCTATAGGGCAGTAGCCGGACTCTCAATGGGAGGTGGTGGTACACTCGTGTACGCTCTGCATCATCCTGAGCTGTTTTCTTCAGCGTGCCCATTGAGTCCAAGCATATCTTATAGCATTGAGAGCCTGAAAGTACGATTGGAACGATACAATGAAAAGTACAATGAAAAAGACCTTCAGGCGTATTATGAAAAACATAGTGCTCTTGAAATGATAAACAGCATGTCCAAAGAAGATGTAAGTAAAGTACGTTGGTATATCGACTGCGGCGACGATGACTTTCTTTTCGAAGCAAGCAGCTTATTGCATATCGCTATGCGAAAAAAAGAAATTCCTCACGAGTTTCGTATTCGTGATGGGGCCCATAACTGGACCTATTGGAGAGAATCGTTACCAGAAGTGTTGAAATTTGTTTCGGATACTTTTCATCAATATTAAATTTAGGTTAGCCTATATTTTTAAATATTGAAGCTTCTTTACAGGCAACTTGTTTTTGTTAATTATCATTCGACATACCAAGATACAGTAAGCAGAGTGGGACGCTAGGTTGTACGTCTACTACGAAAGTGGGACAATCAGGCCCCAAAAATAAGATGCACTTTATGTCGTAGCTGAGATGCAAGTTTTGCATTTACTGCTTGTCGCCAGGCAAATGTTTTCCCCGATAACGTCCTCCTTCTTGTCTGGATGGAATCCCTTCTACCTAAATAGACATCATCCGGTGTTACATTACCCAGTGGACTTCCCCCCGTTTCCAGCGGACACATCATAGGCACACTACCTGAATCAAATGTGCGAAACTTTTTATACCTTGCCTGAGGACCTGGTCTTACTCCCTGATCAACAGATTCTCCTCCAGCAGCTGCTCGGAACGGGAAGGGTAGTTGGGAAGCATGGCCAGGAAAGTGTATTCGCCAGGATTGAGTCCGGAGGTTTCAAACATCAACGCGTAACTGATTATTCCTTTGTCTGGTTCCGGGTGAGGGTTCCCATATATGTTTACTCCTTTTACCAGCTGACCATTCTGCAACAGGCCTACCTGAGCCACGCCCTGGGCAGCCCAGGCGTAATCTTCGGGAGTGGCATTATAGACGTGAAACATGGCATAGACAATGTCGCCCTTTCTGAATTCATGATCAGCCTGGGGATAGTAGACATTGCCCCCGGCCGATAGCAGTTTCCCGGCTATATCTTTTTCGTTTTCGGGATTGTAAGGAACCATGTATTTGGTCAGGATCAGGCTGCTGGGAACCGAGGAATCCCCCAAGTCACGGATAACAACTGATGAGTCGTAGATTCCGTGAATACCTGACTCCCTGCCTCTGATGATTCCTTTCAGGTGATAGTATCCAGGGGCCAGGGGAAGCATTGTCTGGTAGGTAAGCCGCGGCTGTTCATCCCTTGAGAATTCCTTCCTGGTAAATGTACCTTTTAACTCAGCGTTCTGGTAAAGGGGCATTTGCTGGGAGTAATGGTTAGTGATCTGAAGGAGGAGTTCAGCTTCAATCTCTGTTTTTTTCTTATTCTTATCAATTTTGAAATCTTCGGCAGGTACGGCAAGGCTCAGGAACAGGACAGGCCGGCCATCAATGTCGGCTACAACTTCAGGTTCTCCGGAAATTCGTAAATCTCCTGAAATGGAGGTGTGCAGAGTTTCTTTCAGGGAAAGCATCCTTTCATTGGCAGACTGGAGATTCAGGGGTTTGGATTCATAATAACCCCTGACAAAGGATATTTTGCAGCCCTCCATATCAGGCACGGACACGTCGATTTTTCTGAATCTGCCCTTGTTGGAGATATCTGTCGGGTAGTAGAAGAGGACATAATAGGAATGTGAATCTTCTACCACCCTGGTCAGGATTGAACCCAGGTCATTGCTGCTCAGGACGACCTTTCCACCTGTTTCCTCAGCCAGATGGATAAGGCCTTCTTCGGAATCCTTGCGGCGGTTGTTTTCGCCCATGGGATCGGGACGGTTCCGGTCCATGCGGGTACTGGACCAGGCCAAGGTCGTCCGGCTATCCTTGACCGGAGTCGCTACATCCAGTCCCCTGGCATCCACAGTGTAAAAGCTTACCCGGTTTCTGACAGCCGTAGCCAGCAAACGCTCCATTAGAGGGGTGTTGTCTCGATCCATTCGCAGCCCACTGCGGAAAAGTACGATTGATTTTTTGCCTGGAAGCAGGGCCATCCTCTCCACAAGGTCCATGTACCTAAATATGGCCAGTTGTCCGTAGAACATGATCTGCCGGGCAACGGTTTCAACTGATATCATGGGTGCCTTGTCGATCCTTGGGTTGTTGCTTCCGTTGAACATGGATTCATGGGCAAGGTCATCTTCAATGGTGTTGAAGTTTTCTCCGATGGATATGGCATATGCGATTCTTCGCATATCCTCCAGCTGCTGCAGATGTGTAATTTCTGGAGTTATTCCGCTGCCCTGTCCATAAGGTTTGCCTTCCAGTCTGTCCAGGGTAGCCAGCAGCATTTCCTTGTTGTCGGTGTAGGGCAGGCCTCCCAGGGAAATGTAGAATCCCGGTCGGAACTCCTTTTTGATAAACTCCCGTATGGCTTCAGCGGACCGCCGGAATTCAAAGGAGTCACCTAGCTCAGTCAGCAGGTAGATCCAGGATGGTTCAGGAGGGGGCTGGACAGTTGAATCCGATGCTGTTTTTTCCCTGGTACCGCTTCCAGAACTGATGTCAGTAGCTGTTTCGGACTCAAAAGCTATTCTGGATGGTGCTTTTACGAAATCCAGGAAGGAAACCTCCTGCTCCTTTCCGTTTTCTTTGATCCTGAAATCTTTCTTTTCCAGGCCCTCAACAGGTCGGCCGTCCTTTGTTATTCTTACCTCCACCTGTACCAGGCTGACCTCAACCTTGAACCTGGTTTGAGAGTCGGAAGGTTGAGCCAGTCCTGAAAAGCAAGATAGGGGAAGGAGAAACAGAATCATAAACCGGAAAAACACAAATCTTGTTAATTGATTCAACATGATTCCTCCTGATGATAAAGGAGCTATTAATTAATCATGATCTTCCTTTGTTCAGTTTTCTATTTATATACCATTAGTTAATTTGATTCCAGCGATAATTTTTTTTTTGATAAGGTGTCCCGGTTTTATGCTCTCTTCCCACCATTTTTTTCCCATTCAGCCATATCCATGCCTGTTCATATTTTAAAGCTTAAGTAATGGCAGGGAAGATCCTGGGTGATATGTCCACGTATGTCTGTGAAATTTTTTAAATTTTGCCTATATCTGTCCCATTTTTGCTGACGTCGAACAAAGTTGATATTTATTCAAGCTTGCCATCTAAATTGCGTTTGATAATACCCTTCAGGCTCTCGATGTGTTTAGGGCTTGCTCCATCCCCTTTCCATAGGATTCGACCGTTTTTAATCACCACATGTGTTGGGTAACTAGAAATATCAAAAGCTTTTTCGACCTCTCTGGCGTTAGGGATAATCTTGAACTTGAAGGGATGCTTTTTAAGGAAGGCTTTTATTCGCTCCCTGGTTTCTGCCGAACATGCCAGGAAGTGAACCTTTGACTGGTACATTTCTACAAGTTGGTTGAGATCAGGCATTTCTCCAATGCACGGTCCGCAGGTAGTGGCCCAAAAATTTAACACAACTAGATCATCATTGAATAACTTAGAGTCGATATCTTCCCCCTGAAGTGTCTTGCCATTGAAGACTGGCGATTCCTCGAGTGATTGGTCATCAGTAATAACGCCATTTTCAAATTCCAGTTTAGCCTCTAGCCATTCATTGAAGCCGATAGTGTTCTTTGTTCGATTTAGATAAAGTTCCTTCAGGAAGGATTCTATGGTCAGCGATCCTTTCTGATAGGCCCCTAGCGCAGTTTCTTCAGCTTTGTCAGGATATCCTAGTTTCATCCAAATAAGTGCTTCGGTTTCAATGTCTTTTGTAGCGCTATCAATGGTGTGCTCCTGGGCCAGTTTACTGTCAGCAAGCGCTTCAACCAAGCGTTCTTGTTTTATTCGCACTTCTGAGCGCAATCGATAGGTATAGCCCTTAATTTTATTAAAACCGTTGTTCAATATGATGAATATGTCCCATGACCTGGGATCATAAGTAAGTTTAAGGGCCTTAGTGAGCTCGGAATCAGCCTCTTCAAGCTGTCCGCTCCTTGCAAAAATATGGCCAAGGAAAAAATGGGGCGAAGGATCATAAGATTCAGCGGTTATCCAGGGGCCACAGACTTTTTCCATAGTTTCGATTGTATGGCCGGGAAGGGTAAGCCATGATGAGGCACTGGGATGAATTCGCAAGTATGGATTCTCTGGTGCCCGCTTAATTGTTTCAACAACCAATGCATTTATTGAAGACCTCATGTCGGTGAGGTTGTTACTGAAGATTTGGGAGTGGGCATCGTTAACTGCTTGCAGAGCATGAGGAGAGCCTGGGAATTTGTGGCATAAATCCTCAAGGCGGGCGTACGCAGCTTCAAATTCAGATGCATACCAATAACCCATTGCCAGCGTTCTAAGTAGCTCAGCTGTTTTCTCCTGTTTTTCAAGCGATTTGACCTGCCGCAGTAATTCATCTGTTTCCAGGTTATGCCACCCGAAGATTCGCCTTCGCCAGACTTGCCGGTAGGCCCACCAGGTTTCCGGATGTTTTTTCAGTTACATAGCTACTATTGCCAAGCATTCATCTTCTTTTTCTGAGTTAGTAGATAAAATGATCGATCCCGGTGGTGGATTGCCAACTTTGTCGAATGGATAGATTTTTTTCGAGTAATTAAGGCTTTTCTCAGGCGTTCGGACGAAAAGCGAAGCTTCTTCACAACCTGGCGGTATTTCAATATCTGTTGTGAATCCTGCTCCATCCCATGACATTTCGGCGTAATCGGGTTTGAAGGTACCCTGATGATGAGTAATGAGTACCAGGAAAACCCGATCCCCTGGATGTAGGGTATCTTTCGGGAAATCCAAGGTGGCATGAACCTGAATTGTTTCACCCCATCGAGGGGATTCATTGCTCAGAATCAAATCAGCATGAAGTGGAACAAAAGAAAAGAGTACCCCAAATAGCAAAGAACGAATAGTCTGTCAATCAGCGTCCAATTTTGACCCCCTTTGGTTAAAATTTTTTCAGGTTCTTTTCTTAAGTCTCCAGCTTTCATTTCCAGTTTCTATAATGTCGCAATGATGGGTCAGGCGATCCAGCAACGCGGTTGTCATTTTGGCATCACCAAAGACTTTTGACCACTCGCCAAAGCTTAGATTCGTCGTAACGATAAGAGATGTTCTCTCGTACAGAGTGCTGATGAGATGAAACAGCAGTGCTCCGCCTGCCTGAGAGAAAGGCAGGTATCCGAGTTCATCCAGGACAACAAAGTCCAGATTGGCTAACCTGCTTGCCAGGGAACCGGTTCTGCCGGCGAGTTTTTCCTGTTCAAGTTTGTTTACCAGGTTTACAACACTGAAGAATCTGCCCCGTTTTCCCAGACCGATACACTGGGTGCCAATGGCCGTGGCAAGATGTGTTTTGCCTGTTCCGGTACCACCGATAAAAACAAGATTCCTTGGCTCCTCAAGGAAGTCTGCGGAGTATAGGTCCCTGATAAGCTTTTCGTTTACCTGGGCTTCTGAGAACGAGAATGTATCAAGGTTCTTATGAACCGGAAACTTGGCTATGCTGAGCTGGTATCTGATTGAACGCGCCGAGCGTTCAGCTGCCTCGGCCTGGCAAAGTGTCATCAGGATTTCCTGAACGCTGTTATTGCGCCGGATCCCCTGGGTAACAGCCTCGTCATAAACAGCAACCATTCCATGAAGGCTTAACGCTTTGAGTTTTTCAATAAGGTTATGCCGCTCCATATGTCACCTCCTTGCGCAAAGCATCATAGCGTGAGCAATCGGCTATCGGTTCAATTGACAGCACCAAGGAATCCGGCACATCAGCCGGGTGAACAGGGCCGGGATTAAGTTGCCTGGTTATGGAGTTAAGGATAATCTCACCTCGGATAGTTCCTTCGGCAAGGGCCTTTTGGCAGGCCGTTTCAACCAGCACCATACCATGCCGCTGTACAGCCAGGAGAATATCCACGAACTCCCGGTCACCTCCCGGCTGACTTGAAAGAGCAGTTCTTATCCGGCGGATACTGGAGGGGAGATTCCACTAGCGAAAAGGAACTCCATTCCTGAGTTCTCCAGGTTTGCGTTCCAGCACACTGAGATAGTGCCAAGGATCATATATCACTTTATCCCGGCCGAACTGCCGGGGATGATCAGCAACCAGCTGACCATTGCTGATAATCTTAATCCTTCCTGCGCTTGCTCTTACTGTTGCTGTTTTACCGGCCAACTCGCTGTTGACGCTATAGTGGTTCCGGTCATACCGGATGAGGCTCGTGCTTGAGACCCTGCACTCCGTGTCAATATACCCTTGAAAAGGAAAAGGTGCGGCAATCAAGCTTGTGCGCTCTTCTTCATAGACCTCCCGGATCGCCCTGCTTTTTCTTCAGGGTACCTCCGTCTTTTGCATAGAGCGATGCATTGGTCGGCGAGCCAGCAATTAAGCTCATCACAACTCTTGAATCTTGGGCGTGGGGCAAAAAGCCATTCCCTGATGTTCTTGACCTGGTTCTCAACCTGTCCTTTTTCCCAGCCGGAGCCGGGAGTACATGCTACAGGCTCGACGAGGTAGTGACTGCACATTTGTATGAATCTGGCATTAAACTGTCGCTCCTTGCCGCGAAGAACTTTATCAACCGCTGTTTTCAGATTGTCGTAGATGCCCCGCTTGCACGTTCCCTGGAAAAATTTAAAGGCTCGGTTATGCGCATCAAAAACCATTTTCTGGCTTTTTCTTGGGTAGGCCACCATAGAACATTCTGCTGTAGCAAAGCCGGAAATGGGCAGCTTTTACAGTCTGCGCAATACCTGCCAGAATAACTTTCTCATGGCTCCAGTCAAACTGATATGCCTCTCCAGGAGAAAACTTCAGCGGAATATAGCAGTGCTCAGGTGTACGCACTTTTTGCTCGCGCCATTTCTTTACATAGCGCTGAATGCTGTCGTATGCTCCCTGGTAACCTTCCATCCGAAGCAGTTCATATAATCTCTGGGCAGTAAGCCGACGGCCTTTAGGTCGTCTAATATTTTCTTCGAGTAACCCTTCAAGCCGGTTTGAAAATCTCCCAGCTTGGGGCTGGGTTGTTCCTCTCGCTCATACCTGTGTTCGGTTGCCCCGCTGCGTATGACCTTTCTGATTGTGTTTCGAGATATTCGTAAATCCCGCGAGATCTCTTTAATCTTTCTTCCCTCTACAAAATAGTATCGGCGTATCTTCGCAATTGTCTCCACTACTAACATCCTCTCTAAACCTCCCTGGTCAAATTTGACCAGGGAGGTTTAGCATAGAGGGGTCAATTTTCAACGCTGATTCCTCTTCTAAAGGGGTCATTTTTGCACGCTGATTTACAATTCGAGAAAACTCGGCACAAAAACCAGAAGTCATTACGGTACCAGGCTTTTTGGAATGACCGATCCAAGGATGCTCTGCTTCTAATCAAACATTGCCTCTAGCCTGGTTGTAGGTGGGATAGCTGCCATATAACGCAGGGATCTGTCTCCGAAGAGCTGTTGCCCGGCAATGGGATGAGAACTCTGGATTTTGATGTAACCTCCTGACTGGGTTGGGAAATCTGGCCACATGTCGGGATCTGTGAGTGTTCTTGATATTCGTTCACCAGGATCAAGAATCAGAGTTTTTTCCGCTACCTTCTGCCCATTAGTACCAAACGCTTCCAGAAATATTAAAACGTATTCATCTCCTGGATTATAAAAAGCGAAACCAGTAAATACGGATGGTAGGTTGGCTATGTGATTAAACACAGCCTCTGTGAAAAGTTTTTTCTGCAAGGGGAGAGCCATTGCATATTCAAGAGTATCTCCATTTGCAAAGATTATATCTCCAATAATTCCATTTCCGTCCGCTTCAATCACCAGTGAACCGGTTGTTACTACCCCGTTACCTTCCAACCCCAAAATAGTCCCCATGTCGGCATTAAAAATCCTTTTTGCAGGGATCTCCACTATAACTGGGTTAGCTAACTCAGTTCCATCATCTCCAATTGCGGATAAGGTTACGCTTCTGGTTATTCTGGAGGTGTTTACGAGCCGAAGATTGGTAACTATATTCATACCATGAGCCAGTTGGGCTGAATAGAATTTATTTGAAGCCGTGGCCTGGACAGCATCCATGCCCAGGGCGGTACGCACTCCGGGGAATTCGATCCTCGAGAAGCCGATCACTCCCGGGGCGCCTGTAGTTTCAATTTCCATAAAACCATCTACGATACCATGATCAGGTTTGACCAGATCTGCGGAATTTCCAGTTATGAATCCTTTTGATGGAATGGTATGGGTTGTAGTTGACTCCCCGCTTGACCCAATAAGTGTGCAGTTGACCGTGGCCTCTTCATCGGTAGGGTTAACTATGCACATCTGGATTTTCGGGCCCCATCCTGCAAAGAATCCTTCATCCAGCGGCCTGGTGAAGTAGAGCTTCTTAGCATAGGTTGATTGGGCTTCGGCGCCATCAAGCATTTGGGTATCACTAACTCCATACAGGAAGATGCTGCCCATCTTGTTGCTGTTTTCCGCTTTGAGTTCAATCCAGGAGAAGCCTTCATGGTAGGGATCTCCATGAAAGAGCTCCCAACCCAGTTTACTCATCTGCCATCCAGCCGAGATTACTCGATGGTTATGGCCATTGGGCTCGATGACACCATTCGGGCCATAGGCAGCGAGGTCGAGATCGAAGTCAGAATTTCCGAAGTTAGCCGCCACTACACCAGTAAAATATTCCGGGGCCTGTTTCCAGATGGGTATAAAAGCCCTGGATAGGAAACCGGAAACAGCTGATGCAGGATTACTGTTACTGCTCTGCAATTCGTTCTTGTTATCAGGATGAGGTCTCGTTACAGTATTAACATAGAAGCTATATTCAGCTCCCTGTTCCAGGTCAGAAATGAGGATTGAAACAGTTTTCTTATCGGCAGTCATGTCATAGTACTCGTAACCGGGCTGAGATCCCTTTCGGTAAAACAATTGATATCCACCTTCATCATCGATATAGGTAATTGGATTCCAGGAAACCATGATGCGATTTTCTTCTTTGCCTGATGATTTCATCGTCACTGAAGTGACATTCTTCGGAGAAATTGTTTGGGTGGACAGAAATCCACCAGAGTGACGTTTTTCGACAGTTGCCAGGACAACCGGATCGGATGAATATAAACAGTTCCATCTTAAATCCATGTCGATGCTGGTTGTATTCAGAAAAGCCGGAAGCTCACCTGAAAGACTATTAGAATTAAGCCGTAAATACCACAGTCGAGGCAGATTGCCGAGTGCTCCCGGTATCGGACCATTTAGAGAATTTGAAGACAAATTTAGCCAATATAATTCGGAAAGATTCCCGAGGTTTGGAGGAATTGATCCAGTGAGATTGTTGGAATGCAGATCGAGACTTTCCAATTTGCCCATTTTTCCTAACTGGCTTGGTATGTTTCCTTCCAATCTGTTGGAGTGTAATGATAACCATTCAAGATGTTTTAATTCCCCGAATTCTGGAGGGATGGGTCCAGTAAGGTCGTTTTTGGAGAGGTAGAAACTTCTCAGATATTCTGGATTGGTAAGGTGGGTGGGAATACTGCCTGTTAAATCATTTTCTCCAAGGTAGAGATACTCCAGTCTCCATAGATTTCCAAGTTCAGGGGGTATCGTACCGCTAAGGCTATTGGAACTGAGGTCCAAGGTTTTTAGATATTTCAGGTTTCCTAATTCTTTTGGGATGCTACCTGTCAGATCACTGTCCCAAATTAAAATTTCTTTAAGATTTGGGAGATTAGACAGTTCTGGAGGTATATTGCCCAATGAATGATTGTTTCCCAAGGAAAGGTATTGAAGGCTGCTCAGATTTCCAAGTTCCGGGGGGAGTGGTCCGGTCAAGCCGTTATTATTCAGGCTGATTTCAACAACGTGACCAAGATCAATTGTGATTCCATACCAGGTACTGACCGATTTGGAAGACAGCCAATTGTCGCTATTTCTCCATTCATCTCCATTGGTTGCGTTATAAAGCGCGTATAGTGCTTCACATTCTGAATCAGGTATGTGGGTGCAACTTTCCGCCTTAGCAGAAGGCGGATAGACTGTAACCAGAATAACGATTATCGAATATAGAATCTTCATATGGAATTTGATCAAACCAAAAAATAATTTGTTTGGAAGCTTTTCATGACGCATAAGAAAAATCCTGGGAATTTTGAAGTGAATCTCATTGTTGTGAAAAAAACTAAGATTTCAGGTTTTCATTGGATAAGGTTGTCTGCCTTAACGGTTGCCGGGATGGCCGCCATATAACGCAGAGAACGATCCCCGAACAGTTGTTGTCCCGCAATGGGCTGACTGCTCCGAATCTTAATATAGCCTCCGGATTGTTCTTTAAAATCCGGCCAGATATCTTGATCTGTTAAGGTTCTGGCTATTCGTTCACCAGAGTTCAAGATCAGGGTTTTTTCTGCTACCTTTTTGCCGTTGGTGTCGATAGCCTCAATGACTACAAAGGCCTTTTCTTCCCCGGGATTGAAAAAGGCAAAACCTGTATATACGGTTGGCAGGTTTGATATATGATTGAAAACTGCATCTTGAAACAATCGTGTTTGCAGTGGGAGGCACATGGCAAATTCCCAGTTATCCCTTTTAGCAAAAATAATGTCCCCTATGATTTCTCCGCTATTTGCTTCAACGATGAGGGAACCTGTTGTGGTAGTTTCGTCACTATTGAGATTAAAAAGCGAACCCAGATCGGCATTGTATACCCTCTGAGCGGAAATCGCTATTTGAACCGGGTCCGCTAGAAGGCTTCCATTGTCTCCGACTGCCGTTAGTGTAATCCATCGACCGAACTTGGAGGGATTTACCAGCCGTAAATTTGTAATAATATCCGGGCCGCATGCGAGTTGTGCTGAATACATTTTTGTCTCACCGGATTTCTCTGCGGCGTACAAACCCAGGGAGGTGCGGATGTCGGGAAAAACGACCTGGGAAAATCCTATGGCTCCAGACCCTTCAGTAACAACAACCTCCATAAATCCTTTGATGACGCCATGATCCGGAAATACTAGAGCCTCCGAATCTCCCTCGATGAATCCTTTCGGAGGAATAGTGTGAGTTGACTCAAAATTTTGAATGTATTGGAATTCTTCGGTGATTCCTTTAATTATGCACTTGACGGTAATTTCTTCATCCGTTGGATTAAGAATAAACATTTGAACATCCACTTGTTTTTCAGAAAGATAGCTGTTGCTTAACGGCCTTGTGAAATAAAAATTCTTTGCATATGATGTCTTGCTTTCTGCTCCATCCAGCATTGAAGTATCGCTGACTCCGAATAAGAAAATGCTTCCCATCTTATTTGTATTCTTTGTTTTCAATTCAATCCAAGAAGGGTCGTTTTTAAGTGTTGTATCTTTAAATATTTCTGTTGCTAAAAGACTTTTCTGTAGATTTTCCCCAACAACATAGTTCACAGGATTTTGATTAAGGGATTCTAACTCGCCAGCAGAATTGTATGATGAGGCAGTAAACTTAAAGCTGTCGTTACCAAAATTAGACACCACTATCCCGGTGAAATCTTCTTGGGAGTGATTCCAGGCAGGGACAAAGACGCGGAAGAGATCTCCCGCGGGAGCTGAAGCTGAATCAGAACGGCTACTCACCAACAGATTCTTACTGCTCCAGTGTGGCCAGGTGACAGTTTTCACGCAAAAATCATAGTTCTCGCCAGGCTCAAGATCAGAGACAATCATTGAGGAGTATATTTTATCAGCAGTGATTCCAAAATACTTATATTCGGAGGCTTCCTTTTTCTTGAAATAAACCTGATACCCCCCTTCATCTCCATCATATGCAATAGGATCCCAGGAAACCTTGATTCGGTTTTCATCCTCGTTGGAGAATTGCACATTTTCGGCTTTTACGTTTTGAGGAGCTACTGTCTGCGTGGACATGAATTCGTAAGAAAGCCTGTCTTCAACTTGGATAAGCGTGTTGTAATCAGAGCACTGAAGGCAATTCCAGGCAAGAGTGATCTCTTCAGGAAAGTAAGCCAGGAAACTTGGTATTTCTCCGGATAGCTTGTTATTTTCCAGTTGCAGTCGTTTTAGAGTGCTGATGTTCCCCAGTCCGGCAGGGATAGTTCCTGAAAGACTGTTGCCATCAAGGTCGAGATAAACCAGCTTGGATAGATTCGATAATTCTGGAGGTATTGGCCCGGTTAGGTCATTGTTGTTGAGCCATAACCACTCAATGTTTGTTAAATTGCCCAGGGTGGAAGGGATTTCACCGCTTAAGTCGTTACTGTGGAGTAACATACGTTTAAGATTGTTGAGGTTTCCCAGTTGTGAGGGTATGGAACCGGTTAAGTCATTACCGAAGAGGTACAAGTATTCAAGATTTTTAAGCGCTCCCAATTCTTGGGGAATTGAACCTGATAATTTATTATCCCCTAGATTTATGCTCGTAAGGCAGGAAAGCTGTCCGAATTGAGAAGGTATTTCTCCAGACAGCTTGTTAAAACGAATTGATAAATAACGAAGTTTTTTCAGATTGCCAAACTCTGGGGGGATTTCCCCAGATAGATTGTTATCACCAAGATATAGAGAGCTAAGGTTTTCCAGATTGCCCAGTTCTTTGGGGATTTCCCCGGACAGATCATTTTCATCAAGGTCTAAACCAGTAAGGCTTTCCAGATTGCCCAGTTCTTCGGGGATTTCTCCGGACAGGAAATTAGAGTAGAGGGATATGGAGTATACATGCCCATCTTCCACTCGGACACCATACCAGTCATCCACTGGTTTGCTCGACAGCCAGTTGTCGTTATCTTGCCATGAAGGCCCTCCGGTTTCGTTGTACAGTGCCTTCAACGCCTGACATTCCCCCCAGGGGATTCCAACGCATCCCTGGGCCAGAGCTGAACCATTGCAGATGACAAGCAGGAACAATACTAAAATAGATTTTACTTTGCCGTATTTTTTGATAGGAGTAGCGAAATTTCTCAGGAAGTTATTCGCAGCCATAGTATAGATCCTTCCAGGATTCTGAAAATGTACAGTATCAGTAAAAGAAGCTTCAGAAATAGGAAATGATTTTGTAAAAAAGAGACAATTTTGTTAACATTTATAGGATCTTAATCTGCATCGTTATTCGATGTCAAGGACAAATTCCAAGTTTAAAGTATAATAATTGCATAATAACTGCTAAAAACGTTTTTCCCCTTCTGACCAGTGAGCCCTGTGAAAGTGATGTGCCCTGTACACGCAAAGATCTCACGCCACATTTATCCAGCCAATATGCAGGTTTAACAGCGACGATATTTTTGGATATTCTTAAGCTATTTTAAAAATCAAATCTCCTTCGTCTCGCTCAGGGGAAAGCACTAAGCACTTAATCCAAAATTCAAAACAGAATACCTGGGGACATCGTACCCCTGTGGGTACTTCATCTCTCATTTTTTCCCAACGACCGGCTCAGGAATATCAACGCAGTTCCGGTGTTTGGATTTTAGAATTTCTAATTTTAGATATCCGCCATCGGCGGATATACCCGGCAACCTTAAGGCTTCCTGAACATCTGTAAAGGAAGGGGTCCGTAATTGTCGAAAAATGCGATTTATTTATTGGATTATGCGGTATTAATCAGTTAATCTTTAGTAGTGAATAATAGACTGCCCGATATTCCGGTATTCAGGCCGGGATTTGATGATGATGTCATAGAATCCCTCAGAACAGTTTTCAAAAGCGGATGGCTGGGTTCAGGACCTAAGTCAATTGAATTTGAAAAAGCTTTTGCGGCTTACACCAGATCTGAGTACGCCGTTGCCTTAAACAGCGGGACGGCTGCCTTGCATTTGTCCTGCCTGGCTTTGGGACTGGGACCGGGAGACGAGGTTCTTGTCCCTGCCTTTACCTTTGCCTCCACCGCCCACGCGCCGACATACTGCGGCGCTGATGTAGTCTTCGTGGACATTGAACCTGAAACTTTTACCATGGATCCGACAGATCTTGAAGCAAAAATCACACCCAGAAGCCGGGCAGTCATTCCCGTGCACTACGGTGGACAGCCCTGCAAAATGGATGAGATTTGGTCAATTGCCGAGGCGCACAACCTGTATGTGATAGAAGATGCGGCTCATGCCTGCGGTGGGTCCTATCACGGCGCCAGGGTCGGAGGACTTGAGAAGAGCAAGCTGACCTGTTTCAGTTTTAATGCGCTTAAGAATTTATCTACTGGCGACGGTGGAATGGTTACCACCAACAGTCCGGAGATCGCGGCAGCAATCAGGAAACTCCGCTGGATGGGAATCGATAAAGACACCTTTGCGCGCGAATCAAAAGCAGAAGGGAAAGGGAAGAGTTCGGATAATGTGGGGAAGTATCAGTGGTTTTATGAAATTAACGATTTAGGCTTCAAATACCTGATGAATGACATTACAGCGACTATCGGCCTGACCCAGCTGGGTAAACTGGATTCAGGCATTTCCAGGCGCCGAAAAATGGCAGCCGTCTATCAGCAGAAACTGGACAGCCTGACCTGGTTGAAGGTTCCAAAAGAAAGAACCGGCACAAAATCAGCCTGGCACCTTTTTCCAATCAGGACCAGGCACAGGGATGAATTAAGGTTACATTTGCAGACCCTGGGCATATCTTCCAGTGTTCACTATTACCCGCTTCATATGCAGCCTTTTTACAGAAATAAGGTAGGGGAAATAAACCTTGAAGTCACTGAAAAAGCTGCCCGGGAGGTTTTAACCATTCCTTTTCATCCGAATCTGGAGGACAGTGAGGTCGAAAGGGTTATTAGTGCTGTTTTGGATTTTGGATTAAAAAAGAAAGACTGTTGGTAAAACAATGAGCTCGAAAATTCGAACCACCGTGTTAATGATCAATTATAACGGCCTGCCTGATCTCCCGGACCTGATGAATTCCCTGGAAGCACAGAATACTCGCGATTTCGATCCGGTTTTTTGGGACAATGCCTCAACGGATGGAAGCGTTGAATATGTCAGAGAGAATTTCCCCTGGGTGAAAATATGCGCTCAATCCACCAATTTAGGTTATGCCAGGGCTGCCAATCTGGCTGCCCGGCAATTTGACACAGAATTCATTGTTTTTCTGAATACAGACATTCGGTTGGATCCGGATTGCATCAACCAGATAATTTCCACTGCCTGCAGTGATGACAGGATTGCCTGTGCTGCTTCCAAAATGCGTTTTTTTCATAAGCCGGAAATGTTGAATGGCGTCGGCGGCTGCATGAACTATCTGGGATATACCTGGGACAGGGGGATGTTTGAAATTGATAATGGTCAGTATGACCAGGTTGAGGATGTTCTGTTTGCCTGTGGAGGTGCTGCCCTGGTAAGGAGAGAATATTTTCTGTCCGCCGGTGGTTATGATGAGGTTTTTTACATGTACCATGAGGACGTGGACATATGCTGGCGTTTCTGGATCCTTGGATACAGGGTGGTTACTGCTCCGCATTCGGTTGTCTACCATAAATTCAGCCGCTCCACCAAGGATAATAAAGGAATGGCATGGAGAGAATTCATAGGGGAGAGGAATTCAATCAGGTCGATGATAAAGAATTACGAGCTGAAAAATCTCATACCCACTCTCTGGGAAATTATTAATTTACCCCAGCACGAGGAACGAAAAAAGATACAGAGAGGGAACCTGCTTTGGAACCTTCACCGCCTGCCCAACACTTTGCGATCCAGATTCTGGATTCAATGGAAACGCAAGGTCAGAGATAAAGATCTTCAACACCTCATTAACCCTGAGATTCATGTTCCTATAGACGTTACACAATTTCCCGAAATCCAGGAATCTGGCACTGCCAAGGATTAAAAGCCTGTTGAAGCTGGCCCCTTAAGCACTAAATCCTTATCATTTATTTACTGATGGAACGTTTCCAGCAGAGGTTCGGATGTTTTTTCCCATCTCTGTTTTCCGGCCAGCGAAATCATGTTGACTGATTTCGGCTTATTTCCCGTAGCGCAGGTAGCATGTTTCACAGTGGGAGGGTCCTGGGCCGTGCTGGAATTCATCCCGGAAGTTCCGGTATTCAGGTGAATTCCAGATTTTTCGCAGTGAAGTCTGCATAATATTTCCGGTTACAAAGTGATCCGGGGCATAACAGTTGTTCTGGAAGAACCTGCTTACCTTGTGACCCAGATGGCAGCAGGGGGAGACCATCCCGTCAAAAGAGAAGTAAACGGAGTTAAGGGGGGATGCCAGGCAGTTTTGTTTCTGCAGGTGTTCATCCATGGGCAACTGGGAAAAGAAATTAAAGGAGAATCCGGCTTTGTCGGCTTCTTCCCTTATTTTCATGATATCGGTTTCAGCTTTTCGCAGTTGGCTGGAGTCGGTTTCATTCTCGAGGGCGCTGCTCAGCAGGCTGTTTTCCCAGTCAAAAGCGCTGGACAGGACATTAAGGTGCTTAAGGTGCAAAACCTCCACCCCGTGTTCCTTCATCCAGGGTACGATCAATTCCAGGTCAGACAGGTTTTGTTTCTGTATGGTGAAAGCGAGGCCGATTTCCAGGGGAGAGGATTTCTTGTTAACCAGGGAAACAGCGGTTTTTATGTTCTGACATACCTTGCTGTAGAGAGAACCTTTGCGAATAGGTTCGTAGGTTTCAGGAGTCATTCCATCCACTGAAACTGCTAATTTATCCAGCCCGGCATTTATCAGTTCAGAAGTCATTTTTTCAGAAAGCAGCGTCCCGTTGCTGGTCATTGATACAGACAGGCCTTTACTTTTTGCCTTTCTGATCATGAAGGTGATATCAGGGTGCAGGAGAGGTTCTCCCCAACCAGTGAGATCCAGGGATCGGGCGTAAATCAATTCTTCACAGATCCTGGAGAAAACCGCCGGTGTCATGTCAAACTGTTCCCCTTCAGTAGAGTTTCTGGGGCACGTAGGGCATTTCAGGTTGCAGCGGAAAGTCGGCTCAATATTAAATACAAGGGACTTTTTCTGGGGAGACCTTTTGTTTTTAAAAAATGAATACATCTGATTTTTAACCGGCTTCTAGCCTTCGAAAAACCGGAATAGCAGTAACCGGGGTAGTCTTAGGCATTGATTTCATAAATGCACAGGTTTCATATTTATAGCTTATTCACGAGAAAATGCGGAAAAGCCTCCCAGTGGAACCATTGCTCAGGATGTTTCCTGATCATCTTTTCAACAGCTTCCGCGCACATCTGCATATTTTCGCTGGTCGCGGAAGTAAGAGCAAATGGCTCCAGGAATCTGATAGTGCAGTCATGGGAGAAAGGTTTGTCCCATGCCGCGTAAAATGGAACTATCGGGGAGCCCACTTTGCCGGCTATCCGGATAAAACCCGAGGGCAGCACACATTCCTGGTTCATAAACAGTACTTTTTCTGTGGATGTTGTTAAATAAGGAGGCACATCAAGAGCAGCAACTACCGGTTTATTGGCTGCCAGGAGTGATTTTACCTGGCGGACTGCCGAGGAGGCCAGGGCTCTGTCTCTCCCCAGGGGAAAGGCAACTACCGGTTCCCGGCAATATTTTTTTATGGTGGCAAGGTTTATGCGGGCAAACAGACGGTAAGCCCGGCTGAAATCGGGGTTGGCAGGGGCGTCATTCGCCAGGATCCCGAATGGTATCCCATGAAGCCCTAATCCCCAGAATGATGAGACAAAGGATCCGGTATGCCCGATAAGGAGCAAGGCTCCTTTGCCTTTCTTCAAGGCCTGCTCCAGGTGTCCCCTACCCTCAATCTTGATGAATCCTTTTCTTTTAGCGGTACTGGAGAGGAGAAACTTCCAGGTGGATGCATCCATGAGAATCCCGCATACCAGGTTCTGTTCCACTTTCCAGTCAAGTTCCGGATCATCCGGGTAGACCATGCGCATATTGTCCCGGACAATTTTTGTTTTTTCCAGCCGGTCGTATTTGAAATTAAACTGGAGAATCACTTTTATTATCAGAAGCCCGCGGAGTTTTGATGGGAGTATGGCAAGAAGAGGAAGAAGCAAAAAATAGTAGATCCAGTGTTTAATCTCTCTGACCATATTGTTTTGATTATAGTGGTAAACAGAATGCAGTTAAAGCTGGGGTGGAGGGAGAAACAATGGAACTCACGGTTTTCGATTCTTCAATTCTGGAGGCGGTGCTTTTGAAAGCGGCAGCCAGCCCTGCTTCTTCATCCTGACTTAGTTTCCTTGTGCGGCGATCGTCCTGGCATAACCGAGTCTTCACACATCTGGGGCATCATCCAGAAAATGATGAAAAACCTCCCAGTGAGCCCACTGTTCCGGATATGCCATAATCATAACATCAAGGGCCTGAGCACACTTCTGCATATCTTTACTGATGTCTGAAGAAAGAGCAAAGGGCTCCTGGAATCGAATGGTGCAATCATGAGAGAAAGGTTTGTCCCAGGCTGAAAAAAAAGGAACTATCTGAGCACCGGTTTTTCCCGCTACCCTTATGACACCTGAGGGAAGTTTACATTTTGTGTTCAGGAATAAAACTTTTTCCCTGGAAGACGTTAAATTGGGGGGAACGTCCAGGGCTGATATAACCGGTTTGTTGGCTGCCAGAAGCGATTTTACCTTTCTCGCTGCCGAGGCTGTCATGTTTATGTCTCTTCCCAGGGGGAAAGTGATGGCAGGCCGATGGCAATATTTTTTCACTGTGTATAGATCCAGGCGGCCCAACAGACGGTTAGCACGGCTGAGACTGGGATCGGTAGTGGAGTCATTTGCCAGGAGAGTGACCTCTACCCCATGAAGTCCCAATCCCCAGGTGGATGAGACGCAGGATCCGGTATGGCCGGTAAGCAGAATAACTCCTTTGCCGCTCTCCAGGGCTTGTTCCAGGTATTCCCTGCCTTCAAGTTTAATGATTTTTTTCTTTTTGGCTGAACTGGCAAACAGGAACTTCCAGGTCGCCGCATCCTGGAGAATGTCACCTGCCAGGTTCTGTTCCACTTTCTGATCCAGGCGGGGATCATCCGGAAAGATCCTCCGCATATTCTCTAAAACAATTTTTGTTTTTTCCAGTCGGTCGTATTTGAAATCAAACCGGATAATCACTTTCGTTATCAGAAGCCTGCAGAGGTTTGGAGGGAGCAGGGAGAGAAGGGGCAAGAGCAGGAAATAATAAATCCAGTGTTTGATCTCTTTAGCCACGATTCCTAATTGTCGCAGTAAACAATCCTGAGTTAAAGCCCGGGGTCCAGTAAGTTGAAAAAAACTGGTTTGCCCGATGTAAACCAGGAGTCAGTTCAAAAGGGACAGAAGAAGGAAAAAGTTAAAAGAGGCTTCTGAAGGTTAAAAAAGAAATTATTGCTTTCATAACCCCAGGTCTTGACAATTCCTGCCAGGTTCGCCGAAGCTGGTTATGGCGGGCCGGCATGGAGTACCTGGGTTGTCGGCATTCGAAAACAGGGTTGAATACCGGCTACTGAAATTTGCCGGCATAAAGGGCGTGAATATTAACCCGTCATGCCGGGTCTGTTTCAGCAACCTCGATGGAAAACAGGTCCCGATTCAATTCAGGAATTGGGTTCACACAACCAGGAAAGTTGAAAAACATGAATAAGGCAGATCAAACAGTAAACTGGGGCATTATTGGGGTCGGCGATGTTACAGAAGTGAAAAGCGGTCCGGCGTTTTATAAAACCGAACATTCAAATCTGGTAGCTGTAATGCGCCGCACTGCTGAAAAAGCAGCTGATTACGCTAAACGGCATAATGTTCCGAAATGGTATTCCGACGGCTCGGAATTAATTAACGATCCGGACGTGGATGCTGTTTACATCGCCACCCCACCTGAGTCTCACGCGAAATACGCCATTGAAGCAATGCGGGCCGGCAAGCCGGTCTACGTGGAAAAGCCGATGGCTCGCAATTATCACGAGTGCCAGGAAATGATAAAGGTATCGGAGGAGACCGGCCAGAAGCTTTGGGTTGCCTACTATCGCCGGACACTGCCTGCTTTTTTAAAAGTCAAGGAACTAATTGAAGCCGGAGAAATCGGCAAGCCGTTGATGGTGAATATAAAACTGTACCAACAGGCAAGAGAGCGAAATCAGGCAAGGGAGGAAATGAGCTGGCATGTATTTCCTGAAATCAGCGGGGGAGGGTACTTCTTTGATTTAGCATCGCACCAGTTTGATTATCTGGATTTTCTATTGGGAGAGGTAACTGAGGTTAAGGGAAACGCTGCAAACCTGGCTGGGTTTTATCCGGCGGAAGATACAGTGTCAGGGACCTGGAAACATAAAGCCGGCGTTATCGGCACAGGGAGCTGGTGTTTTGTGGTTGACGAAACTTCGACGGAAGACAGCATTGAGATTATCGGCGAAACCGGTAAAATCATGCTTCCCTGTTTTTCACACGGAAATTTGATATTGAAAAATTCAGGTGGAATTACTGAAATGAAGTTTGATAATCCACAGCATATTTCACAAAATCTGGTTCAACAGGTTGTGAACGAATTAAGGGGAGTTGGAAGCTGCGTGAGCACTGGCATTTCAGCTGCCAGGACCAGTTGGGTTTTGGATGAAATGGTGAAGGACTATTATTCCAGGTAACATACATTCCGGCATAGTACAGTTCTGGTGGCCTGGAGACATCCTACTGGTCAGAACTCCTCACCAGCCTGTATGGCGAGGTTGCAGGAGATGTGGGCTAAAACGCCGACAATACCGTCCGCCATACCTTGGCGGTTCCTTTATCCGTTACATCCAGGTCATTATTGTATAACTCGTGATTGCTTTGATCTTCCGGAGTAACCATCCGCACAAACACGAAATCCTTACTCGGATCCACCAGGCAGATATTGTGATACGCTCCCAGGAATCCGTATCCTGATCTGTCCACTCCTTCAAAAATACCGTTGCTGTTTACAAATATCTGGAAGCCGTAACCGCGCCGGCGAAAATCATCCTGGCCCGGAGCCACTGGAATCCTTTGCAGCAGCGGATCGTTGACCGTTGCCTGGTCTATGAAGTCTTCGCTTAGTAATTGTTTCCCTTCCCAGCGTCCATGATTAAGATAAAACTGTCCCATCAGGGCCAATTCACGGGCACTGATCAGCACGCTGCGCCAGCCCAGGCAATCGCCCTGTCGCGAACGCAGCCAGTCAGCTTCCACGATTCCTATCGGGTTGAGAATACGTTCCCGCAAAAACACGATGGGCTGCTTTCCGGTAATTCTTGTAATGATTTCAGACAGAGCTTGAGAGGTTGCCTGCTCATAGGACCAAGCCGTACCCGGTTCCCTTTCCATGGGCCAGTGCAGCATCGCTTCAGTGGGATTGACCGCTTGGGTATATGCGGCATAATCCTGTTTCAAACCGGAAGTCATGGTCAGGAGGTGACGAATCGTAATATTGCGCTTATCCTCAGTATCCCATTCCTTCAGGATTTTGCAGGCCGGCTCATCAAGAGTCAGTTTGCCGTCATCGATCAGCAACCCGATAGCAGTACCGGTAAAGGCTTTTCCGGCCGAATAAATATCAAAGCGCGAATGCGGGCCAAAATCGCCCCAGTAATGTTCCCAAACCAGTTTGCCTTTCACCAGTAAACAGGCGGCACCGGTTTTATTGGCACCAAGAAGTTCAGTCAGTTCGTTTTCCAGGACCTCGGACTTTAACCCCATTTTTTCAGGGCTGGCGGTTTGCAGCTGGACAGTTGTTGCCTGGGCCAAACCTTCCATTTGAACAAAGCCGAAAATCAGGATCAGTGATACCAATAATCTGAGTGGTTTGCGCATCGTGTTGCTCCAATCTGGAATTAACTATAAACAAAAGTATATCCATCTATGATCAGTTGTCCATCCCTGAAATTGTTCGCATTTCTCATTTCACAGATCTTATTTTCTCCTGTTGCAGCTTCAGGGCTCACGAGGCGGCAGGGGCATCGTAATTGGAAATGACGCCTGGATCGACTACGAAGCAGTCATCCTGTCCGGTGTTTCGGTCGGCGACAACGTTATAATAGGGGCGAGAGCCGTCGTTATAAAAGATATCCCTCCCTATATGGTTGTTGGAGGACTTCCGCGAAGATAATCAAAAGTCGTTTTGATACGGAGACAATACAGAGATTACGGGAGGTGCAGTGGTGGAACTGGCCCCACGAGAAGATACAGCAGTACCTGCCTTTCATCAGGATCGGCGCAGTGGATAAACTGTAACCTCGAACGAAGGAGACATGAAGAAAGTGGATTTTTTAGAGCTGGCAAAGATGAGGTGTACGACACGGGGTTTTACTGATCAGGAAATAAGCGGGGAGGATCTGCACCGGATTTTATCCGCCGGGCGCGTGGCGCCGACCGCCTGTAACCGGCAGCCGCAGAGAATAATCGTAGTTCGTAACCCGGAGAATATGTGTAAGGTCAGGAAGGCCTACCAGACCTTCGGCTCTCAATGCGTCCTCATTGTGTGCCGGGATAGGACTGATGAATTGATTCGCCCTTTCGATGGGAAATGTTCAGGGGATCTGGATATAGGTATTGTTTGTGACCACATGATGTTGGCGGCAAGAGAGCTGAATATCGGAAGCGTGATGGTTGGATTGTTCGACCCGGAAATTATCAGGAGTGAATTTGACATACCGGAATATGTGGAACCTACTGCCTTATTGATCCTGGGATATCCAGCCGGGGGTTTTTTAAGTCCGGAAAGGCATGGTAGCGAAAGAAAACCGCTCGCTGATACGGTCAGGTATGAAAACTACTCTGGATGAATCAGTGTGAGTTAATCCTTCCTGCTGAACATATATAAAAGAAAATGATCTTAACTCAGAGATCAGACCTTCCGGTTTTTAATCAAGCGGGGAAATGCTTTGACAGTTTTTTCTTGTGTCTTTGCTCTGGAATTTATGCGTATTAACAATTATTTAGAGAATCATCTTCTCTGCTGGATTCAAACCCCTGCTTCGAATAGAGGATGATCCATGGCTTCTCCCCTGATATGCCCGTCAGCCTGTGGCGTTGTCAGCCTGCTTCATTCATTTCTCGCCATGAAGGCAGGACCAATAATCTCTTGACCTGTTTATAACTTCATAGTTTAGACTGCATTTTCAAAATTTATTACAGGAGCAATAAATGATTACAGAACTGACTTCGAGAAGATATTTTTTGACGTTTTTAAGCCGTCTGACCAGTCTGACCAGTTTGGCGTATCTGCCTCATTTTAGCTGCAAAACAGCGGGTAAGAACTCCGGACCCGGACAACTGTCAACAACGGCCATCACCCAGGAGACAATAATGGATAAGAAATTAACCAGGCGTGAATCCAGAACAGCCAAACAATTGTTAAAAGGAGCCCCGGACCAGGTGTTCCCCCTACTTTGCCCGGTGCGGGAGTATGATTGGATCGACGGTTGGGATTGTAAGGTGGTGTACACCGAATCAGGTATAGCTGAAGACAATTGCGTATTTGTAACTTCATTTCCTAATGAGGGTCCTCCGGAGACCTGGATTGTAATTCGATATGAACCGAATCGATTAATTGAATTCATCCGTGTTAACGAGATCCGAACGATCCGGTACAGAATTGAATTGACAGACAATGGAAATGGAACCACCTCAGCACAGTGGAACCAGTTGATTACAGCTTTGAATGAACAGGGAGAAGAATATATAGATCAGGCTTCTCAGGAGAAGTACCAAATACTGATTGAAAATCTCCAGAGAATGATAAATCATTATCTGGAAACAGGACAGAAACTCCCGTTCACCAATCCTGAGGCGCATTGGGAAAGATCTTAAGAGAACTTCAATGATCACGATAAGCAGGTTATCAAAAAAACATGGGCTGGCTAGAAGCACTCTTCTCTATTACGATCGGATTGAATTGCTCAAACCGGAATTCAGGGACGCCAACGGATACCGGTACTATTCGAAAGCCGACGATGAAAAGCTTAGCAAAATTTGCCTTTATCGCCGCATTGGGATACCTCTCAGAGAAATTAAACAGATTTTGAATTCTTCTATGAATCGTCTCACTGCGGCGCTGGAAGCGAGAATGAAGGCGCTGAATTCTGAAATAGCTGATCTGAGGGAACAGCAAATCCAGATTATAAGGATGTTAAAGAACAAGAAGCTGCAATCGGTTGGAGAAGGGCTTACGAAGGATACCTGGATTTCATTTCTGAAATCATCCGGTTTCACAGATGAGGACCTGGGACGATGGCATGCCCAGTTTGAAAGTCACTCACCCGATAATCATCAGCAATTTTTGCAGTTTTTAGGTATCCCGGAAGAGGAGATTGAAGTGCTGAGGAGAGAGGCGGGGGGATATATGAAGTAACCTGCCGCCCGGAGGTTATCTCCGCCTCTCCATTATCCTCTTCGTACTGGCAGGTTGTTTGAAAATCCTGGACACTGACCGGGAATTACCCTGCCTGCCAGGCAAGCTGGAATGGTCGATCATTGCATGTCCGCCGGGATAAATTTAAGCGGGGGCATGACATTTCATGATTGCATGGAAGCTGCTTGGCAACCAAAGCATACCAGGGAAATATAACTCTGATATGTCATATAACATCAAGATATCCCTCCCCGCAGCGGAGAGAACGGCATGATATCCATGAAGAGAATAAACTTTGACGAGGTCTGGCAGGAACTGACCCGAATCCTGCTGGCATTGGGATTTGAAAACTCCAGGGCGAAGAGATGCGCCTACATCTTCACTGAGAACAGCTGTGATGGTGTCGACTCACACGGGCTGAACCGCTTCCCCAACTTCGTTACAGCTGTCAAGACCGGCCTCGTGAACATACAGGTCGAGCCCGAACTTGTCAGGTCCCTTGGAGCGATTGAGCAATGGGACGGAAAAAGAGGGGCAGGGCCTCTCAACGCCGAGAAGGCGATGAAACGTGCCATAGAACTTTCGCGTGAGTTTGGCCTCGGCTGTGTTGGGCTGGGCAACACCAATCACTGGATGCGGGGGGGCACTTACGGGCTGCAGGCTGCCGGGGCGGGATGTTTTGGAATCTGCTGGACTAACACGATTGCCCTTATGCCGCCGTGGGGTTCGTCCCAGAGAAAGATCGGGAATAATCCGATGGTTATCTGCATCCCTCATGGAGAGGAACCCATTCTCCTTGATATGGCCATGAGCCAGTTCTCAAATGGCAAGCTTGAAGTCCTGCGGCGGCGTGGAGAAACGCTTCCCTTGGCAGGAGGTTATGATGAGAACGGTGAGTTGACCAACGACCCCCGAACCATCCTGGAATCATTCCGGGCTCTTCCTATCGGTTACTGGAAAGGCTCCGGCCTGGCCCTGGTCCTTGATTTGATGGGTTCGCTGATAGCTGCTGGCGATTCAACCAGGGAGATCAGTCAGCGCGAGGAGGAAACCGGCGTCTCACAGGTATTCATGGCCATTGACATCGTATCGCGGATGGGGGCAGAAAAAGTCGACGGAAAAGTGGATGCCATCATCCAGGATTTTCTGGACACCCCTCCGCTTGATGGAGTTTCAAAGGTGCGCTATCCCGGACAGGGCATGCTCGCCACCCGCAGGGAGAATCTCAGGAAAGGCATTCCGGTCGATCCCGAACTCTGGCAGAAAATCCAGGCAATGTAGCGGGTCAGTGCGAAACTCACTCCACACTTCTCCAGCCAAGATCGGGGTCCGTGGCGACTCTTCCGCAGATCCGCTGCGAGATACAGAAAAATATGTTAAGTATAGTTGACATTCTGGAATATGATAAGTATGCTTAACATATGCCGCACAATCAAGTGTCCAATAAGATCCGGGAAACAAGGAGAAAATTGGGTTTGACTCAAGCGCAGCTGGCAGAACTCTGTGGAATTTCACGTGTGTCCGTTGTTGCCATCGAAACCGGCCGGTTTTTACCGACAATCGAAACAGCCCTCCGCTTGAGCCAGGCTCTGGATACAGGGCTGGATGGTTTATTCCAGTTAAGGGAAGCAGAAAAATGAAAACTACCTTCTTACCCTTTTATATCTCTCGAGTTATTATCTTCTCATTGTTCTTTTTCGGTAGCATGGGCTTTAATTTCATTGCCGCTGCCTGGGCTCTGGGCTGTTTTGGTTTCAGTGTGTTATATCTTCACAGCGGATGGTTTATTGTTGACAAAAATAGACCGTTTACTCCATTGAGGCGAGATCAGTTCGCTTTGGAAGTTCAGAGGAAATCAGTTATCACAGCTGTCGTAACTGGACTACTGTTCCATTTCCTGCAGATTAATTTTCCCGGAATCATTTCACATTATTCATTTTTGGATGTGAATGTGATTGGATTGGGTGTTGCTGTCTATTTCCTCACCCAGTTTTATCAATTTCTCAGGCCCCGGCTGACATCAACTTCGGTTTAACAGAATCCAGCTTGATGAACATAACTATCCAGAAATATTCCATTTTTTAGTTGTATTAACAATATTTTATTGTTTTTAAGAATTAAGGATCTTATGGAAGAGTGAACAGCGTTTTTAATCGGTTCAAAAGGGAGGGAGGATAAGGACTGTGATACGAGCGCAAAACCTCAAGAAGGAATATGAAGAATTTACTCTTAATATTCCTGAATTCTCACTGGCAAAAGGGGAAATTCTGGCTCTGGTAGGAGAGAACGGAGCCGGTAAAACCACCCTGATCAGGTGCCTGACCAATATTATCCGTGACTATTCCGGGGAGATTTTTGTCGATGGACAGCTCTATACTGGGATCCAGAAAAACCTCACATCCAGGATTGCTTACATGAGTGAGGAAATTAAGCTGATTGAAGACCTGAGTGTAAAGGATCACCTGGAACTGGGCAGGCATCTGGCATTTAACTGGGATGAAGATGAAAGCCGGAGGTTGGTGGAAGTCCTGAAGGTTAAAACCAGCGCCAGGGTTAAAAAACTTTCCCGGGGCAACCGGGTGAAGCTGGGAGTTATTCTAGCCCTGGCCCGGCGCCCTGAAATCCTGATCCTGGATGAGCCCACTTCCGGACTCGATCCCATAATTCGTGAACTTGTTCTGGGGGAGATCAAACACCAAAAAGAATCCGGGACCGCAATCCTGGTCTCCTCCCATTTGCTGGACGATATAGAGTCCACGGCCGACCGGATCAGTATCATCAAGAATGGACAGATTATCGAGGACCTGATGATTACAGATTATCGGGAAGGGGGGCTGAAGAACAGGGTATTGACCCTGTTAGGAGGGGAGGAAGGCTCATGATCAGCCTGATTAAGATGTGTTTCAAGCAGAGTTTTTATTCATCCAGGATGCTTTTGGCCCAAGGATTTCTAATTGTATTTATAATCCTGCTTATTGGGATAACCAATGTCGCCGGGATTTTCAGCTTGATTACTCTTCTGCTATCAACTCTGATAATGTCCCTGAAAACCAAGGAGAAACAGGAAGGATGGAGACATTTGTTTTTTACCCTGGCCGGACCGGATAAACGTTTCGCAACCTATCTGCACCTTTTCATGCTGATCATTGGAATGATATTAACGCTTTTTGGAATAAGTACATTATTTATAGTTGCGCAGTCCGGAGCCGCAGCATTCAGCACAAAGGAAATCCTGATACTGGTAGGCGCAATAAATGGAATTGTTTTCTATTATCAAATACAGCTTCTGATTTCCGAATTTCTTCCAGCGGAACAAATTATTCATCTTCAGCAAATCAGTAGCATTTCAGGTTTAGGTCTTTTCTTCCTTGGGCATTATTTAGGAATTGTACCAACTGGATTAATTCTATTTGAGTTAAGTGTTGTTGCCGTTTTGTTTAATTATTACGGGGTTTTCCTGCTTGCCGAAGTGGCATATAGACGAAAGACGAGGCTGGCTATTCAATAGAGGTGGATTTAGTTTGGATAGATTTCCAATATTGCATAGGGTGGGGCTGATTTATGGCAAACATAGAGAGTTTTAATAGTGATCCAGGTGGTGTAAATAGTAACGAACCCGGCTCATTCTGGCACATATTCCTCGAACCGTCCCGCTGTTTTAAGGGCCTGAATAAAAGACCTCGGTTTGCCATACCTCTGGTGCTGAGCATTCTGGTAGTTTCAGCTACATACTTTGTTTTGTACAGCCGAATTGATATGGCCCGGGTTACCAGGGAGAATATACAGTTAAGCAGTTTTGCCGACCGGCTGAGTGAAGAGCAGATAGATAATCAGGTTAAAAGTGTAGCCAGGTATGGGAAGGTCATGGCTATGGTTTCCCCAGTTATAAAGGTTCCTTTTTATGTTCTTCTTATATCGGGTCTGATAGTGCTGGGCATTTTTGTAACGGGCGACGAGATCTCTGTGGGGCTGAATCCTTCCGGCGATGAAGCGAGGGTGCGGGGGATGAGTTCCGCGCCTTCTGGAGGAGGATCAGCATTTTCGAAAGTATTGGCTGTGACTACAGCCTCCATGTTTTTCTATTGGGTGGTAAAAGGAGTGCTTTCCTCAGCTGTTGTACTGGCCGCGGCAGATCCTGACAGTATAAACGTCGCCAATCCCGTATTCACCAATCCCGCCGGGTTGGTTGATTCCAGTGAATCAAGAATATTTTACGGTTTTCTGTCCCAGATTGATGTGCTGGTTTTCTACACGATTTTTCTCATCGGCCTGGGAATATCAAAAATTACCGTAAGAGGTTCCATGGGTAGAGGAGTGATGATAATCGGATTTTGGTACGTGTTATATACCCTGCTCCAGACAGGACTATCGGCACTGTCCGCGTGACAGGAGTCCCCCACGAAAATGGACAGCTTGTTGTGGTGAGATTATGCCGGAAGAAGACATAGCATGAGTCTCAGACAAATGCTTGATGATTCTGGGGCGATACCGGGAGGTGGTTTTACAGGGAGTAGCTGAACCAAACTCAACCTGGCTGCTGGTCAGAATTAGCTTGACATATCAGTGTTTAGCGGCAAGTATAATTTAAAGTAAAAGTTACGTAATCAGCATTTAGGAGACTGCTCTGCAATCCATGAGGGGCTATCGATAAATAATGCTTAATCCATCCATATTTCTGTTCTTGGTCCTGGCTGTGCAGGGATCTCTTCCGGGACCCCCTCTTCCTACACCGTTGGATGTTGAATTGGCAGGAAAGGCCCTGGAATGGTTCCGCCAGGGGGAAGCCATGATAGGAACTGAATCGGAATATTCAGAGGGCCAGGCCCGGTGTTTTCGGGAGGCTCTGGCCCTGGCTCCAGATTTCGAAAAAGCCAGGTATAACCTTATCCTGGTCTTGCTGGTACAGGAACATTTTAAGGAGGCTGAGGAACAGGCTTCCCAGCTGATATCCATGGGCGGGAAATCTGTTCAGGGCTACCTGCTGAGGGCTGAGGCCCGGTTGAGAATGAGCAGACCGGGGGAGGCTCTGGAGGACTTGAATGTTTTCCTTGAAAAGCACCCTGAAGATAAAAGGGGGCTGGAACTGCGGGGCAAGGCCTATTTCAGTCAAGGTAAGTATTCTGAATCAGCGGCTGCCTATAAGGAGTCTGGAAGGTTTTCGGAAGGCAGCCTGGAGAGTAGAATCAATATGGGGTTGTCCTTTCTTAACTCCGGAAAGAACCAGGAAGCATTTGAGGTTTTTTCTAAACTGGTCACGGAGTTTCCGAAGGCATGGCAAAGCTACTATTGGTTTGGAGCGGCGCTCAGGGACCGGGGGCGTCTTAATGAGGCAATATCTGCCCTGCAAAAAGCGGAAAACCTGGATCCAGGCAATGAAAGAGTCAGGAAGGAACTTGAGGAGACTTTTCTGGAACTCGGGGACCTGAAAAACGCCGGAATCTGGATAAACCGGAAAAAGAATAAAACTGCCTCCGATTATTTGAACCTGACACTATTGGCCAGGGCTGAAATGAATCTGGATGAGGCGCTCACTTATCTTAAGAATGCCGCAGAACTGGATCCTGATGACACTGCCATCCTGGCTGATTTAGCCGAAACACAGGCGGAAGCAAAAAAAACCGGGGAGGCAATAACTACCTTCCGCCGGATTTTACAGATTGATCCAGCTGATTTTGCATCCCATTTCCGGCTTGCTTTTTTACTGGCTGAAGCGGGCGACGGGGAAGGGGGCATGCAGCACTTGATCGCCGCGGTATCAGGAGACCCGAAAAAATATGTGCCTTTATTAATCAATGAAAAAGAAAACGCTCACTCCTCCCTGGGAAACATTCGCTGCACCGAACGGTTTTCTGAACTGCTTGAAAGATATAGGGACTACTGGATGCAAGAGAAATAGATTTAATCTGAATATCAGATCCATCCATTTCCCATTTTAGCAGTGGAAGTGCCTCATAAATAGTCAGCTCCATCCAATAGAGATTTCTCCTGGTTTTAACGGCAGTAAGAAGCAGTCAATCATGAGAATACATTATCAGAGCGTTTTTTCTAAAACCGACTCTCATCTTATTAGTTTTGGTTATGACCAGGTTCTCACTAACTGAAATGATCCGGCCGAAATAGCTTCCTTGCATCACTACAGAACCATCAGGGCTTGTCAGGATAGTATTTGTTTCAGTTTTGGAGAGAAGATCTTCCCACGCGAACAATACTTCTGAAGAATCCGAATTCTTTATCAAACCTGTGAGGGTATAACCACTTTCAGGAGGTTCAGGGTAAACTTCAGTTACCTTGCCCTCAGGATTAGCATGGAAAAGGTTGGCTTTTAAAGAGCTTTTATTATTAGCTGTTTTCTCAGTATCGATATTATTCCATAAAATCCATACCTCTCCATTCGGTGATACCGCAAGATCGGAATGAAGGAGAATTGGACTGGTGGAAGTCTCGGATAATCTGCCTTGATCAGGATTGATGGTTCTCACAAAGGATGAATAAGCAAGAGTACCTTCCGGGGTGAATTTATGAAGGAGAGGCTGCTCTCCCGGGAAATCCTGCCCCACAGTTTCCGGGTTATCTGATACCAGCAAACCGAGGAGGTAAAAATTTCCACTTGCATCAATCTTCAATTTTTCAGCAAGTATTTTATGGTCAAGCCAGATAACAATTGGCTCTCCACAAAAATTGTCAGAATCCGGGTACATCAGGATTGCCGTTTCAAGAGTAGGGCTATCGAAAAATTTACCTATTGCCAGCAAGTAAATGCCGTCCCCGTTTACCCTGTCAAAATCTCTCAACTGGCATTGATTGTCCTGAATGATAAAGTCATTGCTGAAGGATGTAATGTTATAGGTGCCCTTGTCCGGATTGGTTCTATCATAGATTGTTACCTCCGGAGTATCCGAATCGTTGAATAAATAACTCCCCTCATTCCCGACCAGGACAATCCTGTTTTCGCTATTATCATTTTTGATAATAACTCCTTTGAATTCTTCGGCATTTACGGAGATTATCGTAATAAACACGATAAGTGATGGAATGAATGACCTTTTGCTAAGAGTTCGACAACTTCTCCTTTTTGGGAATTCCTGATGCATGATAGGGTACCTCCCCTCTCTTAAAAATGAATGGACTTTTTTTAAGGATATCGAGTTATGAGTGCGACAAAAATTATATCTAGAACACCTTTATTCATTTCAGTTATGCCGGGAATCAGGTCAATTATGGGTATCCACAAACAGCTCCAGGTGAGTCGGATAATTACTGCTATGGTGAATCGTATGTTTCTGCGCCTTGTAGCTTGAATCGGGCGCATCCATTATTGATTCCACAAATGTCTGGGGATTCCTGTCATAGAGCGGAAACCAGGTACTCTGTACCTGGATCATGAGCCGATGCCCCGGTTTGAAAGTATGATTGACTACAGGCAAAGGGATCCGGTATTCCAGTACTTCATTTGATGGAATAGGTTTAGCTGTCGAGTAATCCTCCCGGTATCGCCCCCGGAAAATATCTCCGCTGATCATGAGCTGGTATCCGGACATCTCAAATGAGGTTGGATCCTCATCCGGATAAACATCAATTAATTTAACTACCCAGTCCGCATCTGTTCCGGTGGTCTCGGCAAAAAGACGGGCTGTGACTGGACCCCGAACCGTAACCGGTTCATCCAAAGGATCGCTGACCCAGGTCAGGACATCGGGGCGGCCATCGGCGAAACGCTGGTCCTCCACCAGCCAGGTTCTCCACTTTGAGATAATTGAAGGGACACCGTAGTTGAATCCCCAGTCAGGACGAGGGGCATACGGAATCGGCTTGGCAGGGTCTGAAACATACTCATTGGAATTCTCCATCTCCCCGGGTGACTCAAAAGAGAGTTTTCCATTATCCCTGAGAAATAGTTTTTTGAGGCTCTGTTCCGGCGGCCACCGGTCAAACTGTCGCCAGCGGTTAACTCCTGTTTCGAAGACCGTAACCGGTTTGATTTCCCTGGTTTTCTCCTCTTTTAAAAAATGCGCTAAAAAAGGCTGCAATACGTCTTCCCGGAATCGTTTTGCGGTGTTTGCGTCGAAAATAATTGACCCCAGATGGCTCCCGTCAGCAAAATGCTGGCCATGATACCAGGGTCCGGCGGCAAAAAAGTTCAGGTTATTGTTTTGATCATGCTTCTCCATTGCCGCGTAAGCAGAGGGAGAGCCGTAAATATCCTCCTGGTCCCAGTAACCATGCACATGAAGCGTCGGCACAATCCGGCTGGGGTCCTCGAACCACTGATCGGCGGCACAATCGCGCCAATAACCGGAATACGCCGGGTTTTCCATAAGCCGTCCCCACATTTCGTGTCGATCATCCAGGTATTCGCCGAGCGCCCTGCCAAGTGCCCCTTTTTCCAGCGCCCAGCTATAGAGGTCTCTCTGGGAATATGGGAAATCAAAAGATTCACCCTTACGAGTTTCCATTCCGTAGATAAACTCGAAAGCATAGATTGCCCTGAAGGCTCCCCAGTGAAACCAGTCGTCAGCTTTCCAGACATCCACAACCGGATTAAAAGGAACCGCTGCAGCCAGCGCCGGATGGGGATCAGACAACGCCGCCAAGGTCAGCCAGCCTGGGTACGAAGTTCCCCATATCCCTACCCTGCCGTTATTTGGAACATTTTTAACCAGCCAATCGATTGTATCCCAGGCATCCGTCGTCTCATCTGTTTCAGATTTGTTGTATTCGCCCCGAGGGACCCGATACATGTCGTATCGGCCTTCTGAGCCATATCTGCCTCGGATATCCTGTGCGATATAGATATAACCTTTCCCGACAAACCGCGGTTCCCCAAGGGTAACCTCCAGCCTGGTTGAGGTTACAGACAACCAGCGTTTCGCATTATACGGAGTGCGTTCTAACAGGATAGGAAGCGGTTCAGAAGCATCTTTTGGAATTAGGATCAGTGTATAAAGCTTAACTCCATCACGCATCGGGACCATTTCTTCACGTACGGTGAAATCGTCCCGGGGAAAGGTTTCCCGTACCGGTTCTTTTCCCAGGCTGAAAACGGTTAGCAGCGTTACGGCAAGAAGAAGACAAAGCATTAATCTACGAACTCTCATGATACCTCCTGGTAGCTTTATCGGGAGTAAATACTGGGCTTAAAACATCTTTATTGGCAGTTCCATCCATGGTTGCGGTTAGCACTTACAGCGCTCGCAGTTATACATTGGGGACATCTCCGACCTGGGGTTACCTTCGGTCCCCCGGGTTACAAAAAACAGGCCTCCGTCCTTTTCTGGTGTCGCGCCTGCCTGAGTAATATCAATCCACAGGCTTGGAAGATCGTGCCACTTCGAAGTTTGAATATCACAGATCTCACTTCGATCTAGGCTCGCGGTTTTATCTTCCAGGTGAAGGCGAGCAGGATAATTCCGATAACTGTAGCTCCTAAAATGCTGAAGATCACAATGTTCCATCCTGTCTCCATGCCATAAAGACTGCCGTAATGATCCACCATCCACCCAAAACCCTTGGCCTGCGCTGAGCGGCCGAGATAGCCGAAAAGGCCGATAAATCCAGCCGCGGTTCCCACCGCTTTCTTCGAGGTAAGGTCAATCCCTGTGACTCCCAGTAACATTACCGGCGGATAGATAAAAAATCCAATGATGACCAACATAGCCATATCAAAATTGAGATTTCCAGGAGGATTGATATAAATTCCGAAAAAGGCGAAGAAAATGGGAATCATACATAAGAGACTGACCATTCCCCGGCGGCCTCCAGCCCGGTCGGACAACCAGCCAATCAGAATGGTTGAAGGGATGCCGGCAAATTCGATAAGAAGAATAGCGATTCCTCCCCCCGCGAGTGTGGCTTCCTTGACCTCCCTCAGATACATGGGGCCCCAGTCCAGCATGCTGTAGCGAACGATATAAACGAAAAAGTTGGCGAATGCCATGATCCAGAGAGGTCTGTTTTTTAATATGTTTTCAATGAACAACTCTCGAGTTGACAACTCGCGTTCATGGATTAATCCAAGTTTTTTTTCTGTCTCCGAAAAGTCATTCTTGTATTCCTCAACAGGCGGCAAACCCTGGGATTGAGGTGTATCACGCAGGCGCCAGTATAAGTAGGCTGAACCAACCAGGGCAATGGCACCAGGGAAATAAAAGGCGGCCTGCCATCCAAACTGGGAGGCCGCATAAGCCGCCATGATCCCAGCCACGCCGCCTCCAATATTATGGGCGACATTCCAGATGGCAAATACCGATCCGCGTTCCTTTAAACTGAACCAGTGCCCCAGGGAACGGCCGCAGGGCGGCCAGCCCATGCCCTGTATGAATCCATTCAGGGTCCACAAAAGCAGGTGTATCCAATACACTTCCATGCTGCCAAAGGCAAAATTCACCAACCCGGTCAGTAACAATCCCGTGGCCATGAATTTCCGGGAATCAGCCCGGTCCGAAAGGGATCCCATCAGGAATTTACCAAGGCCATAGGAAATGGCGGACAAGGCTAAAATATTCCCGATCATATTGTGATCGTAAGCCAGGGCTGTCCCAACATCTTTAGCCACGGTGGAAAGATTATTGCGAACAAGGTAAAACATGGCGTACCCGATGAAGGTGGACTCCATGGTGCTCCATCGATAACGGGTATAGGTTTTCGCGATCCTGTCTTGAGGCAGGCGATTAATATGAGGGGCGGGCGTGTAGATTTTTTTAATCCAGTTTAACATTCTCAGGCTCCTGCTAATCATAGTTAAGACTGTAATTCAGTACTTTTTTCAAGACTATAACATCCTTTTCTAACTGTGATCTGAGATATTCGAAGTCCGAAGTATTTTTTTTTAAACACAGCCGGGAGGCGGATTGCCTTCTGCATTCTCAAATCTAACCTGAAACTTGAATGTCGGTTGCAGAAATCTCTGTTACGGATGGACTGAGTGGACAGTGTGGTCGGAATCGATAGCCTTGTCTGCCTCCTGTTTGGAATTCATGGCTTTAAAAGCACCATAGGTGCGGCAGGAAATAGCCCCAGGTGAGCGTCAGGGAACCTGGGGTCAGAGAAGTGGCCATCTGAGATTCAAGCCCTGGATGGGCGGCACAATCGATTGCGGATTGTGGATTACCCTGCCAAGTTTCTAACCTGCATGATCCGGCGCGGCCGGCGGCTAGACTCAGATCTCAGTTTCCCTTTGTGTCCGCGAGGAACTCATTCCAGTGTTATTAGTGAAAAGAACAACCTTTCTAAGGCACCAGTATTCAATTCAAGGTGCCGTCCAAAAAGCGTTTGATAATACCCTCCAGCCTTTCAGTATTCCCCGAACTTGCCCCGGAACCTTTCCATAAAATTTGACCTGATTTGATCACTATATGTGTCGGGTGAGAAGAAATCCTGAAGGCCTTCTCAATCGCTCCGGCATCAGGGATAATCTCGTAACTGAAGATGTGTTTTTGCAGGAAATTATTTATCCTCTCCTCACTTTCGCCCGAAACCGCCAGGAATCGGATCTTTGCCTGGTACTGATCCACGAGCCGGTTGAGATCCGGCATTTCTCTAATACACGGTCCACAGGTAGTGGCCCAGAAATTTAACACAATGAGATCATCATTGAATGACTTAGAGTCGATGTTTTCCCCTTGAAGCGTTTTGCCTTTAAACGCGGGGGATTTTTCCAGGGCTTGGTCGTCAGGCATAACCCCACTCTTATATTCCAGTTTGGCCGTCAGCCATTCCTGAAAACCGTCAGCTTTTTTCGTGCGCTGCTCATAGAGTTCCTCCAGGAAGGGTTCAACTGTTTGTGATCCTTTCCGATAAGCTGCTATTGCGATCTCTTCGGCTTTATCAGGGTACCCGAGTTTCATTAGTAGAGAGGCTTCGGTTTCAATGTCTTTTGTAGTGCTTGTACTGGTATACTCCTGGGCCAGTTTACTATCAGCAAGCGCTTCAACAAGTCGTCCTTGTCTGGCCCGGACTTCGGAGCGTAATTGATGAATGTAACCTCTGCCCGATATAATAAACGGCTCCCATGGCCTGGGTTGGTAAGCAAGCGTCAGTGCCTGAGTGAGCTCGTCATCAGCCTCCTGGAGTAGTCCAATCCTCGCGAACTCCTGGCCAAGGTAATAGTGTGGCTTGGGATTACTAGGTTCCTCTGCTATCCATGGATCACAGACCTTTTTCAAGGTTTCGATGGTATGACCGGGAAAGCTGAGCCATGCAGTGGCGTTATGGTGATATCGCAGGATTGGGTTCTCCGGGGCTCGCTTGATAATATCAACGGCTAATCTGTTTATTGATGATCTCATGTCGTTGAGGTTGTTGCTGAAGGCCTGGGAGATGGCATCGTTTATCGCATGCAGAGCATAGGGAGAGTCTGGAAATCTGCGGCATAACTCCTCAAGTCGGGCGTACGCAGTTTCAAATTCGGCTGTATACCAGTAACCCATCGCCAATGTTTTTAGCAATTCAGGTGTTCTCTCTGAATTTTCAAGTGATTTTACCTGCCACAGTAATTCATCTGTTTCCAGGTTATGCCACCAGAAGATTCTTGTTCGCCAAACTTCCTGGTAAGCCCACAAGATTTCCGGATATTTTTTCAGTTCCGCTGCAACCATTGTCAACCATTCATCTTCTGTTACCGAATCACTGGTAGATAAGATGACAGAACCTGGCGGAGGATTGCCGTCTGTGTCGAATGGATAGATTCTTTTATAGTACTTGAGTTGTTTCTCCGGGGTCAGGACGTAAAATAAAGCAGCTTCACAACCAGACGGTATCACTACTTCTATTGTGAATTTCTCCCCATCCCATGACATCTCAGCGTACTCGATATTGAAGGTGCCCTGATGCCGAGTATCGAGCTTCAAAAAAACCCGGTCACCTGGATGGAGGGTGTCTTTTGGAAAATCCAAAGTCGCGTCGACCTGAATTGTCTCACCCCATCGAGGTGATTCGTTACTTAGAATCAGACCGGCGTGCACTGGAATGAAAGAAAAGAACACGGCAAATAACAAAACCCGGATAAAGCGCATGAACACCTCCCATGGATTCCAGGAAAGCCAAAGCTTAACTAAATAATTAGATCTAATCACAACTGAAACTCAGTTTAAACATACACAGAGTTCTGTACACACTCGCGTGGCGCACTTTTATATGATTACTGCGGGACAAAATTAAAATAGATTTTGAATGATACTTCCACTGCTTTGCCGTCTCTAATCGTAGGTTCATATACCCACTGTTTCATGGCTTCTACCGTGGCTTTGCTTAAAAGGTCATCCGGGCTCCTGATAATTTCTACTTTTTGTACAATCCCGTTTCTATCAACCAGAGCGGAACAAGCGACCACTCCAGAAATGCCGGCTTTTTTAACTTCCTCCGGATACTTCGGATTAACACGCTTGACCAGTTCAGGCCATTCATTTCTATCTAGCTGAAGAGGATCTTCACCTGCTGGTATGGAAGGGTTTTTAGTGGCCGCGATATCAATTAGACTGGGATCAGCTGCAGTAGTAGGGAAGATATTTCCAAATTGAATGGGAGAAACACTTTGGCCGACCGTGATAGTCAGAATCATTACCAGTAAAAAACTCATCGAGGCAGTTATTAATTGCTTTCTGAATTGTTTTCCGGACATATTGCATTCAATTGACAGGAAACTGACTCTTTTCAACAGCTGGCTTCTGCCGGCAAAGGGAACGACTGGATATAAGTCTACTTCTGGATCTGGTTGAATCATCCTCAATATTGCATTCAGGTAGACCTTTCGTTTACCAGTAATTCCAACTACCCTGGCATCAATCAGCTTTTCGCGGGATAAGGTGATTTCTGTAATCAGAAAATAGATTGCCGGATGGAACCAAAGCACTGATTTGATTGTTTGTTCACTCAGGTTGAGTAGCCAGTCGCGGCGGCTTATATGTAGAAGTTCATGGCAAATAACGCATTCTTGCTGTTCATTATCAAGAAATCGAAATTTTTCGGGCACAAGGATTACCGGATTCAGAAATCCAAAAGTCAGTGGTGCTTCGATTTCCCGGGAGATCTTTATGCTGCAATGTTTGTGAAGCCTCTGCTTCAACCTCACCAGGTTTTCAGGCAGAGGATTAACAATATCCGCGGATTTGTTAATAGCTCTCAATCGTAGAAGCCCCAGAGTCAGCTTGCCGAGATTGAAAATAATTCCCGCCAATAGAACAAAAAGCAATAGCGGGGCCCAAAAGGAGAAATTATCAGAAGCAGGAACAATGGAATCTGGCGATTCAATTTCAAACTGAAAGATGGGATCAAGGACAGGCGAGGACACATTCACTGCAGTCTCCAGGAAAGGAAGTATTAAAGCCAGCCCCAGGACACCTTGCCAGAAATAGAGGTTTGAGACCGGATGTTTTGTCCTGGTCAGGAACATGGCGAGAAAGGCTAATCCCACTAGTAGAGCGAATTGAATACTGTATCCCGCAATGGAAAATAGAAGGTTTTCGAAACTCATTATTTCTCTCCAATAAGGTCAGCGATTTCCTCCAGTTCCTCGTTGGATAGTTTTTTATCTTCTACCAGGTTTAGTACCAAGTCCCTGGCCGAACCTTTATAGACCCGGTTCAGAAAATCTCCGAGCATCGAAGACAGTACCTGCTGTTTTGACTGTCTGGGGCTGTATATATGGGTCCGGCCCAGCTTTTTTTTCTGAAGGTGCCCTTTATCATCGAGAATTTTCAACATCGTCATTACGGTTGTGTAGGCGACTTGCCTTTGTTCTCCAAGAATCTGGTGGACATCACGGACCGAAACTTCGCCTTGCTCCCAGACTATCTGCATGATCTCCAGTTCAGCGGGGGTGAGCAAGAGTTTAACCATAATACTATTATTGTAGTACTAACATTTTAGTCGTCAAGGATTTTTTTCAGTGGGAAGGGATTTTTCTGTAACTAACTGAAGAATAGGTATAATTAATCAACGGTTTCTAATGAGGTGCTGCCTTGGGAAGTTTATTCCGATTGATTTAGCTGAATAGATTATTGTTACCGCTTCCAGGCGGATTGCGTTCGAACTTTTCAAATCTCAGATCTCAGTTTCTTCTGTCGCACTTACAGTGCTCCATACGTCGGCAGGAGTGTCGTTACCCAGGGTTTCCTTCAGCCCCGCCGGGGGGGGGCTGCCCCTGGCGGGGCTTCCGGTGACCCTGGGCTATTTTCTGTCACGCCTCCGGCGTTTTTTATTGTTGCCGCATGACAATGGTATCGCGCTATAAGCTTCCGGCTTATAGCGCGATAAATCAATTAAGGTCGAATCGATCAAGGTTCATTACCTTGTTCCATACGGCGGCAAAGTCGTGCAGGAATTTCTCCTGGGAGTCGGCACTTCCATAGACTTCTGCCAGAGCCCGGAGCTGGGAGTTCGAACCGAAGATCAGGTCGACCCTGGTGCCGGTCCACTTGCGTTTGCCCGTTGCCCGGTCACTGCCCTCGAAAACGTTTTTGTCTTTCGGTGATGGCTTCCAGGTTGTGCCCATGTCGAGCAGATTCACAAAGAAATCATTGGTGAGCGTCTCCGGCCGCCTGGTGAAAACACCGTGCTGGGACCCGTTAAAGTTGGTATCCAGGACGCGCATACCGCCCAGGAGAACTGTCATTTCAGGGGCGGTAAGTCTCAGCAGCTGAGCCCTGTCAAGCAGCAGCTCTTCCGCCGATATGCTGTATTTGGTTTTGAGGAAGTTACGAAAACCATCCGCGGCCGGCTCAAGAACAGCGAATGATTCCACGTCGGTTTGTTCCTGCGAGGCATCCGTGCGTCCAGGCGTGAAGGGAACGGTCAAATTATGACCGGCATTCTTTGCTGCCTGCTCCACACCCGCGCATCCACCCAGTACGATCAGGTCTGCAAGCGATACCTTTTTCCCGCCGGACTGGGCGCTGTTGAAGTCCTTTTGGATTTTCTCAAGGGTCTGCAGTACGGCTTTCAGTTGGGTCGGCTGGTTAACTTTCCAGTCTTTCTGCGGCGCAAGGCGAATGCGGGCCCCGTTGGCACCACCCCGTTTGTCGGAACCGCGGAAGGTGGATGCCGACGCCCAGGCGGTCGAGACCAGCTGGGAGATAGAGAGTCCCGATGCCAGGATCTTGCCCTTGAGGATGGTTATGTCCTGAGTCTCGATCAGCTTATGATCGATTGTGGGTACGGGATCCTGCCAGAGCAGTTCCTCTTTTGGGACTTCCGTTCCGAGATAGCGCGACCGCGGGCCCATGTCGCGGTGGGTCAGCTTGAACCAGGCGCGGGCGAAAGCATTGGTGAATTCTTCGGGATTCTGCTGGTAGCGCCGCGCGATCGGCTCGTAGATTGGGTCGTAGCGAAGGGACAGGTCCGCCGTGGTCATCATCGGCGGGTGCTTTTGCGACGGATCGTGAGCGTCAACTATCATATCTTCTTCGTCCACGTCTTTAGCCAGCCACTGATTCGCGCCGGCCGGGCTCTTGACCAGCTCCCATTCGTATTTGAACAAGACCTTCAGGTAGCCCATGTCCCATTTAGTCGGGTTCGGCTTCCAGGCACCCTCAATGCCGCTGCCGATAGTATCTCTACCTTTGCCGATTCCGAAACTGCTCTTCCAGCCGAGACCCATCTCCTCGATGGGGGCGGCTTCCGGTTCTGGGCCGACCAGTGCGGCATCACCCGCACCATGGCATTTCCCGAAGGTATGCCCGCCGGCAATGAGCGCGACGGTCTCTTCGTCGTTCATGGCCATGCGGGCGAAGGTTTCGCGGATATCACGACCCGACGCCACTGGATCAGGGTTGCCGTCCGGTCCTTCGGGGTTCACGTAAATCAGTCCCATTTGCACGGCCGCCAACGGGTCCTCGAGATCACGGTCACCGGTGTAACGGCTCTTGGGCTTGTCGCTCGTAGCCAGCCATTCTTCCTCGGCGCCCCAGTAGATGTCTTCTTCCGGCTCCCAGATGTCCTCTCGCCCTCCGGCGAAGCCGAAGGTCTTCAACCCCATTGATTCGATGGCGCAGTTGCCGGCGAGGATCATCAGGTCGGCCCAGGAAATTTTCCGGCCGTATTTCTGCTTGATCGGCCAGAGCAGACGTCGCGCCTTGTCGAGATTGACGTTGTCGGGCCAGCTGTTAAGGGGAGCAAAGCGCTGACTTCCGGAACCAGCCCCCCCGCGGCCGTCTCCGGTACGATAGGTGCCCGCGCTGTGCCAGGCCATCCGGATGAAGAGCCCGCCGTAGTGTCCATAATCAGCCGGCCACCATTCCTGCGAGTCGGTCATCAACGCGTAGAGGTCCTTTTTCAGGGCTGCCAGGTCGAGTTTCTTGAATTCATCAGCGTAATTAAAATCCTCTCCCATCGGATCACTCATGGGAGAGTTCTGGTGAAGCATCCTGAGGTTTAATTGGTTCGGCCACCAGTCCCGGTTTGATGTGCCACTGCCCGCTATGGGTTTGTTTACTCTGCCCGTTACCGGGCACTTGTTATTTTCATTCATAAAATCACCTCTTTTTTTTCTCGCCCGGACTCTCGTCCGCGGCGCATTTCCGGCAGATTCCTTTTACTTCCACCTGGGTTTTTACTGCTTGTCCAATGGACAACAGGGAATCAGGTAATTCCAGACTGTCTAAATCATCACTGTAGAAATCCCGGGTCAGTCCGCATTTAACACATACAAAGTGATGATGATGCTCAAGGTTTGCGTCAAAACGAGTCCGTTCTCTTGGAGAGCCGAGTGTTGTTATAAGACCAAGATCCTTGAGCAGCCAAAGGGTTCGGTACACGGTATCCAGTGACATGGTTGGAATCCTCTCGGAAACGCTCCGGTAAACTCTTTCCGCGTCAGGGTGCTCAACTGTCTGCGCCACTTCGCGAAAAATTTCCATGCGCTGGTGGGTTCGTTTTATTCCCAGCTTTCGACACATGTTCTCAAAGATCCTTATGCGGTTTTCTATTTCATTCTGGCTTAATGTCATCTTTACAGATCCTTAATAAGAATATATTCTTAAATAAGAATTATTTATGATATACCTTGGGAAGTCAAGTTAATTCTGGGGAGTAAGAGCAAAAGCCTGCCTGCTAAGTTTGTGTGAATGCAGATCAGTAGATCCTCGATCCCGGCAGTTTCACCATCTTCGATTTTGCTCCCATTTTCCGTTCGACATTCAAAAATCGTCATTCGGAATTTCATATTCTGCCTTCTGGATTCGGCATTGGAGCCAGGAAACATCAGTGAAATGCCAAAGTGAGAATCGATAAATAGAGAAGTTAGAATGTCGGATGGCGAAGTATCTGGTGCAGTGGTCCAGTCAGGACATGGTCAACGATTCAGGTTCAGGAAGCAAGTCGACAATGATCTTTGAAATGACGTCGCCGGCAAGAGGCTTGTAGAGGCAATCCACGAATTACTCCGGGAAACAGCCTGGGATCATGCCCGGCAAATCCCTAATTAAACATTGGCTCCAATCTTGTTGTCGGGGGAATAGCAGCCATATATTTCAGGGCTCTGTCCCCGAAAAGCTGCTGTCCGGCTATGGGTCGATCGCTCTTTATTTTGATATAACCTCCCGACTGGGTTGGGAAATGTGGCCACATATCAGGATCAGTTAATACTCTTGCCATTCTTTCTCCAGGGCCGAGAACAATGGTTTTATCCTCCACCCTTTTCCCGTTGATTCCAATTGCTTCAACAAGTACTGAAGCAGTCTCATTACCGGGATTAAAAAACGCGAATCCGGTGAACACAGTAGGAAGGTTGGAGATGTGATTGAATACCGCTTCTGTGAAAAGCCGATCCTGCAGCGGGAGAGAAATGGCATATCTCAGGGTATCTCCCTCTGCGAAAATAATATCTCCGATGATTCCATTCCCGTCCGTCTCAACAACAAGTGACCCGGTGGTTGTAATTCCGTCTCCTTCCAGGTTGAATACTGTGCCGAGATCCCCACTATAGATACTCCTGCCTGGAATCACTATCGCAACGGGTTCAGCAAGATCATTTCCGTTGTCTCCAACTGCTGACAGGATTAAATTCCTGGTTTTGGTCGAAGTATTAACCAACCGCAGGTTGGTGACGATATTCATTCCATGGGCCAACTGGGCTGAATATAATTTTCTGGAAGCGGTATTTTGAACGGCATTCATGCCCAGTGCAGTGTCGGCTCCCGGGAATTCTATCCTTGAAAAGCCGATTACTCCTGGTCCCTGGATGACATCAATTTCCAGATAACCGTTGACGACTCCATGGCCGGGACCAATCAGGTCTTCCGTATCTCCGTGGATGAAGCCCCGGGAGGCAATAGTGTGGGTGTTTTCAGCTTCTCCATTGGAACCTTTCAATACACAATGGACCGTAACTTCTTCATCCGTGGGATTGATGATCGACATCTGGATCTCTGGATCCCATCCTTCGATGAATCCTTCATCAAGCGGCCGGGTGAAATAAAGTTTCCTGGAATAAGCAGACTGGGATTCAGCACCATCCAGCATCCTGGTGTCACTTGTTCCAAACAGGAAGAGGCTTCCCATCCTGTTGCTGCCTTCCGCTCCCAGTTCAATCCAGGAAAGACTCTCATGCCAGGGGTCTGCCTTAAATAATTCAGTGCCAAGCAGGCTTTGCTGTAACCCGGGGCCGATTGACAGAGAGGCGGGATTCTGTCCCAGGATTTCAAGGGTCCCGGCAGAGTCGTAGGCTGCCAGTTCCAGGTTGAAAGCTGAGCCGCCAAAGTTGGAGGCAACCACTCCTGTCCAGTATTCAGGCGATTGTTTCCAGGCTGGAATAAAGGCCCGGCAGTAGGCGCCGGCTGAAGCTGAAGCCTTCACACTGTCACTGCTGTAAGTGTCTGAGGCAGACCTGCCTTCATAATACGGCGTTCAGGATGGTATCAATTTCTGGTAATCATGAGCCCAGGTTACGGTTTTGACCTTAAAGTCATACACACCGCCAGGTTCAAGATCTGAGATTGTTATTGAGGAGGCAGCCTTGTCAGCTGTCATCCCATAAAAGCAGTAATCAGGGTCAGCTGCCTTTTTGTAAAAAACCTGGTAACCGCCTTCATCTTCGACATAGCTGATTGGATCCCACGATAATAAAATTCGATTCTCATCGTTTCCATCAATTCCAGTTACCCGGGCGCTGAGGTTTACAGGGGAGACAGTCTGGGTGGACCTGAAATGATACGAATGGGCGCTTTCAATTGCATCCAGGATAGCCTGGCCGGAAACAGAGAGATGGTTGTATCTCAAATCGACATATACAGGGGGTTCTGCCAGAAAAGATGGGATATCTCCAGAGAGGTCGTTTCCGTCAAGCCACAATAATACAAGGCTTTCTATGTCACCCAATTCCTCAGGAATTCCTCCAGTCAATTTATTGGAATCCAGCATCAGGCTTATAAGGCTTTTCAGATTCCCCAGTTCAGGCGGGATTGGACCTTTTAAATTGTTGGAGGGAAGGACGACTCCCGTGACATGCCCGTTGTCCACTGTTATCCCATACCATGAACTGGCGGGATAGTAAGACAACCAGTTGGTGTTGTCAGTCCAGTTATCACCATCAGTGGTTTTATAAAGTGAATACAAAGCCGCGTATTCGCTTTGTGGAATACCGGCACTTTGGGCTATGGCTGATGGCGTTGCTGCAATGAGAAAGAGTGTCAAAATCAGGAGTCCAGCCGGATAAGGAGCCTTTAAAAGGGATATCCTGAAGCTGGGTGAACTATTAATGGACATACTTTTCCGGCTCACTGTTCTATGCGGTTGATAACTTAATTCCATATCTCTATTTTTATGGACAGAAACTGGGAGCTTCTGCCGCTTCGCAGTTCTTATTATTAATTTTTCAGTTCTCAGTTTCCAATGTTTTCCATACCCTTGGAATAACCTGGATGGTGCCCAGCCGGTACCATCCGTCGGCCCGTCGGCCTTCAATGGCCAGTTGGACCCTTGGCTTATGGTATTCATCAACAATGGCTAACGCCAGTTCATATTTTCCCGGGGGAGTGTTGATCGGCACGAAAACCTTTCCGTCGTACAGGTTATCTCCAGGGAGCCAGGAATTGATGTCGGCGCCGGTCAGAAGTATCTTGCTGCAGTCGGTCCCGATCAGGCGCAGGGCCAGTCGGAAGGGTTTGTAGCAGGGCGCGACCCCCTTGTTATCCCACCAGCTGGTGAAGGCGAGGGTACCGTTCGGTTCGACACTGGGGGGGTAGGTGAATTTTCTCAGTACAAACCGGTAGCCCATCCGGTTCAGCCATCGGTTTACATTGGGCTCCCACTCCACCGGAACCGGGGAGGATTTCGAATTGAACGAAGAGATGTGCCATTTCAAGGATTCATCAATGATCTTATCGACATCCCAGCCTTCATTTTTCCATTTTTCCATTACCCAGCAGACTTCCAGGCTGACCGGGGCTTTTTTCCACGCGTCTTTCATTCCGAAATTGATGATGCCCTGCGGGTAATAATCTTCCATGTGGTTCCAGGCGGGATTGAATCCACCCATGTCTCCCAGGCAATCTACCCGCCAACCCACGCTCTTGCGGGATATTCCATATTCGTTTGTTTTTTTGTCGGTTAAGAGCATCAGGAGAGGAGTGTTATGAAAAGAATCAATGTAGGCATCAACCAGTCCCTTCCTGGTTTTATCGGTGAGAAGTTCAGATCCTTCTCCTTCTCCCCAGGCCCCGACTATCGAGAGGTCAACGCTCTCGAGATCCGGATGCCCATCGTATCTTTCACCCAGGGCCCGGATCATTCCACCAAAATGCTGGAGGTAACGTGGGTCCTCGGGGTCTGTTTGCCACTTCGCTACCGGCAGGTCTTTCTCCGGACCCACTAAATTACGATACCAGTCGGGAACATCCCTCTCTTCACCAGTACCGTAGGGCGCAATCCGCAGCATCAGGGCCTGACTGCGGGCATGGGCGGTATCCAAGGCCCGATCAATCAGATCCCAGCGGTAGCCTTTAGCAGTGGGTTCGATAAATTTCCAGTAAATTCGAAAGTAAGCGATGCTGGTCATCGGGTGATGCGAATTCTCGAGATCTCCATCCCAATCCTGGTACTCGATCGGAAATCCTTCCGTCCACTTCAGTCCCTCGTTAAGATCATCTCCGTTGAACCTCTGGAAAGTCATGAAACCCATACCAGGATTATTCAGGACATCCTCGATCTCGGCAGGCCTCACGACAATCTGGTCCTGGGCCAGCATCGGCCCGGAAATGATACCCACTAAGGAGCAGCTTAATATGGTCGATAGAAGCAGCTTTTTGAACACCATGTTTGCCTCCTGGATTTCAGGTCAGGGAATAATTCAGGCTTCGGAATCTTACATAAAAGATACATGAGGAAATTTCAGTTCCTTCTGACGCACCTATGATTATGCAAAATGACTATTCATCAGCCTTGTCGAATTCGCCGTTCATAACTTGTTTAACAGCTTCAAGATAACCATATCCGTTGAGCATATCGGGCAGCAAATAACTGCCTTCCACCCACTCGTTCCAGGCGTTGATGGTAATCAGCTTCGGTTGTTCAGGATGGCTGTCCGCGTACTTTTTGGCCTGGGAGAGCAGGGCGGCAAAACTCGCGGGAGTATTATGGTAGTGCACCACATCCTTGACGCCTTTTGCGGGAAATCTCGGGGTATCATCCCATCCTACCGATACGCAGGGGAAGAGCGGCACATCCAGGACGGAATCCATTCGTTCCCTGATTTTAACGGAGCTGGCGCCGTAAACCAGGTAATCTTCATCCAATCCCCCCATGTTATAAAGGGCCACACTGTCAAATCCCATATCTGACACCTCTGCAGAGAACTGTCTGGCTGCTTCATCCGACAGATAAGATCCTCCACCCTGATTCCACTGGATATGTAAACCCGGGAATCCGGCTTTTTTCACTTCCTCCCTGAAATAATCCAGCGCTTTGCGGGTTTCTTCCAGGCTGCCGCCAAAACCTTCCAGCAGGTTGTCCACGCTGAATATGGAGAATACCGGTCTTCCGTCTATCTTGAAATAGTTAGGCTGCTTGAAATACTGCTTTATAACCCTGTCAACAATAATTTTAAAGTTGTCCCAATCCACGGCCCCATCCCATAGCAGGGAAGTATCGTCCTTGAATTTGTGCACATTCCAGTAGTTACGTTTTACATCGTGGTTGGCCCACATGATGTAAAACTGCATTTTTGAATTATTCCCCGCTTTCAGGAAACCATCATTGAGGGCGCTTTCCAGGAAAGGGCCTCCATCATACCAATACCAGTCATAAACAAAGATATTGACGCCATGGTTGACAGCTGCATCAATCCATTTTTCAACCACCTTCGGATCATTGTCCATCTCATAACCCCACAATGGCTGGCGCGGCTGGTAATGCCCTTCAAAACGAGGATTACCTTTTTTTATGACTTCCCACTCTCCGGTGCCTTCGGGCCACAGCATTTCGCCGAATCGTTGATCGTGGTGGCAGGAAGGCCATATGTAAGCCGCTACATAATAATCGCTGCCTTGTTTTTCATTCTTTTCATTTTGTTGTTCAGCAAAAGAAAATGGAAACAGGGAAGCGCAGATAATTAATAGAAACAGATAATAGCTTTTACTTAGTTTTTTTACGCGGGTATTCATCGTATTTAATTTCCTGGGTTATGACTATAAAATCGGTATGGGTATTGTAAACATGGCCATAAAATTCAAGTTGGTACTGTATCCTGAATGAATATTCCACCATCGAAGACAATGCCCATTAAGGCGGACGGGATTCCCGGTGTGGGCAAGCCCATAGGTTAACGGCCTATTCTTCCATAAGCCTTGTAATCTCCTCTTCCAGTGCCTGAAACATAAGCAGGTGGCCTTCAGCGTTGGGGTGCAGGTAGTCAGGCATCAGCTTATCCATTACCTTGCCCTGCCCATCCAGATAGACATTTCCTATATCTATGTAATGGATACCTGGATTCTTTTCAGGAAATTTTGAAATAAGTTCATTCGTGGCTTTATTAATATTGTCCCGGTAGTTGGGTTTATAACCATAGGGCAAAATTCCCATTAGAAGAATTTTGGTTTCAGGAAGCTTTTGATTTACAGTTTCACAAATTTTCCATATGCCCCCGGCCAGTTCCTCAGGTGTGCTGATGCTGAGAAAATGATTGCCGTCAGTATTGTTTGTTCCAATTAAAATGACAGCAAGATTTGGGTTTATGTTTTCAAGTGAGCCATTCTCAAGTCTCCAGATAACATTTTCAGTACGATCACCAGAAATTCCCATATTCACTGTTTGGTATTGATCAAGGTATTTCGTCCAAACTTCCTGGCGATCGTCATTATCCAGCGAATGGAATATTGAATCACCGATAAGTATCATCTTGGGATTTGAATCCAGCCTGTCCACTATTGTCTGGTGGCGTTCCTGCCACCACTCTCCTTCGCCTGTTACGGCTGTGGCCGCGGGATTTTCGTATACTGGGGCGCTTTCTTTGGGAGCACAACTAACCCAAAACAGCAAAGCGAAGAATACAAATACTATTTTTTTCATATCAAGATCCTGTTTAAAAAATACTTTCATTTCGATTTGTCCACTTGGAGACTTTCAGCCAGCCTGGAAAAGGCAAGTATTCAGAGTCACGTGGATGCTAGTGTTTTTTTGGGGATGAAGCTATCCAATATGGATAAAGTCGTCCCGGATAAATTCTATTCTGGTCCATTACTCTTCACTTCCCTTGGGATATTCCAGGCCGTGGTTGTCTGGCCCAGTTTCATTCTTTCTCAGGAGATATGCAAATACAAAACCTACTATACCCAGGATGGAAAGTATCCACATACCAGCTTTATACCCGCCTGGATTATCCGCGGAAGCCTGCCAGGTGTCGTTAGCCCATCCTAAAAGTACATTAAAGAGTGCGACACCGATTTGCTGGATTAATGTCATCAGTGAATAGGCAGTGCCAAGGCGGCTCTCTTCAACCAGGTATGCAACGGAAGGCCACATAATTGCCGGAATCAATGAGAATGCAAGTCCCATTAAAGCTATTGGAATATACAAAGAGATTCCTGAATAAACCAGCATCAGGTAAACTGGTAAAATTGCTACGGAACCTATCATCATCATGAGCGCCCTTTTGCCAATTTTATCAGCCAGTAATCCAAATAAAGGCATTGCGACCATGGAAGCGAAAATCAATATGCTGTTTAACTGTCCTGCCAGTTCCCGGTCAACACCATGGAATTCCATGTAGAATTTAATGGCAAAACTTCTGAATGGGAAAATCGCTGAATAAAAAGTCACGCAGAGAATGACTATGTACCAGAAGGATTTATCGAACCTGAACATATCCTTGATTACAAATTTGTCTGTTGCGCTTGCTTCCCCCAATGTATATCTCTTGACCGCATAACCTTCCATAAAATAATAAATAGAACCGCCAACAAAGCAGGTTAAACCGATTATTGCGCAAAGATAAAGAGGATCCTGCCAGTTGCCGTAGTATGATCCTCCCCAGGTTGGTGACCAGTCAGCCGCAAATGAACCCAGGCGCCCAATCGTAAGGCTGATACCAAAAGCGAAACCCAGTTCCTTACCCCTAAACCACTTTGCCAACGCGGCTGTTATCGCGACTATTAATGGTTCGGCGCCAATTCCTAACAAAACCCTGCCAGTCAACATTACAGTCAGGTCAGGAGAAATGGCGGTGATAAATGCCGCGACGGAACAGATAGCGCCAAAAATGAAGATTGATATCTTGGTGCCAAATCTGTCAATTACAAAACCTCCAAACAGGAGGACAAGAACGGCTGCTATGCTGTACGCGGTGTACATCTGGCCAATATTTATGTCATTGAAACCTAATTCTGATTTCAACATGTCTGCTATCGGCGCGATACTGTCATAAATATAATAATTACCAAACATTGCCAGGCTTACAAACAGTAACGTAGCCCATCGAAATATGGGAGAAGGTCTTTTTCTAACTGTTTCTGTAGTCATAATTGCGCCATGTAAATTTATGAATCAGTAAAAAGAAAATCGCCAAGCAATCAGCTTGTTCTTTTTAAGATATTATTTATATATACAGGTAATGTCCAGAAGTCTTCTGCGGTTTTGACTTCAACTTTTTCATGCGGTTACCCAACCCCCGGGCACTGTCCGCAACAATCCGGCCTTTTTGCCCCACCCAAAAAAGCTTGAATCCTCCTGTTTGCGGTGCTAATAATCTAAATTTGAATGTTCACACATATCATCATCAAGAGGATAGGCGCATGAAACGACTTATACTTCTGGCACTCATTCTGAACGGCGTTTGGGGCTTCGCGGGGACCACCCTCCAGGAAACTGGAGGCATTAACAGACTTCTGGTCCATGCCAGTCTCGGGCAGGAAACCATAAATCCTGAAATCTACGGCCATTTTGCCGAACATCTGGGACACTGTATCTACGAAGGCTTCTGGGTCGGTGAGGATTCGGATATTCCAAACGTGCGTGGCATTCGCACAGATGTGGTCGCGGCGCTGAAAAAGCTGGATATTCCGGTGCTGCGCTGGCCAGGAGGGTGTTTCGCCGACGAATACCACTGGCAGGAGGGCATCGGCCCGCGGGAGCAGCGTCCGAAAATGGTTAACACCCACTGGGGGATGGTAACTGAAACCAATGCCTTCGGAACTCACGAGTTTCTGGACCTGTGCGAGATGTTGGGATGCGAAGCTTACATCGCGGGCAACGTCGGATCCGGTACTCCGGAGGAGATGCAGGACTGGGTTGAGTACATGACCTTCGCCGGCGACAGCGAAATGGCAAACCTGCGCCGTGCCAATGGACGGGACAAACCCTGGATCATAAAGTATTTCGGCATAGGCAACGAAAACTGGAGCTGTGGCGGCAGCATGACCCCGGAATATTACTCCAACCTGTATCGGAGGTTTAAAACATACGTCCGGAGTTATTCCGGGAACGAGATCAGAAAGGTAGCCTGCGGTCCCGGAGGTATTGACCATCACTGGACCGAGGTGGTCATGAGAGAAATAGGCAACCGGATGGATGCTTTGAGCCTGCACTATTATGTCCCCGGTACGGGAGGCAGTGCTGTCGAGTTCAACGAAGATGAATGGCTTGCACTGATGGAAAGCAGCCTGGGACTGGAGAAAGTGCTGGCCCGAACCAGGGAGATCATGGACGTATATGATCCTGACGGGAAGATTGCTCTTTACGTGGATGAATGGGGAACCTGGTGGGATGAGGAGCCAGGCAGCCAAAAGAGCCTTTTGTACCAGCAGAACACGCTGCGGGATGCCGTTTCAGCCGGCATTTTTCTGAACCTGTTCAACCAGAATTGTGGCCGGGTGAAGATGGCCAATATCGCCCAGGTCAATAATGTGCTGCAGGCGATGATCCTGACCGATGGCGAAAAGATGATTCTCACCCCTACCTATCATGTATTCGAGATGTATAAGGTACACCAGGGAGCTACGTTACTGCCCTTTGATTTGATCACGAATGCCTGGACCCGAAATGATGAGAAATTCCCAGTTCTCAATGTATCAGCTTCGCGGGATGAAAACGGAGTGGTCCACATTTCATTATGCAATCTTGACCCGCAGACTCCGGCCCAGCTGGAATGCGCGCTGGATGGAATAAAAGCTACAAGCGTAACCGGACGGGTGCTTTCTGCAGAAAACATGAACTCCCATAACACTTTTGACAAACCTGACAACCTGCAGCCGGGCCAGCTGAAAAACTCCGAAATCAAGGACGGCAAATTAATGGTGATCCTGCCCGCCAAGTCGGTCGTGGTGATGGAGGTTAAATAAAAAAACAGGCCGATTTGAACCGTTTGATTACGGAACAGGAAAATCCAGCAGGGAACCGGGCAAACCTCATTGATTTAACGGGAATGGAATTCCTGTTCATAGCAGGCGAAATCAGCTGTGTCCATTTCAGCGCTCCGGACATTTTTATTGCTTGACACCGTGACCTGGATAAGTGATGCTTTGAGCAAGTAGGTTAAGGTTTCTGCCTTCCTGTGATACCGGTTAATACAGGCTGATATGGTCAGCCCTGGATTTTAGCCAGATATATATCCAGAAATCATTGGTTTCCATTAGAGGTGTTCCTGCGGGGGAGTGTTCTGAACAGTCAGCCCTGCCCATTTTAAGAAAAGGAAGTTAGTAGCGGTTTTCATGTCAACATTAACCAGAAGAGTTTTTATATGAATAAGATTATTACTAATGTGGATTCTGTAATAGCAGAAAGAGTTACTTCGATAGATTTTTTTCGTGGTTTTACCATGTTTATTTTGATAATTGAGAATACCCACCTTATCAGGCTGTTCCGGAGTGTGGAAGGGAGCAGTATCCTGCAATTTATCAGCACCCAGTTCAGTCATCAACGATGGGAGGGAATTCACTTTTGGGATCTGATACAGCCTGCTTTTATGTTTATTGTCGGAGTCGCAATCCCGTTTGCGGTTGCCAACAGGAAAAGAAAGGGTGATTCTGACAGCAGGATTCTGCACCATGCCTTTAAACGTTCGTTCATTTTGTTGTTATTAGGATGGTGGTTATACTGCATAGGTCCCGGAGAGATAGTCTTCCGGTTTCAAAATGTCCTAGCCCAACTGTCAGTTACTTACCTGGTAGCGTTCCTGATAATGAAAAAGAGCATTAGATTCCAGCTGATTGTCAGCCTGGCAATTCTCCTTTTTATTGATCTGGCCTACCGTTATTTTCCAGTGGCGGGCTTCACTAATCCCTGGGTGGACGGGCAAAATCTCGGAGCATGGTTTAATACCCTGTTGCAGCCGGAATCTAATGGAGCCGGGTGGGCCACCCTCAACTTTGTTTCCACCACTGCCCATACGATTTGGGGTGTCCTCTGCGGAATACTGCTGATGAGTGACAGGCCAGCGATCAAGAAAATTAAAATACTGGTTATCGCGGGAATATCGGCCTTGATTGTAGGATACGCCCTTCACTGGTTAGACGTAACCCCGATTATCAAGAAGATCGCTACCTCCTCCTTTGTCCTGGCCAGCGGAGGATATGTTATTTTGGCCCTGGCCCTGAGTTACTGGCTGATGGATGTCAAAAAATTATTCCCCCGTTTCTCGAAGGCCTTCATCATTGTGGGGATGAACTGCATTTTCATATACATGTTCAATGCCCTGGGGGGATCCGGTATATTGCATGAGATTTTTACGCCTTTCACCACGACCTTCTTTTCATGGGCAGGGGATTTTACCGTCGGATTAATCCAGGGTTCAGCCGTGTACATATCACTGTGGTACCTATGTTACTGGTTATATGAAAAGCGGCTTTTCATAAAAATATAATACTGACATTTTTCAAGTGAGCAGGAACATTGGCCTATGTAGAATGTTCCTGCTGCGTGTTACCTTGTACCAGGCTGTCCGCTCCTCTGTAACCCCATCAATTAATCCTATAGGTCAAGTAACCGGGGAGGGGCAGTCAGACAGCCTATTAGTCAGTCCCGGCTCACGGGAAACTCACTCCAGCTAACTCCCGACAAATCGTGCTGAGTCATAAGCGCAACGCCGGAACATATTTTCCTGTCATGGATTATCCGCTTTTCGCCAGGTATGATCTTTCCTATTGACAATCAATAAGAGATTGTCTATACTCCTATTGCTAATCTATAGAAAGGACGGAACGTAATATTATGGACATACTGCAAGGTACTTTGGATCTGCTGGTGCTCCAGACACTGAAAATGATGGGATCCATGCACGGCTGGGGAATCGCCCGACGTATTGAGAGAATTTCGGACGATCAGGTAAATCTCAATTACGGAACCCTCTATCCCGCACTGATCAGGCTGGAACAGAAAGGATGGATTAAATCGTCCTGGGGAACATCTGAAAACAATCGACGAGCCAAATTTTATTCGCTTTCCAGGCAGGGAGCTCAGCAATTGATCGTTGAAAAGAAGAGCTGGAACGAGATTGCCGCCTTTGTTTCCCGAGTCCTGAAGGAATCCTGAGGGAAGGAGCGTAATAATATGGCCTCAATAAGAAGGCTTTTTTTTCGTTTGCTTTCACTTTTTACTGGAATCCGTCAAGACCGGGAGATGGAAAACGAACTCCAGTTCTGCCTGGATATGGAAACGGAAGAAAATATCCGAAAGGGGATGAATCCGGGTGAAGCCCGCCGCAAAGCTTTTCTGAAAATCGGCGGAATCGAGCAGGTTAAGGAAAACTGCCGTGATCAGCGTGGTCTGCTATGGCTTGAATCGTTTCTCCAGGACATCCATTACGGTATCAGGCAGCTGATCAGGAAACCGGGCCTTCCAGTGTTAATAATATTGCTCGTAGCCCTGGGAGTTGGAGCAAGTACAGCTATATTTAGCGTTGTTAAAGCAGTCCTGCTGGATCCTCTGCCATACGAATCTCCCGGGCAGTTGACAATGCTTTGGGAGGCGGATGCCCGACAGCCCAGGGTGCCGTCATCGGGGCCTGATTTTGCGGACTGGAGAGAACAAAACCAGTCTTTCGAACGAATCGTGGCATACAGGCCTGATCAGTTCACCCTTACCGGACAAGGTGATCCTGAGATAGTTCAGGGTGCTGAAACGAGTGTCGGCATGTTTGAACTGCTTCGTGTCCAGCCCTTAATGGGAAGAGCCTTTTCTGACGAAGAAGAACTTCCCGGTAACGGCCAGGTGGCTGTTATCAGCAACAGCTTGTGGCAGCGGCGATTTGGAGCAGATCCGGAGATACTGGGCCAGCCAATAATGCTGGATGGGGTTTCTTACACCATGATTGGAATCATGCCTCCCGGTTTCAGCCATCCCTGCCCCTGGACGATCGGCAGTAAAACCGAGGTCTGGATACCGCTATCCCACCCTGATCTCGCCGGGGGAAATCGCCTTGCCCAGCGCCTGCTGGTGATGGGAAGGGTAAAGGACGGGATCTCAATTGATACAGCACAGCAGGAAATGCTCGCGATCTCACGAAAGCTCAAGGAACAGTTCCCGGATTCCTGGGCTGAAAAATGGGTGAATGTCTTTTCGATGCAGGAGGATCTGGTCGGAAGCATTTCGGGGCACATCATGATAATCCAGGGAGCCGCCGCCATCATCCTCCTGATTGTCTGCCTGAATGTGGCCAGCCTCCTGATGGCCAGGGCCACTACCCGGCGGACTGAGATAGCAATCAGGGCCTCACTGGGGGCCGGCCGCATCCGGCTGATTCGTCAGATGATAGTAGAAAACCTGCCGTTGTCCCTGCTAGGCGGATGCCTGGGTATACTCCTGGCCACCTGGGGCATCAACATATTCCGCACCATTATTCCTACTGATATTCCCCGCGTGGAAGACATCCAGATCAATGGGTGGCTGCTGATTTTCGCTCTTGGGATTTCCCTGTTGACCGGATTCATCTTCAGCCTGGTACCGGCTCTTGCCACTGCCGAAAGTAGTCTCAATGAAGACCTGCGGCGGGGCCGTGGCCCCAGCCAGTCTGCGCCGGGGATTTTCAGGCTCCGCAACATCCTGGTTATAGGGCAGTTCGCGTTGGCAATCGTTCTGGCCAACAGTGCCCTGCTGATGCTGAACAGCTACCAGCAGCTGAGAAATATGGACCATGGTTTTAGCACGGAAAACGTACTGACCATCCGACTCAACCTGCAAGGTCCCAGGTATGAGAAAGTGGAGCAGGTGCATGCTTTTTACACCGATCTCCTGAGTAGTATTGAGGCTCTCCCTGGAGTTAAACATACCGCCGCCATCAGCAGGCTTCCCCTTAACGGCGGGACCGGTTCAAATGCCACCCTGGAAGGCCGGGAAGATGAAAAGGCAAAGCACGTCGAATTAAAGACCTCGACTGCTGGATATTTCCAGGCTGTGGGAATTACCATGCTCGCGGGTAGGGACTTCATGGTCCAGGACAGCACCCCAACTCAACCCGGAGTTATTATTAACCAGCGCATGGCGAGTTCCTTCTGGCCCGGAGAAGATTCGGTTGGAAAAAGGCTGCGCTTCGGAGACCAGGTTTGGCTGACCGTAGTCGGTGTCGTAGCTGATACTCCCCAGTGGGCTGAGTGGGCGGCAATACCGGAAATCTATTTTCCATACATAAATCCACCGAATACCGGACTGGCAGCTTTTAACCGTGTGAAATACCTGGTCATCAATACAGAGATTGACCCGCTCAGGCTGGTTGCCCCGATCAGGGAAGAGATCAGTCGCCTGGATAAAAACTTGCCGCTTTCAGAAATACGAACTACTGGCCAGATCCTTGTTGAATCGATGGCTCAAAGGAGTTTCAATACGCTGCTTATCGTGCTGTTCGCCGCGCTGGCCCTGATCCTGGTCGCGGCAGGCATCTATGGAACCATGTCTTATCATGTGGTGCAACGAATTCACGAGATAGGAATCCGCATGGCACTTGGTGCTGGCCAGAAGAGGATTTTGATTGATGTGCTGAGCCGCGGTCTCAAGCAGGCCCTGGTAGGAACAGCTGTAGGACTGGTCGGCGTCCTGGCTTTTGGCCGGGTTCTGGCAAGTATGCTGTACGGAATCAGTCCTACGCATCCCCTGACTTTTATTGTGGTCTCAGGTTTATTGATTTTTGTAGCTGTCGCTTCCTGCTTAATTCCGGCGAGAAGAGCAGCCAGGGTTAATCCCCTGGAGTCACTGCGTAACGAGTAGGTAGGATCAAACAGATTTATATCGAGGTTCATATGGATTTTAAGCGAGCAGGGTATGCCAGGAAAAAACGAATTAAACAGGCTGCCTTCCTGGTTCTTGTTTTATTTTTTCTTGTGGTTGTTACCTGGGGTTTTTCCCGCCTGGAGCCGGCAATTCCCTCAGTTGCAACAGCCTCTGTCTGGCTGGGAGAGGTTAAGCGCGGCCCAATGGTTATTGAAGTACGCGGAACAGGGACCCTGGTCCCGGAAGAGATTCGCTGGATAACCGCAGTCACTAATGGCAGGATTGAAGAGATTCCGGTACTGCCAGGTTCAGTGGTTGAGGCTGATACCATTTTGGCTGAACTGGACGATCCCTCCCTGGAACGGGAAGCTTTGGACGCGGAACTGCAAGTGAAAAAAGCTGTGGCCGAGTTGGAGAATCTCAAGGTAGAAATCGAAAATTTGGAGCTGGAACTTCGAGCCCAGGCAGCAAGCATCCACGCCGACTATCAGCAGACCCGGATGGAGGCGGATCGATATGAAGAGCTTGCAGGAGATGGATTGATCTCCGATCTCGATTTGCGCGTACTGCAAATTACTGCTGATGAACTGCAGAAACGCCTGGAGTTGGAACGGCAGCGCCTTGAAATCAGCCCTCGGTCTCGTGCGGCAAAAATCTCAGCAAAAGAAGCTGAAATTGAACAGCTCCGCGGCCTTTTTAAGCTGCTGGGAGAGCAGGTGGGCAGACTGCGCGTTAGGGCCGGAATCAATGGAGTCCTCCAGGAGATAAAAGTGGAAGTAGGGCAGCGGGTCCAGGCAGGGGATATTCTGGGGAAAGTTGCCGTGCCCGGGCGCCTGAAAGCGGAACTCAAGATACCAGAAACACAGGTAAAGGATGTACGACTTGGACAGCCGGCAATAATTGATACACGCAGCGGAGTTGTTTCGGGAAAAGTGGTGCGTATTGACCCGGCAGCCAAGGAAGGGTCGGTGACAGTTGATATTGCATTTACTGAACCACTACCTGAAGGAGCCAGGCCTGATCAGAATGTCGATGGCACTATCCAGATAGAAGAGCTGGAAGATGTACTGAAGATAAGGAGACCAGTCTTCGGCCAGACCAACAGCACCATCAAACTCTTCAAGCTGCTGAAAGGTACCGATGAAGCTGTTTTGGTCTCCATACAACTGGGACGCAGTTCAGTAACAACCGTGCAGGTATTGGAAGGACTTAAGGAAGGGGACCGGGTGATTTTATCCGACTCCTCTGAATGGGATGAGTTTGAGAGGATAAAACTTAACTAAGTCTAATTGCACATACGAAGCCTGCCGCAGTGTAGGGTTCGGAAGAGCAGTTTTGGAGAAAAAATGGTTACAGAATTAAAACCAGTAATTGATATGCAGAGTGTCAGCAAGGTTTTCTATACAGATGAAGTTGAAACCCATGCCCTGTCTGAGATCAACCTTTCCATACAACCCGGTGAGTATGTATGCATTACCGGCCCCTCTGGCTGTGGCAAATCCACCTTGTTATCGATAGTTGGGCTGCTGGACACACCCACCCTTGGGAAATACATTCTGAACGGAAAATCCCTGGAGGACCTGTCCAGGTTCGACCGGGTTCGCATCAGGAACCGGGAAATCGGCTTTATCTTTCAGAACTTCAACCTGATCGGCGATCTGACGGTATATGAAAATGTCGAATTGCCCTTGACCTACCGCAACATGAACTCCCATGATCGAAGGGATCGGGTGACAGAAGCCCTGCAAAGAGTCAGCATGAACCACCGGGAAAAACATTACCCGTCGCATCTTTCGGGAGGAGAGCAGCAGAGAGTTGCTGTTGCCCGGGCCCTGGCCGGCCGGCCCGCAATTCTCCTGGCCGATGAGCCGACCGGCAACCTGGATTCGAAGAACGGCGACGCCGTGATGGGACTCCTGGCCCAGCTTCACCAGGAAGGAGCCACCATCTGCATAGTCACCCATAATGAAGATTACGAACACTTCGCCCAGCGTCAGGTCCGCCTCCTAGACGGGCAAATAATCGGAGGTGTGCCTTGGACCGGTGGGTACACTGTAGGCGAGGCAAACCAGGGCTGAACATCGGGATTGTGCCCCATCCGCTTTGCTTCGCGCGGCGAAGCGAAGCGGAAAGGGTGAATTCCAAAATCCTAAACACGAAAAAGTTTTCGTGATCCCATGACTCAAGGCGGAGGGAAATTTATCCCCGCAGATGACTGTCAAACCACCGGAAAGCGTCTTCCTGCATATCGCGGGAAAACCGGTGAGGCTGATCATAAAATTTACCCTGGAAATTTTCCGGCTTATCTGCCTTGGCATAAATCTTTTCCAGTTTTTCCACTGCTTCTTTCATGCTTTCCCTGGTGTAAAGGGTGTCTTGCGCGCATTCCAGTACCATCAATGGGTTCGGAGCCATGGCTCCCAGCATATCCGGCAGGTCCATAAAACGGGTCAGGCCTGGGAGAAAGTGGGCAAAGGAGTGGGTCTCGACGTGAGCTTTTATCAGGGGCCGCAGGGATGCGACCCACCCAACTGACACCGCGCAACGGATCCGGTCGTCAAGCACGCAGAGATAATTGGTTCGGTCCGATCCCATGGATATTCCCATGCAGCCGATTCTGGATGGGTCTACCTCTGGTCGGCTGACCAGGTAATCAACGGTACGGATATCATCCCAGTGAGCGATACCATGCCAGGTCGTTCCGGCCCAGAAGAGCGATCGGGCCAGAACCGATTCTCCTTTTGAGGCACGAAGGTTGGCCTGGGTTATGTCGTCCTTTGAATAGAGAGACAGGTCCATTCCCAGCGAGTTCATGTCATCGAACAGGGTCCGTCGTTCGCCAAAGTAAAACCGGTCGATGGCAATAACCACGTACCCTCGTCTGGCCAATTCTGCCGAAGTATGCTGTCCGTCATAGTTATCGTCTACCAGATCCACCAAAGCGGGATGCGGGTTCCTGACCGGCATTACCTTTTCCTTCCCGAACACGAACGCGCCAGCGTGGCAATGCAGGTCCACAATAGCCGGGCGCTTTCCGGAAAATCCCTTGGGAATCAGCACATAAGCGGGAACACGAAACCATGGTGTGGTACTGAAGAGGATTTTTTCCTGGATGAATTCATCCGTTTCCCAACGGTCAATCACCTCCACAGCCGGTTCGACAGCCGGCGGAGAGTAATGAAACAGTTCCAGGACTTTTTGCTGTACGGTCTTCCGGTACTCTGCCATACTTTCATATGGCCTGGACAGCACTGACATGGGATACTGGTTCTGCTCCGCGATGATTTTTATTTTTTCATACAGGGTACCGATATCACTGCCCGTGGCTTTTTCAGGCACAGGCCCCAACTTTGCGGCTGCGGCCGGGGTCGAAGCGGATACCGCCAGGCCGGATAAGGCCATTCCTTTGACGAAATTTCGACGGGTTACATTAAAATTGGGTGATTCTGTATCCTTGTTTTTACGCTTCATTCGGTTACTCCAGTCGATTGTCCCCTGTGAGGGGTCCAGTTTTCATAGCAAAAAGAAATTTTCTGAAACCAGGTAATTTCAACAAAAAAAGATTAGCAGAAATTGTTGGTATCACGGCCTAAAGCGAGTCATCGGAAATATTTTATTCTCATGTCCTTAGCGTCGCATTTATCTGGACTCATGAGGAATACGGGCTAATGAATACCAGAAGACTGGAGCTTATGTATTCCAGCCGGTATTGAATACTGTTTAGTATAAGTAAATGAAATAGGCATGTAAATAAACATAATTGAGGATGTTTCAATGGGATTAAACGATCAGGCGCGGGAAGGAAAAGGAGTGCATTACGGCTGGATTATCGCGGTTACAGGCATGGCCGTTCTTTTTTCCTGCTTAGGACTGGGGCGGTTTTCTTTAGGCATGCTACTGCCTTCCATGGGGATTTCCCTGGATTTAAACTATTCTCAGATGGGGCTTATCGGCACCGGTAATTTTGTGGGGTATATGATTTCTGTGGTCCTGTCCGGTTTTGTTGCCAGGGCAATCGGCGCCAGGTGGACCATAACTCTGGGCCTTGTCCTGGTAGGCAGTTCAATGGTTATGGTCAGCCAGGCAGCTGGATTCTTGGGAGTCATGGTCCTTTACACGGCAACAGGTATTGGGTCAGGGCTGGCCTTGGTTCCGATGCTGGGACTGGTCTCTCACTGGTTTTTGAAAAGTAACCGGGGAAGGGCGGCAGGTACTATGTTGTCGGGCAATGGTATTGGTATTGTGTTTGCAGGATTGTTCATTCCCTGGATTAATGCATCCGTTGGAACTGAAGGCTGGCGAACCAGTTGGATGACCATTGGCTTGATCTCTCTGGCTATTGCCGCAACCGCGGCGTTTGTCCTGCGTAATGAACCTGGCGATAAAGGACTGGCTCCTTTGGGTGAAACAGGATCAGCCCCGGTTCATACTGGAGGAGTTCCCCCAGGGGAATCAGAATCAAATAAATGGACCATGGTTCATCTGGGCTGCATATATGCTCTCTTTGGGGCCACCTATGTGGTATATGCGACATTTATTGTTACAGCCATGATTGATGAACGCGGGTTTGGAGAGAACACGGCGGGAACATTCTGGGCAGTTGTTGGCGGGCTTTCTATTTTTTCCGGTCCATTATTCGGATGGGTATCTGATTGGCTGGGCAGGAAAACCGGCATGATCCTGGTTTACGCAATGTTCACTGTTTCATATATCCTGGCAGCCGCCAGCCTTCCTGACCAGTTTTTGTATGTTTCCATTGTTATCTTCGGCCTGGCTGTATGGAGCATCCCAACCATAATGTCGGCAGCTGTTGGTGATTATGCCGGGCCTGCCCAGGCGGTGAAAGCCTTTGGTTTCATAACTATATTTTTTGGTGCCGGACAGATTGCAGGACCTGCCGTTGCTGGATATATTGCTGATATTACAGGCACATTCAACCTGGCTTTTGGGTTGTGCGCCTTGATGACTGGCGGCGCAATCATCTTGACATATTTCCTTCGTTCACCTTCTGAATCCTGAATGGAAGCAATGACAGGAAAGCAATTCAAAAATTAGCTTTGTTCCGTTTCGTGGATGCTTAAACCGGGAGAAATGCTCCCCTGTAATAGAGGAGTATTCAGAATCGGCTGGGCAAACATGCTTGCATGGATAGTTATGGACTCGGTAACTGGTCAGAAGAACATCCGGTTTTGGAATTACTGGAAGGATCGAGAGTTATCAGGGACACTGGTTATATCCTGCCTTTGACTTAATATGCGATGCTGTTTCATATTGATTGAAAACAGCGATTACCGCCTCTTATGAGGAATGAGTTATTATTGTTCTGACGAGAGGGGCGAGTAATGAAGAAGTGTCCATTCTGTGCTGAAGAGATCCAGGACGAAGCGATAAAGTGTAAACACTGCGGGGAATTTATGGATGGAGCCATCCGGCCTTCCCTGGCGTCAATGCAGATGAAGTGGGTTTTCCGCAAATCATTCATTATCTTTGCGTTATGCTGTGTTGGGCCATTGGCTTTACCTCTGGTATGGTGGCGCCCCCAGACAACACTAGGTTGGAAAATCGGGCTTACCATAGTCATTCTCATCCTCAGTTGGTTCCTGTTGCAGGCAACTATGAAATCCATTGAAACTTACCAGGAGTATTACCGGCTGATATATGGAATGTAAGCGGCAACAGGGGTATCCAGGATAAGCAATTGCCGCTGTGCCTGGCACAGGGTTGGAGATGGCTGCAATTATAAAAAAATCGTGGAGACGTCCGAGGCTTTTACGCCTTGCCCGAATGAATGTTGATACAATGACTGTGCATATACATGAAAGCCGCAGGCTTTAAAAAGGAGGCAATTCAAATGGGAGACAAGAGTCCGAAAAAAAAGGAAAAGAAGAAAAAAAAAGCTGACAAGAAGGTCTCAGCGCCGGCTTCACGCATTGAAGCAGGGAAAAACCCTAAATTTTAGATTATCCGGCGTGAAAGGGATTGGATTTCCGGGGAATGACGGTCATTGTTCCCGGATGACAAGGATTTTGTTTCGAGACCTGTTTGGAACTGCCCTGTACAATTAATTGTGCAATTAAGGCAGTGGCAAGGGAGGATTAATGCTTTTCATGGGAGAAGTTCATACAGGCTCATTCCGGACAATTCCTGCTGCCTGACTGCTTTTTTTGCTTCGTTCAGTGAGAGATTGCAGACAAAAAATCCGGACCCCCGCGGTTACGCCTACAAAACCGTGGTAAGGTCCGGATTTTTTATTATCTGGATTTAAGTATCTTACTTGGCAGGGGTCAAAACAATGTTGCGGTAAGACACTGTCCCGTGGTCGCCCTGGAGCTGGATCGGCCCGGGATCTCTTTCGTTGGCATCCAGAGCCCCGCCGGTGATTCCGTCAATCAGTTGGCCGTCAATCGTTGTAACTCCATTGATGGCGATGGTGACCCTGTAGCCGATCAGGGTAGCATCGACTGTATTCCATTCGCCGGCTGGTTTTTCGGCATTAACCGTAGGGGCTATGTAACCGTAAATGCCGCCCACACCACGTGAGAACGGCTCCATTCCGTAATTATCCGCCACCTGGGTTTCGTACCGGCCGCGCAGGTAGATTCCGCTGTTACTTTTTGGGGGTATTTTGAATTCAATGTGTAATTTGAAATCCCGGAATTCACCGACGGTCCGGATATTGGCGCCGGAATCCTCGTTTACCATTATTCCATCTTCAACTTTCCACTTGCTTTCCCGGGTACCAATGACTTCCCATCCAGTCATATCTTTACCGTTAAACAGCTCAACAGGTTCACCCCATTCTACTTCGCGGTCGGAGCCTTCCAGGCGGTCAGGCGCCCGGTCACCCGTGAAATTAAATGTATCTCCCCTGGCAGTGGTACCGGTTCCAACCAAACGGTCGCCTTCCAGTCTTCCCGTCAGAACAGGCCAAACCCGGTCTGGACGGTCAGGTGTTTCCGCATCACCCTGCTGGGTTACTTTAAGTTCCCCATCATTGATTTCAACCAGGGCGGGCATGGCATGGCCTCCGCGGTGCAGGAACCGTCCCTTCCAGCCATCTCCGTCCGGTGTGACTTCAATCCACGAGGCGAAGGTGCGTTCTCCAGTATCTTCGGTTAGGTCCCAGCTTCCCTCAAAACCTGGAGCGGTTATGGCTTCCTCGGCAGGTGCTTCAGTTGACTGACATCCAGTAAATGCAATAGTTAGTAAAATAGTTAACATGGATAACATGAATAACAGGGTTCTCGATTTCATTAAATATTCCTCCTGAAAATTATTAGTCTGATCCCACATTCTTCAAAGGCTTGGCCTCTGATTTTTTCAACATACTCCAGATGCGATGGATTGGCAATGATAATGCTCTATTGTCCGGAAAGAATATAGATAAATCTTCGTTTTAACTTCTGTTTTTCAGATAAGTTCCATTTCCCGGCGGACTGCTCTCTGTTTAGGGGAGAAAAAGCAGCAGCAGGCAGGTTACAGGTAGAAGGAATTTAAAACCCGTAACCTGCAACCCACAACTCTCAACAATTTTAGTCAAACATTGCCTCCTGCCTGGTTGTTGGAGGTATGGCAGCCATGTAACGGAGGGACCTGTCCCCGAAAAGCTGCTGGCCGGCAATCGGCTGGTCGCTCTGTATTTTTATGTACCCCCCCGACTGGGTCGGAAATGTTGGCCAGATATCAGGATCGTTGAGGGTCCTGGCTATTCTTTCCCCTGGGCCGAGGACCAGTGTCTTATCTGCTACCTTAAACCCGTCTGTGCCGATTGCCTCAATTAACACTGTCGCGGTTTCCTCTCCGGGATTGAAAAACGCGAATCCGGTGAATACTGTGGGCAGGTTGGCAATATGGTTGAAAACAGCTTCCTGGAATAGTTCAGACTGCAAGGGCAGGGACATGGCGTATTCCATGGTGTCACCCTCGGCAAAAATAATATCCCCGATCACCCCCCGGCCATCGGACTCAACCACCAGGGAGCCGGTTGTTACCACACCTTCTCCTTCCAGCCCGAATAATGTTCCCAGGTCCGCGCTGTAAATGCTCCTGCTGGGGATCCCTGTCAGGACTGAATTTGCCAATGGGCTGCCGTCATCTCCAATGGCGGTCAAGGTAATTAGTCGGGTTTCGTCGGAAGTGTTTACAAGCCGGAGGTTGGTCACTATATTGAGGCCGTGGGCCAACTGGGCACTGTACATTTTCTGGGCTACCGAGTATTCTGCCGCATTCATTCCCAGTGCGGTGCGCACTCCCGGAAACTCAATCCTTGAAAAACCTACTACCCCTGGTCCTTCCGTCACCTCAATTTCCAGGAATGCATTGTAAATTCCCTGGTTAGGGTATAACAATTCCCCATAGTCCCCGGAGATAAAACCCCTGGAGGGGATCGTGTGGGTCCTCGTGGAGTACCCGTTTGAACCCTGCAAGGTACAGGTGAGTGTAACCTCCTCGTCCGTTGGGTTGACCAGGCACATCTCGATGTCCGGCTGCCATCCATAGAAGAAACCTTCATTCAAGGGCCTGGTGAAGAAAAGCTTTTTGGCGTAGGAAGACTGGGCTTCTGCCCCATCGAGCATTTGAGTGTCGCTAACTCCGTAGAGGAATATGCTTCCCATTTTGTTGCTGTTCTCAGCTCCCAGTTCGATCCAGGACAAATCGCTGTTATATGGGTCCCCCTGGAAAAACTCCCAACCCAGCAGGCTTTTCTGAAATCCGGCGTCTATACTGGTGGCCGCAGGATTCTGTCCCAGAAGCTCTAACTCTCCTTCCTGATCATAGGCGGAAAGGTTGAGATTGAATCCAGTGCCCCCGAAATTGGATACAACCACGCCGGTGAAATACCCGGATTCCTGTTTCCAGGCCGGAATAAATGCTCGGGAAAGGGTTCCGGATACAACTGAATCTGCATTGCTTTCCGGACTCTGGAGGTCATTTTTGTTGTTGTTATGGGACCAGGTGACTGCATTGACCCGGAATGTATAGTCAGTTCCAGGCTCGAGATTGGAGACAATAAACGAAGAGTCCTCCTTGTCATAAGTCATACCGGCGTAATGATAGTCAGAAGCGGATTCCGCCGGGGAAGGGTACTCCTCAGTTGGAGGTGTTGTTTGTTTGTAGAAAACACGGTAGCCGCCTTCATCGTCAGTATAGGAAATAGGGTCCCAGGAGACCAGAACCCGGTTTTCCCCTGAGCCTCCGGATTCCACTACCTCGGCGGATACATTTTCAGGCGGCGCGGTCTGGGTGGACATGAACATGTTTGAATGCTTGTTCTCCATGGCGGCCAGGATCGTGGGATCGGATGAATACAGGCAGTTGTAGGATAAATTGATTTCCTCAGGCGGCGCAGCCAGGAACGATGGAAGCTCTCCGGATAAGGCATTTTGGGAGAGCCACAGGTGTTCAAGGTTGGACAGGTTGGCGAGTTCAGGCGGTATCCCGCCGGTTAAACTGTTGTAATGAAGAGATAAATTTTGGATATTAGTGAGATTGCCGAGTTCAGGAGGAATTTCTCCACTCAATTCATTGGAGGAGATCCACAGGGTCTCAAGATTGCTCAAGTTCCCCAGTTCGGGGGGGATCTCACCAGTTAAACCATTTACATCGAGCCTTAGCGACCTGAGATTTGTAAGGTTTCCAAGTTCTGAAGGGATCTCACCAGTCAGGTGAATTGAAACAAGATGTAAGAACTCCAGGTTGGACAGATTGCCCAGTTCCGGGGGGATCTCACCCGACAAATAATAATTTGAGTTTAGTTCCAGGTGTTCCAGGGCAGTGAGGTTGCCGAGTTCCGGAGGAATTGAGCCAGTCAGGTCATTTCCGGCCAGATTTAGTCTTATGAGATTCTGCAGGCTTCCAAAGTCGGAAGGGATAGAACCTGTCAGGTTGTTTGCGATAAAACCCAGGTTTTCAAGATAGACAAGATTCGCAAAACCATCAGGCAGCGGACCACTCAAGCCATTGTTATAAAGATATATTTCTATAACATGCCCCTCTTCAACGATGATCCCATACCAGTCGTCGACAGGTTCAGCGGATAGCCAATTGGTGTTGTCTGTCCAGTTGGGGCCATCTGTACTGTTATACAGGTCATATAGAACCTGGCATTCCCCGTCCGGGATTCCTGTGCAGGTTTGGGACATGGCCGGATAAACAGCAGTGGTTATGATTATCAACAGGAGGAGAACTTTAGGGATACAAACTTCTCCGGCAGAAAAGGAATGAAGGTTTAGACAGGTTGTGCAGTGCATATTCACCAGCCTTTCTATGGTTGACCATAAGCATCTCAATCCGGAATCCTTCCGGAAGTGCTAATGCTTTTCAGTACAAAGCCTCAGAATCTATGCTATTTACTTTGATAGTCAGCCTTTTGAAGTCCCGGTGAGCGGAGAAGCTGAACGAACTGGAATTGTAGAGCAGTAATAATGAGATAACAATTTTAAATTGAGCCTGATTCTGTAATCCTATGACTGCTTTGCAGTTGTGTCCAGAGAATTCTTCGGTGTGGCTGTTTTTTATTCCGAATCAGGTGAATATTTTAAGGATTGTGAGCACTCATGTCCTGTGGTTTACCGTTGCGGAAGTCTCTGAATTTGTTAGTCAGGGTGGCAGGGAAGAAGAGAGTTTTCCATGAATCTTTAGCCCGAATCTTTAGATAGGGAACGCTATTTGCCGCAGAGGCTGCCAGGAGCAATGAAACAAGAGAATTAGTAAACCGGTTCCGGTCTTCCCGGTAATTTCCGAATGGTCCGACAGCCTGGGTCGCCATGATGGAGGTTCTGCGGAAACAACCGGGTACTGACAGCCTATTGCCAGGATTAATCCTGCCCTCTGCCCGGAACGGATGCCTTTAGAAGGAAAAGATGCTGGCCATAAAGTCAAATAAACTTCTTGAATGCAATATTTAAGTGGATTTATTTCTTGTGAAGGGTAGACTTTTATAAAAAGAAGGCACGAGTGAAATCAAACAATGATATCAGCCGTCGTGACCTGCTGGGTACGGCCACTGCAACCTTGGCTGCAACCGCTGTTCCGAGACACGTTTTGGGAGGTGCTGATTTTGTGGCACCCAGCGATAAGCTGACGGTAGAGATGGCATCTGCCGGAGAGGCACTACCCAGGGAAGGTTTGGTGTTTGCAGGTGACATCTGGAAGATTCTTGCCGGTTTCCGCTGTGAAAGTCCCAGGATACTGCCGGAGAAAAAAATGATCGAATTCACGAGGCCATCTGAACCTCCTAAGGACATTTCTGATCGTAGCGAAAGCAACTGGATCTCCGCGTTTAAGGCCGGAGAACAGGCCCCGGGAAGTTTCTTAAAGGCCGGAGCAGTTACAGAAACAATCCTGCTTGGAGGTGTCGCGCTACGGGCCCGACAGCGCTTCGTCTACGATGCTGGAAAAATGGTGATCACGAATTTACCGGAAGCAAACAAATACCTGACTCGTGAATACCGGGAGGGATGGGAGTTGTAAACCCTGGTACAAACCGTAAGATCATGGAACACCGGGAGACGATCGTAAGCGGGTGACCGTTCCCCGGTAAAAATTTCTGACCGGGAGGCTGATTTTTAAAATTTAAACCAGCAGACCTTCAGTCCAGCCGATCGTCTGGATTTTAATTTTGTTCAAGTCACTGGTTCCAAGGTTATAGATTTTGTCAGCTGCCTCGACACAAACAGGGGGAGGAGAAAGGGGCCATGGTTCTCCCCGCAGTTCTTCTCTTTTTGCCTGAATGACTTTCAGGCAAACTGTTTCCACTGCCACCGGATCGGTTCCGGCAATCAGGCCGTTATAGGGCCACCTGTAACGTGGATCCACCTGCGGCCCTTTATCACAAACCGGATTCAGGGCATCAACCAGGATCAGCCTGGTTTTACCCTTGACCTGGGGAAGATTCCAGATTTCTCCCAGCTTGGCGCTGTCCTGATCATGATAATTACGCGGAGCGCCGGAATAGAGTATGTAATTTTTAATTACAGTTCCAATCCCGGTCAACCAGTGGGCTTTAAGCCCTGGCATGGAAATCAGGGCGGTGATGGATGTCAGGTCCACAGACCGTCCCTGGGCGTTTCGGATGTTTTCCGCGGCAAAGCCAGCTTCAACCAGGGACTCCTTTACTACCTCAATCAATTCATCATGGGTGGGATTCATCGCGGGAGTCGGCACCAGGCCTATGATGTCTGCAGGGCTTACCAGTTTCAGCCAGGCCGTTTTCATGTCGGCCTCCCCGGTAACTCCGGATAATACTTGCTGCAGCATCTTATTCAAGGTGGGCTTATTAGCGTTCATTGCTTCGTCCATGGCGTCTTGGTCGCGAACAATGAACACTGAACTTCCGCCCATCTCTGCTGCATTTGCCTTCAGCCATTTCGGCCCCATCAGGGTAAATCCAAGTGTGGCGCTTACTGTTCCCCGGAGAAAATCTCTTTTAGTGATCACGATTTTTTTGTTTTTCATATCAGCATCCTTGAAATATTTAATCCAGTTCAGCCTTGTTAAGGATCTCAAATGCGGATGGCTGGTCGGGGCAGGATAAAGCCAGGGCCAGGTAGCTGTTAAGAAGCCTGTAGCCGATCCACCCATCCTCAATCTTGAAAAAAGCCCGGCTTTCCCGTCCTTCTTCCGGGAGGATTTCCTGTTTCATGTCCGGGAGATAGGCACTGAAGAAATCATGCAGAGCCTCTGATGATTTCTTGAAATCAGGGTATTTAACTACGAATAGGTAAGCAGAATGCCTGTCTTGAGAATCCCCCTGTTTTTTTAAAGTGATTATCACTGCTTCAGTGGAGGGATCCAGGTTTAGAATATTGGCATGGCTGAGATAGAAAAATGAATTTAGAACCAGGTGGGAATAAAAATAGGCTGTCCTGTCTTTCCTTATCTTCCATCCAGCACCGGGTGACGGATTGATCACCTGCAATAATTCTGGAGGAGCAGGGTTATCACGCCCGACGGTGATCAGGTTCCCGAGTTGAAGTATGACGTCCCTGGCCCCGGGAATTTCCCTGGAAGCCATGATCCTGATATATAAATCATCCGACCAGGCCCTGAGCAGACCCTTGCCGTAGAGGGCACGGTGCGGCGGGACAATGGAAGCCGCTGGAGTGTCCGGACCTCGAAGATTGAGTTCAATGGCCTCTCCGCTCCAGTCCATGGATAAAAGCCCGAAAGCGTCCCGGGAATCCTTCATCTGGTAGAGTTCAACCACGATACTGTTTTCGTTTGTATCCCTGTACTCATATACCGAGAGATGGTCAAAATGGTATCCAAGGTATAATTCTCCGGCGCCGTCCATATAATTGAAAATATTCGTTTCGTCTATCAGCTGGGGCGGACCCTCCAGCTTCCACCCGTTGCAATCCTCCGGAAGGTTGATATTGCCAGACGACATGATATTGGAGCCCCCCTGTAAGAATATGGGAAAATTAACCAGTAAAAGCGAAGCGGTTAATGTGAATAATAAACCCTTTGTTTTCATGACTATTTTGCCCTTGTTTATTAATCATCATCAAATTCGGGGAGGATGTCAATGGTTATAATTCAACTCAGGTGAAACTGAATGCACAGCTGCCATGAACCGGGGGAATGAGAATAGATTTTATCCTTACATTTTGAGGTAACCGCAATGGTATACTGCTATGAAAACAGTTAAAACGGTTCTGTGAAGGCCTTTTTGGTTCAGGCAGACCGTAAAGGAGAAAAACCTCAACATAGATAATCTGACACATAAGGAGGGGCTGTTAAGACTATGCGCAAGGTTCTTTTATTCTCGATACTGCTTCTTTCGGGACTGATCGGCTCACAGTGGCTGCCCCAGATCATGGGTCCTGCGTATTCTCTTGCTGGAGACGCGGTGCGGATCCTGACAATGATCGGCCTTTCCTTTATTATGATCCGGGTCGGTTATGAGTTTGATATCGACAAGTCCAATCTTCGTCAATATGGATGGGACTATGTTGTCGCCTTCACCGCCGCCAGCTTTCCCTGGATTATAGTCACCCTGTACTTTGTATTTGTGCTCTTGCCGGCTGATACCTGGGGAACCATGGCCGCCTGGCAGGAAACCCTGCTGGCAGGGCGCTTCGCTGCCCCTACTTCAGCGGGTGTTTTGTTTTCGATGCTTGCTGCCGCCGGGCTGGGTGCGACCTGGCTTTTCCGCAAAGCCCGGGTCCTCGCCATTTTTGACGACCTTGATACCGTGCTGCTGATGATTCCGTTGAAGATGTTGATGGTGGGGCTGGCCTGGCAGCTGGGCCTGATCGTGGTTGTTATGGCAGCGATGCTTGGAGTTGCCTATATCTTTCTCCATAAGATCAGGATTCCGATAACCTGGCCCTGGGTTGTCGGTTACTCCGTGGGCATTACCATGCTCAGCGAAATAGCCTACCAGGGATCAAAGATTATCGATGAATCGGTCCCCATTCATATCGAAGTTCTGCTGCCCGCGTTTGTCCTTGGATGTGTTATGGCTTATCCCGGCCTCAAAAACGAACAGGCTTCGGAACAGGGGGCCAGCCATGCCGGGCACGAGGCAATTGATACGCCTTCAGAACGGCGTGTCTCCACGATTGTCGCCGCTCTCTTCATGGTATTGGTTGGATTATCAATGCCGCTGATCCTTATTGGTGATTCGGCAGGGCAGGGCGGAGCAATGGCCGAGCAGGTAGAACCCTCGCTGCACGGGTCCGGAGTACCCGCAGCGGAGGCCGCGGCCGCGGAACTGGGCGCGAGCCGTCAGACTGGACGAATCACTGCTGCCCAGCCGCCGCTTGGATGGAACTGGATCATCCTGCATGTGCTGGTTCTCACGATACTCTCCAACTTTGGCAAGATGTTTCCGGCCTTTTGCTACCGGAGAGAAGCTCACTGGCGTGAGCGGATCGCGGTTGCGATCGGGATGTGGCCCCGCGGCGAGGTCGGGGCAGGAGTACTGGTTATATCGCTCAGTTACGGTATTGGCGGGCCGGTGGTGACAATAGCCATGCTCAGCCTTACCCTTAACCTGTTGCTGACCGGAGTGTTTATCTACATGGTTAAAAAACTTACCAGCCCATTGCCGGCCTATCAACTGGACGGTCCGGAGGCCGGGTAATTCATAGGATGGAGGAAATAGGAAGATATGACGGCATCAATATGTAATCCACAGTACGGTCCAACCAACCCCGGTCCTTCGGAACAGGATTCCAGGGGAATAAGACGCTTCGGTTCTGTAATTGGGCTGCGCCCCGAAAAGGAACAATATTATCGGGATCTTCATGCCGATGTGTGGCCGTCTGTTATCGACCGGCTCCGAAAGTCCAATATTCGGAACTACTCAATTCATCTCATTGAAATCGAAGGCAGGAAATACCTGGTCAGCTACCTCGAATATGTTGGCAAGGATTACGAGGCGGACATGAACGCCATTGCTGAGGACCCTGAAACCCGGAGGTGGTGGAAAGAGACCGATCCCTGCCAGTTTTCCCTTGATTCAAAAGTACCTGGGTTGAAGTGGAGTCCGATGGAAATGCTTTTCCTGATGGAATAATCCGAAAACCGGGAAAACGTAAGTGCAAGCTTTGAGCCGGAAAGGAACCGGTATGGAAACAGTCACCAGCCGCGTATGGATTTTTATTGGCGTTGCGATTCGAGGAACCTGACTGGATTCTCTGCAGATGCCTGCTTCCACACGGATTTTTTGCCTGAATATAACGAATCTCCGGCAGTAATCTTCGCATTTAATATTCCAGGAGTTTTAAAAAATAACGACAAAAAAAGGAGATTATCATGATAAAGGCATATGCGGCATTTGAGCCCGGGGGAAAACTGGAACCATTCGAATACGATCCGGGAGAACTTAAATCCCATGAGGTTGAAATTGATGTTCTTTACTCTGGTATTTGCCATAGTGATTTGAGCCTTATCGACGATGCCTGGGGAATGACCAGATACCCGATCGTTCCTGGACACGAAGTGGTGGGAAAGATAGCCAAAGTCGGCAGCCAGGTTAAACATTTGCCGGTTAACCTGGTAGTTGGACTGGGTTGGCACTCAGGTTACTGCAACGAATGCGCTTCGTGCAAAAGCGGTGATAATAACCTTTGCGCCTCCTCACAGCCAACCATCATAGGGCACCATGGCGGTTTTGCCGACAAGGTTCGCGCGGATGCTAACAGCGTGGTTCCAATTCCGAATGGGATTGAGCTGGAATCAGCTGGGCCGATGTTTTGTGGTGGTATTACGGTTTTTAATCCTCTGGTTCAGTTTGACATTAAACCTACAGACAAGGTGGCAGTTATTGGCATCGGAGGGCTTGGGCATCTGGCACTGCAGTTTCTTAATGCCTGGGGTTGTGAAGTGACGGCATTTACAAGCAGCGAAGAGAAAAAGAAGGAAGCTCTTCGCCTGGGTGCCCACCAAACACTGAATTCCCGCGATAAGGATGAAATCGAAGGAGCAGCGAGTCGGTTTGATTTGGTCATTTCAACGGTTAACGTCAAACTGGACTGGAACCTTTATCTCAATACACTGAAACCCCGTGGACGTTTGCACTTTGTCGGCGCCACCCTGGAGCCGCTTGATATCAGTGTGTTCTCTCTGATATTGGGGCAGCGTTCTATATCCGGATCTCCGGCCGGCAGTCCTTCGACCATATCCAGGATGCTCGAATTTGCCAGTCTCCATAAAATCAAGCCGGTAATCGAGAAATTCAGCTTTGCTGAAATAAATGAAGCTATAGCAAGGCTAAGGAGCGGAAAAACTCATTATCGGATAGTGCTTTGTCGATGATTTCTGTTTTATCATAAATCACAATACATGCAGCGGGCTGGACAACCAGCGCCGCTGAGACATCCTGTTGCAGATAAGGCATAAAAGGCAAAATATGAATGATTTGATTAGTGTTCGTACCTTTGATCAAAGATATGAAGCGGAACTTGTACAGGGTCTTCTTTCCGCTGAGGGTATTGAATCAGTTATTGTGGCGGATGATTGCGGGGGGCAGCGGCCCGATTTATCAGTTCGAATGAACGGTGTCCAGTTGGTTATCAGGCAGGAAGATGCGGCAAAAGCAAACGAAATACTGGACATGCTGGACCAGGAAGTGATATCCGAATAATTGATTAGTCAAATCACGACCTGGATCTTTCATTTGCAACCTCACTCTTCCCCAACATTTTTTGGTCACGCCTACGGCGCTCCAGGCCGGTAATGGTGACATTTTACTTTTTCGGGATACAGCCAGAGATTCCTGAAATTAAATCCTGCTGAAAAAGAAAATTCTTGCGCATACAAAGCCTCCCCTGTACTCTTTTTAAACAGGTTGGCGATAAATGGCGATTTACTTTCAAGATTTTGCGAATTATGCCTTACTCAAGAGGTTTTGGAGGTTGAGCGAGGCCCCCTGGGAATAAATAGTATTCAAAAAAAAAACTACATTGATATACGGGAAGAAGCGGACGGCCCTCCCTGAAATAGTAACCTTGATCGTTAACCCTAAGGTATTGAAACGAATGAAATTCGAGAAAACCGTCAATCTTTCTGCAGTCGCTACAAAGGGACATTTTTCTTTTTCAGTTGGAGTTCAAGTTGCGCTGGCCGTTCTGGTCATGTCTTGTTTCTTCAGTATGTACGCTGTTGCAGGAATTCAGCCAAATCAGGAAACCATTCACCGGGAAATGCATCTGGATAAAGAAAAAGAAGGAGAAACCGGGGGGCAAACCAGCATGGAATTGCCCGGGGATTCCGGCTGTAGACAGGTACGCGTTGGTATATTTGAGAATAGGCCTAAGATTTATACAGATGAATCTGGTGTTGTGTCCGGTATTTTCGCCGCAATACTGAAAGAGATTGCACAGGAAGAAAACTGGCAGGTGACGTATATTCCCTGCCAATGGGATAAAGGCCTCGACGCCCTGAAAAAAGGACGTATCGACTTGATTCCGGATGTAGCTTATTCACCGGAACGAGAAGAACTATTCGATTTTCACAAGGAGGCGGTGATTACCAGCTGGTCAGTTGTATATTCCAACAGCAGGAACGGATTGATGAAAATATCCGACCTGGACGGACGGCGGGTCGCGATACTCAAAGATTCAATTCATCATATCTACCTGGCACAGCTGGTAAATGGATTTGGTTTCAAGGTAACTTTTGTTGAAGCTGACTCATTTGAAGAAGCTTTTAAACTCGTTGCCAAAGGGGATGCTGAAGCTGCGGTTACAAACCATTTATTTGGTGACTCTTTTCATAAGCAATATGGACTTATCAAAACACCCATTGTTTTTAATCCGGTCTCACTCTTTTTTGCGACAGCATCGGGTTCCAATCCTGATTTGCTACAGGCTGTTGACAAGAATGTGCGACGGATGAAATCTGAACCAGGTTCCGCCTATTACCGGTCAGTAGTTTCTTGGATGGAAGAGGCTCCCATGACGATTGTGCCCTGGTATTATGTCTGGATTCTTGCCGGAATCAGCGGGCTCCTCATTTTGGCTGTTTTGTTTGTTGTGCTGCTTCGCTGGCAGGTAAGGGCCGGGACCAGGAATCTGGCCCAGGCTAACCGGCTGTTGGGGAACAGCGAGAAAAAATTCCGCGATTTATTCCAGGAGCACTCTGCTGTCAAACTTCTGATTGATCCAGTAGATGGCAGTATCATCGAAGCCAACAAAGCAGCTGAAGAATTCTATGGCTGGTCTGGGGAGCAATTGCGCCGAATCAAAATCCAGGAGATAGACACTCTTTCTACCGAAGAGGTTAAAGCTGAACGGGAAAAAACCAGACCCGGGAAGGTATTTCACTCTGAATTGTGTCATCAGCTGGCCGACGGTTCGTTCAGGAATGTGGCTGTTTTCTGCAGTGAAATTGATATTGAGGGAAAACCCCTGATCCATGCCATCATCCATGACATTACTGCTCAGAGCAAGCTCGAATCTCAACTTCGGCAGGCTCATAAAATGGAAGCCATTGGCAGGTTGGCCGGGGGAGTGGCCCATGACTACAACAACATGCTCAGCGTAATTCTCGGGTATACGGAACTGGCACTGCAAAAAACAGATCCATCTGAACCACTGCATGAGGATCTCAAACGGGTTTTTGAAGCTGCCAGGCGTTCGACCGACATCACCCGACAATTACTGGCCTTTGCCCGTAAGCAAAACGTAGTGCCCAAGGTAGCTGATTTAAACGAGACCGTTGAGGGAATGCTGAAAATGATTCGGCGGCTCATCGGCGAGAATATCGAGTTGGATTGGGAACCCAGAGCCGGATTGTGGTATGTGAAGATTGATCCGGCGCAGGTCGATCAGATCATGGTTAACCTGTGCCTCAACTCCAGAGATTCCATTGCTGATGTAGGCACTATCACCATTAAGACGGACAATGCGATAATTGATGAAACATTTTGCCTCCAGAATGCCGGTTCCGTTCCCGGTGAGTTTGTCTTGCTGTCTGTAACCGATGACGGTTGCGGCATGGATCAGGAAACCCTCAGCCACGTTTTTGAACCGTTTTACACAACTAAAGGAATAGGCAAGGGAACAGGGCTGGGGCTTGCTACTGTCTATGGGATAGTCAAGCAGAATGATGGTTACATTAAAGTGGAAAGCGACCGGGATAAAGGAACAGCCGTCAAAATCTACTTACCGCGGAATACAGGCAAAATGGATAAAAAAAGAGTTGAAAGCACGGCGGAAGTTTTTTCAGCCCACGGTGAAACAGTGCTATTGGTTGAGGACGAACAGGCAATCAGGGAAATGAGCAGGAGGATTCTAGAAAATATTGGCTATCATGTGCTGGAAGCGAGCACTCCTGGTGAAGCCATGCGGATAGCCAGAGAAAGGAACGGCGGATTTGACCTGCTGTTGACCGATGTAGTCATGCCTGAAATGAATGGAAGTGATTTGGCCGATCAGCTTTACAGCCTCTGTTCCGGTTTTGAAACCCTGTTCATGTCCGGTTACCCCGCCACTGTGATTGGTCACGGGGTGGTGGTGGAAAAAGGCGTCAACTTCATTCAAAAACCTTTTTCCCAGCAGGAACTGGCAGCCAGGGTGAATGAGGTGCTGGGCCGGGCAAGCCGAAGTGCGAGCTAAGATCTAAGATGGCAGAAGTGGACGGGGGCGCATTTCTGCAAGGTTTTTACCTTGCGCAGATCCGGGAGACCAGCCTGATGTTGATGCCTTCCTCCAGATGAAAAACCATGTGTGGAACGCCGGTCTCCTGACCGGCAATTGTTGAGGCCTTTTTCCCATTGAACTGGCAGGATGGATTGTTGATGTGAAATTGGTTGATTGTCATTTGAACAGAGCCTTCGCCTGATCAAGGGTGGCCTTCCTCCCTAAAACTCCATCTCCGGCAGCATATCAGGCGCCTGGGTCAGTACCGATACTGTGGCGTTATAACCCAAATCTCCCAATGCTTCTCCAATTGCGTCTTCGACACTGGGAAAAGGAGTGAAGCCCAATGCGCGGGCTTCATGGGACGTGATTCCGTCACTAACCAGGGAGATGCGGGCGTGTTCGCGGACTTTGGCCCAGGCCAGGGCCAGGGCGCCGGAAACTGTATCCTTAATCGCGCCGCTTTCTATCATTGACAATATCTTATCGGGGGGAAGGGCGGCATAGTCCAGGATTTCCTGGTGGGTGACAGCCACTCCTTCAGTGCATGGGGTCACAACTATAATGCGCCCACCTTTTCTTACGACCATTTCAGCCGGGTAGAGAGTTTTGTGAGCCTGCCAGAACTCAATATCGCAGGGGTAGGAACCGGCGACTACAATCTCTGATGGTTGGGGAACCTTTACCCCATAAACCAGGCGGGAAACTGTGGCGCCAGCCCGGAAAGCCGCCCTGGGTTCTCCGTAGAAGGATTTAATCAGCCTGCCTTTCGAGTCCAACACGCAGTTGAAAACCGCAGACAAGCCGACCCGGTCCGCGACCTCTTCCATTTCGGCTCGAACCGGATTTTCTAATACACCCAGCCAGGACCGTGCGGCACTTACACTGAGCAAGTGGGTGGCCCCGGTTGTCTCCGGTCCGGTAATGCCCGGCTGTACGATTTTCGCTCCTCCTGAAAATCCCGGAATATGGTGGGGTACAATGCTTCCAATCCCAACTATGAAATCCGCCTCCAACGCCATCCGGCAGACGCTTATTGGTGTTCCGTTAACGGTTTTGCCCAGATCGGCCAACTGTTCCCGGTCCTGCCAGGGATGATTGTATATGGATACGCGTTCGATGATTTCCTGGCCAAATTGATGGAAAATTTCATCACCCGACATGGAACGATGCGTACCCAGACCGATCAGTATTGAGACCTGATCGTCAGGAATTCCTGCCCTGTTTAAATATTCCAGGATCTCGGGGATAATGATTTTTAAAGGGGTCATCCTGGTAATGTCATCGCTGATAATCAGGATTCTTCTGCACCCCTGTATAGCTTCTTCCAGGGGAAGCATTCCGATTGGATTCTGTAAAGCTCGCCTTACTTCTCCTTGCGGATTCTCACAGGGTTCAGTCGCATGGGGGGAAAAAACACCTGCCAGGCGGCCCCGGGGAAGAGAAACGGAAATCTCACTGCTTCCGTAAGGCAGGGTGAATGAATTTTCCTGCCGGGTATGGTTTTCACCAGGTTGAATTTTCATTCGATCATTTTCCGTTCCCTGATAATAGGTCCCGCGCGATTACTGTATTTGAGCCTACAGTACCATGAGGCTGATGATCCATACCGCAACTGCCGCAGTCATGCCCTGGACCAGGGAGCCAAGGGTCTGCAGCCGGTAGCCTTGTTTGACGGTCATGCCTGAGAGCTGGGTGACCACCCAGAAGTAACTGTCATTGGCGTGGCTCACAATCATGCTTCCGGCACCGATCCCGACTACGACCAGGGCCTTTGCCATTGGATCATCAAGTCCGAAAGATTCCATCAGCGGAGCCATGATTCCCGCGGTGGTGATGATGGCAACGGTTCCTGAACCCTGCGCAGTTTTTAAGGCCGCGGCCATCAGGATGGGGAGCCAGATGCCCAGGTTTATTCCTAAAAGGTTGTTCTCAACAACTGAAGCGATATTGGAATCCTGCAGGACCCTGCCAAAGGCACCTCCGGCCCCGGTGATGATGATGATCGTGGTGACCGACATGATGGCCTGCCCTACCCACCCCTTTGATGATAGCATCTCGGAAGTCAGCTTCTTCGGCAGCATAAACGCGGCACAGGCTCCAATTAACAGGGCTACAATCGGCTGACCGAAGAAATTGATCAAGGAAGAAATATTTCCGTCTCCAAAAGGACTCATCAGCTCATTAACAGACCTGAAGACAATCAAGACCAGGGGCAGAATGATAGGAATTACAGATTTTAAGGCTGAGGGAGTGTCCTTGTCGACCATAACCGGTTCTTCGGTTGAAGATTCGGCGGTGGATTCGGTATTAGTGCCTATTTCCGTTCGGGAGGCGAAGAGGACGGCGAAAAGCCATCCGCCCGAAAGTGATACGGCGGCGACCAATACTCCCCAGAGGATAACCATTCCGATATCGGCTCCCAGGGCTTCAGCAGCAGCCAGGGGTCCGGGAGTGGGAGGGACCATGGAGTGAGTGGCTAACAGACCCAGGCTCAGAGCCATGGCGCTGGCGGCCAGCTTAACCTTGGCTTTTTTTGAAAGGGTTTTATTCAGGGGTGAAAGGATAACAAACCCGGAGTCGCAGAAAACCGGAATGCTGACGATAGCCCCGATGATTCCCATGGCCAGGGGAACATGTTTATCACCGGTTATTTTGAGTACTTTTTCGGCCAGCCTGTAAGCTCCTCCTGATTTCTCCAGGAATGTGCCAATCACGGCACCGGCGAGGATAACGATTCCGATGCTGCCCACGGTCTTGCCGAATCCGCCGTTTATCGATTCAACCAGCTGTTGGAGGGAGAGGGTTCCGGATAACAAACCGTAACCGAATGCAGCGGCCAGCAGCGCCAGGAAGGGGTGCAGCTTGAGTTTCGCGGTCATCAGGATAATGGAGAGGACAGATACGAACAAAATAAAGATAAGCCACATGAATATTGTAATTCCTTTCTGAATGAATCCGGATGAAGGATCAGTTAAAAGGAATCGGGGTTGAATGTCAAGAGGCTGAGCGCCATGGAGGGTGTCGGGATTCAGGATTGCAAGCATGGCCAAAAGTCAGAATCCGGAATTTTGACCGCAACATACAGATATTATTGAAAATAGTCTTGACCTCATGATTTATCGAAAATATTGGGATCAGCTTTTTACGACTTCACCAAGGTTGATTGCCCAGAGTCAATGGCCATTCAGCCTGTTGGGCAGGATTTTCATGGGGCAGGTTCAAGGGCTATTTGTGAATCGCCAGTTATCAAATAACTCTTTTATCAGATTAGCAGTTAATTAATTAATCAATTATTTTCACGATGGGTCCATGAGCTCTGCCTCCCACAGACCCCGCACCGCGTTTGCCAGATACACATGGGTGCAACGAGAGAGTTCTTCCCTGCGGATGATACGGGTTTTGACAGTGCCGTTTTCAAGCAGTGTGCCCCGGAAGATCCCGGGAAGGAGACCGGAATCTATCGGAGGGGTATAAAGCTGTCCATCCAGCTCTACAATGATGTTGGCTATGGTTGACTCGGTCATTTCACCTTTTTCGTTCCAGAGCAGCACATCGTCGAATTCCCGGCAAGCTTGTCGTTGCAACGCAAAGATTTCCCTGAGGGTTGTCTTATGGAAAAGAAACAGGTTTGAGGAGTCTACCGGTCCAGTTGCAAAGCAGACACGATAGGGGTGAGGCAGCGCATACAGGGGGGAAGCCTCAAGCCGGACATCAGCTTGAGGGCCGAGCAGCATCCTGAGCTTGTGAGGCTGATCCTCCAGTCTTCCTGTCAATTCCTCAACTTTTATTCGGGCCGTTTCCCTGTCAAATTCGCGATTGAAATAAAAGGCGGAAGCTTCCAGCCGGTCCAGGTGTTTTTCAAGCAGCGGGCACCCGGAATCCGGAGTCCAGAGTAGTGATTCGAGCAGGTCAAATTCATCTGGAAACGATCTGGTCAGCACTGCTGCCTTTACGTAACATTCATCCAGTTCGGATTTCTCTGTAGAATCCCAGACAATGCCCCCGCCAACACCATATTCTGCAACTCCCTTTATTTTGTCTACCAGAGCTGTACGAATTGCCACGTTGAAGCGGGCGTAACGCCCTGGGGCCAGAAATCCTGTGGTCCCGGTGTATATCCGGCGGGGACTGTCCTCCAGTTCTGAAATGATCTGCATTGTGCGTATTTTGGGTGCTCCGGTAATTGAAGCCGGGGGAAAAAGGGCACTGAAAATTTTCTCCAGGCCTGCTTCAGTCCTGCAGCGGACGGTGCTGGTCAGCTGCAGAAGGGTAGGGTATTGTTCGACTTCGAACAGCCGGTCGACCTTTACTGAACCGGTTTCTGCTATCCGTCCCAGATCATTGCGAACCATGTCAACGATCATCAGGTTTTCGGCACGGTCCTTGGAAGATGCCTTGAGAGCCTCAATTCTTTCCTGGTTTTCCTGGACCCATCGTCCACGTCGCATGGTTCCTTTCATCGGGCGTGAAACCAGGTTCTGTCCCTCCAGTTGAAAGAAGAGTTCAGGGGAAGCCGAACAGATCGCCCACTGGTCAGTTTCAATATATGCTCCGTATCCAGGTGCCTTTCCGGATACCATCTGCAGAAAAAGATGCCAGGGCAGGAGTTGCTTTTGGGTTCTCAACCGGAACGAGAAATTCACCTGGTAAGTATCACCCGCGGCGATGTATCCAAGCACCTTCCCTATCGCCGAAGAGTAGTTTTCACTGGAAATGGATGGGGACCATATTCCAGCGGGGACAGCAGTTTTGCATGGCGGTAAAACAAATTTCTCACCCTTTTCATAAATGCCGAACCAACCCAAAGGAAAGTTTTTATCGGCCTGCCTGGTAACATGAGAGGCGTCAAATGCGGTGGCGGCTTCGTATCCGACGAAGCCGGCGGCAGTCAGGCCTTCAGATTCAACAGCGGTTTCCACCGAACGCAGAAGGGGAAGCACTTTATCAATCTGGTAAGCTGTCAACACCCGGATCGGATTCCTGAATCGTATCCAGTTGTTCTGCTGCGGATCCTGAATCAGTACTTCATTTTTTCCGGGTTTCTCCATGCTCATTAAAGAGAAGGATATCAGTTTGCGGGATTTTCCGCTTCTCAGCGATACTCGCAGCACTCAGCTTATTTGCCGCTTACCGGTTGATACTTCAAAATTTAACAGGACCTCTGGCCCGGTCTGGATAATACGCGTTTTCCGGAGCTGTAGATAAGGTAGGCAAGCAGGAGGCTGGTTCTTCCTGGGATATGGAAAAAACGTTAGTCCTCAACCGCTAATATCTGTTGATTCCTTTTCAGGATCGAATTATCATCATTTCTATTGAATGCTGATAGGTAGTTTAATCAAAATCCATGAGAATATATTCTCTGCACAATCATGAGGGATAGAAATGAAAAAAACGTTATTTGTGCTTTTTTTAGTAGGCTTTTGCCTGGGGCAGGTAATTGTGGCCCAGGACAAACCCCTGAATATAATTGCGGTGTTTGCGCACCCTGACGATGCCGACGGGCGGATCGCGGGAATAGCAATAAAGTGGGCGAAGATGGGACACAAAGTTAAGTTTGTCTCCCTTACTAACGGTGACGGTGGTTCCTACACTACCGGCGGAGCCAGGCTGGCTCAGCGCCGCCGGGCTGAATCTGCTGAAGCAGGGCGCCGCTACGGTATCGCCGAATACATAACCCTGGATAACCACGACACTGAACTGCTTCCAACCCTGGAAATAAGGAAGCAGGTTATCAGAGAGATCCGTAACTGGAACGCTGATATCGTGATAGGCTTGCGGCCCAACGACTATCATCCTGATCACCGTTACGCCGGAGTCCTGGTCATGGATGCCGCCTATATGGTGGTTGTTCCCAATATTGTTTCTGACGTACCCGCTTTGGAGAAGAATCCAGTCTTTCTTTACATGAAAGACCGCTTCACCAAACCTTATCCTTTTGAGCCTGAAATCACAGTGATAGTGGACGATGTATATGACCAGATAATAGACGGAAACATGGCCCACGAATCCCAGTATTTCGAATGGCTGCCCTGGGTTGCAGGTACGCTTAAAGATATTCCGAAAGATCCGGCTGAAAGGCGGGCATGGTTCATAGAAGGCCGCAAGGGACGTACCGAAATCACACCAGACATGAGAGAGAACCTGGTTAAATGGTATGGTGCCGAGAAGGCCAATAAGGCTGTTCATGCGGAAACCCTGGAAGTTGCTGAGTACGGCCGCCAGCCCAGTGATGAAGAGATCCGCCAGCTCTTTCCCATGCTGGGACAGTAGACTGATTGACGATTGCGGGCTTTTGGGCCCGCAATCAAGCTTTAAGATTCAGGATTAAAAGTTGTCTTGAGATGGATCAATCAAGACACAGGTAACACTTATTAAACCTCGCCAGGTTCCATGAATGATCGGATGATTTCCAGCCTGATAAACGACAGAGTTGATGCTGCTGTCCATAAATAAACAGCAGTGCGGATAAGGGAGGTTTAAAGCTGTAAGCTGTGAGTGCAGTTTTACTGCAGGGGCGAGTAAGGGCATGGCGGAAAAGCCTTTATGCGTCGTAGCGGACTGTGCCTGGAAACTCAGCATTGCCTTGACAGCTTAAACCAGCCTGCATTTTTATCAACGGAAGTAGAGAACCGTCCAAACCTTTTACCTCAAAAGCTGTTTACAGGTATTCTGTCAGGTAATAATATAGATATTGGTAGAGACCATGGAATTGCCCGTCACTGCCTGTTGCTTAGTCCGAATCAATGTTGAAACGATTCAAGAAAGAAGCACTAACAGTGCCTGATTACCTGAAAAAAGCATGAAAAAAATATCCTTCCTCATATTGTTTTATTTGTCTTGTGTCAACCTGTTTGCCCAGGATTCATATCCTTTTCGGGATCCTGATCTCCCGATTGAAACACGTGCCAATGACCTGGTTTCGAGGATGACCCTGCAGGAAAAGGTTGACCAGTTACTTTATACGGCACCTGCGATACCTCGACTTGGAATCCCGGAATACAACTGGTGGAACGAAGCACTTCATGGTGTGGCCCGCTCAGGATGGGCTACCGTTTTCCCGCAGTCCATAACCTTTGCCGCAACCTGGGATCCAGAACTGATGCACGAAGTGGCCAGCGTGATATCGGAGGAGGCCCGCGCCAAGTATCACGATTACCAGAGAAGGGGTATGCGGGGGATTTACCAGGGACTTACTTTCTGGTCACCCAATATCAACATTTTCAGGGATCCCAGGTGGGGAAGGGGTCACGAAACCTATGGTGAGGATCCTTACCTTACCGGTAGGCTCGGTGTTGAGTTTGTTAAAGGTATGCAGGGAGATGATCCCAGGTATCTTAAGACTGTAGCTACTGCCAAACATTATGCTGTCCACAGCGGACCTGAGCCATTGAGGCACAAGTTCAATGCCAAAGTCTCCGAGGTCGACCTCAGGGAGACTTACCTGGCTGCTTTCAGGGCCCTTGTCGTGGATGGTGGGGTTGAATCAGTAATGGGAGCATATAACCAGTTCAGGGATCACCCATGTTGCGCAAATGAAGAATTATTCTCAATACTGCATGACGAATGGGGTTTTGACGGTTACATTGTCTCGGATTGCTGGGCGATATCGGATTTTCACCAGTTCCAGGGATACACGGATTCTCCTGCTGAATCGGCTGCCCTAGCGGTTAAAGCAGGTACTGATCTTAATTGCGGTGTCACCTACAGTCACTTGATGGAATCAGTCGAGCAGGGTTTTATTGGCGAGGCTGATATTAACAAGGCAGTGAAGAGGCTCATGAAGGCAAGGATTAAACTTGGCATGTTCGATCCGGATTCCAGAGTAGCCTGGGCTGGAATTCCTTTGTCGGCCAATTGTTCTGATTACGCGGACGGCCTGGCAAGAGATGCTGCCAGGGAATCGATAGTACTGCTAAAAAACAACGGTGTTCTGCCATTTAAAAAAGATGTCAGGAAAGTCATGGTTTGCGGCCCTAACGCGGATAATTTTGAAGCACTTATCGGGAATTATAACGGTATCCCCAGAAATCCTGTGACCATCCTGGATGGGCTGAAGAATAGAACGGGAGAGGAGTTTGAGGTAGTTTATGCTGAAGGTAGCGACCTGGCAAAGGGAGTGCATAACCTGAAACCCGTTCCTGCTGATTCGCTGCTTACCAGAGATGGGAAAAGGGGAGCTTTTGCTGAGTATTTTGATAACCCTGATTTCGAGGGAGAACCTGTCTTTACCCGGATAGACGACAACATCAATTTCTACTGGGAAACATACAGTCCGCATCCTGATATTCCGGATGACCGGTTTTCAGTCAGGTGGACGACATGGCTCTGCCCTGCTGAAAGTGGGGAATATTTCCTTGGTTCGTGGGGTTCATCGAATTATGAAATTGAATTTGAAGGAGAGAGTTTTATTAGTTATCAGGGAGATCACCATGCCTTTCACATGGAAAAACCGGTTCAGCTGGAAGCAGGGAATAAATACAGTGTCATAGTGAAGTACAGGAACCTGTCAGGTGACGCAGATATTAAATTGTTATGGGCAACACCAAGAAAGAATCTGATTAGTGACCTTCAGCACAAAGCCCTTGATTGTGACGCGATTATTGCCGTAGTAGGGCTCTCGCAGAGACTGGAAGGTGAGCAAATGGCAATTAAGATAGATGGTTTTGAGGGAGGCGACCGTACAAATCTCCAGTTGCCGGCAGAGCAAAAAGTGATGTTAGAAGAATTGTATAAGACCGGGAAGCCAGTAATTGTTGTTTTGATGAACGGTTCCGCCTTGGCTGTTACAAGAGAACAGGAAGCAGCAGATGCCATCCTTCTTGCCGGTTATGGTGGACAGCAGGCCGGGAATGCAGTCGCCGATGTTCTTTTCGGCGATTACAACCCTGCCGGAAGGTTGCCTGTAACGTATTATAAATCAGTTGATCAGCTCCCTGATTTTGATAATTATGATATGGATGGCCGGACCTACAGGTATTTTGAGAATGAACCGCTGTATCCGTTTGGATACGGATTGAGTTACACAACATTTGAATACTCAGACCTTGAGGTGCCAGAAAGAATAAAATCAGGTGATAAGCTTGTACTCAAGCTTACGGTGAAAAACACCGGTGAATCAGACGGGGATGAAGTAGTACAGATCTACCTTACTGACGAAGAAGCTTCTACAAGGAGGCCTGTAAGACAACTTGAAGGCTTTAAAAGGATTCATCTTAAAGCCGGTGAAAGTAAAGGGCTTGAATTTGTTCTTGAATCAAGGCAGTTGTCGATCATTAATAAAGAAGGCAACAGGGTAATTGAACCAGGATGGTTTACGGTTAGTGTCGGGGGAAAACAACCAGGATATAGAGGTTACCTTGATCCTTCTTGTACTGATGTGAAATCAACTCGGTTTAACGTTACAGGAGAGTGCCATTTCATTGATGCTGAATAAAGCAATTTGGCTGATTTGTGCCTGCTGCGTGTCCGAGCCTGGCAGCTACAATCAGCAACGCTGATGTTCCATCCGGAAAAGCTCCTGCTACCCTGGACCTTTTTCCAATGGAATATTTGTGTCCGGAGGATCAGCCTCAGTGCCGGTTTTGTCTTTGATGTGAATACTTATGATGTGGTCATGGAGTCTTTATCCGGCAATAAAGTCATGACTGTCCTGGGCCTGGAAGTGGGCAAAGTGATAGCAGTTGTTCCAATCGTGGAGGGATGCGACAGCGCCGGGTTCGATCCGGAGTCCGGGCTTGCTTTCGCTTCCAACGGAGAAGTTGCCCTGACCATTGTGTATGAGTCATCTCCCGGAAGGTTCGAGGTTGCTGAAACCGTTCCTGCTCAGGCTGGAGGGCGTACAAAAACGATTGATCCCAAGACCCCTGATGTCTATCTGCCTACTGCCCAGTTTGCCCCGCTCTCGGCATAAGTGCCGGAAGAAACAGGACGGCGGAGATTAATGGTCATGGACAGCTGAAGTCTCCAGGTTGTCGGGAAATGAACGCGGCGGATTAACCTGCCAAGATCAGAATTCAGATCGAGTTGCGGCCCAGTCCCGGGTGGAGTCACCTGATGTAACGACTCCTTCCATTGTCTGTTTTCCGGTTACATGACCGGTATATTTTTCTCCATTGATGCTGAATGTTATCGAGTCTCCATACAGGCTCCCACCATATATATTTGTTGTTTTATTATGGGCTCGATATGTTCCGAAAATTTTCTGGAATTCCTGGCGGATGATCAGTTCTCCGTATTGGAGTTGCCATGTGCCTTCGACTTTGGCAGGAACAATCCAGATCAGAGCAGTAGTCCAGTCGCTTGCGTTATCATTGATTTTTGCCTTGTAATCCGGTCTCCAGTTACCCATTCCAAATGAATTAGATACAATGCGGGTACCGGGTTTGAGTTCGAGAAGCCGCGGCCTCAGTCTAAGGTTGAGGCTGGGCAGGAGAAACATGGTGATCACGGTGGCTTCTGAGAGATCGCACTCAAAAATGTCGGCCTGGATAAATTCTGTTTTTTCGCTGAAGCCTGCCTCTTTCGCATTCTTTTTCGAAAGCAGGACCATATCAGGATTGTATTCAATGCCTCGGGCGCTGGCGCCAATCCTGGCAGCAGCGATAACCAGGCGTCCATCGCCAGAACCCAGGTCAATAAGAAAATCCTCAGCTGAAACCTGGGCGCCCCACAGCATTTTATCTACCAGTTCATCGGGGGTTGGAACCCAGATAACATCCTTACCCATCTGGCCTATTTCAGGTGTATATTCGAGATTTTCCGGCTGTTCCTGGGCACACAGGCCAGGATTGGGCCAGGCCAGGAAAAATCCAACCAGTGCCATTTTGGTTATATGCTGCAGTTTCATTTGAAACCTCTGGGACCGGATCATGATTGTTGACTATGTTTTAATGCTGAGACATCAGGATTGTTAAAGTATCATCAGTGTAAATCCCCTAATTACTCAGTCGGGCATTTATATCCTGCTGCCCGTGACTGTTAAAGTTTTAAGTCAGGATTTCGGCTCGAAGTAACAGATGAACCTTTGATCCAGCACGTTTGCATATAGTTTCAAAACCTTGCCCTTATGAATATCAGCGGGGTCGATGACCTTCACCACTTTTGCCCACTTAGCTTCTTCCGGCAGTATTTCCTTTCCGACTTTGTTGGGGGAGTTCATGAAAAAATCTTCGTCTATGAAAGTGTTGGCCCTATTGGGTAATATTCCGAGATAGAGGATATCCATTTCAATGAGATCACTGAAAAAATGTGTTCCAAGAGAGATGTCCGGATAGACACCCTTTCCCATTGAGGCAATTTCACAGATCACGGATGCAGTACTGATTTCGGCAAATGAAACGGGCAGGCCAAGCGACGGTGTTGTGGTTCCCCATCTTCCGGATCCAATAAGCATTATGGTTTTTGAATTCCTGTCTTTTTCGAGGCGGTTGAGTCTGCCGATGAGCCGGGCAACTGCATAACGGTCCCTGACAGAAAGCTGCCCATAGACATCCGGGGCCACATAGATCAGGCGGTCGATAGTAATGGATCTACTTGGGCCGATGACGGGGCCCTGCACATCGATAATCACATCGGTTTTGGAAGTTTTTGGTTTTGTGACGGCAATTGATCCGCCGCCTTTCAGTTGTAAAGGCCTGCACTGCACAAGATTTATTTTATAATTGCCATTGCCAAAGAAATTGACCGTGAATTCCAGGTCCACTGGATAATCATAAGCCTCCTGAAGGAGGTGAAGCATTTTTCGCATGTCCGCCGCGAAGGAAGATTTCAGCAGCAATTTCTCGAAGGTAATAACCCAGTTAAAGGATTCCGGTGTCCCGGCATCCCTTTGCCTGTTAGTTGATTTCTTATCCAGGGAGGCAAACATCTCCAGCGGAAGATTAAGGGCCTGCCCGGCTACTTCTTCGAAACTCTTTGAAACCAATTCATTGGCATCAAGGTCCAGGACATCAACGCACTGCTGGGAGAATTGCCTCATCTCCCCGATGTTAGCCTCCAGTCGCCTTTCGGGAGCATTGAGTGCGACAATTCTAACGTAGTCATCTTCCACCCGGTCTACTGCTCTTGTCCCTAGACCGAAAACCAGTCTTAATACACCGGCTTCGGCATCGATATATTCACTCCAGACATATGGATTGAAAGAAAAGCCAACTCCGGCTGCCTGCGGGTAAAAGTATTTTCCATACGGTGCTCCGGAAACGCGCTGGATGAGGATAGCCATTTGTTCGTCGCGGTCCAGCAGCCCGCGCTGCCGGCGGTAGGTCAGGGCTTCTTCGCTCATGGTGCTGGCATAGACTTTTTTAAGGGCGGAAAGGAAGCATTTGAGGCGCTGCTGCCGGGATCCCTGGTTGGCACAGAAGATACTTTCATATTTACCGGCGAAGGCATTTCCAAAGTTATCTTCCAGCAGGCTGCTGGAACGAACAATTATCGGCGACTGGCCGAAATAATCGAGCATATCCGCGAATTGCTTGACTATATACTCTGGAAAATGCCCGTAAAGCATGCGCCGGCGGCCTTCTTCAGCATCTTCAAGGAATCGGTCCGGAATAGCCTGCTTTTGGTACAGCCACCAGATATTATTACGAACTAGAAAAGTGTAAAAGACATCCGAACCAATGAAAAAAGAGTCATGAGGCTCAAGCACAGCTTCCCAGCGCTGGTCCAGTTGTTTCAGGATCGCTCGTGCCAGAAGCATGCCGACTGATTTTCCCCCGATTTGCCCGGTGCCAATCATGCGCTTCCGAACATTAAGGATGTCTGCAAGCGTCAGGTATTTCTGGGCCAGGTTTAAGACTTTTTCTCCGCGTGATACTGCCATGCGAAGAAGCTGTACGAAAATCCTGTTAGCTTCTCTTTTTACCTTTTCCCCTCGACCAAGAGCGGTATGGACTTCTTCAGCATGGGCAAAGGTGCTGCTCCAGAAACCAAGGCGGTAACTAGCTGAATCCAGGCGTGACCAGGGAACATCCGAAAGTATCTCGGTTATGGTGACACTATCCTTTACCGGCACAAAGGTTTCGTTTTCCCAGACGTGAAGCATATTCATTGTCGGAGAATAACGGCCCGGCGTTTTGATTGGATGGACGTAGAGTATTTCCTTGCTTCGGTACACATCCAGAAAAACCGGTGAGTTATCAATAATGGGCCTCATGGCATGGAAGGAGTGACGATTTCTGAACAAAGCAAAATAAGCCACAGCCCCGGCCTGGCGAATGTAGGGGCAAACAAGCATAAAAAAATTACCCAGCATTCTATCGCTGTACCAGTCAACGACCAGGTCGGAGAGGCAATCAAAAATGTAATAGCCTTCTTTTCCGGTTTTGTCTATGATCTTGTGAAACTTGCGAATAAATACTTCGAAACCTTCTTCCGGTGAAAAGTTATAAATCTCAACACCTGAACCAGGTGGAAATAAAGGCTCGTGTCGCGAGAAGCGAAAGTAGATGGGCCTGAATCCGTGGTCACGGGCATAAGCAGCGCAAGGCAAAGCAAAAGGCAGGTAATCGCCTATGGAATCCACCTGCCAGACAATGTTGTCTCCAGGCCTTAATCCCTTCAGCAGCCTGTCCAGTCCGGAAATCCCACTCCCCAGATGCTTTTTTTTCTGTTCCATCTGTGGGCATAGTAACGATAAATTATGGAAATCTCAAGGCTTAGTCTGTTATTAGATAATTTTCTGTCATTTCCATTTTTTGTTTCCTCTGGGCTGGACTCAACTTTGCCGCCAGGACCACCTCCCCAGATGGCATAATTCACTAATTCAATTTCCTCTTCCTTGCACAAGGCAAAGGATCACTACCAGTTTTTCAAAAATCTCAGGTACTTTTCTCCCGCGGAGCTATAGGAAGGGTGCAGACTATTATTCGGATTCCCTTTATATTTTTTTCTCTTTAGGACGTTAAAAGAAAAAGATGCGGGCCACTCGGTCAGCATCCAAACCGGAGTCGCCCGCTGTTTTCTGCTCAACGGCAGTTCTGGATTATCTTGTTGCCCATTCTTTAAACTGCCAGACCTGTGTTTAATGCAACACGGGTTGATTTTCTGTTCGAAATAACCTAGACCAGTATAGCCTTGCAGTACTCAACACATTTTTTGACTTCCTGAACCGCATCCGAACCTTCCGGAATTTCATACTCGAGTTCTATATCAGCATTGATTGGCCATTTTTCACTCTGAATAAGCTTGAGGACATCCGTCAGGGGGGTTTCGCCTTCTCCCAGGGGCATGTTGCTATTGGGAGGATCCCCGTTTGGCCCGGTTTTATCCTTGATATGGATGCTTACGATCCGGTCATGAAGCCTGGTTATTTCATCGTTCGGGTGGAGTCCGGTTATGCCAAAATAGTGTCCGATATCCATATTGAGCATGATGGCCGGAGAAATCTCCAGGAAAGGATCCCATGACCAGCCTTCTTCCCCAGGCTGAAAATGGTTGTGGAAGATGGCATACATACCGTGTTTCTCAGCAAACGGTGCCAGTCTTCTGCAGGCCTCGTCTCCGATTTCATTACAGACCCCCATGGCTCCCAGTGCCTTGGCGGCATTAAAGGCGTAATCAATTTCTTCGTCCGACCAGCCAGCTGGTGAAAACTTGGCGATATGGATATTAACACCAGCGTCGTTGTACATCTTGCGAAACTCTTTGAACTTGTCCATCGGTGCTGAGATACGCCATTCCCTCTGGGATTTTGCTGCAACTGCCCGGGCTTCTTCAAAAGCTTTACGGTCTTCTTCAGTCATTTCAACTCCCCGCTGGGGCCTGGGGGGACCAGCCGGGATGCCCGCATATTCTTCAGCCACGTTGCCCATTAATTCTATGGAGCTCACTCCAGAATCAAGACAGTACTGGAGGATGTCTTCTGCGCTGCCGGGCATACTGCGCCAGCTGTAGGTGATGGCACCAATCTGTACACCGCCAAAGTTAGAGTTGACCAGCGGGGCGACAGGGGCCGCCGGTGGAGCCGCGCTCTTGCAGCTGTATTGCAGCGGAATCATGGAGAAAGCAGTGGCTGCTGTGGCAGTTCCCAGGAATCTTCGTCTCGACAGTTGGTTTTTGGTTTTGTTTTTTTCTTCCATAAGATCACCTTTAATTGAATTATTTTTTGATTTAGGAAATAGTCGTAATAATCTTTAAGGACTCAATATGACGAGAATAATAGTCATGAAAATTATTCAGCGAATATGGCTATATAAAAATTCCCCAAAAGATGACTCCCCCTCAATAATTGTATTATCTATATTGTTTAATTACACTATTTACATTGCCAGGCAGTCTACTCCACTTCTGGCAATTTTTCTTCCAGAAAAGTCGTTAAACATTCAACATTGAGCTCCAGGTCACGACCGATCACAAACCTGTAGCATTCCGAACGCCGGAGCAGCCGTAATGCGTTTCGCAGACGCGAAAAGAGCAGTCCGATTTTTAGAAAAACTTCCCAGCTCCCTCTTTCAAGCAGGAATTCCAGCCCCTGGTAGAGTCCCAATCCCACAATCATGTTGTTGGTAAGTGCCTTAAAAGCCCGGACCTTTGAAAGTGGTTCCAGCCGGGCAACCTGTCCGAGATTTCTCTGTCCTACCAACAGCAGAGATGGGGAAGCGCTTCCAGACAGCTTTCCCTTGAAAGCGTCAATATCTATAACGGTCTTGGGATCGAACTCCATTCGATTCAGGGTGCGGATGAATTCCGGATCTATGGAACCTTTCTGGTCAGGAGCAATTCCGATCCGCAGAGAAAAACCAAGGATGTTTCCTTTCCGATCAACCAGTGGACTGTCGTCACTGAGCAGTTTAAATCCCGGTCGCGCCAAAAGCCTCAGCGCCATTGTGCTTTTTCCGCCTCCGGAAGGCATTAGAAGTAAGGCAGCCTTGCCACCACGGCTTACACCAAGGGCATGTATCCGGTTAAGGCCCTGCCTATCAAAGTATTCACCGGTTACTGATAGAATGAACAGATAGCAGATCTCTCGAACCAGGTCAAAATCTTCGCCCTGGATAGAGCAGGTTTTATTGTTCCTGTCATGGATACATAATGCCTTGCCGCTGTAATCAATTATGGTTCGGGTTTTGTCCTTGTAACATACATTACGGGGGGTTACGAACTGGGCGGGAATTTCCTGGAATCCTTCGTAACTTGGAGGTGTCAGCTTGATTTCAATCCTGATTTCTGCCTGGTTCTTTTCCGAACTGAAAAAGCCGAAATCCCGCTTTACCTCATTGACCAGATCCTGATCGGCACTTTGGACCTGGATAGTCAAACCATAAAAATCAAAAATAATAATGGACATGAAATTACCAAATAAAAAAACCAGATTAAAACATAAACTATTCTCAACCGACTCCCAGAGATAAAAATACTATTTCGTGGATAACAGAATGTCAATGGGAAACGAGAAGGGGAAAGTGAATAAATTAAGTCTTGATTAATGCCAGCAGTCTACAACGTTTTGAATGTAAGTGGTTTGCGGATTTAGAAAGTGCGCAGAGTTCGAAGTGCACACAAGTATTTTGCTTATTTAACCAGGGAATTCTTGATCTCCGGGGAAATAACCATGGCCTATCCGCGGTTTTTCAGTACTATTGCAACTTGATAAGGCCTAAGGTAATCTATCTGAGCTGTTAGCAGGGATTTGCCCTGGCCTTCTCTGACGGCTATTTAATTGACTCTATAACCGAAAAATTTGCAGGGTCCCCTTGAAAAAGTCGTATGGTATTTCGGAACGGATGAAAATCACTGGATTGTTGAAACGAAAACTGCGTAGTTTTATAGTGTGGAGTTCCCGGCCGCCGCTTGCCTCAGTTTATAAAATGCTATACCGGATAACCGTTAGTTTTGCCGTGCGTATGTTGAGGTTTCACCAGGGAATTGTGGCGATCTATATCTGTCGTGGATGTGCCAAGCGTGAAATCACGCCTGGAATCAGTGATATTGATCTTGTAGTTATCACCACAAACGATGCCAACGTCAGACGATCAATCCAGAAAACCTGCCGGATGCTGGGGGTCCTTACAGGTAACTTGATTGATTATTATCCAAATCTTGTATTAACCATGGAGATAATGGAACATCGCTGGCACACATCACCTGTCTGGCAATACCGCTACCAGGAAGGCAAATCCACCTGGGCCTTGCTATATGGGAGAGATGTCCTGGGCTCTTTACCTGAATTGACAGGGCAACAGCTTCAAGCCAGTTGTTATGCTGAAATGAACCAGTGGTGGGCCAGGTTTGCTGATTTTCTACTCAAACCAGGAAGGTATGCCGAAGATGTCTTGATGCGGAATATGATCTGCTATAAGGTCGTGAGTGAACTGGTTAACGTACAGTGGGCAATGCGAACCGGGGAGTATCGATATTCCAGGGCCGAGGGGCTCAAGGCAATGGATACCCCTTTAGCCAGGAAGTTGATCCATATAGCTGAACGGAGGTATTTGATTGCGGATAACCTTCTTGTGGATGAGGTTTACTGTTTTATTCTGGATTTCTTCCAGAAACTCTGGGTGGATTTTGAGTTAAATCCATTTCTCCAGGTTCATACTGGTATCAGCCAGGAGATAGATTGTCCGGAATCGGAACTTCAGGTGCCGGAACAAATCAGATTGCAGGCCAGGGCCCTGCGGCAGCATATTGAGGAATTTTGGGGAGGGAAGTGCCTTGGAACGAATCTGGTAAAAAGCGTTTTCTGGAATTTTGAAGATTATCTTTTCATAATTGACGCGGACAGAATCCTGGCGCCGACTGTAAAAGAACTGGCGAAACTCGTGGCATTGCATTGCCAGAGTCAGGAAGGATATGCTCCACGGATTTACCTTTTCCTGCGTTTTGGCGCAGTAGGTCTTCCCCTGACACCAGTTATACCGAAGGATTTTCACAGAGGGATGTTAACCCCTGCTACAGTACCTGATGTATTCCTTCAGCTGGGAGAATCTGAGGTTTTCTGGACTGATTACACGCAGTGGTATCTTACAGACTGGCAGTCCAATGAGCAGTGGATGGAAGCATCGGCACTCAAGAAGCTGCAACTCAGTATCATTTCCGACCTAGTTCGCACCGGTCGAATCGTCTATCCGTTGACGCGTGAGGCGGTGGAGAGGGCAGTTCCAGGGGCAGAAAATGAAAGATTGATTGATTGATTGATTGATTTCTAGATCAAATTTAAGGCAAGGTTTTTTCCAGATGCAACAACAAGTGATGTTTACAGTCAGTCAAACCCTCTTGGGGCCTGGTGATCCCGGAGACAGGTTTTTTCGATGTCTGGTGGAAGCTCGTCATTTTATTGATAAGGTCTCTATCGCGGACATCCTGGATTACTTCTTTGAGAGAAGGGAAAACAGGTATCAGGTATTGGGTTCTGTACTTGATTCGATTCACGTTGGATTCGTTTATCCAGGCCCCCGTTTGAGTATTGCTGAAATGGTCAGAGAGGCAAACAGGGCTGGTTTCAGTTCGGGCCATTCCACGATATCCAGCACAGTGATTTCCAGGGAACTAAGCGTGCTTTCCGGCCGGCCCACTGTTCCTACGGATATCTTTACTGCCCGGAGGGACCAGATCAATGGGCGTTCCGGATACGCAGAGGCTTTCATCCCATCTGAGAGCATTAACATATCTGGAGCGTGGATAAAAGAAGAGGTCGGAACCCATGTCGGACTCACCATGACAGATCCGCTTATGTTCTCCTCAGTAAAGGATGCCTTCGAGGCGGAAGGATTTCTGATCCCACCCTTCATGAGCGGCAAGCCGATTGCCAATCTGCAAAACGGTCTGGTGGTAACCTATTTTGAGAAGAAATATGGGGATGGTACTGCCAGGATAGAAGTACTGTCTTACCTGGGAGAGAGGGAGAAATGATTTCAAATTCAGACCGGGAGAAATTGAGCCAGATAGTTTTTGGCTTCGGCCTGTCACAGGGCGTTTACGTGTCGGTATCTCTGGGTATAGCTGACTGCCTTAGAGATGGGTCGAAAACATACGCTGAACTTGCTGAGTTAACTGGTTCCCATCCGGATGCGCTGCGGCGGTTCCTGCGCTTTCTTGCGTTTAACGGCATTTTTCGTGAGGATGAGGAAGGCCGGATCCATCTGACTCCATTAGCTGAGCTGCTTCGAACCGACTCGGAAGGTTCCATGCGGGCTGAGATTTTGCACATGTTGAACCATTCATCCTGGGCTGCCTGGGGAGAACTGCTCTACAGTGTCAAATCAGGAGAAGCGGCATTCCCCAGGGTCTTTGGTGAGGATGCCTGGTCATATAGAGCCCGATATCCGGAGGCTGGGGACTTATTTGATGCGATGGCAGCTGAGATGTCGAAACAGGAAGCTAAATCAGTGCTTCTGCACCTTGATTTTTCAGGAGCGGACAGGATAGTTGATGTGGGTGGAGGGAAGGGAGAGTTAATCTCCACCATTTTGTCGAGTTATCCGAATCTTCGAGGCATCCTGTTTGACCAGCCGCATATTGTTGCACATGCTGATGAGGTTTTACTGGCCGCGGGAGTGAATGACCGATGCCAGGTAGAGAAGGGAGACTTTTTCAAGGAAATTCCGGAAAATGGAGACATGTACCTGCTCAAGGGAATCATCCATAACCAAAACGACGCAGCTGCTTCTGAGATTCTTCGAAATTGTCGGGAAGCTATGCCCACCCATGCCAGAATTGTCATCATCGAGTCAGTCCTCGATCAATCGGGTTCAGCCGCAGGCAGCTTTATGGATCTTCACATGCTTATAATCCATAAAGGAAAGGAGAGGACCCGGGAAGAATTCAGAACTCTCCTGGAAAGCTCCGGGTTCAGGTGGAAAGGAATAGTGGGAACGTCTTCCGGAGTCAGTCTTATCGAAGGGGTTCCGGCAAGTTTGACAGGAGTTTGACCGGATATGGATAAACCTCAAAAGCTAACCATTGCCTTTGCCATGCTTTCGGAAAACGGTCATTATACCGGCACTTTTAGGCTGGCGAGAAGCTTGCAGTCGCGGGGGCACAGGATTATTTATATTGGGCTGGCTGACTTTGAAGAGTTGGTGGTAAACCAGGGATTCGAATTTATTTCTTTTGCGGAAGACCTTTTGCCCAAAGGTTATTTACAGGAATTTATTACCACTTTGTCCAATCCTCCCAGTGGGATAGTGTCCCTATGTCGGAAGAGGCTGCAGGATGAAAGGATCTTTTTCTCCTATCTGAAGCAGATCGAAGCCGGAAACCTTGATAAGTGCCTGCTATCGTGCCAGCCGGATTTGCTGCTGTGTGATACTTTTGTTTGGTACGTTGCGATCAGGGCTCTGAAACTGGGAATACCTACTGTAAATGTATCAATCATCCTTTCTCTTTATAGAAATTCCTGTATTCCCCCGATCTTGTATTCGATCCTTCCCCGGCAAGGGTGGCGCTCTTCTCTCCTTGTTCAATGCTCCTGGATATGGATGCGCCTCAAGTTTGTTTTTGCAAAGCGGCTGGCTTCCAGATTGTGGGGTTCTTACCGATTTCCCACCCGGATGCATCATCTTATCGGCACATTTCTGCAAATCGCAGCACGATCCGGCATCCCCATGCGAGAGAACAGGACATACTGGTTTGGAGAAATGGGTCCCCGCCTTATCCTTCCGGAGGTTGTGCTTTGCCCAAAGGCCTTCCAACTGCCCAGGAGTCCTGAAGACGGGAGAAGATACCTGGGATACCCGGTTGACACGAGCAGGAGAGAGGAATCCATGGACGAGATCGTCCTGAAAGAAGGGAAACCACTGGTTTTCTGTTCCCTTGGTTCAAGTGCCTTTTTTTACCCTCATGCCAGTCGTTTTTTCGAAGCTGTCGCCGACGCGAGTCGACGGAGAAAAGACTGGCAGTTCATCCTGCACATAGGGGATTACCAGTACGCGGATAAAATTGGTGCCGCCGGACCGAACCTGCTAATTAGGAAGCGGGTACCGCAGTTATCACTGCTGCGTCTCGCATCAGTCATGGTGACTCACGGGGGATTGAATTCAATTATGGAATGTTTGCATTATGGGGTGCCAATGGTCATAGTCCCCGGAATGCGAGATCAGCCCGGAAATGCGGCCAGGGCAGTTCATCATGGTATTGCTGTAACAACAAGCATGGCCAGGATAACCCCGGATAAGCTGGTTAACCTGGTTACCCACGCCATGCTCGACAGCGGAATCCGGAAGAGCCTGGCAACGATGCAGCAGAAAATCATTGCGGAACAGGACCTTGAGGATACTCTTCGTTTTATTGAATCTTCCATAACCTGTAACTAGAAGATCTTGACTTGGTGAACCCAAGGATATGGTTCATATTGGTGGCTGCCGTGAGTGTGAAAATGATCAGGGCAATTATGCAGCTTTGACTTTTTTTCTCACTGCATCAGAATCTAAGCAATAATAAGACTTGAGAAATTTCCTGAAAAAGAAATAATGAATATTTAATTATGGGAAATTAAATCCGGCAAAGTACAGGTTTTATCAACCTGACTGGTTATTTGGTAATGATTTTAGAGATTGTCAAATGTGTGTGGAGAATGAAGAATGAATATCGATTTTCTTCTGGAATATAATCCTGTTCTGCTGGCCCTTTTTGCAACGATCTTCACCTGGGGTATTACTGCCCTGGGATCAGCAATGGTATTTTTCTTTAAATCCATCAATAAAAAAGTACTTAATTCCATGCTGGGTTTTGCAGCCGGTGTAATGATTGCCGCCAGTTTCTGGTCGCTTTTACAGCCGGCAATCGAGATGGCGGAAGAGGCAGGGGGGGTACCATGGCTGCCTGCAGTGGCTGGCTTCCTTGCAGGCGGGGCTTTTCTGCTCCTGGTTGATAAGATTTTGCCCCATTTGCACTTGGGTCAGTCCATGGATCATGCGGAAGGTTTAAAGACATCCTGGCAGAGGAGCGTCCTGCTGATACTGGCAATCACCCTGCACAATATTCCGGAAGGATTTGCCGTGGGAGTTGCTTTTGGAGCATTAGCCAATAATCCGGATTTAGGGATGCTCGCCGGAGCCGTGGCACTGGCGCTTGGAATTGGTTTGCAGAATTTTCCTGAAGGCGCAGCTGTTTCGATTCCTCTCAGGAGGGAAGGTTTATCAAGGCTTAAATCATTTAATTATGGACAGTTGTCCGGAATTGTCGAGCCAATTGCCGGAGTTGTGGGCGCTTACCTGGTATTTATTATTACGCCTCTGCTTCCCTACGCGCTTTCATTTGCGGCCGGGGCCATGATCTTTGTGGTTGTGGAAGAGCTGATACCTGAATCACAAGGTGGAAATGAAACTGACTTGTCAACCGTGGGAGCAATGCTTGGTTTTGCAACCATGATGCTGCTTGACGTGGCATTGGGATAGTCCTTTTCCCCTGATTTCTGGACCTGTATGCCAGGGTAGACCGGTGAAGGAAATTTTGAATTTTTAAAACTCATATTTTGAATTAACACGCTGAAAACACTCAACCATTGCACCTGTACTTTCACTTCAGGTTATGCTTTGATAATTCCCGGAGGAATATTTATGAATAGAACCGGAGAGGATCATGGGGAAGCCAGGAGACACAAGCCAGACGCAGGTGCAGTGAAAGGGGCAGGTCAGCCTTGTCCTGAGGCAATTCCTTTAACCAGGCGGCTGGTTTCACTGGATGCCTATCGGGGGCTGATCATGATCTGCCTGATTTCGGTGGGATTTGGATTTTCAGCATTTGAAGGGCATCCCTGGCTGGGGTTTCTCGCGGGGCAGATTGAACATGTTCCCTGGGTGGGGCTGACCTTCTGGGACCTGATCCAGCCGGCATTCATGTTCATGGTTGGTATGGCAATGCCGTTCGCCTATGCCAAGCGAAGGTCACTGGGATTGTCACACCAGAAGATTTTCCTGCACGTCATTCATCGCGCGGTGCTGTTGATTGTCATCGCCAATGTTATCGGAACCATTCATAGCGGTTCACCAAGCATAGGATTCATCAATGTACTTGACCAGATTGCCATCGGTTATTTCCTGGCGTTTTTCGTGATCAACCGGAGTTTACTGGGACAGGGCCTGGCGGCGGCCGGGATCCTGCTGCTTTATTCCATAACCTGGATATTATACCCGGGAAATGGCCCGGGCGGCCCCTGGGAGATGGGTTTTCAGAATCTGGGCGGGGATTTTGACATGTGGATGCTGGGCAGAACTTATTCAGGCCACTACGTTGGCCTGAATGCGATCCCGGCCACGGCAACCATAATTTTCGGGATGATGACCGGCAAGGTTGTTGGCAGCAGTCGGTCTCAGAAACAAATCATGCGGATTCTTGCCGGAGCGGGTATAGCTGGCCTGTTTCTCGGCCTCTTGCTCAGCCCGCTGATTCCGATCATCAAGCACATCTGGACTGCTTCGTTTACTCTCTGTTCCGCTGGCCTTGTGATCCTCGGTTTGCTGGTGGTCTACTGGATGGTTGAAGTGAAGAAATGGACCCGCTGGACATATGTGCCGGTGGTGGTCGGAATGAATTCGATTTTTGCCTACATCATTTTCATGATGGCCCGGGGATCTGTGGACAAAGCCGTAATAGCTTTCATACGTCCCCTGGTGGAAGCCATGGGTCCCTGGGGATCAGTCTTGCACAGCCTGTTGAGCCTGGCGGTAATCTGGTACGCCCTTTATTTCTTTTATAAGAGGAAGATTTTTATCAAGGTATAGCAGGCCGTTCGGCGCGCGGTTCAAGATTCAAGGTTCAAGATCGACCGGATCAGGATCAATCAAGACATAGGTAACAGTAATTAGTCAGGACAGAATTACATTGGAGGTCATGTGGAGACGAAATTGATATCAACCACTTTATCTCTATTGATCTATTTCATGATCAATCCGTTGAGTGCAGCTCAAGGAGAAGATCCGGCAGAAAGATTATTTCAGGAAAGCTCTCTGATCATGCAGGAAGTCAGAGATAATGCGGAAACCTATGCTGAGGCCTTCGCAGGGTTTGAAAAAGCTCGTGCTAATATTGAAAAAATACTTATCGACTATTCATCTTCTGATATGGCCAGCGCTCTTGAGAATAATCAGATCAGGTTAATGGGCCTGGATCTGGATACTGTGCGCTGGAAAATAGGGAACTCCCTTTTCTCTCTTTCGAGCGCAGAAAAAGACCCGTTCACCTTATCTCTGCTGGTCGCCTGGAGCATTAAGGACGAGAAGGTACAGGGCAGAGTTGTCGGGGGAATCGCGCAAAAGTACGCCAGGGCAGGCCGGTTTGACCTGGCTGAAAAGGCTCTTAAGTCAATTGATATTGCGAAAGAAAAAGATGGGTTTACCACCAGTGTCGCTGTTATTTATGCAGAATCCGGAGGATATAATTCTTCTATTGAGCTTACGGAAACCATAGTCGACGAAGAAGAAAAAAGCCGTGCTCTGGCGGAGATAGCCGGTGTTTGTATTGAAAAGGGAGATTGGGAGAAAGCCTCCGAGCTTCTCCAGAAAGCGCTTAATATTGCGGAGAAAAATGATGACCAGGTTGCATTTGGATTAATAGCGAAAAAATATGTTGATGTTGAGGATCTATCTAAAGCGTTGGAAATTGTAGCCTCCAGGTTGAGTGAAGATCGGCAAACCAGTGTCTTAATTAAGGTTGTCGATAAGTATCTGAATGTAAGCAATGAGAAAAAAGACGAAAAAATAATTAAAAGTGTGTTGAATCGATGGAAGTCTGGAGGATTTGAACCCTTTTATGGGGATGATTTGGCTGAAACGGCAGCTGCATACAGTAGTGCAGGAGAAACCAAACTGGCTTTGGAGTTTTTGGAACTGGCACTTGATGCTGCCGGAAAACTGGATCATTTTTGGGCTAAACCCAAAACAATGGTTCGAATAGCATACCTTTATAACGAAATCGGAGATACAAAGAAAGCAGATTTAATAGTTAATCAAATGCTCGAAGAGGTCGGGGTTAATTCATTTGATTACTGGAAGGATCAGGCTCATGCGGATTTTGCTCTGCACTACGCCATAGAAGATAAGTTTGAGGAAGCCTTTAAGGAATTAGAGAAGATTAGAGATGATGATGTAATGAGTTCCTCGCTAAAAGAAATCGCGTTGATCATTGGCGAAGCTGGGGATATAAAAAGTTTATCAAGAGTATTGAAAAAAGCTAACGGGATAGGCATTGATCGGTCCAGATCCTCTACGTTGGCTGCGGTCGCATTAGCCTATTTTTCTGCCGGGAATAATAAGAAAGCTGATGAGATCTTTCGGCTTGCCATGGATTCTGCCGGCGCTATGGAGGATGGCAGCGGCAAAGCTGGAGAGTTTGTAAGGATTGCTGAAAAGTTTGGAAAAGCCCAGAAAAAGCAAGAGGCTTTTCTTGCGCTCCAAAATGCTTATGAAGTGGCGATTACAATAAAAAATAAATACGTAAAACCCAGGGTAATGGGAAATATTGTGACAGGATATTGCGAAGCAGGTGCTTTTACCCGGGCTCTGGAAATTGCCAGGGCGATTGAAGATTGGCAGACACGCGATATTTCTGCCAGAAAAGTTGTAAGCCATTGCCAGGAGAATGGATTTTGTGATGAGGCTTTACAGTTTATCAATGGAATCGATACTGTGTATTCCAGATCCAGGTTGAAAGCCGAAATTGTAAAGAGTTATCTTAATGCCGGCGATTGTACCAACGCATTAAAGGTCGCCAAGGCAATCATCATAGCCTATGATCGGGATGTGGCTTTAAGGGATTGTGCCAGGGCCAGTGCCAATGCCGGCGAAGGAGATTTTGTTAACGCCTTTAAAATAGCCGGTTTAATTGAAGATATTGGTACGAAATCAAGTGCTATTGCTGAAATCTCAGCCATTTATAAGCGATCAGTAGACAATGAAAAGGAAGAAGCAAAAGCTGCTTTAAGGGAGTTAATTCAAACCATGTTTCCCCTTGAGTTTTTTTGGATTCAGGCTAAAAGACTATAGCCCTCATTTTTCATAAGCTGACTGCTGCGGTGGCGTATACATAAGTCAGGACAGAGTTACGGTCTTATCCTGATAGAGGGTGTCACTTTTAGAGAGAACAGACCGATGGGAAGAGACGATAGTCGATGCGGCGAATTATTTGGAATGTCTATCCCTCCCAGGATCAGGCTCATTTTCCGCTTTTGAAGTAACTGGCTTTTATCCAGCCCCAGTTAAGGATCAGGTGCAGCACAATCAAGGCTGTAAGGACCAGCCCTCCGCCTTCATGCAACAATTCGTATGCTTCATGGGAAAGTGAACCGTGAAAAACAGCGGTCAGGAACTGGCTCAGGAATAAAAGACCGATTACGGGATTGACGATTTTCAAAGCGGAATTGCGTGTCATGGTTTTTTCCTCCTGGTTTGGACATAGAACTAAAGGACTATTATACCTGAATTTTGTTGGACCAGAACATTTTACTGATTGGTGCTAACAAGGCTATCAAGACCAGGCCGAGTTCTCCCATATTTCAAAATTGAAAGAGGTAGGAAAATTTGATGAAGAATTGCCGGGCATCCTGCATCATGTCATCAGTGCGGATGACTTCACTGCCGATGGCCGTAGGTCGGATAGTCAGATTCTGCCTGTTTCCATTGTAGCCGACATGGAGAGCTGTCCAGGGATTGATCAGGTAGGTGAATAAGAAATCAGCATTAAGCTTTTTTTGATCCTCCAGCCTGCTCAGTGCCTGATTGGCCAGGACGGTGTCATACTGGAGAATGACACGCAGGGCCAGCTGGGGATTGAACTGCCAGTTCCATCTGGAACGGAGGATATGGTTGGTGAAGATATTGTCCCCCGTGCCCATGTTTGTAAGCCTTGCCAGTACATAAGTGTTGTCACTGAGCAGATGCCGGTTCGGCCGCAAGGTTAAGCCGAAATTTGCCTCGGTAGAATCAGCAAGATAAGGATTCTCGCCAAAAAGAGGAACAAAATTGACCTGTTTCCCGAATTCGTAGGATCCGTTGAAGTTAAGCTGGGAAATGTACTGAGAACTGAATGAGAGGCCATGGCTGCGGATCGAAAAATCCAGGTCTTCAGTGAGGCCGGTGAAATCCTCGGGCCTGATCCGTTCCCGTCCTGGTTTATAGAATAGTTTAAGTGTGGTTTGACGGTTGAATTCCCAGGCAATCTGGGCATCAATTTCCCAGTCCAGCCTGGTGTTGTTGTGATCCCAGATCCCACTTCCCTCCACTGAAGGACCCCAGGAAATAAGATATTTCCCTTGGGGCCGGAAAGTATACATGAATTCCTGGCTGGCGCTGCGGATATTGGTCCGGTTTACAAAACCAGCCAGAGTGCGGAAATCCGGGCTTATGTCGAGATACTCTGTTTTTTGGGTAAAGTGCCGACCTTCGCGCTGAAGCTCTGCTGAATAGGCTGGGCCTGCCTTGATGGTTCCGTCGAGAGACTGGGTTGAGCTGGTTGCCGCCTGGAACATGGCCGTCCAGTTGGGATTCAGCTTGAACCTGGTGTCCACACTTCCCACACGGTTATAACCTCCCTCGTATTCCCGGTCGGTCAAAAGAACTCCGACGGTTGCTTCCCGGAAAAGGTCGCGGTTTATTCTCACGACACCGAACCGGGCCCTGGATCCCGAAAGTGGATCATCCGAGAGCACAGCTTTTCCGGGCGATTCATCGTCGGCTATAAGTGTTCCGATGGTATAGGGGCCCTGTTTTCCGGTGAAACGGATTCCGAACTGTGGATCAGCTATGCGGCGGCTGAAGAACAGGTTGATTGGAGTTACGAAAAAATCCGCATTTTCCAGGAAAAAAGGCCGTCTCTCCTTGAAAAAGACCTCAAAGCGGCGGTTGACGGTAATCTGCGGTTCGTCAGACTCGACCTGGCTGAAATCTGGATTTATGGCAAGGTCCAGGGCGAAGCGGTTTTTGATGACAAATTTGGCATCAAGCCCCGCATCAGGATCGGCATTTTTGCTGTTGAACCTGACCTGGTCAGGATTCCTGTCGTCCAGAGCCCGAAAGGAGCGGAGAAAGCCATAAGGGACTAACTGGATATCCCTGCCTGGTGAAATGTCTTCAATTCCCAGCATGGTTGCACCCTGGTTGAGCCTCCCGGCTATTTTGCTGGTAACCCAGGGCCAGGTGGACTGCTCATTGTTGCGAGGAATCCAGCGGATCAGGACCAGTCCCCACTCCTGGTTTTTTACAGCGGGAAAACGCAGGCTTTTGAATGGGATTGACATCCAGGTGACATAACCCTGATCTGTAAGTTTTCCTTTAGAATGCCACAGAGCGTTAAAAGAAGAATCAAAGTTTCCACCTTCTCTCCAGCGACCGTCCATCTGTACACCCAGTGCATTACAGGTGAAACCGTAGGCGCGGCGTTCATCGTGGAAAGTATCCAGGAACACATCAACCTTGTCATCACCTCGGAAACTCTCCCGTGGAGTCATCCGGGCCCGAATTTTGTCGGGTTCCCGGTCAAATGCGACAACAATGATGTAAATATTCTCACTGTCGTAACCAACATAGGCATCAGTTGGCTGGCTTACCGGCTCTCCGTCGCGGGCCAGGGTCTGGGTGAATCCTGTGATTTTCAGGAGTTTGCCTTCTATTTCAGGACCAGGTTTCATATCCAGAAAGTCTTCAAGCGCAGGTGCCCGATCAGTCCTGGGTATGGTTATGGTCGGACGAATAGGAGGAGAGTCCTGAGCGATCGCCAGGCAGGGAAATAAAACTGTTAAAAAAATCAACAATGATATCTTTATATTGTATTGATAACGTTGCAATAGTTATTCTTTCATTTTTAATAAGACTGATTCCATTGTTGGGATGGAGCCTGCTTTTTTTTTAAACGGGAAATCCGGGCGACAGTGACAAGTCGCGAAGAGATCTTCCCGGTAGAGAGAACCCACCTGTCCCAATGGCCGATAGCAGCATTATACGGGAAAAGGTTGAACATTCCACGGTTTTTAAAGAGGGAGGGGCATTTTGGGAAAAATAGGATAAAAAGAGAATTTTTTATGAATCTTTTCCTCACAATGAGAAGCTTGATCCGGAATTCCGACTGGGATTATCCGGGTCGGGATCAGTGACGGAATTGGTGTCAATATCGTTTGAGATTCTCACTCCACCCTTTACAGTTCATTGCTCAAACTGACTTGAAACTTAACTGGTTCCGTAAATGGGGCAGGATGCGCCAGTTACTTATGGATTAGTGAGAAACGCTATACGGCACACTTGCGCGATGCCTTTAAGGTGTTAAGGTTGATCCTCGGAAGCCGTCAATTCTTCAGAGGTTTTCCGCCGATTATTCTGGCGGGCAGGGTAATGATTGCTTTAAAAAGATCAAATACCGCAGTGATGGTTATTCCTATCAGCCGCAGCGGCAGGGAGATCAGCCAGACAAACGGGTACAGGATCAGGGCCAGAATTGCCGCGGGCCAGCAGATAACGAACAGCAGTATCCATAGTAGAAATTTAGTCATTTTTTTTAATCCTCTTTACATAGAAACGGAAAAGCCGCAGATTAGGTTCCGTTTCCTGCGTTTATTTGGATAGTCATTCTTCAATTTGTTTGATCCTTTATCAGCGAACAGGTAGAGTTATTTGACTCTGGGGAAAATGAATGGCACGCATGAAACAGCATAAGGGGACAATAATTGCGGTAATCTTTCAAATCTGCCTCTCCGGAATTCTGGCAGGGGACGGACCTAACCGCACTGCAGCGCCTTTGAAGGTTGATTCCCCCCCGGTTATTGACGGAATCCTGGATGACGAAACTTGGGAAGGTGCTCCTGTACTCGGTGATTACATTCAGTTTGAGCCTGACAAGGGAGTTTCGGCCACGGTTCGAACCGAACTACGGGTACTCTACGACGACACCAATATCTATTTCGGATTCAAATGCTGGGATCCTGAACCTGAAAAGTTAGTGCTGGGTACGGGCCGCGATAATCTGCGCATGGGAACCGACAGCGTGGATATTCTCCTCGATACATTTCATGACATGCGTACCGGATACTATTTCCGCACCAATCCATTGGGGGTACAGCACGACGGCCTGATCTCAGACAACGGCCGGGTGGCGGATACAACCTGGGACGGAGTCTGGCAGTCAGCAGGCACCCGCATTCCGGAAGGGTGGAGCGCGGAAATGGCAATCCCGTTTTCCACGGTCAAACACCGGGTCGGCAAGAACCAGACCTGGGGATTCCAGGCAAGCCGCTACCTGCCCCGCAACCTGGAAAAAAGTTTCTGGACTGGCCCCCTGGAAGATTACCGTAAGATGGACGGAAACGGAGCCCTCACCGGACTGGACCTGTCGGAAGGCGGACGTCGCCTGGAAATTATTCCCCATCTTCTCACCCAGTTTGAGGAGAGAGAAAAAACCAGTGTTGAAGCAGGCCTCGATGCCCGATATGACTTTACGCCCTCTCTGTCCGGGCATCTCACCATAAATCCCGATTTTGCCACGGTCGAAGCCGACCAGGAGCAGATCAACCTGACCCGTTTTGAGCTGGACCTCCCGGAGAAGAGAAACTTTTTCATGGAGGGAAACGCTTCTTATGACCAGCGCATAAGGCTCTTTTACTCCCGCCGGATCTCCGACATCTACGGTGGGGCTAAGATCTACGGCAAGGTGGGGGGAAGTGAGATTTCCATGCTTTCGGCCCAGACCAGGGATGATGCTTCGGGAGCAGGTTCAGGCAATTTTACCGTGTTCCGGCTCAAGCGCGATATTATGAGTAATTCCTCGATAGGGTTCCTGAGCGCCAATCGCCTGGTCGATGGTCATAATCAAGGGACGGCAGGCGTTGACACTGCCCTTTTTCTTTCAGATACTTTCAATCTCACCGGACAACTGGCAGTCGGTTATGGAGATGCCGCCAAAACTGACATGGCATTTTTTCTCAGGCCCAGCCACGACACTTCCACATTTCATGTTCATCTCCGGTACACTCACCTGGGCGAGTTTTTCGGTGATAATGTCAATTCTGTAGGGTACATCCGAGATGACAATCGGAATGAACTGGACTCTGCTCTTGAAAAGATTCTCTGGATCAATGGATCCTTTCTTGAAAAAATTAATTACGGCTCCAACTATAATATCTATTGGGGTATGGATAACACACTCCGCTCCTGGGATGTATGGAATTCGCTGAGTTTTGACCTTAAGAATAAACTCAGCTTTGAAGTACGCCATGAAGAGGAATACATCCTTTTTGAAAAAGGATTTCGTAACCGCCAGAGTATGGTCCAGGCCGGGTATAATACCCGCGAGTGGCAGTCAGGAACAGTGAGCTGGACGACAGGCCGTAATTACGATTCTGACTTCACCTTGATCGGGGCTGACCTGAAACGCAAACTGACGGAGGACCTGTCGCTGGAATATGGTTTGTCCCGCTTGAGCCTGGATCCTGATCCTGATCTTGACAGCACCTGGATCCATTCCGTAAGGGCTACCCAGTATTTTAATAAAGACCTTTTTTTGAAGTTTTTTTTCCAGACCAACTCTGCCATAGATAAGCGTAACATACAGGCCGTATTCGCCTGGCGCTTCCAGCCTCCCTTTGGCCAGATCCAGCTGGCCTACCAGAAGGGATCAGCCCGGTTCGGAGAAAGGGGAGAGCAGGGAGACATCCTGTTCATCAAGCTGGCCTTCGTGTTGTGAGCAAGGAGTTTCAGTAGCTTATTAACATGGATATTATGGTGGTAATTCCTGGAAACTATCATACCCGCAGATTCTTATGATTAGAAAACAGAGAGAATCAGATACTGAACAAATCCTGGACATCTGGTTCCAGGCATCGTCACTTGCCCATCCGTTCCTTGATTCAGATTTCATGGAAAAGGAAAAGATCAGTGTCCGTGAAATATATTTGCCAAATACTGAAACCTGGGTATATGCGGAGGGAGCTTTCCTGCTTGGCTTCATCTCCATGATGGGGAACGAAGTTGGGGCTCTTTTTGTCAAACCTGATTGCCAGGGGCGAGGAATTGGCACTGGACTTATGGATCATGTTGCCTTCTTGCATGAGGAACTGGAAGTTGAGGTATTTAAAAAAAATACAATTGGAAGAGCCTTTTATGACAAGTATGGATTTAAATTGCTGGAGCAACATACCCATGAGGAAACCGGGTTTGATTTACTGAGAATGAGGTTCAGGAACCAGCGATCCTGCGGGAAATAATGCCACGATCTTTCTTCTTTTATTTCCTGCATATGGGTATTATTGAATGCTGAATTCGAATTTTGAAAAAAAAAAGGGGAAATAATGAAATTTATGATGCTGTGTTTCAGGCTCTCACTATTTACAATTTGTTTTATGCCGGCTCAGGTATCAGCTCAATTTACTGAATATGTCCCCACCGGGCACCGGCTTTTTGTCGAACCGGCTGAAACGCGGCTGGCCAACACCAACTATGTCCCTCTATTCAATGGCAAAAATTTTGATGGATGGGAGATTACGGGTGAATCGAAGTGGGAGATAATCGATGGAGCTATGGTTGCACGGCCCGGCAACCAGGAGGCCACCACGCGGGGCATGGCGGGGTGCAAAGCCGAGCTGGAGAATTTCATTTTGAGATTTCAGTATTCAATTGAACCTGATCCGGATGTTGAGCAGGAAAGGATTGTAAACAGCGGAGTTTTTTTTCGTGTGCCAGTTAAGGCTGAACGAAAATTTGCGAAAGGCTATGAGATGGAGATCTCAGCCAATGATGAATACGAATATCCAACCGGTTCCATCTGGCGCCTGACCAGATCCTATCCGGGACTTTCCCCTGCCAATATCTGGAATGACGCTGAAATTTACGCCAATGGAGATCACATACGGATCAGTGTTAACGGCCGAATCGCCACGGAAGTTTTTGACCGGCGTTCTCTGGGGGGAAGCCTGTTTTTTCAGCACCAGCGGGCCGGCCTGGTGAGGTTCCGGGAGATAAAGGTGATGAGGCTTCCTGATACCCTTGACCTGCCTCCAACCATAGAGGAGCAGCTGGAGAAGGCTTCAGGAGATTTTATTCCTCTCTTCAACGGCAGAGACCTGGCTGGCTGGAAATCTTATGGGGAAACACCTGGTGATATGCCAAAGTTTGGAGTGGAGGATGGATCGCTGGTTGTCCTTCCTGATTCGGGAAAAGGATTTCTGGTGCACGAAGGAGTGTATGGTGATTTTATCCTGAAATTGAAATTTTTTATGCCGGACGATGGTGAATCCAGGGAAGGTGATTCCGGCGTTTTTGTGCGTTCAGGAGCAAACGGGCAGCCGGACGGATTGGAAGCTCAGATTGAAAACGTCCGTGACTGGCATCACTGGAATCCCACAGGGTCAATTTATGGCCTCGGCCAGGCTATGTTTGGATGGTTCAAGTTTAATGACTGGAACGAATATACACTGTATGTAAAAGGTGACCGGATGACGGTTTACCTGAACGGGCAGAGAACCGCATCAGCCATGGTTTCCTTTAATCCACGTAACAGGATGCCGTTTTCGCGAGAAGGCCAGGTAAAAATCGAAGCCATTGAACCGTATAATAAGCTGCAAATGAGGGATATTCTTATCAAGGCGGTTCGGTAGCTGGTTGGTATCTGCAGATGCCTATTATCTGAATGGATGAAGAAAAGGTGATATTGCAAGGTCTCTCTTATAGCAAGATGCGCTTGATCTGACCAGGAACGGAACTGAGATTATAATGGTTAATTCCAACTGCAAAGTGACTGTCATCGTTGTCAGTTATAACCAGGCACAGTATCTTACCCGGGCAATTGAATCAATTCTCAACCAGACCTATGAAGATTATTCAATCCTGCTGGTAGACGACGGGTCTACCGATGACTCTTTGCGGATAGCTGGACAAATGGCTGACTTACATCCTTCCAAAATTGAGGTTGCACATCACGCAGAACATGAAAACAAGGGTCTTTTAAGAACCTATCAATTCGCTTTAAGCATGGGAAAAGGGGAATATATCGCCTTTCTGGAGGCGGATGATTGGTGGGACAGAAATTTTTTAAAAAATAAAGTGGAAATATTGAATCAGAATAAGCAGGTAGGTGTCGTTTTTTCAGGATACAAAGTTGTTTCTGAAGGATGGTACGGATGTGACATGATCCTCCGGCAAATAATGATGCGCTGGTTTACACACAGAAGACGTCCCTTCAATAATATGCGGAGCCTTTTAAAAAGAAACAACATTGCCACGTTTTCCTCCTTTGTAACCAGAAATGATCTGTTGAATTCTGTCTCAATACAGTGTTATCCGGACATGGTCTACTTTGACTGGTGGATTCTACTCCAATTAAGCATGCAAAATTTAACCTGCCTGGATCATGAAACATCCGTGTACTGGCAGATACATCGCGAGAGTACACTTGGCAGGCAGACTTTGGACCTTCATAAAAAACGCCTGATCCGCTTTTTGGATTTTGTGTATGAAAGTATTGAGCAGAACGTTGAGCTGCTTGATGATGACTGCAGGAGCTATTTTTTCCATATGAAGCGCAAACTGCCTTATTTAAAAGAATTCTACAGTAATCCGGACTCTCTGAATTTCCTGAGGTTTTTTAGACGGGACCCGTTATGGGCTTTCGAAACGCTTTTATCCTATTGGATAAACAGGCAAAAATATGGAACCTAGTGTTTGCTGATTGCTTCCCAGGCGAGAAGCTGCTGTAACAACAGAAACGAAGGTATGAAAAACCGTTATTTTAAACTCGCATATAGTCTGCATAACAGACTGCCACAGAGGTCTGGAAAAATTCTGCTGAAGCCCATGGAAATTATTGAAAGATATAACCTGTGGAAAGCTGAGAGATCTGGACCTCCATATCGGCCGAGCCACCGGAAGATTATCATTGACATAACATCGGCCTGCAATCTGGGGTGTGTGGACTGTAATCGCTCCTGTGCCAGCAACCAGGCACCCTCTCAGGAGCACATGGGACTTGATCAGATAGAAAAATTCATAAAGCAGAGTGTGGAAAATAACAGGGTGTGGAAAGAAATTCTTATTGAAGGAGGAGAGCCTACTCAACACCCGCATATCAGGGAAATCATTGAACTGCTCTTAATATACAGGAAAAGGTATTCACCAGGTACCTTTATAAAAGTCCAGACAAATGGTTTCGGGGAGCGATGCGGAAAGGTTCTCGAATCGTTGCCCGAACGGGAGGTTTATATCCACAATTCAGGGAAATCGTCAGTTTTCCAGCAGGAGCATTGGGATTTCAACCTGGCCCCTTGTGATTCGAGTGAATATGATCAAATGGATTTCTCAACAGGCTGCCATTTGCCTGCCTGCTACGGGTTGGGTCTCACCTGTAACGGCTATTATCCGCACCCGATTTGCGGGGGTATCGATCGTGTCTATGGATGGGACATCGGGAGAAAAATGCTTCCTGATGTGAATGATTCGATGCGGGATCATTTCGAAAAACTTTGCCCGGTATGTGGTTTTTTCAGGGTAGCAGCCATCCGGAATAAAGATAAGGGAAAGAAATTAAAATTTGTTGAAATAGAACGGGAAACAGTCTCTGAATCCTGGCAAAAAGCATACAGGCAATATCATGTTAAAGCGCCTCACCTGAAGAGATACTGAATGTTTATACTTCCTGAATTACATCTCTGGATAAGGATAGGTTCATGAATTCAACTGGAATCAAGGTTTCCGTTGCTACCCTGGCAGGCAATGATCAGTTCATCAGTAACGGATTTCTTGAGTCGATTCTCAATCAGACAATTGCTGAAGAAATTGAATTAATCGTGCTGGCGATTGGAGTACAAATAAGTGTGCCTGAGTCACTGGCAAAAAAGCTGGTCATTAAGATTATCCAACTGGATGCAGCGGCAGACATGCTGCAAGCTCAGATTTTAGCTCTGAAGATAGCCAAGGGTGAAGTTGTAGCCTTTTTAGAGGATCATTGTGTGGCCGAAAAAGAATGGGCAAATCAGCTTTTCCAAGCTTCTGAAGAAGGGTGGATGTCCGTTGTATACGCTATGAAAAACGGCAGCCCTGATACATTTTATTTCCGTTGTGTTTTTCTTGCCGAGTATGGAATATTCTCTCACCCAGTTAAAAGCGGAGAGGTGAATATATGTCCGGACTGTAATGTGGCCTACAACAGGGAAAGATTGTTAAATTTTTTAGAGTTCACAGATTTAGATCAAAAGAAAGCAGTCGCATTGTCATGGATACTTGGAAAGGAAGGATGCCGAATTTATCTGGCATCAGGGGCAATTGTCCTGCACAAGTCTCTGGAATGCATGCATGATCTGTTTTGGAGTCATTTTGCAGTCTGTCGGTCATTGGGGCATTACCGGGTTATTGAAGAGGGTTGGGGAATGGGAAGGCGACTGTTTTATGCCGTGTCCGTAGCTTTGTGCGTCCCCATTCTTCAGATCATAAGGCTTTTCAGGGCACTCGGGATTAATCATCCTCAGTTAAAAAATAGTTTTTTTGCCCTGCCGTTTTTATTTGCCTTGCGACAGTTTGCTGCTTTTGGGGAATCGATAGGGTACCTTCTTGGCGACCGCGGTTCTCCGCAAACCCTGATGCATATGGAATTGAATGCGAAGAGAATTGGCAGAGAGTAGTTTGCTTTTTATTTCTTCGTCAACGAAGGCAGCACCAGTTGCAGGCCACTCAGAACATTTCTCCCGAAACCTTCTGGTTTTTTATTAACCTGCCCAAACGTAAACCTCTCCGACCAATGCAATCGAAAAGGAGGTTACTCGAAACTATAATGCGGGGAAAAGCGTATCAATCATTACGTCTGGATACATTGACTGGGAAAATTCTCATAATTGTTGATTACAGGATCTTCGGTTGAAGTGGTCCTTAATCCATGTGACCGGAACGAAGGTTTTCAGGCATCATACTGGAAATTTCAGGATCTCAATCAGTCTGCTTGTGCTGGTATCGGAAGAATTTCTGGCAAAGTTCTGTCCTGATGGCTGGTTATGGTTCCAGAAGGAGATGGAGTGGGCGGTAACAGGGAGGTACAGGAGTTGGATATTGAGGAGATTATTGAAAATGGTGACTGGACAGACGTTGATGCCGTAAAGGCAGTAATCGAAAGTATGATTGACGGGATTGTTGTGGTTGACCAGGATGGAAAATTTTTGTTTTTTAACCGAGTCGCTGAAAAAATCCTTGGTATGGGATCTATAGATTCACCTCCATCTGAGTGGACCAGGCGGTTTGGATGTTTCACCCCGGATGGTTCGAGATTGATGTCTCCTGAAGAGCTGCCGCTGGCCCGCTCCATGCTGGGAGAAGAGGTCTCTGATTTTGAAATGTTGATAAGGAATCCAGGTGTCCCGAACGGAGCATTGATCAGGACCAGCAGCATACCGTTGCGGGATGAAAAGGGTGTCCTGCGCGGCGGTGTCGTATGTTTCCGCGATATTACTGATCTAAAAAAAGCCGAAGAGCGGCTGGAACGCCTTTCCAACGCGGTTGAACAGACTGCTGACAGTGTATTTATCACCAACAGGGACTTTGTAATTGAATACATCAATCCCGCCTTTGTTCAGACTACCGGCTACGAACGCGAGGAAGCTCTGGGGAAAACCCCCGGCCTTCTGAAATCAGGCCGCCACACCAAGGAGTTTTACGAAAACCTGCGGAATACGATTTCCAGCGGAGGCGTATTTCGCGGGACAATCATAAACCGTAAGAAATCCGGCCAACTCTACAGGACTGAACAGACAATCACTCCTATGAAAGCAGATAACGGAGAGATTACCCATTACGTTTCGGTGTTGAAGGATGTTACCGAGCAGAGACGGCAGCTGGAACAGGAGTTCCAGCTCAGGCTGGCTCGCGAAGTGCAACAGCGTTATTACAGGGATACATTCCCCTTGATAGAAGGCTATGATATAGGAGGAGCCGCCTTTCCTGTGGCCGAAACCGGGGGAGACTACTTTGATTTTTTGAGAAAGACCGATGGAAATTTTGTAATGGCCGTTGGGGATGTGTCGGGGCATGGATTTGGTTCCGCCCTCATCATGGCTGAAACGAGGGCTTATATTCGATCTTTTGTGGAAAACGACCCGGATATGGGCAGGATCCTGACTAGGGTGAACAAAGTGCTGGCTGCGGATCTCGAGGGCGGCCGTCATGTGACATTGCTTCTGGGCCTCATCAATCCTGAACAACGAACTCTGGTTTACGCCAGTGCGGGACACATTCCCGGTTACCTGATGAAAGCTTCAGGGCAATTAGGTTACGTTTTAAGTAGTACAGGAATGCCCCTGGGGCTTTTCCCTGACACTGTTTTTAAATCGAGTGAGCCCATCTTTCTGGAAAAGGGAGACCTGCTTGTTTTTCTGACGGACGGAGTTACTGAAGCAGTATCGCCGGAAGAGATCGAATTTGGTGCTGATCGCGCTCTTGAGATATTGAAGGATAATCGGGCGTGCCGTGCCAGGGAAATCGTTGAAAAGATCAATAAGGCGGCACTGGATTTTTCCGGAGAGAATCCTCCTCATGACGACATGACAACCCTGATCTGCAAGGTGACCTCCTAATCTCAGGATGTGGAAGCGAAATCAAGCCCCAGTCAGTACCTTATTATCTAGTGCTGTTCCATTGCAAGATCATTTCAGCCCAGACGAATATTTTCAGTAAGGACTTAAAGTTATTTCTGTTCCTGTAAATGATAAGTATAATAGAGTTTCGGGATACTTCTTTTTTGTTCTTAAATTACGGGGGCCATATGTCAAAAAAACCTACATACGAAGAATTAGAACAAAGAGTCAGGGATCTGGAACGGGAAAAGAATGGAAATGGAGTGATTGCGAAAAAGGTGATTCATGACGAGGACCGAGTCCTTCATCAAATTGACCTTAAGATGGATCCGGAAATTAAGTCTCTCGATGATGCCCTTGCATCGGTTATCAATACTGTGGAAATTCAAGCGATCATGGATGATTTTTATCATTTGACAAACAAAGCGACGGCAATCCTTGATCTGAATGGTAAAGTGCTCCAGGCTTCAGGGTGGCTGGATATATGTACTAAATTTCATAGAATTAACCCGGAAACAGCTTGCAACTGCAGGGAAAGTGACATTCATCTGGCTGAGAATGTCAAACCCGGAGAATATGTTGCCTATAAATGCAAAAACGGGCTGTGGGATGTTGTTACTCCACTGTATATCGGGGACAGACACCTCGGGAACATCTTTACCGGACAGTTTTTTTTTGATGACGATAAAGTAGATGAAGAATTTTTCATTGATCAGGCTGATATATTCGGATTTGATAAGGAATCTTACCTGGAGGCAGTCCGGAAGGTTCCAAGAATCAGCCGGGAATCTGTTGATCATTTAATGAGTTTCCTGGTCAATTTCACGACTTATATTTCTCGGATCATCATTGCCAACAGCCAGCTTGAAGAGGAAAGCCGCGAACGTAAGCGGGTAGTGGAGGCTCTAAATGAAAGTGAAACGCATTTGCGGACATTGATCCGGGCAATTCCGGATTTAGTGTGGCTGAAAGACCTGGATGGCATCTACCTTTTATGCAATTCAAGGTTTGAGGATTTGTTCGGCGCAAAAGAGGAAGATATTATCGGGAAAACGGATTACGATTTTGTCGACAGAAAAATGGCTGACTTTTTCCGGAAGAATGATCAGCGGGCAATGAAAAGTGGAAGGCCCTGCAAAAACGAAGAGGATGTCACTTTTAAAAATGACGGGCACCATGAAATCCTGGAAACCATTAAGACTCCAATGTACCGGAGAGATGGCAGACTGGTTGGAGTGTTAGGCATTGGGCGTGACATAACCGATCGCAGGCGGGCAGATGAAGAGAAAGTCCGGCTTGAAGAGAAGTACCACCGCGCCCAGAAGATTGAGTCCATCGGCCGCCTGGCCGGAGGTGTGGCCCATGACCTCAATAATCTGTTATCTCCTGTTATTGGTTACGGGGAGATGCTTGAGGAGTACTTTTCTCAGGATGAAGAACAAAGGGAATACGTGGAGGAAATCCTGAAAGCTGGATTCCGGGCCCGGGATCTTGTGCAGCAGCTCCTGGCTTTCAGCCGCAAACAGACGCTTGAGTATAAACCTCTTAATCTTAACGAAGTTATTAAGGAATTCAAGAAACTGCTGAAGCGCACCATCCGTGAAGATATTGAAATAGAACTCTCGCTATTACCCGATATTCCAATAATAATGGCAGATATCGGCCAGATAGAACAGGTTATTATGAACCTGGCGGTTAACGCCGCCGACTCCATGCCGCAAGGAGGCAGGCTTACTATTGAGACTGGATGTACTTGCCTGGATGAGAATTATGCCGATACCCTTGAGGATGTTAAAACCGGCAGATACGTTATGCTTGCCGTCAGTGATGCGGGTTGCGGCATGGATGATATGGTTGTAAATCAGATATTTGAGCCTTTTTTTTCCACAAAGGGTGACTATGGCACAGGCTTGGGACTGGCCACAGTCTACGGCATAGTCAAACAACATAAGGGTGATATTTGGGTTAAAAGCTCACCAGGCGTTGGTACCACTTTTAAGGTTTACCTGCCTGTGTCGGCGGAATCAGAGATCAAGGAGCAGGTTGAAAAAAGGACGGCGACCGATCTGCGTGGCTCTGAAACTATCCTGCTGGTGGAGGATAACAGGCAAGTCCGTGATCTGGCACTATCCTCATGCGGCAGGGATATAAGGTTCTTGTAGCCGAAAATGGTACCGAGGCATTAAGTATTATCGAAGAAAATGGTTTCCAGATTCATCTTTTGCTGACCGATGTGATAATGCCTGGAATAAATGGCAGGGAGCTGTTTGTCAGGGCTGCTGAGAAGTGCCCTGCGCTAAAGGTTCTCTTCATGTCCGGATATACCGGAAGTGTCATTGCCAATCACGGAGTGCTGGAGGATGATCAGCAGTTTATTCAAAAACCCTTCAGCCTGCAGACATTAAGCCTTAAAGTAAGGGAAGTACTCGATGGATCTGAGGAGAAATAATTAAACTATTTACTCCAGACTTCCAGGGAAGCGGCTCTATAAATCAGAGTTTAATATTTCCCTGATTTTTGCTGTCAATTTTGAGGGAAGGAAGGGTTTCTGGATAAAGTGTAAGTCCTGGTCCAGAATTCCATGATGACTAATGGCATCATCTGTGTAGCCGGACATGAAGCAGACCTGGATGTCAGGATGAGTCTTAAGGATAATGTCGGCCAGCTCCCGGCCGGACATTCCTGGCATGATTACGTCAGTCAGCAGTAAGTGGATTGGATGATCAACCGACTTGATTAATTCCTGGGCTTCGGAGCCGCCTGAAGCCATTATCAACTTATATCCGTACCGGCTCAGGGTATGCCCGATCAATTTTCGAACCGGCGCCTCATCTTCCACAACCAGAATGGTCTCTTTACCTTCCAGGGAGATTCTTGTATCGGTATTTTGGGTTATGGTGGCTGCCGGGTCTTCGACAGCTGGAAAATAAATCTTGAATGAAGTACCACGGCCGGGTTCGGTCGTTTTGCTGAAAACCTGGATTTCTCCTCCGCTCTGTTTGACTATTCCGTATACCATTGATAAACCCATTCCCGTGCCTTTTCCCGCTTTTTTGGTGGTGAAAAAGGGTTCAAAAATGCGATTCAGAGTTTTTTGGTTCATTCCAGGACCATTATCAGAAATCGTTATCAGGACCTGCTTTCCAGATATCGGGTTATTGGGATTGGCGTTGGTTGCATCAGGCAGTAAGGCATTTCTGGTCTCAATGGTCAGCTTACCTCCCCTGGGCATGGCATCACGGGCGTTCACTGCCAGGTTGAGAATGATTTGATCGAATTGCCCGGGATCGGCCCTGATTGCCGCCAAAGAAGCATCATAATGGGTGACCAGGTCGATGTCTTCACCAATGATCCGGCGCAGCATTTCCTTGGTGCGAGCAATCAGGAGGTTGACATCCAGAATTTTCGGTTCCAGGACCTGTTTGCGACTGAACGCGAGCAGCTGCCCTGTAAGTGCCGCGGCCCGGCTGCCTGCCTGTCTGATCTGCTGCAGTTCCTCGTAAGTCGATTCTCCCTGCTTTTTGCCATCCAGTAACATATCGCTGTACCCGTTAATGATAGTCAACAGGTTGTTGAAATCATGGGCTACTCCACCTGCCAACTGCCCGATGGCTTCCATTTTCTGGGACTGCCGAATCTGTTCCTCCAGTAATATTTGACTTGATACATCCCTGATCAAGCCTATAAAACCCTTTGTGCTGCCGGCATCGTCATGCAGATAAAAGACTTTGGTTTCTCCTGGAAATGTTGTCTTGTCCTTTTTTTGATAAGAGATGGTAATTATGAAACTTGAAGAAGCCTGGTTATGATCTGAAATGGCTTTTCCCATATCCAGGAAGGCAGCCTTATCTTTATATATGCTGGATGTTTTTTTATTGATAATTTCACTTCGGGAATACCCGAATAGATCTATAAACGCCTGGTTGCAGTCAGTTATGTTCCGGTTCGTGTCGGCCACCAGGATGGCATCCCGGATACTGTTGAAAAGCTTTCGGTACTTTTCTTCACTTGCTTTCAGTGCACTTTCATTCTGTTTGCGTTCAGTAATGTCCTGAATGACGCCGCTTACTTTCAGAGGATTTCCGTTTTCGTCCCGAATCAGCCTGGCAATGGAAGTGATGGTTTTGGGTGATTTGCCACCCAGGGGAAGGATTTCAAATTCCAGATTGTATGGGGTCTCGTGTTCTATCAGGTCGATAAGGGCCTGGTGTACGCGTTCCCTTTCAGGAATCAGGCTTTCAACCTTTTCTGTGGAAAAGGTTTCCTGCAAGGGGTCAAACCCGTAAATCATCTTGGCTCCATCTGATCCCAAGAATTCATTGGTCTTGATATTAAATTCCCAGTTTCCGGTGAGGCCTATCCTTTCAGCCGTCCGGTATCGGGACTCATTCTCCCGTATTGATTCCTGGATACTGCGCAGTTCCGTCATATCCTGGGTAAAGGCCATGAAAAGATTTTCCGAGATTTTTACTGATTTTACGTTCCAGATACGTCGTTCTCCATCCTTGCGGATAAAAGGAACCTCCCCATTAGAGAGTCCTGTATTTATCAGCTTCGTGAAATGAGCTTCTGCTAATTTCCGGCTGTCTTCAGGAATCAGGTTGGAAATGTTCATGGTCAAAAGTTCATCTCGGCTGTAACCGGTGATCAAAGTAGCGGCCGGATTGACATCAAGGTAGCATCCAGAATTGTCGGCGATAAAAAAGCCATCGGGCGCATTGTCGATATAGTTGCGGAGTTTTTCTTCGCTTTCACGCAGGGCGGTTTCGGCACTTCTTTGCTCGAAGGTATCCTCGAAAATAGCAATTATCTTTCCCGAAGGCAGCCTGATCAATGTATTTTCCACCCACAGGCTGATACGGTCGTCCTGGTATTGTTTCAGTGGGATTTGAGTAGTCCTGCCTGTTTCCCAGGTTTCTTTCAACTTTTCGATCAGGCCGATGGATGATTCTCCGGGAAACAGTTGAAGCAAACTTTTCCCTAATACCTCTTCGGCCCTGTATTGGGTAATGCTTTCGCCGAACTTGTTCATTTCAACGAACTTGAAGTCCCGGCCGTTATCAATCGGCTCATAGACGGCTATAGCCTTCTCTATGCTATTGATGACTTCCCGAAAAAGAGCTTCGCTTTTTCTTAATGCTTCTTCTGCGTTTTTGCGCTCGGTAACATCATCGTAGATGGCGACAATCCGGTTGTTGGAGAGTCTAAATATCCGGTTTTCATACCAGTTCGAAAAATTTTCGTCTACATACGACTTGGCTGGAAAGAATGCTGGTTTCCCGGACTTCCACACTTCCCGAAAAACCGGGATTAATCCAAATTCATCAATGTTGGGACGCAGGTCAAATAAGCTTCTGCCCACGACTTCATCTTTGCTTTTACCTTCCAGCTCCAGAGCGGTCCTGTTGAAGTCTAGGATGATATAGTCTTTGCCGGATAATCCATCATTCTTCACCGCGTAGACTGCAACACCACTGCTAATAGTGTCTACCAGTTCTCGAAAGCTGGTTTCAGGAAATTCATTCTTCATCATTTTTTGATCAGCCCCAGGTCCGGAAAAGCTGTTGCATGATATGGATCCTTCGATTTGTGGAAAACCTTGTACAAACCTAATTATAAGGTAAAAGTAAAAGATTTTAACTAAAATGTAGATAACGGTAATATTTTACTGAGTTTACGTTCTGCCATGCTGAATAAAATTGAGACACGATCCTGTTGCTAATACAGTCCTTTTCTCATCCTCAAAACAAGGCGGACCAGGTAAACACCTCTCTGTTCCTGGCCGGAAAACCGCACAAAATAACAGGTGTATATTTCAACAGTAACAGAAAAACCTTCAGGAGCTGCCGATGAGGCTGGAAACGAGATGAAGAAACCGGTGTCTGCAAATGGTCAACTGCCGCTAAATGACTGTTTATTTTGTTTATCAGGTGTATATCCAGCCTTGTTTATGACATAGTATTCCGTTGTGCTTATGAACGAATTTTTCCAACCGTAATCTCAGTTATCCCCAGTGAGGAACAGAAAAGGAAGATGAAAAAGCAGGTTTTTCTGATATTGGCTGCACAATTTATGTTGTTGTTGGGATCATGTTCTCCGGTGAAGGAAGAGAAGGAGGCGCATACTGCCGCCGAACATTCCTTCGCGCTCAATGATGCTGACTTCCTTCTGGACGGTTCACCGTTCCAGATCATATCAGGGGAAATCCATTACGCAAGGATACCCAGGGAGTATTGGCGTCACCGGATCCAGATGGCGAAAGCCATGGGTTGCAATACTATCGCTACCTATGTTTTCTGGAACTACCACGAGGTGAAACCGGGAGAATTTGATTTTTCTTCAGGCAACCGGAATATAGCTGAATTTTTGCGTATCGCCCAGGAAGAGGGCATGTGGGTGCTGTTCCGGCCGGGGCCCTATTCCTGCGGAGAATGGGATCTGGGAGGCATTCCGCCTTACCTGCTTTCTGTGCCGGATATTAAACTGCGCTGCATGGATGAAAGGTATATGAGCGCGGTAACCAGATATATAGAGAGGATGGCGGAGCTGATAAGACCCTTCCTGGTTACCAGCAATGGTCCTATCCTTATGGTCCAGATTGAGAATGAATATGGTAGTTACGGAAATGACCGAAATTACATGAAAAGACTTAAGCAGATCTGGCAGGAGAATGGTATTGACGTGCCATTCTACACATCCGACGGAGCGACCCCGTATATGCTGGAAGCCGGAACTCTGCCCGGATGCGTGGTAGGGCTTGATCCATGCAGCAGTATTGAAGGATACAACCTGGCCCGGAAAATGAATCCTGGAGTTCCTGTATTCAGCAGTGAAACCTATCCTGGATGGCTGACCCACTGGGGAGAAGAGTGGGCGAGGCCTGATACTGCCAAACTGCTTAAGCAGGTAGAGTTTCTCATGGACAATAAGATATCGGTTAATTTCTACATGATTCACGGCGGAACCAATTTTGGTTTTACAGCCGGGGCCAATTCCGGAGGGCAGGGCTACCAGCCGGATCTCACGAGTTATGACTATGACGCACCAATTAATGAATTGGGGCAGCCAACTGAAAAATATTTTGCATTAAGGGAGATGTTGGGAAGGTATAGTGGAGGGGATAAACCCTTGGCACCAGTCCCGGATCCGATTCCGGTTACGGAAATTCCGGCCATTGAAATGCTGCCTGTCACATCGGTCTGGGAAAACCTACCCGAGCCCATCCAGTCAGTACAGCCTCAGCCATTTGAATACTACCAGCACTATTATGGCTTGGCGTTGTACCGCACAAACCTGATAGGGCGGAAAAGCGGCACGCTTAAAATCACCGATCTTCATGATTACGCCACTGTATTTATTGACGGAGAATATGTCGGCAAGCTTGATCGTAAAGAGGGTGAAAACAGCATTGAAATCCCTCCTTCGCAGAATGAGTATCCTGTCCTTGATATCCTGGTGGAAGGCATGGGTCGCATAAATTTTTCCCAGGAATTAGTAGACCGCAAAGGTATCACCGAGAGAGTTTCATTGAATGGCATGACCCTGATGAACTGGGATGTTTTCCTGCTTCCGATGGACCGGAATTATATTGCAGGGCTTACAAAAAGTCTGGAGGTATCAAACAGGCAGGGAGTGTTTTTCAAGGGGAAATTTGAACTTGAAACAGCCGCAGATACCTATATCGACCTGTCTGGCTATTCCAAGGGTATTGTCTGGGTCAATGGAAATAACCTTGGAAGATATTGGGAAATTGGCCCCCAGCACAGTCTGTATTGTCCGGCATTATTCCTGAAAGCGGGTGACAATGAAATAGTGGTTTTTGACCTTCACCAGACAGAACCGGCTGATATAAAAGGGATTACTGAACTGAAGTAGACAGGTCGTGGAATGCGACTCCCGGTGCTGATTCAGGTTTTCCTTCCCGCAGCCGGTAAAGGGCAGGTTTGATAAAAAGTTTAAGAACTGCTGATGTTGCTTCCCCCAGGCTGATTGATGGTGAATTCAGGCATAAAAAAACCTGCCGGGTTAAGCCCGACAGGTTTTTTGGATTAAGTTATGAGAAGCCGAGTGAAAGGTAATCATCCGGTTGGGTTGTGATTTTATATCTCTTAACTAGTTTTTTTCCTGATGATTCCAACTCCCATAAGACCTAAACCGAGCAGGAGCAGTGAGGCGGGTTCAGGGGTACGGATGATGAAATCCTGTATTCCCTCACCATAATATCCGCCCTCTACCGGGCTAACCGCCAGGGCGAAACCCTCGGTGGAGTTCCAACCGGCATTGACCGCATTGGCAGCATTGGTTGCCATGGTTACCGCGGTTGGGCTCAGCCCGTTCGGGAAGACGAAATCATTTCCGCCGCCAATTACATACCAGATAGCTGACTGGACATCAGCCGCGGCCTGATTGGTAGCAGGAGTGCCAAAGGTTGAAAAGATCCAGGCGGCCTGAAGATAGTTGGCCGCGTTTGGAATGGCAATGATGTTGTAAAGGTTAGGGCTGGTGGAGGATTCAACCGGATCAACACAGTAGCCCGAGAAATTTTCATATACGCCATCACCATTCATGTCGATGGCCAGGTTGTAAACTCCAGCCTGCACTTCGGAATAGCTAGTAGTGCTGCCTCCCGGAGGTGTTACCGTCAAGGGAATGCCTAGACTCGGTGTTACGCTAATCTCATAGAGGTAGACGGAATCAGCAAGAAGGTTGACCGCCCCCAAAAAAAGCACCAAAACAATAAGAATTGCGAATGACTTCTTCATAACATCAATGCACCTTTCAATTCATTAGACACATAATTTTCAGATATTTAATCATTGCACAAAAACAAGCATGATCTGTTCCAGCATTTACGGTTTATTTGAGTAATTCTGTTCAATAATCCGTAAGTAGATAAGATAAATGAATTTATAGGTTTACGATATTTTTAAATGTTTGCAGCTGGTTGAGAGGCGGGAAGTTTTAATGGAAGAGGATTTGTAAAATTATTTTACTGGGTCTGGGTATCAATTGAGCCAGGCATCTGGAAGATTTGTTTAACATACTGGAATGTAAGGAGTTGTTCTCGAATTGTGATGAACTGTAATGTGTAAAATTTTTTTACATTACAGGCAACGCAAATCACTGCTCCTTCATAAAATACAGGAAAACCGGTCCAGGGGCGGGGGTCGAAAAGAAACACCTGGAGGAATTGTACCTGTCAGGTGTTTCTTTTCAGGTGACCGGGTGAAAAGAAATCATCCGGCCGAAGCAGTTGATTGTATATATAGATTTTTTCCCGTACGATTCCAACTCCAAAAGAGAGATGTAAGTTATTTTCACGGTTTATTATAAAAGCGGCGGTTCTGACTCCAGGCTTAGTAGCACCAGTAAATGATAAAGTCTGTAAGATACCGGAGAATGGAAGAATTGCTAAAAGGGATTCATTAGCCATTGCCGATTAGAGGTGTGAGGCCCGGTTTCTGCCCGGTAGAACACCAGGGAAAGAGTGTTCGCATAATGGGATGACTCCAGGTAAAAACATTAACGCAGAGATTAAAACAGATGAAAAAAAGATTACTATTTTTTGTATCATTATTTCTTATGACAACTGCAGCCATTGGACAACCCCCCCCGACTGGAAACCCTTCCGATTTCAAGGTTAAAACCTGCCTCCATTCAATTGGTTATGCCGGACTATGGCGAGGCCAGGAAAGGCTTACGGTAGATGAATTTATCCTGAAAGCAAAAGAACTGGGCTACGACGGCATAATGCTTATGGCCAAGAGGCCGCACCTATCGCCGCTTGATTACGACAAGGAAGCCAGGAAGGCCCTAAGGCAGAAGATTGAAGACGCTGGACTGAAACTGGTGGGACTGGCCGGCTACTCCGACTTCACGGCAGGAATAGACAAGCCGGGTATACCTCACACCGAAATCCAGGCAGCGTATATCGGGCAGGTTGCCGAACTGGCCAGCGATCTTGGCACCAATATGGTACGGATTTTTACGGGGTATGAAAGACCTGGAATCCCGTACGACAGGCAATATGCCATGGTTGTGGAAGGTATAACCCTGGCCGCAAAGGAAGCAGCCAGGTATGGAGTAACCCTGGTTATACAGAACCATCATGACATAGCACTGCATCATGACGCGATGTCGTGGATGCTGCAAGAAATTAATTTGCCTAATGTCATGGCCGGCTGGGATGCCTGGTCTCCGGCGCTTGAAGGGCTTTCACCTGAGGAGATGAGGGAATCGGTGCTAAAGATGAAGCCTTTTATTGTTAACACCATCGCGGCAGATTACGTTCCCCTGCCAAGATTTCATTACGAAAGCCACCTGACCAACTACCTGGCTGATAAACCTGTGATGCGGGCTACTGCAATGGGGGAAGGAACCATTGACTACCAGACGTTTATCGGAGCCTTGAAGGAGATCGGTTACAGGGGTTATATCGTTTACGAGATGTGCGAGGTTCTCGAGGGTGGGGGATCCATTGAAAATCTGGATAAAACCGCAACAAAGTTTCTTGAATATGTAAAACAGTTTGAATGATCGAGGTCGCTTTCTTAAGGTGACTCATGCACCACCATTGCTGCCAGGAGGATGTTTGCTGGAGATCCATTTTGGGGAGCGGACGGAGAGGGCATTACTTAAAGAATTCATATTACAGGAACCACTATTCAGGAAACATTGTCAGATGTCTTGCAAATCGGTCGGCAGGTTCTTCCCGCCCTTGCCAGAAAAGAATAATTGGTCTAGCCGAGAGAGATGGACTGGGTTTATCAAACAGACCCTGTTCATTTTTTTCCTGTTCGCTTTTTTCCTGGCAATTGATTTCAGTGGAATTACAGCAAGAATTGAAGAAATTTACAGGGTTCGTGGTGGCCTGCTACCTCTCGGATTCTATCTTTTTACCTGGTGCGGCTTGATTCTTTCCCTGTTCATTCTTTATACCAACAAGAGCAGGCTGGTCAGAATTTTTTCCTTCCTTATCAGCTTCTTTTCCCTGGCTGTATTTTTCGGGTATAAATTTCTTAATGGATACGGTTATGGCTACCATGAGGCAATTGTTACGGTTAATGAATATGTATTTGTCAGAGAAGCTATTAGCGGATATATCGGAGCAGCTGTTTGCGGTATTGTGGTTTCGGTTCTATTTGTGCTCATGGTTGGATATTTCTGCAGGACAAAATTGCCCGAAACCGGGAAGAGATACCTGCTACTGGTAATTTTTTTCATTGGATGCATGGGATACATTATTAATCTCCATGCCGACTTGGTGATTGAGAATTTCCCTGTGGTTTTTAATGCTCCTGCCCTGATCTGCCATGCCGCGCAGAATCGGCTTTATGCCGGGCCGCGAAGTAAGCCATACCTGGTTCCTCAAGAGGCAGGGGTAGCCCGACATATTGTCCTGATAATGGATGAAAGCATAAGAGGAGACCACCTCAGCATAAATGGTGCCCAAAGAGATACAACTCCCTGCCTGGAAAGTCCAGGGTTACAGCTTTTAAACCTGGGGATCGCATGTTCTGCAGGGAATCAGAGTTCAACATCAAATATTATTGTGCAGAGCGGGCTTACCCTGAATCAGGTCCCTGATCTCCAGAATTACGCGTTGAAAATGCCTTCGATTTTTCAGTATGCCAAGAAATGCGGCAGGAAGACCTACTACATAAATGCCCAGGGATCTGTGCTTTCTGATTACTTGACCAAGCAGGATCTTGTTGACATAGACAATTACACTTTTATTGAAGTAGAGAATCCCGATAGCCCAAGATGGGAATATGATCTGTTGGCCGCGGACTTAACCAGGTCTATCCTGGAAAATGATCAGTCGGCGTTTGTCTATATATTAAAAAATGGGGCGCATTTCCCTTATGAGATCATGTATCCGGAAACCGGGCAGGTGTTTGAACCGGCTGCCATTTCTTTAACCAACCGCCTTTTATCCAGGAACAACGAGGAAGAGATCCTGGTTAACTACGATAATGCGGTTCGATGGAGCGTGGATGGTTTTTTCTCCAGGCTTCTGCCAGGGCTGGAAAAAAAGAGTTGTCTGATAACTTATATCTCAGATCACGGTCAGAGTCTCGGTTATAAACGAGTCGGAATGTCTATCCCCCACAACACTGTTGAGGATCCTCCAGTGGATCAGGCCAATACCCCGATGTTTTTATTGCTAAGCGAACCAGCCGCGGCAAGCTTGGGCAGCGAGAGGATTTTATCGGTGCTGGAAAATAAGAATCGCCTGAGCCATTTCCAGGTATTTCCATCACTGCTTTATTTCATGGGGTATGAAAAAGACGAGATTAACGAGGCATATGGCCCTACGATTTTTGATATTGTCCCGGACAGGCGATATTTTGTTTCGGGAGATTTATTCGGGCGCAGTTCCTGCCGGATAAACCTGTTTGAGCATAAGGGCGAAGCCGGGTTTTGAAACTGTTTTAAAAATATAGATAGAAAAATTAAGTATACGCTAAACATGGATGGTCCAGGTCATCCAGGCACCTGGTGGAAAACCGGGATCCACTGAATTCAACCCTTTTCCCCTGCATCATTGCGGCCTGGTAGTGTCATTTTTTTTTACAAGTCTCTCCCGCAATATCTCCTTGCACTTAAGTGATTGTATTTCAACCGTTTATCTCCCTGAGGCAGTTGCCTTTCAAGGAGGTGGCTAAAAGAAAGTAAAAATAACTTACATAAACAGCCCATAAACAGCCGATTGTGAAATTCAATTATTCTCTGCAAGCAAGGAGTTTATAAATTATTTGGGGTTTAAATAACGGGAAAAAATCATTTAAATCCATATAAGACAGTTGTTTTGAAATTAATTTTAGAACTGGCATGAATCTTGCATGTGTTTTCTTGAACAAAAACCAGATACGGTTTACATAATTTTAGAAAGAAAAGGATTAAAGAGTGAAGATTATGAAAAAGTTAGTTGCAGTTTTCGCAGTTCTGGCAGTATTGAGCTGTGGAGGAACTCTCCTGGCTGATGCTGTGACCTTAGAGTTGGTTTCCATAAGCCCCGGAATCGGCAATGTTGGGGTAATGAATTTGTCAATTAATGGCCAGCCGACCATTCCCGGTTATTGTGTTGACCCAGGCACCGTGAATATTGGCACTATTAATACCGATTATTACTTGATTCCGATACCCACTACCGGCGATCAGGCTGCCGGTTACCTGACGGCAGTCGCTATTTTCCAGACTTACGGGACTCCAGCAACAAACCAGGAGGCTGCTGATGTCCAGAATGCCATCTGGGCCGGCATGGGAATGACGTATGCTGATTCTGTCGCGGTTCAAGCCATCCTGGATTCCGTATCAGGCGTAAACCCGGACACCGACGGCTATATGCTGGCTGTGAGCCCCAACATAGATCAGTTTTTTAATGTTACCCATCAGGATTTCATCATCCGCACTCCCGAGCCAGCTTCTCTTCTGTTGCTTGGACTGGGTTTGTTTGGTGTTGGCCTGGTGAGAAGAAAGAGCTAAGAACAAAATAGCTTTTACTTTTTAACAGCTTATGAGCACAAAAGAACCGCTGGTTATTATTGCCGGCGGTTTTTTTGTGTCATCCTCAGTTCACCGTTCTCGGTTCGGATATCGCACTTTCAGCGCTCCTGTGTGGCAGAGGCGCCAAATCCTGGGGCTCCCTTCGGTCACCCTTGGCTTTTCAATGCTGGGCTTTCAGCCCGCGCCTTGGTTGGCTTCATCCACCGTCGTTATTTCAAATAGACTACCTGGGCTCTGCCCGGGCCATTCAATCCACAATCCACATTCGGCAGTTCATTTCTTTAACTGAAACCTATGGTTGTCTCTTGATATCCTGGTTCCTGTCGATTATAGTTTTTCCTTTTTGAGAGATAATCAAGGATAATCGGAAAAACTGGTTTTGTTGTCGTTATCCTCAGGAAATATCGAAATATGAAAGAAGCCTGAACAAAATAGAACAGATAGAACTGATTTAGGGAAGGAAATAGTATGAATAACCTGGCCGGGACACTCAGGGAATCGGCAGCAAAACATCCGGATTTGGTTGCAGTTAACTTTTTAGGACAGAATACTACCTACAGGGAACTCGAGATATCTGCTAATAAGATTGCCAACTCCTTGCGGGAAATGGGTGTCCAGAAAGGAGACAGGGTCGCCATATACTGCATCAACTCGCCGTTTTTTGTAGCCGGGTTTTATGGAATCCTCAAGCTGGGTGCGACTGTAGTCACTGTCAGTCTGCTTCTGCATCATTCTGAAGTTGAATATATCTTAAAAGATTCTGGTGCCAAGGCAGTTATTTTCCATGAGATGTTTGCTTCCAACATGTCTGCTATCAGGGGCAGTTTACCAGACTTGAAGGACCTGATTGTGGTAGGCAATACGGATCAGCCTGGTGTGAAGTCTTACGCTGAAATTATGCAAACCGGAGTTGCGGACCCGTTGGAAGTCGAGATTGATTCCGGAGAGGATGTTGCCGCGATTCTCTACACTTCCGGTACTACCGGAAATCCAAAAGGGGCAATGTTGACCCATCGGAATTTATTGAGTAATTCCAGCTCTGTTGCTTACAGCCTGGGAGTGGGCCCTGACGACATTTTATTGACGGTTCTGCCTATGTTTCACTCGTTCGCACTGACCTGCTGCCTGATTACCCCGATTAGCCAGGGGGCACAGATCATCGCGCTTCCCAGGTTTGATCCGGCCCAGGTAGTTGATACAATTGAAAAGACAGGTGCCACCTTATTTTTCGGTGTTCCAAGTATGTATATTTTGATGCTGCAGCTTCCGGAAGACAGAGCTGAAGCAATGTCGAGCATAAAATATGCCCTGTCCGGAGGCGCGGCCATGCCTGAAGAAGTGATGGCTCAGTTTGAAAAGAGATATAACGTTCCTATTTACGAAGGAGACGGGCCGACTGAATGCTCCCCTGTGACCTCAGTCAATCCCATTGGCGGAAAAAGGAAGCCGGGATCGATTGGTTTGCCGATTCGTGACGTAGAGATGAATATTTTCGACCTGCAGGGAAGGGAGTTGCCCTGTAACAAAATAGGTGAGATTGTCGTGCGCGGCCCGAATGTAATGAAGGGTTATTTCAATTTACCGGAAGAGACCATGGAATCATTTTTCGGAGAATGGTTTCGCACCGGTGACCTGGGAATGAAGGATGATGATGGGTATTTTTACATCCTTGACCGAATCAAGGATATGATCATTGTCAATGGAGTTAATGTTTACCCTAGGCACGTTGAAGAAGTGATTTACAGGCATCCCGCCGTGGCAGAAGCCGCTGTCATTGGGATGCCGCACCGGCGTTCAGGTGAGTTTGTGCAGGCATTTGTGGTTCTCAAACCCGGAATGGAAGCGACCGGGGCGGAAATCCGAAAGTTCTGCCTCCAGAACCTGGGTAATTTTGAAGTTCCCCGGCATGTGGTTTTTGCCGACAACCTTCCGAAAAGTTCTACAGGCAAGATTTTGAAACGGGAACTGCGCAAGGATGGAGAGATTGAGCGGGGAATTGATATTGGGCTGGACTGAGTGCTTAGAGGGCACAGACAATTGCCTGCCGCTCCTCAGTCTTCAGCTGCAACCATCCTGTGGTATCCGGCGGGAGTTTTAAAGGGCCGGTGGGCTGATTTTTGAATTTGACAGCGGGAATCACAGACCTGGTCCCCGCTGTCAAACCTGATATCCCTTTTTCTACAATCCTTCTACTTCCCATCCACGCCGATATGTATGGCGTACGTACTGGCTGGCATTTTTTTCATTCGTGAACCGAAGATTAGCAGCATCCCATTCCAGGGTAGTGTTGGGGAAACGTGATGCCACGCTGCCCAGCAGGACCGCTTCAGTCAAGGGGCCGGCGTAATCAAAATTGGCACTGGTTTTGCCATTGCCGCGTACGGCTTCTACGAACTGGAGCCAGTGATTACCCCTTTCAACTTCAGGTCTCTTGTAGTCCCGGAACTTTTCCTCGGGGAGCAATATGGGCATTTTTACGTGGGGCAGTACCATTACTCCGCCGGTTCCCAGGAATACAGAACCCTGGTCAGGTAATTCTCCGCCGGCCATTTTTACTATTTCAGCCGGTGGACGCTGGTCACCGTCATACCAGGTGACATTGACGGTTTTTCCTTCGGTGAACTGGGTTCCCGGGAATACATATTTAACAATCGCGTCTGTCGCCCAGGAGTGGCTGTTAGGAGCAGCTCCTTCACTGCGAACAGTCAGGGGAGCGGTAAGAGCCAGTGCGCCGAATACCGGATCGTAGATATGGCAGCCCATGTCGCCGAAGGTTCCTGTCCCGAAATCCAGCCTCTTCCGCCAGTTGCCCGGATGGTACCAGCGATCCCCGATAAATGGTCTTTCCGCGCATACACCCAGCCAGATATTCCAGGAAAAATCTGCCGGGATAGGGTCGATACGGTCAGGCATTGCTGAGGTGTCCCCCCATTTTTTGCTGCTCCAGGTATGGACTTCCTTGACTTTGCCAATTGCTCCGGTTTGGATCAATTTTACAGCCGTGCGATACTCAGGACCTGAGTGGACCTGGATTCCCATCTGGCTAACCAGGTTTTTCTTTCTGGCCATCTCTGTGAGCTGGCGGGTTTCCCAGATATCGTGGGTCAGTGGTTTCTGTCCATAAACCGGAAGGCCGCGCTGCATCGCGCTCATGGCAATCGGTGCGTGCATGTGATCAGGGGTGGAGACATTAACTGAGTTAAGGTCCTTTTCCTTTTCCAGCAATTCCCTCCAGTCCTGGTAGATTCGGAGATTTGGCCACTGATCCTGAAGCCCTTTGGCCCTGGAAAGATCCACATCGGCCACTGCTACGAGTTCTACATTTTTGCCTTTGCAGATGCTCGTCAGGTCTGCTCGTGCCATTCCGTTGGCACCGAAACTGGCGTGAAGTATCCGGTCTGAAGGCGGTGCGGCTGTCATGTGGGGCATTATGGCAGGGGCGGCTACAGCGGCAAAAGCGGTAGTTTTGAGAAAAGTACGACGATTGGTAAGTTTTGAATGCTTCATGCGAATATGCTAACTATTCAGTGACGGGGAGTCAACAGAAATAGTTGCAGGTTTAAGGTTACAGGTTTCGGGTTGCAGGTTGTCGGTAAATTATGATTACCGATTGGTAATCTGAGCAATTAGACTATACTGGAAAACTGGCAACTCGGGTTTTATGATAAGAGACTCAGAGAGACATCAAGTGGTGGTAAGCATGGAAAAATATTTTAAGAATTTTGCGCTTTTTTCGATATGTTTGATTAGCCTGCTGCATCTGGCTGCGGGCAAGGAACTCCTGGTCGCCTGCGGGGATGACCTGGTGATGATTATTAACAGTGAAATATCAGAGGGAGACAACGTGAATGTGGTGTGGAGCTGGAAGGCTTCCGACGCCCGGGACCTTCCGGAAGTCTACCGGGAATATATGCGCTCCAATGACGAATGCAAACCTGTTGATGGAAATACCAAGATGCTCATCACCTCCTCAAGCGGGGGAGTGGTGCTGGTTGACCGGGAAACCAAAAAAAGTCTTTTTTATGCGCATGTACCAATGGCACATTCCGCGGAATATCTGCCGAATGACAGAATCGCAGTAGCTCTTTCTACAGCTGAGCATGGGAATAGCATTGAAATATATGACGTGAGCAAGCCTGGTGAGGTGTTATGCAGAGACAGTCTTTATTCCGGCCACGGAATTGTGTGGATACAGGGAACGGAAACCTTGTTTGCCCTGGGAGGAAGCGAACTGCGCTCGTATTCGTTGACAGACTGGAATGGCGACAAACCTGGACTGACAATGGAAAAGAGCTGGAATTTACCGGGTGCGGGAGGGCATGACCTGGTTTCCGTATCTGACGGCAGACTTGTTTTAACTACAGAGGATGGTGTCTGGAATTTTGATATCCAGAAAGAGCGGTTTTCCCCGTTTACCCAGCTGGAAGGCGTAAGGGATGTCAAATCAGTAAATTTCAATGAATATAGCGGAAGGCTGGTATACACCAAAGCTGAAGAGTCATGGTGGACAGAGAATATTTACTGCAGGAATCCGGATAAGGTGATTTCCATTCCCGGCCTGAAACTGTACAAGGTTCGGGTCCTGAATCAATAGATGAATTATCTGTTTTAAATGAGAGCCGACGGGAAAAATGGCACTTAATACATCGTTTTCATATTTAGACTGGGGCATAGTCATCGGCTTTCTTATCGCCAGCCTTGTTATCGGCCTTTTGGCCCGGCGAAAGGTTTCTGATCTGGATGATTTCCTGGTAGCTGGTCGGAAGCTCCGCTCCCTTATGGGAATCGCCACGCTGGCCAGCACCGAAATGGGGCTGGTGACTATCATCTATTTTTCCGAGGAGGCTTATTCCAATGGTTTTGTAGCCATTGTTACTGGAGTTATTGCCGCCCTTACCATGTGGATGATAGGAAGAACTGGTTTTGTCATCAGAAAACTCCGGACCCTGGGACTTCGAACTGTTCCGGAGTATTTCGAAGAAAGATTTACCCCTGGCGTCCGCTGGATCGCCGGAGTCCTGACCTTCCTGACCGGCGTGCTGAATTTAGGGATTTTCCTGCAGGTGGAAGGCAGATTCCTGCTAATCGTTACTGGACTTCCCGCTGAGACTCTTCCCTTAATCATGGGAGTCCTGTTGATATTTGTTGTGATCTACACCATGCTGGGCGGAATGTTCTCCGTGGTCCTTACTGATGTTTTCCAGTTTGTGCTGATCCTGGTGGGGTTGGTTGTTACCTCCTGGTTTGCTTTTACCCATGCGGGTGGGGCTGAGGGAATGGTTGCGGCAGTGCGGGCGCAGATTGGTGATGCCGGATTCAATCTTTGGGATGCCCCGAAGTATGGGATTCTCTTCCTGATATGGACCACTCTGTATTATCTGAGCGGCTGGTCCGGATGGCAGCCGGTTGTGCAACGCACCCTGAGCATGAAGGATGTGGCTACGGCAATGAAACTCTATCGTATTAGCAGCATTTTCATGTTTTTCCGGGCATGCATGCCGATGCTCTGGGGTATTGCCGCGTTATCAATACTTGGTTCAATCGCAGATAGCCAGACAGCGCTTCCCCGGATGCTGGTAATTGTCATACCCTCCGGGCTGATTGCTTTTATCATGCTGGGTTTCCTGGCGGCATCAATGTCAACCTATGACAGCTATCTTCTTGCCTTCAGCTCCATCTTTGTCCAGGATATATGGGTTCCATTGCTGAAGAGGAAAATCAGGGATGAACAGCGGATGTTTTATACAAGGTTGGCGATCGTTGGTATTTCGATATTTGTCTACCTTTTCGGGATATGTTTTACCTTTACTGATACTGTCTTCAGGCTGATTGTACTCACAGGATCGTTGTCATTTGCGGGAATTCTTACCGGGCTTGTAGGAGGCCTTTACTGGAAGCGAACCAATACCAGGGGAGCCTATTTTGCTTTCGCCGCCAGTGCCGTACCCCCGATTGTGGCCCTTTTTATACCTGGGATTGATACCACCAATGCAGGTTTACTGAGCTTTGCCCTGGCCCCGCTGGCGCTGGTGTTCGGATCATTGTGCTTCAACCGGAAAGGTCGTGTTTAAGCCGGGGACATTAACCAAAACTGATTTTTGCTCTCACTTTTTTCACGCCGCTTTCTGCTGTCCGCGAAAAAAAATATCGACAGGCAGACTCATATTCTACTTTCACTGAATGAGAAAGGACGTTTGGCCTTCGGAGACTATGGTGCGGGGCAACGGGAGATCCCTGGAAGGATTTAACCAGTCCACCTTTCTCATCCGTTTACTGTTGCGGCATATGTGGATGGATCCGATACTGTGGAGAGGATGGAGTGTCGCGACACTGATGGCACGGCTGAGTCTACGATACCTCTCGCATAATTACAGTGGGGTCATTTGGTCATCCATCCTGACAATTCAGGGTAAATCAAGGACCTGTTTGTCTTCCAGGAGCTTCCTCCTGAGTTCCTGGTAATTCACATCCTGGACCGAAACCTGCTTTTCAAGTGCCTGGGCTGCTGCTGTCGCGGCTGATTGGCCCAGGATCATGAATACCGGCTCCATGCGGATTGATCCATAGGCAATGTGAGAAGCGGAAAGGCAAACTGGAACGAGCAGGTTTTGAATTTCCTCCTTGCGGGGAAGCAGGGCCCTGTAGCTGACGAGATACGCGCCTCCGGGTGAGACTTCAACATCGCCTTCGTTTTTAACGAAACCTTCAGAAGTCACATACCTCTGGCAGTTGTGGGAATCCATTGAGTAGGAGCCAAGGCCTACCGGGTCATTGACGAGAATCAGCCGCCGGCAGTCATTTTCAGTAACAACGTATTCCCCTACCATACGGCGGGCTTCCCGGACGTATAGCTGATGAGGCCAGTTGCCGTTGTCTGTAAACTCATCCTTTGCCAGCCCCCAGCGTGAGATTTCAGCGCGGATATGTTCAGGAACCCGTGGATTATTAGCCAGGGTCCACATCAATCCTTTCTGATAGGTTTCATGCTCTTCAACGATTTTTGTCCGTGTCTCATAATCGGCATCGGGATAGTCATAGTTCATGCCGATGTTATCGGTTGAAAACCCTGTCCGGTTATTGGTATCTGTCTTGCGGTTAGGCATCATTCCCGGCAGCCAGGGCATCCCGCTCTCGCCGGCCTCGAAATTTCGAAGTAGCAGTTCGTAGCGGGATTCATCGTATCCTTCAGGTTTGGGATAGGCTACCTTGTTTTCCTCCACATCTGTCAGGCACAAACGGAAACAATAAGCTTGCACCAGGCTGTCGCCCTGGCCGTCTTCACCTGGTTCTCCGGCGTGGACACCGGGTAGAAGCCCGCTCGAAGGATCTCCGGCAACGACATATGGATCAACCCCATCCACAAACTGGTGATATATGGCTTGGTTTTTCTGTACCCCGTTAAGTGTTTCTCCATAGGTTTGGTTGGACTCTCGCCCTACCGTGTAACTCACGCCAGCTCCCGCCATCAGGTCACCCTCATATGTGGCATCAATGAACATTTTTCCAGTGACCAGGAGTCCGCTTTCCATCCTGATGGAAGTGATTTTTCCTTCCTTAACCACGGTGCCGCTTCCGAGATCCAGTCTTTCATTTTTGAGAACTGGAATATTTTCTTCCTCCAGCATCTCGGTATAAATCATTTCAGCTACATGAGGCTCGAATCCCCATATTGCATCTTCGGTGGAACTGTATCCGTCATATTCCCCGGGTTTTTCCTGTTTCCAGTTGCCGGGATTATCATAGTACCGTTTCAGGCGCTGGTAGAACTCGCGGGAGATTCCCCCGATCACCGACTTGTCACCGCTGTCTGTTTTTCCCAGGCCGCCGCTGGTCAATCCTCCGAGATGATTCCCTGGCTCAATTATGATTACACTCTTTCCCAAGCGGGACGCCTGTACAGCAGCAGCGACTCCGGCTGACGTTCCACCATAGATCACTATGTCATATTGTTCCTGATCGGAGGAGCACTGGGCAAACAGGCTCAGTGCTAAAAAGGAGAGAAATAATTTTTTCATGAGTTTTTTACCAAAGGCTTAATGAGTTTTGATTTTAGTGCGGCCCTGCACAACCTGTTTTAACATAGGCTGTCCGGGAGTTTATTGCAAGGAAAAAAACCGGGGAATATGGAAGGTTTTTAGCTGACAAAATCTTCACTGCCTGGATAGAGCGGTTAAGGATGGGAGTTTTACCTGGAATTACCACTGTTAGATTCTGATTTCTCTATGAGTTCAAGAAGAGAGGGAATTTTGTTCTTTGGCGGAGCGGTTATTTGCGACAGGGATTCTTTAGTAAAATGCCGCAGCATGAATTCCTAAACGGGAAATCTCTGGTACCAGCAGTTCAGAATTGTATGCCAGGGCCTGCTGCTGTCAGTGGACCGGCAATAGGAAAACCTGAGCGGATGACCGAGCATTGGGCAGTACATTTCCTGATCGTCGTAATCGCTAATCATCATTAAACTCCAAGGGCCACCAGCTCAGGACGGCGGCATCGGGTCAGCCTGGCAATCGGCAGTATGATTTGCAGTGTCCCAAAATTCCCGACAGAAAGATCCAGGAATATAACCCTGCCCGAGATCCTTTTCTACTAGCCTTCCAGTATAGCTCATTTCCCCTGGTTTTAAGGTGCCCCGAAAAATCAGGCTCGAATTGGGAATTTTGAAGCATTATGCAGCTTTTGCATGGTCTGTAAAAGCATTAATCGGCAGATTCGGCACTGGGCAGGCTTAGGGTGATGTGTTAATAAGTTATTGATTTATATTGGTTTCTCTCCTATTATTGATTATAGGCTAGGATTAATCTTGAGGAATGGAGGGTAGCCTGATGTATAAGATTATTGTCATTATTTCTTTCTTGGTGATGGTTATGTTCAGTTCCTGCCAGCAGGTAGATTTGAAGGCTGAGGAAGAGGCTATCAAGGCTGTTCTAAAGAAGCAGACAGACTCTTTCTACAATAAAAGCATTGAAGGTGAGGCAGCAGTCTGGGCGCATGAACCCTATGTATTTAGGGGCTTTTCCATTGAACCGGTAATCGGCTGGGAGGCAATGCGCAATCTGTACGAGGAAGTATTTGCTGGCGCCTCTTGGCCACCTTATCTTTCAGAACATTCCAAGCATTTTATCCACATAAAGGATGATGTTGCCTGGACTGTCTACCACCAGGTTGTATATGTAGAAAATGAACAGGGAATGAAGGAAACAGTCACAGGATGGGAACTCAGAATCCTGGAGAAAAAGAACAGTCAGTGGAAGATTGTCCTCCAGATGAGTGGTCCTTATCCTCCACAGGGAGAGGGTCCCTATATTCAGCAGCAGGAAGAGCAGTAAACTGCTTTCTCTCCATTGTATTCCTTTTATAAATATACATTACAGAGATCATCTGTGGTTTTAAATCCGTTCCGGCAGGCGGAATTGTTACTTCTGTTCAGAACGGATTATAAAAAGGAGGTGAGGGAATGAAACTAAATGTAAAGGCTTTTGCGGTTACCTGTGGCCTCATGTGGGGACTGGGACTGTTTTTTGTTACCTGGTGGATTATTCTACTGGACGGCCCGTCTGATAATCTGGTGTTTATTGGACGGATTTACCGTGGTTATTGTTTAACTCCGGCCGGCAGTTTTATCGGGCTCGCCTGGGCACTTATCGACGGTGCCATCGGCGGAGCCATATTTGCCTGGGTATACAACAAGCTGGCTTCCTGTAAAAAGTCGGAAGATTTAGTCTAGCCGTTGCGTTAACCTGAACAAAGAGTAGTCCCCGAATTCCAGAACAGTTACACGTCACTCGAACAGCGGTCGAAGAAATCTACAATTTTGTTGACATCTTCCCTATCCCTGGCCCGGATGGCGGTGCGCGGGTGCTGGTTCATTTGTCCGGTCATAATGTAATGGGGCAGTGGACCCCAGCCCAAGGTTTTCTGCAGATCGAGGATATGATCTTCGATCATCTGCCATACCGGGCGAATTCGGTACTTGGGATTCCTCAGGAAACCCAGCAACAATTCCGTACAGCAGTTTCCTCCACCCCTTCCTAACCCTCCGAAGGTAGAATCAACCCGGTTGACCCCCCGGACTATTGCTTCAATCGTGTTGGCAAATGCGAGCTGCTGATTATTGTGGGCGTGGATCCCGACTTCCTTGCCGGTACCTTCCAGCGCAGCCTGGTACCTGTCAACCAGGGCTCCAATTTGTTCGGAATAGAGGGATCCGAAACTGTCCACAATTACCACTGTGGATACCGGAGATTCCCGTACCATTCTCAGGGACTGCTCAATTTCGGCATCCTTTGCTACAGAAATTGCCATGATGTTACAGGTAGTCTCATACCCTTTTTCATGGGCATCCCATATCATTTCCAGGGCCTCAGGCATCTGGTGTACATAACAGGCTACCCGAATCATGTCCAGGACACTGTCCTTTTTAGGAAGGATCTCTGTCTGCCAGTCGCTTTTTCCTCCGGCATCCGCCATGGCCGACAGCTTAAGGGATGTTTTATTGTCCCCGACAATTCTTCTCAGGTCTTCTTCATCGCAATGACGCCACGGTCCATACTGTTCAGGAGGAAAGACCCTCTTGGAATTCTTGTAGCCGATCTCCATGTAGTCGATACCGGCCTTGACGCAGGTATTGTATGCGGATTTAACAATATCGTCCTTGAAATTGGAATCATTCATCAGCCCGCCATCCCTGATGGAACAGTCAAGGACCTTGATTTCAGGTCGAAAAGTTATCCATGGTGCACAGTCAGTCACTTTATATCTCCCGGTTTCTCTTTATAGACAAATTTTAGAATTATCAATAGCTCAGCGGGATAGGATATTGGCTGGATTGCCGTATGTCAACTAAATATGGCCAGATCCCTTTTTGAGAGAGGTGGTTAATCTGACTTTCGGTGGTTTTCACAGCTATCAGGTTCGGAGGAAACCGGGACAGCTACCAAGACAACTGCCCAGAGCTTGAAATGTGGGAATCACACGGTTTAGGAGGAATTGTAGAAACAAAAGTCCTGCGGAACCTGATTGATTTCACGGTCACAAAACAACGGAAACACGTTGTTCGGTCAGGCGGTAGGAATAAAGGCAGTTAAAAAAATTATCTATGGATTTCCGGACTTGGAAAATCATGGGTTGGCGTACTAAGGTATATAGCCCCTGGTGGGCAGACTACTTTGCAGGCGGCGCATCCAACGCAAAGCGAGGTGTTTATCACTGGAACAGCTGTGAAATTATTGCCTGAGCTTTTGATTTCGATGGCGTCATAAGCGCATGCCAGCTTGCACTGGTTGCATTCCTTGTTATTGGTCAGCAGGCATTGACTGAGTGTAATCTCAACTTTTCCGATAAATATCTGTTTTTTTTCTTTTTCACTAAACGCTGTTATTGCTCCGCTTGGGCATACATCTCCGCAGGCAGTGCATTCAGGCAGGCAATAAGAAAGGCTGAAGTCCAGTTCAGGGGCCATTAACCCGGGTAAATCCGCCGGGTTAATTGATGGTTTTATGATTCCTGCGGGACAGGCTTTAATACAGTTACCGCAGCGTATACAAACCAATTTGAGCTGTTCTTCAGGTAATGAGCCGGGAGGCCGGAATGGGCCAGAGGTTATAAGTCTACCCGAATAGTACTTATAAGTCAGGCCCAAACCTCCTCCAATGAAACCTGTCATAAACAGCCTGCGTCCCGGAAAGTAACTTTTTGATGGCTGTGGCTTCCTTTCCAGAAGCATTCTTGCATCTTTAAGCAGCATCTGCAGTCCTCCCAGCGGGCAGATCCTGCCACACCAGGAACCTGGAGATACTACATTAAGCGACAGGATAAGCAACAAACCGGAGATGTTAAGCAGAAAAACTGTTGAAAAGTGCGGATTCAGGATATTGAAAAAATTGTAGAAGGCATTAACAGGGTCCAGCATTGCCAGGAGAGGAATTCCCAGGATGGCAAGGAAGAGGGAGGCAAAAGCCAGGTGTTTGTTGATAGGAGGCAGTTTTGTTTTTAGCGGCTTGCTGCCGGTGTATCTGGATGCCATGTCACACAACAGTCCGGTGGGGCACAAATGACGGCAAAACCAGCGGTCTTTAAAAAATGCGGTTACTAATACAGCTATTCCAAAAACATTTAAAAAAACCAGGGATTTTAAAGCCAGTGCTGAGTTTATAAGAATCAATGGACTCAGCCACAGGTAAAAGCCGGTAAAAGATCCCAGGGAAAGCGGTAGGGCAGACAGCACTGCCACTCCCAGTGAAATATAGCGCAGGTTTTGAGGTTTAATCTTCATCCCAACCATGCATTTTGATTCTTCAGGACGGACTGAACCCTTTCGATATCCACCGCTTTGGCTGTAGTTCTGGAGGCTACGGCGACTGCGGCTGCCGCCCCGGCCCCATGTCCGGTAACCAGGCAGGTCCCGATGATCCGGGTATCCTCAACCAGTTTTTTTTCAAAGCTGAAACAGCGTCCGGCGACTATCAGATTATCAGTCTTTTTGGGGAGTAGCGCCCGGTATGGGATCTGCCAGAGCGGGCGTTTGTCAGGAGGGATTCGTTTCCCTTTGTAAAGTATGGTAGTCCAGGCTCCACTTATTCCGATATTATCGTCAAACTGCCTGTATGTCATGGAGTCTTCCAGGGTAAGCTGATACTCACCATCCAGGATTCTGGACATGCGAACTCCAAGCTGTGAGGCTGTGTCTAGCAGGAACAGTTTTTCATAACCCGGGGTGGACCTGATTTCTTCTGTTCTCTCCCAGATTTCAATACGATATTGCTGCTGCAGGCGGGAAAGTGTGTGTAAATCTGTTCCATCCTGGTCTTCCTGTCCATACATGTTCACCCAGTTAACGCTGGGCAATGGTGTAGGTTCTCCGATATTGATTTTTTTAAAACCGGGTTTTGTATTGTCAACCCTGTCGATATTACCCAGCCTGTGTACCAATCCGATATGGTACTTCAGGTTGGTATAGCTTTCACCTGCCAGGTGAAGAATATCTCCATCACCGGTACAGTCGATCACCATTTTCGGGATGATTGCGGCCCTTCCTGATTTTGATTCAATAAAAACTGCCTTGATTCTCCTGTTTTCCACCAGGACGTTTGATGCCCAGCAATGGTAAAGCATTTCTACACCGGAATCCCTTATCATTACTTCCAGGACATACTTGGCAGCTTCTGGATCGACGATTGGATTTATTTCATGAATTGCCATACCCATTTTTTTCAGCCGTTGGGAGATCTCGTCTCCGATGCCGAAGATAACCTTGCGTTGTTGCTGTTTTTTGTCCACGGCGTGGGTGGAGAGCAGAGGAAGCACTAATCCTCCGGTCCACAGCCCTCCCAGGTGGTTGTATCTTTCCACCAGGACAGTGCTTGCCCCGGCGCGGCTGGCTGACACCGCCGCAGCTATGCCTGCCGGGCCTCCGCCAATTACCAGGACGTCTGTTTCCGCGATTATTGGGATATCCTGTGCCGGTTCAGTAATGAAGCCGGAATTTAATGAACCTGGATTTTTTGATTCATTTTGAATGTTTTCAGGGGTGCATCCGAACTGGGTTCCCAATACTCCCGCTCCGGTGGTAAATAAGACATTTTTGATAAATTTTCTACGGCGCATATCACCCTCTCGGAAATCCACAAATAAGGTATCAATCTTATTTGCCTGAAATTAACAGCAATAATGAATTTTGCCTGGAAGCCATGTAACAGTAAATCAATGATATTGGAATCAGCAGGAAAAAAAAACCATGGAAGCATTTTTAATTGGAGAGACGCAGTTCCTGGAGGGGATGATCCTTTGTCACGGCTGCCCTGGAGATATTTCGCCTTTTTACCGGCAGATTCTGGCCGCGGCAGGAGCAGCATTAATTACGATCCATCTGTGTGGTTCCGGTTTTTATCTACAGACTGTCAACTAATCTTTCGATATGAATCCCGTTAAGGATTGCTTTCCTGCTGCCTGTCTGGGGTTTAAGTGAAATCCTGAGAACGCTGTCCCTGATATTCACCTTGGGTACACGGACTGAAACTTCCCGCATGATTCCTCCGGATTCCCGGACGATGTCCAGGTTATCACGAATGAGAATTCCCTGGACTGCGACATCAAAAACTCGCTCTCCGGGCCTGACAGTATCATCCAGTTCGGCGAAATAGAGAGTGATGGAATAGGTCATTTCAGCCTGGGTTTCGGCTGACAGCTGGATTTCCAGGTCTGTCACTCCTTCCAATCCTGAAGCGTCCACCCAAGGATAGGACCCCTCTTTTATGCGCAGAGTATTGTGGGTAACCATTTTGATTTCTTCCGGATATGCCAGGGTAACCGGAATTTCGGGAGAAGGCCCGCCTACAGCAGGGAATTCCAGCCACAGGGTTCCATTTTCTGCCATGCGATCACCCGGCGCTCCCAGGTTCAGTCCCATTTTCTGAACGGCAGCTCCTGACCAATCGAAATCATTGGTGGTCCAGTATTCAAGTTCCGGCATATGCACCAGGGCCAGTGAAGTCTGGTTCTGGTAACTGCAGGAACAGGTGCGGGTGTAGTCGGGCGCGTTCAGCACACCATTTGCCGCGATAAGGTTGGAAGTGCAGCTGGATTTGAAACCGCCGAAGTTCCCGGTGCCTCCCTGGTTATCCAGATCATAGAATCCGGCCGCGGCAGATCGGAAAGAGAGCAGGTGTTCACTGGCGATATTGTAATTGCAGCCGTACTCCCTGGTGTAGGTCCAGGGCAGCTGTTCTCCGGTAATGGGATCCAGCCTCAGCAGCGGGTCTCCGGTTTTGAGGCTGAATCCGCCATTTTCCACAATGATCCTTTCACCGTGGATAATCGGCGGATTGGCATAGGTTACTTCCCGGTCCCACAGTACCTTCCCGGTTCCCGCCTCATATACAATCATGCGGGTTCCCTCTTCTCCGGAGATCATGTCGCGGGAGGGACGGGTGGCCTGCAGCAGCAGATCGTATTCTTCTGAAAACCCCAGCCAGGAGCCGAACACATCCCTTTCAGTACTCCAGATAGTCTCCCCGGTGTCAGGATCAAGGGCTGCCAGGACCGGGTTCTGGTTGATAGCTATGCCCCGCCTGCTCAGGGTGTTCTGCATGGCGGGAGCCACGGCGTCTACAACGTAAAGCCTGTTATTACCGGCTATAATGGCATTGTGAATGTACCCGTATTCAGCAGGTTTTTTCCAGAGGAGACCCCCTTTGGTATCGTAAACATTCAACCCGGCACTGGCTGTGATGTCGTAATCGGTAAATCTTTTCACTTTGCGGTCATCGCTGGGTTTAAGCGGTGCCAGGCCGACAGGTTTAGAAGCGGGCTGGTCGATCATTTCCGAATAACTGGCAAAACCGGCTCCGGTAATGAGCTTGTCCTGGTAAACCCCGATGAACCCGACCTGGGCATTGGTATTATTATTCAGGGATTTGGTGATTTTCCCATCCTCCATATCAAGGATATGGATATAGGTTCCCTGGGCTACAAACACCTCTTTCGGTGTCACCACAAAGTTGGTGCCCCGGGAGTTGGCCCCGGGAAGGTGTTCCTGGTTGTAGTAATAATTTCCCGTGGGCAGGTCAGCGTAGGATTCGTCGTAGTACTGATTAAGGGTACTCAGGGTAGTGAATTCTGTTTTCCAGATTACCCGACCCGTGTATACATCGCGGCAGGTAATTGAATTCATGCCTTCAATAATAAGGTTTCCATTAACCACCTGCTCCGGCGGACCATGGCCGTGGCGGGGCAGTACATCCATGTTGGAGTTTCCGCCGAACCATAACACTCCCAGGGGAAGCTGGACCAGTGAATCATCAGATTTCACGGTATTGGCCATGGAGCCGTACTGTTGAGTCCAGTTGGCTGAACCCTTGGGCGCGCCGGAACGAATATAAAAATTACGGTTCCCTCCGGAGCTCGCTTCAAGTTTCAGCCCCTCAAAGCTGGAAACTGATTCTTGATTGAAAAGTTCCTGTGACCTGGGGGCTGAATCTGATATCCAAAGTGCTCCCCCGAAAGGCCTCATTGATTTGTGGATCAGACTAATGGCACTGCCTGCATCCAGGCCGGAAAGGGAATTGTCGTCAATGACGACACTCAGGGAAGCCATGTAGGCAGGGAGTAGCCCATTCCTGGCTGATGAGGTAATGAATGCAACTCTTTCTGCAGGTAAACCTGCCAGGTCATATCGTTCCCGCAGGATTGAAACCTTATTGCCATCCGGTTCAACCACAATTATGTTCAGGGAGGATTTGCGTGCCAGGGCGGCTGGAAGCTCTCCGTTTCCGGCCCCGTAAACCAGGGCCCATCCTGAAGTTATTCCGGAACTGTCCAGGATTTGGGATGCCTGCTCTGTGGCATCAGGAGAGAGCCGGAATGGTTCGGGAGAATCATCAAACCTGTTTGTTTTATTCGTTTTGTCGGTAAAAGCCCTGATAGTACCGTCCAGGGAAACAGCAAATAGCGTGTTGTCCGCGGCTAACAGCCTTTCCACTCCTCCCCTGACAGTGATAAAGCCAATTTTTTCCGGCCTGCCGCCCGATCCGGTTTCCAGGATGGTAATGCCTTTTTTCCCGGCAGCGTATAATCTGCTGCCAGCCAGAATCAGGTCCCCGGTTGCGTCCACCTTGATTTCAGCGGTTATTTCGGAAGGAGCAGCTTTATCTGCGGTTTTCAGGGAAGAACCGGAATAGTAAATGCTGTTACCGGATAGCACCGGATAATTTCCGGGATCTTTCGCCAGCAGTCTCCCGTCCGCCGCACTGAATACATGGACCTGGCGTTCGCGGTTATGGTTGAAAAAAAGTGTATCGTCAGCACAGACAAATGCTCCGCCATTTTTACCATTATCTGCCAGGCAGTAATAAAGAAGGCCTCCAGTTTTTCGATTATAGGCCGCCGGCACAGTCCTTCCACCCGGAACCAGAAGCTTGTCTCCGCTTATGGCCAGGTTTCCCTGGGGGGCAACTCCGGCGAATGCCGGAGAATTGTGAGGCTGCAGCAGATAAATGGAACCGGAACCATCGTTCAACCAGAGTGTGTTTCCGGTTTCCGCGTCAGTGGCGTAGATATAAGTTCCCATAAAAGGCCAGATGCTGGCTGCCCAGTAGACCACTCCTTCCTGGATAACGACGCCACCACGGGCCGGCCAGGCTGAAATCAGGCGTTTATTTCCCAGGACCAGCCTGTCATCAGGGCCTCCCCGCTTTTTCCAGAGAAGTTTCCCATTTTGGATATCCAGGCAATAGAGGTGCCCGTCATCGGAGGTGAAATAAACCCTGCCTTCCCAGGCAGCAGGGGCCAGACGAACCGGACCTTCCGTATAGAAAGTCCATAACAGGCAGCCGGTTTCAGCATCAAGTGCCACTACTTTATCATGGTCATTGAATCCGAAAACCATGATTCCCTTATGGACTACAGGCTCAAATATCCGGTCAAACTGCATCAGGTCATGATTGAGAGGATCATCCCAAACCATTTCCCGGGGAGAATAGACCCGTTCCCAGGCCAGGGAGAGTTTTTCGGGAATCGGGAGATTTTCCTGGCTGGCTGCGCTGCGTCCAGGATTAAAGCGCCACATCGGCCAGTCAGAAGCAGCGGCAGTCCCAAAGAATGCGATTATAACGACAAAGCCCGCAATTAATTTCCGTCTGAACATATGTCTTTTCAATAAGAAGGTTAAGTGACCTTGAAATCAGTGCAACTGGTATATTTTCCCGATCAGGTGTTAATTATTTTTCCTTTTTCCATATTAATGATTTTGTCAGCCGCCTCCGCTGCTTTGTGGTCATGCGTCACCATCAGGACCGCGCCGCCTTCCGAGCAGAATTTTTTTAAAATGCCCAGGACCAGGTCCACGTTTGGATCATCCAGGTTTCCGGTGATCTCGTCGGCAAAGAGCAGTGAGGGATTGGTGAAAAGGGCACGGGCCAGGGCTGTGCGCTGTTTTTCCCCGGCACTTAACTCCCCCGGAAAATGACTTTTCCTGTCATCCATTCCCAGCATACCGCAGAGTTCAAGCGCTCTCCGGCGCCTGTTCCTGTCCTGCCCCAGGGCCAGTTCAGCCGCCAGGATGTTTTCATAAACTGTCAGGTAAGGTATCAGGTGATATTGCTGAAACACGAATCCGCAGTAGGTTGAACGCCACAGGGCCTTTTGGTTGGCATTCAGGTTGGCTATGTTGCTGCCTCCAGCCAGGATTCTTCCGCTATCAGGGGTCAACAGTCCTCCGGCCAGGAGAAGCAGGGAGGTTTTTCCGCATCCGCTGGGTCCGCAGACGGCGGTGATTTCTCCGCTGTGCAGGTTCAGTGAAAAGTCTTCAACAGCCTTTATTTCCCGGTTTTCCTTGGAATAACTTTTATAAAGATGGTCCAGGGCCATCACCATAGATTTATTCATCAGACTCCTGTTAATCTTCCATTAGAACCAGTGCCGGGTCACGGGAGACTCCGGCATATGATGGGATCCAGGCTCCTGCCAGTGCCAGGAACAGCGCTATCCCTACCACCTGCAGGGCAAGAGCGTAACCGGGCATGCCGCCGCCTGAAACAGCAAGGCTTCCGATAAGCAAGCCAGCGATACCTCCGGTCAAACCCATGATAAAAGCCCTGATAATAAAGAGGGAAAGGATTTTTCCTGTTCCAACTCCGATGGCGCGCAATATTCCGATTTCACTTTTTCTCTCCCTGACATTGGTCCAGAAGAGGAAGGCAATCAGCAGGCCGCATCCGGCCAGGACCACGGGGATCAGGACAGCGTTGAACTGTTCCATTTCGGAGCGCAGCTTAAGCCGGGTTTCCTTTTCAGAAGCTATCGCGGCCAGGGCTTCGGTTTTAGCTCTCCGTCTGGCTTCGGCGCGAGTGATAATCCTGCTGCCTTTTTCGATGAGTTGAGTGCCCGGCAGTATCGTTCCGATTTCCTGGCGCAGGTCCGCCAGCTGGTCAGGGACACACATGCATTTCAGGGCCAGAATGGCATTGATTTCTCCAGGTTTGTTCATCATCTCCTGGGCTGTTTCCAGGTTGATCCAGACAGTAATGTCGTCCTTGCTTCCCCGCTCATCGTAACATTCAGAAACCTTGAAGGTGCGTCCCATGAATTTTATACTGTCCCCTTTTTCAAGGTTCAGGCTGCGGTGCATTTCATATCCAAGTACAATTTCTCCCGGAGCGACCGGATCCTGCATCGGCTCTTTCGGATCCAGATGCTGCACCGGTACCTCTCCGCGGGTTCCGGTCAGGATTACTGTTCTTTTGTATTCAGGCCACTCCATTTTTTTCTGGATACTGGGCAGGAGGTGTTGGATGGATACCTGGCCGGAAGAAGCCAGCTTGTCCACGAATGATTCCGGCATGAAACTGGACGCGAAATCATCAGCGTAAAGATCCGCCAGATTCTGGTTTTCCGGAACAATCAGCAGGTTAAAACCCATTTTTTTCATGATGATCCGGTAATCATCTTCCAGTTTGGCCATTCGGGCCGTGGTCTCTTCTTCTTTCAGTCGCACTATCTCGCTGGTACGAAGATCATGCTGATCCAGGGAGACCAGGGAATGGGAAATGATGGCAGCCGCCATGGTTATGCTGAACAGCCCCAGCAGAAAATTGACTTTTCTCCGCATCATTTCCTGCAACACGAGCCTGAAAATACTCATTGTTCTATTTGTCTCGCTTTCTGAATAAAGTCCACGACAGGATAACTATGGAGACAAACAGGGAAACCATCAGGAGGAAAAAATATTTTCCCTGGTCTGCTGTTTTCTCCGGGACAGGGGTATCGGGAAGGATCTGGGCCTTTAAGGGAGGTTCATCAATACTGAAAAATTTCGGTACCTGCCTGTCGGTTTCTGTATCCGGGGCCGCAAACCCGCTCAGTCCGGTCAGCTGAGGAAGTTCTTCAGGTTCTATCCAGGTTTCACCCAGTCCGGCAGCCCAGTCCGCTGCAATCAGCAGGTCAGTACCGGGATTGTCATCCTTAACGATGCAGAACACCACCCGGTTACCGCACTGCAGGCCCGGTATAACATGTTTTTGTTGATTCCATCTCCAACTAATGCGTAGAGAATTCTCCCCCGGCCGAAGAGCGGAAAAGCTATCGGGACGTCATAGTTCCAGAGGTCCTGTTCGGTGCCGAGAAGGATGCGGGCCAGGATTTCTTCCTCAGGATTCATGCGGTCAACAAATATCGATGAGAAAGTCAGGTCAGTATGGCTGAAATCCGGGTTTTTTATGGGATTTCCATGAATATCAGTTCCCGGAGCCGTTACGTATATCTCTTCCTCAGCTTTTTTGAGGATCTCCTGCATGAAATCAACTTTTTCCTGGTCTGATTCTCCGCTGCTTGAGGAAAGTACCAGAAAAAGTGCCGTTTTTCCCTGCTGCAGTTTTTCCCGGATTTCCCGGCGGGCAGGGCTGTCAACAAGTTTATTGATGCCTTCTTCGTTCAGGCTGCCAGCCCATATCGGGGCGTCACGCGTTGAGTCGTCCGGAAAATAGAGGACCATTCCGGGAAGCTGTGGGAGGATTGCAGGATCGAAGCCGCCTGTTTCGGTTTCTTTGACTGTAACTTCGATATTAAGCAGCCCTCCTCCGGTAACTGAGCTGCTTTTGAGCCTGTCGAGAAGCAGTTGTTCCTGCTTCGTAAACCCGGATTTATGGTAAACCTCCAGGATATATGGGGAAGGTTCCCAGCGTTCCAGGGCATACCTGAACACAGGGATATTGCATCCCGGAACCATCCGGGTGCAAGTGACTCCTGTCAGCAGTATCAGTGTCAGGTATGTCGCCAGCCGGTTGTTCATAATTTTAATAAGTATATTTTATTATAGTTAGACAATGAAGCCTGGTAAAAGCAAACTTGAATCTTAAGCTAGGGGAATTGAATTGCTAATGGGCGGACTTTCTTTCAGCTGTTGGAAATAGAATATTCTTCTGAAACTGTTTTTTCTGCTTTTCCTGATTTTTAAAGGGAGGGTTAATGACTGGCAGGGTAGTTGTAATTACCGGTGCGGATAACGGCATAGGCTTGAACATGGTTAAGGGGCTGCTTGAAATGCAGTTCAGGGTATCAGCCCTGGACCTGGAAAGTGAGCATCTGGCAGCTCTGCTGCCTGTCTATCCTGATTCGCTAAGGGTTTTTGCCTGTGATGTGACGGACGAAACCGCGGTGAAAAGAGCTGTCGATACTACAGTTGCCGAATGGGGGAGCATAGACATCCTGGTCAATAATGCCTGCCTGGCTTTATTTGGTGATTTCGAGAGGAAAAGCCTTTCCGGCACCAGGCGGGAATTCGAAGTCAATTACTTTGGTTGTCTGCACATGATCAGGGCGGTTCTTCCCTCCATGAAATCGGCAGGGAAGGGTGTTATCCACAATGTCAGTTCAGGGGTGGGGATAACCGGGTTTCCCGGCATATATGGCTACGCCTCAACCAAGGGAGCCATTGAGGCCCTGACCCGGACTCTTGCTTTGGAGCTGGCTGAGTTCGGCATAACTGTCAATTTGATGCATCCGCCGCTTACCAGCACCAGATCTTCGGCGCCGCTGGGGATTCCCCAAGAGGCAATGGATACAACTGAACAGGTGGGAAGGCGCCTAGCCAGGAAAATTGGTTCAAGAAAATCTGTGATCACTCCTGACATCAAGACAGGCCTGGGCTTGTTTTTCAGCCGTCATTTTCCCGGTGCCATGGGACGGATGCTGGCCTGGCTTGCAAAAAAAGCAGGGAAGGGAGATGATAAATCATGAAAAAAACTCTTCTGTACAGGTATTTCAAAATCGGCGGAATCCCGAAGAAACTGCGTCCGATGCTGGAGTCAGAAGGGATTGTGGTGAGTGATGAGGGTATAGGGGGATGGGTTTTCATGCGGGATTTCCGGGCTCCTGGAAAGAGGTTTCTGCATCGAATCACTGGATTTTCCGGGTTTCTGGCCGTAACTCACAGGAGAATCATTGCCTATGCCTACTGGAAGCCCGTAATCAATATACCTGTTGATGATCCCAGGGTTTCCGGGATCAAGAGTGTGGTATTGGATTCAGAGCATCTGGAGCTTTCCCTGGAATCTTCCCTTTTCCATGCCGACTGGCAGGGTCGGATTGTTCTGCGCCTTAATACCGGGAAGGCCCGTCAATTTCACAGCGCGATTTCCGGAATCCATGGATAATCAGTTTCCCGGCTTGATACTCTCTCCTGCCGGATTTCCCCATAACCCCTCTTTGCTGTCTCATCAGGGTTGTACAATTCAGAGTTATGCAGAACCTGAATTCAAAATTGCCCCTCGTTTTTTTGCTTGCCCTGTTTTTGGCATCCAGTGCCATCCTGGCCGAAACCGTTTCTTCCCCAAACGGGGAAATTATTCTGACCTTCAACGTCAAGAATTCCGGGGGATGGGAAAACTGTCCGGTGTATGAGGTGTCCTGGAAAGGTAAGCCGGTCATCGCTGAATCCCGTCTGGGTTTTGATCTGCAGGAAGGGAATTCCATGGCGGATCAATTCGAGGTTATGGGACAAAAAAATGGGGCCCATGACAGTACATGGAACCCGGTTTACGGAGAGAGGTCTGTTGTCAGGGACCATTACAACTGGATGACGGTCCGGTTGGTCCATACCAGGCATCCCCTATACACCATGAACCTGAATTTCCGCTGTTATGACGAAGGAATTGCCTTCTGTTATGAGTTTCCTGGCAATGATACCCGAAGTGAAGTTGCCATCAAGAGAGAAGGTACTCATTTCCGGTTCCTGTCTGATCATGAGGCCTGGTGTGTTTATACGGCTCAGGGAGAGTACCAAAAGAAGAAAATCAGCCGTATGGATTCCGGAGTGGAGCGTCCCCTGACTTTAAAACTGGAGGAGAACAGATACGCGGCCATCGCTGAAGCAGGATTGGTCGATTATGCCCGGATGAAACTGGCCCGCTCGGCCAAAGATGCCCTTTCTGTAGTCACGCAGCTGAGCGGAGATGTCAAACGGCCTCTGCCTTTCACGACACCATGGCGGGTGGTGATGCTGGCGGAAAGCCCCGGGAAGCTGTTGGAAAATAACGACATTATCCTGAACCTGAACAATCCCTGCGCTATTAAAGACACCTCCTGGATCAAACCGGGAAAAGTCATCAGGGAAGTAACGCTGACTACCGATGGAGGCAAGGCCTGCGTGGATTTTGCCGCAAAGCACAACCTTCAGTATGTTGAGTTTGATGCAGGATGGTACGGGCCTGAATATAGTGACAGCTCTGATGCCCGAACTGTAACCGTTGATCCGGACAGGTCCCCGGGGCCGCTGGATCTGCGGGAGGTTATCAGGTACGGGGAACAGCGGGGCATAGGAATTTTACTTTACGTGAATCGCCGGGCCCTGGAGAGGCAGCTGGATGAGATCCTGCCGCTATACCGGAGCTGGGGCATCAAGGGAGTTAAGTATGGCTTTGTGCAGGTGGGATCACAGGAATGGACATCATGGCTGCACAAGGCGGTGCGGGCTGCCGCTGACCAGCAGCTGATGGTGGATATCCATGATGAATACCGGCCGACCGGCTACAGCCGAACCTATCCAAACCTGATGACCCAGGAGGGCATTGGAGGGGACGAAACCAGCCCTGAAAACAGCCAGACCCTGACCCTGCTCTTCACCCGTATGCTGGCGGGAGCGGCTGACAATACAATCTGTTATTACAGCCCCCGGGTGGATGAGAAAGCCTCGCATGCCTATCAACTGGCCAAGGCGGTTTGCCTTTACAGCCCCTGGCAGTTTTTGTACTGGTATGACCGCCCCGCCGCTTCTCCGGGAAAGAAGGGTGGAGCCGGCGGAGTACAGAACGTGATTGGGGACGAGCCGGAACTGGAATTTTTTGATGCCCTGCCCACGGTGTGGGATGACACCCGGGTGCTGCAGGGAAAGATAGGGGAATACGCTGTTATCGCCCGGCGATCCGGATCTGAATGGTTTATCGGGAGCATGAACAGCGGTACGCCCCGTACGTTGGATGTCCCTCTTGATTTTCTGGAAAAAAGCAAAACCTACACCGCCCATATTTACTCGGATGACGAAGCAGTCAATACCAGGACTCGTGTAAAGATTGAGCAGAGGGATGTCACATCCGGGACGGTGCTGCAGGTAAAAATGGAGAAAAATGGAGGCCAGGCCATAAGGATAGTGCCCGGCAGGTAGCGGCTGGTTGAGATAAGGCCTATTTTCTGCCTTCCCACTCATCAAAAAACCGATGGAGGTATTCCCGCATGAATTCATGCCTTTGTGTTGCAAGCATGAGACCGGTCCTGGTGTTCATCCTGCTCTTTAACAATAAGAGTTTTTCATAGAAGTGGTTTATGGTAGGAGAACTGCTGCGCAGGTATTCTTCTGATGATTTATATTGATCTGGTTTGCGGCTCGGATCATATATCGGACGGTTTTTGTATCCGCCGTAGTTAAAGGCCCGGGCAATTCCTATGGCTCCCAGCGCGTCCAGGCGGTCGGCATCCTGGACTACCTGCAGTTCAATTGATTTTTTCTTTTTCCCGTCAAGTTCCGAGGAGAAAGAGATGTTGCGGATGATGTCGGTTACCCTGGCAATGTCCTTTTCAGGTAGATGTTCCCTTGTTAAAAAAGCTGCCGCTGTCTCAGGCCCGTATTCATCCCCTTTATCATGAAACTTGTGATCCGCAATGTCGTGAAGCAGGGCTCCCAGTTTACAGACCAGATGATCGGCCTTTTCACTTTTCAGGATTAACTCAGTATTTCTCAGCACCCGGCTGATATGCCACCAGTCGTGCCCGCCTTCGGCATTTTTAAGAGCTGTTTTTACAAAATCCTCTGTATGTTGAATGATGTCACTGTTCATGGTTCACAATAATTATTGAATGCGGGAAGTTTACAATTCAAGCACCTGTTTACCGGCTGTAAGTTGTCGAGGGTACCTGGAATCCGCAAAGTACCTTCCGGCTTGGCCGCGCTTAATGAATATATGTTAATGCCTGGCTGGAATCGGGCAGAAATCTCACTTTTCTCCGGAATCAATTCCGCTCTAACCCTGATAGAATGGTAGGATATTTTCAAAGGAGGCAGAAATGATTCAGTTGCGAAACAAAGATACCGGAGAGGTACTGGGAACAATTTCAGAGGCAGACCTGCAGTTTTTACAGGACCAGTTAGTGGAGGAGTCCGAAGAGGACACGGATTATTTTTTAAACCGGGATGAACTCAATATATTAAAAGGGGAGGAGAAGGCCAGTAAAAATTTGATCAGCCTCCTGGAAAAGGGATTTGGAGAGCGGGAGGAACTGGAGATTGAGTGGGAGAAGATCTGAATTGGTCCGGGGAATGATCACTGATAATTAAGATGTTTATACTGGAATTTCTTAAGGCCTGACGGAGCGCAAATGAAGAAGGTCATATTTTTGTTTGTTGTGGTCTTGTGCCTGGGCACGGTTTCCCAGGCGCACACCCTGTTTCTGAAACTTGATTCATTTTTTATTGATCCTGAAAGTCCGGCCGAGATTCGCCTGGTCAACGGAACCTTTGACAGGAGCGAGAATACGATTACCAGGGACCGTATGACAGACGTGAGTATTATCGATCCTGAGGAAAACCGGTATCATCTCGGAAAATCCCTGTGGCGGGATGATGGACTTGAGACTGTACTGGATTTTGAAGCCTCGGCTCCCGGAACATACCTGTTCGGAGTTTCCACCAACACCAGCATGATTGACCTTGAAGCGGAAGAATTCAATGAATACCTGGAGCATGATGGGGTGTTTGATGTACTGGAAGCCAGGAAGCGGGAAGGGCGGCTTGGGGAAGATTCCACCGAGCGTTATTCCAAACATGTTAAAGCTCTTATTCAGGCTGGAGATGTGCTTAGTACAAACTTTTCTGCTGAACTGGGATACCCGGTGGAGATAGTTCCTTTGCAGAATCCCTATGCCTTGTCGGAAGGGGATATTTTCCGTGCCAGGGTGCTTAAAAACGGAAAACCCCTGGCCGGACAGCTGGTCTATGCCGCTTATGAAGGATTTATTCCTCCTGATGACAACTCCCGGCAACCCAGCCATGATTTTTCCGGTATGGTTGAGGAACATGATGGACATACTGAGCCGGTTGAAACCCGTTCTGATCAGGATGGGATTATTGAATTCAGGCTGTCAGGTACCGGCCGCTGGTACGTGCGTTTCATCAACATGGTTGAAATAAATGAGCCGGGCATAAACTATGAATCCAACTGGGCGACCCTGACCTTTGAAATAAAGGGACGTTAAGCGTTGCCGCCATGCCCTGCGAGCTGGGGAAAAATTCGGGTTGGAGAACTGAAAAAAAACACAGGATTTTTGGTCCTGAAGCATGGTTTTGTAACTTTCTGAAGAATATACAGAAATCCCGCCGTTCTTAAACCTGTATTTTGGCTGGAGTGAGTTGGAGAGGTGTGGAGTGAGTTCCTCGCGGGCACATCACAGGCACACCCCGGATGGCCGAGGAGAGATTCGACATGGGCTATTGATCATTTTCGAGTTAACCTATTCATCACATTTAATTTCCACGCATTGCTTCAATCTGATTTTCTACATATCTATCAAGGGACATAGCAGCCTCCTCGATAATGCGAGAAAAATACAAAAATTCTGATTTAAAACATTCAAACGCTTTCAAGGCATTTAGATCATTCTTCAAACCTAATATCCTTTTTGCTCTTTTTCGAAAATTTTGTAGAGGGTTTTTCTTATATTTTGGCTCCCATATTTCACGAACGAAATCCATGGCTGCTTTTGTTTGATTAACCGTTTCAGCTTTCTTCCATATCTCTGTAATTAATGAGTCCTCAGAAAGAATATAATCATAAAACTGTAATTCATAGATTGTCACATCTTCAGGACGATTTTGTGGATCATTCTTTAGTAAATAAGTTAATAAATCTTCTATTTCTTCAACTCGATTTTGAGCCGAAATGGATAATTCCTCTTTTAATTCTTTTTTTCTAGGGGGTTTAGCTTGCCGAAGAGACTCCCCAATTTCATGAATTTCTCTTAGGACTTTTCGGCCTCCTTTGCCAGCATGTTTTTCAACAGTGGCTGTCACCTTTGCACGTGATCCCCATGAGTGATCAGGATACGCTTCCGCAAACAGGATTGCAGCAACCTCATGGTAATACCAAGCCAAGCTCCAAACTATATCATCATATCGTAACCCAGAATGATATAGTTCATTGCGGTATTTATGGCAAATTTGAATTGCGTCAGCCCACTCCGGAGTTATTTTCCTTGCCATTTTGCAGAACTTGACTTTCTTATCAAATTGCTGGCCTGATGCGTCACTTCTTTGCTCTGGTGTATATCGAGGTTTACCAAATCTTAGCCACATATCATCATGGGAAATCTCAAATGCACAAATTTTATGAATTATCAATTCAACAACATTATCAGTTAAAATTAATGCAAAGCGACCATATGAAGGGCTACCATCCTCAAGTTGATAGCCTGCTAAGTCCAATTGTTCAATACACGTATAAGCATCCTGAGACATATTTCATTTACCCATTGGTATTCGTGATCCATCACCCTTAGTAATCCAGCTTTGCTTCTTAAAATGAGTATAGAGACGCTTCCAAAGGACCTCTGCGGCTTCAAGTTCGTGGTTTGAAAATCCTATCAATGCAGTGACATCGCTTGGTTTCTTAGGAAGAGGGTATCGGCCAGCATACGTCAAGTAAGGTTCCAGTTGTTTTAGAAGAACCATTTCAGCTCCATTGATGTCAAAAATTCCCGAATCGATTTCCTTAGCATATCGCTCAAGCCCGTGTGTAGCAAAGTAAGGATTGAGTTTATTGTTCACAGAGACAGGTTCCCCTTGAAGTACCATCATTCCTTTGAGAAGGTTCTCGAACGATAGGGCAAGAAGCATGTAAAAGACCGACTGAAGGAACCTTTCACCATCTCGTGATGGTTGTTCAATCGGATGTAGCCGTCGCGAGGCATCCCACAAAGTAAGCGCTGATAACAGCCAAGCTCCTGGGCTATCAACAACAGCGTCAAATAACATCTGATTTAAGCGTTTATCCATTCCTCATTCCTTCCCCCTATCATTGCATATATCTCCCGGCCCTTCCGAGGTATTTTTCTTTGGGCTTGGAGGCATGGACAGGTAGGAATAAAGCGGGGTGGGAATCAAATAAGCCAGGAAAAAGAGAAGGGTTTGTACCAGACAATCTTCAGGGCTGCTCCGTGAGTTTCAGATCCCAGTTCCAGCTGTTCATCTCGTTAGACTCGGGATCATAGCGGGAGATGCCCAGGTTGGTTGTCATCCATACCTGGCCGTCTATTACATCCATTTCACGGATGAAAGTCTGGGGTGTTGCAAACGGGATATTTCGCCACTGCCCTGTGCCTGGGTTATATAACACCAGTCCAGTCGTATGATATACACCCTCTTCCCAGTACCCCCCCCAGCTCTGAAAAACTCCTCCAATGGCTCTGTTAGCAGTTGACAAGGCAAGTTCATCACCTATCTGTTTCATGTTGATGATGGAACATCCTACGAGATATTTACTTCGCAGCACTTCAATCTTTTCTTCTAATGGATAGTAGACAACTAATCCTCCCATATGTTGATAGCCTTCAAAACTGCCACCTTCCAAGCCCAAATAATAGAGTCCTTTTATATTTATAAAGCTTCCGCTAAAGGTATTATTGAAACCCCATTTACTCAGCTTCCTACGGCTGTCAGAACCCAAAACGTGAGTCCATTTACTCAAACTCTCCAAATCCTCTGCTGTCATTTCAGGTACGGGAATACTGGCTCCCCACAATTGAATCTCTTCAGGCTCTATGTGCAGGTATGATGGCAACGGTTTGACTATTTTTTCAAATAACACCATTCCATCCTTAAAGATCTCCTCATGAAGAACTGGTTGAAATGCCACTTCCTTATCAGATTTTGAGTAGGTAACAACAAAAAGAGGAGCGAATCCACCATCGGCATCCTTGTTTGAATAAAACCAGATGGTACTAGCTGTTTCATGAATAAATACCAGCTTGGGCAAAACCCGCCAGGCAGGTTCCGGCCATCCGCCGAAGGCAGTTCCAACGATACTTGCCGCCACGAAGTACAAAACAGTCAATATCCGAATCTTCATAACAAAGTGATTCCTTCCAGTTCTTTTTGTCCTATTTTATAACCACTTAAATGATGGATGCCGACACTTATCCAAACAGATTAATGGTTTCACCTGTGTTGTCTGCATTCCGGCATACATCTCCGGCCCTTCCGTGTAGCTTTCCTTGGGCTTAAAGACAGGGGATGGTACAGGGGGAGCTTGAGGAAATCAGAAAGCCAGAAGAAGGCTTTGAGCCAGAAGGTTATTTTGCCTCAGCCAGAGCCACCTCTTTTGACATATAGATGGGTTCACCAGGAGATCCTACGGCTCTTCCCACAAGGTACCCTCCCAGAGCCCCAACGCCGGCCCCAAAACATGCAGCGATAATCTGCCCGGTAGGGGGATTAGCCCACTCAACATCACCTCCCGCTGTCAGAGCATAACCGAATACCAGCATACCTGCGGAACCGGTTACAGCTCCCCAGAGCGTCCCCTTCTTCCCGGCCTGCTTCGAAGTGTCGAGGAAAACCTTGTCTATTGAGGATAATTCGAACCGAAGCTCCTCATCATAGGTATTGAGGCAGGTCAGATACTCCTCGCCAACGGATTGATAACGGCATTTTTGACTGCTGCCATCTTTCAGTTGGACCGTGACCTTTACACCCTTTTGCGTTTCCGCTACTTTCTCCCAGCGTCCAGGAATTGGATTGCCTCCTGCCAGCAAGACCGGATTTACCAGAAGGATCATAACCATTACAGCTACTGCTGACGTGCTTTTCATACTCTGCTCCTTTTCCTCCCCAGGATTTAACTCACCGATAACTTTGATTTTATCACCACTGAAAGACAATAGGGCATCTTTTTCATAAACATTAACCCGCGCAGGACCCTCAGTCCTGTGCGTGATATCAGGAATCCCCAACGACGGGGGCTCTGGAAAGAGGTGTGCCTAAAATGTACCTGTCAGAAGCGCAGCAGAAAACTCTCCGAATGGCTTTATAGATGTCCTGGTGTCCAGGGTATGACAGATAAGCCCGGTTCCAGAGCATTCCCTTAGGCTTTCACAGAGGTGATGTTTCCTGGTCATGAGCTACCCCTATCCAGCCTTTCAACGGCCTGAAGCATATGGGAGTGGCGTCACCAGCGTCACTGGAGTCACTGAGCCCGTAATGACGGGGGCTTGGCGTGACGCTGCTACCCATCATGATGACGCTGGTGACGCTCCAAACCTGGAGTGAATCAGGTTTGAGCCTGTATGTGCCCTAGTGGCATTGATTCTCTCTGAAATAGCGATTTACAAGCTGACTCTCCATATCAGTGTTTAATCCTTGATTCCAGGATTGCGTGAATTTGTTTTCCCGCCGCAGTGGAAAGTTGGAGAAAACCCCGGGTTAGAGTCCCAGGAAAGCAATGGCAACGCCTGAAAGGGCGATGACAAATCCGGCGAAGGCATGAACATAGCGTTCCAGCCAGGCGGTCGAGATCATCCTGAAACCTGAATAGAGGAGCAGGGTCACTCCAGTCATGGTGGTTACCGTTACCAGTCCGAAGACCAGGGAAACAATAATTATGCCTTGCAGGGAATGTTCGGCAGCAGGGAACATCAGGAGCGGGATCAGCGGTTCACAGGGACCCAGCACGAACACGATAAAGAGCGACCAGACGGTAAGGCTTTTAGCTTTGGATTTTTCTTCGTGTTTATGCCGATGTTCAGTAGACAGGTGATCATGTTCATGGTGGTGATCAGATCCATTGATATGGAGATGCGTATGGGTGTGAGGTTTCCCCAATAACCCTTTGCGTAGGCCCCAGGCTCCGTAGACCAGGCCGAAGGCAATCAGCAGGTAGCTGGCCAGTTCACCCCTGGTGCCTTCAATGATCTCGAGGTCTGATACCGCCATACCGAGAGCAATTCCAATCCCCCCCAGAACCACAGAGGAGAGCACATGTCCGATTCCGCAGAAAATGGTTATAAGGCTGAGTTTTTTTCTGCCCCATCCCCGGGCGCGTCCCAGCATTACAAAGGGAAGGTAGTGATCCGGTCCCAGTACCGTATGGGCGAATCCTATCGCGGCTGCAGCCAGGATGATCACAGTCAATTGTTCATTCAATAGAGTCAGATCCTCTCATGAAACTAAGTACGATAAAGATAGTAACAGAAATATCTTGGGGAGGGCGCTCCTTTTTCAGCAGGACGGATTGTGGGTTCCGCTGATCCGGTCATATCGCTTCCTGTTTTGGCCTGTTAATCCTTTGAATACAGAGATAAGGCCTGGTGTCGGGCGGAGATAATCCTCCCGGGAGGATACAAAATTGAGACAGGGGAAGGATAGCTTTCCGGCCTGGACCAGTTCAGTTTCAGCCATGAATCCAGGGTTCTTAAAACAGACTGCTGGTCCTGGATATGGTGTCTCCCAGGGTTTAAAGAGACCGTTTAAGCTGAGGAAAGTAAAGATTCATCGGAAATTAGTAGTTTTGAGAGCTGAAAAGCATGGAACAATGTGAAATTCTTTTCCTATTGTGAATCTTGTTACAGCTATGGAAATCGGATAATTAAGCTGTCCTTTTGTTGAGTAAAATAAATCAGGCAGCCCGTAAATATAAAATTTCTCACCACTTCCATCTTTTTGATAAAAATCAGATTTTCATGACTGGCTGATTGGCATGGTTCATGCATAACTTCCCGGTGAATAAAAGTAACTACATCAAGCAATCAATATTTAAAGTAGCAAAGAGAGTTCGGAATTATGAGGAAAGCGGGAATCATTTTCACGGTCGTATTATTTTTAATTTTTTCGGGGTCCCTGTTGGCAAACCCGGTGATGCTTTACTGGGTGAGCGTTTCTCCGGGACTCAATATGCCGGTGACTACCGGCGGTACAACCTATGGAAGCATGCCGACTGGTGTATACAACGTGGCTATAGACATGAACGGTGACGGTAATTACCAGATGTTCAGTGCTCACTGTGTAGATCCCATGTTTGCGACACATACACCAAGTCTCTACAGTATAATCGCGATACCGGAGCAGGATAATTATCTCCAGGCCGCCTACATTTTTTCCCAGTTCGGAGAACCTTCGGGAAACCAGGAAGCTGCCGACAAACAGGCCGCCATCTGGTCAGTTATTGGAGGATTTTCGTTTCCCGATGGGCTGAGTCAAAACGCGCTGAATATGATCGCTGAAGCAGTAGAGGCGGTAGCCGGCGGCTGGCATGCAACTGGAGGATTATCGCTGGCTGTCAGCCCGGCAGAGGGCGAGTTTTATGGAGATGGTTACCAGGATTTCATAATCCGAACGCCGGAACCAGCTGCAATCCTGCTTTTTGGCCTGGGCCTCGCGGGAGTAGGTATTCTGGGGAGGAAAAAGATTCAAAAAGTCTGAGCCAACCAGGAAGAAGCCTGAAAGAGAAAACAGATTGAAAACCCGCCTGTCAGTCACCAGACTTAAGGCGGGTTTTATTTTGACTGAAATTGAGCAGATGCAAGCCTGCCTCGCCTGATTTTATTTCTGTTTCAGCTGGTTAAGCTTTTCGTACATTGAGGTCAGCCTGGCGTGCGCGGGGGAGATCTCTTCCCAGGAAGGAGCAAAATTAAGGCCGGGGAAGGTCATGTTTCCGGTCAGTACCAATTCAGCTTCTGAAACCGTTTCAGCGCCGAAAAAACTGACAAGGGCCGGCCTGTAATCAGTCGGGTCTTCTCCTTTTATCTGAAAGCTGATCAGGTTATAAATTGCCCGCACCAGTTGGTCTCGTGAGGGGGGCAGGTGCCCAAAATTAATGCACCATCCACAGGAAGTATAGGCTTCTTCGGGGTGGTGTGCGGCCAGGGTAATGAGGGCTTTTAACTCTCCAATACGCAGGGTGTGCCAAGCCGAATCTTCTTCGAAAATTACCCCGATTGCTTCTGAGATCAGTTGATCTTCATTAAACTGCAAGTCTTCAAGGATGCCGTAAAATTCTCTCAGCTCTTTGATTGACATCTGCTGCAGGGTCAGGAGATGGGTGCGAAGAGAGGCACCGGTTATCCGGTTATCCCAAAGAAGGTCGGAGACCGGATAGATTTCGGACATTCCAGGAACAATGAAACGGCAGGTATAAATACCGCAGTGGTAATACTCGGCACAGTAGGCTTTGAATCCCTCCCTGGTGATGATATTTTTCAGGCTGTCATACTCTTCAGCAGTTGTTCCGGAGAAATCCCAGGAGCAGAATTCATATCCGGGTTTACTGCTGAACATGCTCCAGGCCAGCAGTCCGTCTGAATTAATAAAATGGCTCTCCAGGTTAAGGGAGTCTGATACTGGCTCCAGATCGTGAGAAGGAGACTGGAAACCATCAAGCTGGTTGAGGCTCCTCCCTTGCAGCAGTTCGGTTACCGTTCGTTCCAGTGCTACTTCAAAGCGGCAGCTGGCACCGAAAACCGCGTAACATCCGCTATCTGCGGGATTAATCAGCAGCATACATATGACAGGGAATCTCCCGCCCAGTGACGCGTCTTTAACCATGATCCGAAAATTATGCAGTTCCAGCTCCCGCAGGGCTTCCTGGATTCGTGGAAAACGTTTCAGTGCCTCCGTGGGAACATCCGGCAGGCAAATGCCGTTGGCAATAACCTGGTTTTTGACATAACGCTCCAGCACCTCACCAAGAGCCTGGGATCGGCATTCATCAGGGGTGTTCCCGGCTGACATTCCATTGCTGGCGTAAAGGTTGTGCAGAATATTAACCGGAAAATATACTGTTTCTCCGGATTCAATATCAATAAAGGGAAGGGCGCAGATTCCTCGGTCTGTATTTTCACTGTTTATGTCGTGAATCAGGTCTGCTGTCAGCTCTCCGTCAGGATCGTAGAAATTGCGTAAATCAGGAGTGAGGAGTTTGGTTCCATCCGGGTGTTTTTCAGGTATTTGATTAATATTTTTGACCGGGAACCATTTTTCATCCGGGAAAAAGACAAAATCCATGGAACCGGTATTCTTTCCCAGATAGTAGTCAGAGAAGAAGAAGTTGGTGGAGAGTCGCTCCAGTAATTCAGCTTGGGCGCTCGCCTGGCAAGACTGTTTACTTGATCCCTTTCCATTGGCTGAGAGCCATGGGTGCTCAGTTGATCTGAGGTGTACTGACCAGCAGCTTGGTGCCGGATTCAGCCAGGCTTCAGCTTTTATCGGTAAACCCAGCGATTTCAGCAATCCGCTGGTTATGGATATGGTGTCTTCCAGCGCCGCGTCTTTTCCAGGGACATAGGTTTTCTTGGGCATAATCGTATTATGGATTATTTCAGGAGATTTCGGGAAAAAATATGCTTTTAAGTTTTGCCTTTCCCCGAGCCTGATCTTTCTTATCGGGATTTATCTTCTTAGTTCCTGAAACTGTTGATTTTTTTACGATGGGGTGTCAGAATTACGGCAGGTTTTGCACCATCTATGGTCAGGTCAAATAAAAATTGATTTACTGGATTATTCTGAACTGAACAAGAGGACGGACCTTGTTTACCCTGAAGGTTAAGTCGATCAGGCGCAGGGAATTTAATTAACCTGCCAGCAATTTTTGAATCCTGTTGAATCCTGTTGTATTGATTGAGAATGCCATGCCATGAATCAGGAACCCGGGAAAAAGAAGCTCAACCTGCATCCTGACTGTGAAGCCATGAGACACTATTGCGATCTGCTTCACGAGAGGCTGTTAAGGCTGATTCTGGAAAAGGACGCACTGATTAACAATGTCATCCCTGCCATTGAAGCCGAGTACCAGCTTTGTATCGGGTACCTGATGTACAAAAAGTTCTACCTGCAAACGGAAATAAACAGATCAAAAAGAACCATGGAAATTATTCAGACCGATAGAAATCATGGAGAACCTGTGCAACCGGATGCAGTGAGCAGAATGCTTGCCCTGGAATTCAGGGAATGGGAGGAGCGGTTAAGAGAGCACCTGCATTTGATCGAAAAAGCCAAGGCTAGAGATAGTTCCACATCAACACTGCGAGAGAGCAGAAGGATGTGTGAATTATACCGGAAGCTGGTGAAAAGACTTCATCCAGATGTAAATCCGGATACATATTCCCGGAACAAAGGCCTTTGGATGCAGGTTCAGCTGGCCTACCGCCGGGAAGATACCGCCAGTCTGGAAGTATTGTGGCTGATAGCCCGGGACCTGGTTGAAGGTGGGGCCCGGGAGATGGAATCCATGGAACAGCTCCGGCTGAGGGAAGGAAGGTTGAAGAAGAGTATTGATGAAATTAGAACGATTATTGAATCAATCAGATCCTCCCACCCCTATACTTTGAAGGATAAACTGACTGACCGCTCCTGGGTTGAGGGCCAGAAAAAGGTGCTTCAACAGGAGATATCCGAGCTTTCCGTTTCGAAAAGTAGATTTGGCATAATGGCTGATCAAATGATGGAAAAGTATCGCCAAAAGTGAGATCGTGTTAAGTGGAGATGTGCAGGGAACTGTTGTCAAAGCGCCCTGAGGCAGGGATGGAGTTTTGCTTCATTTCGCATGAATGCCATGTTGCGGGAACAGGATTCCGAAGCCATGCTGATACTTAACAGAGTCTGGCGGCAGGAAAAACCTTGCTTTTTAAAGGAAGTTCAACAATCAGGACGATGTGCCAGAGATCGAATTATTCGACGGGGAGGCCAAAACCCCGGATATGCCCAAGTCAGAGGAAAAAGATACCGGCCCGGTTGAAGGATGCCGGTAAACTGGTGTACGGGAAAATAGGATTGGTGAGACAGCAGGGTGAAAAAGTTGAAAATTGATGTCAGGATTTTCAAATGTGTTTTTATCCTTTCCATGAAATGAAAGGAGGCTTTATGCCCAGGTTATTAGCTTTTGCCGGCAGCAGCAGGAAAGAATCATTTAATAAAAAATTGCTCAGCATAGCAGCGGAAGGAGCCAGACAGGCTGGAGCTGAGGTCACGATGGTGAATTTAGCTGACTTTCCAATGCCCATATTCAACCAGGACCAGGAATCGGCTGAAGGCATGCCGGAAAAGGCGCGTGCATTCAAGAAGCTGCTGGTTGAGCATGATGGATTCCTGGTTGCTTCTCCCGAGTACAACGGCTCCTACAGCCCTCTCCTGAAGAATGTGATCGACTGGGCCTCCAGGTCTGAATCAGAGAGCGAGGCCGTTTTGGCGGCATTCCGGGGAAAAACTGCCGTGCTTATGGCTGCGTCTCCAGGAGCGTATGGCGGGATGCGTGGACTGATCGCCCTGAGAATGCTGTTGGCCAACCTGGGGGTTATCCTGCTTCCGGAACAGGTTGCCATACCTACGCGTTCCGGGTTTTTGATGAAAGTGGTTCCCTGGCGGATGAAAAGCAACAGAGGGCGGTATTTGAACTGGGCCTGAGGTTGACGGAATTTTGCGCTTCCGTGAAAGCAGCGGATGATTAGACCCGTTTACCTGGAGTAAAACCGGATTTTGCCGAAGAAGCGGTTACATCAGTACAAGGTTGGCAATCAGTCTTAACCTACAGAAAAGGAGTAAGTTATGGTGCCCGCAAAGATTAAGGACATAATCACCTACGAAGATTTTGACAAGGTTGATATCAGGGTAGGGACAATCATTTCCGTCTCAGAAATCCCTGATTCCAGGAAACTGGTTAAGCTGACCGTGGATTTGGGTGACCATACCCGCCAGATATTGGCCGGCATCAGGCAGGAAAGGGAGGATCCCGCGGAGATTGAGGGCAGACAGGCCCTTTTTGTTGTTAACCTGGCTGACCGGGAAATGGCCGGAGAGGTCTCTCAGGGAATGTTATTTGATATTGGCTACGAGGATGGGGTTCTTCCGGTTCTGGCGATACCAGAAAAACCCGTGCCTGACGGAACCAGGGCGGGGTAAGAGAGCCGTTGTACCTTCTATCTATCGACACACAATCATTGACCGTTCAGGGTTATCAGTCGCTGTTGCCAGTCCGCGAGAGACCAGAATAGTGAACTTCTCACTGCACCGTTCCAGGTTCCAATCTTCCTGTTGCTTTTCCTGTGTTTCGGTGGCACACTGAATTTTCTCTGACTGGAGGCCTGTGTTTTAAGACTGAAATAAATAATGGGGAAAACAATCGGGAAATGAAAAAAACTACAAATGCGATACTGGTGGTTTTATGGACGATATTCTGCGCTGTCCAATCCGGCAGCGCCGCAGATCTCAGATACGAGTACCATCTCCTGGCAACGAACAAGACTTCCACCATGGAAAAGGAATTGGGGGAATCGGCCAGCCATGGTTACAGGTTCAAAGCCGTAATGGGCGGTGAAACTTCATTCGGTGGCTCTGAAGTTGTTGTAATCATGGAAAGGGACAGCAGTAACCTGGAACCAGGGCGTTACCAATACCGGCTCCTGGCAACCAACAAAACTTCCACCATGCAGAAAGAACTGCAGGCAGCGGCTGATGAGGGTTATCACTATTGCGGACAAACGGTTTTCAAGACAACTTTCGGGGGACAGGAAGTAGTGATAATCCTGGAGCGCGACCGGAATGACAAGGATCAGCTATCCTGGGAATATCTGCTGCTGGGGACAAACAAGACATCCACCATGCAGAAAGAATTGATGGAGGCGGCTGAGGAAGGGTATGAAGTAACCGGCCTGACTGTCGGCAGTACCACTTTCGGGGGCAATGAACTGGTTACAATTCTGCAGAGGAAAAAGGCAAGCCAGTAAATAAAAACGGGGTTAAGAAACATATTTGGCATCGCCGGAATATCCGACAATAGCACAGCGCAAGTGCTGATAAAGTAGGATTTTTTTCTGAAAGGGATAAAGAGGGGTATTCCTTCAATATCAAAACCAACTCTTGACAGCGGGAAAAGCACTCCTTTACACTCGAACTGTCCGTAAATTATGCGGGCTGAAAAAATCAGTTTTCCGGGGTGGCATAAAAGCCTGAGAGGATACCCGTTGAACCTGACCCAGATAATGCTGGCGCAGGGAGAAACGAGTTTTAAATCTTTTTGTGAATCATAGGCCGTCTTCCCGGAGACGGCCTTTATTTTTTATAAGGATGGAACACATGTCGCATCTGGCCGAAAAAGCGGGGCATAACCTGGACCTGATTAAACAGCAAAAACCATTGATTCATAACATTACCAACTATGTGGTTATGAATTTTACCGCGAATGCCCTGCTTGCCATGGGAGCTTCTCCAGTAATGGCCCATGCGGAAGAAGAGGTAGAGGAGATGGTGTCTTTCGCGGGGGCGTTGGTACTGAATATCGGCACCCTGAGTGAAACATGGGTCCACTCCATGCTCAGGGCTGGCAGGAAGGCTTCAGAACTGAAAAAGCCGATAATCCTGGACCCAGTTGGCTCTGGGGCTACTTTGCTTCGCACCAGTACTGCCCGGGAAATTATCGCGGAGACAAAAGTGACGGTTATCAGGGGGAATGCCTCAGAGGTTCTCTCCCTGAAGGAGAAAGACACAAAAACCAGGGGGGTAGATTCCCTTCATTCTGTTGACGATGCGGCGGAAACGGCTGTTATCCTGGCCTCTGAACTGGGAACAACCCTGGCCATAACCGGGCCTGTTGACCTGGTAACCGACGGCTCCAGGATTAAAAGGGTAATGAATGGGCATCCAATGATGGGAATGGTGACCGGAACCGGATGTGTGGCGACCGCGGTAACCGGAGCATTTCTCGCGGTTGACCCTGATCCTGTCGAAGCCGTGGTGTCGGCCCTTGGTTTTCTGGGCCTAGCTGGAGAGAAAGCGGGGGCTGCTGCCGCCGGACCGGGAAGTTTCCGAGCTCTGTTTTTGGATGAGCTTTACAGCATTACTCCCGAAGAATTGACAGCCGGCATCCGCATAGGGGGGAATTAAAAGTGAGGGTTTTAAAGCCTGACTACTCCCTGTACCTGGTAACAGACAGGGACCTGTCACTGGGAAGATCAATTGAAGAAGTGGTTCGGGATGCTGTACGGGGAGGTGTCACCTGCGTGCAGCTGAGGGAAAAGAAGTGTTCCTCGGCTGAGTTTCTGGATCTTGCCTTGTCTCTCAAGGCTGAACTAAGCAGGTGCCGTATTCCGCTGATCATTAATGATCGGCTGGATATTGCCCTGGCTTCCGAAGCAGACGGAGTTCACCTGGGACAACACGACATCCCCCTGGCTGCAGCGAAGAGATTATCAGGCGGAAGGCTGCTTATCGGCATTTCGGCGACATCGGTTGAAGACGCGGTTAGGGCTGAAGCGGGCGGTGCTGATTATATCGGGATCAGTCCGGTCTTCAGTACTCCAACCAAGACCGACACGGCCGAGCCTCTCGGCTTGGAAGGGACCATGAAGATCCGGCAGTCAGTAAAAATTCCACTTGTTGGCATTGGGGGCTTGAACGTGAGTAATGCCGGACAGGTTATCAAGAGCGGAGCTGATGGGATTGCGGTTGTATCGGCTATTATGTCTGCTCCTGACCCGGAAAAAGCGGCCCGGGAACTGATGCGGGAAATAGGGAAGGCTGGAAAACAGTGCAAGGGAAAAAAAATCAACTGAAGGAAATCGGGGAATTTGGATTCATAAACCGGATTACTCCCGGATGCCTGGTCCGGCATGAAGGTGTTTACAAGGCAATAGGTGATGATGCTGCCGCCTTCTATTCCCCGCCCGGGCAGCTGAACCTGGTAACTACTGATCTTCTTGTGGAACGGGTGCATTTTCTGCGGAATGCCACCAGTGGATATAACCTGGGATACAAGGCCCTGGCTGTAAACCTGAGTGACATCGCCGCGATGGGAGGCAGGGCAGCGGAAGCTTTCGTGAGTATTGCCATTCCGGTCGAGTGCAGTCTTGAATACCTGGATGACCTTTACAGGGGGATGCGCGCCCTGGCCTCTGAATTTCAGGTTAACATCCTGGGCGGAGATACCACTGCTTCTAAACAGGACCTGATCATCAATATCGGGATCTATGGATCGGTGAGGGAGAATGAAATTCTTTGTCGCGACGGGGCAAGTCCCGGAGACCTGATTTGTTCCACCGGGTACCTGGGTGACAGCAGGGCAGGGCTGCACTTGATTCTGAATGACATTACTGCTGATACCGCAGAGTTGAAAAAATTGTTCAGGGCGCATGTTCTGCCCCGTCCCTGCCTGGAGGAAGGGAGATTTCTGGCAGGACTGTCTGTAGTCACCTCAGCAATAGACGTCAGCGATGGCCTCAGTTCCGACCTCGGGCACCTGGCCTCCCAAAGCGGTACCGGGGCCAGGATTTACCCGGACCGTATCCCTGTTTCACCGGAGCTAAAGATCTTTTGTGAACGGTTTGGATTTGACCCGCTGGAATATGCCCTGGCTGGCGGAGAAGATTACACACTGCTGTTCACTGCTCCTGCTGAGCATATTACAGATCTGAAGGAAAAGTATAAGGAAAGATTCGGTACAGGGATTTGTATTCTGGGTGAGATGACTGATACCGGAGAACTGGAACTCGTGACAGGTGAAGGGAAAACAGGGACAATTAGCCAGTCCGGATGGAATCATTTCAGGAGATAAGCAAACCTGATCCGTATTTTCAGCTGTCACGATTATGTGCCTGGATCAAGGCGGCTGGAGCAATTATCTTCAAAAAAATGGTGATAGCGGCTACCTTAACAACAACACGTATTGGAAACAGGCAGGTTTTTGAACAGGATTTTAGTCAGGGGTCGAGTTAGGAAAGAGAGGGGGGATCCGGGATTGGGTCCCCCTCTTCATTTAGGGAATACTTTTTATTGCTAAAAAGTATTCTTGCCGCCTCGGGCGGCGGTTACCTGGTAATCTGCGTCAGGAGCCATTCGATGGATTCCGCGGCTCATGGCTACAATCCCGGTCCTTACCATTTCAATAATGCCCAAAGGCCTGATCATGTTAACGAAGTTTTCAATTTTTTCCTCTTCCCCGGTCATTTCAATGACAGCGGAGGCCGGAGAAATGTCAACAATCCTGGCCGAACACATTTCGCACATCTGTTTCACTTCACTTATGGTCTCCCTGGTCAGGCTTACCTTAATCAGGGCCAGATCAATAGCAATTGTCGGTTTGTCCTGCAAGTGTTCAACCCGGACAATATTAGGAAGCTTGTAGAGGCATTTTTCGGCCTTGATGGCCTCAGCTTCTGTTCCTATAATGATTATTGTCATCCTGGACAGGTCTTCATTTTCGGTCCTGCCTACGGTCAGGCTGTCAATATTGAAATTGCGGCGCCTCAAAAGACTTACCACCCTGTTCAATACACCCGGTTTATTTTCAACGAGAGCGCTCATTGTGTATCTCATGATTGCTCACTCCTCTCTTTTTTATCAGTCCCATAAGGGCGTTGCAGCATTTTATGGAGAGCCTGTCCCGGAGAAACCATCGGGTAAACCATGTCTTCTTTCTGCACAACAAACTCCAGTATTACGGGACCTTCTTTTACACTCTGGGCAAATTTAATGGCATCTTTTACTTCATCGGGGTGTGTGACCCTCCTGGATGGGATGCCGTAGGCATCGGCCAGTTTGCAGAAGTCGGGACTGTGCATGGGAGTCATATGGTAACGTTCTTCGTAGAATATTTCCTGCCACTGCCGAACCATTCCCAGGTATCCATTGTTGATTATGGCTATCGCGACATTGGTCTTCTGTTCAACAGCTGTTCCCAGTTCGGTCATGGTCATCTGGAACCCTCCATCCCCGGCCAGGGCCCAGACCTGCCGGTCCGGACATGCCATTTTGGCCCCAATGGCTGCCGGAAGGCCAAATCCCATGGTTCCGAGGCCGCCACTGGTTATCAGGGCACGCGATTTTTCCCGGTCGAAATACTGGGCCGCCCACATCTGGTGCTGGCCTACATCAGTAACAAGAATGACATCCCCTTCGGTATGTTCCCAGATTTTACGGATTACGTGGGCCGCATAGAGTTTTCCCTGGGGATCCATGTGGCTTATGTCTCTTTTAATGGAGTCACTGCGCCATTCCTGGACCTGTTCCATCCAGGCCGGATTTGCTTTTTCCGGCATTGCCTCAATTGCCATAGCCAGAGTTTTTTTCAGGTCTCCAACGATTCCCAGCTCCACTTTCACATTTTTGTTGATCTCTGATGCGTCAATATCAATGTGGATTTTTTTGGCGTTTGGAGCATATTCATTCAGATTACCGGTTACCCGGTCATCGAAACGCATACCCAGGGCAATGAGCAGATCAGATTTCTGGATAGCCAGGTTAGCCTGAGGCTCTCCGTGCATTCCCATCATTCCCAGGTTTAATTCATGGCTATCGGGTAACACGCCTTTTCCCAGCAGGGTTGATGTAACCGGGATTGATGCTTTTTCAGCGAATCTTTTCAACTCATCTTCAGAACCGGAAAGAAGGATGCCCTGTCCTGCCAGGATTATGGGCATCCGAGACTCACTGATCATGCCTATCATTTCAGCCACTGCTGTTTTCAGGCACCCGTTTTCCCGGGGCCTGTTAGGCAGGACTATGGGATTTTCAGGATAAACAAACTCAGCTTCCTGGGTCTGTACATCTTTCGGAATATCAATTAAAACTGGTCCTGGCCTGCCGGTCCTGGCCAGGCAAAACGCTTCCCTGATCGTAGGCGCAAGTTCTTCAGCATCAGTCACAAGGTAGTTGTGTTTGGTAATCGGCAGGGTAATGCCGGTTATATCAACTTCCTGGAATGCGTCGGATCCAATCACGGTTGTCGCCACCTGCCCGGTTATAAAAACGGTAGGGGATGAATCCAGCATCGCGGTAGCTATACCGGTTACCAGATTAGTCGCGCCAGGGCCGCTGGTAGCCAGGGCGACCCCTACTTTTCCGGACGCCCGGGCAAAACCATCTGCCATATGGGATGCCCCCTGTTCATGTCTGACCAGAATGTGTTTCATCTGGGGGTACCTGGTGAGCGCATCATACAGAGGGAGCACTGCTCCGCCCGGGTATCCGAAAACCAGGTCAGTTCCCTCTCTGAGCACGCATTCCCATACGATTTCAGCTCCTGTTAACTTCATAAGTCATTTCTCCATCTATAAATAAATCAAAAATTCCAGCATGATACCTGAGCAGAAAAAGCTGTTTATTGGACAGCAAAAACTCCTGAGTGACAGCTTTTTCTGTAACATCCTGTAGCTGTGATATCAGTGTCAAAACTAGTCAGGAATTACAGCACCGGTACCGGCACTACTGACCAGCCTTGAATAACGTCTAAGCCATCGACTGCTGGTCTGTACCTTAAATTCAGGCAGCTGGGACAGCCTTGTTTCTATCTCTTCCTCTGAAAGTTCAACATTCAGTGTCCTGGCATCCAGGTCAATATTGATAATATCTCCGTTTTTCAGGGCTGCTATCGGACCCCGGGCGGCTGCTTCAGGACTCACATGTCCGATGGACATGCCATGGCTCCCGCCGGAGAAGCGACCGTCGGTAATGAGTGCGACCGATACGCCCAGTCCCATTCCCTGTATCTGGGCGGTTGGGCCCAACATTTCCTGCATTCCGGGGCCGCCTTTAGGACCTTCATACCTGATGACGACGACATTTCCCGGTTTTGCCTCCCTATTAAGGATTCCCTGGGAAGCACTTTCCTCACTTTCATAAATGACGGCGGCACCCCGGTGCTGATGAGAACCCTTAACCCCCGCGGTTTTGATCACTGCCCCATCAGGAGCCAGATTGCCAAAGAGAATGGCAAGTCCTCCATTCTGGGAGTAGGCATTCTCGCAGGATTTGATTACTTCAGGGTCCTTGATTTCTTTCCCTGCTATGTTTTCTCCAAGGGTCTTCCCCGTAACTGTTATCCTGTCCAGGTTGAGAGTTCCCGGCCTGTGGCTTATTTCATTCAAAATCGCGGGAATACCGCCGGCCCTGTGTACATCTTCCATATGCCATTTCCCGGAAGGGCTGACTTTGCAGATGTGGGGCACCCGACTGGCAACTTCATTAATCCTGTTGAGGTCATAATGAACATCAGCTTCATACGCGGCAGCCAGGGTGTGAAGAACCGTATTGGTACTTCCTCCCATGGCCATGTCCAGGGCAAAGGCATCATCAATAGCCTGGGCTGTAACTATTTTCCGTGGGGTAATGTCATTTTCAAGCAGATGAATGATCTGCCTGGATGCCTGTTCTGCCAGTTCATAGCGTTCAGGGGTTTCAGCCAGGGCTGAACCATTGTAAGGGAGGGCCAGTCCGATGACTTCCAGCAAGCAGTTCATGCTGTTAGCAGTGAACATACCAGAACAAGATCCGCAGGAAGGGCATCCGTAGTTTTCCAGGATTTCCAGTTCGGATTCTGTGATTTTTCCTGATTTGAAGGAACCAACTCCTTCAAATACGCTGATCAGGTCCACCGTTCTCCCGTCCGGGGTCTTGCCGGCTGCCATGGGGCCTCCGCTGACAAAAATGGTTGGAATGTCGACACGCAGAGCTCCCATCAGCATTCCAGGTACGATTTTGTCACAGTTTGGAATACAGATCATGGCGTCAAATGCATGGGCATTAACTACAGTTTCAACTGAATCCGCGATTATCTCCCGGCTGGGAAGGGAGTAATTCATTCCGGAATGACCCATGGCTATCCCGTCGTCCACCCCGATGGTATTGAATTCAAACGGTACTCCTCCGGCCCGGCGTACAGCTTCCTTTATGGCTTTCCCAAATCCCTGCAGGTGCACATGTCCGGGAATAATGTCAATGTAGCTGTTACAGATGGCGATGAAAGGTTTTTTCATGTCATTATCTGTGATTCCGGTTGCCTTCAGCAGTGACCTGTGAGGAGCCCTCTCAAATCCCTTTTTAATCGTGTCAGATCGCATTATGTTCCTTTCCAAATCAGTGTTTCTTAAAAGCGGTAAACAGTTATTATAAATCTACCCCTGATCCCAAAAAAAAAGCCCCCAGTTTCCTGGAGGCTGGCTGTTTTTTTAAGGTTTGGCGGGTTATGCTGTTACGCACGCCTCCTGCTCCCGGCAAACCTGCGGGCTAATAAGGAGTACTACTACAACTACTAAAATATTTATTATGTGCATAACTATAACCAAGTGGAAAGTAATTTAACCGATGTAGTGCTGGTTTGTCAAACTGAAATTTTAAAAAAGGGGACCTTCAAGCTGCCTTAGTCTTTACCTGTGATGGGTTGCCTGTTCCATATGTGGGTTATTACTGAACTTTTTAAAAAAACTATGGTACATTTCCAAAATGTTAATTTTTGACTCTCATCTTGACTTGGCCTGGAACGCGATTGAATGGAATAGGGATTTAACTGATTCTGTTGCCGGCATCAGGGAATCTGAAAGAGAAGTTGATGGCATTGCCAGGGGTGTGAATACTGTTTCCTATCATGAAATGAAGCGCGGGAGCATAGGGATATGCGTTGCCACTGTCCTTACCCGGAAAATTGTGGATTCCCTCCCGCCTTTTATCCCTTTTGAAACACCTGAAGAGAACTACCGGAAAGGCCTGGAACAGGCTGAGCACTATCAGGAAATGGAAAGGCTCGGAGTGTTGAAGAATATCAGGGACGGGGAAGGCTTACTGAGACATTGTGGGCTTTGGCTGGACAGCACTCCCGGAGATTTTCCGCCGATTGGGTATATCCTGGGAATGGAAGGTGCTGAGGCCATTCTGGAACCGGCTTCAATCTGGGAATGGAAGGAACGGGGCCTGCGGGTTTTGGGGCCTGTCCACTATGGTGAGAACCGGTATGGTTTTGGAACCGGGCATCAGGAAGGATTCAAACCCCTGGGTAAAGAACTGTTGAAAGAAATGCAGGATGCCGGAATAGTCCTGGATATCACCCATTTGTCAATGGCTGGAATAGAAGAGGCACTGCAGCTGTTTGACGGTCCAATCATGGCAAGTCACCATAACTGCCGGGCCCTGGTTCCGGGGGAGAGACAGCTGTCAGACGAGCAGATCAGGAAGCTCGCCGGGAAAGGTTCGGTAATTGGTGTGGCCCTGGACACCTGGATGCTGGAGCCTGGCTGGGAAAGGGGAGTATCAATTCCTGCCGCCACGCTGGAAACAGTAGCTGACCATATTGATCACATTTGCCATATTACCGGATCAAGTTTCCATGCCGGAATAGGCTCCGACCTGGACGGCGGCTTTGGAACCGAACAATGTCCAACTGATATCGATACCATTGCCGATATAAGCCGCCTCGAGGATATCCTCGCTTACCGGGAATATACAGATGAAGAAATTGAAAGAATCCTGTACGGAAACTGGGTTGAGTTTTTCCATAAGGCATTCAAAAGAATATAAAAATGTTTACCTGCAACTTGCGGAATACGGGGTAGCATCAATGTTTAAATCCAGGAAACAGAGACTTTATCGACATATCCTGGCAGGGCTGCTTTTCTTTTCGGCCATACTCCAGGTCATGGCTGGGGAAACCCGTTATTTCCCGCAGGTTATGGATGGATTATTCGGAGACGCTGGATATCAGACCCTGTTCAAATTTGTTAATACTGGTTCGGAGACTGAAGTAAGGCTCGAGTTTTTCAATAACAGCGGAGATCCTGTCGGCATACCGCTCCTGGGAGTAGAAGGCACACCTGAATATCTGCAGTTCCAGTTGAAACGGGGTGAGGTGGCTTCTTTCTGCACCGCCGGAAACGGAATATTCCAGACAGGGTTTGCCCGTTTTACATGCAGTGGGTCGGTGGACGGAATTTCGGCTTTCATTGGCATCGACTCAGCATCAGGGATCGTAATGTATGAAACAGCGGTCCCTTCGGTGACCCCGATCAATGAATTTACTATCGTGCTCGATTCCTCCGGAAATTGTGACACAGGATTGGCCATGATCCCGGTTGCTCCCGGGGGAGGCGGCAGTCTTTCGGGCGGAGAAGATACCGAGCTCACCATTACTTTGCACAACACCCAGGCAGAAGTTATCGCGTCAGAAACCATCATTGCGGCAGCCGGACAGAAGACTTCGAAGTATATCTACGAGATTTTTTCAGAGCAGGGTTCAGCTGCGGAAGAGGCTGTTGAAATGGAGGGGAGCGTTACGGTCTCCAGCAGCGGGTATCCTCTGGTTGCGATAAGTTCACGTCAGAGGTATGCCCCTGAGCCGTTTCCGATGTCGATTCCAACTCTTACCATATACCCGGTCGCGCCTTTATCGCACACCATGAAGGCCGAAGATTCTGAACGCATAATGGTATTTGCCCCCCATCCTGATGATGAAGCGCTGGCTTGCGCGGGAGTCATCCGCAGCGCTTTGCTGCGTGGAGATAAGGTTTGTGTTGTGCTTGTAACCTGCGGAGACGCCTACCTGAGTGCTAAGAATCTCCTGGTAACAGAATATTCCGGCCGGGCCTGGGACCGTGACGGTGATGGGGATTTTGACATGCTTGACTACGGGGTGTTGCGCCATGAAGAGACCCTGTCCGCCATGGACGCTCTTGGTCTGGATCCTTCTGACGTAGTGTTCCTTGGTTATCCGGATGCTGGTATTGATGATTTATGGAGAAGCTCCGAAAACTATACGAGTCCACATACCGGTGTTTCAGCAGTGCCGGCTTCCTATGAATTTGCCCGAAGTGTGGGAAAGCCCTACAACCGGGAGTCGATATTATCAGACGTGATAGACGTTATCCGGGAATTCAGGCCCACTTTTCTTTTCAGCCCCAGGGATACCGACCATCACCAGGACCACTGGGCCACGGGAAGATTTGTCACCCAGGCTTTAACCGAACTGCGGGAATTTCAGACATGGAAGGCTCACTACGGTTATTTGGTGCACTGGGAGACGAACGAATCGGGGTGGCCCCATGACGGGACTGAATGGAGTAATCCCAAAGGCCATGCCCCCTGGGACTGGCAGGCACCCCTTTCAGAAGCGTCCTATACCCCTGCCATGAAAGAACTCGTGATCAACCGGTATTTTTCACAGTTGATTGGTGGAGGAACCTACCTCCAGAATTTCGCTAAAACGAGTGAAGTATTCTGGCTGGAAGGTATCGGAGACACGGAATTCTGAAAACAACCTGGTCTTTCCTGATTGCAGTTCACCCCTGGCCCCGGCTGTTCCGCATTTTATCTGAAAGCCGAATTATCCTGTTTCTACCGGGCGAGGTGTATTAAAAATATCAAGGAAAATGAATGGTGAGGTAGTTATTTTTTCCAGGCAGGTCGTCCCTGATTTAACCCGGGATTATTTGGGGGGCTGATTATGTCTGAAGTTTTGAATTATGTAACGCTCGTTGAAGGGCAAAAGCGATGAGCATATGCAGGATAATTGATCTCACGGAGGAATATCTCTAATATTTATTGGTAGGATATGCAGCAATCTGCATTGATGACTTATTGAGAGGATGTTTTATTTATGCTTAACTCAAGGGAGCCCAGGCTTCTGATCATGAAATTCGGCGGGACTTCTGTCGGTAATGCTGAAGCCATTTCCAAGACAGTGGAAATGGTCAAGCAGGGCCTGCAGGAGTGGGAAAAAGTTGTTGTTGTTGTCTCTGCTTTAGGAGGAGTGACGGACCTGCTGCTGGAAGGCGCGCGGACGTCGGCCAATGGATGCAACAAGACGACGTCGTCGATAAAGAATGAACTTAGAGACAGGCATTTTGCAGTTATCGAGAGCCTGTTACCTGATGAAAAGGTGAAAAAACAGGCTGAATTCTATTGTGAAAAGCTGCTGGATCGATGGGAAATCCTTTGCAATGCCATAAGGGAACTGGGGGAAACAACTCCCCGCGCTCTTGACGCTGTATCCTCGATTGGGGAGAAACTCAGCTCACACCTGGTTGCGCTGGTTCTGGATGCCTCCGGGATAAGTTCCTGCTGCCAGATTTCAACGGAGTTTTTTATAACAGACAGTAACTTTCAGGCAGCCCATCCTAACATGAGAGTTACCCGGGAGAAGACCAGGGCGGCACTGTATCCTTTGCTGGAGAATGGCATCACCCCGGTGGTATCAGGTTTTATCGGAAGCAATCCTGAAGGCATTACCACTACTTTAGGCCGTGGAGGCAGTGATTATTCAGCCGCAATCCTGGCCGCGGTGCTGGAAGCCGATGAAGTATGGATATGCACTGACGTCAACGGCGTAATGTCAGCCGATCCCAGAATTGTACCGGAAGCCATGACTATCCCAGAGCTTAGTTTTCTGGAATTGGCAGAACTGGCTTTTTTTGGAGCCAAGGTAGTTCATCCCATGACAGTCAGGCCGGTAGTGGAGGCCGGGATAAACCTGGTAATCAAGAATACATTTGATCCTTCTCACCCCGGAACGAGATTGATAGCAGATTCTGAGATCGACGTGAATGGAATCATGAAAGCGGTAACCTCCTTCAAGGGGCAGAGGCTGATAACAGTCGAGGGAAGAGGAATGCTGGGTGTTCCTGGTGTCGCAGCCCGCACCTTCAGTGCTGTGGCCGCAACGGGAACCAATGTCATTCTCATTATTCAGGCATCTTCGGAACAGAGTATTTCTTTTGCGGTTCCCAGCAAGAGTGCAGACAGGGTGATAGGTGCGCTTACGGATGCGTTTGCCCTGGAACTGAGCACAAGAGACATTGATAAGATTTCCACTTCTGGAGAGAGTGCCATCATCACGGCCGTGGGTAGCGGTATGTGCAGTAAACCTGAAGTTTTTGGTAATATTTTCAGCTCGCTGGGTAAAAATAACCTGAAGGTAAATGCGATAGTGCAGGGTTCTTCCGCGGTTTCTGTCAGCCTGGTTGTGGATGCTGTGGACGCTGAGCTGGCTGTGATGAGCCTTCATTCTCTGGTTGTTTGAAGACTGCCGGGAAATACACAACTCATTCCTGTCTGAATTCCTGCCTTATTGGTGCTGTTTCACCGAACTGCTGGAAACGGGGGGAACATGGAGAGAATAATGTTAAACAAAAAAATAAAAGTTGGAGTCCTTGCTTCCACCGGAAGCGTTGGACAGAGATTTGTAGAGTTACTGGCAAATCATCCTTGGTTTGAACTGGCCGCCGTATCAGGTTCAGAACAAAGGGAAGGCCTGAAGTATGGTGATACCTGCAAATGGCTGCTTCCCGGAGGCATCCCTGAAAGTGTAAAGGATATGGTATTGGTACCGTCAACACCTGAAGATCTGGATGTGCCACTGGTTTTTTCAGCCTTGCCCGCTGGAATAGCTAAAGAACAGGAGCCTGAATTCGCCAAGGCTGGTGTTGCGGTTTGCACGAATGCCGGAGCGTTCAGGAAAGAAGAGGATGTTCCTGTCCTCCTGCCGGAGGTTAATCCCGATCATACTAACCTGGTAAAGATTCAGCAGGCGAACCGGGGATGGAGCGGATTTATCGTTACCAATCCCAACTGTACCAGCACCGGCACGACCATAGCCCTCAAAGCCCTGGACCTGAATTATACTTTGGACAAGGTATTCGCGGTTTCAATGCAGGCACTTTCGGGAGCCGGGTATCCCGGGGTTCCTTCCATGGATATCCTGGATAATGTAGTTCCTTTTATCTCCGGTGAAGAAGAAAAATTTGAATGGGAACCACGCAAAATGCTGGGAACCTTAAGTGGGAATGGCATTGAACTGGCTGATTTCAGGATGTCCACTCATACTAACCGGGTTGCGGTTACCGATGGGCACCTGGTATGCCTGACTGTGGAACTGAAAAATAAACCTGCTTCAATAGATGAAGTGAAAGAGACTTTACGGAGTTTCCATACACCTGAGATTTCTTCCGGTCTCCCATCCACACCTTCACCTGTAATCCTGGTCATGGAAGAGGATAACCGCCCTCAGCCGAGGCTGGACCGAATGACAGGAAAAGGCATGAGTACCGTTGCTGGCCGTATCCGCAGCGATCCGGTACTGGATTTACGGTTGCTGGTTCTTTCCCATAACACCATCAGGGGTGCAGCTGGAGGATCAATCTACAATGCGGAACTCCTGGTGAAACAGGGACTCATATAGAAGTTCGAATGGAGATAATCCCCGGGGTGAAAGCGCGGCCTTCACCCCGGGGATGTAATTTGTTTATCCAGCCTCGGGCTTTTAGTCTTCGAGGACTTCTACCTTAAAACCTTGAGTTAGGCGAAAGCGGAACATCTGTTCGACGGGAAATTCGAGTTCATCTCCCTTGGTGGCCAGGACTGTTGTGGTTCCCGCTCCCGCTCCAACTCCTGCCCCGATGGCCGCTCCCTTTTTACCACCGATAATAGCTCCTAAAATGGCTCCTACACCGGCCCCGATTCCTACCTTGGCAGCGTCTTTGCCAGTGGTTTTTTCCGCTTGGTAAGTCAGGGTTTCAGTCTGTAGAGGAAACTGATCCTGCCCGATGTAAAGATCGGTAAGGATGAGTGAGATAGTGGCCAAGCCTTTGACTTTTCCTGCTGCCTGGGAATCAAGGACACGGCCTCTCGCCCTGGAGCCCTTGGGAGCTATCAAATGGTCTCCAACAACCAGGTCATCGGCGAGCTGAAGTTCAAACCGGTCTCCGGTCTGGGCTGTGTCAGTTCCCAGGGCTTCCACCAGCCTGACTTGAATGTCGGTTCCAGGTTCAACTTCCACAATAATCGGCTTAGGTGCCTCAGGTACTGCAACTTCTGGAATGGCAGCTGCCGGGGGGATCTGTTCAGCATTATGGGCTGAGTTTGTCGCCTCTGCCGGTGTTGATGCCTGGGGTTGAGATGTAACTTGTGCTGATGACTGCGGAGCCGGAGCCTGCGGGGCAGCCGGAGCCTGCTTCGGTTTTGGCGCTGCCGGAGCAGCGGTTTTGCCTTTTGCGGGAACATTGGTCACTGCGGCTGTTTCCGGTTCGGCTTCCACTTGTGCTTCTGCCTGCTGAGGCTGACTTGATGCGGCAACGGCTCGCTCTTCGGTTATCATCTGGGTTAGGGTTCTGCCAATGGGCAGGTCATTTTTAGCGAGCTGAGGGTATGATCTCTCCAGGTATTGGCCCAGGAGGCGCCCTTCCTCTACCGTAAGCTGAGAATCAGCTTTGCTGAGGATTTCGGCCTTGTTTTCAGCTGTAATGGTTTCATCCCTGAAGCTTTTCTGGCTGCTGCACGATGAAAAAACAAGCAGAAACATTGTTAATGAAATAAGAGCTACTATGAAGATTGTCCTTTTTGGATTCATTGAATTAGACTCCGAAATAGTTATTTTTTGATTTTGCGAATCTCTAAATGTGTTTATCAATCTCTTCGTCCGCCCAGAAGACCGGATCTGAGCAGAAAATAGAGCAGGGTCATCAGGGTACTGATAGCTGCAGCAACATAGGTCAGGGCGGCGGCATTCAGTACCTTGTCGACCCCTGTTTTTTCACTCTGGTTAATTATTCCCTGGTTGACTAATATGGCCTTGGCCCTGCTGGAAGCATTAAATTCAACGGGAAGGGTAACAACCTGAAACAGGAATACCATGGAAAACAGAGCGGCTCCGATTAGCACCAGGCCCTGGGAGGCGATCATCAATCCCAGGAACATCATGATATATCCGACGTTTGACCCAATGCCTGCGGTTGGGACCAGGATGGAACGAAGCCACAGGGGAGCGTAGCCCCTGGCATGCTGAATGGCATGGCCGACTTCATGGGCCGCAACACCTACAGCAGCAATTGACCTGGAGGCGTATACTTCTTCCGAAAGAGCCAGGGTCTTGGTAACCGGGTTATAATGATCCGAAAGCATTCCCCGGGTCGATACAATTTTTACATCGTTAATGCCTTCCCTGCGCAGGATTTCAGTCGCGGCCTCAGCTCCGGTAATCCCCCGGGAAGTACCAATCCTTGAATAACGCTTAAAGTTGGATTTAACCTTCATGCTCGCCCAGAAGGAAAGCAGCAAGGCAGGCCCCAAGAATAAAAAGTATAACGGATCAAATATCATGGTTTTTAATTAACTCCAGACTTTCATATATACAGTGAATTGATTTTTTTCGTTTCAGATATGTTCAATAATAACCTCAATAACCATTTTTTAAGGTTATTTGCATATTTTGATATATAAGACTTTGGCAGCAATAAAGCAAGGAAATTGTAAATTGATGATTGACCATGAGAGGCTGGCTGGTTACCGGCTACGTTTCCACTGGTAGGGATTCAGACTCCTGCATGCGTTTTGCTTTAATATACTCTGAAGATTTATCATCAGCCATAACCAAGAAGGAGAGATTTTATTAAAGGCAATATTAGCGGTTACAAGGAAGGGTTGAGGCCCGCTCAGATTCAAGCGCTGGAGAGGACTTTCAGGCGCAAGGTCCATCCGGAACAGGTTGTGTCACAGGAGCTGGCCAATCACATGGCCGGAATTTCGCTGGAAACCGGGCGCCAGATTGGGGTCATGATTACCCGGGAAGGGCAAATAAGGGATGTAATGGTAGGAGATGCCAACCAGGTGGAGATCCCTGAAATAGGCAGGCTGCGTTCCCGGACCGGCAGGTTAAGGGGATTAAGGCTGATACATACCCATCTGAAAGGCGAACCTGTAAGCAGTGATGATTTGAATGATCTGGCCCTTTTGCGGCTGGATGCGGTAGCTGTTCTGCACGCTAATGAGGATGGAAGCGCTGGAAAAATTGAGGTGGCTCATATTGTCCCGTCATCCCCTGGCGATGAGGGAAGTGAACCTTTTCATTTTTACGAAGCAGCGAATCCAGCCTCACTTGAACTGGATTTCCAGACAGTTGTAGAGGCTCTGGAAGCTGAGTTCTCCAGCATTCTCAAGGATTCCTTGTCAGAGACCTGGCAGGAACGTGCCCTGATCATAGGCATCAGCCCTGATGACCACCAGTTTTCAGAAACCGTGGAGCTGGCACTGTCAGCGGGAGCCCTGGTAGCAGGGACCATTCGACAGAAACGCAACCAGCTTCATCCCAAAACAGTTGTTGGAAAAGGCAAACTTAGTGAAATTGTCCTTGAGGGCATGCGCAGACAGACGGAGCTGGCCATATTTGATGTGGAACTCAAGCCTGCCCAGGCCAGGGAATTTGAAAACAAGACAGGCATGAAAGCGGTGGATAGAACCCAGCTTATTCTGGATATTTTTGCCCAGAGGGCTGCCAGCAGGGATGGGAAAATCATGGTTGAACTGGCTCAGTTAAAATATTCCCTGCCCAGGCTTTCAGAAAAGGAATCCGGGCTTTCCCGCCATACTGGCGGAATTGGCACGAGAGGTCCAGGTGAGACCACCATGGAGATCGGGCGCCGCAGGATTTCTGACCGGATAAGGAAACTTGAAAAACAGGTAGCCGGAATCTCAAAACAGAGGTCGCTGCGAAGGGTTAACCGAAGGAGGCACTCGGTTCCGGTGGTAGCCCTTGTTGGGTATACAAATGCGGGGAAAACCAGCCTCCTGAACGTAATAACCAGGAGTGAAGTCAAGGTCGCCAACAAATTGTTTGTAACCCTGGACCCTACCACCAGGCGGGTTCGGTTTCCAGGTGATCAAGACGTACTTTTAACCGACACTGTTGGTTTTATCAAGGATTTACCCGCTGACCTGGTAGCGGCTTTTAAGGCAACACTGGAAGAAGCTGGTGAAGCTGACCTGCTTCTTCATGTTGCCGATATCGGGGATAAACTGCTGGAGATGAAAATAGACTCTGTAAATAGAATCCTGGCGGATCTGGAGATGAATGAAATCCCCAGCCTGCTGGTCCTGAACAAAAAGGACCTGCTGACACCCCGGGAGACAGCAAATCTCGCGAAGCGTTACAATGGTATGCCTGTCAGCACCCTGAATAAAAAGGGGCTGCCTGAACTCCTTGGCCTGATTAGTGCAGAATTGGGTCGGATTCCGGGTGTATGGAAGCCTGAATCCGAATTGTAAAAACTCATTCCAGGGATCTGCTGTTGCTTTCTGGCTCGCAGTTTCTGGAATACCTGGCAGCAGAACATGAACTTCAGACTGGAAAATGTAAGCAAGGAATTTTCGGGAAAAATCCTGTTCAGTGACATATCGGTTTCCTGTAATCCTTCCGAGCGGATAGGGCTGCTGGGTCGTAACGGATCAGGTAAAACCACCCTTCTGGATATTATTGACGGAACTCTGCCGCCGGACAGCGGAAAGGTTCACCGGCTTTCCAGGTTAAACCTCTCCAGGGTCAGCCAGCTTCACCAGTTTGACACTGGCAGGAGCGTGCTGGAAGAAGCCCTGACTGCTTTTGATTCGTTGTCTGCCATGAACCTGAGGCTCAGAGAGCTGGAATCCCGCATGGCCGACATTAATTCTCCTGATCACCAGTCGGTAACCAGGGAATATGAAGTACTGAGCCATAAATTTGAATTTTTCGGCGGATATGACTATAAATCCAGGACCGAAAAAATGCTCTTGGGCCTTGGTTTCACCTGTGAAAACATCACGATTCCCACCAGGAGTCTGAGTGGAGGGCAGCGGAATCGCCTGGCCCTGGCCAAAGCCCTGCTGGAACCGTCCGATGTGCTCCTGCTGGATGAGCCTACCAATCACCTTGACCTGGAGGGAATTTTCTGGCTGTCCCGTTTTCTCAACGATTCCGCCCGCAGTTTTGTGCTGATATCACATGACCGTAATTTCCTTGACAGTGTAACCAACAAAACCTGGGAACTGGAATCAGGCTGCATCTACGAATATGCCGCTTCCTACTCCAGGTCCCGTGAAATCAGGAAAATCCGGCTGGAGCAGCAGGAGAAGGAGTACAACAAGCAGCAGGAGTGGAAAACGCGCACCGAGGATTATATCAGGCGCAATATGGCCGGACAGAAAACCAAACAGGCCCAGTCACGGTTGAAACAGTTGAAAAAAACTGAGTGGATTGAAATTGACAGGGGAAATACCCGTAATCCGGCAATGACAATAAAAATCCCTCCTGCTCCCAGGGGAGGAGCCCTGACCTTCAGCCTGCAAAGTGCTGAAATTGGGTTTCCAGGTGTGTCCCTGATCGATAACCTGAACCTTAATGTTTACAAGGGGGAACGAATCGGGATCCTGGGTGGCAATGGGAGCGGGAAATCCACACTTATGAAAATAATCGCGGGTGAACTGCCCCTGCTTTCTGGAAACCTGGAATGGGGCAGTAATAACGTGATATCGCATTTTACCCAGGAAGCTCATTTCGATAACCCGGAAATGACAGTAATGGACTGGATTGCTTCCCTTAATCCTTCCTGGGATTTATACGATATCTATTCGTTTGCCGCGCTCTTTCATTTCAGGCAGAACGATACCGAAAAAAAAATCAATGTCCTCAGTGGTGGAGAAAGAAGCAGATTACGCTTTGCCCGCCTTTTTTCCAGCCCGGCCAATGTCATGCTGCTGGATGAGCCTACCAATCACCTGGATATTGAGGGCCGGGAAGCACTGGAGCAGGCATTGCAGGGTTACAACGGAACCCTGCTCATCATTTCACATGATCTATACTTTATGAAACAGGTGGTCGACCGTTATTTCATAATCAGGGGCCATAACCTGCAGGAGATCATGAACCTGGACAACCTGGGTGAGATGATCGGAGATCCTCCGGACAGGGACGGCAGCAGGAACAAACGGATCGCTGAAAGGAAAGGGAAGGAAGGCCTTTCCAAAAACCAGGTAGCCAGGCTGGAAAAGGTTATAAGAGATACTGAGGCTGAAATTGAAAAACTCGAATCAGAAAAGATGGAGCTGAGCAGGAAAATGCAGCAGGGAATAGGCGACCACAGGGAACTGGCTGAGATTGGTATCCGTTTTAATCAAATTGAAGCTGAACTGACAGTCCTGATGGCTGAATGGGAAGAGGCTCACTGCAAACTGGAATAGTTGATAAAGGTAATTTTTCGGAGTGAACATGAAGGTTGAAAGGTTGGTTCTTGCCAGTCCCAGGGGTTTCTGCGCCGGAGTTGTCAGGGCAGTGAACGTGGTGGAACTGGCTGTTGAAAAATGGGGAAGCCCTGTCTATGTGCGCGGAGAGATTGTGCACAATCCCCATGTGGTTCGTTCCCTGCAGGAAAAAGGCGTGGTTTTTGTGGATGAACTGGACCAGGTTCCCGAGGGTTCACGTCTGATTTTCAGCGCTCACGGGGTGTCTCCCACTGTGCGGCAAGCTGCCGAAAAGAGAAAACTGAAGGTACTGGATGCCACCTGTCCCCTCGTGACCAAGGTTCACCGGGAGGCAAAGAAGTTAGCCGCTAAAGACTATTCCATAATCCTGATCGGACACGAAGGACATGAAGAAGTTATCGGTACCATGGGAGAAGCCCCTGAACATATCGAAATGATCAGCAGCAAAGACGAAATTGTCAGCCTTGAAGTTGAGAATTCAGAAAAAGTGGCCTACCTTACCCAGACTACCCTTAGCGTGGCGGACACACGGGAGATGATAGATGCACTGAAAAAGCGATTTCCAGCCCTTGAAGGGCCTTCAGCTGAAGACATTTGTTATGCCACCCAGAACCGGCAGGAAGCAGTGAGAGCGCTGGCGGAGCAGGTGGACATCATCCTGGTCGTTGGCGCCGAAAACAGCAGCAATTCCCAGCGCCTGGTAGAAGAGGCCCGCAAGCACGGGATTCCTTCCTGGCTGATTAGCGATGTGTATGGAATCGATACCACCTGGCTGGAAGAGGTTTCCGCTGTAGGACTGACATCAGGCGCCTCCGCTCCCGAGAGACTGGTAGACGAAGTTGTAACCTGGTTTGCTGACAGAGGAGCAAAGGTTGAACAGCTGGTTACATGCGAGGAGAAGGTTCGGTTCTCCCTGCCGCCTGAACTGCGGTGAGGCTGAAACGAAGGCCGCTGAAAGGCCTCCACCGGAATTTTCGTCAAGCCAGGTATCCCTGAAGACTATTCTTCATTAACTACCCGAGTAAAAGTGACAGTCCCCCGGGAAGGAAAAGTCGGCCCGACCAGCAGGTCGGCAGTCCAGGTTCCCAAAACCTGATCCGCTGACGGATCAAAGTCAGGTACAAGGATAAAAAGTGACACTTCAGGCACAATTTCAGTGTCCCCCAAGTAGCAGGGAAAAGCCAGTTTCATTACTTCGAAGATCAGCTGGCCCGTAACCTTCCAGGTCTGGGTATTGACAATTTCTTCTCCATTAAGATGAGAAAGCCTCATTAATCCATTGACCACGTATCCCTCAATCCAGAAGGATACATCTCCGACATAGGCATTTTCCTCATCGTCTAAAGCAGCGAGGGTATAATAAAGAGGCGTGCCTGAAAGCGGAAGGGTGGATATCTGGGCTCCGCCTGCGGTCCCTTGGGTTATGGTCATTCCGATACCGGCCACAAGCCGGTCGGAACGAATTTCAATCTTGCCCGAAGGACCCAAACTGCTAATGTTAGATTCCCATGGAAGTTCTCCCAGGAACATGGCAAAATGGCCGCCCCAAAGAATCGGGAACTGGCATTGAGAGACCAGCGTCCCATTTTCATCATAGAGAAAAATCCTGACTGAAGCATCGTCATCCTCGCCTTTTCGTGGGATGGCCAGGGACAGACCAACGTCATCGAATTCGGAAAATGGCAGGGATGATACCAGGAATTCCCGGGATGCAGGGACTCCAACCGCGTCCAGAACATTCCCGGAGTCATGGGAATAATAAGTCAGATTTCCCTCCAGATTGTTATCCACCTGCAGGTCATCGGCGTAGATCAAAGCGTAACCTACCGTAAAAACCGTGTCCGTAATCCGCAGGATTACGGTTTCGTTCGGAGGGATGATTATCTGCTCCCTCCCGCCGGTAATTCTCTCACCGTTGATCAGCGGATTCCAGGCTGTTCCAGACGCCCCGGTATAAAAATAGATGTCTCCTCCATAACCATGTGATCCCCGATTGGTCAGGGCGATTATGCTGTCAAAACCGGTAGACGCTATAACCTGGGTGAAAATAATGTCTTTTTGGGGGAAAAAGACCTGGCCGTAGACCGGAGCTGTGAGCAGAAGAAAAAATCCCGCAATAATCAACAGGGTAATATTTGAAAAGAAAGAAGAAGAATTGATTTGATTGTGTCTAACCATGGGTTCCTCCTGGTTTAAATGGTTTGCACAAAAGAAGATAGATCAGAAAAACAATAAATATTCAGCCACAGCTTAACACCATCAAACTTGAAAGAGAAAGAAAAATATTGATGAAAAATGAAAAATCAGATCAACTCCAGCCCAGTTATCTCCAAGGACCGGGAATTCGAATCCTGGACCTCGAAAGCGCGCCGGAAGGCGCGCGGTTCATGGACCTGCAAAGGGATGCTGATTAATCCCCTATCATGGTGTTGTTGATGGTAATGTCTCCCCGCAGGGGGGCGACCCCTTCATTCCAGGCGTAATCAGCGCTCCAGTAGCCGGTCATCTCCTTGAAGCCGGTAAAAAACTGCGGCAGGTATATGTAGAGCGAAACTCCGGTGTTTTCAGTAGTCGGCCACCAGTCGCAGTAAAAAGCCAGATCCATATCCAGCCCGATCAGCTGGCCTGATACCAGATAGGGCTGGTAGCTATAGGGGTTGTCGAAATATTCCCCGTTTATCCCGGTTATGTGCATGTAACCTTTAACAAAGTAACCTTCGATCCAGAGGGAGAGCTCCCCTTCATAAACATCACCATTGTCAGCTTCCATGGTCAGGGAATAGGTAAGCGGTGTGGCATCAATGGGAAGGGTGGATATCTCGGATTTTCCCCCGGCTCCATCTGTTATGGTCATGGCGATGCCTGAGATTGCCACGCTTGATTCTATTTCAACTTTTCCGATAGTGACCGGATCAAGGGTATATAGAGGGTCCTCCCAGGGCAGCTCACTTAAAAACTTTGAAAAATGGCCGTAGGAAGCCAGTTCGACACTGCACTGGGTAGCGATTTCACCATTTTGATAGAAGAGGAGTATCAGAATGTTGGCTGCTCCTGAGCCATATAGATCAGCGTTAGCAAGGGAGAGGCCAACGTCATAAAAATTGCCGTAGGGAAGAGAGCTTAGATAAAACTCCTTTGATTCAGGCACCCCAACAGCGTCCTGAATGCCTGTTCCGTCGTGAGAAAAATAGGTCAGGTTTCCTTCCAGGTGGTTATCCACCGACCAGTCTATGCTCAGGAATACCGCGTACCCGACTTTCAGGCTAGTTTCTTTTATATAGAAAATCTTGGTTTGATCTGGAGGTATTGCCACTTCCAGGTTTCCCGCTGTGACCCTGATGTTGTTAACTATCGGGTTCCAGAGGGCTCCATCAGTACCAGTGGTGAATTCTATACGCCCTTCATAGGTATAGGTTCCGCGATTGGTGACAGCAATACTGCTGTCAAATCCTCCTCCCGCTACTACCTGGGTGAAAATCAGGTCTTTCTTTGGGTAGATATTCTGGCTGTAGCCAAAGGATGTGATGAGCAGAAGCATTCCCGCGGCCAGCAGCAGTGGAAAAATGATTAAACTCCTGTGTTTATAACGGATAGCCATGGCTTTCTCCAGTATGTTCTCGTTTATGTTGTCTCTGTTGAATAGGATAGAGTTCCGCGGAAATTAGTTCAATTTGAAACAGCCGGCAGGCAATTTAAAACCGGTGCAGGTGACGAAGTGGACAGGGTGGACTGTGAATGGACCTGATGGACAGAGTGGACAGGGAAACCCGATCAGACCCAGTTTATCCTAGAGATGTCCGAGACATCCGAGATTTTGAATTTTGAGCCTTTATTTTTTTAATTAAACTTCCATGGCAGTTGGAGGTTTACTGGATTTTCATGTTATTGATAATCGCGTCCCCGGTTATGGTGCCTGTTCCGGGGTCGAGAATAGGGTCAGCGCTCCAGTCCCCAAGCATTTCATCTGATGAAACGTCAAAGTTCCAAAAATGAAGATAAAGTGACACGCTATGGCCTTGTCCGTGGGAAAGATCTCATGGTTCAGCGTCCAGAATTCTTCAAGAAACTGAACGCTGAACCTATTTTCTGTTCAAGGTTTGGAGCGGGCCAGGATTACCTGGCCTTTTTGAGCCCTAATACAGGTCGCTGCCCTGAGGCAGGATTCCTAGGGTGTTATCCAGGGTCAGGGTACCTTCGGATACAGGAGTCCCCGCATCCCAGAAATTATAGGATCCCCAATATCCGGATAGTGAACTGCTGCCCGGGGTGAAACTCCAAACATACATATAAAGGGATACTCCCAGGTCTGAACTGTTAGGCCAGACTCCCGACGGGCCGGTGAAAAAGGACAGGTCAAGTTCAGTTCCGATCAGCTGGCCGTTGACCAGTATGGGACGCCGGTATGAATCAGCGACAGATAAACCGTTGATGCTGGTAAGCTTCAAGTAGCCCTTGACATAAAACCCTTCGATCCAGAGTGTTAAGTCTCCCTTGTAGTCAACTCCGGTTCCTGTAAATTCCACCGCATAATTGAGCGGGGTTCCTCCCAGGGGCAGGGTGGAGATCTGCGCTCCGGCAGCGCTTCCCGGGGAAATCAGCATGCAGATGCCGGAGATGGCCTGGTCGCATGATATTTCAACTTTCCCGATCGGGCCGAAACCTGAAGGAATACCTCCGGTCCAGGGAAGCTCACTCAGGTAAGTGGAAACATGCCCGCCCGGAGCAATGCTGAAATCACAAGTTCCAACAGCGTTTCCGTCCTCATCAAAGAGAAGCACATTAACATTAGCCGCTAAACCGGTCATGTTTATATCTGGGTGAGCCAGGGAAAGGCCAACATCCGGGAAGTAGTCAAATGGCAGCGAAGTTATCAGAAACTCCTGGGATTCGGGAACCCCGACTGCGTCCATGAGTGTTGAACCATTAAGCGTAAAGTAAGTAAGGTTGCCTTCAATATGGTTGTCCAGCGACCAGTCTTCGCTTAGAAAAAAGGCGTAACCAACTGTGAATGTTGTGTCGGTTATCAGGAAGACCTGGGTAGAGTCGGGGGGAATGGATACATCTACCATTCCAGAGGATTCCTGCCCGTTTACTACCGCAGTCCATAAAGCACCATTAGCGCCGGTTGCCAAAAGCAGCGTGCCATTGTAGGTCAGCGTCCCCCGGTTGGTTACCGCAATGCTTGCCGTGTAAGTGTTCCCGCTATAGGGACCTGCAAAAACCTGGGTAAAGATCAGGTCTTTTTTGGGGTAAAGGGATTGGCCCAGGCCGCTGACTGCCAGGGACATCATCAGGATGATAAGGATAAAAGCTATGGGAAAAACTTTTCTGGGATTGTTTAATAACATGGCAGTACTCCTCTTTTTGCCTTTTTATCTTTAGTATTCATTCCACAAAATATGAATCCGGCATGCAGAAATAGAATAGCACTAACCGAAAAAAACGCAAGAGAAAGTAACAAGACTTGGAGACCGTGCTAGACTCCTACTCATCGCACCATTTGCGGGCATTCTGGAAAAGCCTCAGCCAGGGGGAAACCTTCAGGTCCTTTTTCCACTCTTCGGGCATCCAGCCCCACTGCCACTTGAGGAAAGCCCTTTCGGGGTGGGGCATCATGGCCAGGTGCCTTCCGTCGGGAGAGCAGAGTCCCGCGATTCCCTGGGGTGATCCATTGGGATTGAAGGGATAAACTTCGGTAGCATGATTAAGGTCATCCACGTAGCGGACCGGGGCCAGGTTCTCATTTAAAACCTTGTCCAGTATTTCTTTTTCCGGGAAGTAAGCCCGGCCTTCACCGTGCGCGACCCATACGCCAAGGGTGGAGCCTGACATTCCCTGCAGCATTATTGAGGGACTTTCGTTGATCCTCAGGGTGCAGAAACGTGATTCAAATCTGCCGGAACCGTTATGGATGAAGCGCGGGCGTTTTTCGTCATCCAGGGTTTTCCAGGGAACCCACCCCAGCAGGGCCTCCAGCTGGCACCCGTTGCAGATCCCGAGGCTGAAAGTATCCAGCCGGTTATAAAATGATTCAAACTGGTCCCAGACCTTATCATTAAACCTGATGACACCTGCCCAGCCCTTGGCGGAATCCAGTACATCCGCATAGCTGAATCCTCCCACAAAAACCAGCCCGCGGAAGCGGTCGAGGTTGATTTTCCCGGAGAGAAGATCACTCATGGTGATATCCCAGGTTTCGAAACCGGCGGAGTAAAAGGCTGAATGCATTTCACGATCACCGTTACTTCCTTCTTCCCGGATGATGGCAACGGGAGGTTTCTTGGCGGAGCCGTCCAGGATAGCAGGGGAAGTCGGCTGTGGGGCATAGGAGAGTCTGTATGGCGGTGCTGTCCGGCTTCTAAGGTTTTCCCTTTCCTGTTCGGCGCAGGCGGGATTGGCCTGCAGTTTTTCCAGTTCATAGCTGGTTTCTTCCCAGACATCCCTGAGCAAAGGCATTTGTTCTGACAAAATCGCCCGGCTGCCTGAGGTTATGGTTATGCTCTGTTCCCTGGTGGTACGACCCAGGCAGCAGCATGGTATTTCGGCTTCCCGCAAGGTTTCAATTACCCTGGAGATGTTTTCACTCCGGACTTCCATGGCCAGGCCCAGTTCTTCAGCAAAAAGGATTTCCAGGTCAGATGTTCCCGGCTCCGCGGGGAGGTGTGAAATGTCCAGTTCAAATCCGCAGTTTCCGGCAAAAGCCATTTCCAGAAGAGTTGTTATCAATCCTCCGTCGCTCCGGTCATGGCCGGCGCAGATCAAGCCCCTGTCAATCAACCCCTGCACTGCGTGAAAGGCCCGCTTCAGGGCAGCCGGATCATCCATGTCCGGAGGAGTCTTGCCAGCCTGGTTATGGACGTGACAGAGGGATGAAGCCCCCAGCCTGTTTTTCCCGTTACCCAGGTCCACAAAAAGCAGTTCACTGCTTCCGGGATACTTAATGTCTGGACTCACGATTTTATTAATGTCGGGGCAGGGAGCATAGGCGGAAAGCACCAGTGAGCCGGGAGCTTTCACAGTTTCGTCACTGCCGTCTTCGCCTGCGCGGGGAACTACCGCTGCCATGGAAAGGCTGTCTTTGCCTCCGTCTATGGCTATGCCCAGTTCCATCAGTGCCTCACTCAGGGCCGCCGCGGCATCATACATGGCCGCGCCTTCACCTGGGAGTTTGGCAGCCCACATCCAGTTGCCTGAACACCGGATGTCCTCCAGGGAGGAGATCTTTGCCCAAACCAGGTTTGTAAGCATTTCTCCGACAGTCATACGGGCCATTGCCCCGGGATCAAGCAGGCCTATAATGGGCTGTTCCCCGATGGAAATAGCGCCCCCGGTTGTTGTGAAATGGCTCTGCGCTATGGCAGAAACGTCGGATACGGTAAGCTGGAGAGGCCCGGCGCATTGCTGTCGGGCAATCAAACCGGTGACGCTACGGTCTACCTTATTGGTCAGGAAACGTTTGGATCCAACCGAAAGAAGGCGCAGTACCCGGTCGAGCGCGCTCCGTACAGTGAGGCCTGAGGGCAGGGAGATGTCTTTTCCCCCTGTCCTGGTCCGCTCGCTTACAAATGTTTTCTGGGGCATTTTGCCCAGTACATGGTCCAATTCCAGGTTAACCGGGGTGGAGCCGTCCAGCTTATCGAAAAGAACGATTTTTCCGTTACCAGTGACCTGTCCGACAAATGAAGCCTGGACTTTTTCTCTTTCGCAGATAACACGGAAAGCATCAGCATGCTCCGGCCGGAGCAGCAGGGCATCATTTTCCTGGTACTCAGCTCCCCAGATTTCCATGACGGAAAGGGTTTCATCCCCAACCGGAATCTCCCTGATATTGATCTGCGCTCCGTCCGGTTCAACGATTTCCTTGAGCACGTTGCAGTTTCCGCCCGCGCCCTGATCGTGGATGCTGACAATAGGATTGGATTCGCCCATTTCAGAGCAGGCTCGAATAACGCGGTTAAGCTTCTGCTCCATTTCAGCATCGCCTCTCTGCACCGCGTTAAAATCCAGTTCAGCGGCGTTTTCACCCTGGACCATGCTGGAGGCGGCACCTCCTCCCATACCTATGCGGTAGGCAGGCCCGCCGACCTTCACCACCCACATCCCTTTTTCAGGAGGAAATTTGTCCCGGTGCACAGCTTCGAGCTGGCCGACTCCTCCAGAGAACATGATCGGCTTCAGCCATTCCCGCCGCTCTCCGTTGGGAAGCCTGGTTCCAAAAGAACGGGTGTATCCCTGGATCAGAGGTTCGCCGAATTTATTTCCGTAGTCTGAGGCGCCATTGCTGGCTTGCAGTTCAATTTCCAGGGGAGAAGCCAGGTTGTCCGGATACCTGAATTCCGGGTCTTCCCAGGGCAGGGAATATCCGGGTATGCGGAGATTGCCCACACAGTAGGCAGCAGTCCCGGCTACAACCAGAGACCCCCTGCCTGTGGCCTGTCCGTCACGAATTCTTCCTCCCGTGCCGGTTTCAGCTCCGGGGAAGGGGGCCACGCCGGAAGGAAAATTATGTGTTTCAGCCGTGAACGTCAGGTCATAGTCCTTCCTGCCGGCAACCAGGGGAGAACATTGACCAGGCTTCTCAGGGATAATTGTGTCTACTTCAAAACCCTGTATAGCACTGGAATTGTCCTTGAAAGCTACCGTGCTGTTGCCGGGATTCCTCTTCAGCGGCTCAGTTACCAGGTCCATGAGAGTTTTTTCCTGCTCCTCTCCGTCAATGACCATGAGCCCCTTGAAAAACCAGTGGCGCGAATGCTCGCTGTTTGACTGGGCAATGTCAAAACACTCCACATTAGTGGGATTGCGCTTGATGACCTTGCTGAACAGGTTGGTATAGTAGTCCAGGTCCCAATCGTCAAAGGCCAGGCCTTCTTTCCGATTGATTTTTTCCAGGGCTGGGCGTCCCTCTTCCAGGACCGGGATGGAAAATACAGGTTCCGGGGTTGATCCTGTTGCAAAGGTCTGCAGCGGTTCCTGGTAAACGCACTCAGTCATCCGGTCATGGACCAGTTCCAGGAAAGCTTTTTCTTCCTGCAGGTCCAGAGGTGAGGCTGATTCCAGCTGGTATCTCCGGGAGCGCTCAATTTTTTTAACCTGGTCCAGACCGCAGGAATGGCAGATGGAGACGGCATTGGTACACCAGGCAGTATTAAAGGTCAACCTGGGCCCAACTTCCAGCACCCTTGAGGCTGACCTGTTTTCCAGGAAGGAGAAGGGTCCTAAGCCTTTGGGAATAAAGGTTTCACATAACAGCCAGACCAGCATTTTTTCCTGCTTTTCATCCATCGGGCCGGAGTCGATATTAAAGCAGTATTCCGTATATATGTTAGAAATGCCTGGGCTTATCTGTCTTTGAACAGTTCTAAGCAAGGTGTTTACCTGTTCTTCAGACAGGCCTGGATATCGGTAGTAATGTCTTAATTTCATAATATGGATTAGATTGTAATCGTTAGCTGTGAAGGGATCAACCGATTGTGGATTTCGGATTGCGGATTTCGGATTGCGGCTTACGGATTGCGGCTAGCGGATTTCGGATTTTGGGGGTATAGCAATTGATGATTGAACTGCTGTCATCAAAACATCATTAATAGTCCACTCTATCCATGGAGTCCAAAAAGTCCACAAAGTTATGGATCCCTGGAAAATTTGCAGTCTTTGCCCCTAATCGTCAATCGTCAATCAACAATCGCCAATTGGTTCACCTACCATCCATCAGTTGACAGGTTTATAATGCTCTTTACAGGAGGATATCATTGTGGAAAATCTAATCAGAATCGGAGTTTTAGTAATGTTTATATCCCTGCTTTCTGAAGGATGCAGGCAGGCTGATGATACTGCCGCAATTGCGGGTGATAACGGAGATTTTGAGTTCCAGGCGGAACAGTTTGCCGATATCAGGATATTAAGGTACCAGGTTCCCGGATTTGATGAACTTACAGCCGGGCAACAGGAACTGGTCTACTATCTCTATGAAGCCGGCCTGAGCGGAAGGGACATCATCTGGGACCAGAACTACAGGTATAATCTGCGGATCAGGAAGGCCCTGGAAAATATTTATAAAACTTCTGACGTGGAAAAAAGCGGCCCCGAATGGGAGAAATTCCAGACCTACCTCAAGCGAGTCTGGTTTTCCAATGGGATCCACCATCATTACTCCAAGGTTAAGATACTTCCTGGCTTCTCTGAGGAATATTTCAGGGGCCTGGCTGAAAAATCGGACAAAAACGGATTTGGAATCAGGGACGGAGAGTCTTTACAACAGTACATTGATTTCCTGGTTCCCCTGATTTTTGATCCGGAGGTTGACGGTAAAAAAGTGGTACTGGATTCGGAAGTGGACCAGATAGCAGCCTCGGCTACTAACTATTACAGTCCTAACCTCACCCAGCCTGAAGTTGAGGAGTTTTATAAGAAAAAAATTGATCAGGACGATCCGCGCCCGGTTTCCTACGGCCTTAATTCCAAGTTGGTCAAGGAAGATGGAAAGATATATGAAAAGGTTTGGAAAGTAGGCGGCATGTACTCGGACGCCATTGAAAGAATCGTATATTGGCTGGAGAAAGCCATCGCGGTTGCCGAAAACGAAAAGCAGAAGGCTGCTCTGGAAAAGCTTGTTGAATATTACCGGAGTGGAGATCTCCGGGTTTTTGATGAATACAATATTCTCTGGGTACAGGACACCGATGCGGCAATAGACCTAACCAACGGTTTTATAGAAGTTTACGAAGATCCGCTGGGTTATCGGGGTAGCTATGAATCCCTGGTTTCCTTCCGGGATAATGAAGCTTCAAAGAGGATGTCCGCTCTGAGCGATAATGCCCAGTGGTTTGAGGACCATGCTCCTTTTTCCGACAGTTTCAAGAAGCCCTCGGTGACCGGCGTTTCGGGCAAGGTGATAAACGTAGCCGGGGAAGCTGGAGACGCTTCCCCCAGTACTCCGATAGGGATAAACCTGCCCAATGCCAACTGGATCAGGAAGGAACATGGTTCCAAGTCTGTCAACCTGGGAAATATAGTAAACGCCTATAATGAGGCGTCTAAAACCGGCGGAGTTCTGGAGGAATTTGCCGCCAGTGAAGAGGAAGTCACCCGAAGCAAGGAATTCGGCGCGCTCGGTGATAACCTGCATACCGACCTGCACGAGGTAATTGGACATGGGTCCGGCCAGCTCGCTCCAGGGATAGCTACACCCAAGGAAACCCTGAAAGGTTACGCCAACACCCTGGAGGAAGCCAGGGCTGATCTTATCGCTCTTTATTTCATGATGGATTCCAAGCTTGTTGAAATAGGAGTGATGCCTTCTCTCGAGACCGGAAAAGCCAGCTATGACGACTACATCCGCAACGGACTGCTGGTCCAGATGGCCCGGATCGAACCAGGCCAGAACCTGGAGGAAGCCCATATGCGCAATCGGCAGCTGATTGCCAAATGGGCTTATGAAAAGGGACTTCAGGACAAGGTGATTGAGAAGGTTGAAAAAGAGGGGAAGACCTATTTTGTAATCAATGATTACCAGAAACTGAGAGGTCTTTTCGGTGAGCTGCTGAGTGAGGTGCAGAGAATCAAGTCAGAAGGTGATTATGAAGCCGGAAAAGCTCTGGTCGAAGGGTACGGTGTAGAGTTGGATCCTGAAGTCCACCTGGAAGTCCGGGAAAGGTATGCCCGGTTGAACCGGGCTCCCTATGCCGGATTCATCAATCCTTTGATAACAGTGGATAATGAAGAATCGGCTGTCGGGAAACTGACAGGCGTAAAAGTTGAGTATCCTGCGGATTTTACCGAGCAGATGCTTTATTACTCTGAGCATTATTCGTTCCTTCCTTTGGACAATTAACCTTTGGATAATTAAGTTAAAACCGGCCCTCCTAATCGGGCCGGCTTTAACTTCTTGATCCCGTCATGAAGTTTTGGCTGAAAAGTATTTACAGGAATATTTTTAAATATGTGCGGCAGATACGCCATAACCCATACCGAGCTTATCCCCGGGTTTTTTGAAGTGGAGGACTTGCGTATTCCGCCCCGCTTCAATGTGGCTCCTTCCCAGTTTGCGCCGGTAGTGTTTAATGATTGCGAGCTGCAGCGCAGGATAGTGGACTTCATGAAGTGGGGGCTGATTCCATCCTGGAGCAAGGATATATCCATTGGCAGCCGGATGATTAATGCCAGGGCCGAAACAGTGGCTTCCAAAGCTTCCTTCCGTGCTCCTTTCAGGTACAGGCGCTGCCTGATTCCAGCCAGCGGCTTCTTCGAGTGGAAACAAACCAGTGAAGGGAAGAAGCCTTTTTATTTTTCCCGGATTGAAAATCCGCTGTTAGGGCTGGCTGGAGTCTGGGACGAGGTTACTGACGGAGATATGATTCTTTATACCTTTTCAATTATCACCAGGGCTGCCACTCCTCAGATGTCCCGTTACCACCACAGGATGCCGGCGATAATTGAAAAGGAGGATTTCCGGAAATGGCTTTCTGTCGAAACCTCTGTCAGGGCGGCCCTGGACCTCCTGGAAGCAGAGGAAGAAAAGAACCTGGATATTTATCCTGTCAGTACTCTTGTTAATAATGTCCGGAACGATTCTCCGGAATGCCTGAGCGAATTAACGAGGGAATAGTAGCAGGCATCAGGTTACAGGTATCTGAGACTCTCTGGTAAGTATTGAATATTTTAGATTTTCATCCAGGATTTATATAGATGAATAAAACAGAAGTGGAAGTGGTTATATACACGGATGGCGGGTGTTCCGGTAACCCAGGACCCGGCGGCTGGGCATATGTGATGAGGCACGTTCCCACTGGGAAGGAAAAAGAGGGTTTCGGGGCGGAGATGATGACCACTAATAACCGGATGGAGCTGCAGGCCGTAATTGAAGGGCTGCAGGCCCTGAAACGACGGGCCAGGGTTCAGGTTGTGACGGACAGTTCCTATGTAAAAAATGGAATGGAAGGCTGGGTGGAAGGATGGAAAGCCAGAAACTGGATGCGCAAGACTTCGGGAGGCCTGAAGCCGGTTAAGAATGTTGACCTCTGGCAGAAACTGGATGAGCTGGTTCAGCAGCACGATGTGATATTCAAACATGTTAAAGGACATAGCGGACACCCTGAAAATGAACGCTGTGATGAGCTCGCGGTCGGGGCCTATCAGAAACTGGTTGAAGAATCATCAGTATGAGTAAAAACAAAGCATTATTTCTGGACCGTGACGGGGTTGTGATAGAAGATCACGGTTTTGTGCATACTATTGATGAAGTTGTGTTCCAGAAAGGAATGCTTGAGCTGGGGAGGGTTTTTACGGCAAGGGACTGGAAAATAATTGTTGTTTCCAACCAGTCCGGCATTGCGCGGGGTTATTTCACTGGCGAAGAAGCAGAAGTGGTCCACAGGTTTATTGCTGAAAAATTAGGTTTTCATAAGATCAACATCACTGATTTCTTTTACTGCCCTCATTACCCTCCCATAACCGGTTCCTGCCTGTGCCGGAAGCCGAAACCAGGAATGTTACTGGAGGCCGCCGCAAAATATTCGATTGACCTGGCGAATTCAATCATGATCGGAGACAAGAACTCTGACATGCAGGCTGCCGAAGCTGCCGGGATCAGGAAAAAGTATTTTCTGCAGGGGAAGTATGAATATGCTCCCGAAGAAGGGGTAATCCTGATACGGGATCTCAGGGAAATTATTGATGCTTAGTTCTGAATCCAGGGCCTGGGAAGCTTTATAGCTGCAGAGTTGGAGTAAGATTTCTTTATGGAATTCATTCGTAAACTGCTGTTTCCATTGTTAATGCTGCTGTTTTTATCATCTCTGCTCAGTAACCAGGCTGATCGGTCTTCGGCCGCGACCTGTTTTGTGTTCATTGACACCCAATACATATGGACACTTGAGGTAGTGACAACTCCGGACAACAGGGCGGTTCCGATTTTAAACATTTTGACCCTGGATCGGGGGGAGTGGGATTTCAGGCCTGTACAGGTCACCCTGGTAAATGAAAGTGGAAGGATAGCTGATGTGAAAAGGTTCTCTATCAATACGGGAGTGGAAGGAGAACCTTACCTGACTAATTACCTTAAAGTACTGGGCAATAATTTTATTGGAGTTGACTTGATCGGGGATTTAGAAGACTTCAGGAAGTTGAGCGAAGTAAGGATCGAATTGGGGAAAAACCTGTTCAGGTTGACTCCGGTGCATCCTGCAGCCTACGAAGCCCTGGCCGCTAAGATAAACCAGATAAATTTGGCTAGCCCTGACATCCGGGAAGATTTCAAGGTTCTTGGCCTCAATCTCTTGGGAGAAAGAGAGTTACTGAACCAAAATTATTAGTTACAGGGCTGTAGTCAGTTCAAGGATGACACTTTCTGAACTGATTTGTCCTCGGCGGACGGAGTGTGCTCAATATACGAAAGATAGGGACTCTACCTTGCGGATGCTTCACTCGCAAGAGCCGAGGCTATCTCTTCAACAATCATGGAAGCTGCTGCAGCTGGATTGGCTGCCTGGGTAATAGGCCTGCCGACCACCAGGTGTCTAGCCCCTTTGGCTACGGCCTGTCCTGGTGTTGTAATCCGGCTCTGGTCATTCAGATCTGATCCGGCCGGACGTATTCCCGGGGTGACAAAGAAAAGGTCTACTGGCCGGTTTGCAGTCAGAATTTCAAGTTCCAGAGGAGAGCAGACTATTCCATCCATGCCTGAAGACTCAGCGAGCCTGGCCAGTTTGAGCACCATTTTATCAATTGGGTCAGAAAGCCCGACCTGTTCTGCCGCATCCTGGTTCATGCTGGTAAGGATAGTGACTCCAAGCAGGCGCGGCGGCGCAATACCCAGGGTTTCGGCTTCTTCCCTGGCAGCACTGGCCCCGGCCAGCATCATCCTGGCTCCTCCCAGGGTATGCAGGGTTAGCAGGCTGACCTGCAGCCTGGTTGCTTCAACCACGGCCTTGGCCACGGTGTTGGGGATGTCATGGAGTTTGAGGTCCAGGAAGACCTTGCCGCCCAAAGCGGTTATGTCCCTGACAATATCAGGGCCGCAGGCCGTAAAAAGCTGCAGGCCGATCTTGAAATATCCGACCTTGCCGGACAGCTCTTCCGCCAGTTGCATTGCCTGCTTCCGGCCAGGTACATCCAGGGCCACTATCAGGCAGTCTCTGGGATCTGTTTTTGGTGTTTCCATGTGTTTATTATCCTGTCAGTTAAAATCAAGTTTGGGTTTTTCGTCAGTCCCAGGTTCATGCAATTAATAATAAAGGAAACCTTCAGGCCCTGGCAGCTCCAGGGAGCCGATCAGTTCATTAATATCAGTTACGCCCTGCTCCAGACAGAAATTTTCAAGTTCCCTGATTATGGTAACCGAAGCAAGGGGATCTATGAAATTGGCAGTGCCAACCTGGACCGCTGCTGCACCTGCGATCATGAATTCCAGGGCATCCCTGGCGGTGACTATTCCACCGATCCCGATTACGGGGATTGAGACAGACCGCGAAGCCTGGTAGACCATTCGTACAGCCAGGGGGCGGATGGCAGGGCCTGAAAGCCCGCCCATTATATTGGAGAGCATTGGCCGCCTCTTTTTTACATCTATGGCCATACCGACAAAAGTGTTAACCAGCGTCAAGGCGTCAGCCCCGGCTTCTTCACAGGCCCGGGCAAAAAGGGTGATGTCTGTGACATTTGGGGAGAGCTTGATCCAGACCGGCTTTGAGGAAACCTGTTTTACAGCCCTGGTAACACTGGCTGCCATATCCGGGTCCTGGCTGAACTGGAGTCCGCCCTCGGCGACATTGGGGCAGGAAATGTTTATCTCATAAGCGCTCACCTTTTCACAGGCATTGAGCTTCTCTGTCATGGCCACGAATTCATTGATACTCTTTCCCAGGATATTGGCGATAACGTGACATGAGAACGGTTCAAGCCGGGGCAGTTTGTCGTTGATAAAGGAATCTATGCCGACGTTTTCCAGGCCGATCGCATTCAGCATTCCGGCAGGAGTTTCAATAATCCTGCCTGGATTATTGCCGGGACGGGGCTCCAGCGAAAGGCCTTTTGTGCAGATTCCGCCGAGCTGGGAAAGATCAAAAAAAGGCGAAAATTCAACTCCGTAACCGAAGGTTCCCGAAGCAGTAATTATCGGATTCTTGAAGGTCAGGCCGGAGATGTCGACGGAAAGATTCGGCTTTTTACTCATGGGCCGCCTCCTTTTTGCCATTAAAATCTTCCCAGATGAATTCAGATGCTTCAAAAACCGGGCCATGGGAACAGGCCAACCGGTTTCCTTTTGTCGTCTTAACGGCACAACCCAGGCAAACCCCAAATCCGCACGCCATTTTAATTTCGACGGATATCTGGCAGGGAATGGACCTGCCCTCAGCCAGCCCGCAAACCGCTTTCATCATAGGATTGGGACCACAGGTATAAATGTTAATTGATTTTCCTTCAAGTTCGGCGAGGACATTCTTGAGCGCGTCTGTGACCAGGCCGTTGAATCCCGCACTGCCGTCTTCGGTTGCAGTAAACAGGGGAATATCCAAAGCCTGAAAATCACTTATCCCGGCCAGGTCCGAGGCTGATTTTCCTCCGTAGACCAGGCACACATCATTTCCCTGCTTCCGCAGGCCCCTGGCCAGCATATATACGGAGGCGATTCCGGAGCCTCCAGCTGTAATAATGCTGTATTTCCCCCTGGCGCGGTCCAGGTCGAATCCGTTTCCCAGGGGTCCAACCAGGTTGAGGTTGTTTCCTTCAGCCAGTTGGCATATCTTCCTGGTCCCGTCTCCGGCAATCCTGATCAGCAGGCTGATGGAATTATTATCGCTGGAATAAACAGCCAGGGCCCTTTTGAGGATCGGTGAGGGGACATCGTCCGTAGATTCAACTGAAACCATAACGAACTGCCCTGGTTTTGCCGCGGATGAAATCTCTGGGCACTGAAGCCGCAGTAACCAGATATCAGGAGCCAGCCTGGTACGATTAAGTATTCTTGCTTTTTTAGTATAAATCACGCCTAAAGGATAACATTGAATTGGGGACATGAGAATGTGGAATTTTGGATTCAGGGATAAGGGTGATTTCGGCTTGCGGCTTTTAGAGTAATGGACAGAATTCATGATTTACGGATGATCCATGATAATCCGGCAGAATTGTGAATAAATATCAGGCCGTAAACAAAAATCGGGATAGGTGGAAATCAGATTGGAACCTTAAAGCTGCCGGAATGTGGAAATAATATCCACAACAATATGAAATGCATTACACAATCCTCAGATCTGCCGAGAGGTTCAATTCCAGTATACGTTTTAAATAGCAGGACATATACTGTTTTTTTACATTTCTGGTACGAATATTGCTATTATGTTCAATCAAATAGATCCGAACAACTGAGGTTTGATTTTTGGAGGAGACGAAACATGATTCGGCGATTAACTTTAACGGTACTTTTCTTTTTGTCAGGTTTACTAGGTTCCCAGGTTTATGCATCCCATATTCAATACGTTGACCTGGGGGATGTCACTGACCTGGAGATTGGAGCCGGTGATACATGGACTGGTGTTTTCGACCTGACGAGCGATTCGATGTATCTTTGGGACCTTACTTCTCCAACTTCGACCCCGGGCGGTAAAACTCCTGATGTGAGTACGGCAGATAGCATGGGTTCGTATGACCCTGCTTCCAATTTGCACTATGTGACTTTACGAGTTGACCCAAATAATTTCAGAGGCAGTCCAACGTCAGGTTTCATCCAGATGACAGTAAACGGAATCCTGGTTGCTGACTGGTCAAACCCCATTTCCCTCTTTAGTTGGGGTGTGCCCGGAGGATCTTTGATCACTGATCCCTACGGTATCGTAGCCAATAATTACATAATCACCGTGACTTTGACTGGACTGTCAACTTTGGGATCAAATAGCATCGCCATAGATAACGTCAACCTTGAAGGGTGTTTTGATACTGTGACCTCGGTTCCGGAACCTGCCACCATGTTTCTGTTCGGCACGGGACTGTTAGGCCTGGCTGGTATCCGTCGCAAGATTCTGGAATAATCCAAAACTCAGGACATTCGAAGGCGGGGCTGATGTCCCCGCCTTTTTTGTTGGACGTAATAATCATCCGCCCATTTTTCCGGGCAACATCAACCCCGGTTAACTATGCCAGGATCTGTTTCTCAGCAGCCTAAATTGGCTTGAGAGTTTGCTTTTAAGTGTGGCAAGGCTGCACTTTTCCCACTCTGCGCTTTTAAATATGCTGAAGCTTGATTGCTCGAAACTTCGCAGGTCCCGGAGATCATGCTGAGGCCCTGGTAGAGAAAATAATTCTGTATTCAACCCTCTCCGTCACCAGATATTTACTTTGCAGATCAATTCGTGACTAATACAACCCAGAGTACTAGAATCGGAAGAATAGAATCAGGAAGCTACTTTTGCCCTCAGGAAGGGGGTTGAAGGCACAAGTGGAGCAGGGAGGGAATCATGAATTGTCCGGATCAGAGTGCGCCTGTAAAACATGTGGTTTTATTTATCGTTTCAGCGGTTTTATTTTTAGGCAGTCAAGTTCTCTGCGCGGAGGAGCGAGAGGAATATCGACTTCCATCGAAGCTGAAAACCAGCCTGAATGCTTATTCTTTTAACAGCCCCCTAACGGACGGGTCCATGGATCTGGACCGCCTGCTCGAATATTGTGCCGGAGAAGGTTTCGATGCAGTTGATATCACTGCTTATTATTTTCCGGGGTATCCGGAGGTCCCTTCCGATGAATACCTATACCACATCAAGCAAAAGGCTTTTTTGGCGGGACTGGAAATCAGCGGGACCGGCGTGCGCAATGATTTTACGAATCCTGATGCTGACAAGCGGAGAGAAGGTGTTCAGCTGGTAAAAGACTGGATTGTTGCAGCTGAAAAGATTGGAGCACCTGTCATCAGGATTTTCGCGGGAAAAAGCGAATGGGAAGGATATACCCGTGGCCAGATAACTGAATGGCTGGTAAAAGATTTAAAGGAATGTGTCGAATTTGGGAGAAAGCATGGGATTGTCGTAGCCATCCAGAATCACAACGAATTTCTTAAAAATGCCGATCAGGTCGTTGAAATCATGGAAAAGGTCAATTCCGAATGGTTCGGGCTGATATTGGATATAGGCAGTTTCCGGGAGGGTGATGCCTACAGGCAGGTTGAGCAGACCATTCCCTGCGCGGTCAGTTGGCAGATCAAGGAATTGATTTACATGAACGGTAAAAGTGAAAAGCCTGACCTGGTCCGCCTGCTGGAAATAATTAAAAAATCTGGTTATCGCGGCTATCTGCCTATAGAAACCTTAGGGCAGGGTGATCCAGCCATTAAGGTGCATGATTTTTTTACTGAATTTAAGGGAGCATCAAAGGAAGTATTTGGAGAATAAGAAAAACAGGATGGAGATATTTTTTCCAGTTTTGCCGCCCGAGATGCCAGGGTTACACGGAATGTAATTATCGACAAAACGGGTAAAATTGGTTTTATGGCCAGGCTTTACATAGAAGATGAGGTTGCTGAAATGAAAAGGGTTATTGATGAATTGCTGGATGACTGAATAATTGCGTTCCAATATTGGAAAAGAACCAGACAGCGGTAGGTTCATGAGAATTTTTTAAAGCTACAAAAAATCAATCCTTCCTAAACCAACTCCATCCCTGTTTTAAGTCCGGTGCTATTCGGGTCAGTGGAAAATGACTGTCCCTAAGTTACCTCAATAGATCACTTCGAATGTTTCTATCAGATTTGGTGTAGTAGAATCGATGGGTGTCTATAGAGGGTTGCCGGTTAAATGGTGAGCATTTTCGGCAACACTATTCATCCAGCAGGGAAAGACCATGGTTTATATTTACATTCGGAAAACCATCGACTGGGAGGATGAACAGGAGTTCTGGGCCCAGATCCGGCCGGAGTTCAAATCCAGGGTTGAACTGTGGAACAAGACATTCACTATGCCCTATTGCCAGTTCCGATATCACCTGAAACAGATTGCCCAGCTAAATATTTCAAAGATTCAAAATTCCGTCTGTGGGTCATGGGAGGATATCCCAGACGGGGCTTTGGTTATACCGGTGGATGATGATGACTGGTTTTCGCCGGAACTGGGAATCCTGCTTGAACAGAATCTAATCCCCGGGGTAGCCGGATATTACTGGCCCTGTAATTTTATTGAGACATCCACCAGTATCGAACATAAATTTTGGTTGATCCGCCGTAAACTGCACGCCGCCCAGATCTGGATCTGCACGACCAACAACTATGCCGTTGTAAAAACACCTGAAGCAAAAATCCTTGCAGACAATCACATACGGGCAAGCGAGTGGTTCGGGGAGAACGAATCCAGAATTAGAAAAATTTCTGATCACCTGAGTATCATGAACAGGACACTGGCTTCCCAGACTTCGCTGGCCTCTCAGCGCTACTCCATCAAGCGGTTGGCTCTGGTTCGCAGGTTTTCTCATAAGAAAGCAATGTCATTTGAGGATATTGGCAACCCTTGGGAAGCTCCGGCCTCACGTTCGAAACTGGTTCGTAAGTTCTGGAAATATAAGAAACTCTACGCTAAACCGCTTGCCCCTGAGCTAAACTGGGCTCAGCCCTACATGCAGATGATGGCTGACATCATGGACCAGCTTAAGCTAAGAATGTAGCTCCGAATATTCGACAGCAATGGTTAACTTCATGAGCACCAGGCATAGAGAATCATAGGGTTTGTCATAATAGGAATTAGATTCTTAATGCCAGTCCGTAAAAAGTTTATTAATAAATGGGTTCTGGATTTAAAACTTGGCCGCCTATTCTGTGTTTTATAAAATTGGGGACAGGGAGGAAACTATCAAGTCTTCCATCTGTTCGACAAAGAAACAATGGAACCTTAAACCGAAAGCATTTTATTATTGTGAGAAAACTATTTATTTTTACAGCAGCAGTTTTTTTAATATTTGTCTCTGCTTCTTATGCTCAACCCGTTCAGCAGGAAATTCCGTCTGAATATGGCTATATCGTGGAACTGGGGCAGGTTATCCCTGATTTTGACCTGGTTCTTCCCGATGGAACAATTCTTAACACAAAAGACCTGCGAGGCAAGGTGGTGATGTTGCAGTTTACAGCCAGCTGGTGCAGTGTCTGCCGCAAGGAGATGCCCCATATTGAAAGTGAAATCTGGCAGAAGCACAAAGACAATCCTGCATTTGCCCTGTACGGAATAGACCTGAAGGAACCGAAAGAAAAGGTGATTGGATTCCAGAAAGAGATGGGGATCACTTACCCTCTCGCCCTGGATCCGGATGGAGACATTTTTTACAGTTTTGCCGCCCGGGATGCCGGGGTTACACGGAATGTAATTATCGACAAAACGGGTAAAATTGTTTTCATGACCAGGCTCTATAAGGAAGAAGAGTTTAACAGTATGAAAGAGGTTATTGCGGATCTGCTGATTGATAGTATGAAGAAAAAGTAGTACATGGCGGATTTGAACTGATCTCTTAGGATTGGGGAGTCATCGGATCAACGCTGCCCGTAGGTTGCCAAATTTGGCGTTTTTTTTGAGTAATTTGAGTTAACGGAATGCTAAGATTCAGAGTATGAATCGACGGTTTTTTTTAAACACAACTGTTTTATCAGGTTTCGGACTGGCGTTCAGCTCCCTGGATATTACTGCTGTACCAAAGAGGGAGAAATTTTTAAGAGGGACATTCTCCTTGGATGAAAACAGGGTTTTCATCTACACCAAGATCCCGGCTAAACCAGTCCGAATATTTCAGATTGCAGATACCCATCTGTCGATGGATGATGAACGAGGCGCCCCATTCAGGGAATATAGTGGTCGAATGGCGAGCGCTTATCAGAACAATATTCATTTTCAATCCGGCAGGCAGCTCTCTGCAAAACAGGCTTTTCAGGAAACCCTTCTTCTTGCTGAAGAGCAAGGCATAGATTTCCTGGCACTTACCGGAGACATATTCAGCTTTCCCTCCGAAGCTGCTGTTGAATGGGCGTTTGAGAAATTAAATGCAACCGGGATTCCTTTTGCCTACATAGCCGGGAATCACGACTGGCACTACGAAGGGATGGAAGGAAGTTCACAGCAACTCCGCGAAACCTGGGTGAATAAACGCTTGAAACCTATGTATCAGGGGCATCATCCTCTTTATGCATCTTATGAAATCAGCGGAATAAGATTTGTATTCATCGATAATTCTACTTATGAAATATTACCCGAACAGCTCGAATTTCTCAGGGAGCAGGTGAAAAGTGGGATCCCATTTCTTCTGCTGATGCATATCCCGCTTTATATGCCGGGGCGAAGTATGGGATTCGGCTGTGCCAATCCCGAATGGGGAGAAGAATCCGATAAGAATTTCGTTATAGAACGGCGCCAGAAATGGCGGGAAACCGGACATACCGAAGTTACGATGAGATTTCATGAAGAGGTCTTTGCGGCAGAAAACCTGTTACTGGTTTTGGCAGGCCACACCCACCGCCAGTCGCTGGATATCAAAAACGGCATTCCGCAAATCGTTACCGGACCTAATGCAGCGGGATATTTTATGGATGTCAAAATTGATACGCTGTAGAATCTGTAATAAATGCCGGCGTGATAAGCAACAGGTTCTCTCCATAAGTCATAGCGTATAAGATTATATGTTGACTAGATTGACAAAATAGAATTTCCACGTAAGTTTTGAATTGTTAGACCCGTTTTTTCTGAGCATCTGAAACCTGCAAGAGTCATAAATGCTGAAGCATGGAAAACCCAGGCAGACATCTTGTCTCTCTACTGCTACGATCCCTCCCGTTTTTCGAAATAGGTCCTTGTTTTGCCTGGCATCAGCCTCAACGCGGTACCGTTGGTTTTCATTATCTGCAGTTCTTCATCGCGAGCCTTGTATCCACTCCAATCTATCAGGTCTCCTTCACCTTCTACTCGTACAGGTACATATTCCCTGGACAGCACCAGCGCAGTGTAAGGGACATTGCCCGGCAACGGGTCTTGCCACCAGTGGGGGCGGCTTGTAATCAGTTCCATCACCCTGCCGGTTTCATCCCATGTGCAGCTTTCAACAGTGAGGAAGGTGCAGCTCAGGGATGGCGCAGATTGATTTGTATTTGCCGCTTCAATGTTCTCCAGGACCGCTCGAGGTAAGCCGCTCCTGGTTGGCTATTCAGAGAATCTATTACTGATCTTACCCTGACGAACCAATTCACCAATCTTATCAATCGTAACGTATTCTACCTTGAATTCAGTATTTAAGTGTTGAATTGTTTCCTTTAAATGGATCGGTACGTCTTCACGGTAATCGTGGCACCCAATAATGGCATAGTCAGCTGAATCCAGCCTTCTGTCTACAGCCGCAATCACAGCACTAATTTCCTCATCAAGGTAAACACAGGTATCCAGCAGGGTGATCTCCCGGCCCCCGTCAATAATCCAGACCTCATTGCCTTTCTGTTCATACTGCCCGATACCTATTATCCCGGGCAATCTTTCGGGATTGAAAAGGTAGTTTCTGATCCCCAGTTCATCATGGAGATATATAAGGTCCTCTAGGTGGTAATACCTGTCAGTTGAGTCTCCCGCGCCATACCGGAAAGTGCGAGGCATGGGCAACCTGGCTTTTTCAATTTCATCTTTTGCATCCTTCAGCCACTCAATCCTCCTGTCTGTTATTTTAAAAGAGCTGAAATCGTCATCAGAATCCATGATGAACCACTTAAAATGGGCGTGGAGGGAAATCTCATCAATGTTTCTTCGTACGGGAAATGTTTTTTTGCTGAACTGGCGGACTTCAGTGTGCTCACCGTCCACAACGATCAGCCAGGTGCATGGAATATCTGCTTCCTGGCAAACTTCCATGATCTGCTGGGTGAACTCACCCTGGAAGTGTTCGAAATCTCTCGGCATGAAATAAGCCTCCGTATCGACCGAGAAGGCAACGTATTTTACTGGGTTTGCAGCAGGATCACCCTTCCTTGTTGGGCATTCCTCAGCTGCATGGCATCCGGAAAAGGAGTAGAGGAGGCAGAGTAATTTTATAACCTGTTTGACAAGCCGGGTGGATTGGGATTTGCCGGTTTTCATTTCAGTTCCATGTTGGGTTTATATCCATTCCATATGTTATTGATTTGTCGGGATTAATCGGATGTAATTATATGGGTGTATCCGCGCACCGTAAAGGTCGGGTTCGACCTGTTTAAAATGAACCGCGGTCAGGTTCCTGACGCTAGTCAACCGTCCGCAGGTTGCCCAACCGGAGGTTAAATTGAATGAATAAGATTACGTTAAGAATGATAGTGGCAATAACAAGCGGGATCCTGGCAGTTTCGGGCCTGATGGCTGAAGCTGAAACTGAACTCTGGCGGGAGGGGATCAGCCTGATCCCTTATCCGCAGCAGGTGGAGCTTGGCGGAGATGATTTTGTGTTCACTGATTCTGTGAATATTCTTCTGGACAGTAATGCCTCGGTAGCTGAAAGGTTCGCAGCAGGAGAACTGGCCGGCAGCCTGCAGGAACTGCATGGAATCGATTCTGCTGTCGGCGGCGGGGCATCCGGGAGCGAAATCGTGCTGACCGGAAAAGGCGCTCCGGAACAGGGTTACGGACAGGGTTATATCATCGCTGTTGAGCCGGGGAGGATTACGATCCGCGGTAGGGGCCCTGGGTTGTATTACGGGACCCGGAGCCTGGTTCAACTGGTGCAGAAAAGACGTGAAGGCTTCAAGGTTGCCGGAATGAAAATAACCGACTGGCCTGATATCAGGTACCGCGTCGCCCACTATGATACCAAGCATCACCAGGACAAGGCCGAGTATGTACGGCAGCTCATTCGTGAACTGGCTGATTACAAGATGAATGTCCTGCTCTGGGAGTGGGAGGACAAGTTTGCCTACGAAAGCCATCCCGAAATTGGCGCACCGGGCGCTTTTACCCCGGATGAGATGCGTGAGTTTACCCGTTACGCTCAACAGTATCATGTGCAGATAGTCCCACTGGTGCAGGGACTGGGGCATGTGAGTTTTATTCTTAAGTGGCCGCACTTTAGACATCTGCGTGAGCTTGAATCTTCCAACTGGGAGTTTTGCCCGCTCAAGGATGGCTCATACGAATTGCTTTTTGATCTCTGGGACGAAGCGATAGCCGCAACGCCTGGATCGGAATTCATGCACATCGGTACGGACGAGACCTACGAACTGGGACTGGGCGAGGAGTGCGGCTGCCGGGCCAGGGCCGATGAGATCGGGCGCTATGGGCTGATGCAGGTTTTTCTTGAGCGCAGCAGTGAGCATATCAGCAGGCAGGGCCGCAGGGTGATCAGCTGGGGGGGCGAGTACCGTCCGTATGAAAAAAATAAACCGCCTGAGGGACTTATTGTCGCGGAATTCGATGAGGGCCTGGATACTGCCAAAGCATCCCGTGATGCCGGATATCCGGCTTGGGTTTATGACCCCAACCCTGGAATTGAGCACCTTTTCCTGCCCTATTTTTACCGGATCAGGGGAGGCGAGAAAACTATCGGGGCGCTGGAAAATTCCTACCACCGCCTGAGCGTGGCCGCCAAAAGCGGGCTTTTCGAAGGCATGGTCAACACCAGTTGGGATGACAGCGGCCTGCACAACCAGATGTGGATGATGAGCTGGGTCAACAGCGCTGAGTTTTCATGGAGTGGAGCCTCCCCCTCCCTCGAGGAGTTTATAGAAAAATATTTCCTCAGCTATTATGGACCTGAAGCCAGAGATATGCGTGAATTGTTCGAGATATTTAACGATGCCAGCTACTTTTACATGGATGCTTTTGAGCACAAGGTTTGGCACCATGGAGATGTCGGCAAAACTCACCTCCCGGACCTTCCCCGCGGTGATGCCGTGGAATACGACCCGTTCTGGAAGTCCGAATATGCCGATATGCTCTCCCGCAGCCGTGATCAGGAAGCTGCCATGGAACGAGCCCGCCTGATCTGCCGCTCCAACATGGGAAGCGGTGCACGGCACCTTTACGATTTTGAAGTTTTCCTCACCATGATAGATCTGGTATCTCACACGGCCCGCACTTATATTACGATGGCTGACTTGGAGGACACAGTTCGAGAGGCCCATCGGGCGCATTTTGTCAGTAACTCACTGGTGGTTAAGAAACTGGAACAGGCTGCAGGTATTATTGAGGCCAACCTGGCCGAAAGGGCTGAAATATTCAAGAAACTGGTGGAAGTCTGGGAGAAGACGAGACTGCCTAAAGGTATGGATACTCCTGAGAAGCGGTTCTTTTTTCAACAGGACCGTGCTCGCCATTTTGCCTTTCGAAGGCCTGACATGAGCTACCTGATCTGTGACGAGCAGAAGCTGGGCCTGGAGGATTATCTGGTTAAACTGCAGGAATACACAAACTGGTATAAAAAGACCTACAGCCAGTTTCTGATCCAGGCGAACCGAGATGGAGAATGAGTCTGAATAGAGAGCCGGTGGGATCAGGCACGGATATCATGATTGGCGGCGAAGCGACGAAGGTCAGTATCCATTTCGTCAAAAAGGATTTATATTTCGGTCAGCGGTTTTTTCTTAAGAACTGCGGGTTTTTTAATGAGCAAACCGAAATGGGACCTGCTCTGACGAGAGAGGCAAACGGTCAGTATCCGGATATTGACTTTTCTGCGTTGCCCTGGGGAAGACGGCGCTGGATTTATTCTGTATAGTATTTATATCCCGGAATCCATTAAGGAATATGGATATTTATTTTAGTCATCAATTAATTAAATTAATCAATGGATAATAATACGCCTAACCACACCGGTTTCTGGAAATCAGACCAAAGGTTTATTGAAGCAGGGAGAAAAAACTTTCGCCTCATTTCCCTGGCATTTTTGGTTGGTTTAATTACTGGAGGAGTCGGAACGCTTTTCCGTCTTACCTTGATGCATCTGAATCTTTTCAGTGAAGGGCTTTTTGCGGGAGACTGGACATCAGGTTTCGGGAGATACTTGTGGCCGGTCTTATATAGCGTTGCCGGGATTATTATTTCACTTTTCCTGGTAAAAAAATTTGCTCCTGAAGCAGCAGGAAGTGGAATTCATGAGATTGAAGGGGCTCTGGACAACTTTCGGTCTTTAAGGTGGAAACGGGTTCTGCCCATCAAATTTATTGCTTCACTATTTTCATTGGGAAGTGGTTTGTTATTAGGCAGGGAAGGGCCCACCATCCAGTTGGGAGCCAATATAGGTAAGATGGTTAAAGACATTTTCCGGCAACCTGATGACGGGACCAATCCCCTGGCATCGGCCGGAGCGGCGGCTGGCCTGGCCAGCGCGTTTAATGCACCTCTTGCCGGGATCATCTTCGTTATTGAAGAGATGCACGGACATTTCAGGCACACCTTTTTCTCGGTGTCAGCAATTATGGTCGCTTCAGGTACTGCTGATTTCGTTGTGAGAGCGCTGATCGGAGTCGACCCTGTTATCAAAATGACTATTTTCCCAAATCCGCCTCTTCCCAGTATCTGGCTTTTCATTCTTTTGGGATTCCTGTTTAGTATCCTGGGGCTCATATTCAATAAGTCACTGCTTTTTTCTCTTAATTTTTTTGATCGATTTCCGAAGAAATCAGCCTATCTTTTTGGAGGTATTTCCGGTGTTGCCATAGCTGTTATCGGGATTATTTCTCCCAGGTTTATCGGGGGAGGGTACAATACTATCAGGATGGTACTGGACCATTCTCTAACGGTCCAGGTTCTTCTGGTACTGATAGCCGGCCGGCTCATTCTGACCATAATTAGTTACAGTACAGGTGTCCCCGGAGGGATTTTTGCTCCTATCCTCGCGATCGGAGTTACTTTTGGAATGCTCTTCGGGGGAGTGGTGCAGAATTATTTTCCCGATCTGGTATCCGATCCCGGAATCTTTGCGGTTGCAGGAATGGCCGGAATTTTTGCTTCAACAGTGAGGGCTCCGCTCACAGGACTGGTTCTGGCAGTGGAAATGACCTCGAACTTTGAGATGATCCTGCCCCTGATCATGACCACGGTAATTGCTTCATCATTTACAGCCCAGTTCGGTAATGAACCGATCTATACATCATTGCTGAAACGAAGTCATGCCAAAGAGACAGGGGATAAATTTCAGAAGGTAATGGATACATACACTCAACCTTGAAGGCTGAAGGAATGATATCTGGATAGTTTTTTCGGGTCTGCCGGCATCAGGCATAATGTTTGTCCAGTACATGCCAAAGTAGACGAAGCATGGATTGCCGCAGTTGTCCGACTGATCATCTACTGCACCAAGGCGAAGATTACAATCCATCCAGAGGAGTAATTCCAGCCTGGATTTTCACTTCCAGGTTCCTGTGCCTCCGAATAATCAGAATCACCCAATCATCAATCGGTAATCGGAAATCTTCAGTAAAAAAATGCCTCTTTCTCCTTCCCTGAAATGGGCTTTTGGGGTATGATCCCTAGCAAAAGAACAGATGTCCAAATAATACAACTTCAAGCTTCCGGGAAGATGTGAGGAACTATGGGAATCAAATATTTACGTAAGGTCATGGGGGTCAAGGGCATGGATTTAAGCCTGGCCAGGATTGCTGCTGAGATCCTGGAACACCACCCTGATCTTTCAGACATTGTATTGGTAGGAATACACACGCGGGGAGTTCCCCTTGCCCGCTTTCTGCAGGAAAAGATTGAAGCAGCTTCCGGGGTGAAGATCCCCCTGGGAAGGCTGGACATCACTTTTTACCGGGACGACCTGTCAATGGTCTCCAGCCAGCCAGTGGTCGGAACCTCCCATCTCGACTTCGACATCAATGAAAAAGTAGTTTTGCTGGTTGACGATGTTCTGAATACCGGTCGTACCACCAGGGCCGCACTTGAATCAGTTATGGATTATGGGAGGCCACGGAGAGTTGAGCTGGTAGTCCTTGTTGATCGGGGGCACCGGGAGCTGCCGATCCAGGCTGACTATATCGGCCGAAATGTTGAAACAGCGGAAGACGAACTTATCGAAGTCAGGGTTAACAGTATAGACGGTGAAGAGGGAGTATTCCTTACAACCAGAAAATTACTGCAGGCGGCTCAACCTGAAACTTCATTGTAGAAAAAACATATAACTTGTGGAGCCGGAAGTACCTTCAGAATGCTTCAGGCTCTCCAGAACATCCGGAGAGAACCAAGTATATGCCTCTTACAGGAAAACATCTCTTAGGTATCGCAGATCTTTCGGTATCCGACATCAGGCTGATTTTGAATACAGCCAAGAGTTTCCGGGAGATTTCTACCCGATCCATTAAAAAGGTTCCCACCCTCCGGGGACGGACTGTCATTAATCTTTTTTACGAGAATTCAACCAGGACTCGTGCTTCATTTGAGATAGCTGAAAAACGTCTTAGCGCTGATTCCCTGAATTTCAGTGTTTCCACCAGCAGTGTCACCAAAGGGGAAACCCTCACCGATACAGCGATGAACCTGAATGCCATGAAGCCTGACGTAATTGTGATGCGCCACTCGTCATCCGGGGCCCAGAAACTGATGACCAGATATTGTCCGGGATGTTCCCTGGTGAATGCTGGAGACGGAATGCATGAGCATCCTACCCAGGCCTTGCTGGATGCCCTGACAATGGAAGACGAAAAGGGTTCAATTGAAGGGCTGAAGGTGGCAATAGTCGGGGACATTGCCCACAGCCGAGTGGCCCGGTCCAATGTCCTGCTTTTGAAAAAAATGCAAGCTGATGTCTGGATTTCGGGTCCGCCGACCCTGGTTCCGATGGGATTTGACAAATATGGCGTTACTGTCACCAAGCGGATGGAGGAGGCCGTGGAAGGCGCGGATGTCGTTATGATGCTCCGCACCCAGCGGGAGCGGCAGAAAGAAGTTTTTTATCCTTCCGGCAAGGAGTTCTTTTCCCTATATGGCCTGAGCAAGGAAAAACTGGCACTCGCCAAGGAGGACGCGATAGTTATGCATCCAGGGCCGATGAACCGGGGCGTTGAAATTGATCCTGAGGTAGCAGATGGGCAAAGATCTGTGATCCTGTACCAGGTTACCAACGGTGTGGCAGTGAGGATGGCAGTGCTATATCTTATTTTGGGTGTCGGAGAGGAAGGTTCTAAATGACTTTGTTGCTGAAGGGCGGAAGGGTTATTGATCCAGATCGAAATATTGATGAAGTTACGGATCTCCTGGTGGAAAACGGATTAATTGTTGATACCGGGAGATTTACCGCCAAGAAAGACTGGACGGTAGTGGATGTCTCGGGGAAGATGGTATTTCCAGGTTTTATTGATATGCATGTACACCTGCGAGAACCGGGCCGGGAGGACAAGGAGACGATAAAAACGGGAAGCATGGCAGCTGTAGCCGGAGGATTCACCGGGATTGCCTGTATGCCCAACACTGATCCTGTTAATGACTGTGAGACAGTTACACGGTACATAATAGAAAAAGCTGAAGATACGGACAAAGCTAATGTTTATCCGATTGGGGCGGTTACCAAAAAATCCGAAGGCAAGGAACTCGCTGAAATCAGTGAAATGATCAAGGCTGGAATAGTAGCCATTAGTGATGATGGAAGGCCAATCCAGAATAACCAGGTTATGAGGAGAGCCCTGGAGTACGCTGGAATTTTTGATATACCCTTACTTGACCATTGTGAAGACCTAGACCTGGCCGCTGGTGGTGTTATGAACGAGAGTTTCGTTTCTACTGAGCTTGGATTGAGGGGCATCAGCAGCACTGCGGAAGAGATTCAGGTAGCCAGGGATGTGATCCTGAGCCGCTTGACCGGGAGCAGGGTACATATCTGCCATATCTCAGTCGCTGAATCCCTGGAACATGTCAGGAATGCCAAAGCCCAGGGGATAAGAATTTCCTGTGAGGCGGCGCCACATCATTTTATCCTGACGGAAGACAATGTAAAGACGTTTGACCCGAATTACAAGATGAGTCCTCCCCTGAGGCCTCAACGGGATGTTGACGCAGTTATCGAAGGACTGGTTGATGGGACGGTTGACTGTATAGCTACTGATCATGCGCCCCATCTCAAGATGGACAAGCAGGAGACTTTTGATGTTTCGGCTAACGGAATAGTGGGGCTGGAGACATCCATCCCCCTGGTTTGTGACCGTCTTATGCATAAGGGTGTGATTACTCCGATTCGGATGGCTGAACTGATGAGCCGCAATCCGGCCCGGATACTTGGGCTGGATCGTGGTACGCTGACTCCTGGGAAAGCAGCGGACATTACTGTGATTGATCCTGAGCAGGTATCTGTGGTGGATCCCGAAAAGTTCGCCTCCAAGGCACGCAATTGCCCTTACGCAGGATGGAAACTCCGGGGCTGGCCGGTAATGACTGTGGTGTCCGGCAGGGTAGCCTGGCAGTCACCGGAATTCAAGGGCTAGAGCCCAGGGCTGACCTGTTCTGAAGCCTTAGGGATATGTGATATCTGGTCTGCTGAATATTAGACTAGTCAGATTTGTAATATGAAGAAGCTGTTATTTCTACTTATCGCGTGGGTATTATTGCCTGGTGTTTTATTCGCCCAGGGCGAAGTATCTTTCCGGATACTGGAACCTGAAGGCACTGCTCCAGCCGGGAGTATCCTCGGAGTTGATGTCCAAGCTGACATCGCTCCGGGATGGCATTTGTACGCCTTGGATATCCCTGCGGGCGGGCCGGTTGCCACATCATTTGCGGTTATCAAGGATGAAGTTTTCTCATCGGGGGGGGCGGCCGTGCAACCCGAACCTGTTTCCCTGTTTGATGAAAATTTCAATATGGATACCAATTATTTTGAAGGGACGGTAGTTTTTACGGTTCCGGTCAGGATAGAGGAATCGACATCACCCGGCGATTATGAACTACACCTGCAGGTTGAATTTATGTTATGCAACGATTCTACCTGCCTTCCTCCCCAGAAGAAAGACCTGTCAGTTTCTGTAACTGTCAGTGAAGGGGAAGGGCAAGCAGAGCAGAACTGGGATGCTGAAGCTTCGGGTGAAGATTTACCGGCTCAATCTTCCATGGAAGAACTGCCTTCAGGTACTCTCGCCTATATCTGGCTGGCAATGACCATGGGAGCTCTCGCACTCCTGACCCCATGCGTGTTCCCGATGATTCCGATCACGGTCTCTTTTTTCACCAAAAGAGAGTCGGGCAGCAGGAGAAGATCCATATTTGAAGCCGGAGTATATTCACTTGGAATAATTGCCACGTTTACGGTTATTGGTTTTTTGCTGACTTTCATGTTCGGCGCCGGGGGCATAAACAAGCTGGCTTCCAGTCCCTGGGTTAATACCCTTATTGCCGTGGTTTTTGTCCTTTTTGCGTTGAGTTTGTTCGGAGTGGTTGAACTGGCTCTCCCTGACAAATGGTTGAACGCGATTAACCGGAAATCAACTTCATCAAGAGGCCTGACTGGAATTATCCTGATGGCTCTGACCTTCACCCTCACGTCTTTTACCTGTACAGTGCCCTTTATCGGCACTGTCATGGTGGCTGCACTGCAGGGCAGCGCTGGATGGGCCCTGTTGGGGGTGGTGTCCTTTGCTTTGGTTTTTTCTCTTCCTTTTTTTCTTCTGGCGCTGTTCCCTTCGTGGCTGCAGTCACTTCCCCGAAGCGGAAACTGGATGAATTCGGTTAAAGTGGTGATGGGGTTCCTGGAACTGGCAGCAGCCATGAAATTTATCAGCAATGTTGATCTGGTGTATCAGTGGGGTTTCCTGACCCGTCCGGTTTTTATTTCTGTGTGGCTGGCCATCGCCTTGGTTACATCTGTTTACCTCATGGGTTTTTTCAGGTTTCCTCATGAGTCAGCTTCTGAGTCAGTCGGGGCAATGAGGGTGATTTTCTCTGTGTTTTTTATTGCTGTCACCGCCTTTCTTTTCAGGGGTTTGCTGGGATTTCCCCTTGGGGAACTGGATGCTTTTCTGCCTCCCAGGGATTATGGCCAGGCTGCTGTCATGGAATTTCAGGAAGGCAGATCAGAAGCTGCTTCAGGTGAACAGTGGCTGGATAATTTTGCGGAAGGACTGATTGCGGCGAAGCGGCTGAATAAGCCGATATTCCTTGATTTTACCGGTTATACTTGTACTAACTGCCGCTGGATGGAGGCAAACATTTTTCCTCGGCGGGAGGTCAGGGAATTATTAGATAAATTTGTACTGGTCAGGCTGTACACTGATGGATCAGGTGAGGAGCACGCTGAAAACCAGAGGATGGAGAGTGAGCGGTTTGGCACGATAGCACTGCCGTTTTATGCGGTAGTAAGCAAGGATGATGAAATCATCCAAACCTTTCCGGGATTAACCCGTGATCCACAGGAATTCATAAAGTTTCTGGAAGAAAGCGCTGCAAAAGGCAGGTAGGTACCAGAATTTATCAGCCTTGTTTCCAAAGAGACCTGAAGTCGAACCGGTGAACCGAAGAAGCACGAATGCCGAATTGCGAATGGAGAACCGGAGACCATTTATTCATCGATATTGACAATAATCTCACCGGGCTGGGCCATCTTGTATCTTTCCCTGGCGATACGTTCCACTTCCCTCTGGTCATTTTTAATCTTGTCGATTTTGTTTCCCAGCTCCTGGCTTTTTCTGAGTTCTTCATTTCGGAGTTTTGAGGCTTCCATGAGTTTCTGTTCTTCCTGCTGAAGCCGCAGCATGCCGCCGTCTCCGAAAACAAGGAGATAGGAATAAAATATTACCAATACCAGGCAAACCAGATAAAATAGATGTTTTTTGGCGGTATTACTTAGCATAAGTTTTATCTATAACCAGATTTTCCGAAAAAGGACGTACAAACATCATGTCCAATGTCAGAATAATACTCTCAACTGTCGATTCCCTGCCTGCAGCTGAAGCAATCGCGCAGTCCCTGGTAACTGGGTTCCTCGCCAGCTGCGTGAATATCGTTCCAGGCCTGCATTCAGTATACAGATGGAAAGCAAGTATTCACAATGAAAAAGAATTCCTTCTAATTATAAAAACTTCATCTGATAAAACAGGCGCTGCCATGGAAAAACTGGTTGAAATCCATCCCTATGAATTACCTGAAGCCATTGTCCTGGACATAGAGAAGGGGTATGCCCCTTACCTGGACTGGATTCTCAAAGAAACCGGGAAATCAGGGTAGACCTGCAGGCCTCAGGCCAATGATCAAGGTTCAGCAGTCAGGTTCGTGATGCGGATATGAGGATCCGGCTTATTGCGGGTCAGCCGCGCAGCGGAATCCCAGGGATTCACTGCGGAAGGCTGAATCCCTGACCAGGTCTCGGCCGTATGTCCGGCAGTTCCTGGATATTGAGGTAATGGAGCCGCCTTTAGTAATCACTCTTCCCTCTGCTGTTACGGAGGATGTCAGTTCGGCTGCGTTCCCGCCCATGTCATACACTCCATATGGTGAGACATCCAGCGGCCTGTTCCCTGCAAGTTCCAGTTTTTTTGAGGAGATATTGGTGGTTTCCCTCTGTGGATGGTTATTACCCCAGGGATAATAAAGTCCTTCTTCTCCCCTGGCTGCTTTCTCCCATTCCATTTCCGTTGGAAGTCTCTTGCCTCTCCAGATACAGTAAGCTTTTGCGTCTTCCCTGGAAACCCAGACAACTGGAAAATCTGCGGACCACTCGGGGTAGCTCCCGTTTTCGGTCCAGCTCTTCAGATAGTTGGTGGTGTCGGCGGGCCGGTATCCGGTGGCGTCAACGAATTCTTTATACTCCCTGTTGGTGGTTTCGAATTTGTCAATGTAGAAGGTTCCCAGTTCCACCCGGCGTTCCGGTATGGTCAGTTCTTTCCGGTATTGCTCTTCGATCCCCTGGAAGTAAATATTACCACCGGTTACCCAGTGCCTGAGATGTTCTTCTTCCATGCCGAATGTGAATTCCCCGGCGGGGATTTCAATCATTTGGGAGAGGTCGGCTTTCTGAGGCTGGGTCAAACCGGAAGGTCCGTCCCGGTCTGGGGCGGAGGAGGCAGGCGTCCCTGTTTTTTGAACTGGATGCTGCGACTTGGAAGTGGCCTCTCCCTGTCCGGTATTTCCACACGAGATCAGAAATAAAAAAACAGTGAATAAAATCAGTCGTTTCATAACCAGAAAATCCCCCAAAAATCTTATGTCTAATTTCGCACCATCTGAGTGTTCCGCCTCGTTATCCCTTTACCGGCATGGTTGGTGAGAAATGTCTGCTAATTTTCATTTACGTTTGTTCCGCAGCGGAGTTCCGTTTTGGATGAAGATTAAAAATGCAGCTCCTCGACCCAATCTCTCCGGTGCTGATTTTATCAGCATATCAGAAAAGGAATCAGGTTTGCAGGCCTGATAAAACGGATAGCAAATGGAAAGGTTAATCAGTGCGGATCGGATGGTATTAATGTCGGCCGATTTGAGGCGGTTGGCTTGGTCAATATTCGAGCTGTATGGGCAGTGTTTCCCACTTTGCGGTTATTTTTAATGTAACTCACTTAAATTTTCATTTTTTATTGCCTTTATCCGTTATTTGTCTGGTAGATGACAAAAAAAGAGTTACCTTGCCTGGATTCTTTTGTCAGAGTTCACCTTGGCTTTGAACGAATAGAATGCTTTTCGGGCAGGACAGACCGGAGGAAGCATCAAAGTGGTGCGTTTGTCAGGGCGGTTTTGTCTTCAGGGAAGCGTCGAGCCGCCCTGATGGCGGCCCCGGATACAGTCCCCGCCTCAATGGCCGGCAGGTTCATGGCCGACCTGGTTATATGGTGGGATCATGCTGTGGAAAAACGGGATGCCATGGGAATGATGCTGCTTGTGCCTGCTTCATGGAGGCAATCTATCCTGGGCCTTTTCCCTTTTTTAAGAATTCCACTGAAATGCTTTGAATATGACTCATCGCAACCAGGTTTCAGGGAGATTTTTCCAAGGGGGGAGAATCTGCCTGATCTCTGCAGTCCTTATATTGTTTATCCTGGATGTCCTGCTCCCGGAATTCTGGAGGAGATAAAAGAGAGCTTTCCTGAACTGGACCTGATATTCAGGAAAGATCGTTGGGAGCTATCCCATTTCGGGCTTCCGGTAGTATGGATGAAAAGGGGTGGAGTCTGCTGGTTTAATTTCAGGAGCCCCAGGCCAGCCGTGAATTTTACGCGGGAATGCCGGAAACACATCCAGGAGGTACTCGGGAATCGGTCCGGGGAGTCGGTTTGCAGGCATACCTTCAGTTACATGTTTGGGCCGGAAAGATGGCTGGAGAGTTTGTTGATCAAAGATCTTTCCATTATCAGGCCTGACCTGGGTTCCGCGTTTTATTGCCAGGTTCCTTCCCGTCTCGGAAAAGAAAAGAGAATTGTAGATATCCTTGCCGCCAATGAAAAAGGTACCCTAGTGGTTCTGGAAGTGAAAGCAGAGTGTCGCATTGAGGATATATTTCAGGGGCTCGGGTACAGGGAGCGGGTGGGACATCATCTGGCGAAAGGTGATTTTTCCCAAAAAGGTTATTTTCAGGGTATAGAACTGAACAATTCAGTCCCGGTTCTGGGATTTGTCTCCCCTTTGTTTCTTTTTCACCGGACCTTGCCGGTAATCTGGAAATACCTGATTCCAGGAGGAAATGTGTTTTTTGCGGGAATTAATTCTGATTGGAGAGAGGGCATAAAAACACTCAGGAGATTCAACCTTGAGGCTGGGAGAAAATCTGGTAAAAGCTTTTCCCACTCCTGAGATGTTTTTCTTCTAATTTATAAAAAGACTATTCAGAGTCGTCTTTGTCGTCGTCGTTTTTCTGGGCGGACTTCATGGATTTCTTGAAGTTGCTTATTCCTTCACCCAAACCCCTGCCGATCTGGGGAAGCCTGCTGGCGCCGAAGAGCACGATAATAATAACTAAAATAATAACAAGTTCTGTAACACCTAATCCCATCATATGAGCACCTTCCAATCTGAGCAGTAATGATACGATTTATGCCTTTGATATGTCAAACAGGACTGATCCGCACTTCGTCCGCACAATCCACTCGGTCGGTTTAATTTTTTCAGTTTATTCAAGGAGGGAATTTCAGTTGTCTGTTTTTTTAAATAGAGACTGTTTACCGCACCTGGGCAGTAAGGGTTAATTGCGGAAAGCTGGCGCTGATAAAAACCGTGGATCCCTCGGACGATATGGTGATCCTGTTATCCGTCATCACTTGCATCAGTGCTTCCCCTCTGTCTTTGTCCGGGGGTGCCTGGGTGGCATATCTGTTTAACAGGTATTGTTCATAGGCTTCCCTGAATTCAATGGCCTCAGCTTCTGAATCCCAGCAGAAGGTCATCCGTAAGATCTCCAGGCTGTTTTCTCCTGATTTCTCCGTAAGTGTCACCAGGTCTCCGTCCCATCCCTCGGCACCCTTCCTGGCTGTTACTTCATCCAGATGCTCTCTCAGGAGCAGGTAAGTAGTGAACTCTCCCAGGATGTTGGAAGTAACTTCATTTTCGTTGGTTTCATGGCTTCCGTAGTGCTGCTCGGCTAAGAACTGTGCATCCTGGGGTAGATCAGGCCCATTAAAGAATTTTTCAGGATGCATAATTTGTTCTGTGGTCTGGGGAGGATTTTTATACAGGATTTTCAGATCATCCCAACTATGAACCAGGAGGAAATTCTTAACAAATTCAGTACCGTAGCTGTAAGAAAACATCAGGTTTTGTTTGATATAGCGGGGGGCGGAAGAATAAAGGGGCAGGGCCGCTTCCATCAAAGCCGATTGCTGCTCCATAAATGCAACGTAGTCTGGAATATCAGTAACCTTCTCTCCCATGGGGAGCATTGAGTAGGCGAACATGACAAGCGAAGCATCACCTTCCACCAGTGAAGAGAGGGCCAGGGCGTTGTCGTCATTGGTCACATCAGGAGAAAGGTAATTATCCAGGCCATAGTGCTGGTCCTGCAGGGCGTGGGTCAACTCGTGGGCCAGGACCGGTTTCTGCATTTCCAGGGGGAGCCAGTCAGCAATGGCCAGAAATTTTCCCTTATGGTCGTACATTCCAGCCAACTGTTCAGTCATCAATTCAAGCATGGAAGTATAGTAGTTATAGTCAGCAGGGAGCAGATCCAGTCTTTTCAGGAGCCGTTCCGCCCTGTTGATTTCCTCTTTTGAGAACTCTTCACTTATCCGTTGTTTTAGAAACTGCTCCGTTTGTTGTTTAGTCTGGATCCTTTTTGAAACCGGCTGAAGAAAATCCAGGCCCCGATACCTGGTAACGAAGTTCTGGATTTCAGCTGTGGATTCAAGCAGTTCCTCTTCTGTTTGGGCCTGGATTTCCGTGATGGAACAGAGGGACAATGCGGCCAGGGCAAATGCGATGCGAATAATGCTGTGTAATGAGTTCATTGCTTTTATTATAGGGTAAATCTTTCCGGGTGAAGGTTGCATGATTTTCAGGGTTTTAAATCGCCCTGGCTAACCTGTCATTGTCCTGTCATTGCCGCTGCGCCTGGTGATTCCTTTGCGGTCAAGGTATTCAAGTAAGGGAATCGCGTGTTTCCGGGAAATGCCAAGAAGGTCCTTAAAAGCAGGAACCTGAAAAGGCTGTCCGGGGAAGAAAGCTTCTTTCATGGCCTTGATTACATTTTGTATCTGCTCAGGTGTCACAATGAAATCCTCGGAGATTTTCAGCAGTTCTCCTGAATTAAGCATATGGTAAAAAACATCCCTTCCTTCTTTTCCGAGGCCTGGCAGATTGAGTATTGTTTTCATATCCGGGCTGTCTTTTCCAGGGAATGTGTTTTTAAACAGGGATTCCAGTTTCTCCCGGAATTCCTGGTGATTGAAACTCATGGTCGGGCTGAATCCATATCTGGCGAGATTGGCCCCGAGGACTGCAATTCGTTTTCCAGCCTCCATTTCAGAAAGGAATTTCTGGAAAAGCGGAGTGGCCAGTCCGGGTAGGAAACGCTCAAATATTTCCTGCTTCGGGACTCCTTCAGAGAGGGGATGTTTTGTATGAAAGTCTGAAATGAATTCCAGGATTTTATCAGCAGCTTCAGTGACAGCTTGTCTCCAGGCAACATGGACCATGTCTTCTGAAATTAAAACCGATGAAGTGATGGTTTTTAAAAAATCCTTTATGCCTTCCTCGGTTTCTCCGGTTCTGGCGCTCAAGTCTCTGATATTGGTTCCGGTTATCCCTTTTTCCGCCAGGAGAAAGGTAATCAGTGTAGCAAGGGATTGTTCATTTGGTTTGGCCAGATGATCGGCCAGGTTTTGCAGAACCGGAATAAGCCTGGCAATTTCTTTCCTGCGGTGCCTGGAAGGTTTGTTATGCAGGATTATCCCTCCCCCGATAGTAGTCGCTGGCGAGTATCGGCGCAGGATAAAACGGTCTCCCGGGAATCCAAGTATTGCTGAGTTCATCCTTAGCTGTACCAGACCTTTTTCTCCCGGAAGGATCGATTTCTGGTCAAGCAGGTAAACCCTGGCAATATTTTCTCCGCTGCCGTGGTGCAGGCGTACCGGCATCCGGGGCAGTAAGGGAGAAGGGGATTCGGGATGGATATAAACTTCAGCGTCAATATTTATGGCAGCTTCCATTTTTCCGGGCACCGAAAGAATCATCCCGCGGCTCAGCTGATCCCTGGACGCGCCGGCCAGGTTGATGGCTGTCCGTTGCCCGGTTACTGCGGTTTCTTCCTTTTTATTAAAAATTTCAATTGATCTTATTTTAAATGTTTCGTCAGCCAGGCTGGGAGGGTAGGCTGAGACCTGGCTGTCATGCCTGAGATTTCCGGAAAGAAGGGTCCCGGTGACAACAGTACCAAATCCTTTCATGGTGAACACCCGGTCTATCGGGAGTCTGGTCACCTGCCTACGTTTTCTATCCAGAGAATAGTCTTCCTGCTCCAGGTTTTTTAACTGCCGGGCTATTTCGGTTTTGAGTTCCTCAATTCCCTTCCCTGATATGCTGTCAACACAGACAACGGGAGAGGCTTCCAGGAAAGTTCCCTTGCATGTTTCCCTGGCTTCTTCCGCCACCAGTTCCACGAGTTCAGCATCGGCCAGGTCGGTTCGGGTAATTACGATAATGCCTCTGGGGATGCCGAGAAGATTGCAGATGTGGAGATGTTCGATTGTCTGGGGCATAACTGATTCATCAGCCGCTATCACCAGCAGAAGCAGCCTGATTCCGCCTATGCCGGCAAGCATGTTTTTAACGAAACGTTCATGGCCCGGGACATCAATGAAACCTATCCGGTAATCATCAAGTATCATATGGGCGAATCCAATATCGATAGTGATTCCCCGTTGTTTTTCTTCTGAAAGTCGGTCAGCGTTTATTCCGGTCAGAGCTCTGACCAAGGCTGTTTTTCCATGGTCAATATGCCCGGATGTTCCGATGGTGATATCAGTCATAGAAAATGATTTTACAGTATAAGCAGGCTTAAATGTTGCAGAGACCCGGTCTCTTTTTATTGAAATATTTTGAACTTAGGATATGGTCAATTGTAGAATACGCGCGAAACCAGAGTTGCCAGCCTCAATTCCAGGTTGAACACCTGGAGGGATTTTTACAGAGAAAACAAAATGTTTGAGAATTTATCGACCAAGCTTCAGAAAATTCTTCGGGACTTAAAAGGCGAGGGGCGGATTTCGGAACACCATGTTCAGGAAGTCATGAGGGAAATTCGCATGGCTCTCCTGGAAGCTGACGTAAACTTCAAGGTTGTCCGGGATTTTGTTGCTGATGTCAAAGGCAAAGCCCTGGGGGAAGATGTCCTGAAGAGCCTTACTCCCGGACAGCAGGTTGTCAAAATTGTAAGGGATGAGTTAGTTCACCTGTTAGGAGATGAGCCGGAGCCTGTTTCTTTCTCCAAGATGCCCCCGTCCTGCCTGATGATGATCGGACTGCAGGGGAGTGGTAAAACCACGAGTACCGGTAAACTGGCCGCCTGGCTTGCAAAAAATGGCAGGCAGCCGTTAATGCTATCAGTGGATGTTTACCGCCCCGCGGCCATCAAGCAATTGGAGGTTATCGGAGAATCCCTGAAACTGCCGGTGTTTGAGAGTTTGGAGATGGATCCTGTTGAAAGGGTCCGGCAGGCATTGAGGCATTGCCAGAATACTGGCTACGATGTTCTTTTAGTTGATACTGCGGGAAGGCTGCATATCGACGATGCTTTGATGTCTGAGCTGGAGAAAATCCGGGAACTGGCAACTCCCAGTGAAATTTTACTGGTTTCGGATGCGATGACAGGTCAAGATGCGGTCAATTCCGCCTCTGAGTTTAACCGGAGGATGAAACTGACCGGCATCATTATGACGAAAATGGATGGTGACGCCAGAGGCGGAGCCGCCCTTTCGATCAGGGCTGTAACCGGTACCCCGATAAAATTTGTCGGTACTGGTGAGAAGTATGAGGCCCTGGAGATTTTTCATCCGGAGAGACTGGCCAGCAGGATATTGGGAATGGGAGACGTCCTGACTCTCATTGAGAAAGCCGAAGAGGTTGCTGATGAAGAGCAGGCCAGGGAAATGCTCAGGAAAATCCAGAAGAATGAATTCACCCTCGAGGATTTTCGAAACCAGTTAAAACAGATCAGGCGGCTTGGCCCTCTTGATCAGATAATTGGTATGCTTCCCAAGATGGGACCTCTGAAAGGCCTGGGTAATGTTAATATAGACGAAAGACAGTTTGCCCACCTGGAGGCAATAATTAATTCAATGACAACCAGGGAGAGGCTTAACTATAAAATTCTCAATGGATCCCGTCGAAAAAGGATATCATTGGGGAGCGGACGTCCGGTCTCAGAGGTAAACAGGCTGATTAAACAGTACATGCAGACCAGAAAGATGATGCAGAAATTCAGTAAAGGTGCTATGGGTAAACAGTTACCTAAACTGAACTGGTAAGATAATAGAATAAGTGTTTCACGATTTTTGTTTCAGAAATAATTCTGATTTGTTACAATTCTATAGTTAAATAGGAGGTTTTAATTGTTAAGGATTCGAATGACCCGCATGGGTGGTAAAAAGGACCCTCATTACCGGGTAGTTATTGCAGAGAAACGTGGTCCCAGGGATGGTCGATTTGTGGAAAATGTCGGGTACTATAATCCGGCCTTAAACCCGATTCGTTTGAATTTGGACATGGAGCGAGTGGACTATTGGATTGGACAGGGCGCTCAGCCTTCCGAAACAGTTAGATCTCTTATAAGAAAAGTCAGATCCCAGGAAACAGCGCCCGAAGAAGTTCTTGAAGCAACAGCGAAAGAAAAGGTTGAGAAAACCACTGTTGCTGAAGTTGAGGCCCCGGATAAAAGTTAGACGTTGATAAGCAGTTCTGGTTGAGCTAGTGATTCAACAAGTTGTTCTAATTGAGGAGGCAGCATGAGAGAGCTGGTAGAAGAAATCACTAAAGCCTTGGTTGATAATCCTGACGAAGTGAAAGTAACTCAAATTGAGGGTGAACAGACAACCGTCATTGAGTTGCGAGTCGCCCAAAGCGATCTGGGTAAAGTTATAGGCAAGCAGGGCCGAACGGCTCGGGCAATGCGTACCATTCTCAGTGCGGCTGGCATGAAGATACGAAAGCGATTTGTGCTGGAAATCCTTGAATAATTGAACGAATTACTTACTTTAGCCAGTATTGTTAGAATCAGGGGGCTTCGAGGAGAGGTAGTCGCCGATTTCTATACTGATTTTCCTGAGAGGTTCGAAGATCTGGATTCAGTCTGCCTGGAGAAGCCTGGTTATCAGGAATGGAAGAAACTGGAGTCCTTCTGGTTTCAAAAGGGCAGGATAATACTGAAGTTTGAGGGCATCAATGACCCGGAATCAGCCAGGGATCTTGTAGGTTGCGAATTAAGGATCAATGAGGAGGACAGGTTTGATCTTCCTCCCGATCATTATTATGATTCAGATCTCGCAGGCTGCCGGATTATCGAAAAAGGCGATGTCATAGGGGTGGTGAAAGAGGTTTTAAAGATTGGCGGCGGTTTGTCAAACCTGGTTATCGTTGCTGATAATGGATCAGAATTCATGGTGCCTATGGTTTCTGAATTCTGCCTGTCAGTGGACGTTGAAAAAGGAGAGATTGAAGTCGACCTGCCTCCGGGTATTGCGGGCCTCTCATCTTCCGAATCGGGAGAGAAATCGTAAAGAGATTTTACGATCAGCTAATGAAGATAGACATCATCACCATATTCCCTGATATTTTTAGTAGAGTTTTTGCTTCAGGAATGATCAGGCAGGCCGAAAAAAAAGGTCTGCTGCAGATCAACATTGTTGATCTCAGAGATTTTGGGGAAGGCAGGCATAGGGTCGTTGACGGTCGCCCTTTCGGGGGCGGAGAAGGTATGATCCTGAAGGCAGAACCCATTATCCGGGCTTTGGAACACCTGGCTGAGACTGCGGAAGAGAAGCTTTATGTGCTTTTAATGTCTCCACAGGGGAAAAAATTTGATCAAGGCAAGGCAAAAGAGTTATCCTTAATGGCTCATTTGACCCTGATCTGCGGTCGATATGAGGGAATTGATCAGCGAATAGCTGATTTTTTCACGGACGAAGAGATATCTATCGGGGATTTTGTTCTCACCGGTGGTGAATTCGCTGCCATGGTGATAACTGACGCGGTGTCCCGCCTGATCCCCGGAGTTTTAGGAGAAGGTGAATCAGTTCTTCGCGAGTCCTTTATGGACGGGATGCTGGATCACCCTCAGTATGGCAGGCCTGCTGATCTCAGGGGCATGAAGGTTCCGGAGGTATTGCGTTCGGGGAACCATCAGGAAATTGAGGCATGGCGGACAGCTCAGGCTGAACAGAAGACCAGGTGTAAGAGACCTGATCTTCTGGAAACCCCTGGTAAAGAAGTTGATTAATTGATTTTACATATCAATCAGTTTAGGAGTAAGGAAAATGAATCCGGTTGAACTCGTTGAAAAAAAATATATGGACAAGGATATTCCCGAATTTGCGCCAGGTGATACTGTGCGGGTAAACGTGAAGATCAGAGAAGGCGAAAAATTCAGGATCCAGGCCTTTGAAGGGGCTGTTATTGGAAAAAGGAGCCATGGACTCCAGTCAACTTTCACCGTGCGGAAGGTCACTGCAGGATACGGTGTAGAGAGAATTTTTCTGCTTTATTCTCCGATGATTGAGAGTATCCAGCGCCTGCGCAGGGGGAGAGTCCGGAGAGCCAAACTGTACTATCTCAGGGATAGGAAAGGTAAAGCGGCCCGGATCAAGGAAATTAGATAGCTCGATTGGGCTGTTACACTTATCTGGATTCCCAGATAGTGACGGGATTAATGTTTGCCTGGAAAAAGAATCGGCGCCGGTTAGGTTCCCGCTCCTTTTTCCGGGCTACATTATTTTCTGGAGATAAGTAGGTAGAGTAGCGGGCAACCCTGCGGCCCTTGAAGGTTTTCCGGATCTGCTATTCAGGGATTTTTGTTTTTTTTTGTTGCTTGCCGGATAAGTTCCCAATAGAATATTATCTACATTACCAGAGTGCCGTTAGTGTAGGCTTCAATGAAAGAAAAATACAGCATAATTAGATCTGCCGACAAGTATATTGAGCTGAGGCAGTATAAAAAAGCAATAAAGCTCTATCAGTCCGTAATTGATTCTGGTGAAAAAGATCCTTCAGTCATCAATAACCTGGGAGATCTCCAGTTCAGAAATGGAGACCGGGAATCCGCGCTTAAGAATTACACAGTAGCAGCCAATATATATTCCGAAAGCGGAGATGCCCTGAAGGCACTGGGTATTTGCCGCAAACTTCTCAGGATAAATCCTTCTGATGATACCACGCTGAACCTGATCCTCGACCTGAATCAAAGAAGGGAAGCCGCTTTTGATTCCAAGGGAATCCTGGCTGATCTCGTTAATGCCGCTGTCAAGGAAGGGAATTTTGCCAGGGCCGCCTTTCTTCAGGACAAACTGATCGGCCTTGGTGACAAAGACCCGGTTTCCCAGATCCTGCTGTCAGAGTTCAGTTTCAGGGCTGGACAGAAGGATCAGGCTGCAGCATCTCTCCACCGCGCACTGGATTTTAGATCCGCCAGAGGAGATGAACCCGGCGGATGGGAATGGATAACAGATCTTCTCGCTTCCAGGGACTGTCCGGAGGATTTTCAGCAGTTTGTCATGGAGCTGAAAACAGGTTATGTGCCTCCTGAAGCTGATGCTTTATCTCCGCGTAGTGAGTCCCTCCCCATTTTAGAAACACCCCAGCCAACTGGTGATGAAGCCTTGATTTCTCCGGAGTTTTTTGAGGTGGACAGCTCGGCTGGCCTGGATGAGGAACCAGAGAAAGAATCGCAGAAAGGTTTTGATACTAAAGCAGATGCCTCCCTGGACATGGCTTCAGAAAAAGCAGAGAAGAGTGAAGCCGGGATGGAGGCAGGGGCGTTCGATACAGTTGAAGATAGAGATGTCAAAGAGGAGCCGGAAACAGAGGAATTCGAGTTTAATCTTGATGAAGGTGACCTTGCCAGCAGCTCTGAAGAATTTATTGAAATGCTGAAAACCGGAATTGAGTCTGAGAAGCCTGGAGAATTCCTGGAGGACGATCCTGTTGAGGCTGTTGCAGAGGAAGCTGAAGAAGAGGAGAGTTTTGAGCTGGATCTTGACGAAGAAGATCTGTCGCTGGGTTATGAAGCCCTGGGCATTGAAGATCTGGGTGAGCCTGCCGCCGCAGACTCAGAGATGGTGACATCAGAGACCCATGAAGATGAACAGGATCTGGCAGCGGATAAGCTGAAAACCGGGATTGAGCCTGAGAAGCCTGGAGAATTCCTGGAGGACGATCCTGTTGAAGCTGTTGCAGAGGAAGCTGAAGAAGAGGAGAGTTTTGAGCTGGATCTTGATGAAGAAGATCTGTCGCTGGGTTATGAAGCCCTGGGCATTGAAGATCTGGGTGAGCCTGCCGCCGCAGACTCAGAGATGGTGACATCAGAGACCCATGAAGATGAACAGGATCCGGAAGCGGATAAGCTGAAAACCGGGATTGAGTCTGAGAAGCCTGGAGAATTCCTGGAGGACGAGCCTGTTGAGGCCGTTGCAGAGGAAGCTGAAGAAGAGGAGAGTTTTGAGCTGGATCTTGATGAAGAAGATCTATCGCTGGATTATGAAGCCCTGGGCATTGAAGATCTGGGTGAGCCTGCCGTCGCAGATTCAGAGAGAGAAATTATCGAATTAGGTGATATTGAAACAGACTCTGATTATGACACTGAAGCTGATAATGAGCTGGATTTTATTACAGAGGAACACCAGGAAAACGAAGATATTGAAGCTGTGCCAGGGAATTACGATGAAGTAGAATCGGCCTTGGAAGGTCTTTTTGTTTTAGACGGTCAGGAAAACAGTTCGCTCTCTGATCTGGCCCCGGAAGGTATTCCAGAACTGGAATATCCGGTAGACAGCAGGGCAGGTCTTTCCATGGATGCTCATGCGCCGGATTCTGATGATGACCCTGAAGTTCAGTTTGAACTGGGAATTGCTTATCGCGACATGTCCTTGATGGAAGACGCTATCGGAAAATTTGAGAATGCTCTTTTGTTATTTGAAGGGAAAGATGAAAAAGACAGGTGTGTACTCTGCTGCCAGTTGCTGGCCGAGTGCTGTAACAAAATAGAATTGTTTAGGGAAACCCTTAAATGGGTTGCCAGGGGGCTGGATTATAGAAAAGTATCCGAGGATGAAATAGTCAACTTTGAATACGAGAGTGCTGTAGCTCTCGAAGCACTCGGAGATTACAGTGAAAGCCTGCGGGGTTTGCGCAGAATTCAGTCGCTCCATCCTGGTTTTAGGGATGTTGAGAGCAGAATCTCCAGCATGGAATCAGCAGGGCATTGAATCACAACAGGTTTTTCCCGGTCCTTATCTCTATTGTTTACTTCGAAGTAGGACTGTTCCTGATCCTGTTTCCCTGGATGGATCTATGGGAGCATAATCTGGTCATCTCAAATTTTCCTTTTTTGCGGGGGTTTTTTATAAACTATTTTCTCAGGGGAGCTGTAACCGGTCTCGGTTTAGCTAATACTGTATTAGGATTATTGGAAATTGGACAATTTATCAAATCTAATAGAATTAGGTGAAGTAAATTTGGAACAGCCAGTCAGATATGCCATATCCGACAGAAATTTTGCATCTGTGGTTGATTTGGAAAGGTACCTGGAAGGACTTGTTCATTCTTCGGCTGACATAATCCAGTGGAGAGAGCTGGATTTACCCAGACAGGAGAACCGGGAGTTCATAAAAACCGGAATTGAGTTATCTCGGCGGCATTCCAAACTTTTCCTGGTCAGCTCCGACTTGAGCCTGGCCCTGGAAGTGGGAGCCAATGGAGTTCATCTCAATTCGAATCAGGATCTGGCTGAGGTTTTAGATACAGTAGGAAACAGTCACCCCGGTTTTATTATTGGTAAATCTGCCCATTCCATAGAGGAAGCTATTTCTGCTGAAGCTGAGGGTGCCGATTACATAACCCTGAGTCCTATCTACGAGCCTTACTCCAATGAATCTGAATACGCACTCCTGGGGCTGACCGCTCTCAGGAACGTAGCCCAGACACTTTCAATTCCGGTTTTTGCCTTGGGTGGAGTGGACCTGAATCGTTTGGACGTAGTGTCTGCCGCGGGCGCAGCTGGAATTGCCGGCACCAGATGGGTAATTGATGAACTCAAGGGTTCCGGTTACTTATAAAGAAGGGTATTAGACCCCCAGCACTCAAGCCAGTCCTTTACTACCAGCCGGCTATCGCAATGGAGTCTATCTATTGATCTTGCATGAACTGTTTTACCGGTCTCCCCGGCTTGCTGGTAGCAGGACTGAGGTGGCCTTGGCCGCGAACCATATCAGGACGGAGAATCTCCCCGTCTGGTCAGGGTAACTGGACGGGAAATGCGGGCTGATCCAGGATTAGCTTTGAGTATCGGTTCAGGTTGCGGGTAATTTTTATGAAGCCGGTGCTGCGGTTTAGTCTTTACGCTTTTCCATTGATTCCAGGCCCGACTCTGTACCTGCCAGGGCAGTGGCTGTGTATTCCATTGCTTTGCTTAACTGTGCGGCAAGATCCAGTGATCCGGCTTCCCGGATTATTGGTTCCAGTTCCATAAGCCGTCCCTGGAATTGATTGCATTTTTCATTCAATTCTTTCAGGGCATTTTCAATATCGGACATGCTGGAAAGATTTCGTTCATAATGTTCATCAATGTTATTCATCGCAGCTTCCAGTGCCCTGTTATAAGCGTGTATAAGATCTTCGTAAGTATAAAACTCGAGTGGATTAGGTTCCTCTTCCCCCCAGTCTTCTCCTGTTCTTCTCCTGTCAATTTCATCAAGCCTGGATTCGGCAATTTTGAAGATTGCTTTTAGTCGTTTTTTCAGGGTTCTGGCAATCTGGATGCTCCTGAATTCCTCCTCGGTGAATCGGTCAATGGTATGAAGCCCAGGCTGGAGTGCCGATCGGGCCGTACCTGCCGTTGCCGCGTTCCCTCCGTCAAAGTTGAAGGCCCCGGAACCAATATCTGTTTTGAATGATCTGGAACTCTCAAAAAGTTGGAGAAATAAGATTTTTCTCAACTGGTCCAGGGAATCCATTGGAGGTTGAAAATGGCCCCTGATGTTGTAAGGGACCTCAAGTTTCATGTCTTCCAGGAAATCAATCTCTTTTCTGAGAAAGATTTCCATACGTTTAACTTCTTTATGCCGCAGCATTTTTTCGGAAGTTACCTCTTCTGACCTGATTATGGCCTCATCAGCGAGTATTTTCAGTTCAGTGAGCCTTTTGAGATACTCTTCTTTTTCTGCCCGGGATATCTGGATTTTAAGGCGGGAGCAGGTGTTCTGGATAGCATTACGAAGGATCTTCAGTTGGTCCGGGTATTCCGACTCCAGATATCGCCTGTATGTGACTTCGGGGAGAATTTTTTCAAGAGGAGACTTTTCTGCCTCCCCCAGCCCGGTGACTATGGACAGCAAAAACAGCATTAATACTGGTTTTGAATGTAACATTACATCCTTTCAGGCACCTCAATTCCCAAGAGATTAACTATTTTGGTTAGTCCCTTTCGTGCCGTATCAGCAATGGTGAGATAAAAGGTTTGCTTGATTTCATTCTCTTCAGAGAGTATATGATGCTTGTGGTAAAAAAGATTGAATTGTTGGGCCAGCGTGAAAGCATGCCTGGCAACGGTTGAGATTTCCAGGGTATCCACAGCCTGTTGTACTGCTTCTTCAATGCGCGCAACATCCAGAATCAGTCCCCAGGATTCATTCTCTTCCAGAAGTTCCGGCAGCAGACTGCTTTCCTGCAGCCTCCTCCTTCGTTCAATCCATTCCTGGCTGTCCCAACCAGTATCGCGCTCCCGGAGCTTCCGAAAGATATTATTAGAACGGACAACAGAATACTGCAGGTATGGGCCTGTTTCTCCCTCAAAACTGAGAGCTTCATTCAGGTCAAAAGCTATTACCGCGTTCCTGGTGTACTTGAGCATGAAATATCTCAATGCTCCAACCGCAATTTTTTCAGCAACTTCTTTTCGACTTTTTTCAGACAACTCTTTGCCCCGGTTATTAACTTCCTTCAGGGCTTTTTCAATCAGGGTATTTAAAAGATCGTCAGCCTTGACTCCCAGGCCCTTGCGGCCGGAAACCTCGACATAACTCTTCTTCTGGTCTTCTTCAGACAAAGGAATTCCCAGCTCCAGGCAGCAGCGGGGAGAAAGTGCGACCATTTCATAGAAAAAGTGCACTGATCTGTTGGCTTCATCCGTATAACCCAGACTTCTGAGACCCTGCGCTACAACTCGCTGCAGATAGGACTGCCTGACATCAATCACGTTGTAAACCTGTTGAGCGCTGCCAAAGGATGGCTGGTCAGGTTCATCGCTGGTACAGGCGGTCACCCAGATCTGATGGCCGTCATCATAACTGGAGAATTTCCGGTAGTGAAAAGTCTTTCCCAGGAGCCCGAATTTCCAGAGCTGGTAGGCAATATCCTTCCCAACATAGGTTACAGTTCCGTTGCTCCTGACCAGGATCTTGTCTTCATCCGAGGATTCGGTATCCCCCGACAGATTCATTACCCAACATCCTTTATGAGGCCCTTCTTCGGCAAAATAAACCGCATCGGTCTCCTTAAGCTGACTGAAAGCCGTTTCCCAAAATTTAAGGTGCAGGATTTCACTTTCCCGCGGAAGAATGTCGTATTTGACCCCGATCCGATCCATGGTTTTAAGATGGGCCCTGACAATCCTGTCTACGATAATTTCACTAATACGAGCAGTTTCGTTATCACCTTTTTCAATCTCAGCAAGTGTCTGTTGCCTTAGAGCCAGCTTGCCAGAATCCCCTGCATACCACTCCGATACCTCGGCGTAGAGATCCCAGCAATAGTAATCAAACGGATCCTTTATTGCGGCCACTTCGGCCAGGCCCATTTTCCTGAGATAGATGAATCCGACAATCACGTCGGCTACCTGAACTCCGGTATTATCAATGTAATTCTGGATTTCTACCTTTTTTCCCGTTGCCTTGAGCAGCCTCACAAATGTATCACCAAGGACAGCGTTCCTCAGGTGCCCTATATGGGCGGCCTTGTTAGGATTTATGTTGGTATGTTCGACAATGTATTTCCCGCCGGATGTGTCGGTTTCTTCCTGTACAAGCCAGGTTTCCAGGTCAGCCAGAAAACTGCTCCTGTCGAAAAATACGTTGAGGAATCCCCCGCCGGCAGCTTCTATCTTTTCCACTCCCGGGATTTTTCCTGTCCGGTTCACAATCTCCTGGGCTATGGCCCTGGGATTTTTCCGCAGGGTTTTTGCAAGCTGGAACGGAAAGGGAAAAGCCAGGTCGCCCATTTCCCGGCGAGGGGGCGTTTCCATGGTCAGGAGGGAAAGTTCAACTCCATACTCAGAGAATACGAAATTTTTAAGGTGTTCTTGTACAATCAAATTACGTCTGTTCAGCATAGGGGTTTATAATAGCCGAAATTTAAAGATACTGCATGTGGTTGTTATCACCTGATCAGATTCCTTCTGTAACCGGGATAGAGGCCTGGTTGAAACTTCAGGGAGTGTCGGCTTGCCGGATGTAACTTTGGGTTTTTGCAGGAAAATTTAATTTATCGCAAAAAAAATAATAACAGCGAGTATTTAGATATGACGAAAATTTTGTACTTTGACGCTTTTAATGGTGCCGCCGGTGATATGATCCTGGGAGCCCTTATTGATATGGGAATGCCGTTACCTTTTCTTATTGAAGAATTGCGGAAACTGCCCCTGTCACCCTATGAAATAACAGCTGAGAAGGTCAGTAGACAAGGTTTGTCAGGAACTGATCTCAGGGTAGTGTGCCTGAAACATGGAGGGCATTCGCATGAAGGGAGCGATGAGAATCATCAAGGGCATCATCATTTTGGTGAAATAAGGGACCTTATTCTTGAAAGCAATCTGGATGAATGGGTAAAAAATACATCTGTATCAATTTTCAGCCGCCTGGCTGAAGCTGAAGCCAAGGTGCACGGATCTACAGTGGAGAGTGTGCATTTTCATGAAGTCGGCGCTATAGATTCCATTGTCGATATAGTTGGATCCTGTATAGGTTTCAGGTTTTTCGGGATAGAGAAGTTTGCTGCCTCTCCCCTCGAGCTGGGCGGAGGATTGGTGACATTTTCCCACGGTACCTGGCCAGTACCGGCACCGGCCACTGCAGAACTTGTGAAAGGCTTCCCGGTGCGCGTAGGGGGAGCCGAGGTGGAAATGACAACACCTACCGGAGCCGCAATTGTTACATCTCTAGCAGGAAACCAGGTGATGCCGGAAGCATTTGAAATTGAAAAAATAGGGCTGGGTGCAGGTGACAGGACGATTAACGGGATTCCTAATATGTTAAGATTGATTTTCGGACGATCATCAGAGAGTCTTGAGGCTGGTAAAGTGCTTGAAAACAGGGCAGGGCAGGTTGTGGATCATGTGGTTGTTCTGGAGATAAACATTGATGACATGCTTCCTGAGGATTCAGGATATTTCATGGAAAAGGCTTTTGAAGAAGGGGCTCTTGACGTGTTTTTTACCCCAATCTTCATGAAAAAAAACAGGCCCGCAATCCAGGTTACGATCCTTGCTCCGCTGGCAAAGGAAGAACATTTGGTAAATTTGATATTCAGTGAAACCACCAGCCTGGGAATAAGGCGTTCAGTAACTGAAAGGTACGTATTAGAGCGCGAAACACTATGCGTTGATTCTGAGTTTGGCAAAATCCGTTTAAAAAGGGGGTTCAGCCAGGGCAAAACCCTGATGCTTTCACCAGAATTTGAGGACTTGAAAACAATAGCCAGGGAAAACAATCTGAGCCTCAAAGAAGCCAGATATAAAATAAATAAGAGAGTATCTGATGAAGAATTCAAGTAAAAATTTTTACGTAACGACTCCGATATTCAATGCAGGAAAGCCCCCAAGAGTGGGACAGCTTTATAGTTCTGTATCAGCTGACGCTATAGCCAGATACCGGAAGATGTGCAACGACAAGGTTTATTTCCAAACAGGCGCGATTGCCTGGTTTGAAGGTTTCAATCCTGGCGATATGGAGGGAAAGCCTAGTTATGTTCAGGATTTTCTGGATTCCTGGTCTGCTCTGGACATTACGTATGATCAGCTGCTGACAGCCCAGGATGAGTCCCATTCAGTTGCAGCCTTCAAATTCCTCAGTGTACTCAAGAAAAAGGGCTTCATATACAAGGCTGCCTATGATGAAGCTCAACATCACTGGTCTGATGACGATCCGATGGACAGGCAATCTAAATTAATATATTTTTTCAAGCTGTCTGAACTTCTGGGAAAACTGGAAGAATTTTATGAGGATAATCCTACTTTTGTTGTGCCGCCGGCGAGTCGTACCAGAATATTGGGGCTCAGCCGTCAGCACCTGAAAGATATATGGATTTGTGAGGGAGAAATTGGAGAAACTTTGGAGTCCAGCCAGATAAAGTTCAGCAGGTGGTTCGGAGCCTTGATTGGATACCTTTCCGGCATAGGATTCGGAAGTGATGAGCAGCGTTTCTCTGAACTGTGGCCCGCTGAATTACAGCTTGTTGGGGAATATGCCATTACTTCCCAGGCCCTTTACTGGCCAAGTATCCTGATGGCAGCCGGTATCGAACCACCTCGTCATATCCTGGTCAATAGGAGCCTTACTTTTAATACCGAAGGTGAAGGTGGTGAACAGATTGATCTCGTACCTATTCTGAAGTCTCTGCCAAAAGATGTTTTCCGTTATGTCCTGCTCCGGAAAATTGATCTCGAGGAAGAATCGATTATCACACTCCAGGAAATCCAGGACGTTGTAAATACCGATCTTTCCCAGGGAATCTCAGGGCAGATAGCCCGTGTTTCCAAGATGATCGATAATTTTTTTGATGGAAAGATACCAGAGCCCGGATTGACAACAGCCGCTGACAAAGAACTAATAAGGTATTGCCAGGAAACGGTCAAACTGTATAAGGAAAATTTTGCCGGCCTCAATATTTCCAAGGCACTTGACAGTATCTGGGAGCTGATATCAGTGGTTAACCGGTACCTTGTCGCGACCGAACCATGGAAAATGGTCAGGGATGCCACAAAAAGAGAAAGACTGGGTGCCATCCTTTACAATATCGCTGAAGCCATGCGCATAATCTGTGTGCTGCTCAGGCCGATAATTCCTTCTTCGTCACTTAAGATGCTCCGGCAGCTTGGAGCTTTGGGCGATCCAGCTGACATCGGGATTTCAAGCCTAAGTTGGGGAGGTTTGAAACCTGGAGATACCATAGTCCATGTGGAGAACGTGTTTCCTCCCCTGAATGTTAAAAAGATCCGGTCAGCGCTGGAATCAGGGGAACAGGGAACCGGAGAATCAAAGGGTGCTGAAGTGTATGATCAGCTTGCGCCACAGATTACCATTGAGGATTTTACCAGGGTTGACATCAGGGTGGCCAAGATTATTGAGGCAGAACGCGTGGCCAAATCCAAAAAACTGTTGAAACTGCAGGTGGATCTGGGCTTCGAAAAAAGGCAGGTCGTGGCTGGTATCGGAGAAGAATACGATCCTTCTGAACTTACAGGAAAAGTCGTGGCCATTGTAGCCAACCTCAAACCGGCAAAACTGATGGGAGAGGTGTCTGTCGGAATGATCGTCGCGGCTTCTGATAAAGGAAAACCTTCCCTGGTGGTTTTTGACAGGGAAACCAAACTGGGATCCAGGCTGGGCTGATATGGTTCTTATTGATTCCCATGCCCACCTGGAATTCGAAGATTACAAGAATGATCTGGAACAAGTCCTGGAGAGGGCCTATGAAAGATCTGTGAGGACCATACTGTCGGTAAGCTGTATTAATACTGAAAACGATGGCAGCGGTCTGGTGGGTCTGGAACGGGGATTTTCAGGGGAGAAAGTGAGGATTTTATGTGCCTTCGGTGTACATCCTCACGACGCGGTTACCTGGGACAGTGAAGTCAGGAAACGGGTGTCTGAACTGTGCAGGATTAGCTCAGCAGTCTCCCTGGGGGAAATCGGTTTGGATTATTATTACAATCATTCTCCAGCAAATATTCAGCAGGAAGTGTTTGTTCAACAGATTGAACTGGCAGAAGAACTTGGATTGCCAATTATCGTGCACTCCAGGGATGCAGAAGAAGATACTTTGAATATTTTAAACGGATATTTCAGCAGCCAAAACAGTAGGGCTGGCGTGGTACACTGCTACACTGGATCAGTTGATACTGCGGAAAAAATTCTTGGCCTCGGATTCTACATTTCTTTTGGCGGGATAGTGACTTTTAAAAAATCCGGGGACGTTCGGGAAGTGGTCAACCGGACTCCCCTGGAGCGGATACTCCTGGAGACAGATGCTCCTTTTCTAGCCCCTGTTCCTTATCGGGGAAAGAGGAATGAACCTTCATACATCAGCCTTATAGCGGAAGAGATTGCTGCTATCAAACACGTATCTCCGCAACAGGTCGCCGAAGTAACCACGGATAATTTTAATAGACTTTTCCTGAATTCTGGCAAAGCGGATTATTAATGAAAAATGACGGCAGTTTCGTAATTGAGGATTTGTTAACGCCTATATCCGCTGAGCTGGCACAAGTGGAAGAGGGCCTTCTCGCGGAGGCGGATTCCGGGCTGAGTTTTATCCAGTCAATGAATCGATACGTCCATAACAGCGGTGGTAAAAGGCTGCGGCCTGCCTTGCTCCTTACAGTTTCCAGAATGCTGGGAGGGGACCGGGAGGTAGCCCAGAAACTGGGCGTGATCGTTGAATACCTGCATGCTGCTACCCTGGTCCATGATGACGTTATTGACGGCTCAGAGATGAGACGGGGAAGCGCTTCATTAAACGCATTACACCACAATAAGGAAGCGGTCCTCTTTGGAGACTGGCTGTACATGACTTCATTCTGGAATGCCCTGGAACTGAAGGATTTCAGTTACCTGCAGACCTTGATCAGGATCACGAGGCAGATGGTTGAAGGTGAATTGCTGCAGAAGGAAATGACTTCCCGCCCAGAAATATCAGCTGAAATAAGGGACAGGATATCTTTTTGCAAGACAGCCGGGTTATTTGGATGCTGCTGCCAGCTTGGAGCCCAGTCAGCTGGAGTGGAACCGGCAGTGGAAGAAGGCTTTGCCAGGTTTGGTGAATGCCTGGGAATGTCTTTCCAGCTTGTGGATGACATGCTGGATTATACGGCGAGGGAGGAAACGCTGGGTAAACCTGTCCTCAAAGACCTGGATGAGGGAAATATCACCCTGCCCATGATTTTTCTTATTGAAGAAGCAACTGATGATGAGAGGATTTTTATCCGGGAAGTGATCAGGAGCGGAAACAAAGACAAGCAGGCAAAAGCGAAGATTAGCAGCCTGATCAATCAATACGGATGTCTGGACCGGACCACGGGCAAAGCGGAGGCTTATGCCGAAAAGGCCCTGGCGACACTGGCCGACCTTCCTCTTTTACCAAAAGATATGGCTTTGCTGCGGGAGCTTCCCGGATGGATCCTGGGCAGATCCTACTAGATCTCAGCTTCCTGAATAAAAAATCCAGGTTGTCTCTTCGGCTTACCTGAAACTTAAAGGTAATAAAAGAGACCGGTTCATTCTCCATAACATCTTGATAAGTATTCCAACGTACTCTTGTGGATAAGGTAGAATAAAGAAATTGCGTGGAGCCGGTACACTTGGTTTAATAGTTGGGAAGATAATATGCAGAAGCCTTTGCGGAGATTCATAATAGCCGGGGGATTGATACTGGCTGCGGCCGGATACCTGCTTTTCAGCAGTATGAATTCCTCCATGGTCTACTATTATACGGTTGATGAGGTACTGTCCGGAGACTCTGATTTTTCCGGTCGAGGTGTTCGAATAAGCGGATGGGTTGAACCCGGCACCGTAATCCTTGCCAAGGATGGGAAAGGATTGATATTCACGACCTTTAATAAGCAGTCAGGGGCATCAATGAAGGTCAGATACAATGGCATTGTCCCCGATACATTCAAGGAAGACAGCGAGGTTGTTGTGGAGGGGAACTGGGATGCGGGGCAAAGAGAATTTGAGGCCTCGGTCCTGCTTGCCAAATGTCCTTCCAAGTATGAAAGCAGGGGGGAGGAGCATCCTGAAAACCTGCCCATGGGGAAGACAGGATCCGGTATATGATTGACTTGGGATACTACACTCTTCTTGCTTCCCTGTTGATCTGTGTATGGGGATCTTTTGCGGGAATCATTGGTGGATGGCGAGAGAGTTCCGCTTTAATCCAGAGCGCTGAACGGAGCGTTTATGCCAATTTTTTTCTGCTCCTTGCAACTTCCTCATCTCTTGTCGGATTGATTTTAACCGACCAGTTCATGGTCAGGTATGTCGCCTCATACAGTTCCCGGAATGCGCCTCTTCTTTATAAGCTTTCTGCCTTTTGGGGTGGGCAGGAGGGAAGCCTGCTTTTCTGGGCCCTGAGCCTCTCCCTCTTTTCCTTCCTGGCCATTTTTTTCAGCAGGTACCATAGTCCCAGACTGGTTGCCTATTTTTCAGGCGTTCTTCTGGTCCTGATGGCATTTTTTTCTTTCCTGGTGTTTTATACAGGCAATCCGTTTGTTTTGATGGACAGGCAGGTATTGGACGGACAGGGGCTTAATCCGCTATTGCAGAACTGGTACATGGTGATTCATCCACCAGCTTTGTTTTTCGGTTTTGCCGGAGTTGCGGTTCCATTTGCGATCGCCCTGGCTGCCTTGCTGGATGGTTTCCGGGACAGGACCTGGCTTAAGGGTGCCGCATTCTGGGCTATTGTGGGATGGATTTTTTTAACCATAGGCATAACTCTGGGCGGGCGCTGGGCCTATGTGGAACTGGGCTGGGGGGGCTACTGGGCCTGGGACCCTGTCGAAAACGCGTCACTGCTGCCCTGGCTGGTTCTGACCGCTTTTATTCATTCCATAATTCTTTATGAAGGGAAAGGCACCTTAAAGATCTGGAGCTTTGTCCTGTTGATAACTACCTTTGAATTAACAATATTCGGCACTTTTATCACCCGTTCCGGAGTCCTGTCTTCGGTTCATGCTTTTGGAAATTCCACCACTGGACCTTATTTAATGGGGGCAATGGTCCTTACAGCCCTGGTTTGCCTGGGATTGATGATATACCGGAGGAAACATTTCAGGTCGGGAGTTCAGCTGGAATCATTTTTTTCAAAGGAAGCGCTTTTTGTCCTGAATAACTGGGTGTTATCCGTGATGAGCCTTGCCATTTTCTGCGGGACTGTTATGCCTGCTGTTTCTGAGTTGATAACCGGCAGGAAGGTCTCCGTGGATGCCTCGTTTTATAATAATGTCAGCTGGCCGCTGGGTTTGATCATTCTTTTCCTCATCGGGGCCTGTTCCATGCTGGCCTGGAAAAAGACTCCTGGCAAAGACATTCGAATATTTTTTCCGGCTTCCATGTCAGCTGGCCTTCTGACCGGAGCTATTTTATTTTATTCCGGCATCAGGCAGGGGATAGCCCTGCTATTCTTTTCAGTGGCCGCTTTTGTGGCAGCCGCAGTTTTCTTAAAGATTTTCAGGTCCGCAATCTCATACAGCCGTGAGCATGAAACCAATATTGCCCAGGCAGCCTGGAAATTAGTTACCCATTCAAACCACCTGATCTGCTCCAGCCTGATCCATGCTGGAGTGGTGATGGTAATGGTTGGAATAATAGCCAGCTCTCTCTTTACCCGTGAAGAGACTTTTTTAGTCAACGAAGGGGAGGTCTTTCAGATGGAGGATTATACCCTGACCTTCAATGGGGTAATCCAGGATCGAGACGCAATAAAAGATATGCTGACAGCCGAGGTTGAGGTAATGAGGGGAGGGATGGTTACCGGGCTTTTAAAACCCCAGAAACATTTTTACCACAACCATGAACAGCCGATGACAGAAATTGCACTGGACCAGTCCCTTTTCCAGGATCTCTACCTTATACTATATGGATGGGATGGAGAAGGAAATTTCAGCTTCAGGTTGATCATCAATCCCCTGGTAGGATTTATCTGGTGGGGAGTAACTTTGATGTGCCTGGCGGGAGCATGGAGACTGTTGTACCTGCTTAAGCGCAGTAAACGGAAAACAGTTTCCACCTGATTAAGGAAAGGCACACAGGGAGATTCAATAATGGTGGGATTATTAGTAACTCCGGTCATATTGATTGCGGTTGTACTGTATGTGGCATGGCCGCTTTTAACTGGTCCCAGCGGCGGTGAGTAATAATTATGGCTGGAGCAGAGAGAGAATCTGTTTTATCCCTGCGGGGGGTGGAGAAAAGATTCGGGCTGAAAAAAATCATCAGCAGCCTGGATCTTGACATATATTCCGGTGTATTTGTTTCCCTGTTCGGCAGGAATGGAGCCGGAAAAACAACTCTCCTTAAGGTAATTTCCGGACTGCAGGGCGTGAGCAGCGGTGTGATTGAGGCTCATTCCGGAATTCTTGACAGGTCGCGGATCGGATACATATCCCATCAGGTCATGCTGTACCCGGAGCTTACCGGGTTTGAAAACCTGTTGCTGTTCGCTGAACTGCACAGCCTTCCTGATCCCCACGGCAAAGCACGCCAGATGATCAATCGTGTTGACCTTGCCGAAGACTCAGGAAGGTTTGTAAGGGATTATTCAAGGGGTATGTTACAGAGGCTTTCCCTGGGAAGAGCCCTGATTAATGATCCTGAACTGCTGTTGCTGGATGAGCCCTATACCGGACTGGACAGGCAGGGATCAGAGTTTCTCTCGGGTCTCCTCGGGGAAGCCCGGCAGGAAGGCAGAACAGTAATCATGGCAACTCATGACCTGGAGAATGGTTATGGACTGGCAGACCGGCTGCTGGTTTTAAGCAGGGGAAGAATTTTTCTTGACGCATCTGTGAAAGACATGGAATTCAGCGAATTTACAGCATTATATGATGGGGTTTTCTGAAAATGAAGGAAACCTGCAGAATCATATTGCTGCTGATAGTAAAGGATCTGAAGCTGGAATTCCGGTCTCCCAGGGCCTTCCTGACAACCGGTTTTTTTGCTGTGACTACCTTGTTGATGTTCAGCTTTGCTTTTGATCCGGGAGACCCGGGCATAAAAGGAGCCATGCCTGGGATACTCTGGGTAGCGTTGCTTTTTCCCGGTGTGATACAGCTTAATAATTCTTTCAGGACCGAACAGGAAAATGACGTATTTCTGGGAATTCTCCTGACGCCAGTGGACCGGGGAACTCTTTTTCTGGGGAAATGTTCGTCAAATTTCATACTGCTCCTGCTGACTGATCTCCTGGTTTTTGGAGCTTTTCTGCTTGTATTCAATGCGCCTGTTACCATCTCCGTTCTTTGGTTGATGCTGATATTTCTGTTGGTTAATCTGGCTTTTTCTTCGGCTGGAACCATCCTGGCAGGAATGGTCAGCAAGGTTTCTTCCCGGGAGGTACTGCTCCCGGTGATACTTTTTCCGATAATGGTTCCAGTATTGATCATTGCTGTTAATGCCACCGGGGAGATTCTGTCTGGTGCAACGGGGGAGGCGCTTTCGGGATGGTTGAAAATGGCTGCCGCCGCGGGCCTGGTTTTTTTCGGGGCAGGGTACCTGCTGTTTGAATATGTAGTTGAGGATTAACAGGGAGAGGTGATTTAAGGAAGACCCCGGCCCTGGAACCTGGATTTTAAAGGTATATATGGAAATTATAAATGAAAAGGAACTGATGGCGAGAACCGCTTCCCGACTGATTTCACTGGGCAGGGTATTGTTGTGGCTGCTGCTGCCATTAATGCTGACCGCGATTTTCAGTACATTTGTTTATGCTCCCACTGAAAGGGTTATGGGTGAGGTGCAAAGGCTTTTTTACTTTCATATGGGAGCCGCCATTGCCGCGTTTGTGTCCTTTTTTCTTGTTTTCGTCGGAGGATGTTTATATTTATGGAAAAGGACCACTCTCTGGGACAGACTGGCACTGTCCGGAGTGGAATGCGGGCTGTTGTTTACCACTATAGTACTGGTTACAGGACCCATATGGGCCCGCCCGGTGTGGAACACATGGCTGCCCCTGGGTGATCCCAGAGTGATGACAACTCTGGTTCTGTGGCTTATTTTCCTGGCATATCTCCTGCTTCGTTCCAGCCTGGCTGAAGGAGATAAAAAATACCGTATCTGTGCAGTGTATGGAATTATCGGCTTTCTGGATGTTCCAGTAGTGTTTATGTCTATACGCTGGTGGCGGAGCATCCATCCGAGGATAATCACAGGTGCCGGAATTTCACTTGATGAACGGATGAAAGTCGCACTCTTCCTGGCCCTGGCAGCTTTTATTTTTTTGCTTGCGGTGCTGGTTATTCTCAGAACCGTGTTCCTTTTACATAAAGAAGAAACACTGAGACTTCATGACATTTCCAGGGGAGAATATTAGTTATGAACCTATACCTGTTTTTTGGTTTTTCTGTGATCTGGATACTCCTTTTTTGTTTTCTGCTGTTCCTTTTCAACCGGCAGCAGAAATTGCAGGAAGCTATTGCATTGATACGGAAAAAGATCGGCTGACCGAAACTTAAATCCCCGCCCGACTTTTGCTTTATTATCCGGGACGGCCTGGTTACGCCCGGTCTGCTTATTCGCTGTACTGTAATGTCTGTTTGCAGGGGTTTTCGTCAACAATCTGGATAAATCCGCTCAGGCAATTGTCTTTTCCACCCTGCTTCCTGAATTGGGTTGAAATGTGGATTAATTCTTTTTGCCTGATTTCCTTGACACTCCCTGACAGCAATCTTATATCAAAGCTGTTGATTTTTTTTATCAAAGAAAAATTATTGATACTCAATATATAAATAAAGACGTACAGTCAAGGAGGCTCGTAAATGGGTAAAATTATAGGAATTGACCTGGGAACAACAAATTCTGTTGTTGCGGTTATGGAGAGCGGAGACCCTGTAGTAATAACCAATCCTGAAGGTGGCAGGACAACTCCTTCAGTTGTAGCGATAACAAAGAATAACGAAAGGCTGGTCGGCCAGGTAGCTAAACGACAGTCTGTGACCAATCCAGAGAATACAGTATATTCCATCAAACGATTTATGGGACGGCGCTTTGCTGAGGTCTCAGAGGAAATCCAGATGGTCCCGTACAAGGTGAAAGCCGCCTCAAATGGTGATGCGGTTGTTGAAATTGCAGGTACGGATTATTCACCACCGGAAATATCAGCGAGGATATTACAGAAGCTTAAAGAAGCAGCTGAGAATTATCTGGGCGAAAAAATTACGGAAGCTGTAATTACCGTTCCCGCATATTTTAATGATACCCAGCGCCAGGCTACCAAGGACGCCGGCCGGATCGCCGGACTGGATGTCAAAAGGCTGGTTAATGAACCTACTGCGGCCGCTCTTGCCTACGGGCTTGATAAAAAAGCTGATGAAACCATAGCAGTTTTTGACTTTGGAGGCGGAACCTTTGATATTTCAATACTTGAAGTCGGAGAAGGTGTAGTAGAAGTTAAATCCACAAATGGAGATACCCATCTTGGCGGAGACAACATTGACCATCAGATAATTGACTGGATGGTGGATGAATTCCTGAAAGACCAGGGAATTGATCTCTCCAAGGATAAAATGGCCCTGCAGAGACTTCGCGAAGCAGCGGAAAAAGCGAAGATGGAGCTTTCCACAGCCCAGGAGACAGGCATTAATCTGCCATTTATTACCGCTGATGCCAGTGGGCCCAAACACCTGGACATGAAGCTGACCAGGGCAAAGTTCGAGCAACTGGTCGACACGCTCCTGAGGAGAACCCTGGAACCATGCGCGAAAGCCTTGAAAGATGCTGCCCTGAAGGCTTCAGATATTGATGAAGTTGTCCTGGTCGGAGGTTCTACCAGGATTCCAAAGGTTCAGGAACTGGTGAAGGAATTTTTTGGCAAAGAGCCCCATCGTGGAGTCAATCCGGATGAGGTTGTGGCAATTGGAGCGGCGATTCAGGCCGGCGTACTTGGAGGAGATGTCAAGGATGTCCTGCTGCTGGACGTGACACCACTTTCCCTGGGTATTGAAACCCTGGGCGGTGTTAATACCGTTCTGATCCAGAGAAATACTACAATTCCAACCCGTAAAAGTGAGGTGTTTTCCACGGCTGCCGATAACCAGACCTCTGTGGAGATCAATGTCATGCAGGGAGAACGGCCGATGTCCAGGGATAACAAATCCCTGGGACGTTTTACCCTGGTTGGTATCCCATCCGCGCCTAGGGGAATTCCGCAGATTGAAGTGACGTTTGACATTGATGCCAACGGGATACTTAATGTAAACGCCAAAGATCTGGGTACAGGTAAGGAACAGAAAATAACCATTACCGGATCCAGTGGACTGTCAGACAGCGAGATTGATGAGATGGTCAGCAGCGCTGAGGCCCACGCTGAAGAAGATCGGCACCTGAAAGAGCAGATTGAAACCAGGAATAAGTTGGAGAATCTGATATACAGCAGCGAGAAAATATTGAAGGAGAACCGGGATAAAATTTCTGATGCTGACGCCAATGCCATCGAAGCTGCCATTGAAAAAGGTAAAAAAGCTTCGCAGGATGGTGGCACTGATGAAATGAACAAGGCTGTTGAGGAATTAACCCAGGCTTCACATAAACTTGCAGAAGCCATGTATCAGACAGCACAGCAGGCTGGAGGAGGCGAAGAGGCGGCAGGCCAGTCAGCCGAATCCGGTAATGCCACTGAAACATCTGAAGCTGATGATAACGTGATAGATGCTGAATTTGTGGAAACCGATGCTGACAAGAATTAACCGAAATGCTCTGAAGTGACCTGAAGATTCAACAATGCCGGGACTGCCCCATGACAATGCAGTCCCGGCATTGTCAAATTCATGGAAGAGGTTACCCCGTCTCCATGATTTTTGCTTTAAACCGCCTATGCAAGCTGCTGGCCAGGCCCTTCCTGTTTTCTGATACCAGCTGTCGGCAACATTCCTCGAACTGGTTCCAGATATTCTCAAATTTCGGAATCAATTCAGCCGTCCTGGTGGGGTCGTGAGGAACCAAGACTTCACCTGCACCTATCAGGGCAAAGATTCTCAGAAAAAGAGCGGTTGTCATATCAGGACAGTTGATTCTCTTATCTCTTATCTGTAATTCATACCCTAGAAGTGTACTGATAATCCTGGGAGTGCTGCATTTTCTCCCGGTCAGTGCCACCTTCCTGTAAGGAGATGATTCGACTTCTGCGCGATAAAGGGAAATGAAGTCATCAATTGATCTCTCAGCCCGGACCTTGAGGTTTTTTCCCCCTGATTCTCTTGGATTCATGTTCAACAGTATATGTCACAGCCCGGGATTGAATCCAACCCACAGGGAACAATCTTGATCCGTTGGGGCAGGAAAATGAAAATGCCGTATCACTCCAAGCTTAGGTTGGGATCTGTTACAATTAGAGGCCATTTATTTATATGTTATTTGCATTAGAAAAAGGTTTGTGGGGATTCTTGGGTTCAATAGCCAGCTGGCTGCATTCGGTGGGGTTGCAGCTGGGAGGTCCTGGTTTGGCTTTGATAGCCCTGGCGGACTCTTCATTCCTTTCAATTCCTCAGGGCAATGACATTCTGATCATTGTTCTTTCCACCAGGAATACCTGGGCGATGATGCTGTATTTAGTGGCGATGACAGTCCTTGGATCAGTGGTGGGCTGTATAATTGTTTATGCCGCTGGCAGGCAGGGCAGGGGATTTTTTAACAAAAGAATGTCGGGAGAAAAGGTAAATAAATTCAGGAATGCCTACCAGAAATGGGGTTTGTGGGCAGTAATGGTCCCTTCTTTTCTTCCTCCTCCAACGCCATTTAAAGTTTTTGTCTTTTCAGCTGGACTGTTTAAGGTACCCTTTTGGAGATTTGTTCTGGCTGTTGCCTGCGGCCGGACAGTAAGGTATCTGATCTGGGGTTCACTGGCGGTGATGTACGGAGAACCAATTAGGTTGTTCATGGAGGAACATATACAGCAGGTGGGTGTTATACTAATAATTATGCTGGCAACCGGTTTTATTTCCTGGGTGGGATTCAGAAAACTGGCGGGGAAAAAAGCATGAAAAATAGTATTAAATCTTTGCCGCTGATTGGACTATTATTGGTTTTTCCTGTACTGGTCACAGGCTGTGGCGCAGTCAGGGAAAAAGAAAAGGTCAAGGCTCCCGAAACCTATCTGCAGGCAAAGGTAGCTACCGAAGCGGAACTGATGGATCTGATTAACATCAATTATGCCGGCATTGATTCTATTGCAGTACCCAGATTCAATGTAGAACTGACGGGGGGTTCATTGGAAGACGGATATTTCGAAAAATACCGCAAAGCCAATGGCTACCTGGTTGCAAAACGGCCTGATTCCATTTTTGTGAACATTCTTAATCCTCTTACCAAATCATCGGTTTTAACCATGGCATCTACCGGGAATGTGTTCCAGATATGGATTCCTTCGAAGAATCAATATGTTACCGGCCCTGCTGAGATTGCGCGGGAAGTTGATAATCCAGTTTATAACGCCCGGCCTTCCCATTTCCTTCAGGGAATTATGATTGAGGCAGTTGAATTAGATCAAACCGGTATTAATTACTATTTTGAAGAAGAAGATGATGGGATCTTTCGTTATTATGTGTTAGTGGTCCTGGCGCGTTCACCCGGATCTTCGAGACTTACCCTTCATCGCAAGATTTGGATTGAGAGAAGCTCCCTGCAGGTCCGAAAGCAACAGTATTTCCAGGATTCCAGGGTAGTAAGTGATATCGAATACGGACCTTCAGTCCCGGTTGCAGACAGAATGGTGCCAACAACTGTTAGAATTAACCGCCCGCTTGATAAGTATTCAATTGATTTTGAAATAGAAACAGACAGTGTGAGTCTTAACCGGGAACTTAAAGCAAGTGTTTTTGTGGTGCCTAAGCCTCCAGGCGCGGAATTGATCAGGGTTGAGGAAGAAAATTCTGAATAGTACTATCAGGGATAGAGTGTTTTTATAATGATCAAGCATACATATTCGAGTCTTATCCAAAGGCCAACCAGGACGATTGTCAGCGTTTTAGCCATTTCGGTTGGCGTTGTACTGATTCTTGTAAGTGTTGGCCTGACCTATGGCCAGCTGAACTCTTCAGCTGAGAGGACCAGGAATGTGGGAGGGGATTTCATGATCCAGCCTCCGGACTCCTCTCTTTTTCTGGCTTTAAGCAGCGGTACCATGCCAGTCGGTATCAGGAAACCGGTAGAGGAAATCGAAGGAATCGATTGTGCCACTCCGGTATTGGTTAAATTTCTGGCCGAGGAGTTTCACCTGGTTTTTGGTATCGACCTGGAGAGTTTTGCCAAGGTGAACAAATCCCTGAAAATTGTAAGGGGAAGATATTTTGAAAATAATAATGAACTTATCGTCGATACCATTTATGCCAGTTCGAGGCATGTTTCAGTGGGAGACGAATTGGAGATCCTCGGCAATAAGTTTACTGTATCCGGAATTTTTGAACAGGGAACGGCAGCCAGGGTCCTGATTCCCCTGGAAAAACTGCAGGAAATGAATGGCACAATTGGCAAGGCATCCATGTTTTTTGCACGGGTCAAGGACGGATATGATCTTGATGAAGTATTTGTCAGGCTCAAGGACAGGATGAAGTTTTACAAAATAACCAAAACTACCGAACTCAGTGAAATTATGGCCTCCAGCACCCCGGTGTTTAAGGAGTTTCTTTCAGCGATTGTTTTTCTCTCGGTAGTCATAAGTTTTTTGATTATTTTACTGGCGATGTATAGTACAATCACCGAAAGAACAAGGGAAATAGGGATACTGAAATCTCTTGGAGCTTCCAAGAGTTATATTGTCCAGATGATACTTAAAGAGTCTATCTTAATCTGTGTTCTTGGTATAATACTTGGATATATTTTGACATTCATCGCAATACGGCTTATTATTTTAGCTTTTCCGACCATGCCCATAGACATACCTGGGTATTGGTATTTAGCAGCTATATTGATGGCAGTAACCGGAGGGGTTTTAGGCGCAGCCTACCCTTCAGTCAAGGCCGCCCAACTGGATCCAGTTAGAGCACTAGGATATGAATAAAACTATAGGAATGTGCCAGCAGAGGGACATCGTAGCGACGGAAAATCTCAAGATGATGTACCGGGTTGGGAAAGTGATGGTTCCCGCCCTTCAGGGTATTGACATGACGGTGAAGCCAGGGGAATTCGTTGCTGTAATGGGACCCAGCGGCTGCGGAAAATCAACCTTGCTTCATTTGCTGGGAGGACTTTTAACCCCGACTTCAGGGAAAGTCCTGATTGATGGGGTTAACCTGGGCGGGGTGAGTGACGCCAGGCGCACAGAAATCCGCCGCAAAAAAATAGGTTTTGTATTTCAACGTTTCAATCTTTTGCCCACCCTGACAGCTGAGGGAAATATTAATCTGGCTCGCCAGATCCATGGGGAAAGCATCAGTGAGGATGGGAGAATCAGGGAGATCCTGGGGCTCCTGGGGCTGGAAGCCAAGCTTTCGCATAAGCCATCTGAGCTTTCCGGTGGGGAACAACAGCGGGTGGCAATTGCCAGGGCAGTAGTAAATAAACCTGCAATATTGTTGGCTGATGAACCTACCGGGAACCTGGATTCAGAGAATTCTCAGATGGTTCTGGATATGCTGCAGGGCCTGAATGAACAGTATAATCAGACCATTGTGATGATTACGCATGAATCTTCAGCCGCCAGCATAGCAGGTAGAATTCTCGATATGAAGGACGGCAAAATCCTGAATAGAAGGAAAAACGTTTATTACGCAGTAGAACCGCAGAGGATTTAGTATGTCCGATGGAGTGATCAAGAAGATCAGTAGAATAATATTCTGGCGTTACCGTAGGGGAGGGTGGCAGTACGACATCCTATGTATCCTCATTCTTCTCTTTATATTCCTGGTACCCAGATCAGTTCTGGATGGTTCTTACTTCAGTGAAGACGGGAGCGCCTCTGGTGCAGCTGTTCTAGAGGATTCTCAGTCCATCGAAGATCCTGCCCAGGAAATAACCGCACCTGAAAAAAGTCAAAATCCAACCAAAGAATAACGAGACGGGGCCTTTATCGTCCTTTGCTGAACCTGTTGCCGTACCAGGACATCAAGGTTAATAACAATGAGAAAATTTCAGAGGATATATTTATCCTTACCAATCCTTATTTTTGCTGCATTTTTCAGCCCGGTAAAGGGCAATGACCTGAACCTGGAGGAAGTGCTGGACCGGATCGACGAGGCCGGGCAGTCATTGAATTCAATGAAGGCTGAAATAACCCAGAAAAAATGGACAGACATACTGGCTGAATTTGATTCTGGTGAAACTGGAGAATTGATGTTTCTCCGTAGCGGCAAAGATCTTTTTTTCAGAAAAGATATCACCGCACCTACTGACAACTCGCTTGTTATAAAAGGCGGGGAGGTCGTTTTTTATCAGCCTGGGATCAAACAGGCCCAAGAGTACCAGCTGGGAGAGAACAAGGATAAGGCTGAATATCTCCTGCTGGGTTTTGGGACTGACAAGGACGCTATCAAGGAAGTCTATAATCTTGAGCTCCTTGGGACTGAAAATCTGAATGGAAAAGAAACCTACAAGATACAGATGGACCCGAAATCAGAAAAGGTCTCGGCATTTTTCGTGAGGATCGTTTTGTGGATTGATGCGGAAATGTGGGTTCCAGTGCAGCAGCAGCTGGTGGAGCCGACCCAGGACTATCTGCTTATTACCTTTAACAACATCAGGCTTAATGCCAGCATCAAAAAATCGGCTTTTGACTTGAAACTCCCAGGGGATGTCAAGATAATCAAATAAAGTATTCAGCTGGCTGCCATTCTCACAGGGGACTCGCCCCCTTCAGGTTTAAATAAACGTTTTGAATCCTGGATACTGCCGTCAAGCTGTATGTTTTTACTGGTAAAACATACCAGTAACCGCTGATTTCGACTGGCGCGAGTCAGATTGTGAAGTTTGATTTATCGAACGGTCTTTCCCGGCGGGGGGAGCTTCTATTTTTTGGGCGCCGGCTGATTGGCCAGTCCTTTTATCCCCTTCATCTCAGCCCGGGTATAAAGTATCCGATGGATTACGGTCCAGTTGGAAAAGAAAGCAATTACCCAGAGGCATGGATCCATGTAAAAGAAGGATCCGATAAGAAGCAGCACAATTCTTTCCGGCCTTTCCAGGAAACCCACCTTGCAGCTTGGGATAATGCATTCCGCCCTGGCCCGGGCATAACTGGTGAGAACAGAACCCATCATGACAATGCCTACCAGGATAACGTAGTTGTCACGTCCCTGACTTCCGTAATAAATCAGGAGACCCAGGTACATTACCAGGTCAGAGTAGCGGTCCATTATCGAATCAAAGAATGCCCCGAATTCTGTTACTTCGCCTAGTTTGCGGGCGACCATTCCATCGACCATGTCAAACAACCCGGCAAATATCAGCGTAATTCCAGCAATGATAAACTCACCGGTGGCAAAAAAGTAGGCCACCACTATGCTCATGAGAAAGCCGAAAAATGTGAGGTGATTGGGCCTGATCTTTAAAAAAATAAGTACTGCGATAATCCTTTTCAGGATTACCTGAGCTCCGTCTCCAATTTTTCCTGAAATCATTTGTAACTAAACCTAAAATAATTCGAATTTTATTGTTAAAAACTTTTTGGGGTCTTGCCGGAAATCGTACATGAATTTGACCAGCTCGGCAGTCAGAGTATTAAGATTATTATATAACTCATCATTCTTGGCCAGTCGTCCCAAGGTCCCGTGACCCGCCTCGATTTCACCCAATATCCTGTCCAGTTTGGTGAGCGTATCCCTGGCGGAGATATATATCTGATCATCGGTGGCCAGCTTCCCGATGGTTCCTTTGCCTTCCCTGATATCATCGGCAATAGCGTTGACTTTGGTTAGCATTTCTTCTGTTTTGTTAAAAACTGAAGGATCATTAACGAACTTGGCGAAGCTCCCGTCGCCTTCCTTTATCTTATTCAGCAGTTCCTCCAGGGAGGCTATCGATGAATTAAGGTTTGAGTACATTTCTCCGTCATTAATCAGGTTGGAAACCGTGCCCTCACCCTTATCAATTCGGCTGACAAGATCAGAAATCTCATTAAGGGTTTCAGTAAATACGCTCACTGCTGATTCAAGGTTGTTATAGACACCCGGATCATTTATGAATTTACCAATGGTTCCCTGTTCTGAATTGAAGGAACTCATCATTTTATCCAGCTGGGCTGAAAGGGTTTCAACATTTGCCAATACATCATTGGCACCTGTCACGATTTCGCCGAATGAAGCCTGGGGAGTGCCGGTTATCAGGACAAGGTCCCTGGTTGTTGTCCCCCACCAGTGTTCTTCCTTGTACTGAATAATCTGCGATAAAGCCGAAGTCCGACCGAGTGAAATCTCGATATACTTGTCACCTAACAGGCCTATTGAACCTAGTGAAATCCTGCTGTCAGCGCTTACCCATTCCCTGTAGTCGGAATTAATCTGCATTTGTACTTCTATGTTCTGGAGCCTGGAATAAGCTCTTTCAATCTGTCTCTCATCCCTGACCAACTGGTCATCCCAGGAGGTGACTCTTTCTTTTGCCGACTGGAGTTCAGCTTCCAGGCGCGCCTTTTCATTCGGGTCGGGATCCTGGGTGTTGGAAAGGGCTCTCAGCTGGTTCTCCAGACTGTAAACTTTTTCGGTGGCGGCCTCCGCGAACTCCTTGTTTTCCCGGGATGTGATTTCTATCTGTTCAATTTCCCTCATGATTCTCTGGTTGTGGGCTGTATCCAGGGTTTGCCCTGGTTTGCCAATGTCCACAAGCATCACATTGCCCACTTCAACCCCGTTCAGGAGAACGATGTCTCCAGGTTTAAGTCCCGAGACGTTATTAAGGTGGGTCATTGCCCAGAATTTATCCTGGAATAAGCCGACCTGGGAACCAATCGCAAAAATCGCAGCAGCCAGTATGGTGCAGGCTATTATTACAAAAATTCCAACTCTTAACTCTGCAAGTTTTGGTCGTTGACTAGAAATCATATTGATCACCCTTAGTCGAGAAATTCACGGATATATGAATCGCCTGAATTCTGCAGGTCTTCCCGTGTGCCTTCCAGGCGAATTTTACCTTCATGGAGAATTATATAATCAGTGTTCAAGCCTTCAGCAATATTTTGATCGATAAAATTCACATTGCCAGCCTCATCAATAACAACTTTTTCAGCTGCCAGAGTTCTGGCGGCATCCAGGTCATTAGTGACCATAACAGAAGTAACTCCCCTGATGTCACGCAACCCCATTATCAAATTACATATAGAGCGGCTGGTAATAGGGTCCAATCCCGCTGTGGGTTCATCATACAGAATAATTCTTGGATTTCCTACCATAGCCCGGGCAATCGCAACTCGTCTTCGCATCCCTCCTGATAACTCAGAAGGCATCCTTACAGCCGCATCTCCCAGGCCGACAAAACCCAGGGCTTCCATCACGGTATCCCTGATAACCTGTTCCGTCTGGGTTGTATGTTCCCTTAACCTGTAGGCTACGTTTTCCAGCACAGTCATGGAGTCAAAAAGCGCCCCTTCCTGAAATACCATTCCGATCCTGCTGCGGATTGGCATCATTTCATCTTCAGTAAGGGTTGATATATCATTCTCATCGATAAAGACAGAACCCGAGTCAGGTAGAACCAGGCCTGGAATCATTTTAAGCACAGTGGATTTACCGGATCCGCCTCCGCCAAGGATAATTTTCCCCATGCCTGATTCAATCTTCATGCTGAAATCTTCAAGCACTAGATTTTTACCATAGGATTTATTTACCCGGTCGAAAACAATTCTGCTCACGATCGGAACTCCAGAATTAATTTACTTATAAAAAAATCCGCGACAATCACGAGAATCGAAGCCATAACCACTGACGTGGTGGTAGATTTCCCGACGCCGCTGGTTCCACCCCTGGTATTAAGCCCGGTGTAGCAGCCAACCATCCCGATTATAAAGCCGAAAACAAATGGTTTTAGCAACCCTTCCAGGGCATCTATATAAGTCATTGAGCGTAATGCTTCGCTCCAGTAGAGATTGGTGTTTAGTTTTAAGGCGTTCAGCGAAACAATCCAGCCTCCGATCAATCCAAACAAGTCTCCTGCCACAGTAAGAAGTGGAAGCATGGTCGTTGTTGCCACCACCCGAGGGGTCACCAGTTTTCGGATCGGATCAGTTCCCAGTGCCCTCATGGCGTCTATCTGTTCAGTTACTACCATGGAACCCAACTGGGAAGATATGCCGGAGCCAATCCTTCCTGCCACCATCAACGCAACCAGCACAGGTCCGAGTTCCCTCACCAGGGTCAGTGCCACCAGCTGCCCGGTCAGGTTAACCGCGCCGAAAGCTTTCAGGGAGAGAGAGGTTTGCAGGGCCAGAACAGCGCCGGTAAAAAATCCTGTAAGCAGGACGATAGGGATCGAAGATACGCCTATCGCATCCATCTGCAGATAGGTATCGGCAATATACCTGGGCCTGCTGAACAGGTTGGAAAAAACCTTAAAGGCCATCAGGACGAAATTCTGCACCTGCAGCACAATCCTGTATATGAAATCAAAGCTTATCAGATCAGCTGTTGTCATAATAAATCACTGAATAGATCAGGAAATCCCTGAATTCTCTAATTTTAAGTTTTTATAAAAATTCAATTTTATCAAAGTTTGGTTCCATTCTTGCCAAAAACTGTAAAATCTGAAACCTGCAGTGCTGTGGAGCATATTAGCAAATAAGATAACATTCTGAGTTTACTGGATAATTGCGTATGTTTTATTTTAGTATTATCCAGGTACATTAATAAAGTAGGTAATCCCCATGATAAGGAAGATTGTAAAATACCCCGATCCGGGCCTGATGAAAATCTCTTCTACGGTCGATGACTTTGGAGAGGAACTGCAGACCCTGGTTAAGGATATGTATGAAACCCTGTATGACGCCCCTGGAATAGGATTGGCCGCACCTCAGGTGGGCGTGAGTAAACGAGTAGTTGTTATTGACCTGACCGCCGGTGAAGAAGCCGGAAACCAGATCATACTGGTTAATCCCCTGGTTTTGGAAGAAGAGGGGATCCAGAAAGAAGAAGAAGGTTGCTTGAGTCTTCCTGACCTTCAGGGCATAGTGGAACGTCCGGCCTGGATCAGGGTGTCTGCGCAGGACCTGGAAGGGAATCCTTTTCATATCGAAGGGGAAGGTTTGCTGGCCAGAGCACTCAGCCATGAAATAGATCACTTGAAAGGAATTCTCTACATCGAAAAGCTCCCTTTTATAAAACGTGACCTGATGAAGAGGAAAATTAGGAAACTCATCAAGGCAGGGGACTGGTAATGAATGTTGTATTTCTCGGGACCCCTCAGTTCGCGGTTCCCTCCCTGCAGGCCTTACTGAATTCTGATGGTTTTTCAGTAAATGGGGTTTTTACCCAACCTGACAGAAGGGCAGGGCGCGGAAAAAAATTCTGCTGCCCTCCAGTTAAGCTGCTGGCAAGTGAATATGGTGTTGAAATATTCCAGCCTGAAAAAATCAGGGGAAATGAAGAAGCTCTTGACACCATGCGCAGATTGCAGCCTGATATCGCGGTTGTAGTCGCTTTTGGGCAGATCCTTCCTGAGGAATTTTACACGGTGCCCCGCCTGGGAACTGTAAATGTGCACGCCTCGCTTCTTCCTGCCTACAGGGGCGCTTCCCCGATTGTCAGGGCAATCCTGAACGGAGACAGCCTTACCGGTGTGTCCATAATGAAAATTGACAAAGGGATGGACAGCGGTGACGTATTGAGTATGAAGGAGGTTCCGATACCATACACAGCTACGGCCGGATATATGGAAATGATACTGGCATCAGAAGGAGCCGAACTGCTGTTGGACACGATAGTCGGGTATTCAGTGGGCATCATTAAACCTATTGAACAGGATCATGACCAGGCCACTTATGCTCCGAAGCTTACCAGGAGAGATGGAATAATATCCTGGGACAGCCAGGCTTCAGAAATTTACAATCAGATCAGGGCGATGAATCCATGGCCAGGATCATCCACCTCCTTCAGAGGTGGAAAAATGGAACTGAAGATCTGGAGGAGCACGGAATCAGGTGGAGAATCAGCAAGCTGGACCAGGCCAGGCACCATCTGCTCAATCGATAATGAAGGCATGGAAGTATCCTGCGCGGGTGGGACTTCCCTGAAAATCAGGGAAGTCCAGTTGAGCGGCCGGTCCAGGATCAGCGCAGTTGATTTTGTTAATGGTTGCGCTGTAACCACGGGAGAGGTTCTGGGAGAATGAATCAGCTGGAGTCAGGAGCAGATTTAGATGACGCTGGAGGACGTGATTCCAGGACTTTTGTAACGCGACGGTTTTCCGAAAGCCAATATGCCTGATAATTCCAGAACTCCCCATGCAAGGTCGGCCGCTGTAAAAGTCTTGATGGATTGCCTGGAAAAGGGCCTTCCCCTGCACAACCTTCCCTCTCATGGATCCATGAGGGCTTTAAGCATCGCGGACCGTAGTCTGGCTGCGGAGATTATTTATGGTGTCCTCAGAAACCTGCTGCGCTGTGATTTCCTGATCAAATGCCATGTGAACACTGCATTCAGTCATCTGGATCCAGCGATTCTCTGGATTCTCAGGATATCTGTCTATCAACTGGACTTTATGTCGGCGCCGGAATACGCGATTGTGGATGATGCTGTCCGGTTGGCGCGCTATTTCGGAAAGCCGGCAGCGGCGGGTTTTGTGAATGGCGTTCTGAGGTCGTTTCTCAGGAAGAGAGACTCTCTTCCCACTGGGAACTCAATATCCAGCCTGAGTATAAGGTACAGCCATCCCGGATGGCTGGTTAAGCGTTACCTGTCCAGGTATGGGATTAAAACTACAAAGAAAATGATGAGCAGGAATAATCTTCCCCCTGAATCATACCTTCGAATAAACCCGGCAAAAATCAGCCAGGATGATTTTTGCCGTAACCTGGATAAAGAGGACATTCCCTATGACCTTTATCCCGAGATGCCAAACTGCCTGAAAATCAGGAGGCGCGGTTTTAACAGGCACCCTCTCTATAGTGAAGGTTATTGTTTTTACATGGATTACGGGAGCCAGATGGTGGCGGCAGGAATAAAAGCCGAACCAGGGATGAGAATTGGTGACTTCTGTGCGGCTCCGGGAGGTAAGAGCTTTATCCTTTCCTCCTGTGTCCTGCCTGGCGGCATGGTGATAGCAGGGGATGTAAGCAGGCCCAGGTTGTTTCAAATGACTAAGAGGATGAAGCTATACGGAATTGACAACTGCAGCCTTGTCTGTGCGGATCTGGAATTATCATCGCCTCCTGCCAGAGACCTGGATGTCATACTTCTTGATGTGCCTTGTTCCGGTCTTGGCACGATCAGGTCCAATCCTGATATAAGATGGCTTTTCAAGGAAGAGGACCTGCTGAAGCAGCAGGCACGCCAGTCAGCGATCCTGAAAAACGGCTTTGCATCCCTGGCCAAGGGACGAAAGCTGTTTTACAGCAGCTGCTCGACTGAACCTGAAGAAAATGAGGAGGTAATAATGGGATTACTCCAGGATGAACCGGCAGCGGAACTACTGGGTGAACCTTTTTACACCCTGGTCGGTCAGGATGAGGGAGAGGGATTTTTCATGGCCGTTATCAGGCGATCCTGAATAACAATCATTGTTTGTTATCAAGTTTTAGTTATAAGATAAAATAACTGGTTCCCGCTTGTCCTGAAGCGGGCTTTAATAGATTGAATGATGCGGGGATAAAGAATCCCCCAGGGAAACCATAATTCGTACAGGAATGATAAAATAAAAGCATAACTGTGAAAAAAAGAATTATTTCCAAATTCAACATTGATTCCATGACCCTGCAGGAAAAACTAGTGTTCCTGGGGAAGGTATTCATTCTGGCCGGAGTCCTGGCCGCTCTTTTTTTATTCAGCGGTCTGTTGGGCATGCGTTTCTCGGTTCGTGGGCATGTAATGGAAACTCCTTCAGTAATAGGGATGTCGCTTGAAGACGCTGAGGAAATTTTTTCAAAAACTGAGCTGGAACTGGTAGTAGGCGGTCGCAGATTTGATAAAAACACCCCTTCGGGGCACATCATTTCCCAGGTCCCTGGATCGGGTATGGGGATTAAATCAAACGGAAGGGTCATGGTGATTGCCAGCCTGGGAAAGAAGAGTAATCCGGTTCCTGATCTGGCAGGAGCATCGCTTCGTGCATCCAGAGTACTCTCTGAACAAAACCGTTATACACTGGGGAAGGTAAGTGAGATCTCCCTGGGAGGCAAAGAGGACCACGTCATTTCACAGTTCCCGCTTCCTGAATCAGATGAAAGCATAAGCAATAACATTGATGTGCTGGTTACCAGGATGAAACCGCAGGAATATATTATGCCTAACCTGGTGGGAATGGATCTGTCCCGGACCCTTCGCCTGTTAAGGGGTTATGGTTTTGATGTTGATCAGATCAGATACCGGAGGTATGAGGGTGTCTCCAGGGGTTCTGTTGTAAGGCAGTTCCCCCAGCCCGGTTATCGACTTGGACCCGATTTGGCAATTGATTTGGAGGTAGCAAGATAAATGAATAAAGCGCAACTGGCCCCTTCAATTCTATCGGCGGATTTTGCCAACCTTGCCAGGGACATAGAACTGGTAACCGAAGCAGGCGCTGAAATTATCCATGTAGATGTAATGGATGGGCATTTTGTGCCTAATCTGACCATTGGCATCCCGGTATTGCAGGCAATCAGGAAGATAACAACCCGTACCCTTGATGTACATCTTATGATTTCTAACCCTGATTTTATGGTTGAGCGCTATATTGATGCCGGAGCTGATATAATTACGGTGCAGTATGAGGCTTCATGCCATCTTGACAGAACCCTGAACAGGATAAAGGACGGTGGAGTAAGGGCCGGGATCGCCCTCAATCCTCATTCTCCGGTACACCTGCTGGAAGAAATAGCCTGCGTCTGCGATATGGTTTTGATCATGTCCGTGAACCCGGGTTTCGGCGGACAGTCTTTTATTGCCTCAAGCATGAAGAAGATCATGAAAGCCAGGGAGCTTTTGGATAGCGAAAATCCAGGAGGCCTGGTTGAAGTTGATGGCGGCATAAACAGTGATAATATTGCTGGCGTAGCCGGAGCCGGTGCAGATATCCTGGTCGCCGGTTCCGCAATATTCGGGAGTACTGATCCGGCTGCTGAGTTCAGGAGCATGAACTCAGTTATCGAAAAAGTAAACAGATAAAGAATATAAACTGTGGTTTAATTAGGTACTCTGTTTTATTGACTGAAAAATAGACAGCGTAATTGTGAGATGTTTATGAAAAGGATATTTTGGCTATTTATACTAATTTTTATCGCTGCTTTATCAGCTGGCTGCGGACAGAAAAGTGCCGGTCTGCAGGAAGGTGCCGCTGCCCCGGACACCCAGCTTTTTGAGAATGGGATGGACTACCTGAACAAGAGCCAGCATATCAAGGCACGACTCGCCTTTCAGACGCTGATCAATACTTATCCTGAAAGTGAATTCACACCCTCCTCCTTCCTCGCTATAGCAGACTCATTTTATGCAGAGGGGGGGCTGGAGAATCTACTGCAGGCTGAAGCCCAGTATAAAGATTTCTTGATCTTTTATCCCACCCATGAAATGGCAGATGATGCCCAGCTTAAGATAGCTGCAATTAACTATAAATTAATGGGCCCATATGACCGGGATCCCACTCATATGAGAAAAGCGGCCAGCGAAATCAAGCGGTTCCTGACCAATTTCCCTGATAGTGAAATGGCTCCAACTGCCCGTGAAGTTCTGAAGGAAGTAGAAGAAGCAATGGCAATGAGGGATCATTACATTGGCAACTTTTATTTCAAAAAGAATTCCTACCGGGCTGCTGAAGACAGGTACAAGGAAGTGCTGGAGAAATATCCTGATTTCAGTACTCTGGACGAAACTCTTTTTAATCTCGGAAGATGCCTTGAGGAAAACGGGCAGGTAGTGGAAGCTGCTGTATATTACAAGAGAGTAGCCAGCGAATTCCCGTTCAGTAAATATTTTTCAGATGCGAAGCAGCACCTGGTAATGCTGGAACAGGATATACCTGAAATTGACGAGATTATCGCCGCCAAGAGGAAAGCCAATCGCCGGGAGGATCAAGGATTTTCTATTACTGATCCGATTAAAAGTGTTTGGGAGACTGTTAGTGGGCGCGAAGACATATACAAGAGGGCGCGAGAAAGAGCTGATCAAAATACACAGACGAAACCTACCGGAGGCGAATAACAGTATTCTTTTCCTCCTGAGCAGATAGAAGGCTTTGATATGTACAGGTTGATGCTTGCTGATGACAGCAGGGCCACTCAGAAAATTGTTACGCTTGCTTTTAAAGATCCTGATTATCAGGTGGTTTGTATGGCAGACGGCCGTGATGTGTTGGAGTATTTGAGTCATTCTCCGGTTGACATCATGCTGCTGGATGTTGCCTTACCCGGCATGGATGGATATCAGCTTTGCAAAAAGCTTCAGCAGGAGCAACTGACCGCCGCGATACCTATTGTGCTTATGGGCAGTATCAGGTGCCCGGTGGATGAGGGGAAAATGCTGGATTTTCAACCCGCCGCGAGGCTGGAAAAACCTTTTGAAACCAGTCAGCTCATGGAGCTTGTGGAGAGCCTGCTTGCAGATCGGGAAAACCAGGGGCAGATTTCCCGGGATAAAAATGGAGCCACAGAGGCAGAGGAGATAGTTTTTAGTTCCATCATTTCTTCAATTCGATCAGTCCAGCCCGGCACCGAATTGATTGGAGGACTTGGTTCTGACCAGCTGCAGGCAGGGACTAAATCTATGTACAGGAAATACCTGGGCATCAATGAACCTGTGGCGCAGGAACCTGAGAGTGGTCTTTCAGAAAAGGAGTATGCCCTGGTGGTTGATCTGGTGATTGAAAAACTGGCCGGCACATTAAAATCCGTTGTGCCTGAAGCCGCTGACGAAGTTTTGAAAAAGAAGCACCAGCGCAGTTGTTAGAATCAGTCTTGAAATTTACCTGGACTCTGCCCCGGTGTTTTAATCCCTTTCCGCATCTCTCCCGGATTAAACGGCAGATAAATTATTTTTTAATTACAGGTAAAAGCCCGTTTCTCGGTGTTGTTTATCACGGCCAGAGGATTGTCAGGAAACCGATTAAAGGCAGCAGGCTCATTACAGTAGAGATTTAAACCAGGAATTTACAGAGTAGCTTCATATGAGTATTTTTAACTACAACCAAAATAAGAACAGCGGTTATTTCTCCCGCCTCAGCGAAGCCTTGAAAGGCACCAAAGAAGATCTTGCCTGGAAATTGAAGCAGGTGAGCGGGACTGCTGAAAGCCGGATAAGCGAAGAACAGCTTGAGGATATTGAAGAAATCCTCATCGGAGCTGATATCGGCGTGACTACGGCGTCTGAAATAATTGATTTGATTAAGGAAGAAACCAGGGCCCGCAGGTTTATCACATTAAGCCATTGTCGCAGGATCATCAGGCAAAAGCTGCTTGAGATTCTTGTGTCACCGGCAGAGGAAATTAAAAACGGGACAAGCAGTGGAGAAGTTCCGATTCCCAGGGTAATTATGGTTGTCGGCGTTAATGGTGTCGGGAAGACTACTACTATAGGAAAACTGGCCAGCCTGTATAAAAAGAAGGGCAACAGTGTTTTAATGTGCGCTTCAGATACATTCAGGGCAGCCGCGGTGGAGCAGATAGATATCTGGGCGAAACGAACCGGATGCGATATTGTTAAACAGGCAGGAGGAGCAGATCCGGCTGCCGTACTTTTCGATGCGCTTGCTGCTGCTAAATCACGTGGCATTGATTACCTGATAGCGGACACCGCCGGCCGTCTGCACAACAAGGAAAACCTGATGCAGGAACTTGATAAGATGTGCAGAATCGCGGGAAGGGAAGTTTCAGGAGCCCCCCATGATATTTTCCTGGTGCTGGATGCAACTACCGGCCAGAATGGCCTGCAGCAGGCCCGGGAGTTTTCCAGGGTAACCGGTTTAAGCGGTGTCATTGTCACTAAACTGGATGGTACGGCAAAAGGGGGCATAATTGTCAGTATAGTCAAGGAACTGAATGTCCCGGTGCGTTACATAGGGGTAGGGGAAAAGCTGGAAGATCTGCTGGAGTTCGATCCCGAACCCTTCCTGGAAAGTATCATAGAAGCCGGATGATTCAGGATTAGCCTCTTGCCTTGGACGTCCAAGGTTCACCCATGGCCCGGAAGCTTGAGGCATTCCGAGGCGTAACGGGGCGCACTTCCGGAAATGCGGATTCCCCTCACTCTCAATACCAGGCAGGTTCTGGATTCCTGAATTAATGCTTCGGGTTTCCCGCTGATCAAGGTGAAGCGGAGCCAGGGCATGGCTGGGTTGCCTGATCGGAAAATCCCCCGGCTTGTTTGCCAGGCAACACTCCATTTATTCGCTTTCATGGAGGGCTCTTTACTCAACGCAAATTCCGGTTTTTCTTGTGTCATAATCATTCCGGCTGTATTCTCTGGTCTGAAACCAGGGAGGGATAAAAGAATGAATCGACGAAATTTTATCGGAACCTGCACCACGGCTGTTGCCTTTTCCGGCGCAGGGACTTCGATCATGGCTGCATTGTCCGGAATCGGTATTCCCAACTATTTAAAGGGATATGAAGATCTTTACAACCGGGATCCGAAAAAGGCGGCAATCAAGTGGTTCCGGGACGCGAAATTCGGCCTTTTTATGCATTTTGGTGTTTACAGCATCGTTGGCATGGGAGAGTGGGTGCAGCTCACCCAGAAGATCCCGGTTGCGGAATATGCCAAACTCAAAGGACGATTCAGGGCTGAAAGGTTCGATGCTGAGGTTATAGCTGATATGGCGGTGGCTGCCGGCATGAAATATATCACCATGACCGCCAGGCACCATGACAGCTTCTGTCTGTTCCGGACCAGTCAGACAGATTTTAACAGCCTGGACGCGCCATCTGGAAGGGATCTTGCCAGAGAGCTGGTCAGGGCATGCGACAAGAGAGGACTCGGAGTATTTCTCTACTATTCATATGGACTGGACTGGAAACATCCATATTTCTATTCCAGGGAAGCCGGAATGACCGGCCCGGTAAAATGGACTTCCGCAAGGCCTGACTATCCTGTGCCGCAGCCGGAATATATGTTCAAACAGGATTCCGATTTTCGCCACTATATTGATTTTGCCCATGCTCAGCTGAAAGAGATTATGACTCAATATCAGCCACTGGCAGGAATCTGGCTGGATCCGATCATGGGTTACTACGCAAGGCCGGATCTGTTTCCGATAGAGGAAACCTACCGTATCATTCGTTCCTTTCAGCCGTATACCCTGATTTCCTTCAAACAGGGAGCCAATGGCGATGAGGATTTCACTGCACCTGAGAGGAATCCCAGGGTCCACCAGCAAGGGGGAGAAGTCGCCAGGAGAGCCTGGGAGAAAAATCAGGGTAAACCGATCGAAATTTGCGACACCCTGCAGCCCCGGGCATGGGGTTATGATATGAGGAACGCCGGCGATCACAAGGATCCCGACTATGTGATGAAGATGCTGGAGCACGCGGATTCAGTAAAAGCCAACCTCCTGCTCAATACCGGCCCACTTTGGGATGGATCAATAGATCCCATGGATGAAAAAACCTTGCTGGAAGTAGGCAGGCGCCTGCAAACAGGCTAGTTCTCAGGCTGACTCCGGTTGTTGTAAAAACAGTTAGTTTTTCAGGAATATAGTTGCTGCATTGCCGCTTGTACACCTGTTCCGGCGGGTATTTCCCGCCCCATACGGACCAGTGTCAGTTCCAGTGCCGAAAGCAGGGTAAAGACGTCCAGGATGTCAAAATACCCCAGGTGGGCAATGCGGATAATCTGCCCGGCAACATCACCCTGGCCTCCCGCTACTTTGATTCCGTACCACTCGTCCAGGCGGTTCTTAATATCGTCAGCCGCGATCCCTTCAGGCGGAATAGCCGCAGTTACCGCATTTGCCGGTGATTGCGAGAGTATGCGAAAGCCCAGGCTTTCCAGGCCTGATCTGGTCACGGCAGCCATCTGAGCTGCATCTCCGATAGTACGGTCCAGCCCGTATTGAAGGATTTGAGAGCAGGCTTTCTGGAGGGCCATTACCAGTGCGATTGACGGTGTAAAGGCAGGTGATCCCTGCGCCTGCCCCTTCATTTCCCTGAGCAGGGAGAGGTGGTAGAAATTTTTTCCGGGATTTGAGCGCAGGGCGATAAGCGCCCTTTCACTGAGTGATATGAAGGAAAGACCGGGAGGAATGCCGAAAGATTTCTGGGAGCCGCATACAACAACGTCCAGGTCCCACTGGTCAACCGGAAGCTCCTGGCATCCAATGGCGGTTATCGCGTCAACAATAATCAGGATATCTGGAAAACTTTCCCGGACTAAGCTGGAGATCCTTTCCAGGTCATGAACCGTCCCCGTGGAGGTTTCACACGCCTGGATAAAAAGTGATTTTGTTCCGGCGTTCTGCCGGAGGGAGGTGACGATTTCTTCCGCTGAAGCATAATCGCCGTAAGATTTTTTAAGTATCTGGCAGTCAAGGCTGAAAGACTCGGCCAGTTCGGACCACCTTTCCCCAAATTTACCAACAGATATAACAAGTACCTTTTCTCCTGGAGAATGAAAGTTGCTTACTGCCGCTTCCATTGCTCCCGTACCCGTAGTTGAAAGGATCAAAAGCTCATTTTCAGTTTTGAATATGGACTGCAGTTTTTTCCTGCAGTCTGCCATTATCCTGCTGAATTCAGTTGTGCGGTGATGAGGCATGGGTAATGCCATGGCCAGCTGAGCCTCAGGTATCAATGGAGTAGGACCAGGAGTAAATAGCCTGCTTTTTCTCATTGCACGATAATAACACGGGATATAAAATCTATTAACAGCCTTTAAACGGCTACAGGGTTGGATCATTTTAAGCTGACGAAGAATTTGAGATCTTCCCTTGGTATTGTGGTTGCCTTTACAAGGGTAATTTCAATTGAATAAGAAGGGTGTTATGAAAGATTTTTTCAGGCTGAAGGAAAACAGGACAACTGTTAAGACCGAATTTCTGGCGGGGATTACTTCGTTCCTGGCCGCAATGTACATCATAGTTGTCAATCCTGCCATAATCAGTGAAACCGGGATGCCTTTCAGTGGAGTTCTTACCGCTACCGTACTGGTTTCAGCATTCAGTTCTATCGCCATGGGATTATATGCCAATAATCCGATTGTTGTAGCCCCGGGTATGGGGATTAATGCCTTTTTTGCTTATTCAGTAGTAATCGGAATGAAGGTGCCCTGGCAGACAGCCCTGGGTGTGGTGTTCTGGTCAGGTGTAGTTTTCCTGGTCCTCTCGGTTTTTAATGTCCGGGTTGCGGTTGTTAACGCCATTCCCAGGCAGATAAGATATGCAATTACCTGTGGAATAGGGATGTTTATTGCTTTCCTGGGATTCATAAATGCCGGGATGATTGAAGCTGATCCGGTAACTCTGGTAAGGCTGGGTCAGATTGATTCAGTTGTTATGGTATTCCTTGTGGGGTTTTGCATTACCGCTTATCTTATGATCAGGAGGGTTCCCGGAGCCATTATTCTGGGTATCATTATTACCTCACTGCTGTCTTTTCCAGTTGGGAGATGGGTCGGGGCAGGAGAGCCCCTGGTTGTTTGGAAGGGTGTTTGGGCTTCGCCTGACTTCAGCCTGCTATTCCAGCTGGACTTCGTTGGCTCTCTTAAGCTTTCCTACCTGCCAGTGATTTTCGCGTTTCTTTTTACTGATTTGTTTGACAGTCTCTCGACTTTCATAGGTGTCGCAGAGGCCGCTGACCTGACTGACGAGCATGGTGAGCCGAGGAATATTAAGCAGTCGCTGATTGTTGATGCCGGTTCTACACTGATATCAGGATTATTCGGGTCCAGTTCGGGTACCAGTTTCATTGAGTCCGCCGCCGGGGTCGAGGAAGGGGGCAGAACCGGGCTGGCTTCTGTTTTTTCCGGATTGATGTTCCTCCCGTTTCTTTTTCTTTCACCGCTGCTTTCATTCATCCCATCTGTGGCAACCGCTCCTGCTCTTTGCCTGGTGGGTGTTTTCATGATGAAGCCGATATTGAAAATAAATTGGCACCGGTTGGATGACGCGATACCTTCATTTCTGGCCATGATTCTGATCCCGTTGACCTATTCCATTGCTCATGGAATCGTGTGGGGTTTTATTAGCTGGAGCATGATTAAAATTCTCGTGGGCAAGTCCAAGGCAGTTTCCCCGCTTCTGGTTGGAGCCAGCTTGCTTTATGTCCTCCTGATGCTTTTAGTCGAACAGTGATCAGGAGGAGTACGGGTTCCTGATTCCCCGGGAACCGTTTTTATCCCTGTGAATGAAAGGATATCAAAAAGATGCCGAGGTTATCTTCCTTGTCTTTAGTCGCGTGTCTCTGCCTTGTATGGGGCTTATACCTTGATGGGTATGCAGCACCTGTGGAGAGTCGCACTCCGGATGAACCTGAAATAACTGGAAACAGTCAAGGCCGGATGGAATGGTTCAGTGATGCCAAGTTCGGGATGTTTATACACTGGGGCCCATACTCCAGGCTGGCCGGGGAATGGAAGGGGAAAAAAGTAGGGAATGACAGGAATTCAGAATGGATTATGAATTTTTTACAGATCCCTAGGGATGAGTACCGTCAAATGGCCAGGGAATTCAACCCTGTGGAGTTCGACGCGGAGGAATGGGTCGCTTTAGCCCGGGAGGCAGGCATGAAGTACCTGGTACTCACGGCCAAACACCATGACGGTTTTGCCATGTATGACTCGGCTGTCAGCGAATACAATATTTGCGACTGGACCCAGTTCCCCACAGACCCTCTCAGGGAACTCGCGGCGGCCTGCCGGAAGAACAGCATCCGGTTTGGTTTCTACTACTCTCAAAGGGAAGATTGGGACGAGCCTTTTGCCTATGGAAATACCTGGGATTTTAATTTCGATCCTGAGAAAAACCTGGAAATCTTTGAAAATGAGTACCTGGAGAAAAAAGCTAAACCTCAATTAAGGGAACTGCTTACGGGATTTGGGAAGGTTGACCTGATCTGGTTTGACCGAGGACTGTATACCCAGGAAGAAGCCAGCGGCCTGAGGGAATTGGTCAGGAAATTACAGCCAGATTGCCTGGTCAACGGCCGGATTGGAAACTATGAATCCGAGCTGATGGGAGACTTCCAGGAGTTGAATGATAACGGAATGCCTTCAAGCGGCATCGAGGAGTATTGGGAGACTCCCCAGACTTTGAATGATACCTGGGGCTACAGCAGGTTTGATCATAACTGGAAACACCCGGGAGAAGTGATTCGCAGGCTGGTGGAGATTGTCAGCAAGGGTGGTAACTACCTTCTGAATATTGGGCCGGACGGCATGGGCCGGATTCCGGCACAATCCAGGGCGATCCTGGAGGAAACAGGGCGCTGGATGAAACTCTACGGGGAAGGTATCTATGGAACAGAGGCAAGCCCCCTGGAAGCGGCAGAATGGGGTTTTTGTACCAGGAAAGGGAATTACTTGTTTCTGCATATAACAGACTGGCCCCAAGGCGGAAAACTGGAGGTGAAAGGGCTGTTGAACAGTGTCAAAAGTGCCGTGGCTTTATCAGATTCTGATAAAGAGATTGCCGTATCTGGAGAAAACGGCTATCCGTTACTGGAAATCAGCAAGGTGAAAAAGGATAAATACGTGACTGTACTGAAACTGGAGCTGGATGGACAGCCGCGTGTTACTCCACCATTTGTCCAGCAGTCCGAAGACGCTTCAATCCTGCTGAATTACGAGTCTGCCATCACAAGCGGAAAAGCTGTAAAGAGGTTCAACCGGAAAGGAGGGTACCATATTTCAGGTTGGAAAAATTCGGATGATTCCATAACCTGGAACCTTAAAGCGGATAAACCTGGCCTTTTCAGGTTGCGTTTAACCTGTTCGGTGCTTCCTGACTGGGCCGGGCAGAGATACAGGATAGAGGTCGGTGATGAGTCGCTGGAAGCGACAACCGAGGCAACCGGGGGCTGGTACGATTATGGTAAGTTTGATTTGGGAACCATAAATCTTAATGCTTCAGATGGGCAGTCGCTGGTGATCAGGCCCATGGATCAGGTTCGAGAAAACCTGATGTATTTCAAGGAGATTATCCTGTTCCCAGCCATTACGAAGTGAGAAATGAGATATTCGAGGAGCAAAGTGGATGGCACTTCGAGCGCTGCCGTGACCTGGGTGGCAGTTCAGGAGTTGTATCGTTAATTGTCCCCGCTAGTCTCTCTGGTAAAGGATCTTGCCTCCCACAATCGTGTAAAGTACTTCAGTTTCCAGGAGTTCTTCCTCTGACACAGAAAGGATATCGTTGGACAGGACCGTGATGTCTGCCAGTTTTCCAGGTTCGAGAGAGCCTTTCTCTGCCTCTTCAAATGCCAGGAAAGCGTTGTTAATCGTATATGACTGCAGGGCTTCAAGCCGGGTCAAACACTGATCGGGGAAGAATTGTTCGTCATTGGCCATCCTTCGGGTTACGGTAGCGTAATAACACTTAAGGGGATCAACATCTTCCACTGGAGCGTCAGTTCCGTTTCCTATGACTGCTCCACTGTCCCAAAGTTTTCTCCAAACGTAGGCTCCGCTTGCAGCCCTTTCTTCACCGATTTTGCCTATCACCCAGGGACCGTCGGAAGAACAGTGTATGCCCTGCATGGCAGCCATGACACCCAGCCGGGAAAACCTGGGAATATCAGCCGGGTCAATGTGTTGGGCGTGTTCAATTCTCCATCTGTAATCACTGGAATCGGCAAGCGCTTTTTCGTATATGTCAAGGACTTCACGGACAGCCTGGTCCCCGATAGCATGTACGCAGACCTGGAAATCATTGGCCAGCGCGATTTCAGTCGTTTTTTGCAGATCTTCACTACTGTAAGTCTGAAGGCCCCTGCTTGAAGGAAGGTCAGTGTAAGGTTCCAGGAGCCAGGCGCCATGAGAGCCGAGAGCCCCATCAATGAGCCGCTTGATTGAACGGACAGTCAACATATTTCCACCATACCCGGTAAGCCTGTATCCAGATATTTTTTCTTCCAGATTCTGATTTGATTCCGAGACCATTACGTTCAGGCGGACTTTGAGGCTGCCTTCATCCGCCATTTTTTTAAGCAGATCAATGAGGGCGAATGAAGATCCCGCATCGTGAAAGCTGGTAATGCCCTTGGAAAGGCATTCCTGCATGGCAAGGTCGATAGTTTCCCTGAGGTTGGCCTCCCGCTCTTCCGGGGTCCTTAAGGCGAGATCCTGATAGAGCGGGTTATAGATTAATCCCTGCGCTGTTTCCCTGAAGGCTCCGGTGGGAAACCCTTTCCGGTCTCTCAGGATCTCGCCTCCTTCTGGATCTCTGGTACTTTTACCAATGCCTGCCAGCTCCATTGCCCTGGCATTTGCCAGGCAGGAATGCCCGCTGGCGTGGACAAAAAGAACCGGGTTATTTGGTGTAACCCTGCTAAGTTCAGCGTGAACAGGCAATCCCTCCACGGCAGGTTCAGGGGGTATTCCCCATTTTTCCTGGTGCCATCCCCGTCCCAGTATCCATTCTTCGGGACCAGCTTCCGCTGCCGCTTCACCAGCCATCCGGACAATATCCTCCCAGGAGGCGGCCTGGGTGAGATCAAGCTGACGCAGTGATTCCCCAATGCCGGAAAAATGGGCATGCCCGTCGATGAAGCCTGGTATAACAAGCCCTTCTTCCAGGGAGAGTACCCTCGTTTCTCCTGTAATGTATTTCCCGATTTCCTCATTGGTGCCGACAGCAAGTATGCGGTCTCCTGAGACTGCAATTGCCTGGGCCCAGGGCCCGCCCTCTGCCATGGTGGCTATCCTGGCATTAACTATGACCAGCGATGCTGTTCCCGCCTTGTCAGCCTGGGAACATCCGGACAGCAAGACACCTGTTAAAAGAATGATTAGAATGAACAATTTCTGCTTGATCATGTTTTTCTCCTGTTACCGGTTCAAGGTTAAGAGGAATAGGGCCACATTATTCAGAAATCGGGGGGTTGGCGGCTCCAGTGGGTATTGTTAAATAGTAATCAGCTATTGCTTCAGCCAGTGATTCAAGGGTTGATTCCCTGGCGTTTACACTTATCCTGAGACCTGCCTTCAAGGCGGTTTCAGAAGTCACCGGCCCGATTGACGCATATCTGCAGGAGTGCAGATCAAAGGTATTTCCCGCCAGTTTCATGAAGTTAAGTACTGTCGAAGAGCTGGTAAATGTAATCATGTCAGGGGAGGCACTATCCAGCAAAACCCGCAGTTCAGGTATACTTCCGGCTGGGAAAAGCGTCTTGTAGACCGGGACTACGTTGACATTCATGCCCATTTCCTTCAATACTTCAGGGAGGACCTCCCTGGCCCGGAGAGCCCTGGGAATCAGGATCGACAGCTTATCAGCCAAGCCGGAACTCAACCTGGAGAATTCTTCCAGAATTCCCTCGGCCTGGTAGGTATTCGGGATCATGGCAACAGGGAATCCCATTTGTTCAATCTGGCGGTAAGTTCCCGGGCCGATAGCGCATATGCGGGGCCGGAGTTCATCAGGGCGCATTATGGCTTTTAATTTTTCCAGGAAGATTGCCGCCCCGTTGCTGCTCGTGAAAATAATCCAGGAATAGTCATTAACTTCCCGCAGGGAGCGCCGTAACTCTTCGCTTTCAAGAGGACAAACCTCTATAACCGGGATCGTGACAACCCTCGCCCCGAGATTTGTGAGCATTCGGGCAAATTCATCAGCCTGGGCGGCAGCCCTGGTAATCACTATGGTCCGGTTCCTTAAAGGTTTTTCTACCATGATGCTGTTTGCCCCATTACTTTCCGGATTTTCATTCAAATTGACTGGATTCGGTTGAAAGTACTGCCTCTATCGCCTTTTCTGCCAGGTCTGATATCTCTCCTGGCTTGCCCCGCAGCGTGCCGTAAAGGTACTTGTTGATTTCAGGATAGCCAACGAAGTAAGAAAAGGACACGGAGTCGTGACTGATTTTTCCGTAAGCTCCCAAGGGGAAATTACATCCTGAGCCTATCATCCGCTGAAACTTTCTTTCGGCGCCGACGGCCTCCCTGGTCTCAGGGTGTTCAATCCCGGATAAAAGTTCACAAAGTCCGTCACCGGCCTGTTCCAGGGTTTCAATAGCCAGGCATCCCTGTCCTGGAGCCGGGACAACCTGGTCCGGATCAAGATAGCAGGTTATCTTTTCGCCAAGTCCGGTTCTTTTCAGGCCTGATGCGGCGAGGACAATAGCGTCAAGGCCTTGTTCCTTCAGTTTTCTGATCCTGGTGTCTACGTTTCCCCTGAGAGGCAGGATCTGGATGTCTGGCCTCAACTGTTTCAGCTGTTCAGATCTGCGGGGAGAACCTGTCGCTATTCTTGCGTTTTCCGGAAGCTCCTGTATGGTACTAATCGGGTGCGGAGATACAAGGACATCCCTTGGGTCCTCACGGCGAGGCATGGCAGTAATCCTCAGGCCGGAAGGTATTTGCACGGGAAGGTCTTTCAGACTGTGAACCGCCAGGTCAATGCTTCCCGCAAGGAGTGCTTCCTCTATTTCCTTGACAAAAATCCCCTTGGTAAGAGCGGCCAGTTCTTTTGGAGATGCTTCCAAAAACCGGTCTCCCGTGGTTTTAATAATTTTGATTGAAATCTCCAGGCCGGGACAGGCTTTTTCAAGGGCAGACTTGATCATGTTGCTCTGGGCCAGGGCCAGCCTGCTTCCCCGGGTTCCTATATTGAGAGATGTCATTATTCCTTATCCTTCAGCTCAAACGCTTCCCTGGCCAGGTTGCCCAGAAATTCCTGATCGCAAAGCAGTTCGGGGTAGTCTTCAGTAGTAGATTTTATCTGGCAGATCAGCGGATGGGACAGCCTGTTGACTGTCCTGAAAATCACCTTTTTTGTCTGTTCATATTCTGCCGGAGACATATTATTTCGGGACAGCTCCAACTCTTCCAGGCAGATCTCCTCCACTCTGTCCCGCAGGGCTTTAACCAGGGGGCCAAAGGCCCGCTGGCTTCTTAAATCCAGGAATCCTTTTACTTTCTCCCTGATTATCTGCTCCGCCAGCCTGGCCTCGGTAAAACGGCTTTTCATGTGATCATTGATAACCGATTCCAGGTTGTCGATGTCGTAAAGAAAAATATTATCAATTCTATCAATAGAGGGGTCGGCGTTTCGGGGTACTGCGATGTCAATGATGAAAAGCGGCTGGTTTTTTCTCTGCTTTATAACTCGTTCCATCAGTTCATAATCCAGTATGAATTCCCTGGCCCCGGTCGAGAGGATTACAATATCCGAGGATACCAGGCAGTCTTCAAGCTGATCATAGTTGTACACGTGTCCGCCCAGTTCCCGTGACATCTGGCATGCTTTTTCATAGGTCCGATTAACTACACGCAGTTCTTTAACTCCTGATGAAAGGAATCCCCGGGCAGCCAGTCGGCTCATTTTGCCTGCACCTACCAGGAGGACCCTCCTCCTGGTTAGGTCTTCAAAAATTTTACGCGCCAGCTCAACTGAAACTGAACTGACCGAAACCGAACGTTCCGATATCTTTGTTTCGCTCCGGACTTTTTTGGCGGTGAATAAAGCATAGGATATTAAACGGCCCAGTTCTTTGCCTGCTGTACCTGCCTGCCGGGCAATGGAATGTGCGTTTTTCAGCTGTCCGGTTATCTGGGCCTCTCCAATCACCATCGAATCCAGTCCAGAGGCGACCCTTAAAAGGTGTTCAACGGCATCTTTTTCGTCGAGGGTGTAAACGTACTGGCTGAAATCCAGGCAAGATGCCCCACTGTAATCACGGAGAAACCTGAAGGTATGCTCCTCGGTTTCCTGTTTGGCGGGTCCGTATATGTAGGCTTCAACCCTGTTGCAGGTTGAAAGAAGCATGGTCTCTTCTGCGGCCATGGTGTCATGGTAGAGCCTGTTGGCTCCCTGTAACAAATCTTCCGGAATAGTCACCTGTTCCCTGATATTTATTGGTGCTGTTTTATGATTTAAGCCTATAAGTTTCAGCTGCATAGATATTCCCGTTAAAAAATATGCCGGCTACCCAGCAGCGTGGCGATCCAGAATGTCAGTAAAAGCGACAAGAACCCGGCTAATGTAATCAAGGCCATTCGTTTGCCTCTCCAGCCGGTCAAAGCCCTGGTCAAGGTCAAGGCCAGGTATATCATCCAGGTTACGATGGCTGAAACAACCTTCGGATCAGAAATCCATGCCCCAGCCCATTCCCGGTGGGCCCAGTAAATCCCCGAAGCCAGCCCGAAGGTCATAAGAACCAGCCCAATCAGCATGGAATTGGAAAACAGGTGGTCCAGCATACCCAGAGATGGGAGCCCTCTGTAAAAAAGCCTCAGGTTTTTGGATTTCAGCTCTCTTTCCTGGAGCAGGTAAAGTGCGGCAAATACTGTCCCGGCCACGAAAGCCGCATATGCCAGGAAAAGGAAGGTTGTATGGAAATAGAAAAGCCTGCTCCTGAGGATGTCCTGTACCGGTGTTTCCTGGAAAAGGAGACTGCTTAACATCAAAATCAGGACCAGGGGCAGGAGAAAAACACCCAGGGCGATTACCCTGTATCTGTACCTGAAACCAATGAAAATGAAAACCAGAGCCAGCGCCCAGGCCAGGAAAAGCATGGCTTCCTGGTGGTCGGTCAGGGGGAAAATCCCTCGCTCAAAACCGGTTATAGTGATATTGATTGTATGAAAACATATCCCAGTGATTGAAAAAAACAGGGAGGCCCGGAACATTGATTCCTGATGGCGGATAAATGCCAGACTGTTATAAAGGGCAGCTACCAGGTACATTGCCAGAGCTGTAAAGAAAGTTATGCTGATCATGGTTGATATAAGGATTATATCTTAACTTAAAAAAATTTGAAGCTAAGAGGGAACATAGACTGAGCTTCTCTACTGCGATGTTCCTGATTCCTGAAGCAAGCTTTGCCGTTCATGTTTCCATTGGCCTCTACTTTACCGCTCCACGGTTCAGCATATTAATATAGCGGGTTAGCGAAAACTCAATCCAAAATTGTGGATACCTGTTTTGAATTCAGGATTTGGTGCCTCCCAGCACAGGCGAAACTGGGTTTTTGCCCCACCGGTAGGCCAGAACTGAACCGGAAATATTCATTATAGGGCCGAATATTGCCGGGGGCAGGGCAGTAATGATGTTATTGAGAATAGATATGGCTAGACCTGAAGCCATCCCGGAATTCTGCATTCCCACTTCAAAGGCAATGGTTCGGCAGTTGTTTTCATTAAGTCTCGCCGCTCGACCCAGCCAGTATCCCGAGGCATAACCCAGGCAACATTGAGCGGTTGAAACAATTACCAGGAGAAGCCCGGCAGTGCGGAGCTGATCAACAGATCGAGAGGTAATAATGGCGATGATAAGGCAGATTCCCGCCATGGATATTAGCGGCAGGGCATTGTTTACCCATTTCGCTGAATCCCCGGCCCAGGCAAGTGAAGCAGCCTTCAGAATGCAGGTAACACTAATAAGTACTGATCCAAGGATAAATCCCCCCCTCAGGGGCGAAAGCAGTCCGGATGACTCATTGAAAAGGAATAGGATAACCCCGACCAGGGCAACGCCAAAAACGGATAGAGCAATCAGGGGAAACGGCTTTCGGTGGAATGATCTGTTTCCGTACAGGATTCCATGGGCGATTATCCCCGCAACGATGGGAATAATAATCATGTTGAAAATTGAGATCATCATGGAAACAAAGGGGACTGGTATCAATTCCCCAGCCAGCCTTTCCATCAGGAACGGGGTGACAAATGGCGAAACAATGGTGGAACAAGCTGTCATTGTCACAGATAATGCTACGTTTCCCCGGGCTATATAGGTCATCAGGTTCGAAGCTACCCCTCCGGGGCAGCATCCTACCAGGATTATTCCAGCGGCCATTTCAGGGCTAAAGAAGAAAAGATGGGCCAGGCTGAGGGCTATTATCGGCATAACCGAGTACTGGAGAAGCATTCCAAGAAGCACTGGAGTCGGCATTTTTAACACCAGTTTGAAATCTCCGGTACTGAGTGTGGTGCCCATTCCAAACATGATGATCTGGATTAGCGGGATAATCATCACCTGGAGATTGAATCCGAACCAGGAACTGAAAAGGAAAGGATAGCTGATGGCGGCAAATGCAAATAGTGCGACCCAAAGAGCAAATGTCAGCCGGTTAAGATATTCAACCCGGGGTGAGAGCAATGACAATATCAATAGAATGGTAATTAGTATGATCTTCATGATTTTGAATGACTGTTAGTATTAAAACAGAGAAGCTGTCTGGAAAAAAGCAGCGAGTCCATATAGAATAAAAAATCTGGGGAGAAATGAATATGAAATCAGACAGGACAAATTCGTATACGGTGTGGGGATTGATTGCGGCTGTGTTACTAACCCTGGCAGTAACCATTATCGGGTACACAAGAGATAAGAGTTTAACCAGCAAGCTGGAGCAGGTAGTCCTCCAGTTGAATCAGGCTAAAACTGAGAATGGTGAAATAAAGGCTGAACTGGAATCAATCCGTTCAGAATTTGGAAATATTAAAGGGACTACTGAAGCGGTGGAAGCCCTTTTGTCCAGCTCAAGTAAGGATTTTGCCACAGCTCTTCGTTCAGGCCTTCGCCGGAATGAGCAGCTGATAAAGGAAAAGGAAGATACCCTGGACCAGATTAAGGAAGAGTTGAAGAATTTCCAGGATAAAATTGCCGGACTGGATGAAAAAAACCAGGGGGTGATTGATTCGTTAAGGGTTGATGTCAACAACTTTACCAATCTGCTTAACCAGAAAAATGAAGAACTGGAAAGATTGTCCCGCGCAGTTGAGAACCTGATGACGCTTCAAGCCAGCTTGAAATCTGACCTGGAGCAGGCTGTTTCCCAGGTTAAACCCAATCGGGAAATGAAGAAACTCCAGGAAGACCATCACATCAAGATTGTTGAGCTCCAGGAGGATCTCAGGAAAAAAAGTGATTCCTTCAACCGAGAGATGACCAGGATGGAGGGGGACATAAAGGAACTGAGGCTGGAAGTGAACCGCCTATCTGCTATTAAAAGCAGGGATTAGAGGCCAGGAGTCTTTTTTTTGACAGGGCCCGCCGGTTTGTTCTTTACCCCCCTATCGTTGTATCATCGCTAGCCATGAAGGAAGGACTCGACCTGGTTTGGATAGGAATAAACATAATTGTTCTGCTGTTTTCAGTAAGCCTGCATGAATCAGCTCATGCCTGGATGGCGGATAAACGAGGTGATCCAACCGGAAGACTGATGGGCAGGATAAGCATCAATCCTTTACGCCACGCTGACTTGGTAGGATCTTTCCTGGTGCCAATGATAGGTGTTTTTACAGGGGCCCCGATTTTTGGGTGGGCTAAGCCGGTTCCGGTCAACCCCGCCAACCTTGAGAATTTCCGCAAGGATCAGTTATTCATAGCTGCCGCCGGACCGGTCAGCAACCTGGTGGCTGCCGCAGGATTTCTCCTGGTATACAAAATCCTCCTGTCAGCAGGGTTTATCCTGGCGCTTTTCCCGGAATTTATTGTGGGTCCAGTGATAGCACTCTGCCAGGTAGGCGTACTGTTGAACATAATTCTGGCAGTGTTCAACCTGATTCCTGTGCCGCCCCTGGATGGAAGCTGGGTCCTGATAGGGCTGCTGCCTCCCAAAATGGCAGTATATGTTGATAAAATAAGGCCTTATGGTTTCGCTATCCTTATTCTTCTTCTCCTGACGGGTGGAATAGGGTATGTCCTGCGGCCGGTGTTGAATTCAGTGATATTTTTAATAAGGTAAAATATATTTTAATTTTCCGACGGAGGAAAACACCGGGATTGGTGATTGCCTGGTTTTTGTAGGACCGGCTCCCGGAAAAACATTTTGCCGGATAAAAGCGGGAAGCAGTATCCTGCCCAATTAACAGTTTACTAATTAAAACGGTTGAGAAGAATGAAAAAAAGAGTATTCAGTGGAATGAGGCCGACTGGTAGGTTACATGTAGGACATTTAGTCGGAGCCCTGGAAAACTGGGTTCCCATGCAGGATTCATACGATTGTGTTTTTGGCATCGTTGACTGGCATGCTTTGACTTCTGAGTACCAGGATGTATCAGGCCTTAAGGAAAATATTACGGATATCGCCATTGACTGGCTTGCCGCTGGGCTGGACCCGAAAAAATCAAAATTAATGCTGCAGTCCATGGTGCCGGAGCACGCTGAATTACACCTGCTTTTTTCAATGCTGGTCCCGATACCATGGTTGGAGAGGGTTCCCACCTATAAGGAACAGATCAGGCAACTGAATGAAAAAGATCTTTCTACATACGGTTTCCTGGGATACCCGCTGCTGCAGGCTGCCGACATCCTTATCTATCGGGCTCACGAAGTTCCGGTGGGAGAAGATCAGGTCTGCCACATAGAACTCTCCCGGGAAATAGCCCGCAGGTTTAATAATTTTTACGGAGAGGTTTTTCCTGAACCACAACCCAAACTGACCAAGTCAGCCCGCCTGCCCGGGACCGATGGCCGCAAAATGAGCAAGAGTTACGGGAATGACATCCAGATGACCGAGAGCCCTGAGAGTATCCGGAAGAAGATAATGCCCATGATGACTGATCCGGCAAGGATGCGTAGGTCAGATCCCGGGGACCCTGAAAAATGCCCTGTATTCGATTTCCATAAAACCTTTACCAGTGAAGAAGATAAAACCTGGGTAGTGGAAGGATGCACCTCTGCAGGTATCGGATGCGTTGACTGTAAGAAGAAGCTGCTTGAATATTTACTCCCGGTAATTGAACCTCTTTACGAAAAACGGATTCAGCTGGAAAAGAATCCTGACTATGTCAGGGATGTACTGGTTGAAGGCAGCAGGGAGGCGCGGGTACTGGCCCAGGCCACCATGGAAGAAGTTCGGGCTGCGATGAACCTGAATTATTAGGGAATGCCGCGGCACGCGGTGCCGTATGTTTTAAATCGGGGTCGGAGCTGCTATTAAGAACACTCAAGTCCTTTTTACTGGAAAGGACTTAGGTGGGGAGCATTGTTCGAATGCCGAAGTGAAGACCCTGTAATGGAAAAGTTCAAACTGCGAATGGCGAACTGAGCTTTCATTCTGGTGCGTTCAGCAGATAGGTGACACTTCAGGCTCAGGACACTGGTAATACCTTCCGACTTCTATTCCAGCTTAAGTGGTGCTCCATCAATTTTCAGTTGCACTTCTATTCCCATTTTTTCCATCTCCTGGAAGAAGGGCAGGGGCTCTACGAATTCAGCCTGGGTATGAATCCCGGCGAATTTCCTTCCCTGGAAGAACTGGGCCAGGCAGGAAATGACCGGTATCGCCGTCAAGTCGTAGGGATCTGGTGATGCCACCCTCATTTGCAGGGTGTTACTTGCATAGTGGCTGCCTGCCCAGGCTTCCAGCAAAAGAACAGCCCATTCTTTTTCCCGGGACAGTTTTTTCAGGAAATAGGTGAAGATATTGGATACCTTATCTGCCTTTCCGGGAAAAATTTTTACGGCAGCCATGCAGGCTGGCATAACCAGGAAGTCAATAAATGGATGAAATCCGGCTATGTAGAATCCAGTGTCTTTTAACGAAGGGAATTCTTCAGGAAGGCTCCTGAGTTCCTCCAGGTACATGGGAAAGCAGTAGGCCTGCCCCTGCTGTCCGAAGTTGAACCTTCGCAGATTCCAGATGCTATCCTTCCATTCTCCCTGTATGTAAGCCGAGATCTTCATCTCAGAGAGGGAAGTCAGGAATTCGGTGCGGGTGGACTGGGAAAATTCAGTTTTATTCCAGTTAAGGCTAAAACTGCCACCAACTTCCGCTTTCGTCATACCAGGCAGCTTCTCTCCAGCCATCCTTATCATGGCTCCTGGGACTCCGGGATGAAAACCGCCGTCAGTGATGAAACAAAGTCCTTTTTGAATGATCTCTTTTTCCCTGGAAAGCAAAGCTTCCAGTTTCCCAATCCCGGACAGGTAGGTGTCCAGGTAATGCGTACCTGTTTCGACCGCGGTATTGATGATGTTTTCAGCATCAAAACCGCTGGTAGCGGCTATCACCAGCTCGGCATCTTCCAGAACTTTGGACAGGGAAGCAGGATCAGAGGCATCAACCTTAACTCCGGAAAGATTACCGCCGGTTACGGACCCGATGGATGCCGCAGCTCTGTTAGCTTTATCCTGGTTTCTTCCGGCTATCACAATCTCTCCACCGGTAATCGCGGGCAGAAGTCCTGATATGCGCATTCCGGTGTTCCCATATCCGCCTAATACAACCGTTTTCATAGGATTTCTCCTTGTTTTTCCGACCTGTTTAACTACCCAGGGCCGCAGGAAATGCGGGATATTACCAGATAAGCCGCAGCGCAGTTTATTAAGTGCAAATATTGAGACTTCCTGAATTATCGGGCATCAGAGAGGGAAATAACAGAGTTTTTTCATTTTCAAAGATGTCAGCTGAGAAAGCTATAATTAGGATCACTTCAAACTGGAAGAATTGCAGACAGGAATCCTTCCAGAGAATGTCTATTTTAGAAAAGGCGGGAGTTTATTGTGTTGCAGGCGCAGGCACTAACAACTGGGAATTATCCGGAGGCACCGCAGATCTTTGATCTGGATGTATTTGAAGGGCCCTTGAGCCTTCTTCTCCAGCTGATTCGCAAACAGGAAATCGATATCTATGATATTCCGATAGTGCGGATAACTGAACAGTATCTCTCTTACCTGGACCTGATGAAGGAAACCAACGTTTCCATTGCCGGAGAATATCTGGTTATGGCTTCCACCCTTATATACATAAAATCCAGGATGCTGCTGCCTGCTGATCCTGATGATGATGAAAGCCTGGAAGATGATCCTCGCTTTGAACTGGTCACTCAACTCCTGGAGTATGAACAGTTCAAGAAAGCAGCCGGAATGCTGCACGATCGGCAGGTCATTGAAGATTCTGTATTTGTGCGGGGAGAAAACGAGTTTGAAGAAGAGGAAATAGACGCTGTTGATGCCACTCTTTTTGATCTGGTCCGGGCTTTCCATGACATAATTGAACGGGCTCGAGACCGGGTGGTTATGCAGGTAATTCCAGAGAGTGTGACCCTTGAGAGCAAGCTTATGGAATTGAGGGGGATGTTTTCTGTCCACCGTGAGTTGCTTTTTTCTTCATTCATATCCCAGGGCTTGTCCCGTCTTCACCTTATCGTAACCTTTATAGCCCTTCTTGAAATGGCAAAGTTAAGCGAAATCAGGCTGTTTCAGGATTCAGGATGCCTGGATATCAGGATCTCGGTATGCTGACAGGAGCCTTGCATAACCGGATCCTTGCCATACTCTTTTCAGCCAGGGAGCCGGTGAAGTTGCCTCAACTTGAAACGATATTCCCTGACACCGAACCTGGAAATCTGGAGAACGTGCTGGAAGAGTTGATGACAGAATTCAATTCAATGCAGCATGCGGTGGAAATAAGGAGAATCGCTGGAGGTTATCGCATTACGACTCTCCCGGAACAGCATGAAGTATTGATGGATTATTTGAAATCCAAACCTTCCGCCAGGCTGACCCAGGCTGCCCTGGAAACACTGGCTGTAATAGCCTACAAACAACCGGTTACCAGCCCCGAAATTTCAGAAATTCGCAGTGTTAAGGGTTCCAGTACCCTGAAAACCCTCCTGGAAAAGAAACTTATTGAGATTCGGGGCAGAAAAAAGGTAATCGGGAGGCCTATTCTCTACGGAACTTCCCAGGAATTCCTGATACATTTCGGCCTGAATGACCTTTCAGAACTTCCTTCGCTGGAAGAATTTGAGGAGATCATATCAGAGGGCGGACTGGTTCAGCCCGAAAGTAATGTTACGAATAGTTCCGGCAGACCTTCCCGCGAGGTCCTGCGAGAGGTTAAAAAAGAAGACTGATACTCCGCATTTATTGCTCAATGTCTCCAGGGTGATCCGGCGAAATAAAAACAGGATGTCGGGTTTAGCTGGCCATTAATTCTGCCTCTTCCTGGAGAAAGTTTTTAAGCTTCAATTTTGCTGATAAAAAGAAATCCATTTTTTTGCCCCTCTCTTTTCTTGATCTTCACCAGCCTCACCAACTGAATTAGTGTTACAATTTCACACATCGGCATTATCAGATCAAAGGCCTGAATCATTAAAGGATTTCTCATACCCCAACACCTGTTAAAGATATTAAAAATGGAAGAACGTTTACAGAAAATAATTTCTATGGCTGGCATTGCATCTCGCCGGAAGGCAGAGGATTTAATCCGGGAAGGGAAGGTCTCTGTAAACGGGGAAGTTATCAGGATACAGGGCGCAAAGGCAGATATAGAAAAGGATCATGTCAGGGTGGATGGAAAATTGATTCATCCGGAACCCCTCGAATATTTTGCTTTTTATAAACCCCAGGGTGTTGTGACGTCTTTATCTGATCCTGAAGGAAGGCCGGTTGTTTCCGATTTTTTTTCTTCCAAAAGGAGAGTTTATCCTGCCGGACGGCTTGACTACAACAGCGAAGGCCTGGTGATAATGACCAATGACGGGGATCTGGCAAAGAGTATCATGACTGCAGGATCAATCCCCAAGGTTTACAGGGTGAAAGTGAAGGATATCCCTGATCATAAAAGCCTGAATTTCCTGAGGAATGGAGCCCGGCTGAAAGATGGTACCAAGCTGGCTCCATGCCGTATCAAAATCCTGAAAATTGCCAAGAATCCCTGGCTGGAAGTTGTCTTGACCGAAGGGAAAAATCGCCAGATCAGGAGAATGTTTGAGGACACCGGGCATTTTGTAATGAAACTGAGACGGGTTGCCATCGGTCCGGTTACCCTGGGAACACTTAAATCCGGGGAGTTCAGGCGGCTTAAGCCGCTGGAAATCAAGGCTTTCAAAGAGAAGCAGGAAACTGCGGGCAAAAGCAGGCGTTCCGGCCCCAAGCCCCAGGGATGGGCCGTGAGTAAGAAAAAGTGGCCTGATGCAGGCGGAAAAAGTAAGTAATACATAGACTGCGGCAACGGGATTTATCCGAATGGAGATTCCGGCAGTCACATTTTAGGAGAGGTCTTACAGAAAAGTGTTTACAGGAATAGTCAGGGAGACAGGGGAGATTGTCGAAAAAAAGGATTCCGCTGATGGCAGTACCTTCAGGTTCAGGGTCGGGGCTCTTTATAATGATCTCGATATAGGCCACAGCATAAGCGTGAATGGAGTCTGCCTTACCGTAACTGAAAAGGACAAGGGCTGCATTGAAGTAGATGCTTCACCTGAAACACTCAGGCGAAGTAACCTTGGAAATGCTGAAATCGGAGACCCTGTAAACCTTGAGCCGCCCTTAAAGCTTAACGATGTCCTGGGAGGGCACCTGGTACAGGGGCATGTTGATGCAACCGGAGAGGTACTTGAAATCCGGAGCGATGGCAATTCCTGGGTTTTCAAAATAGCCCTCCCTGAAGAGGTCTCCCGATATTGCGTTATGAAAGGAAGCATCACGCTGGAGGGGATAAGCCTGACAATTTCGGACCTTGGGGATGATTTCATGGAGGTGACGATTATTCCTCATACCATGGAAGTGACTAATATGTCGGAACTCAAACCTGGTGATAAGGTCAATCTTGAAGTTGATGTAATCAGTAAATATGTGGAAAAACATACAAAAAGCAGCATGGGTTTTGCTACTGTTGATGATGCCTGGGAGAGCGGAAGCTCAGACTGAACAGTTTTTGCGCCTTCATGAGAAGAGCATCCTGGTCTATAACAGCATAATTAATGGTGAAGACAAGCAGTTTGTAATCCGGATTGCCCGATTTAAACCGGACAGGGTTTTCGAATGGGAGACCACTGCTTTTCAGGGGACAGTCCATCTTCACCAGGTCGCGGTTGAATCCGCGGAGTGCCTGACCTATGGCAAGCTGTTTGAGGCAGGTGTCGGGTATGAGTCTTCAGATACCGTTACAAAATGGCTCTCCGGAAAAATGTACAGGGAGCTTTCCAAAGGAAAACCGGTAAAATATAAACTGAACAGGCTGCGGGCTGAATTTGTCCTGGAAGGCAGGGAGGTTTATCAATTATCCCTGGATGGAAAGGTAATGGAGATACCGGCGATTCGGGTCAAGGACAGCCGCAAAGGTGTCTGGCTTTTCCAGGATGATCCGGATAACCCCCTTCTTCTCAGGTATGTCTCTCCCTATTTTCGTGAAGAACTGACAAAAGTTTCAAATTCTGATGATAACCAGTTAAGGTGGATCAAAAAGATCCCCCCGATAAATTAATGCTCAGGACACCGATTCTGTCAGTTTGAGTTAACAGGAAAGTTACCTTTTTGACCAGGAAACAAGATATGAGTATTGCTGTGATTGAAGATGCAATTGAAGATATCCGCAACGGGAAAATGGTCATCGTTGTCGATGAAGAGGACAGGGAAAACGAAGGGGACCTTACAATGGCTGCTGAAAAGGTTACCCCTGAGGCGATAAACTTCATGGCAACCTGGGGCAGAGGTCTGATCTGTATGCCAATGACAGCCGAGCGGCTGGAACACCTGCGCATCCCGGAAATGGTGGTCCAGAACGAATCAGCCCTCGGTACCGCATTCTGTGTAAGTATCGAAGGCAGGAAGAACGTATCCACCGGAATTTCAGCTTCAGACAGAGCCCAGACTATTTTAACCGCGGTTGCCCCGGAGACTACACCAAAGGACTTAATACGCCCCGGCCACGTTTTTCCACTTAAAGGGGCTGAAGGAGGAGTATTGTCCAGGCTGGGACAGACCGAAGCATCTATCGACCTGGCTCGGCTTGCAGGTTTGGCCCCCGCGGGGGTTATCTGTGAAATCATGAATGCGGACGGGACCATGGCGAGGATGCCGGAACTTAAAGTATTCGCTGCCGAACATGACTTAAAGATAATCACTGTAGTTGACCTGATTAAATACCGGTTGAAGCATGAAAAATTTGTCCGCCGGATCAAGTCACTCCCCTACAAGTCTGAAATGGGATCGTTTGATTTGCACGTCTATGAAAATCTGTTGAACCAGAGGCTTCACCTGGTGTTCTCAAAAGGCGAGATAGGAGACGGAGAACCGGTGATTTTGCGGGTGCAGGTGTCTAATGTACTGGAAGATGTGTTCAGCCTGTCCCGTGAAAAGGGAGGAAGTTCATTGAAGAGAAGCCTGGATATTATTGAAAAGGAGGGCAGGGGCGCCCTCGTATATTTAAGGCTTGATAAAACTGAAGCATCCCTGCTGGAAGAAATTGAACAGCTGACCGGGCATGAAACTTCCCCATATGAGGAAACCAATATCAAGGATTTCGGGCTTGGCGCCCAGATAGTTGCCGATCTGGGCATCACAGAAGTACGACTACTTACCAATCATCCCCGGGTATTGGTAGGCTTGAGCGGATATGGTATCAATATAAGGGAGTATTTAAGCATCGGGGAATAATGGAATAGTGACCGTAAGCATCCTTCCGATTGATGACTAACGACTAAAGTTTCCGATGTCGCGCCTTAAGCGCTCCAGGATGTTGGCAGGGATACCATAACCCAGGGTCCCCTTCGGTCCCCCTGGTCATGGCATCCTGGGCCTTCAATCCCTACCTTGGTCGGATCCTGCCGGCGGAGATGATAAAATTTCCATGTCCTGACCGGCCCTGAAAATCGTCAATAGTGAACCGTCAGTTGGCAGGGCCCTGATTTCAGGATTTTTTTTAATCCTCTTCTTCAGAGAGGTATTCTGCATAGTCTTCCGGGGACATCAGGCTGTCCAGTACAGAAGTGTCGCTGACTTCCAACTGGACCATCCAACCATCTCCATAAGGATCAGAATTTACTTTTTCCGGGGAATTCTCCAGTAAATCGTTGACCTCGATAACGGTACCACTGATTGGAGAGTAAATCTCTGAAACAGCTTTAACGGATTCCACTGACCCGAAGGCATCTTCAGCATCGATTTCCTGCCCTTCGTCAGGCAGTTCCACATAAACCACATCCCCCAGCTGCTCCTGGGCATATTCGGTTATGCCGATTGTTACGATATCATCCTCAACCCTGATCCATTCGTGGTCATTGGTATATAAAAGATCCTCTGGTAATTTCATCTTCGGAATTCCTTTCCAAACAGCTATTATCCATGTTTATTCAACCAAGCGGCTGATAATTGTTAACATTTAAAGTACGTTAACTGTAAATAATCCCTATTTTTTCCCCCAGGTCCGGCCTTAATTGTCGCAGATTACGTTTTGTGACTCTGTAACCAATTTCTTCCTGCCGGGCCCCGACTATTTCTTTTTATAAAAAGGTGTTGCCACGATTTTGGCTTCTCTTCTGCGCCCCCTTATTTCTACGGACAGGGAAGAACCGGTGTCAGAATTTTCGACTGGGACGTAAGCCATCCCGATACTTTTGTCCAAACTAGGTGAATACCCTCCGCTGGTGACTGTACTTGATTTTTCACCTCCGGAGATAACCGGATATCCTTCCCTGGCTATACCAGCGTCAATCATTTCGAAACCGACGAGTTTCCTTTTAATTCCCTCACTCTTGATTTCCTTAAGTCTGTCTTCACCAATAAATCCTGTGCCGAATTTGACAATCCAGCCTAATCCCGCTTCCAGCGGTGTGGTCTGATCAGTAATGTCACTCCCATAAAGGGGATACTTCATTTCCATCCGCAAGGTATTCCTGGCCGCCAGGCCGGCTGGTGAAATTCCATAGGGTTCACCTGCCCTGAATAACTCTTCCCAGAGAAACTCTCCTTTATCGGGGGAGATATAAATTTCAAATCCATCTTCACCTGTATATCCGGTCCTGGAAATAATGGCTTCAGCGCCGGAAATGACCTCTGTAGTGAACCAGTAAAATTTTATGGAAGATAAATCAGTTTTTACAATTTTTTGCAGGATTGATTCTGCTTTTGGACCCTGTATGGCAAGCTGCACGTACTGGTCGCTTACATCTTCCATTTGAATATTACCGAAGGCGCGCGATTCAAGCCACGCAACATCTTTTTCCCTGGTAGCAGAATTGATGCAGAGGAAAAAATGCTCCGCGTTAAAGCGGTAGACTACAATGTCGTCGATTATAGTGCCCTCAGGAGTGAGGAATGCCGAATACTGTGCCTGGAAATCTGAGAGCCTTCCAGCATCGTTGCAGGTTACATTCTGAACAAAAGCAAGGGCTTCCGGCCCCTTAATTTCCACCTGTCCCATATGGCTGACATCAAAAACTCCGGCGGATTCTCTTACCGCCTGGTGTTCTTTCAGGGCACTGCTGTACTGGACCGGCAGTTCCCAGCCGGCAAAATCAACCATCCTGCCTCCATACTTTCGATGCAGGCTGTTTAATGCAGTTTTTTTGCTCACAATTATAGTGTCCTCTTTCAGAGCAACTCTGGACGGCTCTGCCAAATTACCGGTTCCTCAGAAGTCAACCGGAACAAGCTGTGCCCTCCCTGCAGCCCTGGTTGGTAAAACACAGAAAAAGCCTGTATTGCTGTTACCTGGTTCCAAAGCGGGACAATGATTCAGGACAACGGATAACCAGTGGCGTCTCTCTGTCTTTCATTTAAGTAATAGTTAATGAGAAATTATAATAGAATTATAGAGTATCGGGAACTTTAAAGCATATTGCTTTGGAGATTTTCGCAGGGAATGCCAGATTAATGAAAAAATCGGATATATTTGTTCTTCGCATAGTTTTTATCCTCCTCCTCCTGGTTGGATTCGCAGGCTCCACAGTAACAGTTTACGGCCAGACGGGAACTGGGTTTCTGTATCTTTCCGATCAGAGGATTGTGACTCTGGAGGTCGTTAATGGCAGCAGCGCTGTGATTAATTATCTGAATTTGAGTGAAGCTTATTCAGTTTTCATGCCTTATAACCTGATTCTTTTTGGCAACCAGGGGCAGTGGAAAAGGGGACAGGTTATCAAAAACGAGGACTTCGCTGATACAGACAACCGGTTTTTAGCCACCAGCCTGATAAAACCGGGAAAAGTGTACGGAGTTGAGATTATGGGGAACCTGAAGCTGAATGGTGTGGTTGAGAGAGCAATTCTCAAAATAGAAGGAAGAATTTTATTTTTTGAAAAACTGAATAAAAGAGATTTTGAAGTGGCTCTGGCCAGGATTAGCAATATTGATCTGGACCGTAACAATAGAAAGTCAGCCCTGCAAAGAGCAGGCTTTACCAGGGGTTTCGGCAGAATGATTTTTGAAGGCACTGACCCTGCCAAGGAGTATTCAGAATTCTTTATGGAGGATACGGTTCTGGGGCCGGTAGCCATTGCGGATCCCAAACCGCTTCTGCCTTCCGCATTCAGTCATCTTCCAGATCCGGTTGTTGTCAGGGTTATCGGCTTTATCAGCAGGTTCGGGGGATTAAAAGATACCTCGGTTATTGAAGGTTTAGATCCGGTCCTGGATGAATTGGCGCTGGAGACTGTACGCGGTTCATGGCAATTTTTGCCGGCCATACAGGGGACAGAGGTTGCTGAAGCGGAAGTTAAGCTGAATGTGGTTTTTCGCAGGGAGTAATCTTCCTGATCCGGATAATTGAGACTTCCTGCTGAGGCAAACCATGAGGTTTACGGCTTTCTTCGGTTGCCTTGAGGAACCGTTATTAAAGCAGTGATTTTTTATGCAATTTGGCAAGCTGGCTTCATTTCCGGTAATATCGTCAGATTCCTGAAACTGGTAATGCCAACCTGAGTCCGGGAATATTTAAAATATAACAGGGAGTATTTTATGGGTTTTTTTAGTAATAGCAGCGTCAGGCGGGAGGATGTCCTCAAAGCCCTGAGCGCAATTATAGATCCCGATCTAAAGAAGGATGTGGTCAGTCTTGGCATGATCCGCGACCTGAAAATTGAAGACGGGAATGTTTCTTTTACCTTTGTTTTAACCACTCCAGCCTGCCCGATAAAGGAAAAATTTGAAGATGAGGCACGGAGACTTGTTTCGGGGCTTGACGGTGTCAGGAATGTGTCTGTGAAAATGGATGCTGATGTCACCAGGCAGAAAAGCATTCCGGAGCGAAAAGCGATTGAAGGGGTTTCAAATATTGTTGCCGTTACTTCGGGAAAGGGCGGGGTAGGTAAATCCACAGTCTCGGCCAACCTGGCTTGTGCCCTGGCCCTGGAAGGAGCCAGAGTCGGCTTGATCGACTGTGACATATATGGCCCGAACATACCGATAATGATGGGCAACTCTGATCCGCCCCATGGTAATGGAAAAATGATTGTTCCCCTGGAAGCTCATGGCGTCAAGTTCGTGTCCATGGGATTACTGTCCAGGGATGATACTCCCCTGATTTGGAGGGGCCCTATGCTGCATGGAGTTCTCCAGCAGCTGCTGTACCAGGTCGAATGGGGAGAGCTGGACTACCTGATAGCTGACCTCCCTCCTGGCACCGGAGACGTACAGATCACCATGACCCAATCGGTACCGCTGGCAGGTGGGGTGGTAGTTACAACCCCACAGGATGTTGCTCTTTCAGATGCCCGCAAGGGTGTTGTCATGTTACAGCAGGTCAAGGTTAATGTGCTGGGAATAGTAGAAAATATGAGCTATTTTGTCTGTCCTTCCTGCGGTGAAAGAAGCGAAATATTTGATCACGGCGGCGGTGAGGAAACCAGCGAGAAGTTCAATGTGCCTTTCCTGGGGGGAATACCCCTGGAAACTGATATTCGCAAGTGTGGAGACAAAGGGAGGCCGGTTGTTGTCGACGCGCCTGAAAGCCCGGCAGCCCAGGCATTCAGGGAGATAGCCCGTAAACTTGCGGCTGAAATATCCAAGTCCAATTTCCAGATTCTGGATAACAATTAATATTTAATCAATTATAAATAGGTGGAAGCATAGTTAAAGAGGGGATAGGTCTGGCTCCTGCTTTTAAAGCTTCAAAAACGGAGAGATTTAGTATGTCAAAAAAAATTGTGGTACTGCCTGGAGACGGGATTGGGCCTGAAGTTATAGAAGGGGCAGTATCGGTTCTGCAGAAATGTGCGTCCATTTATTCTCTGGAGCTTGAATTTGAGGAATATAAAATCGGCGGTGCCGCGATTGACGAATTCGGGCAACCCCTTCCTGAACCTGTACTTGAGCGCTGCCTCGAGGCGGACGCGGTGATGCTTGGTGCAGTAGGATCCCCAAAACATGACAACAATCCCCCTCACCTGAGGCCGGAAAAGGCTTTGATGGGCCTTCGTAAAGGCTTGGGGCTTTTTGCCAATCTCCGCCCCATAATTACCTTCGATGAATTGCTGGATGCCTCCCCTGTAAAAAGAGAAATTGTCGAAGGTGTGAATATCCTGATTGTACGTGAACTGACCGGGGGTATTTATTTTGGAGAACCCCGGGGATTTAAAGCCGGCGAAAATGGAAGATCCGGCTACAACACTGAGATTTATTATGATTATGAAATAGAGAGAATCGCCCGAGTTGCTTTTGATTCGGCCAGTCTGAGGAGCGGGAAGGTTTCAAGTGTTGACAAATCAAATGTCCTGGAGAGTTCCCAGCTCTGGAAATCGGTAGTTGAAGACGTTCATAGGGATTATAAGGCGGTTAAACTGGAGCATGTTCTTATCGACAACTGCGCCATGCAGCTCTTGACTCGTCCGAAAGAATTTGACGTTCTCCTGACCAATAACATGTTTGGGGATATCCTGAGTGATGAAGCGGCAATGCTTTCCGGCTCAATTGGGATGCTTTCCACTGCCAGCCTGGGGGTAGAGAAGAGTTCCGGTAGACTCGGCATTTATGAACCTGCCCATGGATCGGCTCCAGACATTGCGGGGCAGGACAAGGCCAATCCACTGGCTACTATTGGTTCGGTCGCATTGCTTTTCAGGTATTCTCTGCAAAGAGAGGATATAGCCCAGAAGATTGAAGCCGCCATCAGACAGGTTCTTAAGGACGGACACAGGACAGCTGACATTGCCGGTCCCGGCGACAAAGCCATCGGTTGCAGGGAGATGAGTGACAAGGTCCTGGAGAGAATCAGTAACTGACCCGGAGTTGGACGGATTGTCGGAGCTGGGATACTTCAGGGCTATAAGGCCCGGTCTTTTGACCTTCTCAGCTCCGATGTCGCACTTTCAGCGCTCCAACATGTTGGCGGGTACCAAATCCTGGGGCTCTCTTCGGTCACCCAGGGTTATTGAATGCTGGGTTTTCAGCCCGCATCCTGGTTGCCTTCTGCCGGCGATGTTGATTCAATGAGAGTACCTATGTCCTGAATGACCCCAGTTACAGCCAACCTTGTGAACGAGCTTGACTGTTCAATGTCAAAATAACCTGAATTTCAGGCGGTTGATTCCCCGCCATGCGAGCAGATAGGTGAACCTCGGAAGAAACAGCAGAGCCTTGACGACCTGACGCAGTGCGGATAATAATAAATTTTCGTAAATGTTGACGTATTTCCCGGAAATCAATAAGTGCGCGGTTTTCCGGTTAAAGTAGAAGCAGTCAAGAGCTTCATTAAACACGATCCGGTTGGGGGTTCTGACCAGCCAGAACAGCGTTTTAAGCGGTTTAAAATCACGATCTCCATTGAAACGGGCCACAACCGCATCAGGGTAGGTAAAGATGATTTTTACCGAATCTTCCAGTTTATTTCGCAGGGAACTGTCACTGTAAGTGACTATGTGTTCAATTTCAGGCATGGAACTGAAGGTTTCACGGCGGTTTTCATTGCAGAAGAGGGTTATTATGGCGTTTGGATTAACCTTGGGTTCCGCTGCAACCCTGATCATCCGTTTCATTGTCTCCGGCCCGGCTGTTTCAAGGATCAGAACCTTCCTGGGATTGTCGGCAAAAGGACTATTGACCCCTGACTTAAGACCCTGCAAAATAATCTGTCCATAGGTGTGGCGGTTCCAGAAACAGCAGTCGAGGGAACCGTTGAAAACCAGCCTGTGCCGGTTGCGGCTCAGGCAGAAAAGAAGCTTTGACAGGAAGAATCTTTTCCTGCCGTTTAATACCCCGACTATTACTGAATTCCTGGCAGTAATTATCTTGACTGCTTTTTTAAACCAGCTGAAGACAGAGTGATCCCGGTAGGAAATAATATTGTTTACCAGCGGATGTGACTCCAGTAATTCCGCACTGGAATCCCGGCAGAACAATGTAATCCTGGCCTTGGGTATAACATGACTCGCCTTGGTAATCCGGATAACCTCCCTGAGTATTTCGATGCCATCGGTTTCAAAGATAAGCACACCAATCCGCCGGACCCGATCAGGCGGTTTCCGGCTCTGGCTGAACAACCTGGGAATGGTCCCGGAATCAAGGAAAAAAGAGTCAAATTTTCCATCGAAAGCCAGGCGTTTATCAGCCCGCAGCAACCAGAACAGGAGTTTGGCCCTGGTAAATTGGCGCTGCCCGTTAAAGACCGCAACAGCCATGTCATATTTTGGGGTATGAATTAGCAGGCGTAAGGCAGCCGCAATTTTTGATGTTATTCCAGCTGCGGGATAGGTAATGGTGTTTTGAACAAGAGAACCTGACAGGTAGAATCTTTTTCTCAGTTCGTTGCAGAGTACTGTAATGGAGAGATTCATACCATCATTAGTTGAAGCAATTTCAGATATGACTTTTCTCATGACAGAGAGCCGTTCAGTTTCCACTACCAGTACTGATTTCACTGGCTCGAACGGTTTTTCCCGGGAAGAAGGGAAGCTTCCTGAATCAGCAGTAATCGGTGGATTCTTCCGCTGGTTATTCAAGTGGTTTTCCTCCGGACCGGACATTTCCAGGAGCTGTTTACAGCTTCATATTCCTCAATCATCTCCCTGCCCATTGCATCCCAGCCATAGAAAGCTTCTACCGTACTTCTTCCACTTCGGGCCAGTTCAATGCATTTGCAGGGATTATTTAACAGCTCTATGGTGTGGCTGGCAAACTCAGCTGGATTGTCAGCGATCAGGACATTGTTCCCATGTTCCGCCTTAAGGCCCTGGCACGCCAGGGAAGAAGCAACCATCGCGGAACCGGCAGCCCATCCTTCCAGGACTTTTCCCCTGATTCCCACTCCCGTTCTTATCGGTACCACCACCACCTGGGCCATCCTGTAGTATTCCCTGATGTCTTCCACGAAACCTGTAACCGTTATGTTTTCCTGGAGTCCCAATTCCTTAATTTCATCGGGAGGAGATGATCCGACAATATAAAGATGAGCCGAGGGGCATTTCTCCACTATCTTCGGAAAGATATCCCGGTAGAAATAAAACATGGCATCCTGGTTTGGAGAATGGCGGAAAGCTCCGACAAAAACAATCGCATTAGGATCTTTGCCCTGTTCTGAAAAAGAAAAATAGTCCAGGTCTACACCGGTTTTTATTACCATGAGTTTCTCAGTGGCCACATAACCGAGCAGGTAATTTTTATCATCTTCAGTTACGCATACAACCCGGTCGGCCTTTGCGCATAATTCCGCTTCCCGGTAGAGGGTCTGTAGCGTGTTGTAATATTTTTTTATCTTTTTTAATAAATCAGGTTCTACCGCAACCATGGTTCTGTGAGCCGCCCAGTTTACTTCCACTTCGGTGATAATTTTGGGGGAATAGGGAAAAAGGTCACTGAATTCGGCCATCTGGGTCCATTCAAAATGCACGATATCATAATCAGACTCAGTGGCCAAATCCTCCAGGGTAGCTCGAAAAGAATCACAGTTGAATTCTTCGAACGGTTCGTAAGGATACCAGGACAGATGACGATAGCTGCCGCGGAAAACTGTTTCTACCCGGTGACAGCATGATTCCGCCTGGGAAAGAAACTGTTTATCTTTTTCATTCTCCAGGTAAGTAATGAGTGTAACTTCATGTTTTTCAGCCGCTCTTTTCATCAGCTGAAACACCCTGCCTGCTCCCCCATGGGTCCCCAGGTGCGGAAGGTAAGCGCTGACAATGAGAATCCGGAGCCTCTCTGATTTCCTTGGCTCCAGGAACCTTTCAGCCCTGAAACGATTCAGGTACAAAAGGGGATGTTCCGACCATCCCATAATCTCCCGGTCGCTGTAAACTCCAGGCGGCATCCGCATCCTTGACATCAGGATTTTGGGGAGCTTGCGGATGGCCTTGAAATAGGCCGCGATGGGTATCCACCTGGTGATGCTGAGCGGCAGCAACAGAAGATGCGGAACCAGGGTTTTCAGTCCCAGGTTGATCCAGATAAACCAGAGTTTTCTCTCCTCGATCATAGAGGCGAGCTGTTTGTCGCTGTATAACCTGTTGGAAGTACCCCGGTGTTTATGGAGGACATTGCTGTCCGCTGCCACCAGGCTGTGCCAGCCCCTTTTCCAGGCCCTGAAGCTGAGGTCAACATCTTCCTGGTAGCAGGGGGAGTAGATTTCAGAAAATCCTCCAAGTTCCAAAAACATAGATTTGCGAAATGCGGACGATCCTCCTCCGGCCCATAAAACGGGCAGATATCCCCTTGCAAAATGCTGTTTTTTTATGGGCAGGTGGGTGAAATGAAGGTATCCCTTATCGAACCAGGCGGCTGTTGCTCCCGTTTCCTCTCGTCTTTTTCCATCAGGAAAGTGTACCTGGCTGGTTACCGCGAAAATATCAGGACCGGTGAATCCCCGAAGAAGAGGCTCCAGGAAATCATAACTTACAATCATGTCGTTGTTCAGCAGAATTACAATTTCGTTGGAGGCCGCTTTAACCCCCAGGTTATTACCGGCGCCGAAACCCAGGTTTTGTTCTAGTTCGAGGACCTCCACTTCAGGATAATTTTCTTCCAGCCAGGCCTGACTGCCATCGGTGCTTCCGTTGTCTACTACCAGTACCTGGTGCTCGCCCCCGGTTTTTCTTACAGCTTCAAGGAGTGCGGGAATACTTTCTCTTAAAAGGTGCAGGCCGTTCCAGTTAAGCATTACCAGGGAGCATGATGTGGTACAGAATTCTTCCGTTACCTGCCGGTTTCGACGGAAGAGGTTAAGCAGGAACCGTAACGGTTCCGTCAGGGAAAGAAGGAGCAATAACGCCAGCTGCAGAGGAAAGAAAATTATTAGCAGCAGTAAACGCATTATCTCGCAACCCCGATTGAAAATACCTGGACACTTAGTTCCCTCGAATCCACTTTTTTATCCTTGATAACCTGCTTCGTACTTTTTATTTTGATCACAAACAAGTGTTTTCGTTCCACCTTGAATGGTATGGGGTATTGTAACCTGAAAATTTCATTAATCCCTGCCTGGTGAACTCCCAGAAGGTGATTGTCACAATAAATTGAAAGCCTGGTTTCAATCGGGCTGTGACCGGAAATCCTCAGCTCCTTAGTATCTTTTAATCCCTCCAGGTAGCAGCAGGCCCTGCGTTCAGTCCACCTGAAATTGTCTCCGGGATTTTCAGGCCAGTGCCAGCCTTTGCCCAACTGATGGTAGTGGCTGCCTTTTGAAAAATCAATCTCCCCCAGGAACCGGGTGGAATGATCAGGATTGTCAGTCTCAGCTTTGAAAAATATATTCTTTTTCAGTTTTATCCGCACCTGTTCCCGTTCTGTCTGCCTGGTCAGGATCATCCAGAATTCAGCGTGAGGAAGCCATCCCAGGCCGATTAAGGGAAGGATTCCGAGCAGTGGATGCAGTCTGCAGTATTCAAGCCTGTCCAGGCAGCAGGGAAGGCTGTGCAGTGGAGAAAGGCCGGCTTCCCTGATTATTTTTTTGAGGTTGCTGGGTCGGAGCAGCTTGATGTCGCGAAAAGTTCCATGTTCCTTGATGAATTCTGGATTCAGGTGGCTGATGTACCTGTCGGCCACACTGGCAGGCATGAATTGTGAGCAGTATGTCCTGGAATGAGCGTCATAGGGGTACCAGAAATTTGGAGTGGAGATCATGGCTATCCCCAGGGGCGACAGCACCCGCCGGACTTCTTTCATGAATTCTCTCTGCCATGAAATTCCCGGGCTCAGGTGTTCCAGCACATCAAAAGCAAAAATGAAGTCAAAACTGGAGTCAGGAAAAGGCAACCTGATGCCGTTTCCCTGGATGAATCCGGCATGCTCGGAAGGTTGGGTAAGCTTAAGGATGTGTTTCTTGTAATCAACTCCGACATAGAGCCTGAACCTGTCACTCAGCAGGGAGTCAAGCCCTCCGGAGCCGCATCCCAGATCGAGAATACGGGAATCTTTGAAATCAGTCAGCATGATCTGCTGCAGCTGTTCCATATAGTACTTATAACGGCTTTTGCCGTTCCGCCAGTACTTAATCCATCTGGATTTTTCCTCAGAATCTTCAGGGCCGAAAATCTGATTGGCAGTAGAGTTGATTCTGTCTCTAAACACTTATATTTGCCTGTTTTCTGATATATTGACTAAGGGCTTAATTTTGATAATTATGGCATATTCCATTATGGTTGTGTTCCCGTAAGATGAAATAAACCCAAAGGAGTTGGGAACTCCAGCGAACGCAAGGCATTTTCGATGGCAGGCGAGGTCACTGAATTTTTGAAGCTCAAGACCATTTTTATGCATCTATAGAATGAAGGTTTAATGTGTCCGCGCAGTTGAAAAGAGTATATGGATTATGAAGTTTTATAAGTTTATGAAAGTGCTCCTGTTTTTCCTGCTTTTTTCCCTTATAGCCGGGGATTTGGCAGCGATTTCCGTCCGTCCTGTAAGCCTGGCCGACCTGGTGACTTTATCCGATCGTGTCTTTCTGGGAAGGGTTGTGAGGACCGCGGAAACCTTTGATTCCCGCCTTAACCTGAAGGTTACAGTTTACTCTTTCATTGTTCTTGAGGGAATCAGGGGAGTCAGTACCGGGGACACTGTTGAGATCAGGCAGGCAGGGAGCAATGGTGGAGGATATTCCTCCGTTCCGGGCCTGCCCGCATATCATAAAGGTCAGGAGCTCCTCCTTTTCCTGCATGGCAATTCCAGGTTTGGCCTTACCAGTCCGGTTGGCCTGGCCCAGGGAGTTTTCCGGGAAGTTGACCTGCGGGACGGGGGAAAAGGTTATGTCAACGGCGTAGATAATCGCAACCTGGAACTGGAAAGCCATCCGGTGGATAAAACCACATCCCCGGTATCCGCTGAATCAGTCTCCACTAATTACTCAGGCGTCCAGCCTTTAACCATCGAGATGGTGAGAGCTTTAGTTCATGAAAGAAAGGCAGTGAATTGAAATGAACTGGAGCGGATATAGAGTTACTCTGCTTTCTGTCCTGATAAACCTGTTGTTGATCAGTCTGCTTAGTGCTGGCGGGCCGAATGTGATTGATAAGGGGGGGGCAGTTTATCGTTGGGAACCGGGAAAGGCCATCCCCTTTTCTATTGACCAGGGATTCCTTGGTGACTTTTCAGAGGAAGAATCGATAACACTGGTGCAGGATTCGATAAGAAAATGGGCTGATGTTCCGACTTCTTCTCTTGATTTTGTACAGGGAGAGCGCCTGGATTTCAATATCACAGTTAATAATTACCGGGAGTTTTTTGGATTAGGACAGGATGAGGAGGAACTCCGGCCTGAAAATCCGGTTATATTTGATGATAACGGGGCGATTATAGAAGATTACCTGGGGCAGGGGGCCAGTAAATCAATTCTCGGGTTTTCCGGCATCCGCTTTGCGGATAGGGAAAGAAATGAGTTCCTCTCGGCATGGGTAGTTATCAATGGGGCCATGTTTGAAGATTTGTCGAACTATGCCAACGCCGGAAAGGTAATAACCCATGAACTGGGGCACCTGATCGGGCTGGATCATTCCCAGGGCCTGCCTGAAAACTATAATGATCCAGAGGAGGCGTATCCGGTACCGCTTATGTATCCAATAGTGAACTTCAATTCTCCCGAAGGACCGGTCCATGATGACATTACCTGGATCTCCTGGTTATACCCTACTCCTGAATTTTCAGCCCAGGCGGCTACCGGTACTATTCGCGGTAAAGTATTGAGACCCACAGGGGATCCTTTGCTGGGTGCGAATGTCATTGCCCGAAGGTATTTGGATGGTGAGCTTCTTCGTTCTGACATAACTTCAGTTGCCTCGGGTTTTCTTATGTTGGAGCAGGGAGAATTTGAGCTTCCGGGACTGGAACCTGGAGATTACGCGGTATGTATTGAACCGATAAACAGTTACTTTACCGGTGGAAGCGGGATAGGTCCCTATGACCAGCGGCCCATGAATTTCCCCAGGGATTATTTTGATGCAGATGAATCTGCCGAAGAAAATCCTGGCTGGATGGAGATTATTCACGTATCAGGCGGAGACACCAGGGATGGCCTGGTAATTATCGCAAATGAATACACCAGGGAACTGAATTCCCTCAGTGATGACGATGAGGTCCTTTTCGCTTTTCCCGATGGTTTTTCTTTTCCTTTTTACGGAAACACCTACCGCTCAGTATATGTTTCCAGCGATGGAGTCCTCTCGTTTCGAATCGGGGATCAACCGGACGGGAGTTTTCGTTCAGAATCCCGGTTTATCGGAGGCCCTCCCAGAATTTCCCCTCTTTATACCGATCTTGATCCGGGCATAATTTCCTCTGAAGTAGGGGTTGAAACGGGAGTGGATGGAGATACTGTTACCTTTTACTGGAAGCAGGTCCCCGAGTACTCGTATCCCGCAGCTACCGAAGGAAATACTTTCTCAGTGTCACTATCCCTGAATGGAGATATCTGGATTAATTACGGGGAAATCAACCTCACTCCTGATTTTAATGAAGATTATCCGGAAGGGCTAAACGCGATTGTCGGGATAGTCCCGGGAGGCCTGGCATCGGGTGTTTCGGGGGACCTGTCAGGAGATACTTTTTATACTGTTGAAAATGGTGGCCCTGTTTACGAAGTTTTTACCGGAAGCAGTTTTGACCTGGAACATCTGACCATCGGGTTTAATGCGGCCCGGGCCCGGCTGTTCTTTCCATTTATCAGGGAAACCTCCCAGGAGTTCACCGGTTACGCGCTGACTGCTTTTGGTTCCGGATGGGCTGAACTTGATTTTGAGGCCAGGGACAAACAGGGTTTTCTCCGGCAGGACCTGGGTATAAATCCCGCCCGGTTTGATTTTGAAAACGGAACTCAGTTCAGCAGGCTCAGCCGTGAGATTTTTGGCACCGGCCAGGAGAGTCTCGAGAATCTTTCTCTTTCCTGGACCAGGGTACTTTCCTCCCTGCCTGATATTGGAAGTTTTGTCCAGATAGGTAATGGTCTTGGATCAAGGCAGACCCGCATGGATGGGGCGTCCGCTTTTAACGAACCCTCCACCCAGTTGATTTTTACCAGGATCTACCAGGGTGATTCAGCCTACCCTGTCGGGACAGGGACAGCCTGGGCCCCGGCAACTACCAGCCTTTCCCTGGCAAATCCTGAAGATATTCCAGTGGATGTCAGGTTAAGCCTTTATTCGGGAGAAGGGGAACTGGCGGCTTCCGAAGTAAGCTTTGCCATTGCTCCTCTCGGTTATTATTCTTCAGATCTAACCGGGATATTCAGTGATGCCGCAGAAAATATCAGGGATGGCTTCATAAGGGTAACCTCCTCCGGCAGGGGAGTTGTCGGCTTTGAGTTTATTGAGCTTGCGGATACCTGCATCGGCCTTAACGGTGCGGTTTCCGCACCGAACAGAATTTTGTATTCAGCGCAGCTGGCCCATCATGAAACTATTTATACCAGCCTTAAACTTGTAAATCCCACCCAGAGGGAGATCAGTTTTTTTCTCAAGGCTTACCTTGCCACAGATGGTTCAGGCACCGAGGAGATTACATCCTCCAGAATTACCTTGCTTCCGAACCAATCATTTCAACAAAATGTGGATGAAATCTTTGAGCTGCCTCCGTTTCCTGACCGGATCATGACCGGCTCGATACAGGTGATAGCGGACTGGCAGGGCCTGCTTGGAGACGTAATATTTGGTGATCCTGTCAATGCTTCATACGCGGCCGCTCTGCCTTTGCAAGGGCGGCTTTTTACAAGTGCTGTCCAGAGCCATATTTCCAATGGAAGGATATCCTGGGATTCAACCCAGGACGCCTTTACCGGGCTGGCGGTTTTTAATCCCGGGGTGCTTGATGCGGCAGTAAGGGTAACAGCTTTTGGCAGAGATGGGTTGCTGGCAGGAGAAACCACGAAGATACTGGAACCTGGGGGAAGAATTGCCCGCACTCTCGTGGAACTTGTACCTGCGACAGATGGTATGTCAGGAGGTTTTGTGATGCTTGAAAGCAGCAGGCCGATAGTGGCTCAGCAGCTGTTCGGAAATGCTGCTTTGGACTATATGTCTGCAGTGCCTCCCTGGATTATTGAATAATATCAGGCATAAACCATAAAATTTACTGCGTGAAAATAGTTATGATGTCGTGGAAGATGTACCTGCTGATGATTTCTTTTCTTGCACTGATGCTTGCTGTCCTTTTTATGGTAGCCTGGCCTGTAGTCGGCAATGTAGTCTGGCAGTACCGGAAAAGCAGGGAACGGAGAGTTCCTGGAGATGAGGGGGGAGAGGATTTTAACCTGGCCGACTGGAAACTTCCCCTCTGGAAGGCAGTGTTGATGGCTCTGGCAACGGCCTGGCTGGTGGTGCAGTTTATAGTGCTGAAATAGCCAGTTAACGATTGTCGTTCCAATCCTGTCATAAAAATTAATGTTGGCACTACCCTTAACGAGGGATAAATAGAGTCCGGAAGAAACCGGAATTTTGATATCTGTATGGGACTGAAAAGGCAGCCATGAACGTACGTTTGGATAAGTGGTTACAGATCGCTCGAATATTTAAAACCAGGTCCAAGGCTACATCCGCCTGTAACCTGGGCAGGGTCATTCTCAACGGATTTCCGGCCAAACCTCACCGGTTCCCGGCGGTTGACGACAGGATAGAGATTAAGCAGGGTGACTGGACCAGGATCATTATAGTTAAGGAACTCCGGGAAAAATCAGTTTCCAAGGAAATTGCCGCCACCCTTTTTGAAGACCGAAGCCCACCGCAGCCAAAATTGGACCGGATTGACCGGATCATGAGGCAGGGGACCGAGTACAGAGAGAAAGGGAAGGGACGCCCAACCAAGAAGGAACGCCGCGAGATTGACCGGTTGCGGGATGGGTAGATGATGTATTTGATGTCAAAAACAGGCTGTAGTTCTGGACCATCCAGCTAATATATACGCTCACGGCAGAAATCAAGCAGTGTGGCTTTGCAGATTTGGACCAGCAGGCTGTTAAAAAATAAAACTCAAGAGCCTTCCAGGGATTCCGGTTCTGACCCGTGCGTTAGTTTGTAGTTTATGGCATAAAAAAAGGCCGTCACTTTTGCGACGGCCTTTTTTTATTAGAGGTTAACGAGTTTAGAAGTCGTACCTGAGTGCGAACTGCATAACCCTGGGGCTACCCTGGATTTCCGCGATACTACCGAAATCTCCAGGTGCTGTCCCTATATGAGGATCCTGGGAAATTCCCATGGATGATCTTGTCCCGTACATATGTCCAAGGTACTGCTGGTTAAAAGCATTGAATACTTCCCAGCGGAACTGGACCACATGTCCTTCTACCGGCATCTTGAAGGATTTGCTTAATCCGAAATCAAGAGTCATGTAGTGAGACATATTTAATACGTTCCTGTCACCGGTTTCTCCAGCGTAGGCATTCCTGTAGCTGTTGTAAGCATACTGGGGATCCGACCAGAAATTAGGTGCATCACCACCTTTGTGAGGTTTTGCCCCGGGATTCCGGAGACGAACTCCGTTACTCTGGGCGTTCCAGTTGGTCGCCCACTGGGCAGCGTCAAAGACGCTGTATTCGGGCATGCCTGAATTGAATCTGAAGATACCGTGGAACTGCCATCCGCCGAGAATGGCGTCCGCGAATCTGGAGAGATCAGCCAGGTAGGAGCGTCCCTGTCCAAAGGGCAATTTCCACATCCAGTTGGCATTAACCATGTGGTGCATGTCAAAGTCTGAACGTGAATACTGGTCTTCAGGCCTGAAAGGATTCAGGATGAAGGATGCTCCATCAAAGTTAGCCAGATCCTGGGTACCTGAAGCGTTGTCCATGGACTTGGCAAAGGTGTAGTTCACATCAAGGGACAGCGAATCGCTGAAACGCTCTCTCAGGGTAAACTGACCCGCGTGGTAGTCAGACCAGGAAACGGTACTCCACATGTTCAAAGCAGCAAACTGCGGCTGGAAGAACATGTTGGGGTAGATTCCGTCATCATCCATGTACAACTGCAGATAGGTCCAGTCCTTGATGTCATAACCATCCCTGAAGGTGAATAGGGCGGCATTCTGGGTTACAGTCATGCCCGGATCTCCCAGCCAGGTGAAGGTTGGGAACAAATTCTCGAAAAAAGGAATGGTCTCTACCTGGTCCCATGGAACATTGGCATCACGCATTTTGGCCAGTTGAAGGGCAGCGCCATACCAGTCCATCCCTGACTTGGGATCCCTGATGTTGCCCAGGGATACTGCATCCTGTTGGGCCATGAGGTTGCGTCCGGAACGTCCTACGTAGGAAGCTTCGAAGTAGAGGCCTGCCGGAAGTTCCCGTCCCCAGGACACATTCCAGGAATAGTTGGAAGGCGTGATGAGGGTATCATCCAGCGAGGTTTCAATCCTTTGTGCCTCGTCAGCCGGAACAGTCAGAGGGAATGAAATTGAGTCCGGAGGATTTAACCCCGGAAGGCCCCTGATATTCTGGTTGAAGCCTGTGAACAGGGGAGCAGGATTAGAAGTCACGTTGAAGGTATTGGCAGAAATTGTCTGGCTTGAGGAGAATCCCATCGGATTACTCAAGTCAAAGTTGACTGCCATCGCGTTACCGATCCTGTCATAGATCCTGGAGAAACCGGCACGCAGTACAGATTTTCCGGGATCACCAAACAGGGTGTGCAGGAAGCCGTCCTCAAAACTGGGACTGTACGCGACTGCGATCCTGGGTGACAGGTTGTTCCAATCCTGTTTGTACCAACCATCTTGATCCCAGTAGGGACCTGAGAGGTTGACTGAAATCAGTTCATTATAGGGCATGCCCTGTTCGGCATACGATTTTCTGCTGGCCAGGTAATCGCCCAACGGTATATTCGGTTTGACCTGGTAGCCGTTCTTTTCATACACAGGACGGCTGGTGGACCAGCGTAAACCGTAAGTAACGGTCAGGTTCTGGCTTACCTTCCAGGAATCCTGGGCATAGAGTTCATACTCTTCAGTCGCGAACGCCCTGTCAATGAAGGTTCCGGGAGCCAGGATGCCTCCATCTACGCCGTAGATGTAGTTTCCGGAGTACTGGGAGTAACGCCCGATCAGTGCTGTAGCAGCATTCTGAAGGGTGGTTGTTGTGCCAGCCGAAACATCGGAAACCTGGTTGGAAACGGACGCGCCGGACAGTTCGTAGAATGATGGATTGGTTACCGCCGAGTCTAATGAACCACTCAAAGAGGAACGTTCGTTGTCAATGAAGCGGATGTTGGCACCGAACTGGAAGGTATGGTTGCCCTTAATCCAGCTAAGGTCATCCACGAAATTGTGAACCGGTGTAATCCTGCTGAGAGTCCTGTAGTACTGCCTGGGGCTGAATACAAAACGGAAGCTGATATTAGGATCAGCTGAATCACCGCCCCTGGTATAGGCCAGGCGGGTAAAACCGTACCTTAATGTGTTGACCAGGGTCGGACTGACAGTCCAGGTGTAATTGGCAGCAACACCAGTCGGATGGCTCCACATATCAATTCCCGGAGTATCAGGGAACTGGGAAGCGTCATACGCATAGGTATCCCACTGGAAGTTGCCTCTGACGTTCAACTGGTGGTTTTCAGAAAGATTGAAATCAATCTTTGCCGTATGGGTGTGGAAATTCAGGGGCATGGCCGCGTTGAAACGGTAGCCACCGGTGTTGACTCCATCACCACCGGAATTGTCATTTGCCGCATACCTGCTGGCTGCTGATGCCAGTTCTGCCAGGGCCAGTGGATTGGACCCGACTGATGGATAATAAGCATTAAATTCATCATTGGTCAGGTGTACTGTTTCACCACTTGTATTCTCGTAAATAATCTCCCCCTGTCCCATGTGGGGCAGTGGTACATCCCTTATTTCACTCTGGGCTTTGCGGTCGGTCCTACCTTCATAGTTATAGAAAAAGTAGACCTTGTCTTTAATGATCGGGCCGCCGATCCTGCCACCGAAAAGGTTTCTGAGCAAGGCCGGAGTGTCAACGCCGGATCTGTTGTTAAAGAAATCATTGGCTGTGGTCACGGTATTCCTGTGGTACTCGTAAAGAGCGCCGTGGAACTGGTTCGTGCCACTGCGGGTGACCAGGGATACCTGGGCACCGGAAGAACGGCCTTGTGCCGCTGTGGCTGAAGCCGTGGTAACACGGAATTCCTGTACGGAGTCAGGTGTCACACGAAGAACAGAACCAAAAGCTTCACCAGTCTGCTGGTCATTAACATCAATACCGTCAAGAGTCAGGTTGCTCTGGTCACTTCTGGATCCTGAAACTTCACCTTCCTCGGTAACGCCAGGCTGCAGGGTTAACAGGCCGACTACATTTCGGGATTCAATCGGCAATTCCTGGATCTGAATTTCGTTAAATGTGTTTCCGATTGTCGCGTCGGTCCTGTTAAGAACCTGGGCGGAACCGGTAACAGTGACTACTTCAGTAATCTGGCCCGTTTCCAGGACTACATCCTGTGATAATGTGTTGTCAACCAGGAGCCTCATGTCATTAATAACAAAGGTTTTGAACCCTGTTAACTCGACACGCAGGGTGTAGAATCCCGGATTGATCTGGTTGAACTGGAATTCTCCCGTGTCACTTGTTACAGCATTTCTCTCCTGGTTGTTGCCCTGGTTGAGCAGGGAAACATCTACACCAGGAATCACCGCGCCGGTAACGTCTTTAACTGTTCCAACCAGTCCGCTGGACTGGGCCATTATGAATGATCCCATCAGCACCAGTGTGAACAGGAACAGCGCGGTTCTAAAAACTGCATGTGGTCTATTCATACTAATTGTCCTCCGTTATGGGTATGCCTTCTTATCGAGGTTACCTTCCTATATTTATTTTGAAAAATTCAATTTAAATATACCCCGAACCGGCAGCCCAAAGATTAAGAAATTAATTCCTGAATTTTCAAACTTCCCCCGGATTCTATACCCAGCTGATTCCAGCGACGGCGTATAGAATCCAGCAATAGCCTTTTCCTTACGAAAACCTTAAAAAATATTTTGATTTTTATCAAATATATCTTTTATATATAACTAATTTTTATGCAATTTATGCTCCATTGATCCAGTAATGTCAACCCCTGATTCAGCGTAAACTTCTTTTAATCACCACATTTAGGTATTTCAGGAATGATTCAGGATAAGAATACACTCCACTCATCTATCCTCTCTATATCCAAAAAAATGAATAGGTACGGAAAAAAATATACGAAATACTGGATGAAATATTCTAGCTGTCAGGAGTTTAAAGATCCAGAATCTGTTGGAGAATGTAGCGGGATTTCTGAAGTACAAACCTGGATGAAACAGGTTAAGAGGAGTCAATAGATTTTTGTCTGGTCTCAGTGCCGTTTATTAAATCAGGTATGCCGGTCAGCATTCAATCAACCTCATTCCGACGCCCGCCTTCAGTCACTCAACAGGGCTATTTGCCAGCCTGGACCGCGGGAAAAAGTACTTGCTACAAAATATCCACAGGTATACACTTTGTCGAAAGATAAGTCTTCTGCCTAAAATGATAAAGATTAATTAATAAATGCATTAATGATGCGGAAATATTCAGGAGGATCGACAGACATTATGGATAATAAGGATAACGTGCTTGAAGAAAACGGAGATTTTTCACGCCGTACTTTTGTAGGTGCCGTTGCTTTAGCCGGAGCCCTGGCCGCGTGCGCTGCCCCCAGGGAAGAAACAGTAGCTGTGAAAACCCGCCCGATGATTGATCCAGGACCAGAAACCGCTCCCGACGGTCCGGTCCTGAAAGCAGGATTGATCGGATGCGGTGGACGAGGCACCGGAGCCGCTCTTAATTTTCTTGATTCTGGTCCGAGCCTTGAACTGGTTGCCATGGCTGACCTGTTTAAAGACCGGCTTGAAATGAGCAGGGAAAGGATCAAGAAAGAGAAGGGAACCGAAATAGATGATAGCATGTGTTTTACTGGATTTGATGCTTATCAAAAAATGATGGAAACCGATGTTGATATCATTATCCAGGCTACTCCTCCTCATTTTCGCCCGGCTCATTTTGCGGCCGCGGTTGAAGCCCGGAAACATGTTTTTATGGAAAAACCCCTGGCTGTTGACCCAGCGGGATACAAATCAATCCTCGAATCCTCTGAGAAAGCCGACGCGCTGAACCTCTGCGTGGTCACCGGCACCCAGTTTCGACACTGGAGAAGAGTTATTGAAACCTATAATCAGGTAGCCCAGGGTGCTATCGGAGATATAGTGTCTGCCAGGGGATACAGTCTCAGGGGACAGCTCTGGTTCAAAGAACCACGCCGGGAATGGACTGAAATGGAAGCCATGATCCGGGACTGGGTAAACTGGAACTGGCTCTCAGGCGACCATATAGTGGAACAGCATATTCATGGCCTGGATGTGATGTTCTGGTACATCGGAGAACACCCGGTTAAAGCAGTCGCCACCGGAGGCCGGGCCCGCAGGGTGACCGGAGACCAGTACGATTTCTTCTCGGTTGATTACGAAACCGAGAGTGGAATCCATATCAATACGACCTGCCGCCAGATTGATGGATGTACGAATAACATCAGCCGCTGGGTAATGGGTACCAAGGGTTATACAGACTGTGACGGCCAGGTTTATGATCTGGATGGCAAGGTAATCTGGAAATACAAAGCGCCTTCGGGATCAGACCTGAACAACGGCGAGGATTATTCCAAGGATGATAAACCTGCCATAGTGCAGGAACATACAGACCTGGTTACAGCGATCAGGACAGGAAACCGGGTGAACTGGGCCCCGATTACCGCAGAATCCACCCTGGCCGCGATAATGGGCAGGGAATCAGCCTATACCGGCCTGGAAGTAACCAAGGATGAACTGCTGAAGTCTGATATGCGGCTTGGACCCTCAGAATACAAACTGGGTAAAGTCGGGATGAAAGCTGAGATCCCGGTTCCCGGGGTGCAGGAAAAACAGTCAAGGTAGAATTCCGATTGACAATTGACAATAGACAATTGCGGGCCTTCGGGCCCGCATCTGATTAGAGATACTAGATTAAGAAAAAGGGGCTAGGATTCAGGGTAACCAGAGTAGCGACCTTTGTGGAACGCCGGTCTCCCGACCGGTTGTTATCAATGTGACTGCAGGCGCGACATACAATCCGGGCCGTAAGGTCCCGGTATTCGGTAGAGCAAGGTGAAGGAAAAGGCTGGACCCTGGAAAACCGATCGACTCTGGCAAAATTTAAGTTCTGCATCCCACTCCCATCTGTGCCGGTCAGGAGACCGGAGTTCCACACGCGGCTCTGAATCAAATGGAAGGCCGTAACATTTGCCGATCGGCAGATGATCTTGAATCTTGAATTATTACTTGCCCGCGGCTTCAGGCACTGCTTCCAGCAACTGCAGCATTCCATGGCCATGGGTTGAAGATGTCACTATCCTGAAACCCGCCTCCATGACGCTCTGTTCTGTTTCCCGGTTGAGATGACATTCTTTCTGGAGGGCAAACCAGGCTGGATGAAGCCAGTCTGTGAGCCGGCGGGATACAGGGGTGCGACCACGTACATGTTCCAACATCAGCAGTTTTCCCTCCGGTTTGAGGACCCGTTTAACCTCTTCGAGCGCCTGCCGTACATCGGGGATTGAGCAGAAAACAAGGGTGCTGACAACATTGTCAAAAGAGCCGTCTGGAAATGGAAGGCTGGCGGCACTGGCGCAGCAGACAGTAAAAGGAAGGGTGTTTTCCCGTTCAAAAACACCGGAGAGCAAATCCATACGGATATCAATCCCTGTCACTGCTCCCAGGCCGCGATAGATGGGAAGGTTTACTCCGGTTCCCATGCCAATTTCCAGGATCTCTCCGCAAACATTCTCCAGGAGCCGCTTTCTCAGGTTCCGGAAAGCAAGAATCTCAAGTATCCAGAGTCCACGGTTGTATCGTCCAGCCTGTTTTGTTGACATATCTGCTCGGTTAATTTTGAATTCAGAATCTGTGATTAATCGAGAGCCGAGGTGTACGAAACATTCGGGAGATTGAATAATCCGATTGGACCAGCCCTTCGAACTTCGACATTCGCACTTCGCAATTAATAAATTCTCACTTCAACATTCCCGGTTCCGGTCTAACCTCAGGCTGATTAACAACCGGGCCTTGGCCCCGGACTGTTTGTCGCGACTGCAGGCGGGTTGATGAGAGCCGGTAGTAAAGCCCGCGTTCTGCAAATGCTGCAACCCTGCCTGCCCTGTATCCGAGTCCTTTTTTATTAGCTTAACCCTTGAATCAGATGTTGGAGCAAAGGCCGGAAATCCGCATTTTTCGATTGCCACCAGGACCGAAATCAGAAGTAACCGGGATAAGTAAGTTTCCCGGTTACTTCATCGATACCGGTTAGTTGTTGAAAGGCCATTCTTTCTGGAATTTCGCCGCTACCAGGTAGACAATAAATCCTGCCAGGAGGGTTACCAGTCCGAACGCAATAAAAATCAGCCCCAGGGAACTGAATACATACAGGTACCCAGTCATGGAGACAATTACAGGAAGAGGATACAGCCACATCTTGAATGGCCTTTTTATATCAGGCCTGTTTTTGCGAATCAGGATTACCGCAACCGCCTGGGTTATGAACTGTATCAGGATCCTCGCCGCCATTAAGGCCAGGATAACCTGGGCCAGGTCAAAGAAACTGGCAATTATCGCGCCGAAGCCGATAAGCAGGAGAGACCTGTGGGGAAATTCCTTGGTCGGATGCAGTTTGCCAAGCCACTTGAAAAATACTCCATCCTGAGCTGCCGCGTAAGGGACTCTGGAGTATCCGAGCAGCAGGGCGAATATGGAAGCAAAAGCAGTGACAACAATCATTCCGGCCAGGACATATCCAGCCCAGTCCCCATAGGAAGCTGACATGAATTCCGCGCCAATGGACTCTGAATGCATGCCGTCTCTCCAGGGAACTACCCCGATGAAACCGAAGGAAATCAGCACATCAATTATGGTTACCCCGATAATTGAAAATATTACGGCCCGGGGGATGGTACGGCCTGGATTCTTAACTTCTCCTCCCAGGTAGCAGACCTGGTAGTAACCAAGGAAAAGATAGAGAACGTTTGCCGATCCCTGGCCGAGGCCCTGCAGGAAATCAAAGTTAAACTTGAATGCGTCAGGAGGTAAATCGAAGGCTAAAGCCGGATTAAAGTTGAATATGCCGGTCAGGATCACCCAGCCCGTTGTAACGATCATCACGATCCAGAGGCCGGCCATGATCTTGGCAATGTCGGTTATCTTCCGATAAAGGGTAAAAATCAGGACGACAGTAATGGCCGCGGCCAGGAATTTCATTTGCAGCGGGGTGAGCGAAGGCCAGAAAACCCTGAGGTACTGGACCAGGCCGATGTTGCCGGTTGCAATTTCAAGAGGACCCGCGAACAGCAGCTGCCAGGTAAAAAGAAACGCCAGCATCCTTCCCCAGGTTTTTGGCCCGAATCCTTCCCGTATGAAAGCATACGAGCCTCCCGATGCCGGAATGGCTGCCCCGAGTTCAGCAACTACCAGTCCGTCTGCCAGGGCGATCAGTACCCCGACCAACCAGGCAAGATAGGAGTGTGGTCCGCCAAGAGTGCTGAGGATAATTGGAATGGTAATGAATGGTCCAATACCAACCATATTGGACATGTTAATGGTTGTAGCGTTAAAAACACCGAGTTTTCGTTGTAATGATGGTCCTGTATTATCTGACATAGCAAGGCAGATTATCATAATTGGAAAAGTAAAAACAGGGGAAAGTTAAGGTCGGAGGAGACCCTGTTAAAAGATACATTATTAGCGGGAGGTTCAAACCTCAAAGATCAAGCTTCATCTACCCTCAATTAGACCAGAATAACGGTCTTTTGGGGAAAGCCGGTCTCCTGACCGGCATTTGTGGAGGCCTTGATGCAGCGGGATTTCGCATTTTTAATTTAGAATTTCCCGCAGGAGGCGGGTGTTTGGCATTGATCAGGATTTGGTTTACTGGAGCAGGATGCTCCAGCTACAACCTTTGACCCAGCTCCAGACACTCGCCGATTTTGAATCTCTGAATCCCCTTGCCGACATGTGCCGGCAGTTACTCCACTTCAGCGGTCATCTCTGCTTCCATTTCAGCCAGGGATCTCTCCAGTTCAGCTGTGGCTGCGGCTGTTTCAACTTCTCCCAACTGGCCTTCAACCGTGGAAAGATACCTTCCCTGGTAGTCTCCATAAATGGAAACCGATACCAGAGGATGGTCCGAGACCAGCTTGATGTGCCCTCCCATCTGGCTGAATCCTGAACCAAACAGCAGGTCTCCGCTGAGCAAATCAGTCAGCCGGTGCAGGGGAGGCAGGGAAATTTGTTTTTCGGCTGTCAGTACCCCGGAATTGTTAAAAACCGAAAGGGTGGCATTTGCTGTCTGGTTTCCGGGATTCAGGATGGAAAATCCCATAAAAATGGATCCGTCAGAACTCTGCGCAACCTGGGGAAATACAAAATCCAGCAATCCTTCACTGGTCAGGGGCATTGCTGTCACTGCTTCATCCTCAGCCGTGCGCATGGTGATAGTTCCCAGAATATCAGCCCCTTCGTCCAGTTCAATCAGTATTGAACCGGTAAGCAGCCCGGCGTTGATGTCATATTTTTCCTTGAGCAGGCTGTTAAGATCCAGGGATAAAAGGATCGCTGGCTCTATGTTGATACGGTTCGAAACCATTGTCTGCCCCTGGTCATTCATCAGTGTAATCACTCCTTTGACAGCCGCGGTACCAGTACTGAGGATCCTGATTTCCGAATTGTTACCTTCCCCGGCAATGAAATGCGGGGTATAAAGCCTGCCGGTCTGCTTGGTGCTCCTGGCCGAAAGAGCATAGATTGATTGATCGGTTATAACAATTTCGTACCCGCTCATATAGGTAGATGAGGAGATCTTGATATAACCGTCTTCAACCACGGTATCATCTCCGAAAAGATCCGAGACAGAACCTGAAATAGATCCATTCGGTGTAATCTGCATTTCCTTGGCAGACAACATTTCTCCATTTCGATTATAAAGTGAAGCCGAAGTGAGTGCGGTTCTGGCAGAATCCTGGTTGATTAGGTAGAGAAGGGTATCAGCATTATCGTTTTCCAGGGCGACCGGGAAATACAGGAGCCTGCCGGGGATCTGGACTCCACCCACACCATCAAGGCGGTTGGTGTTTGCGTCGCCTACCATGAAGAAACCCTGGATATCACCCGACTCCCCTTCCACTGTCAACTGGGCCACGGTTTCATCAGTTTCTCCCAGCTCACTGGTCATGATTGCTATCTGTCCCTGGGGAGGAAGCTTGCTGCTTAGCTGTATCACGTCCCTGGTTGTTCCGGTTTCGTCAAACCCGACAAATGCCACGTTTTCTTCGTTTTTGTTGGGATTAACGACTCCCACCCCGACAAATGTGTTCTGGAGCCTGTCCTTCGCACCAGAAATGTTCAAGGGGAAGCTGAACCTCCGGACAGACGGCTTGGAAATAACCGATACACTGACTGTTCCCATCACTTCCTTCTCACCGTCGGAAACTACATAAGTGAAGGTGTCGGTTCCTTTGAACCATACTTCCGGCTTATATTCAATATCGCCGGTGATACTTACTATGGAAGCTGTCCCACTGGCAGGAGCAGATATTTCCACAAGTTCCAGTGCATCCCCGTCAGGATCACTGTCATTGGCAAGCAGATTAAATACTACCTGTGATTTTCTGTCGACTGAAACGGAGTCATCAACAGCAACCGGAGGACGATTGGCTCCGGATACTTCAATCCTTACCGTTGCCGATGTAGCTGCTTCTGAAGTATCTTCCGCCCTGTAGGTAAAAGAGTCAGCACCTGAATAATCGGAGGTCGGCGTATAAACAGCCTGCCCGTCGGTCTGTACAACCACCGTCCCATGTATGGGAGCCTGGATGAGAGAGGTTGAAATCTCGTCCCCTTCCGGGTCAGAGTCATTGGCAAGCAGGTTGATTCTGATTGTTTCTCCAATAGCGGCGAGAGCTGAATCATCCATCGCCTCAGGTGGATCATTAACCGGACTGATGCTGACCTGTACCTCGGCGGATGCCACATTTATACCGTCTGATAATTCATAATTGAAAGAATCATTGCCAAAAAAGTTTTTGTTGGGTGAATAAATGGCGTTACCGTCCAGTAACACCGTTACGATTCCATTCTGCGGGGCTGATCGCAGTGATGTTGACAGCGTTTCACTATCAATATCTGTGTCATTTCCCAGGAGCTGGATGGTTACAGGTTCATCTTCAGAGGTTGAAGCTGAATCGTTCATTGCCAGGGGAGGATCATTGACTGGACTGACTGAAATACTGACCGAAGCAATGGATGTGTTCCCGTCCATGTCGGTCAGGGAATAGGTTAAATTATCGGTTCCGTAAAAATCTGAGTTGGGGGTGTATAACAGTTCGCCATTCTGGCTCAGCTGGGCCTGTCCATGCAACGGAAGTGACTGCAGTTCCAGGTTGAGGCTTAGATTGTCGGGGTTTTGATCATTGTTCAGGACGTTGAGGGTAATCCATGAGTCCTCATTGACACCCAGTGAGTCAGCTACAGCGCTAAACACCACTGCGTTGGGGGCAACTGTCACAGATACAGTGGCTGAATCACTTTCTCCTCCACTGTCAGTAATTGAATAGGTAAAACCGTCGGAACCGCTGAATCCAGGCTGGGGAGAATAAAGAACTAAACCATTCCCCTGGATAGAGGCCGTGCCATGGGCCGGCTGGGTGAGAATAGCCAGGGTCAGCGCATCCCCTTCAGGATCACTGTCATTAGCAAGGATGCTGAATGAAGCAACATTGCCAGCAGTGGTTGTAAATGAATCATTGACAGCTACCGGCCTGTCATTCACCGCTGTAACTGTGACACTGACTGTCGCGGTGCTGGAGGCGCTGCTGTCTGAAATCCGGTAGGTAAAGAGGTCAGTGCCTGAAAAGTCGGGGGACGGGCTATATCTGCAAGAACCTCCTGAAAGTATTTCCACATTGCCGTTAGCCGGATTCTGCACAAGGGTCAACGTTAGTGTATCTTCATCCGGGTCAATGTCATTGGCAAGAAGGTTCAGTTCGGCTGCAGTGTCCTCATTTGTAACTATTAAATCATCAGATGCCTGGGGTGGATCATTGACTGCCGCTACCTGGACTGTGATTTCTCCGGTGCCTTCCTGGCCTCCCGGATCAACAGCGGTATAGGTAAAAGTGTCCTGTCCATAGAAATCAGGATTCGGGGTGTAACGAATCTCCGAAGCGCTGCTGATTACCACTGTCCCATGCGAAGGCTGGGTCAGCGAAACTATTTCCAGGAAATCTCCATCAGGATCATAATCGTTACCGAGCGGGCTGATATCCACCCAGCTGTCCTCATTTGTCTGCACGGTGTCGTTAGCCACATCCGGGGCCGCATTCTGGTCCTCCAGGAAATAATTGGCCTCGTTGGAATTTGTGCTTTCAACGCCTTCAATGGTCACGGCCCGGCAAACATAGTAGTAATCCACACCAGGCTGGATGGTTTCGTCCGTGAACTGGGTGCCTGCTATCAGCTGGGAATTAATTTTCTGATATCCTGAACCTGGAGTCTGGGACCTGTAAATGTTATACCCCACAACTCCATTGGACAGGCTTGGCTGCCACTGAAGTGTCACTGACTGGGTCTCAGCATAAGAGGTTCCCATGCCAGCCACAAGCAAAATAGTGCTGATGAGCAGCAGTGCTGTTAATTTACCCGTTGTTTTTAAAATGCTGGTATTCATTTTTTTATCCTGTTGGTCTTCAGGGGACGCCCTTACGATCCTGCTGACACCATTTTAAATCAGAACCTTCGATTTTATTGGAAAACTTGAAACATCTCGACAAATGATTGGATCCCGCAGAGTCATTTCTCTGTTTTCCTTGTTACTTAATAAGGCAATATACAAACCAAACTGAGATTTTCCTGTGATAATAGTCACTCCTCCCATAAAAATGTTTTCGAATCAGATTCTTACAGAGAATAATTACATTTCAATATTGGCAGGAAGGAGTGAGTAATCAGGTAATAAAGTATGTATCCAGATATCTAAATGATTAGCTGGATTCATAAAATCGTCCAAAAAAAGAGCTTCTAAAATTCTCAATCCGGGACCGGATATTCCTGATTTTAAGGTATCTGCTTCGTTTTTTGTCTATCCTGGTACTTCCGGGGATCGCTGGGGAGAGAGGGCTCGAGTCTAGGTTCTCTTCTTGCCGAAACAGCCTTCCGATTTCCTGAGCAGCATCAGGATCAAACCCATAACCAGCAGGGTGATGCCGAAAAAAACAAATCCTCCCTTGCGATGGAGGTTGCCGGACATGAATCCCGGGTCAACATAAATCGCCAGCATGGAAAGCGTAACGATTCGGAGCCCATTTTTGAAAACCGCCAGGGGAAAAACCGCAGCCATCAGCAGGGTCCTGGACCACCACTTGCTGAGTATCAGGTAGTCAGCCAGCAGCGCGGTCAGGAAAAGGGCGGTGCTTGACCGGATACCGCTGCATTCAGGGGCGATATAGATGGACAGGCGGGGAAGCCTGAAGACGTACTCTTCATGCATGAAGGGTATACCGATCAGCGAAAAAAAGAAGGCTGACACATGATCAGAGCCCCAGAGGAGGATTCCGATCAACCATTCCAACACCTGGGCTGGAATAGGAACCAGGAAAACAAGGAAAAAGAGAGGAAACAAAACCGCCCTGAGGGAGATGATGCCGTAAAAAAAGAGGAAACCCGTCCAGAGGAAGAAAACGTAAGAAGCTGTTAATAGAGACAGGTCTGATGTTATTGTTCCAGCAGCCAGGAACAGGACCGCTGCCGCTGCCAGTACCAGCAGAAACCAGGAAGCACCTGGGTGTCCAACCGAGAAAGCCTCTTTTCTTCTCAGGTATACCAGGTAAATCGATACCAACGGGATCAGGACCAGGTGCGAGTACATCTCGCTGGATACTGAGAGGCTGTATAACCTGATCAGAGCAGGTAGAAACAGTAGAGTAAAGGCCAGGGCAAGAGCGAGAAAAAGCAAGTGCCTTCTTGAACTGTTTATTTCGGTCATTTGGTCAAGGATACCTCTGATTTTCTTGATCATCCTTCTCTCCTGTTTATTTGGAAAAGATACCTATAACAGTGACTTATAGCATACCCGGGCGACAGGCTCAGTCCCCTGCGGGGAAATTCTAAATCCGAAATCCTAAATACTCAGTTAAATACCCTGGGGATCAATCAAGACATAGGTACCCGTAATCGATGGATCTATAGTATTGAAATCATTGATGCCGTTACCGAAACCCGACTGCGGCGGGAAATCTCAAATAAAAAACTCGAAATCCTGATCAAATCCTGAGGTGTGTCTCACCAGCTGTTGCCTGGAACTATACGCAAGTGGTAGTTTCGGCGTAATAACAAGGATTTAAATTTTAAATAATTTCCGGCTGAAACATAGACATTAATTTCATCATACTGGATGGTGTCGGGATGGAATGTTCTCTTTTTACTCCAGCCTGATTATGGGTAATTATAGGGAACAGGTTCCATCATTATGAATTTTGATACATAGTTTAGGGAGGTCGAGCTCCTGGAAACAGTGTTGATTGTAGAGTGAATCTGGACCTTGAAAGTTAAAATACGGCAAATAACAGGGTGTTTTAGGAAAAATGGAGTAAAAATGCATAATTGGCGTTTTTTTGGAATCTGAATTGCAACCACTAGAGATAAAAGTCCTGGGCGATTACCCGGTCCCAGGCAATCAGGAAGCTGAAAAAGCGGGAATGTAGATTTTATTTGTTATTTTCGCCAAGTTGGACATATAATGTTGCAGTCTGGCGAAAAACGTTATGGACGAACGTACGCCAGTTAGGGTTAGTGATGGTTGAAAAAGAATGGCCGAGCAGATCATATTTATTTGATTCACTGTTGGACGAACTGAGCTTCAAGCGCATGCTTGCTCTGGAACGTAAAAGAGCAGACAGGTCAAAACGCTCTTTCGCCTTGGCAACTCTTGATGTAAGCGGCTTGAAAAAGGATGGAAAACACCTGGACCCGGTTCTGTCCGATATGGCGTTTCTTGTCCTTTCCGGATGCCTTCGTGAAACCGATGTAATCGGTTGGCATACCAAAGAGAGTGTGTTCGGGGTTATTCTTACCGAGTTTGGAATCCACCGGATGGAATCGGTTATAGGTTCAATTCAGCAGAAGATTGAAAATGAACTTCGTGCTGTTTTTGAAGAGGATATTTATAAAAGAATAAACCTGGAAATACATATCTATCCCGCATCCAACGAAAAGATGTCCAGGGAATCGTTCAACCGGGTTTTTTATCCGGAAATATTATCCTCAGACCTGCATTACAAGGTTTCTTCTTTCTTGAAGCGGGGACTGGATATAACCGTATCCCTGGTTTTGCTTCCATTTCTTGCCCCCCTTATGATTTTCCTTGCTGCCCTGGTGAAACTTACATCTAAAGGGCCGGCTTTCCATACCCAGATACGCCAGGGGCAGTTGAATAAAGAATTTACCCTGTATAAATTCAGATCCATGTATCAGGGGGCCGGGACGGCGGTACATGAAGCTTATGTGGAACAGTTTATCAAGGGCAGTTCAGAGAAGCTGGATGACAATGGCGTATTTAAAATAACTTCAGATTCTCGCGTAACCCCAGTCGGCAGAATTCTTCGCAAGCTGAGCCTTGATGAGCTTCCCCAGTTTATCAACGTTCTGAAAGGCGATATTTCCCTGGTAGGCCCAAGACCCCCACTGCCTTACGAGATTGAAAAGTATGACACCTGGCACAAGGCCAGGGTCCTGGAAGTCAAGCCGGGGCTGACCGGACTCTGGCAGGTCCACTCACGTAACCGGACTACTTTCGACGACATGGTCCGTATGGATTTGAGATATGCCCGAGGTTGGTCCGTCTGGAAGGATATCAAGCTGATAATCAGGACACCCTGGGCTATGTTCAAAGGTGACGGTGCTTATTAGCAGATTTTTATTCCTTGATTCAAGACACAAGATTGGCAGGCCATCCGGCCTGCCTTTTTTTTGCCCTGATGTTGCTGGAGCTTCCAGCTCCAGATTTTTCTTTTGGAAATTTTCCCGGGTCCAGCCAGTGCAGTTTGAATAGCGAATCTCGCCGGGAGCACTTACCCTGTGTCACCAGGGATTCCGACCTTTTAGTCCCTTCCTAACCCAGGGTGTGAGCGGCAGCGAACCATGGGTTGCTCCATGCCAAGCCTCCAGCCTTGATGCGGCTGGGCATTCAGGCCACCATCAGCCATTGGTCCGATGTTCCCATTTTCTATCGGTGCCGCGGTCGGTATCTGCATCGATTATTTCAATACAATTATTCCTGTTACTAAGGATATTGATTTTCAGATTTCTAATTCTTTGATTCATAATTTTCCGCCGCGGGTGGCAAGTCGAAGGTTTCATGCCGGTAGGTGTAGTCGGAAACTGCCAGTTTCCGCTCCGCCAGGAGGTTATGCAGTGCTGCTGCGAAAGAAAAAAGCGCTCTCTCGCGGAAGGCTGTTGTCCCGCTCCAGTGAGCCCTCCTTTCCCTGATATTTTTGTAATGAGATTGCCTGAGTTGTTTGATAAAAATGTCTTGCAAGCTTGAATGCGCCGCTTAAACGGCACCGGTCCGAGTATCGGAGCGACCACAGTTAATTTAAGGGATATCAATTGGCAATCGTCAATCTAATTGTCGGATGCCTGCTTTATCCTAGACCCATTAAATAGCTGGAATAAACAGTTAAATTTTGATTTGGGAAGTCCGAGGAGAGATGATGATCAACATAGGTGTTATTGGTTATGGATACTGGGGTCCGAATATCGCTAGAAATTTTTCCACCGCTTCCGGCTGCAGGCTGCAGGCGGTGGCTGATTACAGTGAAACCAACCTGGCCCGGGCTGCAAAACAGTATCCGTCAGTAAAAACTTTCTCCAATCCCCAGGAGATGATAGATTCAGCAGAGATAGACGCGGTTGCAGTGATAACTCCGATGTCAACTCATTTTGAACTGGCGAAATACGCGCTGGAGCGGGGGAAACATGTTTTTGTTGAAAAACCTTTCACCGCTACTTCAGCCGAAGCCGAAAAACTGATAAACCTGGCCGAACAGAAACGCCTGGTAATAATGGTGGACCACACCTTTCTTTTCACTGGGGCGGTGAAAAAAATCAAGGAATACCTGGAGCAGGGCGCCCTGGGAAAACTGCTTTATTACGATGCCACCAAGGTCAACCTGGGTCTTTTTCAGCATGATTCCAATGTAGTCTGGGACTTGGCTCCGCATGATTTGTCGATCATGGACTATCTCATGACAGCTGACCCTGAAGCCCTGGTTGTCACCGGGGCTCACCATTTCAGTGAATATGAGGAGATGGCCTACCTTACCCTTTATTTTCCTGATAATGTCATTGCCCATATCAGCGTGAACTGGCTTTCCCCGGTCAAGGTGCGCGCCACCCTGTTTGGCGGAGAGAGAAAAATGCTGGTCTGGAATGACCTGGAGCCGGATGAAAAGATCAGGTTATATGACAAGGGTGTGGACGTGTCGAGCCAGAATGGCCGGTCTGGGATTTATGACCTTCTGGTAAGTTACCGGCAGGGCGACCTGATCGTTCCACGGGTAGAGAATATCGAAGCCCTGAAGGTAGAGACGCAGTATTTCATAGAATGTATTGAAAAAGGCGAAAAACCTTTTAATGACGGCATCTCCGGCTGGCGCATCATCAAGATGCTGGAAGCCGCGGACCTTTCCCTGAAGAGCAGGGGCGGGGTGGTTCCGGTATCGTTTTAGCAGATTGTAGATTGACGATTGCGGATTGAACCGCCAGGACACTGGTAAACTTTTTAAATTAACGACGCCGAAGGCGGCATCCCGGTGAGAGTTCCGGAGGTGCGGCAGGTACCAGCCTGTTTGGCCGAAGAAAGTCCCGGAGGGACGGCAGTAAAATAGCCCTGGGTGAGCGATAGCGAACCCTGGGATCAAAGGAGCCACCCACCGGAGCTGCGATCGGAGATTTGAGAAGTTCGAAGTGGTCGGGAATTTAGGTTTTAAAAGAGAACTTATTACAGAGGATGATCGGAATGGAAGAATCTGAAACCAGGAGCGTAGCTCCTGACGTACAGCTGGGTAACAATGTTTACCTGGGTAAATTCATAAATCTCTACGGCTGCCGGATAGGGGATAACAGCAAGATCGGGGCATTTGTTGAAATTCAGAAAAACGCGTCCGTGGGAAATAATTGCAAGATATCCAGCCATACTTTCATTTGCGAAGGTGTTACGATTGAGGATGAGGTGTTTGTCGGGCATGGGGTGGTTTTTATCAATGATGCCTATCCCAGGGCCACAGCAGAGAACGGCTCCCTGCAGACCGAGGCGGACTGGGTCGTGGAAAAAACGCTGATCAGGAGGGGATCGTCAATCGGCTCAGGGGCTACCATACTCTCGGGCATAACCGTTGGTGAAGGCGCCATGGTCGGAGCCGGAGCAGTTGTCACCAGGGATGTTCCCGCCCGGACAGTGGTAGCCGGGAATCCGGCCCGCATCATGAGGGTGCTTTAGACTGGAGATTTTGCTGTAAGAACCAGCGGGCTGATAATGGCCGTGCCGCTTCCGGTTAATAACGCTTTTTGTTAACCCGCCTTTTATATATGATTTTTATGAAACGTTTTGTGGTTTGGAGAAGAGCCTCAGTTATAAAAACAACTTAAATCATGCTGATTGGAATTTTTAATGGAAATTATGGACAAAGTTCCCTTTTTGGATTTGGTTAACCTGCATAAAGATTTACTGCCTGAGCTTCAGGATATTTTTCATCAGGCTGTAAAAACAGGGTGGTTCGTCGGCGGGCCTGAAGTTGAGGGGTTTGAAAGGGAGTTTGCAGAGTTTTGCGGAACTGAATACTGCGTAGGCGTAAACAGTGGAACTGACGCTCTCAGATTCGCCCTGAAGGCTATGGGAGTTCGTGAAGGGGATGTAGTAATAACGGTTGCTCACACATTTATCGCCACTACTGAAGCGGTGAGCCAGGTTGGCGCTGTCCCCGAGTTTATTGATATTGATCCTGTTTCCTACAACCTGGACCCGGGACTTCTGAGAAATTATGTGGAAACCCAATGTGATTTTGACAAGGTCTCCGGTATGCTCTCCAGGAAAAGTGACGGCAGGAGGGTGAGCTGCATTATTCCGGTACACCTTTACGGACAGCCGGCTGAGATGGATTCAATACTTGAGATTGCCCGGGAGTTTGGCCTGCAGGTTCTGGAAGACTCCTGCCAGGCCCATGGCGCCGAGTACCGAAGCGCGGAAGGCGATGGGGGTTCCTGGAAGAAAGCCGGATCCCTGGCAAGGGCTGCGGCATTCAGTTTTTATCCCGGAAAAAATTTGGGAGCTTTCGGTGAAGGAGGAGCGGTCACCACCAGTGATGAAAAACTGGCAAAAACTATCAGCATGCTCAGAGACCATGGGCAGGCCCGTAAGTATTATCACGATTTTGAGGGTTATAACGGGAGGCTGGATACCATCCAGGCCGGAATTCTGAGGATAAAACTGAGGCACCTGTCCGAATGGAATGATCAAAGAAGGAATGCGGCTTCTATTTATTCCCGTGGCTTGAAAGACCTGGAAAATGTAACAGTCCCTCTGGAGGGGAAGAACCAGAAACATGTTTATCATCTTTATGTAATCCAGGTTCCTGACCGGGAGGGACTCATGGAATTTTTGAAGGAACGCAACATTTTTACGGGGCTTCATTACCCGGTTCCCCTGCACCTGCAGAATGCTTACAGCTCTCTTGGATACTCCATTGGTGATCTCCCGGTTACTGAGGAAGTATGTGGGCGGATACTTTCCCTGCCGATGTTCCCGGGATTGAATCCTGAGCAACTGGATAGGGTCATAAACGCGATTGGGGAGTATACAAGCTAGGTTTTTATTTCTGATAAATGGTATTTCATCCCTGCATCATGCCGGGATGAAACGGATTAATGGTTTCTCCTGGAACACTGTTTTAGCTGCAGGGAGTATTGTAATATCAGTGCTGAAGGATCGGTTGAATGCTTAAATATCTTAAACATATCCATAAGACCAAAGGCATTTTTCTGGCTATTCACAGGATGCTTGACATCTATAAAAGGTTCGCTTTCGGCCGCGGCAGGTTTTTAAGGCTGCTTGAGGAATTCGGCAGGGTTTTTGTCGGGAACAACATCAAGGGAACTTTTTTTGTAACTGGAATCCTGTTTCAGCGCCACCTGAAGCTGATCTCCCGCTTAAAAGACCAGGGTCACTGCCTGGCTGTCCACGGACACTTTCATGTGCGCATGGACCTTTACAGCAGAGATTCACAGGAAGAAATGGTAAAAACCGGAGCGGAGGTTTTTCATAGTCATGGCCTGAATCCTTCCGGATTTCGCCCGCCTTACCTGAACTATAACCAGGATACCCTTGAAGCCCTGGAATCAGCCGGGTACAGCTGGACAAGCTGCCGGTACATTCTCAATGACATTCCCGGGCCCGGCAATGGATCAGCTGTGAAATTGAACGAGCTGTACCATATTTACCTTCTGGCAGAGCAGGTCAGTCTCCCCAGGGAAGAGAATGGGATCATCGATATCCCGGTTACCGGGCCTGACGATGAACTGATGATTGACCGCTACCGGATAACGAATCCTGAAAAAATGCTGGAGATCTGGCTGAAAACCTGGCGCGAGTGTCACAGAAGGGGTGAAATCTATCACCTGATGTTTCATCCGGAACGTTTCCTGCTGCTGTCCGGACAGGTTGAGAGACTTATAACAAACATCAGGAAAGAGGGTGAAAGTGTCTGGTTTGCCACTTTATCTGAGATAGCTGAATGGTGGCGGCTGAGGGCTGAAGTGGGAATCGAGTTATCCAGGGAAGGGGATCAGTTTATTGCTTTTTTCAGGAATATGCCGGAATTGGGAACGGTTTTATTGAATAATCCCGGAGGCGAGGAAGAAACGGATGGATCGGAATTTATCAGCCGCAGCCTGGTTCTCAAGCCAGCCGCCGAAAACGAATCAGGGAGAGGTTATCTGGCCGGGAAGCATGGGCAGTTTTACGGGGTAGGTTTGTCGGATTCCGCATCTGCGGAACATGAGGAGTTCTTAAAGAGAGAAGGATTTTTGACTGCGCGAGGCGTAGATCCGGGATCATGTTCACTTCACCTGGACTGCCGAGGTAATCTTGAACCGGCTGAGGAGAGGGTTTTACTGGAAAAGATCCTGGATTGTGATAAGCCGCTTGTCAGGTTGTGGAGATGGCCTGGGCGATTTAAATCGGTTGTGACTTTTTCAGCTGATATCTGCGCCATTGATTTCTGGGATTTTGTGGCCCGCGGCTGGCATTTTCATAACAGTGGAAAGTAGCCGGGAACGCCGATCTCCTGATCGGCATTAAGACAAGAGACGCCGCTAGGCGGCAACAAACAGAAAGGCCGTGCCGATTTCGGATTGCGGATTGCGGATTGCGGATTTTTCTGATTAACGCCGCCGGAGGCGGCAACCTGGTGAGTCCCGGAGGGACGGCAGGATTTAGCCCAGGGTGAAGGCGTAGCCTGAACCCTGGGTAACGGATGCACCTGAGGAAACGTGAGCCCTGGAAGGGCGACACATTTCGATTGACGGTTTACGATTGCGGATTGAATACCTTGGGCCCAGCCAGGACATAGGTAACTGCGGACCGGAAACATTGGTCGAGTTTCTGATTAACGCCGCTGGAGGTGTGGCAGGTTCGGATTTCGGATTTATAATTTCGGATTTTCCGCCGAAGGTAGGCCCGACACATCCCCATCCAAATCTTGAATCTTGAATTTTGAATCTTTATTATGGCTGTCAAGATCCTAACCATCAATGATATCGGCCCTGAAAAATGGGATACATTCGTGCGGAATCATCCCCATGGCTCTCTCTACCACACTTCCGCCTGGCATAAGGCCATCGAAGACAGCTATGGATACAAAACCTGGTATTGGGTCCTGCCTGGTTCCGATGGGAATATTCGCTCTGCCATGCCTGTCGTAAATCTGCGGAACCTGTTTCTCGGACAGCGGAACGCCTGTTATCCTTTTTCAGATTACTGTGATCCATTGGTGACAAACCGAGAGGATTTACTTGCCCTGGTCGACTGCCTTGCGGAAACACCCGAACCCTTCGAAATCAGGACTAATCACCTGCTTTGGCCGATTGAGGGGGCATCCACGGATAATTCATTTTTCAACTATTCCATACCATTACAGGAAAAGCCGGAAGTGATCTATTCCCGCCTCCACCCCAGCTGTATCCAGAGGAAGATACGAAAGTCAGTAAAATCAGGGGTAAAGATCAGGGAGGGAAACGGGCTGGTGGATTTACGGCAATTCTACCGGCTCCATTTGTTGACCCGGAAAAGGCTGGGGCTGCCGTCTCAGCCGTTCCTTTTTTTTCGTAAGCTATGGGAGAATTTTGGAGATTCCGGGGAGATGAAGCTGCTTTTTGCAGAGCATGAAGGCAAAAAGATCGGCTGCCTGATACTGATCGGATACCGAGGCGATGCTGCTTCTTCGGGCGGAGGTGATGTTTTGTATTATAAATACGGAGCCTCTGATTCCAGGTACTTCGACCTGGGTTTTAACCCGGCACTGTTCTGGGAGGCTGTCTTATTAGCTACAGATCAGGGATACTCGTGTCTTGACCTGGGGCGGGCTTCAGGTACTAATGAGGTAAGCCTCGGCATATTCAAAGAGCACCTGGGAGCTGAGAAAAAGCCCTTGTTGTATTATTCGACCTTGAAAGCCTACTCTGATTCGGGCAAATCCGGAGGAGCTTCCCTGGCGGGAAAGTTTTTAAAACTGGCTCCCTGCTGGGTTTCAGGCCTGGCTGGCAGGATGTTCTACCGGTACCTAGGATGATGAAATTGTCTTTTTGCATTGAATCAAATTGTGTTTTTAGTGGGTACTGTTAATAGTTGAAATGAATTAAATAGAATAAGTCGTATCGTTTGTTATCATATGTAATAAGATTTTATCTTTCAGTATGGGTTTCAGAAGGCTGAAATCCATGTAATTTAGAGATTTACTACGATGATTGATTCAACCATTAAAAAATTGAAAGAATTTATACCTAAATCAATATCTACTGACCAGGCGAAGGACACTGGCATGGCAATGGTCCTTATTTGCCTGCTGATAGCTTTTTTCGGCCAGAAACAACAGCTTTTTGTAATCGCGATTCTGTTGCTTTTGGTTAATATGATCTGGCCAAAAATATATAAACCTGTTGCTAAGATCTGGCTTGGCCTTTCCCACTTGTTGGGAACCATAGTATCGAAGGTTATTTTGAGTATAATTTTTTTTGGATTGGTAATGCCGGTTGGACTGGCGCGGAGGATCTCAAGAAAAGATTCGCTGCAGGTTAAAGAATGGAAAAAGGGACGCGAATCTGTTTTTAAAGCACGTGAACACGAATTCACGTCTGAAGATATTTCGCATCCATATTAAATAACAGGTGAATTTTTATGGAATTTTTACGTGATTTATGGGGTTTTTTCAAAGTTAGAAAAAAGTTCTGGCTTCTTCCGCTGATTCTGGTGCTGCTTTTATTCGGGGTCCTGATCGTGTTAACGAGCGGTTCCGCGATTGCGCCGTTTATCTATACATTATTTTAGAGGTAAGAATCTATGTCTGGTGCAATCCTTGGAATATCTGCGTTTTATCACGACAGTGCCGCGGCGCTGATTGTTGATGGAAAAATTATAGCCGCGGCGCATGAAGAGAGGTTTACCCGTGAGAAGCACACCAGCGTATTCCCAACCAATGCAATAGAATATGTTCTTGAAGGAGGCGGATTACAGCTAAGTGAACTGGATGCCGTGGCGTTTTATGACAAACCCTATCTAAAGTTTGAAAGATTATTGGAGACCTACCACGGATTCACTCCTCATGGACTGAGAAGTTTCATTTCGGCGATGCCTGTCTGGATCAAGGAAAAGCTGTTTATGCGCAGGATGCTCAGGGAAGCATTGGCCAAAATAGGAGCGGGAGATATTCAATTGCTTTTCCCCGAGCACCATCTCTCGCATGCGGCCAGCGCTTTTTTCCCTTCACCTTTTGAGGAAGCGGCAATCTGTACCATTGATGGTGTCGGGGAGTGGGCTACCGCGACCATATGTTACGGAAAAAGCAATAAGATCAAGATTCTGCGGGAGCTGGATTTCCCGCATTCACTGGGGCTGCTGTATTCCGCGTTTACCTATTACTGCGGTTTCAGGGTAAACAGCGGCGAGTACAAGTTGATGGGGCTTGCCCCGTATGGACACCCGGATTCAGAGGAAACAAGGAAATTCAAACAGATCATAGTCGATCACCTGGTTGATATTCGCGAGGACGGGTCCATTATCCTGAACATGGAATATTTTAATTATGCCACTGGGTTGACCATGTGTCGGGATAAGAAGTGGGAACGCCTGTTCGGCATTCCCAAAAGAGAGCCGGAAAGCGAACTTACACAGTCTCATATGAACATGGCTTTTGCCATCCAACAGGTAACCGAAGAGGTGGTTCTCCTCCTGGCCCAGACGGCTCGCGAACTTACGGGAAGCCGTTTTCTGGTTATGGCAGGGGGTGTTGCCCTTAATTGTGTTGCCAACGGCAAGCTGGTAAAAAAAGGTATTTTTGAGGACATCTGGATTCAGCCTGCCGCCGGAGATGCCGGCGGAGCCTTGGGCGCGGCTTATGCGGCCTGGTACATCGGGCAAGGCAAGTCCAGGGAATTAACCCCCGGCCAGGATGCTATGCAGGGGGCTTACCTGGGGCCGAAGTTCGGTCCTGATAAGATAAAACGCGTAGCCAAAAGGTTTAAAGCCCCTTTTGCCCACTATTCCGATTTTGAAGAGTTATGTGCGGTGGCTGCCAATCTTCTGGACCAGGGCATGGTTGTGGGATGGTTCCAGGGTCGCATGGAATACGGGCCGCGGGCCCTTGGCAACAGGAGCATCCTTGGCAATCCATGTCTGCCGGAAACCCAGAAAAAGCTCAACCTGAAGATCAAATACCGGGAGGGGTTCCGTCCCTTCGCGCCCGCGGTTCTCGAAGAAGATATTGAAGAATATTTTGATCTTGACCGCCCCTCGCCATATATGCTTCTGGTAGCACCGGTACAGGAAAAAAGACGAAACCCTTTGCCTGAAAATTATGACCGGATGAAAATGTATGACCGGCTATACCACCTTCGGTCTGATGTCCCTTCAGTTACCCATGTAGACTACTCCGCCCGGATTCAAAGCGTTGACAAAAATACAAATGAACGGTTCTGGAAACTGATCCATGCTTATAAGGAAAAGACGGGTTTCGGATTGGTAGTCAATACCAGCTTTAATGTTCGAGGTGAACCCATAGTCTGCACTCCTGAAGACGCTTACAGGTGTTTCATGCGGACTGAAATGGACTACCTGGTAATAGGAGATTATGTTCTGGATAAGAGTGAACAGCCGAAATTCATGGAAAATGTCGACTGGAAATCAGAATTTAAACTGGACTGATTATGAAATTAAAAGGATTATTCCTTAATTTATCAATTACAGCGGTTACCTTGATAATAGGTCTGTTGTTTTGCGAGTTTGCATCTAGGTTAATTTTGGATCCGGTTGATTATCTCTCTCCGTCATTTGTAAGAGACAATATCCTGGGATTCAGATTGCTGCCAGGATCGAGTGGACATGACGAGTGGGGTTTCAGAAACAGGGAGGTGCCTCAAACAGCTGAAATCGTAACCCTCGGTGATTCCCATACTTATGGAAATACCGCGAAAATGACACAATCATGGCCTTTCATTCTGGGAAATTTAACGGGAAGAAGTGTCTACAACCTTGGTTTGGGGGGATACGGTCCTAATCAGTACTATTACCTTTTTAATGAAAAAGCCCTCTCCTTGAAACCACGAATGATCATTTGTGGGTTATACATGGGCGATGACTTTGATAATGCTTTCAAGATGACCTATGGACTGGATCACTGGGCATTCCTGAGAGACCAGGCGTTACTTGAAAAAAATGTAGATTGGGATATCTGGGAAGAACACCCGAGTGTTTCATGGCACAAGAAGATAAGGAATTGGCTCTCAAGAGAAAGTATCCTCTACAGGCTCACAGTACATGGATTACTGGATAGTCTTAAAGGAAAAATGCAGGTTCAAAATGCATCCAGATTATACGCATCCACTTCTACTCTTATATTAAAGGAAAAAAATATACAGGAGGCTTTCCGGCCGGAAGGGGTTCTTAGAGGTCTTGACCAGGAGAATCAAACTGTCAGGGAAGGGATGCGAATTACTTTCGAATTGCTTCATAAAATGAATGAAACCTGCCTGAACAACAATATTCAATTCATTGTGGCTGTTATCCCAACCAAAGAGACGGTGTTTTTAAATTATATTGAGCATAATCCTGAGCTCTCCATGAGTGAAGAAATCGATCAGGTAATCTTTAACGAGAGCAAAGCCAGGGAAAAACTTTTTGCATTTCTTGCAGACTCCAATATTCATTACATAGATTTACTTTCATCAATGAAATTAACCATTAACCAGGAAACTCTCTATGCCAACAGCGCTGTTGATATGCATCCAAACAAGAATGGTTACCGGGTTATAGCGGAAGATGTCGCGCGCTTTATCAACAAGGCGGAAGAAAACAAGTAATCCCGGAGACCTGTCTAACAATAGTCTTTCTATTTGTTTCTGCCATCCAAAGGATTTTTTGCCTTTTTGATGTTATGAGAACCCACCCTGGAATATCTGAATCCCTGGTAAATTAACGCTGGGAATATCACTCATTACAGCAAATGTGTTTAGTCGTATCGATACTATATTATGAATAGATGTGACATTAGAATTTTGGACACAATGAACTGATTAGAGCTTAGTCAGAAACAATTACTGGAAACAACCCGGAGCAGATCATCTATGCCAGGAATATTCGGAATTATCTGCAAAAATCCCAACCAGGAGTATGAGAATGAATTGAAGGCCATGCAGGGGACCATGCTGTATGAATCTTTTTATACTACCGGGACCTGGACTGAAAAAAGCTTGGGATTTTACGGCGGATGGACCTGTCATAAAAATTCCTTCTGCGACTGTCTGCCGATATTCAATGAAACCAGGGACCTGGTATTGCTTTTCTCCGGGGAAGACAATTCAAATTTCGAGAACCAAAAACTGCTGGCAGGCAAAAACCATGTTTTTGATAGGAAGAATGCTGGCTATTTAGTCCACCTTTATGAAGAGAAAGGTGAGGCCTGCCTGGAGGACCTAAACGGACTGTTTCATGGGATCATTATAGATTTAAATGAAAAGAGGGTGCTTTTGTTTAATGACCGCTATGGGATGCAGCGGATTTATTACCATGAAAGCCCGGACGCCTTTTATTTTTCCTCTGAAGCGAAAGCGATTCTGAAAGTTAAGCCGGAACTAAGATCTTTTGACAACAAAGGACTGGGAGAGTACCTGGCCTGTGACTGCGTTCTTGAGTGGAGAACCCTATTTAAAGGAATCTTTCTCCTGCCCGGGGCATCTGCCTGGCATTTTCGCCAGGGACAGCTGGAGAACAAAGGCGAATATTTTAATCAAATGTGTCTGGAATCACAATCCATGCTGGAGCCGGAGCCGTATTATAAAGAGTTGAGAAACACTTTCCGCGAGATACTTCCCCGCTATTTCAGGGCTGAGAAGGACATTGGAATCTCGCTGACCGGAGGGTTGGATACAAGGATGATCCTGGCTAATGTGGATACTCCTCCAGGTAAGTTTCACTGTTACACTTTTTCCGGTAAATACCGGGAAAGCAGGGACGTCAAGGTTGCCAGGAAGGTAGCGAAGGCCTGCGGACAGGAATTCCACACCCTTGAAGTCGGTGAGAAATTTTTAAAGGAATTTCCAGTACATGCGGAAAAAACGGTGTATGTATCTGATGGAAACCTGGATGTAGGAGGATCCCCGGAGATTTACATAAACAGAATCGCGAAGCAAATTGCTCCAATCCGTATCACGGGAAATTATGGGGGAGAGGTTCTGAGGAGTTTGAGGGCACTTAAACCAGCTTCTCACAATGAAACGATGCTTGATCCCGGGGTTATATCAGATCTAAGAGAAGCAAGTAAAACCTGTTCTGCTTTTGGTGAGAATACTCCCCTGACATTCACGCTTTTTGTGGAAAATCCCTGGCTGCAATGCAACCGCTATTCGGTTGAATATTCCCAGTTAATTGTCAGAAACCCCTTTCTTGATAAGGATTTGGTTCGGCTGATATACCGCGCTCCGACAGACCTTCGCAAAAATAAAAGAATCTCCAGAAGGCTGATAGCCGATGGAAATCCCGACTTATCAACTATTCCTACAGACCGTGGAATTGGGGATCGATTTCCGTTACCTCTTTCATTAGTTCCTAGAGTTTTTCATGAATTCTTTTTTAAAACTGAATATTACTACAATTATGGAATGCCTCAATGGCTTGCAAAGGTCGACTATCTGCTAAAGCCCCTGCATGTTGAGAAAGTATTCTTGGGCCGTCACAAGTTTTATCATTTCAGGGTTTGGTACCGGGATGAATTGTCTGAGTATGTAAAAGAAATATTACTGGACAAAATAACTTTGACCAGGCCCTGGTTGAATGGAAGGGTCGTTGAAAACATGGTCAATGGGCATGTTAAGGGTTTGAGTAATTACACTTCAGAAATAACAAAATTGTTGACCATAGAATTGTTGCAGAGAACTCTTTTAGAGGATTGATTATAAATTTTGAGCAGGATTTGGAAGTGAATTGGATGGGAGTTTAAGGGGTTTCTTTGATTGGTTACTCGAAGAATTGAGTGTTTTATCCATATAGAATAGGTTGAGTAAATTGCTGGTAGAATTCAAAAAAAAATCTGTTGTTATTGCCATAGTTAGTTTCATTGCTCTTTTTATTATTGGATATTTCCTGGTTTTTGGACAGGCAATATTGAAAAATGAAAACAATGGTGCCGTTGTCATTAACAATCTAGGAGGATTCAAGTGGCCTGAAGGAAAGAAAGCCGCGATCAGCCTTAGTTTTGACGACGGCCGCAAAAGCCAAATTGATCTTGGCCTACGAATCCTTAACAGGTACGGGGTCAAGGCATCCTTTTATGTTTCCTTACCAATGAATATAGACAGGGTACCTGAATGGAAAAAAGCTATCAGTAAAGGCCATGAAATTGGGAATCACTCCCTAAACCATCCTTGTAGTGTTAACTACAGTTTTTACTGGGGCTCCGGTAAAATTGGTTTAGAAGATTATACGAATGAAATGATGCATAAGGAGTTAGATCAATCAAATGCGGAGATCGAGCAATTATTGGGAGTCAGGCCGAAAACGTTTGCCTATCCCTGCGGACAGACGTTCATAGGAAGGGGCGGAACGGTCGAAAGCTATATTCCGATGGTAGCTGAACAATTTATCGTTGGCCGGGGCTGGCTTAATGAAGGCCCCAATATTCCAGCCTTTTGTGATCTATCCCAGGTCATGGGTATGCCTATGGATAATCAAAAATTTGCAAGTATCAAAAAGTTGATGGATACAGCAGTGGCTAATGGGCAATGGCTGGTGCTGGTTGGGCATGATGTCGGCGGAATCGGAGCTCAAAGTACGGACGCGTCAACCCTGGCGGCCATTTGCAAGTATGCTAAGGACCCGGGCAACGGAGTTTGGATTGATACTGTCCAGGCTATTGGCAGCTATGTTCAACAGGAGCAATCTAGAATTAAATCGGTTGGAAGGAAAGAGGCTGTTTCCTCAAAAAAATAATTAAAGAGTGATTTTTTTACAAGCTAATGGATTTGTAGTGCTATTTAAGTTTTTCCAATGGACAGCTTGCACCAAAAAGAATTAGATGTCGTTTTCAGTGTTCTGCTTGTTAAATTTTGAATTTTAAACCGCAAACCAGATTTCACTCCGGACATTTGTAAAAAGGAAGAATAAGTTGATCCAGGAAGAGGACAATCCTTCAAATAAGTCATATTTTCAGATATTAAAATCGACCGGCCTGATAGGCGGATCGTCAGTAATTTCAATCATTTTGAGGATTATTCGAACTAAGGTTCTGGCCGTTCTGCTTGGACCTTCTGGAATGGGCCTGTTTGGCATTTATGACTCCATTGCCCGGATGATCGAAACCGTCGCCGGGATGGGAATCCAGTCAAGCGGTGTCAGGCAGACCGCGGAAGCAGTAGCCGCGAATGATAAGAAGAAAATTGCCCAGACAATTTTTACGCTGCGGCGCATTTCTATTTTTCTTGGTATCCTTGGTTTTCTTCTCCTTTTACTTTTAAGTACGCCTATCAGCATCTTGACTTTTGACAATTCTGAACACAGCTTTAATCTGGCTATTCTTGCGATAATTCCTCTTCTTGGAGCTGTTTCAGGTGGACAGCGAGCCCTGATCCAGGGTATGCGTCATATCGGAGACCTGGCTAAACTGAGTGTTTTAGGAGCATTGTTCGGAACTGTTTTCAGCATTCCGATTATTTATATATGGGGCCAGGACGGTATTGCGCCCTCATTAATCGCGGTAGCTGCCATGGGCATTCTGACGTCCTGGTGGTACGCAAGAAAAATTGAAATTACCCGCATTCGGATGGCTTGGTCTGAGGTGTGGAGAGAATCCGGGTTACTGCTGAAGATTGGAGTGGTTTTCATGGTTACCTCCCTGATGACCACTGGATCAGTTTACCTGATACGTGTTCTCGTAGTAAGACAGTTAGGTCTTGATGCTGTGGGACTGTATCAGGCCGCTGCTACCCTGTCGATGTTATATGTCGGCTTCATTCTTGATGCCATGGGGAAAGATTATTATCCAAGGCTGACTGCGGTTGCCCATGACAATCAGAAGTGTAATCAGCTTATAAATGAACAGGCTGAAATAGGCCTGATTCTAGCTGTCCCGGGAATTCTGGCAACCCTGACTTTTGCTCCCGCTATAATTCAACTGTTTTATTCAGCGGAATTTGTTGGTGCCTATGAGATTCTTCGCTGGCAGATTATCGGAATCCTGATGCGCGTTGCCAGCTGGCCGATGGGATTTGCTTTTATTGCCAAAGGGAAAATGAAGTTGTTTTTCTGGACCGAATTTTATGCGAATGCCACTCTTGTTTTATTTTCCTGGATTGGACTTGTTTATTTTGGTTTGCCCGGGACCGGCATGGCCTTTTTCGGCATGTATTTTTTCTATTGGATTATCCTGTTTATATTGGTTAGACGCATGACAGGTTTCAAGTGGTCTGGGGCAAATATTTGTCTTGGTTTATTTACGATTCCTGCCATCCTGATAACCTTTTCAATACAATATTTCCTGACTTCGCTCTGGTTCATGATTTTCGGAAGTATTGTGACAATTGCCTTCGGGAGCTATTCACTTGTCTGTTTAATAAGGATATGTTCCGTTGGGGGATCGTCCAGTATCATCAATAGAATCCTGGAAAAGACCGGATTTATCAAGGGAAAGTAAATTATGAATACAGAGAAGAATAAACCCCTGATAACCTTCGTTCTTCTTTCCTATAACCAGGAACAATTTATCCGCGACGCAATAGAAGGGGCTTTGTCACAGACTTATTCTCCCCTGGAGATAATTTTTTCGGATGACTGTTCTACAGACAGTTCCTTTGAGATTTTCAAGGAAGCCGCTGCCGGGTATAAAGGCCCTCACCAGATCGTCCTGAATCAAAATGAAAAGAATATGGGCATGGGTGGTCATTTGAACAATGTAATGGAACTGGCAAATGGAGAGGTGATTGTTGTAGCTGCCGGAGACGATATTTCCCTGCCGAACAGAGTTGCCAGGATTCAGGAGGTATATGAACAGTCTAATGGCAGGGCGAAATCCATCTTTTCTAACAATATAGAAATTGATGAATATGGAAGAGTTCTTGATGTGCCTGTCTGGATTCCGGCAAAAGACAAGACTTATCATACAAATGAATTGGTAAACGAGGACACCATTCTTTCTGGATGTTCTCACGCCTGGAGCCGGGAGGTTTTTGATCTGTTCGGGCCTTTATTGACTCCTGTAGTATGCGAGGACATGGTTATTCCATTCAGGAGCAGTTTGCTAGGGGAAATAATTTATATTGATGAGAGTTTGGTCAAACATAGGCGCCATTGTAATAATATTTGGAATTATAGTCGTGGGGAGAGTTTTAATCGAGATTTAGAACATGAACATTTCTGGACGTTCGAAAAGAGGAATATTTTTCAGAACTGGATATCCGATATAGAAAAGATGAAAATAATTCTACCTGGGAGGATTAGAGAATGGGAGCGCTTGGAAAAAGCGGCACGTACACGACATTGCTTGAATGAGAAAGAGATCTCGTTGTACTCAATAGGTTTGATAAACAAAATATATACAATAATTGGAATTGCTCTAGAAGAAAGAAACCTAAAGAGTTTAAGACATCGAATAGGGTTTTATTTGTTGCCTAGAATATATCGGGAATACATGATGCTTAAATTTAGAAAAATAAAGACTTGAAATGTATTGGATGACTTGATTAGTTGGCGATCACCTGTTTCGTTGGTCATTCGTAAAATCAAGATGTTTTAAAATGCTAAATCACAAATTTTGAATTATCTCGTCTTTAGGTTTTATTTTTATATTTGAATTTATTCCTTATTTATTTTTTAAAACCCATACATTAGATTTTTTACTTGCCCAACATCTTCAGGTAAAAGTCTTCATGTCGAATGACTAAAGACTGTAAAGAAAACTTTTCAATAACAAATTTACGTCCATACGCACCCATTAGGAGCCGTTTTTTATTGTTCTCCAACAGTTGTTTGAGCTGATGAGCCAACGATTCGTAATCATTTTTATTTACCAAAAATCCAGTTATCTCATTCTGAATCGCTTCAGCAACTCCGCCAGTATCATAGGCTACTACTGGTCTTTCCATAGACTGAGCCTCCAATAAGACTTTAGGCAAACCTTCGGATTGACTGGGCAGAATTACAACATCGGATGCGGCATACCAATCCCTCAGGTCTTCTGGTTTAAGATCACCTGCGAAGATTACACTTTCGTTTAGTCCTTGCTCCAGAGCAAGGCGACTGAGTTTTTCTTTAAATGAAGGATTTTCCAACCTGCCGGCGAAAACAAGAGCTGACGGCACACCGTTACGTGTTAGCCAGTGCAACCCCTTTATTGCATCTATATGTCCTTTCCCCTCTGTAATTCGAGACGGGAGTAACATAAAAGGTGTTTTAATTTTTTCGCTTATAGCAACAGCCTTTCCAAGTTGGAAGAAGTCAGTGTCAACTCCATCAGATAAATTAAAAAACTGAGTTTTTATATAACGAGGCACATCAACATTGGAAACACCCCCTATAGCCAATGAATTGGAAATTTGTTTTTTTATATAGCGCCGATTTAACCTTTTGTTATCAAAATGATTGACGACTACAAAAGGAATTCTATTTTTATTCAAATAGCGCAGGACTATTTTTGAATCCTCACTTATCCAGTGGAAAACAGCGAGGTCAGGTTTGTATTTTTTAAGGGTGGAAAGAAGTAAGTTGTGCGAGATTACTGGGGTGGGTTTTAGGCAACCTCTGAGTATTGCTGAAAGATACTGTATTGTGGATCTTGTTCCTGTTGAGTTTCTATTTATTATGGACGGAATCCATATAATCTCACCCTGCCCAATCTTTTGAATTTCGATATCAAATGGCCCAACTCCTTCTGTCAAATACATCTGCAGGACTCGCATGCTGTTTCTTTCAAGAAGAAGACGGTTCAGATTTTGCAGGTATGCTTCAACTCCACCGGAATTAGCTTTCCTCCACATATGGGCAAACCGGAACAGAGTAACTCCATCAAGCAAACCTGCAGGTGGTTGATTGTTTAAGTCTGTGATATTTCCACTCATGTTTTTATGGATGTTCTCTTGCGGATTTAATCCGGTATCGTTAGTATTGTTTTCTTTTCAAATTCCCGAATGAAATGAGGATTGAATATCCAGGATATTTAATAATTTTATAATCCTCTTTCTACTGAGAAGAATGGAGATGCTTCTTTGTGGAAGACATGTAACCCGGTGGAATATTCATGATTCCTATCATGAAAACAATCCACATGTTGCTGACCCCATGAAAAGTAACCTCCGTATAGTTGTATAGAGCAACAGTTACTATTAAGGAAAATCTTAGCAGTCCAACCGGATAATTAATATCAAGAAACCGATTTACATTTTTTATGCCGGAGAAGATCCATCCCGTCATGAACAACAGCCCTATTAATCCCAGGTTTAAATACATTTCCAGATATCCGTTGTGGGCTTGCCCGCTGACTCCCCAGTTTTCAATCATGCTTACCTGCCGTTCCCCTAGCCAGAAGCTTTCAAAACCAAATCCCAATATGGGATTCTTCACCATTGTCAGCAAATCATTCCACATGGGCATCCGTGTAGTTAAATCAGGACTCCGCCCTAGCAGCACTATAATTGTATTTTTGATATCAAAAAAGTACTCCATTTGAAAAAAGATAACAGCTGAGGCGATGCTGAGGCGCAGGATTCTTTTTGGATTCTCTATCATTGAGCTATGGGAACCGATAATAAAAAGCGAAACCGCTACAATTAAACAAGTTGTGGATGTGGCACTGTTTGCTCTGTAGGTGAGCCAGGCAATCATTGGCAGCATTATAAGATATGTGGAGTAATGAATCATATATCCGGATCTCAGTAACTTTTTGTGGTCAAAAATTAAGTTCCACGAAAAATACATGCCGGCAAGGAAACAGAGCTGGCCAAGTCCATTTTTCTGAGTGGCCACACCTGTGAACATCGGCTGTCCCATATGATAGGCCCTGCCCAGGTCAGGATAATACTTGATGAAAAGTATGGAAAAAGGCAGGAGCACAAAAGCGAGGCGTCTCAGGATAATCCCAAAGGCCAGATAAGGCCTGTCTTCTGTTAGAATTACCAGTACCATGACCACGTTACCCAAGTCCTTCAACAATCTTTTAAAAGATACAAGAGGGTAGTCAGACCATAAAAAGCAGCTTATTGCACCAAAGATGAAAAATAACCATATCAAGCTGTTTTGAGTAAATATTTTTTTCCAACCAAGTCTGCGTCTAACTAGAATTATTAGTCCTGCGAGGATAAGTATTGTGAAAACGAAGCGATCAACAGGACTTCCTTCTTCTATGGAATATGATGAAAATATGGGTGATCTGAGATTGAACCATTCAGACGCATATCGGGAACCAGCAAGGAATATCCATATAAAAGGTATCCATATTGCTTTTGATACAAATCTACTGTTATGTCGGTCCATCCAAAGAAGATAACAAATAGTGAGAATACAGATTAAGAGTGCAAGTTGACCGGGCATATAAAAATCCCTTAAGCAATTGCCGGCTTCTTAATTAAGCCAGCACAACATAATTTTTCGCTATTATTACTAAGTGTAACAAAGCGGACTGCCGGGCTTTTAATTGGCTTTCAATTTTTTTGGTTTAGTGAGACAAAACGCTATATTAATGGGACATGACTTTGGTGGAAATGTATAATGAGATGCTGACCTCTTTTGAAAACAGATGCTTCAACACAGGCATGCCAGTTGCCTTTCAGCAATCAATATAATTTGGAATTAGTGGAAAAACTCCTTGCCGATGAAATATGATGCATGGAAGCCGTATGGATTCACTTAGGTTCATAAAGGGGAATCAATATTTTTTTAAATATAGATCAAGCATAATTTGATCAAAATAAATGATAGGCGGGCATGAATAATAACAGCGATCAGATTCTAACAAGCCTGAAACAGGTGGAACAGTGGGTGCAGGAGAAGGATTACAGGGGTTATGAACCTTTCGACGGCCTATCTTCTCCATTTCGCGCTCTCACGTTTGGTAACCTCTTCCTTGATCGACTGCTGCTGCAGCTTATTCGGCAGAGCCCGATAAATTTGAGACCATTATTCGGAGTGAAAACATTGGACTCTACCATAGGCCGAGGTTACATGGCCTGGGGTTACTGCTATATGTTCAAGCTGACCGGGGATCCCGAATATAAGGCGAAAATAACATCCTGCCTGGAATGGCTGATGGCGAACAAGTCCCCTGGATATAAGGAGTACACATGGGGAAAACATTTTGATTTTGCCAGCAGGACAGGCCTCTACAGGACTTTTGAGCCGATCCTGGTCTGGACCGCGTTGATCGGCCATGCTTTTCTGGAAGCCTTTGAAACCTTCAACGAACCAGAATATTTGAAAGTTGCAGAAAGCATTTGCGACTGGATTATGCAGTTGCCGCGAAACAATTCAGAACAAGGTTTTTGCCTGGGATATCATAGCCAGGATTTTTTTGCCACAATTCACAATTCCAACATGGTAGGAGCGGCTTTCCTGGCCCGCACCGCAAAATACAACGGGAACCGGGAATACCTACAGGTTGCGCAGGGTGCAATGGAGTACAGTTGTTCCCGGCAGCTGGAAAACGGCGCCTGGCTGTACGGGGAAGATAAAAAGAACCAGTGGATTGACAATTTTCATACAGGATATGACCTAGACGCTTTGAAATGTTACATGTTTTACTCTGGGAATAGTGAATATGAAAGTCAGCTGAAAAAAGGACTGGAATTTTATAAAAATAATTTTTTTGAAGAGAGCGGTAGGCCCAAGTATTACCATAATCGTGCCTACCCGATTGACAGCCAGTGCGCCGCCCAGGGTATTGATACTCTTGCGAATTTTGCGGATATTAACGAAGAATCGCTGGAACTGGCCCAGAAGGTAGCTTTTTGGACAATTATGAATATGAGGAATAAAAACGGGACTTTTTACTACCGGCAGTACCCGCTGGGGTTTAAAGCCAGGACGCCCATGCTACACTGGTCCCAAGCCACGATGTATAAGGCGCTGGCATTATTGCTTGTTAGGACAGAAGGAATGGGGACAGGAGTTTTGTGTGGAAAATGAGTTGACAGGGATTAACCTTGAAACAGCAGGGTCTTTTCTGCAAATTGTGTCCATCCGGGATGAGTGGATATTCCCTGTCAAAGATCCTCAAAATGTCATTTTGGAGATACAGCGGCGAGAGATAAACGCGGATATCTTTTCTTTTGCTCAGAGTATATTCGATCGAGAACCACGATATTCATATCACATGGAATGGGATAATGTGGCAGCTATTCGATTATCAACATTCGATGAATGGTTTACTAAAAAAATCCACCAAAATGCCAGGAACAAAATAAGAAAGGCTAAAAAAAAAGGAATTGAGGTTCGCATTGAACCATTTAGTAACAAACTTGTTTTAGGAATGATGGACATTTTCAATGAGAGCCAAGTCCGGCGTGGAAGGCGCTATGCCTATTATGGAAACGACTTCGAAACTGTCCGCAGGGGTTGGGAAAAGGACCTGGAACACAGCGAATTTCTGGTGGCATATTATGAAAGTGAGATAGTGGGATTCATTAAGCTAGTATTTGGAGACATGTGCGTTAGAACAAGCGGGACAATATCCAAGTTATCCCATCGTGACAAATCACCCATGAACGCTTTATTTTCTGCGGCTGTGGAAATGTGTACATCCAGGAATTATTCCTATCTTATTTATGGGCAGTTCACCTATGGAAAGAAGAGCGAGGATTCTCTCGCCCAGTTTAAACGATACAATGGTTTTGAGAAGATTGAAATTCCAAGGTATTTTGTGCCGATTTCCTGGAAAGGCAGGATCGCCCTGGGAACAAGGTTGCATCACGGCTTAACCGGCGTGATGCCGAAAGGTTTAACTGCTTTCCTGATCCAGGCAAGAGCAAAGTGGCATGGAAAAAATGGGAAAAAATTTTAAAGTAGAAAGATTACTCATATAAGTTAATTATCAGACCTTGAACTGATTTGCTTTATCTTGATCATCAAAGAGTCCGGTTTCAGGACAGATCCAGGATGGAGAAATTGAGATCGTCCCTGATTGATAATCCATACAGGTTTCTGCAACGGGGAGAAATGGTAATAAAGGAAATGGGGGATGGTATCAGGTTGGATATCAAAAGGACTGAGCAAAGGTGACAGTGTTCACATTTACAGGCGGAAATCCTTGCTACAATGACACCAATGACTAAGGAGTTTATTGGAATGAAAAAAAATATGACCCGGTTTGGCTGTTTTGGCTTAATTGCTTTTTTGCTGTGTCTTTCTGATGTCAGCGCTGCAGTGATTAATGCTGGAACTTGTTCTTTGGCTGATGTCAGTGAAGCTGTAAGCCTTGCTTCTGAAGGGGACACCATCTTGGTGCCTGCTGGAGAATGTGCCTGGAGCGACGAATTGGTCATAGATAAGACAATCATTATGGCAGGTGCTGGGATTGGTGCGACCATAATAAAAACTAATTTGCCATCAAATGGAGCTTTGATCTATATGAAATCAGGTGCATCCCGCATAACCGGATTCACCTTTGATTCATCAGGAATCGGCTATCCAATTTCAATATACCCAGGCGGGGATGACTGGAGGATTGATCACTGTCTGTTTACCACAACAGGTGTCAAGAAAGAGGTGATTTCAATCCGGGGTTCCCAGGACGATCATCCTTATGGACTTATTGATCATTGTGATTTTTACAATGGCAGGATCGTCGTAGCCGGGGATGCCGGATGTGACGAATATATCCAGTGGACCGACGACAGAAATTTTGGTTCAGATAAGTTTGTTTTTATTGAAAACTGCACTTTTGAGCTAGCGATTGGTACAACGGGAAATGTTGTTGATGGTAATTGTGGAAATAAAACCGTGGTCCGGTTCTGCACCTTTAAAAACACCAGAATTGAACAACATTCTGTCCAGGGAGATCTTCGCGGCACTAAAGCATTCGAGATCTACAATAATTCCTTGACAGCCGGTCAGGATGTTCCGATCCGGGCAATTTGGCCGAGAGGCGGTACAGGTTTTATATTTGGCAATAGAATTCAGGGCTACCGGGAGCCAATTTTTCTGGATAATGTGAGAAGTGAGGAAACTCGGGGAGATTATTTTCTGAGGTGTTCTGGTACCTCTCCAGTGGATGGAAATATAAATGCTACAGGTTGGCCCTGCCGGGATCAAATCGGCAGAGGTAAGGACCTTGCGGACTGGCCTGCGGCACCACACCCTAAATTGTCTTATCCTGAGCAGGAATCCATGCCGGCATATTTTTGGGGCAATGGAGTAGTGGCCACGGTCGCTGAGAGTGGAAGTAACATCAATCATATCATGGCAAACAGGGACTTTTACGAAGAGACTGGCAGTTTTAACGGGTCATCCGGAGTTGGCTCAGGCCTTTTTTCCAATCGGCCTGCCACATGTACCCCTGGTGTAGCTTATTGGGCTACTGATCGGGGAAGCTGGAACAAAAGCGGCTCAGGAGGGCAGGGAATCCTGTACAGATGCACAGCGACTAATCAGTGGGGATTATATTATCAGCCTTATACATACCCGCATCCTTTGCAGGCAGCAGGAATTATAGAAACTCCTGATCCCCCGACGGAGTTAGTCCCCATCGGTTAAACGTACTCTTAATGAAGGGGATAATATTATTTTTTGCTGTCTCCGAAGGCATTGTTGTGTCTAGCCGACCTCTGCCGCTTGGCTTGACAACACCCTGACGTTGTAATAGAAAACAACAATGCTGATCGTAAACGCAGATGATTATGGTGCTACTCGTCAAGCCACACAACATACCTTGATTGCATTCAATGTGGGCGCTGTTACATCCGCCAGCCTGATGGTCTTTATGGAGGACACAGAGTTTGCCGCGGAACAGGCGTTAGTATCAGGTTTAGATACCGGGATACATTTGAATTTTACAGCCCCCATGACCGGGAGGAAGGTGGATCCTGGACTAGTGAAGGTTCAGGAAACAGTCAGCAGCTATCTACTCAAGAATAAGCTTTCCCAACTGTTATACAATCCGGTGCTTACTAAGCAGTTTAAAATTCTTTACACTGCTCAGATGAATGAATTCATTCGTCTTTTGAAAAGACCACCATCCCATATTGATGGCCATCACCATATGCATTTATGCGCAAACGCCCTGTTTGACTGCACTTATCCTCATTCCTCCTGGGTCCGGCGTAATTTCACTTTTCACCCTGGATCCAAAGGGTATATGAAATGGGCTTATCGAAAAACCATTGACACATGGCTTAGTAGGAAGTACCGAATTACTGAATATTTTAATTCGATTGAACCTGTTGAGGATAAGCAGAGGTTGAGAGCATACTTTCAAATTGCTTCGCAGTGTCTATTTGAACTTGAGGTGCATCCGGGACGGGAGCATGAACTGGCATTTCTGATTGGCAAAGACTTCAAAAAATTACTTGGAAATACGAAACTGACAAATTTTGAGGAGCAGTCTTAAAAATTTTCAACTAGCGTAGCTTATTTGATTTAATAAATATTAAAGAGAAGAATAAAACACTGTCAATTTGAAAAAGAGGATAGAGTTTCTTGCCCCAGCAAATCTTTCTTTAAATGGGAGGATTCGCAGTTGGATCCTCTGAAATATCCAGAGGATAAAGCAGATCTAATTTTGAAAATTTTTTAGGCAAAAATCAACCGATATAATCTTTCTATATTTCTGCTCTTTTTCCGAATTTTTTCAACTAAGAGTGCAAAAAATACCATAGCTATGTTTACTGCGATAATAATTATCCACAATTCCTTGTCCATTAATAAAAAAGTAGTTCCTAATGCAACCCGCAATAAACGTAATAAAATAATTTGGCCAATGTAAAGCATAAGAGAATATCTGCCAATTAAGGTAACTTGACTCGGGAAAAAACCTTTTAAATCAAGTAATCTACCAAGTGAATACAGGTTGATAATAACTATACAGATATGCACAAAAACGACAAAGATATTTTGTCTTATGCTAAATCCTTCTGGGATCAGAATCGCATAAATAATAAATATAGAAATTGTCGCTGCAATCTGAAAATATTTGTTATTAATAAATCTATAAATGCGATTATAAATAAGTCCTATGCTGATGCCACCGATTCCGATTAGGAAGCAATGTAAATTGTATCCTAAATCGATTTTGAGTAATGAAATTATTATATAGGCAAGTAGTATCACATAAATGAGATTTGATTTAAATCCTATGTTTTGGAAAAAAAGAGGGGCGACGATTAAAACGTATGCGATGGGCACCAGTATTTCAAAGTTCGAAGTATATGGACTGCCATGCAAGAAAACAGTCATGGCCCAGTCAACGAAAGAGATCTCGGCATTATTGTTTCCAAAGCCAATTTTTCCACTAATGATCCCAATTCCAATGTTAATTACTAAAAAAATAGCAATAAGCTTCAAAAATCTTATTGGGAGTCTTCGCAATACATATTGTCGATTCTCTTGATACTTTTGATAATATATCGCACCACATATGAAACCAGATATAAGAATAAATCCTCGCGCAACAAAAGAGAAATATTCAAAAACAAGAGAGTAATTTAAAGTGAAATAATTAAAGCTATGATAGATCACCATTCCAATTACTAGAATTCCTTTAATAAAATCGAAAACTTCGTCTCTTTTATCGATCATGTGATTCTATCTCATTGCTTGTTATAATTTTATTTTTCCCGAAGTCAAGTTTGAAAATTTAAATTTTGTAAAAGAGTGGAGATTTTTAATCTATGTTAAGAAAGTTCAACTTCATTATAATATTGATCTAAGGACTATGAGCTGCTGAATTATGTTTTGTATTTTTTAAAAATATATTCAACCATACTTATGATAGTAAAACTAATTTTATTATCATAAGTCTGAAACTTACCCAAAAACTCGACTTCTTTACCTTGTTTTCCAGCGAGACCACGTTTGAACCGGTAAGTCCCTGGATTGGCCTCGGGGTTTATCCCATTCAGGTCATAATAACTGAACCCATTCTCTTTCAGCCATTTAACATAAGCCCATTGAATCAAATAGGAACCATTTGTTTTCATGCCTTTGGCACTGGTGGCCCCCACCAGATATACACCAGTGGTTCCGATTGCTGAAAAAATCGAGCCGGCACAAATTTCATTGTCTGAGAGGCAAAGATAGACCTTCAATTTTTCACTGGGAGGAAGTTTACTCTGAACCTTTTTCAAGTAATTTATATTATCGGATTGACGAAGGCCCTTTCGCATTGCCATTTCCTTGTATACGTCGTTCAACTGGTCAAATAGAGTTTCATCCTCTCCAACTATCAGAGTTAAATTGTTCTTTTTAGAACGGTTAAGACAGTTTCTCCATTTTTGAATCAGAGAAGCTCTTAAATCAGGAAGGGAAGGTTCTAGTGGCAAAATTAGGGTTCGGTTAATGTCACTGCTATGGTATGGACTGTATCCCTCTTCTTTAAGAATCTCGATCAAATTTTCATCTTCGATTTTATATACCTTCGGGAAAATGCGAACAACCAGTCCTTGTCTTAATGAAAATTCATTTCGAAGCGCTCGTATTGACTGGCGAAAAATCTCTGGATTTTTTTCTTCTCCAAAAGGGTGCCACATTGGACCCCAGAAAACATACGCGATTCCATATCCTAATATTGGTACTCGAACAATTCTCACTTGAGCAGCTGAAACTACCTTGATTCTTCGTTTTATCAGCATCTGTGAAACTTGTTTTTTCCCATATCTAACCTGATCATAGGAAGAGGTTTGATAAAGGTTGGAATCCTGAAGCTGGGATACTATTTTTTCCCATTCGTTCTCTTCAAAATGAGAGAATTCAACTGAAAAATTTGGATCGATTTCTTTCATTACTAATTTTAAAAAATTTAAGATGGTGAAAATTTAACTTTAAATGAAATATTAGAATGTTCTTATCCGAGCCAGCTTAATCCCGCAATGAGCGAGAATTTTAGCAATATGGTCACAGTCTTTTACTAAATACTTTGCAAAATGGTGGTATCCCAGGAGTAATAAAAACGGAAGACCCAGTGTATATACAAAAACAGCTATTATGGATTTGAAGGTGCCTGTACTAATCAAAGCTTGCTGGTCAGCAGAAGTTACTCCCTGAATAAAAGCGCGGCGTATAAAGTATCCAAGAGTTTGACGATTTTCAGGAACCTCCTCATGTACCTTCGCCTCATTACACCATACAAATAGGTAGCCCTTGTTAAGCATATATTCAAAAAAATTCCCGTCCTCCCCTCCAGTCAAACCGTGTTTTATATTAAAGGGAATTTCAGTACTGTTAAGAATCTCTTTTGCAAATAGAACATTTCCTGTTCTCATATATTTTGAATCCCTCAAAATAGTTCCGGTTTTAAAAGTAGTTCTGTTGCATAGGCCACTTCTGATAAGCCATTTTGGAGGAGTGTTTTTGAAATACGGTATTACGGGACCAAGGACTCCATCAACAATGAATGTATTTTTTGCCAAATAGAGATCCAATAGCCATCTTTTTTCAGGGAATTCATCATCGTCGATAAACACAATGATATTCCCATTCGCATTTGCTATTGCCCTGTTCCGGGCAAGTGAGATATTTTGTTCCGGTTCGCAGTCATAGATGATCGTTACGGAAGATTTTTGCTGGAATTCCTCAACCAATTCCTTTGCTGAATGCCTTGAATCATTGTCTATAATAATAATTTCGAAAGTGAAATTATCTTCAGTTATCTGCCCAAGAATTCCTTCAATAACCCTTGATAACATTTCTGCTCTTTTATAAGTGCAGACACAAATCGAAATGTTATCACTTTGTAATTGCAAAGAAATCTATCTCCTCTCATATTTATTTGGCGACAAACAGGAAATTTTAGTTCCGCATTCATCCTTTTTTAAACGACATTGACTGAGAGCATTCATTTAGACTGAAATTCCTTCGCCTGTTCAGCCAGATAAGCAATCTGTTCTTCATGGAGTTCCGGGAACATGGGGAGGGACACTATTTCATGAGAGGCCCTGGAAGCTTCAGGGAAATCGTTCTCAGTATGCCCCAGGTACTTGTATGCTGTCAGGTTGGGAAGGGCGATCGGGTAGTGGATCCCGGTAGCAATGCCTTTTGATTTCAGGAAGGCCTGGAAGGACTCCCGTTTGTCACTGTCCACACGAACCACGTATAGATGATATACAGCTTTGACATCAGCTATTTCTTCAGGAGTAACAAGACCAGTGCCCTTGAGATACTTGTTGTACAGATAAGCGTTTCTGCGCCTGTTTTCGGTCCAATCCGAGAGATGTTGGAGCTTCACTCCCAGGATGGCTCCCTGGAATCCGTCCATGCGGCTGTTTACACCTTCCAGTTCGTGGTTGTACTTTTCAGTCCGTCCATGGTTGGCGATCATCCTGGCCCGGAGAGCCAGTTCCTCGTTATTGGTGACAATAGCACCGGCATCACCGTAGGCGCCAAGGTTCTTCCCCGGGTAAAAACTGAAACAGGCCACATCACCCATCGAACCGACTGTCCGCCCCTTGTAAACCCCGGCATGGGCCTGCGCCGCATCCTCAACAATTTTCAAGCTATGTTTTTTAGCTAGTTTGATTATGGGATCCATATCAACCGGCTGCCCGAAAAGGTGTACGGGAATTATAGCTTTGGTCCTGGAAGTGACTTTGTCTTCGATCTGGCCGGTCGCGATGTTATAGGTCCTGGGATTAATGTCGACAAATACTACTTTCGCGCCGGTAGCGGTTATGGCTTCGGATGTGGCAATAAAACTGTTGGCAGCTGTTATTACTTCGTCCCCGACCCCGATTCCCAGGGCTTTAAGCGCGATAAACAGGGCGTCGGTGCCGTTTCCCACGCCGACACAGTAATCAACTCCACAAAACTTCGCGAAATTCTCTTCAAATGATTTAACCGCTCCGCCGCCGATAAAGGCGGTTTTAGCGAGGATATCAGCCATTGCCTGGTCGATTTCAGGTTTAATAGAGTTATATTGGGCTTTAAGGTCAACAAAAGGGATATTCATGTTTTAATTCTCCTCAGACTTTGACTGATCCTAATACGGCAAATCTGATATGGTGTTAACAATTTTAGCCGGGTTCCCCACGACTACGGCTCCAGCCGGCACGTCCCTGGTCACTACGGAACCAGCTCCCACCAGGGCATTCTCTCCGATGATCACCCCGGGTAACAGGGTGCTGTTTGCCCCGATTTTAGCCCTTTTTTTTATAGTAGGCCCTACGAGGCTGTCTTTTACGTTGGGCGAAAGCGGGTAGAGGGCGTTGGTGAACACAACATTGGGGCCGATCCAGGCGCCCTCTTCCAAGACGCTGTATTCCGGTATGAAAACCTGGCTGTGGATGCGAACATTGTCAGCGATGGAGACGTGGTGTTCAATTACGGTCAGGGTACCGATACTGACGCTGTCACCGATTTCATTAAACTCTCTGATATTGACCTTGTTGCCGGTCTGAAAGTTTTTGCCGATTTTGTTTCCGGCATAAATTACAGTGTGGGTACGAATGGTTGAGCCTTCACCGATGATGGTCTCGCATTCGCCGTCTACTTTTCCCCGGGGAGGGGACCCTAAAACACAATAGTCTTCTACAGTTGTTCCTTTTCCCAGCAGCACGCCCTTGAAGATTCGGAAGTTTTCTTTCATAACACACCTAGTTTACATTGCTTGGGATTGAAACGCAGGGAGATTTCCTTCCCGGTTTCAATTGATTCATAAATGGCAGAAATGAGTTCCAGTGATTTTCTTCCTTCCAGCCCATCCACCAGTCCGGCTTTATTCTCTTCCAGGGATTTGAGGGCTCCCTTCAGGTACTCGCCCAGGTTATAGGCCCAGCCTTCGGGGTTCTTCCCGTATTCTTCAAATATTTTTTCGTCCCCGGGCCGCGGTTCTTCAAAATCCCAGGTGGTCAGTTCATTCATGAAAAATCCGCCGATAACCACACTTCCTTTTTCTCCGAGGATGCTGATGGATCCTTCCAGGTCCCTGGGGCGGGTGGCGGTGGTTACTTCAATAACCCCGATGGCTCCATTAGAAAATTTAAGGATAGCCGCGCCTGTATCTTCACATTCGATTTTGGACAACCGGGTTGTTCCGACAGCTATGACGCTTTCCACTCCGCCCATGAACCAGGTCAGCATATCGATATGATGGCTGGCCTGGTTGGTGAAAACGCCTCCATCGTAGGCCCAGGTTCCCCTCCAGCTGGAGGAATCATAATATTTTTGGTCTCTGCGCCAGCGCAGCCGGACGGTTCCCATGACCAGCTTTCCGAAACGCCCCTGGTCGAAAGCCTCACGAGCCTTTACCACGGGAAGGTTATAGCGATTCTGGTGAACAACAAATATTTTTACGTTGTTTTCGTCACAGATCCTGAGGATTTCATCAGCTTCCTTGAGCCGGAGGGCAATGGGTTTTTCGACTATCAGGGGTTTCCCGTATTTCACCAGCTCAGCTACGTTCTGGTAGTGAATGCCGCTGGGTGTCAGGATACTTATGACGTCTATCTCATCTCCGATGGTTTCCATCATCGTTCGGACATCTGAAAAAGCATCAAGCTGATGGTCATCAGCATATTTCTGAGCCTTCTCCTTTGAAACATCACAAAAACAGCGCAGTTCAGCATTATCCAGGTAATTCTTAATTACATGGGCATGCTTTTTTGCTATATTGCCGCAGCCTACCAGGGCAAATCGAAGATTTCCCATAATAACTTTCTCCTCACAACTCATTATAAAGGTTAATTAAATCAAATTGATGATTCTTCCACCCATACCTGTTAATAAACTTTCTTGCTTCCTGGATTTGAGCTTCTTTTTTTTCAGGATTTTCATAAAGGTCAAGAATGGCGCTAACCAGAGAATCAACATTTTCGGACTCGAAAAAGGTGACCATCTCTTCATTGAAGTAGTACTGGATGGTTTTCAGCCTGGGAGCAATAACCGGGATATCAAAAGCAATATATTCAAGCATTTTGACGGGCAGCATCAAGGCTGTAGCCTGGTTTTTCCGGTTTGCCACGATTCCCACATCCATTTGTGCCAGGAGCTCAGGCAAATTTTCGATCGGGATATTCTTCCTGCTGAAATAAATATCTTTTTCAATGCCCAGCTCTTTACTCAATAAAATAAAATCATCCAGGTCATCACCTCCGCCAAAATCATAAAATTTCAAACCGGGTATAGTGCCTGCCAGCTTCGCGACCGCGTTAATGACAAAATCGACACCCAGCCTCCGCGCCTGGGTTCCGTGGTATACAAGTTTGAAGGTTTCAGGGTCACTTCCTGGATATTTTCTTTTTTCTTCCAGGTTAAACCTCCCGTGATCGGGAACATTCATTATGACATGGATTTTTTTTTCAGGAATTCCCCTTGCAGCCAGTACATTTTTTTGGGGGTGGTTCACGCAGATAACCCGGTTGGCCAGCTTACAGCATATTTTTTCTTCCCAGCACATGATTTTAAAAGTAAAACTGCTGTCATGGGAAAATTTGGCTGAATAGGTTTCCGGCATGGAATCATGGGTGTCCAGGATCATTTTTATCCCGAACATACGGGGGGTCAATCCCGCGAACACCAGGAAATTTGGCATGTTATGGACATGGATCACGTCCAGTTTTTTCCTGAGGAATAAACTGTTGCAGGTTAAAGAGGCGACTAAAGTAAACCAGATATAGGAAAGAAGGTAGCTGAAATTACTCTTGCCCTGGTACTTGGCGATATTCAGTTCCCGGACTTCCACTCCGTCCAGCTTATAATTTTCGGGTTTTTCATGCTCCCTGGGAACGAGGATTTTTACACTGTATCCATAGGAAACCAGGGTTTCAGCTTCCCGCCTGATTCGGGCATCAATGGAATAGAGCGTGTAGGCCAGCATTAGGACGTGCTTCTTCATCCAGGAAATCCCTTTCAATAAATTTCTGATACTACTGTTCGTGCTTTATTTAAAATGGAATCTTTACGGTTGGGCGGTTATCCAGTTCAACGTCAAAGTGCTCCCATTTAATTGTTCCCAATATATAATTATTGTCTATATTCTCAACCGGTTTATAAACCCGGAGTTTTATCGCGGGTAAAAGTTTATCAGCAGGATTTTTAATGTCTACATTGAAAACCCTGTCCACAACCTCAACTTTCACAAAGGCAGCTGTTTTTCTTTTAGCAAACCATTTGGCGGCCTCGGTCCCGCCCGCGAACCAGGTTTCGCGCTGCTTCAAGTAATTTAAAATTTGTGTATAAAAATTTCCCCACTGGCGTTCCGGCCCTAAACTTCTCTGGTGCCAGTTTATAGTAATAACACCGCCATACATCTCAATGGACTGGATGACCTTTTTTACCAGTATCCAGGCTTCATCCTCTTTCAGGTTCATTCGGTCAGGATAAAATAGGGCTGTATCCTGTATGATAAGGGGTAACTCTGATAGCTTATCCGCATCCGTGAAACGGAATACCTGCGCTGTTCCGCATTTGAATCCAATTGCTTCATTGTAGCCCATGGTCGAATCGTACAGGAAACCTGTTTTTTCCAGGTTTTCCGGGGAGAACTGATCAAAATAAAGCCAGTGCATTCGGATTCCGATTTGATCGGTTTTGGAAAAATCCTTGATACGAAGCAGTTCCTTTTCCCCGTATTCCGTATCTGTCCAGGCGTCAATACCGTGCAGACCTATCTCGCATCCGGCTTCGAGCATTAACTGCAGTTCCTTCTTTATGTCCCCGATATCATACTTCACGGATCTCGAAGTGCTTCCCCGGGTTTTGGAATCGTGTCCGGGACAGTTTTTGAATGGGATCAGGAAAAATGTCGAAACCAGTCCTTTTTCGAGTTCGAGATAGCGTTTGATATTGTTCAGAAAATCTTTGCAAACACCCAGGTATACTCCAGGAAGGGACAGGACCGCGGCCCAGTTTTTTAGCAGTTTATTAAAGCTTCCCCTTCCATCCATGATACCGCGGATAGAACCGAAAAGTGCCCGATAGACAAATCCGAGCATTGTGGAATCAAATTTGTGATCAGTGATCCTCACAAAATCCACGTCGTGCGTCAGGCAGGTGATGGAAGAGTAATCCGACGGGACCGGCGGGATCTCAATGATCGGGATTCCGTTGGTTATCACTAATTCGCGCAGGATAGAAATATGGAGTTCCAGGGTTGGCACCAGCGCCCGGTTGGCAGGCTGGCCTTTCGTTAATAAGAATCCTGTTTCCTGGAAAAGATCGTATCCGATTCTTATGGTTGGGAGGTTGTTGATGGTGGTTGTGTATACACAATCGAGTAGGATTTTTGTGTCGGGATGGGAATTCTGCTGCAAGCGGTACGTCAACATTCCGCCATATAGGGGCAGGGTATTTTTGCCATATTCAACACTGCCGGTATTTTGGCGATTACCTTCAACACCTGAACTCGTGTCAGCTTTTAATGTTTTGCTGCTGTAAACGAGCAGTAGATCAGGCGGGACTATCTCAGTTTCCACCCCGGTGGAAAGTACGACTTCATATTTTGTATTTTGCCGGTAGAATTCCCAGTGGATTTTAAAGAGTTCGAAAAATTCTTTAACCAGGGATTTTTCATTGTCAAAACAGACGATCCCAATCATTTCCGGCGCCGACCCTAACTTCCAAGCAGGATTTTATTTTAAAAAGATAAGTATTTTTATCGGGACCCAACATCCTGATAATTGTCTATTTTAGTAGATCCGTCTGATGTAATATCGTGGTTTACTATTGTCGTAACGTGCATAATAGTTTCTGATTGCGAGCTTCAGATTTGGAATTTTCCACCGAAGGTGGGTTCCAGGGCTCTTCTCGTGTGGGGAATCTATTTACTCGGGGTGATATGTTTTGACCTGTCAAGTTAATAGAAAATGCTGTCTAAAAATATTCTATTTTATTTTAAATGACATCTTGAATCAGGGCGGGATCAGGCAATTTGCGACTGTGACTCATGCTGATATACGTGGATTGGTTACCGACCTGACTTATATGCGTCGTGGAGCTTGCCTATATCTATTAACAGGGATCATCAACAAGGATCGTCTATTATGATTTTTCCATCAGTTGATGCCGATTTAGCCCGGGACTAGGGTTCTCCTCGCTGGCCTGATCCCAGCCTGACTCAAGATATTTCCCTTCTTTTTATTTATATTGTTTGTTGTAATTCATTTGTTTCATGATCTGATTAACATGTTTTACTAAGCCTGCTGCAGTTTAGGCATTTCATGACATACAATATCCCAGATAAAGCCGAGCAACTCACGCGCAATGGCTACAACCGTTATTTTGGATTCCTTCCCGGCCATAATCAGATATCGGAATCGTCCGCACAGTCTTTTTTGAGCCTTCCACGAAATCGCTCTGGCTTCATCAGAAGCTTTTCTCGCTTTGCACTTAATGTGCTTAGTCTGGCGTGCTGCAAAACGATAAGTCCATGAAGATTGGGTAAGAACTCTGCGCACATGAGAGTTTCCTGTCCTGGTGATTCTTCCCAGGTGTGTTTTGTCCCCCGTGGAATGCACAATGGGTACCAATCCAACGAAGGACATCAACTGTGTGGGATTATCAAAACGCGATATATCACCCAATTCCGCCAATATGATAATGGCTGTAAGCTTATTGATTCCCCTAAGAGACATGAGTGAGTACACTACAGGTGCCAATGACCACTGGGGAAGCAGCATTTCTATTTGCGCCATGATGTCGGCAACCCTTTTTGTGGCTGCTTTTACCGCGTCAATGTATTCCTGCAGGGCTACTTGCTGCCAGTGATGAGGAAACTTCAGAGATTCCAGCCAGTTACAGTGAGTCTTGTTCCAGCGTTGTTTACCTGAGGGCCAGACATGTCCATGTCTAAGAACAAAACTGTTGAGTTGATGACGGGCTTTGCACTCTTGAGACTTGAAGTCTTCTCGGGCTCGAACCAGATCTCGCATAGCCTCCTGTTCCTCATCAGGAATCCATACAGCTTTCAGATCACCGCTGCGCAAATAATGGGCAAGTTTGATCGCATCACGCCGGTCAGTCTTGACTCGATCCCCGGGACGATTGGGAATCATTGATGTCGCTATTACCTGACACTCATGGCCTGATTCCAGTATCTGACGATGAAGAGCGTAGCCGCAGGGACCAGCTTCATAACAGAACAATAATACCTCGCCTGCGAATTCAGTATTAAGTTGTTTGATCAATTTCGCCACACTCTTGGGTCTATTAGCGATCTCTCCCCTGAACTCTGGTTTATATCTTCCAGATCTGGCTACTGCAACTGCGATGGTTTGACTGTGTACATCCAGACCAATATATGCCGGATAACTCACCGATTCTCCCGCCTTTGTTGTTGACCCTGTTTTGCTTTTGCTGGTTTCTAAGATACAATTTTTCATGACCTGTCCTTTCTATTATTTGTGGCGCTGTGCCAGTTTGTTATCTTTAACCAGCATAATCCACGTAGATTAAATAGGACAGGTCAAATCATTATGTCTAAATCATGCCGTCCTTCTGGGACTGTTTCCTGCGGGGGTATCGGTAATGCAATCCGCAATCGTCAATTGGAACGGGTCTCCGGCGTTGAACGTGGTTGCCGTATCTTCGGAGCCTCCCGATTTCGGATTTCAAATTTAGGATTTCACCCCGCAGGTGGTTTTCCGGGCTGGAAGCCCGGCAAGGTCATGTCCATTTGCTATGTTCAAATGTGTGGTCAGCCTGTAAGATATCAAGGTAAACATGCTGAATTTTAAAATAACTGGAAATCCGGGTTAAACATCAATTACATAGGATATCTAAACCAGGAATTCTCCATTGAAAATGGAAAAGGGAAAATGCCTGAAAAGAAAACTGCTCCGGAACTAGGTGATAAATTGAAATATGTCCTGATTACGCCGGCGAGAAACGAAGATAAATTTATCGAAAAAACGATTCAGTCAGTGATCAGTCAGACAGTAAGGCCTGAAAAATGGGTCATTGTCAGCGATGGTTCCACTGACAGGACTGATGAAATAGTAAAACAGTATTTACCGGATAATCACTGGATTAAACTTATAAGGCTGGGTGAAAACTGTGACCGGAATTTCGCAGCTAAAGTCAGGTGTTTTAATGCGGCCTACGAAATAATCAAAGGAGAGGCATATGACATAATAGGCAACTTGGATGCTGATATTTCCTTTGACGCGGAGTTTTATTCTTATCTTTTAGGAAAGTTTGAGGAAGACAAAAAACTGGGCGTCGCCGGAACCCCGTTTGTTGAGGAGGGATTTCATTCCTACGCCCATGGTTATGTTAACTTTGACCACGTTTCCGGAGCTGTTCAAACCTTTAGACGGGCCTGCTTTGAGGATATTGGCGGATATGTTCCTGTTGCCGGGGGCGGAATTGACTGGATCGCGGTAACCACAGCCAGGATGAAGGGCTGGAAAACACGGACTTTTACGGGAAAGGTTTGTTATCACGCCCGTAAAATGGGGACCGCGGAGAGCGGTAAGCTGGCTGCCCAGTTCCGGCTCGGGGAAAATGATTATTACCTGGGCGGGCATTTTCTGTGGCAGTTCTTCAGGTCGATTTACAGTATGAAAGAGAGACCTTTCCTATTCGGCGGAGTTTGTTTGTTGGCAGGATATTTATATGCTTTTGCCAGGCGTGTTAAAAGGCCGGTATCCAGTGACCTGATCAAGTTTCATCAAAAAGAACAGATGCGGAGACTTAAAAACGTATTCAGGAAAAAAAATAGAGAAGGTCGGAGTTTATAACTTGATGAATATCTGATAAGTCCCAACGAAAAAGGCAAGGTATTAATTTTTTATGAATAAACACGGCAGAAGAATGGATCTTTTTTTCCGCAAAGAAGAGGTCTGGAAAACGACCTGGAAATTCAGATTGCTTCTGATTATTCTGCTGGCAGCCTGTTTTTTTCTAACCAGGGGATTTATCAGTGAAAAACTGGCGGAAAGCCTGGTTTACCAGGGAACTGTTACAAAAAGTGACGCAGTCATAATCGAGAATTTTGATCCCAACTACCTGCTGTTTGAAGAAACTGCCAAATTGCTAAAAGACGGTCAAGCGAGCAGAGTGTTTGTCCCGGTTAGAATTAATAGTACAGGAAACGGACCAAACAGGGTTGACCAGGAATTTGCCGAAGTAATGTGCCGCTTAAGCAGGATAGGCGTTGGATGCGAGTTAATACCGTTCCTGGAAATTGAACCGATTCGTCTCAACGCGGCTAAACAGGTCAAGGCCTTTCTGCAGGATCAAGAGATCCATTCAATCACCATTGTCACATCGGCTTATAGCAGCAAGCGCTCGTATTTGGTTTTTCAATCAGTCCTGGAACCCATCGGAATCAAGGTATCCTGCCTTCCCGTATTCAGTGAAAGGAACTCTTCCAACTGGACTGAAAGCTGGCATGGTATCCAGAATGTTTTCATGGAATTCGGGAAGCTTTGGTATTACAGGCTGGCCGTTCTGTGATTGCGGATAGCGGGTCTAGAATTTTTCCCACTGCAAGTGCGCCGTGCCGCCCCTCCAGGGCTCTTCTTGTGTAGGGAATTTTTTTACCCGGATTTCCCTCGAACCTTCGGTCCGGAATCACCTTGGGCTATTTTCCTGCCCTCCCTCCGGGACTGCGGATAGTTGCAGGTCGCAGGTTTCATATCGGTTGGCGTTGTCCCTGGGTTTTTGGTTAGGATTTCGGATTCGCCTCCCTCGGGGTCCAGGCCTCTGCCCTTAATGCGGTTGCCGCCTCAAGGTGGCGTTGATTCAAAATGCAGATCGGGAGGTCTGTGCTTGTGCACCTTCGAGCGCACAGTTTTAGCTGGTGAAAGTCCAGTCCGACCGAAGTTGCCCGAAAGTCCCGCTGAAGCGGGACCGGGAAGCTGGCAGCTTCCGACTACGACTGGAGCAGGAAGCTTCTGCCACGAACCTATCCTGCCACAGCGGCTGACATCCATTTAAGTTACAATCTATTTCTATGTCTACGGCGGAAAAGGTTGCAAAGGGAAGTATCGGGGTAGGGCTGGGTGAAGTCATTGAAAAAGGTTCAATGTTCTTGCGCAACCTGGTCCTGGCCCGTATGCTTACGCCCGCGGACTTCGGGCTGGGTTCCACCTTTGTTACCACCTACCTGCTTTTCCTGATGATCAGCAGTTTTTCCACCAACCAGTACATTGTGCAGAGTGACTCGGGTGACGATCCGGACCTGCAGAATTCCGTGCATACCGTGGAACTGCTGAGGGGGATTTTTTCCTCCCTTGCCATATATTTCAGCGCTGGATTGGTAGCTTCATTATTCGGGGTTCCTGACTCAAAGTGGGCTTTCCAGGTACTGGCCCTGATCCCTCTGATGCTGGGACTGGTGCACACCGATATATATCGGTTCCAGAGGGAAATGAAGTTCGCCCCCAGCATTGTTACAGCGGTGGTCAGTGACATAACGTCATTGCTGGCAGCTTATCCGGCCGCGCTGTATTACGGGAACTACACCGCCTGCCTGGTCTGCCTCCTTATCAAGATATTTACTTACCTGGTGTTCAGCCATCTGCAGTCCCAGAGAAAGTTCAAACTGAGTTTCAGCCTGGCTCACCTGAAGGATCTCTGGTTTTTCGGCTGGCCCCTGCTTTTAAATGGAGGACTGATCTTCCTGACCTTGCAGGGAGACAAGATGATTGTTGGTTCAGGAAAACAGCTTTTTGAATCAAGTATCTTCACCCTGGCTGACCTTGGCGCCTTTTCAGTAGCCTTCAGTTTTACCTGGATTCCAACCCTGATGGTGATCAAGGTGATTACCAAGGTGATTCTGCCCTACCTGGCCCAGGTAAAAGATAATCCGAAAGTCCTGAGCCTTCGCCTGATCAGTTTTTTCCCGTTCGTGGGTATCTATTCAGTAGGAATACTGGTCGTATTCATGATGGGGGGCGGAATTATCGTCTCACTGTTCTGCGGTAAAGAATACCTGGTAGACAAATACCTGATCATTTGGCTGGCTGCCGCGAATGCTGTCCGGGTTTTCAGGAGCCTGACCGGCTTATGCCTGTTATCCATCGGGGACACCAAGAACTACCTGAACTGCAACATCATCAGGGGGACCGCTTTCCTGGCCACCCTTGTGGTATCTTCCTGCGGCCTGTACCTGAACTGGATAGGATTTTCGATTTTCATGGCTGAGCTGCTCAGCCTCATTTTCTCCATGTTTGTTGTCAGTAATAAACATAAGATTTCAGTGAAGGGGAGTTTTCCCTATCTGTTACTGGTCGCGGTTCTGATTCCGCTGCTTATCCTGGTCAATCATTTTTTGAATCCGTTCGACGGAATGGTTTTCGTACGGATACTGATTTCGATGGCCGTCATGGGCAGTGTTTCAATCGGGATAATTTTATTGATGGGTGAAACATACAGAAAAAATCTGATGCAGCTGTTTCGAAATCTGAGAAATGAAAGTAGAATATAACTTTCAGGCGGAGATATGCTGATAAGGGCTTTGTTTTTCAGGCCGTGTCTCCCGGAACCAGGCTGATTTAACTTTAGAAAACGGCTGACCTGATCTTGTGATAACCATGTTGCTTATATTATCAATTGGGGCAATCTTAGTTTCCCTGCTGGTTTCAGCTTACGCTCTGTATAAGGGCTGGAAGCAGGCAGTCATCCGCGTCCTGGTGCTTTTCTTCCTGGTTTCCGCGGTTGAACAGGTTCTGCTCTGCCTGCGGTTGCTGGTCGGCCTGCCCAGCCAGTCGCTTCTTCTCCAGCAGCTGATACAGCTGACGCAGGTAACCAGCCTGATCCTGGGATGGGCCTTCAGTTTTGGTTATGGGCTGGTTTACGGATGGAATAAGATAAAAAAAGAAAAGTGGCTGCTGTTAGCCACGGCAGCCACCGGGTTCCTGATCACGCTGTATCCTTACCGTGAACTGATTTCAGGTCTTCCTTTCAATACTGAATCCGGATGGATTTTTAAACTGGGATCCAGGGGGCAGCTTTTTTATGTTTTCCTGCTCCTGGGCTCCACCCTTGTCCTGATTAACCTGGAGAAGCTGCTGCGCAGTTCCTACGGGCGCATCAGGTGGCAGCTGAAGTTTGCGGTAGTGGGAATTGGAACTTTTTTCGCCCTGCGGATCTACCAGAGCGGAAATGCCCTGATGTTCAATACCTGGCAGCAGCAACTGGACGGCATTACTGCTCTCGGGTTGATTCTGGCCTGTTTCTGCCTGGTGATCTCGCTGCGCCGGACACCTGCCGGCATTGATATATACATTTCCACCGATGTCCTCAAGAATTCCGTGGTGTCGCTGGTGGTGGGTTCCTACCTGCTGGGGGTTGGTCTACTGGTGGCGCTGTTCAGGTATTTTAACCTGGACAGCATGGTGGAGCAGTCCTTCCTGATTGTGGCCGTTTTTCTGCTGGTCCTGGTTTTTATTTCTGACCGCTCCCGGCAAGCGGTAAGGCTTTTTACCACCCACCATTTCAGGCGTCCCACTTATGATTACAGGATACTCTGGAATCGTTTCAACAGCAGTCTGTCCACGGTTTTTGATGAAAATCATATTGCCCGTGATGTGGTAAGGATGATTTCAGAAACTCTCCAGCTGATTTTTGTGGCTATCTGGACCTATGATTCAAGGCGCCGTGTTTTTACCCTCTCGGCCTCCTCGGCCACGCCTGATAGTTCCTGGAAAACCATTTCTTCAGGCGATTTTGAAAAACTATTGATCACTTCAAGCGGGATGATTGATCTGGATGTTTCAGAAATCTTGTCTTCGGAACTCGAACAGTTCAGGAAAAGCACCGGTTGCCAGTACATTCTTCCTCTGAGGGGCAAGGAGGATCTGATGGGATTTCTCGCGGTCGGGCAAAAAGTCAGGCATGACGCTTTAACTCTGGAAGACCGGGAACTGCTTGATGTCCTGGGACAACAGACGGCCAGCGCCCTGCTCAATGTTTCCCTTTTCAGAAAAATGGCTGAGGTATCTGAAGTGGAAGCTTTCCGTAACATGTCCGCCTTTTTGCTGCATGACATGAAGAACCTCGCCAACCAGTTGTCCCTCACTGTCCAGAACCTGCCCAAGTATTATGACAATGAAGAGTTCAGGGGGGACGCGCTCAGGGTTCTTTCAGAATCAGTTGACAGAATAAGGCGGATGTCTTCAGGAATGGTCCTGCTGAAAGAAGAACTGAAAGTTGAGCCTGCCCCTGAAGATATTAACGCATTTGTTAATGATGTCCTGGCTGAAATGCGTTCGGAAATCGGTACCTTGATCGGAGTGGAATTGCACGAGGTGTCCCCGGTTAGAATTGATAAAGAGCAGATGCGAAAGGTTGTGGTTAATCTCCTGCTCAACGCCAGGGACGCAGTAAAGGCTCTGCCCGATAAAAGGTTTTCCGGCGGCACTGAAGTATCTTCCGGAGGAGGTACCGGGAATAAGGAAATGGATGGTGCCAGGGAGTTCCTCATAAATGTGTCTACCTCGAAATCAGATGGTGAAGTTGTCCTGGCGGTTACTGACAGGGGATGTGGGATGGCGGAGGATTTTATCAAGGAACGGCTTTTCCAGGCTTTCCAGACCACTAAACATCAGGGCATGGGGGTAGGATTGTTTCAGAGCCGGATGATCGTGGAAGCGCACAGTGGCAGGATTGAGGTTGAGAGCACTCCGGGGCAGGGGTCCAGCTTCAGGGTGTATCTGCCAGTCGCTTCGTGAGGACATCAGGAGAATTGACGATTGACGATTTGCTAAGGTTGCAAAGTTGCCGGATCGTGAAAGAAGGGGGCTGATAAGGGTTCCCCTCATTTTTTCAGCATCACCAGCCATTTCTTTTTATATTCAGGAAGAGGTGTTCAAATTGTGTCCTTCAAAAAAAATCTTATTGATTGTCGACGATGAAGCTGGTATCAGGAGCCAGATGAAGTGGGCATTAAATGACCTGTATGAAGTGAACCAGGCCGGAGACAGAGAGGAAGCCCTGGCAGTTATTGAGACAAAACATCCTCCGGTGGTCTGCCTTGACCTGGGATTGCCCCCTCATCCCGGAGGGGTTGAGGAGGGTTTTTTAACCCTTGACCAGATTATCGGATCTGAACCAAGGACCAAGGTCATTGTAATTACGGGCCAGGAAGAAAGAAAGAACGCCCTGAAAGCGATACGGCAGGGCGCTTATGATTTTTTTAACAAACCCATTGATACGGATGTTCTGAAAGTTGTACTGGAGAGGGCATTTAACCTGTATGAAATGGAGGATGAGATCAGCCGCCTCCGCCGTGAACCTCGTCCTGATGATGTCTTTGAAGACATGCTTGGCACAAGCCCCATCATGCAGGAAGTGTTTTCCAAGGTAAGAAAAGTTGCAACCAGTGACGCACCGGTCCTGATTACTGGTGAAAACGGGACAGGCAAGGAACTGGTCGCTAAGGCAATCCATAACCTGAGCCGGAGAAGGAAGGGAGAATTTGTTCCGATCAACTGTGGGGCAATTCCTGAGAACCTGCTGGAAAGCGAATTGTTCGGACACGAAAAAGGGGCTTTCACCGGCGCGATAGACCGTAGGATAGGGTTGCTTGAAATGGCTTCAGGCGGGACACTGTTATTAGACGAAATAGGGGAGCTACCTCCTCCATTACAGGTTAAACTCCTCCGTTTCCTCAACGACGGCAAGCTGAGGAGGGTTGGTGGAAATACTGAAATTGAAACCGAAACCAGGGTGTTGGCGGCTACCAACATTGACCTGGATGAATCAATCCGGGAGGGGATGTTCAGGGAGGACCTGTTTTACCGCCTGGCTGTTGTTACTGTCGAGGTGCCTCCCTTAAGAAAACGAGGAGATGATATTCCACTGCTTGCCAACAGTTTCCTGCAGGGATTTGCTGATGAAGGGAAAAAGCAAATCAGCGGGTTTTCCCAGACAGCGGTGCAGGCAATTCGTGAATATGGCTGGCCCGGCAATATCCGGGAGCTGGAAAACAGGGTCCGCAGGGCCATGATTATGGCTGAGGGGCAGCGGATTTTACCGGCAGACCTGGGTTTTGAAACCGGAAAAGGACGCTTCTCTGGGATGAATCTGAAAGAGGCCAGAGAAGCCATGGAGATGGAGATGGCGGAAGAAGCGCTGGAAACCTGTAAGGGAAATATCAGTTCCGCGGCCCTCGCCCTGGGAATAAGCCGCCCCACACTCTATGAAATAATCGAAAAGCATGGCTTGAACAAACAAGAAACTTCCTGAGTATTGCCTTAGCGGGACTCAGGCGGGAAATTCAAAATCCTAAATTCGAAATCCGAAAAGTAGTGGTTGGAAGGCTGGATTACGGATTTAGGATTTTTTGTTTGTTTTTCTCACCGCAGGTGGCATGGTGGAAGCACAAAAAAAAGGGGAGCCAATCGTAATGATTGGTCTCCCCTTTGTAAAGGGTAAGTACTACTTATGCTTTTCCCTTGAATGCTTTTTTATTGTAAACAAACCTGGCAATAACAACGCCTACTATTCCAAAACCAAGAAGCAGGATCAAGCCGGGTTCCGGTACCGCAACCTGATAAGGCGGAGCAGTCTCATTTAGCGCGAGTACCAGGTTAAGTGTTCCGGTGAGGCATGAAGAAAGGTTAAGCCCATCCAGCCCGACCAGGAGCGCGATTCCGCCGGTATTTGGCGCGACCACGGACCCGCTGGTCTGGGTTATGGTTCCGTCAGTAAGTATCAACTCAAAGGTAAGGACCATGTTGTTGTAAATGGATGGATTCAACCCCAGGGAAGGGAGATTAAGCAACCATCCTTTGTGCCATCCGTCCCAGAACCAGGGAATTCCGGACTGAAGCAGTGAATTGAGATCCAGCGATAATTCAACCTGCCCCTTTTCCAGCGATCCGGTTACTGTAGCAAACTGGGCTGCCAGGGAAGTATTACTTTTTTCACCCAGCCCCAACAGCAGGCTGTTTAAATCCAGGCCTGGGATGAAACTGTCGGAACCTGATTCATAAATTTCCGCGAAATCAGCGTAAATCGGGATATTTATGAATAAGAGCACCATAAAAAATATAGCGCATATTTTAAATCTCATGATCGTCCTGTCCCTGCTTTTTATAAGCACCTGCGTGAAACACATTCTTTTTGTTACTGAGTTTAACACAAAATTTGTTCATTTTTAGGATATTTAAAGCGATTATTAAGAAATTATACGCATTTAATCCTGTTCCCGTTTTTAAAAATGTGTCACAAATTCCGGGATACATCCCTTATGTTAACGACATTCTGATGAATAATATGCAATTTTTGTGCCGATGGGTGAAAAATTTTATCTAAAAGTCGATTAATCAACAGGAAAAGGCTCTGATAAAATCTGAAATCAGATCGAGAGAGACTGAGTATGAGCTTTGTGTGTAACTGCTTACACAGTATTTCATATTGAGGTACCTAAAGCCCTCCCCGAGCCGGAGCCACCCGGGGAGGGAAATCCGAAATTTTAAATCCGACCCCGCTTCGCTGGATCAGCTGGAAATGAAAAATCCGAAACTCTAAATTCAAAATGAGTCCAGTAAACATTAGAAAGTGTGTAGATCAGGATTTTGTGTCGTTATATATGGGTAGGGGTGAGACGCCATGACCGACAGGGCGACACAGTATGACCTGGAAGATCGAACATTTGCCTTCGCGAAACAGGTCAGACAATTGGTGAGAAACATACCCAGATCATCAGGATCAGTTGGGGCAAAGTATGTTGAGGCTCATAATCATTTGAGCAGGACGGATTTCAGGATGAGGATTAAGATCCGCCGTAACGAGGTCTAAGTAGCTGGATACTGGCTACAACTGATTGGTCCAATTAGTGAATGATTGGATGCGCAGCGCAATCATCTTCTTGATGAATCCAGGCAATCGGTAAAAATCTTCGAGTTATTCTCAGAAACACCCAGCCAGACGAACACTAACCACACTAATAGTCGCAGGATTTCAATAAAGTATCCAACCTGACCAGAATTTAGGATTTAGGATTTCCCGCTGAGCGCAGCAAAGCGGAGTCGGGGGTATCCGATCTTCGGAATAATTGATAAGATTATTTGCTGGTGATTATTCATGGATAATAGATAGTTGAAGATTTAACGCGAAACCTCTCAATCGACAGCCGATTCTTAACCGTTTTTTTACAGTAACTACATAATTCAGATGGTTGGTATGGAATAGAATACCCTTGATATGAAAAACAATCGAAAAACAAAAATCGTGTGTACCATTGGTCCAGCTTCCAGGGACTATGAAAGGTTACAAGCTTTAATTGAGGCAGGCATGAATGTTGCCAGGCTGAATTTTTCCCATGGCAGCCAGGAAGAGCATGGGGAAACGATAAAGAGGATCAGGGAAATATCCGGCCATCTGGGTAAACCGGTGGCAATACTCCAGGATCTGGCCGGGCCCAAGATCAGGATCGGAGTTATTGCCGAGGATCATGTCAAGCTGGAATCCGGTGAGGATTTCACAATCACCAACCGTGACGTGCCCGGGGATGAGAAGACGGTCTCTGTCACTTACCGAAACTTGCCGCAGGAGGTCCATGAGGGTGACACCCTCCTCCTTGCTGACGGGGCAATTGAATTAGAGATCATGCGGGTAGAGAAGGCAAAGGGAGACATTGTCTGCCGGGTGGTTATAGGGGGAGAGCTGAGCTCTCACAAGGGGATAAACCTTCCTTCGGGCTCCATATCAGTGCCGATCCTGTCTGAAAAAGACGAAAAAGACCTTGCCTTCGGAATTGCCCAGGGAGTGGATTATGTCGCGCTTTCCTTTGTGAGGAATGACAGGGACGTGGAAGTAGCCCGTTTTTTAATGAAAAAGATGGGCGGAGACATTCCACTAATTGCCAAGATAGAAAAACATGAAGCCATTACTAACATTGACGCAATTATCGCCCTGGTGGATGGCATAATGGTAGCCCGTGGAGATCTAGGGGTGGAAACTCCTCTCTTCAAGGTTCCCCAGGTCCAGAAAATGCTCATCAAGAAGGCAGCTGATGCCAGGATACCGGTAATAACGGCCACCCAGATGCTCCGTTCGATGGTGGATAATCCGAGCCTACCAGAGCGGAAGTAACTGATGTTGCCAATGCCATCCTGGATGGAAGTGATGCCGTGATGCTTTCGGAGGAAACAGCGATTGGCATGTATCCGGTGGAAGCTGCGGGAATGATGGCACGGATTGCCGCGGATACTGATGCTTCATTCCCGACCAAACCCTGGAGAGAACGGCTGCACCAGAAAGATACCCTTACCTCTACCCAGGCTGTCGCTCAGGCAGCATGCCAGCTGGCCTATGATGTTAAGGCAGCCGCCCTTATCACCTGTACCTACTCCGGCAGCACCGCCAGGCTGGTTTCCAAGTACCGGCCTGGCAAGCCGATACTTGCGCTCACCCCGGTGCTTGACACCTACCGCAGGATGGCACTTTTCTGGGGTGTGAACCCGATTATGATGGATGAAATTGAAAATATGGGAGATATCTACCCGTCAGTTGTCAGGTTTCTAAAGGAAAAATCCGATTTGAAATCCGGGATGAAAATAGTCCTGACTGCCGGAATTCCGCTGAATGTTACCGGAACCACTAATCTTATCAGGGTTGATACAATTTAATTAACAATTGAAGATTGACGATTTTCAAGGGGAATTGAAATGGTCATCTCTCCCAGGGCTTCTTCAGCCCAGGATTCAGGCTGTGCCTTCATCCTGGGCTACTTCCTTTCGAGCTTCCAGTGCTGCTTTGTTGCTGCCTGCGGCACCGCTTCCTGCCCGGAATCGTCAACCGTTAATTGTTAATTAATGCCCCGGCCCGAAAAATACAGCGTTTAGGAATAGCAGGTTGGTTCCGTCCTGGAAGGCCCGGTAATTGGGGTCTTCGGAGAAAGCCACCACATTGCCTGCCCCTGATGGCTGGCAAAGCAAACAGGCCTTGCCGGCGATCTGCTGCAGGGATTCTTCCCAGGCAAAACCGCTCACCATAACCATGGCCGGGTCGGCATTATAAAGGGCAACGTTGCTTCCGTCCTGGATGTCGAGGGGAGTGTATACCCGGTTGCTTTCCACCAGGATCTGGCTTTCCTCACCATAGCCGTAGGCGAGCCAGTGGGTATTGTCAAGTTTCACCCGCAGGATCGCCCCTGGGATATTGTCAGGTCTGGATTGTTTCTTTTCTTTGTCATTGGATTTTTTATTGACAGCATTTTCCGGGTCCGCCTTGAATTCAGCCCTGGTAGCCAGGAGTCCGACTTTTTCATCTGTAAGGAATTCAGTTGAGGAACCAAGTGCCACCAAGGTTCCTCCCTGCCTGACCCAGTCTTTGATCCGGTTAATTCCGCTGCCGCCGAGAGCCCGATTCAGAGTGGACCCATAACAGGGAGGAACTATCAGGACGTTGTAACGTGACAAGTCGGTCCTGCCGATATTCATGCCCTGGAGAAGGGTAACCGGGTATCCATACTGCTGCTCCAGGATATACCTGGAGGCTCCTGCAGCTGAAGGATTGGTCGGCTGGTCATAGAGGAGAGCAATCCTGGGTTTTTCCAGGTATATAACATTGTCACTGCCGAAATTAGGTCCCGAGCTCACCCAACTGGAACCGGTAGCGTAAACGGATGCCCCGGTTGCGGAAGCGGCTTCTGATATCTGCTGGAAAAGGTTGTCGGGATTATTTTTGGTTTTAACGATAAGTGACCCTGACGGAAAATCACGGTCCAAAATAGTAAAAGGCAAGTCAGAAGCAAACACCCTGATATCCCGCCGGAATAATTCCGCCAGCAATTTTGCAGAGGACTGGGTACCCCAGGGGACCAGGTATGCCAGTGAAGCCTTGCCTCCTATCACTTCTCCTTCAGGCTCCAGGGGTGATGTTACTGGTTCGCTATTTGCAGTTGAAGGTGCCCCGGTTTCCCAGGCTTTTATATCGAAAAGCAGGGGAAGTGACCAGGCTGTCAGGTCATAGATCTGGTCTCCAAGCCCTTTTTCCTTCCTTTTCCTCTGGATTTCAATGAACTCTTCCCCCTGGGGGGTGTGGCGCATCAGCAGGGTCGCGGCCAGGTGCCCGGCCGGCTGGGCAAGGGGGATTATGTAGGAACCTTTGGGAAACTTGGTTTTGCTGAAATCATCGCTGTAGTAGTCCCGGGCCTGGTCATTGCTAAAATCTGAGGTGGCCCTTAAAACTTTTATTCCCTGTTCTGTCAGGGAATTAACCAGTTTCATGGTCCTTGCCGGATCTGGGCCTTCGGCCAGTATGATTTCTTTCACGTCTCTGGGATATTTACCTTCAGCCGCGTCTTTCCGGTAATTGTAAAAACTTTTTACCAGCTCTTCCCGATTATTGGAAGCGGCTTCCAGGGTTGAAATCGAGGCGATAAACTGGTGCTGAATCGTTTCCTTGTAGTCCATGGTGGTGTTGTCGGAACGTTCCCGCACCAAGCCGCGGACAGACCCCTGTTCGTAGGTCATTCCGATTGTTCCCTGGAACATTGGCCAACCTTCACCATACCCGGGGTAGAAAGAGTCGAAGACTTCACGGGTGTAGTAGTCGAATCGCATCTTGTCGAACCATTTGCCATGATTCCGTCCTATTTTGTGAAGCCATTCATCCTGCGCGTTGGTGATTTCCGGATTGAGGGGAATGGCTGGAGGCGCAAAATAGAACGTGGAATCTCCACCCATCTCATGCAGGTCCGCCAATACCTGGGGATACCATTCCTGGTAAATTTTTATTCTTCCCCTGGTTTCGGGCTGGGTCATGGCGAACCAGTCCCGGTTCATGTCAAAAAGGTAATGGTTGAATCTTCCTCCGGGCCAGGTTTCATTATGCTCTGCGGCTTGGGGATCAGCATCGGGCCATCTGCCTACCCGCTGGTTGAAATAATTGATAAACCGCTCCCGGCCGTCTGGGTTCTGGGTTGGATCAATGATAGTGATGCAGTTATTAAGGATGTTGTCGACCATTTCATCATTGCGTGATGCCAGGAGATGATAGATGGTCACCAGGGTTGATTCAGGGCCTGAAATTTCGCTTCCGTGAACTCCACAAGCCAGCCAGGCTACCGCAGGCAGGCCATCAAGAAGCTTTTCTTCATCGGCGTTTACGGGAAAAGCAATCTTTTGAATATCTGATTTTATCTGGTCAAGCCGGCTAATGTTCTGCTCGGAGGAGATAACAGCGTAATAGAGGGTTCTTCCTTCCCAGCTTTCGGCATAAGGAACCAACAGCATTTTGGAGGAAGACTGTTCCAGCGCTTTCAAGTACTTCACCATATCCGCAACTGAAGTGATTTTTTCGCCGCTGGTATATCCCAACACTTCCTTGAGTGTTGGAATCGCCGTATCGTATTCGGCACCTGGCATGAACTGAAAATCCTGGGCGCAAATCCCCGGGGACAGCAATGTTGCGAAAACAGCGAAAATTAACAATAGTGTCGTATTTTTCATAATGAATTCCTGACTGGTTTTTTCTGTGAATCTGAAGTATCTGGTGAAGCAGGCTACTGCAACAATTTCCTGTTAATGATCAAACAAAATAGCCGTGGGTTCAAGTGTTATTTTGGTTGTCGGGGGGTGTATGGCTTTGGGTTGGTTGTCACAAGTTTGATTTATGCTGGTACCCATGTTGATATTACGGAGTGTGAACCGTGATATTTTCCTGTGAATATGAAGCTTTCGCCTGTATTCCCCGGAGTTTCTCTGCTAAATTAACAGGATCATGAAAATCAACCGAAGAAATTTTTTAAATGTGTCTACGGCAGGAGCGGCCATTGCCGCTTATGGATGTACCAACCAGGCTGCGGAAGCAATATCTGTCCATGAAAAAACAAGTACCGCGATACTGAAGCTGTCCTGTCAGGAGAGCAGGGCTCCACAGGAGGAACTGGCCGCCAAGCTCGATTTCCTGGAGGAAAATGGCTTCACGGGACTGGAATTGAGTGGCAAAGGCCTGCCCGGGAGGGTCCAGGAGGTACAGGCTGCCCTGGCTGGACGGAATATCAAGGTCAGTGCCATTTGCGCCGGATTCGAAGGCTGGCTGATTTCTCCAGATGCAAAGATAAGGGAACAGTGCCGGGAATCAATGAAAACAATCCTGGTGGCGGCCGGAGAGCTCAAATCCACAGGATTCATTTTTGTTCCGGCATTCAACCGGCAGGAATCGCTTCCTTTCTGGGAATCACGTGAAATCCTGATCGAACAGCTGAAGGAACTGGGTCCATTTGCCGACAGCCACGGAACCAGGCTCCTGATTGAACCGCTTAACCGGAAAGAATGCCATTTCTGCCGACTGGTGGCCGATGCCGCCGCCATTGCCCGTGACACAGCGGTACCGGGAATATCTCCCATGGGAGATTTCTGGCATATGACCTGGGAAGAAACAAGTGACCGTGGCGCTTTCATTTCAGCCGGAGATAACCTGCATCATGTCCATATAGCCAGCCGGAAAAACCGGAAGATGCCGGGCGAAGATGAAGGAGATAATTACGTGGATGGTTTTCGAGGGCTCAAGGAGATTAATTACCAGGACTATGTGAGTTTCGAGTGCGGCTCTGTTGGTGATCCCCTGGTTACCATTCCGGCCGCGGCCGAACTTATCCGGAAGCAGTGGGAAGAAGCCTGACGGGAATGTCGAAGTTTGAATGTCAAAGCTCGAATGGCGAGCTGTTTGTCAAAACGCGGACTAACCAAGGGCTGAGGATGAGAATCCGGAACATTCAGGGCCTGTAGGGGAGGCACATTACAATTCCGACAACGCTTACGATGCCGAAGGGGCGAAGCAGGGTGGATGGAAATTTTATGCACTTTTCAAAAGTGTGTCATCATGGTAAATAACCTAATAAAGGAGGTATTTTTTAGAAAATGTCAGATTTCAATAGAAGACAGTTACTTTCAAGTATTGCCGGAGCTTCAATGAGTGCCGCAGTCGGCGGGACTTTGATCGCAAGCCCGGTTCAGCATGTTGGAAGGACTTCCAGTTATAGTTCAGGTGAGCAAGGCATGAACCCGATGGGAGATTGTGATTTAGCACTGAAGGATTTTAAGCCGAAAAGCCACCTGCATGTTAAAGAAACCCCGGTGCTGAAGCCGAGGTTTCCGGTCATAGATACCCATACCCACCTGACCTTTGTCGGCCGGGGGGGCGGAACACGCAGCCCCATATCCTACCTGGCGTCCAAGCAGGAAATGATTGAGGTAATGGATCGCAAGGGTGTAGAAATCCTGGTTAATCTTACCGGAGGTTACGGGGCAGCTCTTGATGAGATTCTGCATCATTTCAGCGGACAGCATTCGGAACGATTTATTACTTTCGTGGAACCGATGTACCACCGTATCCTGGAATCCAATTACAGCCAGCTACTGGCTGATGAAGTAGAGCGTGCCAGGGGTAAAGGAGCGAAGGGTCTGAAGGTTCTCAAAACACTGGGTTTGTTCCTGAGAGAACAGGTTGATAAGGGTCCATTGGTGAAAGTGGACGATCCCAGATATGACCTGATGTGGGAGGCCGCAGGGGCAATGAAGATGCCGGTCTGGATTCATATATCCGACCCGGAAGCTTTTTTTGATCCCATTGACCAGTACAATGAACGCTTTGAGGAGCTTAATGCTCATCCTGACTGGTCTTTTTACGGCAAAGACTATCCTACTGACAGGGAACTTCAGGAAGCACGGCAGAGGATGATCAAGAAACATCCCAATACCAATTTTGTGGCCTGCCATATCGGAAACTCTGAAAACCTGGATTTTGTGTCGGCCTGCCTGGACGACTGCCCTAATTTATACGTGGACTTTTCCGCCAGGATCAGCGAACTGGGTCGCCAGCCCCGCAGGGCCCGCAGGTTTTTTGAAGAATACCAGGACCGGATTATGTTCGGAACTGACGCGGTGCCATATGGTTACCAGACTCCCCAGCAGGTCTTCGGGGACAAACTGTATGAAATTTATTACAGGTTCCTGGAAACAGATGATGAGTATTTCGATTACGCTCCATCGGAAACCCCTCCGCAGGGACGCTGGGAGATTTCCGGCATAGACCTGCCTGATTCAATCCTGAAGAAGATTTACAACGAAAATGCCAAGAGATTAATCGGGATCGCTTAATTCCGTTATTTCATAAGTGGCGTTATTGCGGGCCGGGCCTGATGAAAAACCGGGTCAGAAACACTTAATTGTCCTGGCTGGGAATTAGAGTTGCTGTTTTTGTCCCGTATCAGGCCTGGCCTTTTTCAGGATAACCAGGCTAAATGTTGCAAAAGAGTGCTTTCAGGTTGGATATTGAGAAGGAAAGCTGTTTTTTGCTGGAGCCTGATTGTACAATAGCGAACTGGCGTTGAGAAGATTCATTCCAGCCCATGGTATTTTGCAATCATCATGTCTGAGTAAAGCAGTGTTCAGATGGAACGGAGGGGAGTTATGAAAATAGGATCTGTAAGGATTAACCGGGAGGGTGATAACCGGGTGCCGATCGTGCCAGACAGCGTAACCAGGCTTACGGAGATAGGAGCTGAAGTAGTATTAGAGGAGGGTATTGGCGAGTCTGCCAGGATTTCAGATCAGATGTATCGTGATGCCGGTGCCACGATTTGCTCCCGGGAAGAGGTTACCGGGAATGCTGACATGCTTCTCTGCCTCCATAAACCCCCTGTTGATATGATCGAAAGATTCAAGAAGGATTCAATACTTGTAAGTTTTCTGGATCCCTTCAATGACAGGGACTACCTGGGAGTCCTGGCTCGAAACAATGTTTCGTCCATCTGCATGGAAATGATACCCCGGACCACCCTGGCCCAGAAGATGGATGCCCTTTCATCCCAGGCCAACCTGGCCGGTTATGTGGCGGTGGTCCTTGCCGCTGACGCGCTGGAAAAGATTTTTCCGATGATGACAACTCCGGCCGGAACCCTGTCCCCTTCCCGTGTTTTTGTAATCGGTGCCGGTGTAGCCGGGCTCCAGGCAATTGCCACGGCCAAGCGCCTGGGCGCAATCGTCGAAGCTTATGACACCCGCCCTGAAGTGGAAGAGCAGGTAAGGTCCCTGGGCGGGCGTTTTGTGAAGCTGGATATCGGGGAGACCGGGAGCACCAGCCAGGGTTATGCCAAATCCCTGACAGAAGAACAGCTGAAAAAACAGCAGATTGAAATGGCCAAGCATATAAGCCGGTGTAATGTCGTAATCACAACGGCCCAGGTTTTTGGACGTAGAGCTCCCCTGATTGTTACCGAGAGCATGTTGGAGGGAATGAAGCCGGGAAGTATTGTGGTTGACCTTGCTGTTGAAAGCGGTGGTAATGTCTCCGGATCAAAGGCTGGAGAGGTGGTTGAACGGAATGGAGTCAAGATCATTGGTCTTTCACCATTTCCATCCAGGGTGGCCCTGGATGCAAGCCAGATGTATTCAAGCAACCTGACCAACCTGGTTCTCCACTTCTGGGATAAAGAAAACAAGATTTTCAAACTTGATCCGGCTGATGACATTATCGGCGGGTGCCTGGTAACCCATGGGGGCGAAATCTGCCATCCGATGCTTAAGGAAGGAGAATAAATTGAGCAGCGAATTTGTTTTTCTGGCATTTATTTTGATGCTGGCCATTTTTCTTGGATTCGAGCTTATTTCCAAAGTACCGTCCGCGCTTCACACTCCCTTGATGTCAGGATCAAATGCCATTTCCGGCATTACCCTGGTTGGAGCTTTAATAGCTTCGGGATCAGGCGGTGGAGATCTCAGTGTCCTGCTGGGGACCCTGGCGGTATTTTTCGCAACGATAAATGTAGTCGGGGGTTACCTGGTAACAAACCGGATGCTCTCAATGTTCAGGAAAAAGGAGGGGCCTGAAAAATGAGCATTTGGATGATAAATCTTGCCTATATAATTGCAGCTTTATGTTTCGGTTTGGGTCTCAAGTTCATGGGATCCCCCAGCAAGGCCCGAAAGGGAAACCTGATTTCGTCATTTGGAATGCTGCTGGCTGTAACCGTGACCCTGTTTCACCAGGATATTATAGATTTCAGGATGATCGCCGTAGGGATTGTCGCAGGTTCGATTGTGGGTGTGCTTGCCGCTCGTTTTGTGGCGATGACTTCCATGCCTGAAATGGTGGCTCTTCTTAATGGTTTTGGTGGAATTGCCAGCCTCCTGGTTGGATGGGCTGAATACCTGGCTGATCCTGAAGGAATGGGTTTGCAGTCATCTTCATCAATATTCCTGGCCGTATTGATTGGTGGAATTACTTTTTCGGGAAGCCTGATAGCCTGGGCTAAACTGAAAGAAATCTGGATTGGGAAATTCAGTGTCAGCAAGCCATTTCTCTTTAAGGGCCAGCAGGTTTTTAACTCCCTGCTGCTCTTACTGATAGCATCAGGGGGGCTTTATTATATTGTCGGGACTGATGCCAATATGGTTTCTCTTGTGTTTTGGGGAATTCTGGCTTTGTCCCTGGTCCTTGGCGTTATGGCGGTGATGCCGATAGGCGGAGCCGATATGCCCATTGTCATTTCCCTGTTGAACTCCTATTCAGGAATGGCCGCGTGCGCTGCCGGATTTGTACTGGGCAACTATATCCTCATCGTTGCCGGTGCTCTGGTTGGAGCCAGCGGAATTATCCTGACTTCCATAATGTGTAAAGCCATGAACAGGTCGCTGGTAAATGTCCTTTTCAGCGGATTCGGTTCCGCTGCAGGTTCGGTTTCTTCAGAAGTGCAGGGAGAAGCCCGCGCCATAAGCCTGGAGGATACTTATTACCTGCTGGAATCAGCCTCATCGGTAGTGTTTGTACCGGGATATGGTTTGGCCGTAGCCCAGGCCCAGCACGCTGTCAAGGAGTTGGCTGGACTGCTTGAGGCTAACGGGGCGGATGTTAAGTTTGCCATTCATCCCGTGGCGGGGCGCATGCCTGGACACATGAATGTCCTGTTGGCGGAAGCGGATGTGCCTTACGATGAATTTGTGGAGCTGGAGGGCATTAATCCACAAATGGGAACTGTTGATGTCTGCGTGGTGGTTGGGGCCAATGATGTTGTTAATCCGGCCGCCCGTGATGATGAAACCAGTGCCATCTACGGAATGCCGATCATTGAGGTTGACAAGGCCCGAACAGTAATAGTGATGAAACGTTCCATGGCAACTGGTTTTGCCGGGATTCAGAATCCGCTTTTCTTCAAGGAGAATACCAGGATGTTGTTTGGCGACGCGAAAGCCACCATGCAGGGACTGGTAGCTGAGTTTAAAGGGTAAGACTGGTGGGGAACTGGCCCGCATACCCAGGTTTAAGTTTCCAGCTTATGGCGAATCATTGGAATTGATCTGAAATTAACCGGAATTTCCAGTGACAGCTGACCTTGAACCCTGCACCTTCAATCGCCTGTATGACAACCGGCCCCAGGCCGGTTGTCATACAGGCGATTCTATTCCTGGTTGAGGCGTTTGATCTTGATATTTTTGAACCATACCCCGGCACCGTGGTCCTGCAGGACTATGTGCCCGATTTTATTCATTCCGTAACTGGGCCACTTCGCGAATTTTGTTTTGGCAACAGCTGCTTTCCATTCCGGGGTCCAGAGTTCATACTCAACTACTTTGTCGCCGTTCTGCCATTGCTCTACGTGGGCACCGTTTACAACCAGGCGTACCGAGTTCCATTCCCCGACAGGTTTCACGTTTTCAACAGCCGCCGGTTCCAGCGCATAGTTGGCACCTGACTTATGAGTTCTGTCCAGTTCCCTGTACCTGTCCGCCTTGTCGTCAAGGATCTGCATTTCGGGTCCGGTGTGGAATTCCTGCTCCTGGTCCTCGCTTACCCTGAAAAGGATTCCGCTGTTTCCACTTGGTGAGATTTTCCACTCAAGCTTCAGTTCAAAATCCGCGAACTGCTCCCGGGTAGTCAGGTCCCCATAACCTTCACCGGCGTCTTTGCCATTGAAAAAGAGGGCGCCGTCCTGTGCGACCCACCCGGGAGGCACTTCCTCCCCGCGGAAAGCTCTCCATTTATCCAGGCTGCTGCCGTCAAAAAGCAGTTCCCACCCATCCGCAGCTTCTTCGCTGCTAAGGGTGTTGTCCACTGTCGCTTCGACAGCCGCTTTTGCTTCCGGGGGGCCTTCTTCAGCAGGCTGCTGGGAGCAGGCTGCCAGTAATCCCGCCATTCCGATTGCAGTCAGGATTGCTCTTTTTGTTTTCATGATATTTCTCCATCCAGATGGTTTCTATCTCAGGTGGTTGGGATTGAATTTAGTTTCCTTTTCCAGGATTTTCAGATTTCCGGACAGGCCGATATCTGATACCTTTCCCCGCAGCCAGGCTGGATCCCAGGATGCAGCTGGATTAAAAATAATTGAATCAGATCTGGCCATGAGAAGAAAGACGGTTTTGATTCCTCCTATCCGCTGGAATCCCTGTATGGGAATTAACTGCTGCAGTTCCTTCCAGTATCCAGGATCGGCCCCGTTCAGATCCACTACGGTCCTGTCCGCCTTTCCATCCAGGGCAGCAGCACAGGCTGCAATCAATCCTTTAGAGTCCAGGCCAATTATGGTTAGAGGAATTCCGGGATGGGCCTCTCTTATGCTCCGGATCGCGGTAACGGCGTCAAGGACTCCATTGGTGAAATTAGAACGGTTGTAGGCAGCGGGCCAGCTGAATGAATCCCATTTTTCGAGGGAGGTTGAAAACTGATCTGAAGCGTATCCCCTGACGTGATACACATGGTATTTTCTATCCAGCATGGACTTGAGCCAGGAGAAATCAGATAACCCTTCAGGTTTGAGAAGAGTGCCAAGCTTATCAGGGTATACCAACAATGCGACCTGGGCTGGCTCCGCGTGTTTGCATGCTGATTCTAGTTCTATCCAGTTTCCCTGGCCCTTTGCCCCTATCTTTTCCAGAGTGTAGAGGATCTCTCCGCGTGATTCTTCCATTTCCACGCTGTATTCCAGGGAGTCCAGTTCGGGGGGGCATACGTTCAGGTTGTGGGAGAGCGCGGTCCGGAAATCGCGGGAAAAGTTTTCATAATCAGCAGGATTGCCAGGCAGGGAATTCTGGAACTGCTGTTTTGAATTGTCAATCCATTGATTCAGGACCTTTTGAGCTGAGGCCGCGGTTTCAGGCAGCAGCCTGTCAGGAAATACCCGCAGGTCTCCGAGCGGAGCCAGATCAGGATATTCATCGGGAACAGTAATCAGAGGCCCCTGTGCCCCAAGCTCATTAACCAGCCATTTGTAAACAGCTGCCCTGGTGTCCCCGTTGTAGTTATGTGGCCCGTTAATATGGGCGTTTTTCACATTTTCATCTGCGCCATAGAGGGCGTAGAAGCGCCGCATCATAGGAAATTCTCTGCCTGGAGTTTTTGGAGTCCAGGGGTCCTCGGTAGCGGAAACCATTAACAGGGGCTTGGGAGCGAAAGTTGCGGTCAGTTCCAGAGTGGAAGTTTCTACCCAGAGGTTGGGAATATTTTCACAGAGGCATCCGGGGTGCCTTTCAGCCCCTATGATATTTACCGGGGCGGCAGCGGCCACCCGATCATCCACCGCAATCAGCAAGATAACCTGACTTGCCCCGCCGGAAGCTCCAGTGGCTCCGATCCTGTCGGGATTTACGTTATCCAGGCTGGTAAGAAAATCAATGCCCCGGATATTATTCCAGAGCTGCAGACCTCCCAGGCTGAGGCCGTTGCATTCAGCTTCAGGGAACACGAAGTCAGGCCGGTAAGTCCGTGATTCCCAGGGAAGAGGTTTATCGGCTTTCATCTGCCTCAGGCTTTTATTGGGATCGTGCGGCAGCTGGATTGAATCATTGTATCCGACCATGTCAGGACTGAAAACAACAAATCCCTGTCTGGCCAGGTCGATGCAACGCCCGGGAATGGAACCGGCTCCCTGGTTCTGAAGTCGCCCAAATTCCCAGTGTCCGTGTGGAGTCAGTATGGCAGGAAATGGTCCCTTTTTGCCCAGCGGCTCATAGAGGTTTCCGGTTACCAGGAATCCGGGAAGGCTTTCGAAATACACCTTGGAGACTGAAAATCCATCGCCTTCTTTCCGGTCAAAAATCCTGGAATTCAGGGGGCTTTTTTCAGGAATCGGCCATAGTCCGGCGTTGACCAGGGTTTTATGCCTCAGCCATTCTCTGCGTGTTTTCCACTCCTCCAGGGAGGTGGGTATATTTATTCTCAGTTGAAAACTGTCCGGATCCTGCATCTGCTCTTCGCGGACATCCGCTCTGGTTTGGGCGTTAAGAGGGAAGAGGCTGAACAGGGAGAAAAGAATGTAAATGGAACATATTTTCAGATTTTTAAACATAATTGTTTTGCCTTGCAGAATTGGTCCCGGAAACAGTTGTTTAACACTTTTGGAGGTCCTGCCTTCAAAAAGCATCAGGCTGTTTAACCGGTCGAATGAAATGCTTCCGAAAAAGTATATTAATATACTAAACTCCCAGGAAATAAAAGAGCTTTGCCGCATATTCCTCTGATGACTTTCCCGTTTTTGGTTCCCAGTAGGTCAATATTCGCTGCCAGGAGGGTTCGGATTGGAGCCTGAACAAGTGAGAACCGGGTTACATATATGGGCAGGTTCGGGAGGGAGATCCTGGATTCGACTCCCTTCAACCTGGCTCAGCGGGAGCTTCCGGCTCCATTCCGGTCAATTGCATCTCATCCTGTGCTTACAACCTTTATGGCTGGATTGACTTGGGGTACACGGTGCTTTAAACTTTCAGTGTTAACATCATCCCTTATCCAAACAAAAACTGATTTGCGAAAGCTGCTCACCTGATACCTGTATTATTGGAAGGGAAGTGTATAGCCCGCGACTGAATCGGGCTTGATCCCAGGCCCAGTCCGGGGTCGTGGATAAAGTCACCCCAAGCATGCAGGTACAGTTCTATGTGTTAGTTATTTAGAGAGGATTGACAAGATGAAACGACTGGTTATTATTGGCGGCGTTGCTGCTGGCGCCTCGGCGGCGGCCAAGGCTCGCAGGACTTCAGAGAATATTGAGATTGTGCTGGTGGAAGCCGGTCCGTATGTAAGCTTTGCCAATTGCGGACTTCCTTATTACCTGGGCGGAGAGATCAGTAAAAGGGATGGCCTGTTTGTGTCAGACGCCGAAACCTTCATCAAACGGTTCAACGTGGATGTGCGGCTCAATACCACTGCCGAATCAATCAACCGCACGAAAAAAACCGTTCTGCTTTCCAGCAGTGATGGACAGCAGGAGGAACTCGCTTATGACCGCCTGGTCCTGGCAACAGGCGCCGAAGCGATAATGCCCAGGATCGAAGGGCTGGATACAGCGGTAGGAGTGTACACCCTCAAAACAGTGCCAGATGTTGACAGCATAACCGAAAGAATTGAAGCAGTTGGGGCGGGACCGGAGTTGAGGGCCCTGGTCATAGGCGGCGGTTATATAGGGCTGGAGACCGCAGAGCAGCTGCGGGTAAGGGGTTTCAGCGTGACCCTGGTTGAACTTGCGGATCAGCTGGTTCCGGTTATGGATAAGGAAATGACCCTTACCGCAACCCGTGCCCTTGAGCGGTCAGGCGTTGAGGTGATCCTGGGTGAAGCTGTCGTCCAGTTCAAGACCGGCATATCAGGAGAGCAGATAGCGGTGACTTCCGGGAAGCGCAATATTGTGTTTGACCTCTGCATACTATCAGTTGGAGTCCGGCCTTCGGTCAAGCTGGCGGTGGATGCCGGGTTGGAGCTGGGTTCTTCAGGCGCTATAAAAGTGGATGACTTCCAGCGTACCAGTGATACCCATATTTACGCGGCCGGGGATAACAGTGAAACCATACACCTGGTACTGGGAAAACCGGTTTGCATTCCCCTGGCCGGACCGGCCAATAAAGCTGGCAGGGCGGCTGGTTTGAATACAGCATATGACTTGATGGGCAAACCTGAAGATGATCCGGGCAGGCTGAAGCTCAAGGGCGTACTTGGCACTTCAGTTGTCCGGGTGGCAGGTGTTACTGCCGCTGTTACCGGCATAACCGAGGGACAGGCTATAAAGAATGGGATTGATTACCAGGTTACCTTTATGTCGGGCCTGGATCATGCCGGTTATTATCCTGGGGCAGAATCAATGTACGTAAAGCTGCTCTGGTCGCCCGATACAGAAAAACTTCTCGGGGCGCAGAGTTGCGGCGGTAGGGGAGTTGACAAGAGGATTGACATAATCGCAACCGCGATCATGGGTGGAATGGGCATCCAGGACCTGGAACAGCTGGATCTCTGTTATGCCCCACCATTTGGCAGTGCCAAAGACGTAGTGATCCAGGCGGGATTTTCGGCAAATAATACCCGAAAGGGAGTGATGCCAGAAATGACCGCTGGTGAATTGCTGAAAATGCTGGTGAGCGACAAGCCTCCGGTAGTAATTGATGTCAGGTCACCGGATGAATACAAACATGGACATATTCCAGATGCAATAAATCTTCCGCTCAGCCATATCAGGACGAGAATGAGCGAAGTGCCTAAAACCGGGACAGTTGCGATTCATTGCCTTGGCGGATACAGGAGTTACCTTGCCCAGAGGATATTGATGAATTCCGGCTGGGACAATGTGATAAATGTGCAGGGAGGATATCAGATGATCCAGTTATTTGCCGGTCTGCCTCCGGGGGGTGTTCTTGAACAGTATACCTGCCTGACTTCCGAATAGGTTCAAGGCAAAACTTCATCAGGTTCTTCCAATAAGCAATGACTGGGTTCCGCCCGGTTTGCCCGATGAGATAATTGAGCTAGTAAAGTGTTCTATATGCAAAAACGAATCAGGAATTTCTGCATTATCGCCCATATTGATCATGGTAAATCTACCCTGGCGGACAGGCTTCTTGAAGCTACCGGGACTATTGAGTCGCGGCGGATGAGAGCCCAGCTGCTTGACAAGATGGACCTGGAGAGGGAGCGCGGGATAACCATAAAAATGGCCGCGGTCAGGATTTATTACAAGGCTGATGATGGGGAAGTATACGAACTGAACCTGATTGATACTCCGGGGCATGTGGATTTTGCCTACGAGGTGTCACGCAGCCTCGCTGCCTGTGAAGGAGCTATCCTGGTGGTTGACGCGGCGCAGGGCGTGGAAGCCCAGACCCTGGCTAATGTCAACCTGGCCATGAAGCATAACCTGACAATTATCCCGGTAATAAACAAAATTGATCTTCCGGCGGCTGATCCTGACAGGGTCAGGGGGGAGATTGAAGAAATCCTGATGATAGAGGGTTCCGACTGTATCGAAGCCAGCGCCAAAGCAGGGATCGGCATCAAGGAAATCCTGGAAGCAGTTGTTTCCCGGATACCTCCGCCAGAATCTGAGATTGAGAAACCTTTGCGCGCCCTTATTTTTGACAGTCACTTTGATTCCTACCTGGGGATAGTCGCTTATATAAGGGTTGTCGAGGGATCGATCAGGACCGGGATGAAGATTCTGATGATGGCGAGCGGATCCCATGCCGAAGTCAACGGGGTAGGAGTGTTTGCCCCTGAAATGAGTTCCACCGAGGTACTGGAAGCGGGCCAGGTAGGCTTCTTTCATGCGGCGATAAAAGAAATCGGCCTGTGCAAGGTTGGAGATACAGTTACATCCAGCGCGAACCCGGCTACGGATCTCCTTCCTGGTTACGCTGAAGTAAAACCCATGGTCTTTTGCGGCCTTTATCCAGTTGACAGTGAACAGTTTGCCGAACTCAGGGAAGCTCTTTCCAAACTCCAGCTGAATGATGCTTCCCTGCTCTTTGAACCTGAGACTTCAGCTGCTCTCGGATTCGGTTTCCGCTGTGGTTTTCTTGGGTTGCTGCACAGTGAAATTGTTCAGGAAAGGCTGGAGCGTGAGTTTAACCTGAACCTGATCGCAACGGCTCCATCGGTTATCTACAAGATTGAGCTGAAAACCGGGGAAACTGTTTATATAGATAATCCAGCCAAGTGGCCCGATACCATGGCTGTTAATTCAGTGGCTGAACCCTATGTAAAAGCAAGTATCATGACCCCTGAGGCTTTTGTTGGCTCCTGCATGGAGCTGTGCAAAGACCGCAGGGGAAATTTCCTTAACATGGAATATACCGGGATTAACCGGGTCATGCTCAGTTATGAACTCCCCCTGGCTGAAATTCTCCTGGATTTCTTTGATTTCCTAAAATCCCGGACCAGGGGTTATGCATCTTTTGATTACGAGTTTTTGGGATACCAGGAGGACAAGCTGGTCAAACTGGACATCATGATCAATGGAGAACCAGTCGACGCGCTGAGTTTTATCAGCCACAGGGACCGGGCTTTTAACAAGGGCAAAGCCCTGGTTAAAAGACTGAAGGAAGTCCTGCCCCGCCAGTTGTTCCAGATAAGGCTGCAGGCTTCCATCGGGACCAAGGTTATAGCCGCTGAGTCCATACAGGCTCTGCGTAAAAACGTTATCGCAAAATGTTACGGCGGAGACATATCCCGCAAAAGAAAATTGATTGAGAAGCAGAAAGAGGGAAAGAAACGCATGAAAAGCATCGGTCGCGTTGAAATCCCGCAGGAGGCATTTCTCAGTGTGCTTAAGGTCGGAACTGACGGATAAGGAGGGTGGAGACCCTCTTCAATTCATGGTTCAAGGCCAGAATTCTTCAATCGTCAATGACTTATGGGGGTGTTATTTCCCCATACAGGTCCCAGAGGTCCTCCCAGGTTTGCCCTTCTTTCCAGAGGAACACGTGTCCCTTTACCAGCCTGCAGTTCTTATCAATTTTTTTTATTTCATCCATTTCCTGCCCGGTGAGCGGGTCGCTTACCGCGGCTTTCAGGTTGGCCAGATAGTTTGCCGGAGTAGTTGAAAAGGGGATGGGGATCTGGCCACGCTGGATGGCCCATTTGATGCAGACCACCGCTGGGTGTACGCCAAGCCGCCTGGCTATCCTGATTAAAATCGGGTCGTCAGTATCAACAGTATCCTCTGGGGTCCTGTCCCTTTCCGGGCGGGCCGGAGAGCCGATTGGACAGTACCCTATGGGGATTATCCCGTTTTCAATGGTAAAGCTGAACAGCTCCTCCTGCTGGAAATGAGGGTGCAGTTCCATCTCACTGCAGGCTGGGCGGACTGAGCAGTCACGCAGCAACAGCTTCATTTTTGGGATGGTCATGTTAGAGATGCCGATGTTGCGCACCAGTCCGGCTTTGAACAATCTTTCCATCTGACGCCAGGTTTTCATGAAATTTTCATGTATATAGGGTTTTGAGTCTGGGTTTCGTGCTGTTATGTCACATCCGGGAGCGTGAAAATTCGGGAAAGGCCAATGCACCAGGTAGAGGTCAAGATAGTCTGTTTTGAGGTCTTTCAGGGACTGGGCGCAGGAGAGAAGGACGTCTCCTTCTCCATGCCGGTCATTCCAGACCTTGGAAGTTATCCAGAGCTCTTCTCGCCGAACCAGTCCGCTATCAAATACTCCCCGCAAAGCCAGGCCGATTTCCTTTTCATTTCCGTATACTGAGGCGCAGTCGATGTGACGGTAACCTGCGGCAACCGCGTTTCTTACAGTTGACGCGACCATTTCGGCGCTGAATCGGTCAGAACCGAAGGTTCCAAGGCCAATCACGGGAATTCTGTCTCCGGTATTGGTGACCTTGCTTGGAACGGAAGCAGGATCGATACTGTCCTTTGCTATCTGGAAAGAGGGATATTTTCTCATAATCAGTTTTAGTCCTTATTGGTTTCCTCATCAAAGACCACAGCGACTTTTCCGCACCTACCCTGGTTCATGAGGTTGTAGGCTTCGGAAGCCTGTCCCAGCGGGAAACGGTGAGTAACCAGTTTTTCAGGATGTATTCCCCAGCGTTCGATTCTCTCAACCAGTTCCTCCATCCGCCAGATATTGGTAACCCAGGATCCGTAAATGGTTTTCTGATCATGGATTATATCGGGACTGGGATTGAAACTACAGGTTCCTCCTTCGCCTATGAACACAATCCTGCCCCATTTGCGGGTTGCCCTGATACAGTTCTGTCTGGCCTGGTCATTTCCGGAGCAATCAACCGATTTCTCAACCCCTTTCCCGTTGGTTAAATCCATTACCTGCTGAACCGTATCGGGCCCTGCCTCGAGAACTCTGTCAGCAAGATCCAATTCAACGGCCAGGTCCAACCGTTCCGGAATCGTGTCCACTCCAATAAGCTGGGTCGCGCCCATGGCTCGGCAGAGCATAAGTGCGGCCAGGCCTACCGGGCCCAAACCGGTAACCAGAACTGAGTCATTTCCATTGATTCCAATTCGGTCTAGACCTTCGTAAACAGTCCCGAACCCGCAGGCTACCTGGGCTCCGTCAGTATAGGTAAGCGAATCAGGAAGTTTTACCAGGTCCTTTTCCTCGGCCAGGATATAAGGCGCCATTCCGCCATGCCTCTGCCATCCGTAGGCTTTGCGGTATTCAGGGCTGGTGCAGCTGATCATGTAACCGCGGCGGCAGTCGTTACACAGGCCGCATCCTGAGATATGGTAGACAATCACCCGGTCTCCCTGCCGGAAGCGCCTGCAGCCAGGTCCTGATTCCACAATTTGCCCGCATGGTTCGTGACCCGCAATTACTCCCTGGTATGCTTCTGGTCCTTTCCCCAGGTGTTCGCGGTAAATGGCCCGAATGTCGCTTCCGCAGATTGTGCTGGATTTGGTCCTGATAAGGACTTCTCCATGACCAGGCTCGGGAATTGGAAATTCCCTGAATGCTACAGTGCTGTTTCCGGGTAGAACTGCTCCAGTCATTATTCTTGGTTCCGTCATATCCAGTTGCCCTCTTAATATGTGGTTTTAGATCAGTCTTTGCGCCAGTCGCAAAGCAGTTAGATTTTCATGGAAGAAATCAGTATAGCGAAGCCTTTTATCCCAGGCAAAGCTTAATGGATTGAGAGGGGATTTTTCTGCTGATCCAAGGTAAGTGAAGGAACTGAGGTAAAGAGTTTTGATGCGATTGGAATAGATGTTGAAAACCTTTGGTAATAAAAGAAAAGGCGACTGGAACAGCCGCCTTTTCTTGGTTGAACAGGGAATGGCCCCTGTACGAACGAATAATATTAAATGATTCTTTTCAAGGTAGCCAGACCGATAAGCGAGCTGCCCAGAAGCAGGAGTAAACCAGGTTCAGGGACAGTTTCGTTAGAACCTCCCGGCCTGAGAGCTAAAATCATGTCGTCATGGTCACAGTCATTGGCAGAATCATTCCAGCCGATAATTATGGTGCCGGCTTCAAGAGCCAGGCCTGAAGTCGGTACGGTTATGGCTGATGTGAGGGTGTACATATTTACGTTGGAATTAACCAGCGACTGGGTAAATCCGTGATTGTCATTAAAGAAGAGGGCAGTGATATCCGGTATGTTGACCCAGGTTCCAAAAGCGAAGCTGCTTCCAGCTCCTGCAGGATCATAATTGTTGAACAGAACGGTGTTGTCAAAAGTTATGGCAAGCTCGTTGTCGTATCCCGCCTCAAAAGCAAATGCCGTGACGTAATACTCACCGGTCAAACCAGTCGCGTCAGCTCCGGCAGTGTTGTTGAAAGGAGCCGAAGTGTAGGATCCGGGAGCGATGTAATCCATGTAACCATTGATATCAAACTGGTTATGGTTGCTATTGTTGAAGTAATCAGGATAAATTCCGGCGGAAAGCGGTATAACGCAGATGCTTAAAACAACGACGAATAATACTGTTTTTTTCATTTTATCTCTCTCTCTATGGTGCCCGGGATAGAACCCAGTCTTGTAACTCAGTGATATTGTATGTAGTCGTGAAAGCAATTATCATTCCCGAATTTGAAAAAAACTGGTCACGCAGGAAAATGCAGGAACGGTCTCAGAGAGATATGCGGGATAGTCGTTATTTATTAGAGAGTTAAAGAGTAATATATTTATGTGTTTTTATCTGTAAATTGGCATGTTTTGAGATGGCAGGGGGTTCGGCAGGGGTGATTGTCTGGCAGCCGATGTAAAAATATTTTACATGAATTTATTCCAAAGCCGGTGTTAAGTAGATAAAACCTCACGGGAACGGTCTAAGGGCGTATACTCCTGGATTTGTAATAACTTTTTACAATGCTGTAACAGACCCGGAGTGCGGGTTTATCCGAACTCCGGGGTGTTTGCCTGGATAGCAGTTATTGAATGTTTTAACTTTACAGAATTTTCATTTTCCGCAGTTTTTTACCAGGAAAGCCAGGATATCAGCTGACTCCTCTATCTGCTTAGCCGTTGGTTTGCCGGCCCCGTGGCCGGCCCTGGTTTCAATCCTGATCAGGATTGGTTTATTGCTTTTCTGAGCCTGCTGCATCCTGGCCGCGTACTTGAAACTGTGCAGGGGAACTACCCGGTCGTCATGGTCACCTGTAATGATCAGGGTGGCAGGGTAGTTTGTCCCTTCCTTCAGGTTGTGGTAGGGAGAATAGGCGTAGATAGCCTGGAATTCCTCGGGATTCTCAGGTGAACCGTAATCAGAAACCCAGGCCCATCCGATCGTAAATTTATGGAATCTCAGCATATCCATAACCCCAACATGAGGCACGGCAGCGGCAAAAAGCTCCGGGCGCTGGTTAACCACCGCGCCGACCAGCAACCCGCCATTGCTTCCACCTTCAATCGCCAGCTTTTTCCGGGAGGTGTAGCCATTCTGAATCAGCCACTCGGCAGCCGCGATAAAATCGTCAAAAACATTCTGCTTGTTGAGTTTCATTCCGCCCTGGTGCCATTCTTCCCCATACTCTCCGCCGCCGCGCAGGTTGGCCATGGCAAATACTCCTCCCTGTTCCATCCAGACCAGCCTGGAGACGGAGAATGAAGGCTGCAGGGAGATATTGAATCCGCCGTAACCATAGAGCAGGACGGGATTCTGGTTGTCCATCCTGATCCCTTTTTTGGCGGTTATGAATATTGGAACCCTGGTTCCGTCTTTACTGGTGCAGAAGACTTGCTTTGTTTCAAACTCCCCGGGATTAAAATCAATTTTTGGTTCCCTGAACAGTTCACTCGCGCCGGTTTTGAAATTGTAGCGGTAGATAGCCGGAGGCACGGTGAAGCTGGAAAATGAATAAAAGGTTTCATCATCAGTCGGTTTTCCCGAAAATCCAGTTACGCTTCCCAGTCCAGGAAGTTCGATTTCCCGGGAAAGCGAGCCGTTTTTGTCGAATATTCTTGCCTGGCTGGCTGCGTCTTTCATATAGGTACATACAAACTGGTGGTTAAGGAAGTGTACTGATTCCAGGGTGTCATCGGATTCAGGGACGATTGTTTTCCAGTTTTCCCGGGTTGGATTGGTAATATCAATTTCTATCACGCGACCTCTGGGAGCTTCCAGGTCGGTTAAGAAGCAGAGCTTATTGCCCTCTTTGCTTATGAATTCATAGCGGGCGTCAAACTGGAGCAGAAATTCCACGACTTTGCTGTTTCGGTTAGACAGGTTTTTATAAAAAACAGCGTTATTGGTGGAAGTACCCTCGACTATATCCAGGATAAGCAATGTTCCATCTTCGGTTACATTCGCTCTTACAATCCATTCCGGGTGCTCCGGCCTTTCAAAAGCCAGGATGTCTTTCTCCTGGTCAGTCTCCACCTTGTGGAAAAAGACCTTCTGGGATTTATTTATATCCTGCATGATGTCCCCGTCTCCGGGTGCATCATACCTGCTGTAAAAAAATCCTTTGTTGTCTCTGGTCCAGGAAACCGTAGAAAATTTGATCCATTTCAAGTGATCAGGCAGGTCTTGTCCTGATTCAACATCCCTGATTTTCCATTCTTGCCAGTCCGATCCGCCGGAGGCTAAACCGTAGGCCATCAATCTTCCATCATTGCTGACTTTGTAGGAGGTGAGTGCCACGGTTCCGTCATCTGATAACTTGTTGGGATCAAGTACCACGACAGGTTCAGCGCCGGGGTCCTCAAGGAAACAGATGACACTCTGGTTCTGTAGCCCGTCATTGTAGGAGAAAAAATATCTGTTTCCGCATTTAACGGGAACTCCGAATTTTTCATAATCCCAGAGTTGGGCCAGCCGATCAGATATAACCTTTCTTTCCGGCAAACCTGAGAGGTAGGAGGAGGTCAGTAAATTCTGAGCCTCTATCCAGGATTTTGTGTCATCAGATTCGCTGTTTTCCAGCCATCGATAAGGATCGCTGACTTCAGTGCCGTGCAGCAGGTCGACCTGTTCGACAGTTTTACTGTCTGGGTAATCCAAGCGCCCGCCGCATCCAACGAAGAGGAACAGTGGTATGGAGACCAATGAAATGAGATGGAAGATTCTTATATGGATCATTTTTCCCTCAATAAATAAATTTGTTTTCAATTAACCAGTTTTTACAGAGATGAGGCCACAGGGAAAGAGTCGAATCAAGGGGAGCCAGGCCGAATCCGTGAGGTCCTCTCTGGAAAATATGCAGTTCAGCCGGAATTCCGGCCTTCCGTAAAGCAGCATAAAACACGAGGCTGTTTTCAGCCGGGACAGCCTTGTCGTTATCTCCCAATATCAGGAACGTGGGAGGAGTTTCAGCTGTCACCTGCAGTTCACTCGACATTGACTCAACCAGCTTCGCGTCCGGCTTTTCCCCCAGAAGATTGATTTTGGAACCCAGGTGGGTAATTTCAGTAGCCAGGGAAATGACCGGGTAGACCAGGATCATAAAGTCGGGCCGGGAGCTGACCTGTTGCAGGGGGTCCTTTGACGCAGGGTTTGCTTTGAGGATATGGGTACCGCTGACAGAAGCGAGGTGTCCTCCTGCGGAAAACCCCAAAACTCCGATCTTGTCAGGCCTGCAGGAGAGTGATTCAGCATTGGCCCTGGTATACTGCAAAGCCCTTTGCACATCCATCATCTGGGATGGATGCCGGTAGGCTGGGCCGAGCCTGTATTTAAGTACCAGGGCGGTAATTCCCAGGGAATTGAGCCATTCTGCGACCTGTTTTCCTTCATGATCTAGTGCAAGGTGGTGGTAACCTCCCCCGGGGCAGACAACCACAGCTGTTCGGACATTTAATCTCCCGGGAGCGGGATAGATATCCAGGGAAGGACAATCCGCATCCTCTTCACCTAAAGCGCCGGGCGCGCCTCCAGGCCAGAGCAGAACAGTATTTGGTTGAGCCGGGGCAGCAAGTGAAATGCTCCATGCTAAAGTAAATAACACCGTAAATAATGTCACTTTTTTCATACATCAAGTTTAGCTGGAGATGAAGTTATGTCAATGCCTCTTGTTTATTCAGTAATGGATTATTTCAGCTTCAGAATCCTTCCTGTCGGCTTCTTTCATACCTTTTTCGACATCAACCTTCCATAAAAGAAACATTCCGGCAACCAGGAAACCCCCAAGGACAACAATGCCATAACGGCTTTCCCCTGTTAACTGGCTGGTGAGCCCGAAGATCAGCGGGCCTAAAAACCCTGCCGCTTTTTCACTGCTGCTGAAAAGGCCGAAGAATTCCGCTGACCTGGTTTTTGGAACCATTGCCGCGAATAATGACCTGCTGAGAGACTGAGTTCCTCCCTGGGCCAGGCCGATCATAACAGCCAGTATGTAAAAATGAAGGGCCGTGCTCATGAAAAAAGCTCCGCCAATCGTGAGCGCATATATTCCGAGTCCACAGAGAATTGATGTTTTAGCGTTAACAGCTCGGGCAAGGCGGCCAAAAGCCAGGGTACTTGGGACCCCTATGAACTGGGTTACCAGAAGCGCTATAACCATATCAGTCAACCCAATCCCGATTTCATCACCATATGCTGTTGCCATCTTGATGATGGTTCCGATAGCCTCATAGTAGAGCCAGAAAGCAGGAAGGAAAAGGAGCAGCTGCCGGTATCGGGCCGCTTCCCTGAAAGTGCAGGCAAGGCGATTGCATCCTTTTTTAACATTTTCAAGAACTGTGGTGCGTGCCTTGTTTTGCTTGATTTCGGGTTCAGGGACATTTTTAAGAAGAGGTATGGTAAAAAGGGCCCACCACACCGAAACACTGATCAGGCATGCTTTCACAGCAGCCGTGGTGCCTGACAGGCCGAAGAAGCTGGGATATGTCAGCCAGAAAACATTGATCAGGAGCAGGATTCCGCCACCCAGATATCCCAGGGTATAACCCCTGGCAGAGATCACGTCGATATCTTTCTTCTTTGCGATATGCGGCAGCAGGGATTCATAAAAAAGTATTGACGCGGAATATCCGATATTACTGATAATAAATACCGTCGAGACGGCCAGGTAAGAGAAGCTATCGCTGAAAGCAAGGGCGGATGTCGCCACAACCCCGATAAATGCTGATACTGCCAGGAAATATTTCTTTCCTCCCAGGTGGTCGGAGATAGCACCCAGGAGAGGCCCAATCAGGGTAATCAATCCCAGTGCCAGAGCAGCGGTATAGGCCCACATGGCTGTGGCTTCTCCCTCTGAAAAACCTGCTGCCTTGATTACCGACCGGTAGAAGGGAGGGTAGACTGCCGCTATCACGACTGTAATATAGGCCGAGTTAGCCCAGTCATACATAATCCAGGAGTTGACTATTTTTTTGTATTCAGTTGTTGAGATGTTCATAGATCCATGGTTCTGCATTGTACATTGATAATAAGGCCGTGAACGGTTAAATTTTTAGATTTTGACTGAACTGTACTTGAGGTACCTGCATCAATCATGAAATTATTGTTGCGGGTGATTATTGAAGGAATGGAGATTCTGCAACCGGTAGGTTTTTTGTTTTAATCTTGAATAGGTCTGATGAATTTATATAATCTGGTAACTAACATGAAAAAATTGATTCTGGTTCTTTCAATATTCTACCTGGGCACAACGGGGATTTTGGCTGGAGATGAATTGCAAAACCTTTCTTTTACAGCCAAGGAATTTATAGATGACTTCAATCAGGCATCGGATACCAACCGGCTGATCATGGTTACTTCCCCCACCTGTCCGCACTGCCTGAAAGCAGTCGCCGAGCTGCGGGAAATACTGGCGAAATACCCGGATGGGAAACTCAAGGTCATGATGCTGTGGGGTCCGCTGATGAAGACTGACACCTCCTCCGTAACCAGGCGCGCGATGCAGTACATCCGGGATGAACGAGTCAATAATTACTGGGATTTGTGGAGGTGGGGTTACCGTACCTACACCGAAAACCTGAATATCCCGGAATTTGAAGCCTGGGACCTGTTTGTTTTTTATGAAGCCGGAAAAAAATGGGAAGGCGTACCCCCTGTTCCGACATTCTGGATGGAGAACAGGACGGTTGAATACGGACCTCCATATTCCAAGGAGGCCATGGAAGCCGAACTCCTTAAGTGGATCCAATAGAAGTTGGCGATTACGGACCACGATTCAGAGCGGGAGATTAAGGTTGGGGCTGGCAGGGATCAGCCTTGTTATGGGTAATCGCGCGGAGCATCCGGCCCCAAGGCCATTTTAAAAGGATACGCCCGCGCACCAGCCCGACAGGCCGGCTTTCAGCTTTTCCTGCCATCGCGACCAATAACAGCAAGAATAAGCCTGCATTTTCCACCTACTCGCCAGGCAAGCTGGAGGGGAATGCAGGCTGCATGCATCTGGTAGCTTCAATGTTCTGATATTGTGCTTCGGGTGAACATTGAAGCTTCAATTTTATACCAGACGTAATTAATAGGAAGCCAGGGCTTCCCTGATCCGGTCGCTGCCTTCCAAGATATCCTTCTCTGACCCGCAGAAACTGATCCTGAGGTGACTTTCCAATCCGAATTCTATTCCGGGGACGGTTACCACCAGAGCTTTTTTAATCAGGTATTCAGCCAGCTTGGCAGAGTCTTTTTCAATACTGCTGAAATCTGGAAAACAATAGAATGTGCCGCCTGGTCTGGTGACCTTGACTCCTTCAATTGCCGCAAGGCGGTCAACCAGGAGATTCCGGTTTTCCTCCAGTGTTTTCCGCAGTTCCTCAACTCCAGCCTGGCTTCCGTTAAGTGCGCCCACCGCAGCCCACTGGGTCAACTCTGAGGATCCTGAAGAAAAATGGCTTTGGATCCTGGACATGGCACTTGTGACTTCTTTGGAAGCTATGGCCCAGCCAATCCGGAACCCGGTCATGGCATAAGATTTGGAGACTCCGTTGATCATGATGATCCTGGAATCATCATTTCCCTTTGAGGTGTACTCGTAACAGTTGGTTATGGACTTCCCGTCAAAAACCAGCCTGTGATAGATGTCGTCCATTATCAGGTAGATTTTCTTGCTTTCGCAAAAATCAACTACATCGGCAATAAACTCAGGAGAATAAACCGCGCCTGACGGATTGTTGGGACTGTTAAGCATGATAGCTTTGGTAGATGGAGTCACGGCAGCCCTCAACTCGGCCAGTGTCGGCTGGCTGGGATCCTGTTCTGGAAGAACCGCGACCGGTTTTGCTCCTACCAGCCGCACCATTTCAGGGTAGCTAACCCAGTAGGGAATCGGGAAGATCAGTTCATCTCCGGGATCCAGAATTGCCTGCAGGGCCATCATTATCGCCTGCTTAGCCCCGCTGGAAACCAGGACATTTCCGGGAGCCACTTCCCGATGGTAATGTTCACTTGTGTACCTTATTACAGCCTCCCTGAGAGGTTTTATGCCGGCAGTTGGAGTGTAGCGGATTTCTCCGGTGTTCAGTTTCTCCGTGGCTGCCCGGATCGCTTCAACAGGGGCTTTGCTTTTTGGTTCTCCTCCCCCCAGATGAATTACCGGTTCTCCCTGCGACCGAAGGGCATTCGCGGTTTCGTTTAATTTGATGGTTGCTGACGTGCCTATTGCCTGGGCAATTTTACTTAGACTCATAGATACCCTCTCAATCATCCCGATTCAAACGGAAAATTGATGAATTTGATTTTTCATTGAGTGATAAACGCTATTTTAATCGGGATGGATTTTAAGGTCTGTGCGCCTGGTGTGCAACCCGATAACACACATTTTACATGAAACTGCCGGCGAAGAGATGGAGTTAATGTCGAGGATAGGAAAAGCGGGAAATTTGAGTATTGAGAAAAACCCCTGGTTCTGGTAACGTGCTTATTCATATCCGGTCAGTCGAAAATATTTAATAACGGGAAAAACCCGAGCAAACAGACAGGAATCATTGATGGATTATGTTGAAGCTTTGTTGGAAGGATGGCTTACTTCCATTGGCATGAAAGAGTTTTCCAGCCTGATTGCAGAGATACTGCTGGGAATAGCAGTTGTTATTATCTGTCTTATTGTCAACAAGATTACCCAGATCATACTATATTCGGTTATCCATAGAATGGTTGAAAAGAGCAGCACTCCCTGGGATGATGTGTTACTTGAAAAGGGTTTTTTCTCCAGGATATCCAACATTGCGCCGGCAGCAGTGATTTACCTGTGCGCTCCTCTCCTTCCGGATATCAGGTCCATTTTGGAGCATGCCGCTCTGGCTTCCATCGGATTAATTGCGCTTCTTTCCTTCGCGGCCCTGCTTGATTCAGTAGACGCCATTTACCGGTCCTATGAAGTGCATAAAAACAGGCCTATTCGCGGTTACCTGCAGGCTGTGAAAATTTTTGTATATACCCTGGGCGGGATTGCCATTATTGCAACCCTCATTGGTCAGTCTCCCTGGAAGCTGCTCAGCGGAATCGGGGCGATGACCGCCATCCTTCTTTTAGTCTTCAAAGATACAATTTTAGGTTTTGTGGCCAGCATACAGGTTAATACCAACAAGATGGTCAGTATTGGAGACTGGATTGAGATGCCCAAATACGGGGCAGATGGTGATGTTATTGATATTGGTATTAACTGTGTAAAGGTCAGGAATTTCGATAATACTATCACCACCATACCAACTTACACCCTGGTCTCGGATTCCTTTCGCAACTGGAGGGGGATGCAGGAATCTGGGGGCAGAAGGATCAAAAGATCCATAAATATTGACATGAGGAGTGTCTGTTTCTGCACCGATGAGATGTTGGGTAGATTCAGGAAATTTGCCTATCTTTCTGAATATATTGACAAAAAGACAGAAGAGATCAGGATTTTTAATGAAACCAATAATTGTGACCTTTCCTCCCGGGTGAACGGCAGAAGAATGACCAATCTGGGAACCTTCAGGGCCTATATCAAGGAATATCTAAAGCACCACAACAATTTACACAAAGATATGACCATGCTGGTAAGGCACCTGGCCCCGACGGAAAATGGCCTGCCGATAGAGATTTATGTGTTTACCAGTGATACCAGGTGGGCATATTACGAATCCATACAGGCTGACATATTCGATCACATCCTGGCGGTTATTCCAGAATTTGATTTACGGGTATTCCAGAGTCCATCGGGACATGATTTTCAGGAAGGATTGAATCGTGCTTAACGAGTGGAAAAGTTTTTACCGCATTTTTCTGTTGATTTTTTTGTCAACAATGATTTTTCCCCTGAATGCCCTGGGTTCAGAAGGTTTATTGGAGCTGGACCTTCCTGGACTTGTTTTGAAGGATGTTCCTTTCACGGTTAATGTCAGGATGCTGAATGAGATTGGACATAGAGATTATAGCTTTAGCGGCAGGGTGGAGATTTCAGGGATATTACTTAATGGTCAGAGCGAATCATCAGCTGTTTTCCTGGATTTGAAGGAAGGCCAGGGATCACTTGGCGGGGTAGTGATTGATTCCACTGGACGCCGGGAAGTTAAAGCCAGGGTTGGAGAAACCACGACATCTGCTTCAGTACGGTCCATTCCGGGTTTTCTCAGCGTTTTGCCTCCTCTTCTGGCCATTCTTCTGGCCTTGCTCTACAGGGAGGTGGTAATCGCACTGGTTGCTGGTATCTGGCTGGGTGCGGTATTCATCTATGACTACAATATTCTGGGCGGATTCTACAAGGTTCTGGATTATTTTGTGATTAATGCCATTACTGATTCAAGCAAGGCCCAGATAATTATCTTCAGCATGATGTTCGGGGGAATGGTAGGTGTTATTACCCAGAATGGCGGAGCCAGGGGTGTGGCTGACCTGATCACCAGGTTTGCCAGGACGCCCCGCCGAGGTCAGCTTGCCTGCGTGGGAAGCGCGTTTTTCCTGTTTTTTGATGACTATGCCAATATCCTGGTCAGGGGAAACCTGTTAAGGCCTATCACCGATCGTCTTCGGATTTCCAGGGAAAAACTGGCATTTTTTATAGATGTTGGCGCCGCTACAGTTGCATCAACCTTTATCATATCAACCTGGATTGGATATGAGGTTGGACTGATTGACCAGGGCCTTAAAACCATCGGATCAACGGACAATGCCTACACAGTATTTTTGCAGACTATTCCATTTCTCTTCTACCCCATCACCGCGCTTATCCTGGCTTTTATTATTTCTGTTACAGGTAGGGATTTTGGCCCGATGTGGGAAGCTGAAAGACGCTGCCGGGTGGAAGGCAAACCCCTCCGTGACGGGGCCGAACCGGCCACCGACCTGGCGGCTGAAGGCAGCGGGATAAACGAAGATGTGCCAGCCAGGTGGATTAATGGTGCTCTCCCCGTGATATCAATCCTGGCTGTCGGGATGTATGGGCTTTACATGACCGGATCCCAGGCACTGGATGCGGACGGTATTAGCGGATACGGGATCGGAGATATTGTAGGGGCTGCCGATTCCTATAAATCCCTGCTCTGGGCCTCCTTAACTGGATGCATAGTTGCAGTCATGCTCTCAGTATTCCAGGGAATATTGACACTGCCTAAGGCTATTGAAGCATGGATCAAAGGACTCAAGTCCATGATCCTGGCCATGATTATCCTGATTCTGGCCTGGTCGATAGGTAATGTAACCGAGGATCTCCATACCGCGGAGTACCTGGTCCAGATTCTCAGGGAGGTGCTGTCACCCTACTGGCTGCCTGCGCTGACCTTCATCGTGGCAGCTGTAGTAGCTTTTTCTACCGGTACCAGCTGGGCAACAATGGCGATCCTGATGCCACTGGTAATCCCGCTTGGTCATGCCCTGGGTGTGGACCTTGGGTTGTCTGCGGCAGAGAATCATCATCTCCTGCTGGGTGTCATCAGTTCGGTACTTTCGGGTGCGGTTTTCGGAGACCACTGTTCACCAATATCCGATACAACGATAATGAGCTCAATGGCCTCAGCTTGTGATCATATTGACCATGTCAGGACACAATTGCCTTACGCTCTTCTGGCTGCTGTAGGAGGTGTCTTAATAGGTGATATTCCTACGGCCTTCGGAGTATCTCCTTACCTGTCAATTTTGCTTAGTACCGCGGTGATGTTGGCGGTCGTTCTGATTTTTGGAAAGAAGGTACCCAATTATTCAGCTGAACTGGATCCTGGAGCAGGCCCGGAACCAGAACAGCAATAGAGCGGCCGCGGGCGACAGTTTGCATTTTTAGAGGTTTGTGGCCTGTAAACATTAAATAGAATGGAGTTCAGGCTCTATGGATTTTAATGGGCCTATTTCCACTGAAACGCTTTCGACTTTTTCCTGAAGCAGGGCAGGATGTTTAATTACTTTCAAACGGATTGCTGAAATTTTAGGGTCATTCACTACTTCGCGGCAGATCTGATAAGCCAGAGTTTCTACCAGTTTATACTCTCTGGACCCGGCAACTTCCTCAATTATTTTTATTACATCCACATAATCTGTAGCCGCTGCAATATCATCGGTAATCACTGCATCCCTGATATCAACCGTAAGGCTTGCGTCTATCTCGAGGGTCTGCAGCTCTGACCGCTCCTCCTCTCCCACCCCAATGTGTGCCGTTACTTTTATTCCTGTTAATCCGATTACTGCTTCCACTGTTTTCTCCTGACCTCGGTAACTGTAATGCGTAAAGCGCCCGTTCAAGGTTCAAAATCAAAACTGTACGGCTGGTGCTTCCAACCCCAGGGCCGTAGCTTCGAATTTCCACGGCCAACTTCGGTGTTCTTTTCTGGATTTTCTCCAGAGCGCCCGGATACTGCCCCAGGCATAATTCCTGTGTCGCCCTTCCATGAGCCTTTTTACGGACTGCCCTGCCGGCTTTTTGACTGAGCGGCTGAACCTGATAATAGTATTCGTTTGCGGTTTTAGCAACAATACCAACTGTGACTTTCCGCAGTTGATGATGATAGTAAACAAGTCCGGTCCGGCTTTTCCCGGGATTCCCTGCCATGAGAGGTCACTGGATCTGACGGTTGTCGATTCCTTCAGAGAAAAGTGAGGAATGCTGATTTTATTGCTTGCCCCACAGTCAGGGACAGTTACAATTGTAGGTATAGGAGAAGCAGCATGGAAAAAAGCAAGGGCGCATTCGTAAAATTTCTTGGACATTCAACTTTCCTGATCCAGAGCCCCGGAGGGAAGGAGGTTCTGATCGACCCCTGGGTCCTGTCGAATCCATCCTGCCCGGACCAGGCCAGGAAAATTGAAAAGCTGGATCTGATCCTGATTACTCACGGGCATGGGGATCACATGCCGGAGGCTGTTACTTTGGCCAAGAGGTATAATCCATGGATCGCCTGTAATTTTGAGATCTCCCAGTGGCTGGCAGGGAAGGGGATAAAGGATCGTATTGCCGGTATGAATAAGGGAGGTACCATTGAAATCATGGGGATGAAGATCACCATGGTTGATGCCAGGCATTCCAGTTCCATTGCGGAGGCTGACGGAACCCTTACTTATGCCGGGGAAGCTGCCGGATTTGTGGTGGAACTTGAAAACGGGTATAAAATCTATCATGCCGGAGATACCTGTGTCTTCGGTGACATGCGGCTTATAGGAAAAATATACAACCCGGACCTGGCCTTGCTTCCGATAGGAGACCATTTCACCATGGGACCCCTGGAGGCGTCATATGCCTGCGAACTGCTGGGCATAAAAAAGGTGATTCCCATGCACTACGCCACATTTCCCGTTTTGACCGGAACCCCGGCAAAACTCAGGGAACTTGTCTCGGGAACAGGAGTGGAAATCCTGGAACTGCATCCTGGACAGGGAATTCGCATGAACTGACAGTAAACTTAAAACCTGCTGTTTTCCTGAGCGATTCAGTCTCATCTTTCGCTTAGCTGCATTTTCCTGACGGAGAAGCTGTCTTCTCCTGAAAAGATCAGGTATATGGACAGTCCGTCCTTGCTGATCCACTTAACCGGGATGTTCATGCTCTCTCCCGGCCCGGTATCCCAATCCCTGGTATAGAACACAGTCTTCCATGGACCCCAGGGCTGACTAGATTCGTAGATCCCAAATCCCCCCTGGAACCTGGGCTCATCTCCATAGTTTATCTGGCAGAGGAAAAATTTTTTAAGGGCTGGATTCCACGACATGCTGGACCGGTAAGTGAGACCGGGATTATTGAAAAAAGCCTTCCTGAGCCTGATGTCTTTGTCCCAGGCCGGAATTCCGTTGCCACCAACCCCCGCCAGAAACTCATAGGAATTCCTGTTAAACAGATCTTTTACCGGAACCCTCGCCATGACAAGCCCGTCAGCCGAATCATATGCTGTTTCTGCTTCAGGGGAAACAATATAAACATAGTCTTCCGGTCCTCCCTGGTAATTCTGCCCGTAATTGATAAATGACGGGCTTCCGAACCCTGGCCGAAGCTTCCAGTCGGCCCACTCCCAGCTTTTGCCATGGTCTGCCGAGCGGGCCATGGTGGCATTCCCTGTGTTCCTGGCCAGCATGTAGAGATTTCCGTCAACCATTATCAATCCGGACACTTTGGCCCCTGCCAAACCCTGTCCCGTGCGTTCCCCGGTTATTGACCGGATGTTCTCACCCCGGAAATCTTCGGGATCTCCAGTGATACGGGCAAGCCCCAGGCTGAGTTTGATCTCTGTTTTAGGTTCGAATCCCCAGCCATCTCCATAACCTGTGTAAATGGCTCCGTCATCACCCCAGGTTGAAGGCCAGTTATCAGAACCCTCGGCCTGACGGATGATTGTATCCTGCTCAGCAAACTCAGCCTGCAGCCGGCTGGCTGGATAAGGAGGTTCCACCATGGCGTGCAGAAGCGGCTGGAACAGCCTGGAATACATTCCTCCCCAGAAATCTTCATTGTTTTCTGGATCAAAAAGATTGCTGCCGTTCCTTACCACCACCAAATCGAGACTGGGAATAACCAGGAGAACCTGGTTGCCGGCCCCGGCTCCGCAGTAGGTATCTCTGGGAATTCCCGGCCATATCCCATCAAAATTGCAGTACCAGCCAAGGCCGCTCGCCATAAATGGATTCGCGGGAGGTCTCTCCGGGAGTGGCATTCCGGCATACCTGGTTGCCAGGGCGACAGTTTTTTCTGAAATTAAAGACACCCCATTCCAGTTTCCCTTTTGGAGCATCAGCTGCCCTATACGGGCCACAGACCGTGCAGTGTAACTTCCTCCGCCCCAGCTGGCTACCAGGTTCAGTCCATTGACCCTGTATGTCTCATCATATCCTATGCTCCATTCTTCCTCTTTTATCCCCAGGGGTTCCATAATCCTGGAGCGGAGCAGCGACCTGATGTCAGGGCAGCTTGTTTCCGAAATAGCCGATGTCACGGCGTAGGACAGCATCGCCATTCCAGGATTACTGTAAGCGAAGACAGTGCCTGGAGTTGTCAGCACCGGGGTTTGATCCCTGGACACAGTAAAAGGATCAGGGTCTTTTCTCCAGAACTGACCCTTCCAACCAGGGAGATCCATATGATTGTCATTTATTGTGAATCCCCTTGTCTGAAGCTCCCGCAGCTTTTCGGTTGTAATTTCCGCGTCTTCCAGTCCAGAGGTATGAGTTACCAGCTGCCGGATCGTTATGACCGCTTTTTGGGGGTCTGCGCGCCATTCAGGTATATAGTGGCAGGCAGGAGCATCCAGGACGATACGTTTATCATCCAGAGCCAGCATCAGTGATAGTCCGCCAACCAGTGATTTGGCTAATGAGGCGGAATAATGACGTTTGTCCTGAGTCCAGCCGTTTCCATACCATTCAGTAACAATTTTTCCTTTTCTGATTACCAGGAGGGACTTGGTTCCCCATGTTTCAAGGTCCTTTATCACTTGTTCCAGTTCTTGCGGTGAGAAACCTGACTCTTCAGGGGTCGAGGTCTGCCACTCGAAACCTGAGGCAGGAAGAAATGGATTCAGGCAAAGATGAAAAAGAGTGAAGAAAAAAAATTTGCGCATACAGGAACTCCGGTTTACGGGCCAGTGGATATCGGAAACAGTTTTTATGAATTAATTAAAAAGTATGTCACTAATTACGTGGCTTGAAAAGAAGGAGACGAATTTTGGATCTGGATTCAGCAAATCCGGTTTCTGAAAGCATTAAACCTTGGAAAATAGTTGGTAAAGGTTTGGCAAGAGTTTTCTAACCGTCTGCGAAGCCGCTTTTCCCCGCTTGTTCCCAGTTCATTTCCCAGTCTCCGGTGATTGTAAGGCTGGAACTTTTAGCATCAGGTGGGCAGAGCAGGTGAAAATAAAGAAAAATCGGGAAATCCAGGTTTTTTTCAAGGAGTGCAAATGGATCAATGCCTTCCTGCCAGAGATCCATAACCTCAAGGAAACGCAGGGCTCTCCTGTAATCCCCAAATACTTGCAGGCGTTGCATTTCAGTTCGGCCTTTGACCGGATAGCATGAATCCAGGTGGCAATGCACCGGGTTGCGGATTATCTCCTGCCGTACCTCAGGGCAGTCTATCCAGTCCCTCCAGTAGGAACCTCGCTGGTAGCGATGGGGATGGACCAGGGAAAGCGCCCGGATCAGGGTGTCCCACTGCAGAGATGGCGGAGCCTTTCTGACCTGTTCGATGCCTTCTCCAGTGAATTTTGTGGAAGTTGAGATCTTGAGCTTAAGGGGAAAGTGCAGGTTTCCCGGAATTGTAAATCCGGGGATGATTTTGCCGTGCAAGACCGTTAAAAGAATTTGTTTAAGTTTTTTTCTGGAGAAATCTCCTTCTGTTTCCCAGTTCCAGTCAAATGCAGTTTTTCCAGCAGATTCCCGGCTGCTGAAGGCCAGGCGGACGAATTCTGTTTCATCCCACCTGTAACGGATATCTGTTTTGGAAACTCCTTTTTCAAGAAACAGGTTTCCGTCTGGATCAACTGTTATTGAATCAAACTGGACCGTTTCTTTGGCAAAGCCTGCCAGCCGGTTGAGAATATTGATCTTGATGGAGAATTCCCGGCCTTTCACATTCTCGAACCGCCCTTCAATTGTGAAATTTTCTCTTGAATTCGGAATCTCCCCGGAGAGAATAGTTGAGTATTCCTTCCTGATTCTGTCGGAGAACGGCGGTTTCCATGAGGCTGTAATAATCCTTTTTTTTCTATGCCACCTTGCTGCTTCAGCGGTCAACGCAATCCTGATTTTCCGCGACAGGCAGTTCTTGACCGCCTTTTCCATCGGCGCCAGGATGGGATCGGCCAGTTTGTTTTCAGCCGACAGTATTGGTGAATTTCGGAAATGGATTCCGATTGATGCTGATCCTGAAGTGTCGAGTCCTTTTTCCCTGATAAGACTGAATTTAAGCTGTTCGTTTCTTTTTGAGAGCTGGATATAGAAATGTCCACTGGCACTTAGTTGAACCCGGCTTTTGAAATCCGCGCCAAGGGAGGCGGGCATGGCATACCTGAAGCCGAGGTTTTCAGTTTCGACTCTCCATCCTTTTTCCAGGGACCAGCCTATCCCGGTTGTTACACGGAAAACCCCGGTCCAGTTCCAGCGGAGAACCTGGCGGGGTGAGAGTCCCGCGGCCTGGTCGGGATTAAAAGGATTAATACAGTTCCCCCAGGCAGTGTAAATGGATTTCGTTACTGGGGAGTCGTCAGGGAAAATCTCCACCCAGGTATGCGTTAACTTGGTGTTGGCCAGCGCCGCAACTGAACCGGATTCTTCGGGATAAGCCGAGGCGGAAACAGCCGGAGTTATCTTCCACTGGACAGCGTACTGGCCTGCCGGGACCCTAAAATTACCGAGAAACGGGTTTCCCTCCGGGATAAGGGTCACCTTGATTTCACTTGTCGGACTGACAGTCCAGGCAAAGCAGGAAGGGACGCATCCTGAAAGCGTCTCATCGATTGAAAAATCCAGGACCAGGTTGTTTTTTCCGGACAGCAGGTCTTTAGGGTGCAGTTGCAGTTGTGTCCTGGAAGGCCCTGATTTCAGCAGCAATTCCACTGTGGCTGTATTGAGAAGTTCAGCATAACCCCTATCGAATTTCCAGCTGAGACTTGTTTCCGGCATGATTATTGATTATCGCTCAAGGTTCTGATTTTAACAATACCCTTGATGGTCCCTGCTTCTGCAGGGAAGGCAAATCCTGAATGGAGACAGGACAGGGATTTTCAGCGGTCCCTGTTTACCTGTCGGCTCCTGGCAATAGCGAGGCTGCCCGGGGGCACATCTTCGGTGACAGTTGAGCCGGCAGCCACGGTCGCCCCTTTGCCGATCCGGACCGGCGCAATCAATTGGCTGTTGCTGCCGATAAACGAGTCGTCTTCTATCCAGGTGGGATTCTTCTTTTTTCCGTCGAAATTGCAGGTGACAGTTCCTGCCCCAATGTTCACATTCATGCCGACTGTGGAGTCACCAAGGTAGGAAAGGTGGGCTGCAGAAGTGTTGTCACCAACAATGGAATTTTTAACTTCGACGAAATTTCCTATTCTTACCCTGTTGCCAATAACGCAGTTGTCCCGGAGATTTGCAAAAGGGCCGATGCTGCAGTCAGATCCGATCCTGCTTTCCCTGATGGTTGTACCGTTGTGCAGGGAGGAGTTGTCTCCAATGACCGCATTAACCAGGTGAACATTTGGCCCGATTGTGCATCTGCGGCCGATGTTGCAGGTTCCTTCCAGGACAACCCCTGGATAAATGCAGGTATCCGGGCCGACAGTTACGGTATCGTGGATGATTACAGTTTCAGGATTCCTGACTGTTACTCCCTGGGCCAGCAGGGAAGATATAATCTTACCCTGGAGTTTTTTTTCGGCCGCGGATAGTTGAATTCGGTCGTTTATACCGAAAATTTCATCATCAGCAGGTACTTGGACTGCCGTTACTTTCTTGCCGGCTGCCTTGAAGATTTTTACCATATCAGTAAGATAATACTCTCCGCTTTGGTTGTTGTTGGCCAAATTGCTGATTTGAGAAATTAGAGATGAGATCCTGAAACAGGCAAATCCGGCGTTGATCTCACGAATTTTTTTCTGTTCCGGAGTGGCCTCTTTCTCTTCGATAATATCAGCCGGACTGCCTGACTGGTCTCTCAGAATTCTTCCGTATCCAGTTGGAAATTCCAACTCGGAAGTCAGGAGAGCTTCATCGCAACCTTCCTGTTCGCAGGCAGAAAAAAGTGCCTCCAGATGCCGGTTGCTGACAAATGGGGTATCTCCGTAGAGGACCATCAGGCTTCCTGACAGGTTTTTCACAGCATCAACCGTGCACATGACGGCGTGGCCGGTACCCAGTTGCTGATCCTGCAGAACAAATTCAGCCTTGTAATCCTTCAGGGCTTCCCTGATGGGCTGGGAGTCAGCATCCACCACAATGAATACCCTGTCTAATCCAAGTTCAGGGAGGCGGTCCAGGAGGTATGTGATCATCGGTCTGCCGCAGATTTCGTGGAGAACCTTGGGTTTTTCTGACTTGAACCTGGTACCTTTGCCAGCGGCCAGAATTACCGCATACCTGGGTGCTCGGCTGGTCATTGCTTAAGCCTCTTTTTCGTTTCGGGAAGGATGTGAAGCAAATGCGCCCTCCTTCAGCTGGATAAGGAATTTATCTGTTGTGCGGCAGTCTCCCGGCACAGAAGAAAAATTCCCTCGATTTTTTTTATTCCTCTACAGTTTTCCATAATTCGGATTCTTCTCTGAATTTACAGAAATCCGGATCATTCTGGGCCTTGTAAAGGTTTTCCACTGATATTGTTACAGCCTTTTTTAAATCCTCAGCCGCATCAGGGAAATTTCCCATACGGGCTTTTGTTGCGGCCATTGCGTAATAATAATAATCGTGATTACTGTCAGATTTCTTGAGAGCTTTTTCAAAGCACTTCAAGGCTTCCTGGTATTCCCGACTGTTATGGCAAAATATCCCGAGGTTATAGAGTTCAGAAGGATCCTCTGTACTGGCAGCGTTGACGGGAGTTTCATCTTTTGTCATTTTCTTTTCACAGATTTTGATCAGGGTCAGGATTTTTCCCCTGATTTCCAGGTCATTGGAGTAATCTTCCTTTAGTTTGTCCAGAATATCCTTTGCCTTGGTGTACTGTTTCTTTTTTATCGCCAAGAGGGCCGTTTCAAGGATTTTCACGGCATCGCCGATGGAATGAGTGGATTGATCTGATTTTTTCTTAGCAGCTGCCATATTATTTCCTCCCGAATGAGTTGCTGTAAATGTACTAGTTTCCCGTGTACCGCAGCAACCCGTAACCACACTGAAGTCGCTGTTTGTCCGCAGTGTGATCAGAGTGACTGTTAGTAAATGAAATTTTAATTATAATAAACTATGATAATTCTAAAATCCTGGCTTACATTAATTTCGTTATCAAGTCCGGATCCGGCTGACGGAGTGCCGACCTGGGAGTTGCCTGGCTAACCAGAAATGAAATTTCTGAGCTGGAATATCTGTAAATTGTAACCGATTTTTGCGAATTTTGTATAAAGCATGGATTTTTCAGGTAATAGGAGAGTTTTATTTTTTGCAAAATAAGATATATTCTTTAGAGCAGGGAAATCACGACCATGGATTTGATGAAACTTGAGTTGAGGCCTCTGCAGAACGATAAGATTGAGAAGGTACTGGTTTTACTTAAGGACCTTGGCAATGCTGATTATGTATCTGTTGTATCGCACAGTGGACAGAAATTGTGTCACATTGGAGAGCTTGACGACGTTAACCTCTCCTCTGTTTCTTCAGTAGCGGCTGGTTTCCATGCTGCCAGCAGCAGCCTGGCCGACATGCTGGGAGAAAAGAATGCGCCCCGGGTGATCAATTATGGAACCAAGCGAAGCATAATCATGGGTCCTGCCGGGGCATTGGGATTGATCCTGATGGTAGTGAGTAAAAAAAGAAGAAATCAGAAAAAAGTTGCTGCGGCCCTGGAACAGGCCGGCAGAGTCATTGAAGATATAATGGTAAAAAACTAGATGTCGATTAATTGCTGAATAAACCGGAAGGGGACTGTCTCAATCCGGTTGCTTTTAATTTTTAGAATTTTTAAGGGCAGGACACCTTGGCATTCATAGATTATTCTAAACATGAGATTTCCTGTAAACTGGTTTATTGTGGCCCTGGTCTGTCGGGAAAAACAACGAACATTGTCAGGATTTTCCAGTCGGTGAATCCTGATGCCAGGGGAGAACTGGTTTCCCTTTATACCACTTTCAAACGGACTCTTTTCTTTGATTTTCTGCCTGTGGATCTTGGAGATATTGCGGGATTCAGGGTGAGGTTCCACCTTTATTCAGTTCCTGGCCAGGCGTGTTACGCAGGTGTCAGAAGGCTTGTATTCAGGGGGGCTGATGGATTGGTGTTTGTGGCTGATTCCACCAGGGAGAGGATGGATGCCAACATAGAAGCCATCAGGGACCTTTATGAGAATATGGAGTTTTACAATTATTCGGTGGGTGATATGCCTCTTGTTTTCCAGCTGAATAAGAGAGATATGGAAGATATTCACCCTGCGAAATTCCTGGAAGAGGAATTGTGTACACCTGGTGCTCCGGTTTTTGAAGCTTCAGCTTATCGTAATGTTGGAGTCCGCGAGACATTTATGGAGGCGGGCAGAAGAGTTATGGCTGAAGTCCGGGAGGGGATGGACAAGGATTTGCTGGTGGGAGGGATATCCCGCCCGGTATCTGGTTTTTAGAACGATTGAATTGAATTGGGATTTGAACCAGGAATATTTTCTTTAGGAATTTTAGAATTCTCCGGAGCAGAAAGTCAGGGCTGGCAGGACAGGGCATGAAAAGGACATTAAGAATACTGGTCGAGCCGCTGCGCCGGCTGGGAATAAACATTGGCAGGATCAATACCTTCCTGATCCTCTCCGTTTCCTTCTACGTTGTGCTTTTTCCAGTGGGCCTGCTGAGGCGGCTGTTTTCCCGGAAAAAGGCACCTCAAGGCTGGATGGAAAGAAAGCCGTTCAGACCATCCCATTTTGAAAAACAGTTTTAACCCATCCCGAATTCATGGAACTTCTGATGATTAATCCTGTGGACCGGTTTTCCGGATACCATCCGGCTGCTCTGATTTTTCCAGGAAAAAGTTTTCAATCACCAGGTTGTCCATACCGGTTCTCATGAAGCAGCGATAAGCCTGGGCCGGTGATTCAACTATCGGTTCACCTCTCACATTGAAACTGGTGTTAAGAAGGACGGAGCAGCCAGTTTCCTTCTTGAAGGCGGAAATCAACCGGTAAAAATCCCGGTTACCTGATTCCGAAACTGTCTGGACCCTGGCGGAACCGTCAACATGGGTAATTGCCGGGATTTCTTTTCTGCGGTGCGGCAGGACCTCTCCAACCAGCAGCATATAGGGACTGGCGGCGCCGGTCGTGAAATATTGTTCCGCATCCTCTTCCAGTACGGCCGGAGCAAAGGGCCTGAAGGATTCACGATATTTGATCTTCAGGTTTACCTCATCCAGCATCCCCTCTCGTCGCGGATCCGCAATGATGCTGCGGTTCCCCAATGCCCTGGGACCATACTCCATGCGGCCCCTGAACCAGCCGGTAACAGAGCCTGCCACCAGTTTCTCTGCTGTTTTCGTAAACACTGAAACATCGTCCAGCTCATGAAAAACAGCCCCTTGTTCCATGAGAAAACTTCTGATTTCCTCAGGCCGGTAATAGGTTCCGAGGAGGGATCCCTGCTGGGAATCACCGGAAAGGTTTCCTGGCCTTTTATTTCCCAGGTGCTGGTACCATATTGCCAGGGCCGCGCCCAGGGCTCCGCCCGCGTCTCCGGCAGCAGGCTGAATCCATATGTTCCGGAACGGAGTCTCCCTCAGGATCCTTCCATTTGCCACACAGTTCAGGGCAATTCCTCCGGCCATGCAGAGATTCTCTTCGCCGGTTTTTTCATGGAGGAAGCGGGCCGTGAGCAACATCACTTTTTCCGTTACTTTTTGCACAGAAGCCGCCACATCCTTATGAAATGCCAGGAGAGGATGCCTGCTGTTCCTGGGAGGGTGCCCGAAAAGGCTGGAAAAGCGGCTTGAGATCATTTCCAGACCAACCTGGTAATTGAAGTATTTCTGGTTCAGGGCAAAGGATCCATCCGGACGGATATCAATGATTTCCCGTTCTATTATGTCGGTGTAAACAGGGTTTCCATAAGGAGCCAATCCCATTACCTTATATTCCCCGGAATTGACTTTAAAGCCCAGGTAATAAGTAAATGAAGTATAAAAAAGGCCCAACGAGTCCGGAAATTCCTGCTCAAGTTCCAGGGTGAAATTATTGTTTTTTCCCTGTCCCAGAGTGGATGTTGTCCATTCTCCAACTCCATCAGCAGTAAGGATTGCCGCTGAAAGGAAAGGGGAAGGGAAAAAAGCTGAGGCGGCATGGGACTGGTGGTGTTCAGCAAAGAGGACAGGACCTCTGTAGCCATCCAGTTTTTTTGAAAGAAAGTCCTTGATCCACAGCTTATCTTTCATCCACGAAGGAATGGATTTCAGGTAGGAAGCGAGTCCCCGGGGACTGTTCAGGAGGTAGGTTTCAAGCAGCCTTTCAAATTTACTGAAGGGTTTTTCATAAAATACTACGTAATCAATATCTGAAATCGTGCATCCGCCCAGGTCCAGGCAGGCCTGGATCGCCCGGGCCGGGAATTCACTGTCATGTTTGATCCTTGAAAAACGTTCTTCCTGCAGAGCCGCGGTGATCTGCCCATCGGTGATCAGGGCGGCGGCACTGTCATGGTAAAAGGCTGATATGCCCAGTATTCTAGTCATTCCATTTATTTCCCGGAGGCTGCCATTTGCCCGTTAAAATGCCCTGCAGCTTTTGGTCAAGTTCAATTCCTACTGCTTTATTCCCCTTTTCCGTCAGGTGAGCGAAATCAAGGAATAGCTTTTCACCGCCATTTTCCTTAATTGTGCCATACATATCCAGGAAGGGCAGGTCCATTTCCTCCGCTGATTTGAGGGCCTTTTGATACAGTTCAGAAGCCAATAGCGTGTAATCGTAGGCTTCCTGGTACAGGTAGCGGGAAGGCATGATCATAATTACGCATTTAACGCCCCTGGATTCCAGCAGCCTGGCTGTTCCTGAGAGCGCCGCGAAAAGGCGCTTGTTGCCTTCTTCCAGCCTGGCGGTATCCAGTAGAAACCTGTCAAATCCCAGCGAGTAATAAACTCCGGCACCTGATCTTTCACTCCATGGCGCCTGGGGATCAATTTTCTGGGCCAGGTTTAACACTCTCCGGATCAGGTCGGTGTAGAGGTAGGTTTTTTCAAAAAAGAATCCCCGGGTCGCATAGGTCCCCAGCTGTTTTCCATCCCAGCTGACCACATACCTCCCTCCCATGATTTTTTCCGGATGACCGTGAGCGTCGGTTTTCCCCCACCTTAATAAGGCTTCGTCTGAAATGTCATTGCATAGTTCTGTCTCTATTATGACCAGGTCAGGTTTCAGTTTAAGGCCTTCGTTTACCAGGTAAGTGTAATATCCGGAGGGACAGTAGCCCTGTCCTCCCGCGTTAATGACACGGACTTTTATTCCAGGAGATTCAAGGTTCATCTGGCTTTGCAGAACCTTGGTGTAGTGAGCTTCGGAAGGTATCCCAAGTCCGAAACCAATTGAATCTCCAAGTGAGAGCACCCGGTATTCACCTTTTTCCGGTTCTTCATTGAATTCGGGTTCATCCCTGAATCCGAAACGGTTCGTCCTGAAATTTATTCCCCAGAGGGTTCCCTGGTAATTACCCCTGAATCTTATCGGTGTGTATGCTGTTTCCTCCACGTGGTCCAGCTGTTCCACAGCTCTGCTGACTGTGTACCAGCGTAGGCTCAACTCGGCTGTTACAACAGTAATCAACCCGGCTCCGGCAAATAGGAGCAGGCTCAGCAGGTATAGTTTTGTTTTTCTGGAACGGGTACTATTTATCATTTTTTTTCATGATCATGGTAAAAAAACCACCTTCCCGGTCATCAGTAAGGGCCATTGTCAGCTCTTTTATTAAAAGTTCAAATGGCCTGGGGTATGATTCAGGAATAAACAGCTTGTTTTCTTCAGTGAATGGGCTCAGGAATCTGGGGCTGGGAATGCTTTTCACAAAGGTAAGACCTGCCTCATCCAACCATTTCAGGATTTCACTGATTGTATGTTTTGACTCATGGGGGTTTTTGTACTGGTCGGCAAACCAGGCGGAACTCCGGGAGGTTCCAAGAGCAGCTTTTCTCAGCCTGGGATCCAGGATCTTCCCGCGGTTCCCTGAGACATTGTAAAGAGCTCTCCTTAAGTCGGTGAACATTCTCCCCCACTTGTGGTAAAGACCGACAATAAAATAGCCGTTGGGACGAACCAGCCTGGCCAGGCGGTTGAACCCTTCCCGGGGACGGGCTGTATGATGCAGCACGCCGTTACAGATTACATAATCAAAACTATTATCCTGGAAAAGAGGCTGAAAAAGATTCATTTGCAGGAAATAGACCCGGTCCAGGAAATGAGTGGAACGGAACTTTTCGGCTAACTGTAAAGAATTGATGGCAATATCAGTCCCGATGACTGACCTGTGGGCAATACCAAGGAAATTGCTCAGCTGGCCGGTCCCGCATCCGCATTCCAGCACTCTTGAGCCAAATGGAATCTGTTCATCAAGTAGCCTGGCAAATATTCCTTTCCCGGCTTTTTCCATCAACCCGGCCAGGTCATCGAATTCTTCATAATTAGGAAAGGGATTCTGATTATAAAATCCCTGGATGGTTCCGGTCAGGGAATCTCCTTGGGGTGGCTGATAGAACATCTTCGGAATGGGCCCTTCCAGGGGGAACCGCAGGGAGCAGCCGGGACAGAAATATTCATCGGGCCGGAAGATGATTCCGGACCCACATGAAGGGCAGAATATTAAATCTTCGAGGCGTTCCAGCCTGGAAATCGTTGTAGGAATACTCAAAACATCATGATTTTATCATTAAGAAGGGTTCAGGAATATCGTTGGTTTAAAGATACCTGATGCAGGGAGGTTATTTTGGAAACTGTTAAGAGGAATATCAAGAGGCATGACTGCCGGATACTGGTTTGAAAGAAATGTTTAAGAAGGGATCGGGATAAAATCTGAATTGGAACAGGCAGGAAAATCAAAAAGCCTTTATAATTATTTATCATGTTGTTATCCCGTCTGCGAAGTCAGCGGGGATACAGATATAACTGGCAGCCATCCTGTCCGATCATGGGATTTTCAAAAAATGGGTAAGTTATCAATATTGGTTGAACTGTGGGAGTTCCTGAGAGTCAGGAAGAAGATGTGGCTTCTCCCGCTATTACTGTTCCTCCTTCTTATCGGCATTCTGATTATTTTTTCTGAATCCTCGGCTGTAGCACCTTTTATCTACACCCTGTTTTAACCGGAAGCACGAATGCGCGCCTTAGCACGCGTTCGAAGATCAAAATTCAAGCTTGTCTTGTTGCAAATTCCGGCTCCGGAGCCCTGAAAACAGGCAAATTAGCTTGATGACCGGAATGGCGGGGGCAGTGCCTGGTGATTAAGCCATTTTTATAATCGCCGGATCATCGGTAATACCAGCGCAGATCACCCGGTCAGCCTGTGCTGTTAAGATTTGAAGGTGAAAATGAAATGGAATTACAACCGGCCTTCACCCGAACTTGTCGAAAAACTCTGCGCTGAATTGCCTGTTCAACCTGTAATGGCCGGCATGCTCATTAATCGGGGATATGGTGAACCCTGCCTGGCCCGGGAATTTCTTGAACCATCCTTGGAGACCCTTTATGATCCTGGCCGGATGAAAGGCATGAAGGAAGCTGTTTGCAGGATCCAACAGGCCATTGAAAACGGAGAAAAGACGCTCATATATGGAGATTATGACACCGATGGCATCACCTCGGTTGTTGTCTTGAAAAGAGCCCTGGAAATCCTGGGGCTGAATCCAGACTACTACATACCACGCCGCCTTCTGGATGGTTACGGACTGAAAGAGAAAGCGTTGGAGGATATTGCTAAAGATGGCTACAGCCTGGTAATCACGGTTGACTGTGGAATTCGGGCTGTCCAATGTGCAGGTTTGGCTGCTGACCTTGGCCTGGACCTGATCATCACTGATCATCACCTTCCGGAAAAGGATACCCCAGCCGCAGTCGCGGTGATCAATCCCAATCAGGAGGGATGCGCTTATCCCTATAAAGAACTGGCCGGGGTCGGAGTAGTTTTTAAACTTGTTCAGTCTCTTTTTCCCGTGTTCGGCAAGGAAGACCTGGTTCCCCATTTTCTCAAGCTCGCGGCCATAGGTACTATTGCCGATATGGTTCCACTGACCGGAGAAAACCGGGTAATTACCTACTGGGGGCTGCGGGGACTTGCAAACCCCCGTAATCCAGGCCTGAAGGCCCTGTTATCGGGATCTGGCATTGGTTGTCAGGTAAATAGCCAGGACATCGGATTTAAAATAGCCCCCAGGATCAATGCATATACCAGGATGGGTGGAGGCAGTGAGATTGTGGAGCTTTTTTTCCAGCCTGACTGGCCAGCTGTGGTTTCCATGGTTGAGGAAATGAATGAGAGGAATAACAGCCGGAAGTCTTCGGAAATGTCCATAATCAGGGAGATTGAAAGGCAGCTGGAGGAGAAACCTGTTTCTGCGGAGGATAATTTTCTACTTTTCTACGGCAAAGGCTGGCACAAAGGGATCATTGGCATCGTCGCATCCCGTATGACAAATCGGTTTTACCGGCCCTGCCTGGTCCTGTCCGCGGAGGGGAATTCCTGCCAGGGATCAGGGCGGAGTATTCCTGGATTTCATCTGCTTGAGGCCCTGGAATCTTGTGATGAACTGTTTTCTCGTTATGGCGGACACGCCCAGGCGGCCGGATGTTCTCTCGATACAGCGGATCCTGTGAAGATCGAAACGTTAAAGCGCAGGCTGAATGAATATGCCGGAAAGGTGTTGAGTGAAGATAAGAAAATACCTTCTCTGGACATAGACGCTTATCTCCCTGTCGAGGAGATCGGCCTGGAAATCTATGAACAGGTAAAACTGATGGAACCTTTCGGAAAAGCAAATCCTGAACCAGTGTTTGCTTCCAGGCAGGTTGAAATTTTAGATAAGCCAAAGCTACTGAACCGAAAAGGTATAAAAATGAAGGTTGTGGCAGGAGACGGGATCATGGACATGATCTGGTGGCAGAAGGATTCCATCCCTGATGATTTGAGAGCCGGATCCCATGTTGACGTGGCCTATAGCCTGCAGGAACAGACTTTCGAAGGTAATAGATCTGTTTATATGAATATCCGGGATTTGCGGGTTTTTTAAGGCATTTTTATCAGGCATAAACCTGAAATTCATGGGCGGTGCAGGTTATCCTTGTTCGCTTAACAGGATCTGAATCTCCTCAGACTGGCCGGTCCGATCTGTTGGAAAAGGGGATCGGGCTATTTGAGAAGTGCGGGTAATACTGGGATAATAACCCGGTATGGAAAATCCTGGCGAAAACAGGTGACCGATAAGAACTGGATCTTCCTGGAGTCGCGGCAAGAATTTTTTCAGGGGGGATCGGAGCCGATGCTTCTGGTTCGAGACCTTATATTAAAGATACATAAATAAATGCTGCATTCTAAATTTTTCAGAATAATTCTGGTTCTGGTTATTGTTTTCTCCCTGATTTTAATTTTCAGGAGCCTCCGGACACGGATGGGCAACAGGCCTGAAAATCTTGAAGATGAGATCCTGCCGGAAGAAATAGTTCGAAAAACCACTGATTTTGAGCATACTCAGCAAAAAAACGGAAAGGTACTGTTTCGGGTTATAGCTGGTTCCAGCACAATGAAAACCGGTGGCGACAATATCCTGGAGAGAGTCTCCCTCTGGAGATTTGGCGTTAACGGAGAGCCTTCAGATATGATCGAAAGTGAGGAGGCTGTTTATAATCCGAATAAAGATGAAATCCTGTTTACCGGAGATGTTGTTATCAGGCTGGAAAGAGGAATCCTGATTTATGCGGACCAGGTCAAGGGTGACCTGGCCAGGGAAACCCTGAGAATCAGCGAAAATTACCGCCTGGAATACGAGTCGGTACTGGGTGAGGGGAAGGGACTGGAATATCTTTTTCTTTCCCGTCGGCTTGGGTTTATCAATGGTATCAACCTGGTGATGAATGAGATTTCGGGGAAGAAGGAAATCGAAGCCCGGAATGGCCAGTACTTAATGGATTCCGGAAAAATCACGCTTGCCGGAAATGCCAGGATCGAAAGCCTGCAGTCCACGATGCAGGGAGATAGAATTGAAATAGAACTGGATAAGGATGACCAGATTGAAAAGCTCAGTTCCTGGGGAAATGCCAGGCTGATTCCTGCCCGGGAAAATGTTTTTTCAGGAGCAGGGATTTTCATGGACATCAAGAATAACTTCCTGACGATACTTGGATCCGCGGACAACAAAGCCATTTTCATCGGAGGGAGCGAGCCTGACGCCAGGGAGCTTTCTTCAGACGCAATATATTGCTCATTTTTTTCCGGCCCTGAGAGTTCCTGGAAATTAAATAAAATTAAGGCAGAGGGAAATGTCAGTCTTGAACTTCCAGAAAGTAAGCTGGATGAGTGCCGTGGTGAGTTTTTCCAGGGGGTATTGGCTCCAGGAAAAAGTGGGAAGTTTGAGACCGTTAATCTGTCAGGAAATGTATACCTTTCCCATATCAGCCCGGATTCTTCAAAGGAGACCATGCAGGGACAGAACCTCTGGATCGAGATGGATTCTGAAGGAGTCCCTGGACTGGTAAGAATTGAAAAGGACGTCATTGCTGATCTGTCACATTCTCCGGGAGCAGGAAAAGGAAAGGCCAGGACTCGTCACCTGGAGGTTCAGGATCTCCTCCTGATGAATTATGAGAAAGGTGTCCTTCAGCAGATATCCGGAAGGCTTGGCTGCCTTGTGACTGGTTCAACCGGCGAACAGGAGGATAAGCTGGAGTCTGATTCAATCCTGCTTGAATTCAGGAAGGGTGATTTATCGCGGGCCTCTGCAGATGGGAGTGTCAGGGGTGAGGGGTGGGACGGCACAACAAGAAAGAAACTGAATTCAGACCACCTTGACCTTTTTTATGAAGATGGGATCCTTACTGCGTTTGAACAGTCAGGTTCGGTAGTTCTTCAAGAAAAAGGCAGCGATAGGAATTTTGAAATCCAGGCGGAACATTCCCGGTTTGAGAGCGGCACAAAGGTATTAACGGTCGAACAAGGCAGACCCCTCCTGATCGTGCTCCAATCAGACGCGCAGGGTACCAGGAGGTTTGAAACCAGGGCCAGGCAGATTTCAATTAACAGCGAAGACAATTTGCTAAAAGCTGTAGGCTCGGTGGAGAGTATTTATGATATGAAAGAACTCCCGCTGGTTTTTGTCTCATCATACATGGAAAGTGATCTGACCAGTGGGAAGGTAGAGTACAGCGGAGATGTGAAATTACTTCTGGAGGAAAATATTATCAAGGGTGATAAGATGCGTCTTGACACCGAGAAAAGAGAGTTGTCGGTTGAAGGAAGTGTTGACAGCAAATTGTTGACAAGGAACCTTGAGAGTTACGATGAGTACCGGATATCATCAGGAAAGCTGGACCTTGACACTGTGGCTGGTACTGCTTCATACCAGGAGGAGGTAAAATTTGATACGGAAGGTCTCCGTATCGAGTCTCCTTTTCTTGTATTGTATATGGAGACCGGGCAGATGAAAGAATTCTCAAGAGTTGAAGCCTGGGGTGGCGTGACTATCAGTGAGGAAGGAAGAGTCTGGACCGGGGAAAGGGCAGAGTTCCTGAAAGAAACCGGGAAAGTAGTTGTTGATTAAACAGGTCTTCCGGATAGACTGCGTGAGCCAGATGATGGCAGCCCTGGAAAAGGGCGGCGTCTTGGAACTTGAACAGAAATAAGATCCGGAGAAGGCAGCAGGGTTTCAGAGGCAGCAAAACAAGAGAGAAATAATGTTGAATCATAATAGCAATCAGACACTCGTGGCTGAAGGGATTTCCAAGTCATACAAGGGCCGTAAAGTTGTTTCCGGAGTCAGCATCGAAGTGAAGTCTGGTGAGGTGGTAGGGCTGCTTGGCCCTAATGGAGCCGGAAAAACCACAACATTTTATATGATTGTAGGGCTGACCAGGCCGGATGAAGGCTCCATTCTTTTTAATGGGACGGATATTACCGAACTGCCAATGTACCTCCGGGCCAGGCAGGGGATAAGTTACCTTCCCCAGGAGCCGTCAGCTTTCAGAAAACTCAACGTCGAGGATAACCTGTATGCCATTTCTGAAACCATGGATCTGAGTCCGGGACTTTCGGATCAGCTGGTTAATGACCTGCTGGAGGAATTCGGCATTGAGGAATTGAGGAAAAGTCCAGCCTATACACTCTCCGGAGGGGAGCGAAGAAGGCTGGAAATCGCCAGGGCATTGGTTACCAGTCCCGGGTTCATCCTGCTTGACGAACCGTTTGCCGGGATTGATCCTCTGGCTGTCCTTGATATTCAGCGTACTATCGAACACCTGAAGGGAAGAGGAATAGGCATCCTGATAACAGACCACAATGTGAGGGATACCCTCAGCATCACGGATAGAGCCTATATCATCAAGGAAGGTCGGATATTCAGGGATGGAACACCTGTGGAGCTTTCCGGTGACAGTGAAGTACGAAGAGTGTACCTGGGAGAGAATTTCAGGCTGCTTTAAGAAGATTCAGGTTTAATTCCAGGTCAGTTGTAGCCATTTCGAAGCGCGAACTGTAGTTTGTGATACGCGAAGTTGAGGGGAAAACGGGACCACAGGACTCGAGTGACCATGCAAAGAGAAAACCCGTCAGGTTCCATGGCATTTGAGGTTTGAATTCGCTTGCCAAAATTGATTTTTAATAAATCTCGGTTTTTAGTATTTCACCTACTGCATCCATTTTATTCGTTTGATAATATCCGCCGGTTTTAAAATCGAATACGACTGTGATCAACCCATAAAATGCATTACCTGACACTCTTCCCTGTTAGTCTAATCATAGCTATGATTCATCGGCTTTTAGGAACCTGGGACTGCCTGTAGCCGCAGGCTCCGGCCTGGTAAAGGGTAATGTTTCTGCCGGGCGCTGATTTTCGTTGAGACTGGTTTCTGGATGAGGATATTGAAAAAAGTATGCATTAATTGTTCCAAAAATATCAAAACAATAAAAAAATAGATTAAAATTAGATTTTGAAAGATGAACCAGATTAACCAGGGAGTAACAGAAAAACAGCAGTGAGTAAACATCAGCTCGGTTTAAACCTAAATGTAAATCTATCCCAGCGCCTGGTCATGACACCTTCGCTTTTACAGAAGATAGAACTGTTGACTCTGGATCAGTTGGAACTCAATGATCTCATCAACAGGGAACTTGTGGAGAATCCTTTTCTGGAAGAAATTCCTGAAGGTGCGGATTTTCCCGGAGAAAATTCCGATGAGGATTCTGCCCGGAATGAGAAAAAGAACGGTGAACAAAAAGGGTCCAGCAAAGAAGAGATGGATTTCGAATATTATTTCGGAAATGATTTCGGGACTCCTTCAGTCAGGAGAACGAGGTTTGAACAGGGAGAGGAGCGACCTTCGCTGGAATTGTTTGTTGCTTCAAAGCAGAATCTAACTGATCATCTTGAGTGGCAGATCAGCCTGACTGATTACCCTGAAAAGTTAAAGGATATAATTGATTTTATAGTTGGCAACCTGAATGCCAAGGGGTATCTGCTCATAGGCACCGCTGAAATCGCGGAACAGCTCAAGAGGCCTGAAACGGAAGTAGCGGAGGCTTTGGAGATTGTGCAAAACCTTGACCCGGCCGGTGTGGGAGCCAGGGATCTCAGGGAATGCATCCTCCTGCAGCTGAAATTTTTGGGCCTGGAGGGGAGTCTCGCCTGGAGGATTGGGAGTGACTATCTTTCCCAGGTGGAAAAAAGAAAATACAGGGAGATAACTAAAAAGCTGGACTGCAGCATGGAAGAGCTCAAGGAAGCTCTTGATGTACTGAAACATCTGTCTCCTTATCCCGGTGAAAAATACAGTTCCGACAAGCCGGTTTATATCAGGCCTGACATCTTTATTTACAAAATGGATGGTGAATACCTGGTCCTGATGAATGACGACGGCATGCCTCAGCTGGCCTTGAACCGGGAGTATCGCAAACTGATACTCAGCGCCGGACAGGTCACTCCAGACACCAGGAGTTATGTCAGGGAAAAATGCAGGTCAGCCCTCGAACTTCTAAGGAGTATTGAACAAAGGCAGCAGACCATTTACCGGGTGTGCATGTCCATAACCCGGCGGCAGAGGGAATTCCTTGAAAAAGGGTGGCTTTACCTTAAACCTCTTCTGATCAAGGAGATTGCGGAAGAGTTGGAGGTCCATCCTTCAACTATCAGCCGGACTGTTTCCAATAAATACGCGCATACGCCACAGGGGGTCATCGAATTGCGGAGGTTCTTTACCGTAGGCATTGACAGCAGTGACGGCAGCGCCATATCAGCGGTTTCCATTAAAGAGAAAATCAAGAAAATGATTGAATCAGAAGACCCGCTGAAACCTCTTTCGGATCAGAGCCTGACCGAAATGCTTGATGTCGGTGGAATCCAGATAACCCGGCGCACCGTAGCAAAATATCGCGACCAGATGAGGATTCCCGGTTCCCGGAACAGAAAGCAGAGATTTGATTAGCTCCCTGAATTCGAATAAATGAAAAGGATATTTAATGAATAATCGGGAGGTTTTCCGGACCGTATGGAGGAAGGGTGTTGTCAGCTCCGGTTTTTGGAGTGTTTGGGATTAAGTAATGGAAAAAACAAAAAATTTTATAACCGTGCGGGATTTTTACCAGACCCTGGCAAAACCCCTCAGCCTCAAGATAGCCGGGGGAGTCAATGGCCTTGACAATAAGGTTGATAATCCCAGGGTTCAGAATCTGGGACTGGGGCTTGCCTGTTATACGGAATACCTGGAAAAGGGAAGGATACAAATCTTAGGCAGGACTGAAAATAACTATCTGGGCAGGCTGGATTCCGATGCCAGGGCCAAGGCCGCAAAAGGGATTTTTGAGGCTCCGCTTTCCTGCATACTGATTACAGCCGGAATCACTCCAATAAAGGAAATAATTGACGGCTCTTCAGTGTCTTCTGTGCCTGTGCTTACTACCGGAATGGAAACGGAGAGAGCCATTGACAAGGTTGTAGCTTTTCTTGAAGAAAGGCTGGCCCCCCAGACTTCAATCCATGGCGTTTTGGTTGACGTGTTGGGATTGGGCGTCCTTATCATAGGCAACTCAGGTATGGGTAAAAGTGAATGCGGGCTTGACCTGATGATGCGGGGACATCGCCTGATCAGTGATGATATGGTAGTCATTCGCAGACTTGGTTCCGAAAGGCTGATTGGCTCGGGGCCTAAAACAATGAAGTATTACATGGAACTGCGAGGCATGGGTGTCGTGAATGTCAGGGAACTTTTCGGTATTTCGTCCGTGAGCCCCCAAAAGCAGTTGGCCCTCGCTATCAGGCTGGTTAACTGGGGTGAATATGATGAATCTGACCGGATAGGAATGGAGGAACATTTTTTTGAGATACTCGATACTTCAATACCTCAGATCAGCCTTCCGGTTGCTCCGGGAAGAAGCCTGGCAGACCTGGTGGAGGTAGCTGTTCGGATCCATATGCTGCGAAGAGAGGGATACGAACCTGCGTCTGAGTTTCTGAAACGGCTGGAAAAAGAGATGAGGGAGCAGGAGTGATGTCGGCAAGGCAAAGGCAGAAAGATCTGCTGGAATCATTGGTAATAATCACCGGGATGAGTGGTTCGGGCAAACATACAGCCTACAAATCCTTCGAAGATATGGGGTATTTCTGTGTAGACAACCTTCCTACCGCCCTGGTCCCCAGGCTGGTACATTTAGCCAATGCTTCAGAAGGAAAAATCACCAGTCTGGCCCTGGTCGTGGATTTCAGGTCAGGGGAATCATCCGCTGAATTCACTGAACTGTTCGGAAGGCTGAAAGAATATGCTGTTTCCTGCAGCGTGCTTTTTTTGGAGGCAACCGACGAAGTGATTGCTCGGCGCTATAGCGAAACCCGCAGGGTGCATCCTATGGCCAGGTCAACATCACTTCTCGATGGCATTAAAAAGGAGAGGCAGGAACTTGCCAGTCTCAGGGAAATGGCGGATGTGATAATTGAAACATCCAGATTTGGTGTACATGAACTGAGAAAAGCTATACAGGCCCGTTATGGTATGGAGAACAAGATTGCGGGAATCAATCTTTCTCTCATCAGTTTCGGATTCAAGAACGGGATTCCTTTTAATGCCGACCTGTTGTTTGATGTCAGGTTTCTTCCAAATCCGTTTTTTATTGAAGAACTTAAGTTTTTAACCGGCGAGGACCCTGGAGTGGTTGAATATATGATGAATTTCCCAGAGACTTCTGAAATAATCGGTAAAATTATGGACATGCTTTTATACCTGATTCCCCGTTTTGCCAGGGAAGGCAAATCTTACTGCACGGTTGCAGTGGGATGTACCGGAGGGAGGCATCGATCTGTTATGGTAGTTAATGAGTTGGGGGAAGGACTTCTCAAGGAGGGGTTCAACCCGGTGATAACACACAGGGATTCCAGTTTGGGGGTATAGTTATGATAGTCATTGGAACCGTACTGGTCACTCACGGTGCCCTGGGCGAAGAGCTTGTTTCTGTTGCTGAAAAAATTGTAGGTAAACTGCCCCATGTTACTGCGGTTTCGGTGGGCTGGCATGATGATGTGGATGACGCCAAGAGCAGGATTGAAGAATCCATAAAAAAAGTGGACCAGGGTAAGGGTGTGATCATTTTAACTGATATGTTCGGTGGCACTCCTTCCAATGTGGCCATGTCTTTTATGATTGCTAATAAAGTTGATGTTGTAACCGGGGTTAACCTGCCGATGGTTGTTAAACTTGGCAGTCAAAAGGGTGAGGAAACCCTTTCTGGACTTGCCACTCTGGTAAGGGATCTTGGCAAAAGACAAATAGCCAGGGCCGGAGAGTTGCTGGGTGAATGATAAAGAAAATATTGAGAATTGATAATGAACTGGGCCTTCATGCCCGGGCAGCGGCAAAACTGGTTAAATTAAGCTCTTCATTTGAATCTGATATAAGGCTTTCCAGGAGTAATGGAAACCAGCACATAGATGGCAAAAGCATTCTGGGTGTCCTTCTGCTGGCCGCTGGACGGGGGACCGTACTGGACATATTTTTTGAAGGTAGTGACGAAATTGAGGCTGCTGAAGCTGTAGAGGCTTTGGTCAAGGGTAAATTTGGTGAAGGGAAATAAGCGGCATGGGCAGGAAAAAGCCTGACTGGATCGAATACAAGGGCCAGGGCCTCTCCTCAGGAATCGCCATGGGACACGCCTTCAGGATGGAGGCTTTCAATTCCGGGATTTTCCGAATCAGGATCAATGAATCTGAAGTTGATTCTGAAATGAAGCGGTTCAGGGAAGCTGTCGCAGATTCCCAGAAAAGATGCCTGGCGGATAAAGCTCGGCTGGAATCTGCTGTGGGGAGGGAACTCTCCTATGTAATTGACGCTCATCTGCTGATGCTTGAGGACCCTAATTTTCTTGGTGAAATTGAAAAAAGAATTATCGACAAACTGGCGAGTCCTGAACAAGCGGTCAGGGAAGTAGCCGATGAACTGCTGCAGGCTTATTCCGCTTTGGAGGATAATTATTTCAGGGACAGGGTTTCAGACTTCGAAGATGTAGTCGACCGGCTTATCGCGGGATTGTTGAAACTGAATATTGAACATCCTGATACTGGGCCTGAAAAAGACATCATACTGGTGGCCAGGAGCCTTAAATTATCACAGCTGGCCAGTGTGCCATTTGAGAGAATAACAGCACTTGTGCTGGAGAAGGTAGGCAATACTTCGCATGTTGCCATCATCGCCCGTTCTTATGGGGTTCCCGTGATTTCCGGCATTGACAATATCAGGAACAAAATCAATTCCGGAGACCTGCTTTATGTTGACGGGGATAGCGGCATAGTCAGGGTTTCCAAGGGCAGTAATGGTTTTGTGCTGGAAGAAGAAACCGGGGAGATTAATACAACCGGATCCAGCCAGTTCGCTTCAGACCAGGAATCGTGCATCACCAGGGATGGAAAAACTATAAATATCCTGGGGAATATTGAAATTGCAAGTGAAGTCAGCTCCGTGCTCGAACTTGGCGCTGAAGGTGTCGGATTATTTCGGACCGAGTATCTTTACCTGAAGGAGAAGACCCTGGATATTTCTGAAGAGGAGCATTTCCAGGTTTACCGGAGTTTTGCAGAAGACCTGAATGGTAAAGTAGGCATTATCAGGACGTTGGATCTTTCATTCGGGGAGTTGAGCGGAGGTGAATTTCTGGCCGGAGATGAAGGAGCTGTCCTGGGATTGCGGGGAATAAGGCTGAGCCTGAACCGACCCGAAATGTTCAGGAAGCAGGTCCGGGCCATTCTGCGGGCATCAGAATATGGAAACCTTAAAATAGTGCTTCCCATGGTATCAGGACTGGAGGAGTTCCTGGAGGCCAGGAAAATTGTGACCAGCATGGAACAGTCTCTTGGGATTGGAGACAGCAAACATCCTTCGATTCAGCTGGGAGTGCTGCTGGAGGTTCCATCCGCGGTTTTGGTGCTCAAATCCCTGGCCAGGGTAGTTGACTTCTTTTCGTTGGGAACCAATGACCTGATACAATACACCCTGGCAATCGGCAGGCTTAATGAAGATGTATCGTATCTTTACAATCCCCTTCATCCTGCTGTATTAGCGCTGCTTAAATCCGTTGCTGAGATTACCGGGGCCGCCGGCAAAGAAACCGTGGTTTGCGGTGAGATGGCTTCTGATCCTGTTTATTCTCAGGTATTACTTGGACTTGGTTTCGATTGGCTGTCTGTTGCCCCCCTGGTCATTCCGAAACTCAAGGACGTCCTCAGAAACACAAATCTTGAAGAACTGAAGATCAATGTGGCTGAAATGCTTAAGCTTGAAACCCCAGGGGAGATAAGGAAGTATGCGGACCGGGCTTTTAGCAGAGAAGATGTTTGAAGTGGCAGAGGATTGAACTGAATGCGGATTGATCCAGATGCAGATTGCGGGGAAAGGGAATGATGATAGTCTCTCCAAATCAGTTGACAATGCTCAGGATGGCCCTGGTCCCGTTTCTGGCTGTATGTCTTGTTTACAATAAAATAGGGACCGCTATATTGATTTTTTTAATAGCGGGTATCACAGACATGCTTGACGGCCTGATTGCGAGGCATTATGGCCAGCAGACAACTCTGGGTGTATTCCTGGATCCAATAGCGGATAAACTGCTTCTGGCGACTTCATTCACCCTTCTTTCAATGCAGAGCCTGAACCTGGCAGTAAGGATACCACTTTGGCTTACGATTTCAGTTATCAGCCGGGACGTACTGCTGGTCCTGGGAGTCCTGGTTTTTAACCTGACAATCGGCAATAAATCTTTTCCACCCTCACTGCTTGGAAAGTCAACCACTGTAGTCCAGCTGCTCCTGATTATGATGATCCTGGTCAGCAATTACATAGGTGAAGCAGTGGTTTTAATCGATGTGGTCACCTACGCTACGCTGATCCTGACAGTCAGCTCTGGAACTCACTACATGATCCAGGGAATGCGTATTGGTTCCCTTGATGATGATAAATAGCAGGAATGTGTATTACGGCATTGGCGCCGGAAAATGTAAATTAACTCGGATAGGTTATATCCGGAAGGTAGACAGATATGGAAAAAGTAGAAGGAATAATGAATGCCGCTGATTTGAGATTCGGCATAGTTGTCAGCCGTTTTAACAGCATGATAACGGATAAGCTTCTTGAGGGTGCCCTGGATATCCTCAGGCGTCACGGTGTCAGTGAAGACAACATAGTGCTGGCCAAGGTACCCGGAAGTTTTGAAGTGCCGATTGCGGCAAAAAAATTGATTTCAACCAAAAGTGTGGACGCAGTAATTTGCCTGGGTTGCCTGATCAAAGGAGAAACTGTCCATTTTGATTATCTGGCATGGGAAGTAACCAGGGGAATGGATGACGTAGCCCTTGCAACTGGAATCCCGGTAACCAACGGGGTACTTACGGTGGAAACCGTGGAACAGGCTATGAATCGTGCCGGCATCAAGTTTGGCAACAAGGGCAGCGCCGCGGCAGAAGCCGCTATAGAAATGGCCTGTCTTTTTAGATCGATGGAGCAGGAATGAGTCGCCGAAAAGGCCGGGAAATGGCGCTGCAGATGCTTTTTCAGCATGACCTGTCAGAGGAGACAGCCGCTGAAACCAAGAAGCTTTTCTGGATGTGCAACAAGGCATCGGCAGTAGCAAAAAAATTTGCTAACTCCCTTTACCTTAGTGTTGTAAGCAACCAGAAGGATCTGGATGAGTTAATCATCCGCCATTCGAAAAACTGGAAAATCGAGAGAATGTCGGCAGTCGACAGGAATACAATCCGGATGGCTATTGCTGAATACCTGTATGTCGGGTCTCCCAGGGCCGTAATAACAGATGAGGCAATCCAGATTGCAAAAACATATGGATCAGAGAAATCAGGGGCGTTTGTAAACGGCATCCTGGATGCGATCCTGGAAGAACTTGAGCGGAGTAAAAAATGAATAATGAAGGCGACCATATCGCCCAGAGATATAAAAAACTTGACCGGATTGAAGCCGCCGGATATGAAAGATATCCCCATCGGTTCGATGCAAAAGACGCTGTGGAAGACCTGATTGTTGAATTTTCTGAAGTCTCAGCAGAGGACCTGAAGAAAATGGAAAGACAGGTCTGTATCGCGGGCAGGATGACTGCCCTTAGGGGACATGGGAAAGCGGCATTCGGGCACCTTTCTTCCGGTGGCGAGAAAATCCAGTTCTACGTCAGGCAGGACCAGGTTGGAGAAAAGAATTACGAGCTTTTTCAGTTATTTGATGTCGGCGATCACATTGGAGTCAGCGGGACTCTGCTCAGGACCCGGACAGGCGAACTCACGGTTTTTGCCGATAAAGTAGAGTTTCTGTCTAAAGCACTGCTTCCGCTTCCGGAAAAATGGCATGGGTTGACGGATGTGGAAACCAGGTACAGGCAGAGGTACCTGGACCTGATTGCCAATCCGAAGGTAAGGGAGGTTTTCAAGAAACGCAGCATGATCATATCCGAGCTGCGGAAGTATTTTGAAGCCTGCGGTTACATTGAAGTGGAAACTCCTATGATGCACACCATTCCCGGTGGTGCGGCCGCCCGTCCGTTTATTACACACCACGAAGCACTCGACATGAGTCTGTACCTGAGGATAGCACCTGAACTTCACCTGAAACGACTGGTGGTGGGCGGCTTTGACCGGGTGTTTGAAATCAACAGGAATTTCAGGAATGAAGGAGTGTCAACCCAGCACAATCCTGAATTTACGATGGTGGAGTTTTACCAGGCCTACAGTGATTATAAAGACCTGATGGATCTTACCGAGGATCTGCTGCAGAAAATTGCCATGGCTGTAAATGGAAGCCTTATTACGGAATTCCGCGACAACAGTATAGATTTTGGAGAGTTCCGCCGGTTTACGATGATGGAAGCTATTCGGGAATACTGGAAAGAGGGAAACACGCCTAGTGATGAAGATTTGTTTGACCAGGATTTCCTGAAACAAAGCCTGGAGAAACTTAACGCATTACCAGCCGGTAATCCAGGATGGGGCAAGATGCTGGCCGCACTGTTTGAAGAGACAGCCGAGTCTGAACTTATACAACCGACATTTATCTGTGATTTCCCCCTGGAAATTTCTCCCTTGTCAAAACAGAAACCATCGGATCCCCGTTTTGTTGACCGCTTCGAGTTATTTGTCGGCGGGATGGAACTGGCAAACGGCTTCAGTGAACTGAATGATCCGGAAGAGCAGAAAAAGAGATTCGAGGCGCAGCTGGAAGAGAAGGAAAAAGGCGACCTGGAAGCTCACTCAATGGATGAGGACTATGTTGAGGCCCTTCGCCATGGAATGCCCCCCGCAGCGGGAGAAGGAATAGGGATTGATCGCCTCGTGATGATGCTGACAAATTCATCTTCGATACGTGAAGTCATCCTTTTTCCTCATCTTCGTTCCGACCGGAACTGATAAGCACGTTAATTTGGAAACCGGGAAGAAGAATAAGCAGTGAAGCTGGAGTTATTTGTAGCATTGAGATACCTGAAAGCCAGGCGCAAGCAGGCTGTGGTTTCGGTGGTAACCGCGATATCGATCCTTGGTGTTATGGCTGGTGTCGCGGCCCTGATTATCGCGTTGTCTCTTAATGCAGGATTCCAGTCAGAATATGAGGCCAAGATTCTTAGTGTCACATCCCACGTTAACGTGATGGGTCCGGGGGGAAGGGCGGTTGAAGATTATGACGGGCTTGCTGCCCGATTATCAGGCGTAGACGGAGTCACAGACGTTAATCCAGTGGTTTATGGACAGGCTTTGCTGCAGAGTAATGGCCGGGAAGAGCCCGCAGTCCTCAAAGGCATTGTGCCTGATCCTGAAGTCTTGAAGTTCGCGGTCCCGGGACTGCTGGAAGGAACCCTGGATCATTTCACTGCTTCAGGGGATCGATTTCCGCCCCTGATCCTGGGGAAGGAGCTGGCTGATGCCCTGGTGGTTTCAGAGGGCGAGGTGGTGAGGGCTATCGGGCTGGAAGGCGCGATTTCTCCCCTGGGAAGGATGCCCAGGATCCAGACGTTCAGGGTAGCGGCCATATTTGAATCCGGATTGTGGGAATATGATTCAAAGTGGGCACTTATTCCACTTGATGCAGCCCAGAGATTTTCCGGACTTCTTGATTCCCAGGCATCCAACATAGAGCTACTGATATCTGACATATATGGCGCAACTGATGTCGCGGCCCGGATAAAGGATGAGTTTGGTCCAATGGTTTCCACCAGTACCTGGATTGAACTAAATAAGCCACTTTTTTCAGCGCTGAAACTTGAAAAGCTGGCCATGTTCATGGCCATCAGCCTGATTGTTTTTGTCGCTTCACTCAATATAGTCAGCACTCTTATCTTGATGGTTATGGAAAAAGGAAGGGATATAGCTGTAATGTCTGCCATGGGTGGGGACAGGCGGTTTACTACCCGTTTATTCATGCTGCAGGGGCTGATTATCGGAATTACCGGAACTGTACTTGGGGATATCCTGGGCATAACCGCTTCCTGGTACCTGAATGCTTTTCGGGTCATCAAACTGGAACCGCAGGTTTATTCCATCCCCTTTGTCCCTTTTCATCTTTCCTGGTCAGACGTGCTGATCGTGTCGGTAGTTGCTGTCCTGATAAGCCTGATAGCAACTGTTTACCCTTCCTGGGCTGCAGCCCGACTGAATCCTGTGGAGGCCCTCAGGTATGAGTAAGATACTGGAAGTCAAGGGCTTAAAAAAATCTTATCCATCCGGCCTGCATCTGCTGGAAGTGCTGCGAGGTATCGATTTTTCACTCGCAAAAGGTGACATGGTTGCGGTCACAGGTAATAGTGGTTCCGGAAAAAGTACACTTCTCCATTTAATGGGCGGCCTTGAGAGTCCTGATGAAGGAGAAATATTGTTCCGGGGAAGGAATATTACCAACTCACCTTCTCCAGAATTGGCATCCTGGAGAAACCTGTATACAGGTTTTGTCTTTCAATTTCATCACCTGCTTCCGGAATTCAACGCGATTGAGAATGTCATGTTTCCCCTTCTGCTGCGGCGTGAATCTTTCAAAAAAGCGAGAACCAGGGCCCTGGAACTGCTTGATGCTGTGGGCCTGGCTGACCGGGGAGTGCATAAACCTGGAGAGCTTTCGGGAGGGGAACAGCAGCGTGTTGCCATTGCCAGGGCACTCTCTGGAACCCCCTCGCTTCTTTTCGGAGATGAACCAACCGGAAACCTGGACAGGAAGACTTCAGAAAATATTCTGGAACTGCTGCTTAAGGTGCACCGTGAGTTCGAACTGACCTCGGTTATTGTGACTCACGATCCGGGAATGGCTGCAATTTGCCACTCGGTTAAAAGGCTGGATAACGGACTTATCAGAGATGCGGAGCATTGAGACTTGATAAACCCATCCGTCCCGGGTGGTGCTGATTACCTTAATGATTATTATTCAAACAGGTTCGCGGTTGCCATGGAAAAAAGTTTATAAGACTGCGGATTGTACTGCCTTTTAAATGGGTGGCTTTTATTGAAAGGTTCCTGGTTATAAGTGCTTCCAGGGAGAAATTCTGATATGTCGGCCGACCCGGGAGAGTTTCTTCTCATCATGCCGTTATGTTTTTCCCGCCCCGCTTTAAGTGAAAATTGGTAAAATGTTCGGGTAAGCTTATGTTTGAAAAATACACAGATCAAGCCAGAGAAGTTATTTTGCACGCCAGGAGAGAGGCTTCGCTCGCCGGGTCATCCTCTATCGGTGCGGAACATATTCTCCTGGGTCTTATGCAGGCCGACATACACCTGTTTGCAGGGCTGCATGGAGGTATTCTCCCGGCTCGGGAGGAACTGCGCAAAAGGGCTTCCTTCAGGAATGCGGACGTGCGGAAGGGAATGGCTCCCAATGAAATAACCTTCAACGCCGACTCCCGGCAGGTTCTTATCTGTGCCTTTGAAGAAGCCGCTTTTATGAGCAGTCCCAATGTAGATACCAGGCATCTCCTGTTAGGCCTTCTCAGGCTTGATAATTCTCCGGCTCGTGACCTGTTGGCATCGCAGGGAATTGATCCCGAAACAGTGAGGGAAATTCTGACTGCGCCTGGAGGGCCTTCGGCCCTTCCTTCCGGAAAGGATCAAGCTGCCACTGAAGTTCCAGAGGTTTCCCTTCTTTCTGAATATTGTCGCGACCTCACTGCTCTGGCCAGGAATGATCAGCTTGATCCTCTCATCGGGCGAGACCGGGAATGTGAAAGGATTGTCCAGATTCTCTGTCGGCGGTCGAGGAACAATCCCATTCTAATCGGTGAGCCGGGAACCGGAAAAACCGCGATCACTGAGGGACTGGCGAAACGGATTGTTGATGGTAGCGTGCCTCAGCAGCTGCAGAATCGGCGCATCCTCTCCCTCGACCTTTCTTTATTGATTGCCGGAACCAAGTACCGAGGACAGTTCGAAGAACGTTTGAAGAAGATTATGACGGAGCTGTCTGAAGACCCTGAACTGCTGCTGTTTATCGATGAAATTCACAACATCGTGGGAGCTGGTTCAGCTGAAGGGTCCATGGATGCGGCCAATATTCTGAAGCCGGCCCTTTCCCGTGGAGAGTTTCAATGTATAGGAGCAACCACTCCCAGGGAATACAACAAGTTCATGGAAAAAGACCGCGCCTTGGAGCGCCGTTTCCAGCTAGTCAAGATAGAACCTCCCGGCGAGGAAGAAAGCCTGGCCATCCTCAATGGAATCAAGGAAAAGTATGAGAGCTTTCACAAGGTGAAGTATGCTCCGGAATCTCTTGAAGCGGCTGTTCGCCTCAGTAACCGCTATATTACAGACCGATTCCTGCCTGACAAGGCCATAGATGTCATGGATGAAGCGGGGAGCAGGCTCAAGCTGGATAAAAAGGCTAAATCCAGGAATCTTGTAGTGAAAAAGAATCATGTTGAAGAGGTTGTCTCCAGTTGGAGGGGGATACCAGTTGATTCTATCAAGGAAGAGGAGATTGAAAAGCTGCTTCGCATGGAGAGTTACCTCAACTCTCGGATTGTCAGCCAGGGGACGGCTGTATCTGCCGTGAGCAGGGCTATCAGGCGCAGCCGGACCGGTATGCGTAATCCAAATCGGCCCGTTGGATCCTTTCTGTTCCTGGGACCTACGGGGGTTGGAAAAACAGAACTGGCAAAATGCCTGGCGGAATTTCTCTTCGGAGATGAAAAAAGCCTGGTCCGCCTGGATATGTCAGAATACATGGAGAAGCATTCTGTAGCTAAGCTGATCGGTTCTCCTCCGGGTTATGTGGGTCATGAGCAAGGTGGACAGTTAACTGATAAGATTCGCCGTAATCCCTATTCGATCATTCTGATGGACGAGATTGAAAAGGCTCATCCTGACGTGTTTAACGTGCTGTTGCAGGTCCTGGAAGATGGCAGGCTGACAGATTCACATGCAAATACTGTTGATTTCAGACATACCATTATTGTCATTACCTCCAATTGCGGTTCACGTTACCTGGAAGGTTCGAACCGTGTTGGGTTTTTCGCCGGCGGAGTGCATGAATCCAGGGACCTGGAAGAGAAGATTATGGGGGAGGTCAGAAAGCTGTTTAATCCCGAATTCCTCAACAGGCTGGATGAAATCCTCTTTTTTAATTCCCTGGAAGAAGCTGCGCTTTGTGAGATTGTAGACTTGCTAATGAACCAGGTGAACGACAATCTTATCGGACGAGGCATACGGATTGAGCTGAGTGGGGGTGTTAGTGCCTGGCTTGTGAAAAAATGTTGCAAGGACAGAAGTTATGGCGCCAGGCCTCTTCGCAGAGCTATTCAGAGGTATATCGAGGATCCTGTTTCTGATCTTATAATTCAAAAGATTCTGAAAGAAGAAGAAAGCATTTTTATCTATGTAAAAGACAAAAATCTTTATTACAGGGCTGATCTATCCGGAAGCGAACATAAACTGAGCTAGGAAAATTTTATATAAATTGAAAATTTTAGAGGAAGTCTGACAAGGAAAAACAGGTATTAGTGGCTTTTTCAGCTTTTACTTCACTTGATTTTGGCCTCTTAACGCATGAAACTGGTATGCGTACCGAGGAAAATTGGAGTATTTAGCCGCACGGGAAGACGTGCAACACCCCATTAGTTTACAATATGCCTTTCAATAACAATTAATTTTGTAAATGCTGTTTTACGGATCATCAGGCTAGTTAATATTTGTTGAACAGATTAGTGAGTAGTAATGGTTCTTTTTTATACTAAAACTCGCAGGGAGTTCTTATGATCTATTGTCCCGCGGAACGCACACCGGGTTGGAATAGACACATGCTTTTTATAAAGGCTGTGCCTTTTTTAGGATTGTTTTTTTTCGCGTTGAGCAACTGCAATCTCCTGGCCCAAGACCAGCTTGAGAGGGTCGAGGAGGTCAGGATACTGGGAAACCGCAGAATCCCGGAAAGCACAATCCTCTATTACGTTCAGACCAAGGCAAACGATCCATACAACGAGAATCAGATACTGAGGGATTATCGGAGTATCCTGAATACTAATTTTTTCGAAGACGCTAAAGTCATGGTTGATGAAGGCCTGACTGGTAAAATCGTCATCTTTGAAGTCAAGGAAAAACCGATTATCAGGCGTTTGATTTACGAGGGAATGAAATCATTCAAGGAGTCGGATGTCCTCGAAAAATTCCGTGATATGCGGGTTGGAATAACAGTTGATTCACCTTTTGACAAAGCCAAGCTCCCCAAGGCCAGGAGGGCGATGCGGGCTCTGTTGGAAGAAAAGGGAAAACCACTGGGCCGGGTAGAAGTTGAAGTTGAACCAATAACCACGGCCACCGTTGCTCTTAAATTTATCGTGGATGAAGGCCCGAAAGTCAGGATCGGTGACATTTCCTTTGTTGGAAATACTGTTTTTTCCGATGGGGAATTACGTGGAATGCTGGAGCTCAACAAGGAGCGCGGCCCGATAGTCATGTTCAAGAACCTCGATAAATTTATTCCCGATAAGCTTGAATATGATATCCAGCTGAACCTGCTGGCTAAATATAAGGAAAAAGGATACATTTTTGCCAAAGCCGGGGAAGCGGATGTGAGAATCAAGGAAGCGCCCCAGGGGATGCTGATTGGCTTCCGGAAAACAAAGCAGCAGTATTTCATTGATATTCCGATTGAAGAAGGAGAACAGTACACGATCGGTGACTTCAAGATTGTAGGGGCTGAGCAGTTTAACGAAGACTTTATCCGCAATGTATACAGGCTCAAAACCGGAGATATCGCCAATTACACACTCCTGAAGGAGGCTACTGACGAACTGAAGGATTTTTATTCAGACCTTGGATACCTGGATATGGACGCGCGGCCCGATATCCGCCCGAACATGGAAACCAAAACTGTTGACGTAAATGTCAGTATCACTGAAGGCACCAGGTATATCGTGAACCGGATTGATTTCTCCGGTAACACCAAGACGCGTGACAAGGTAATGCGCCGGGAATTCCTGATGGAGGAACAGCAGGAATTCAACGGACGGCTGCTGGATTTTTCCATAATTCGTCTTAACCAGCTGGGATTTTTCGAGAAAATTGAGGAAGAAGACTACGAGGTCCTGAAGCGCCCTGATGAAGGTGAAGTCGATATCATGATCGACGTAAAAGAACGCAGTATTCAGTCGATCGGTTTAAACGGCGGGTACAGTGGATACTACGGTGCATTTATTGGAATCAATTACCAGACCAATAATTTCCGGGGTCGCGGTGAGAGGATTGACGTCAACCTGCAGGGCGGTTCGAGGAGTGCTAATTACACCTTTGGATTCACCGAGCCCTATTTCCTTGACACCAAGGCGTCAATGGGTTTTACCCTGTTTGATACCAGGATGCGTTACGACACCTTTTCAGCCTATTACGGGATGATTAGCCTTGATAACAACGTGGAGCTTTTTACCCGCCGTAATACTGGATTCAATGTATCATCCAGCTACCCTCTGGCTCGATGGGTTAGAGCCGGGTTACGCTACTCTTTTACCAGGATCAAGGTCTATGACGTGGATCCGACCTACGATAATTATGCAACCAGCCAGCTGGTTGGTTTTACCCCAGGTGGAAACGAACAGGATGCGGCTGACGGCCTGAATAAGAGTGAGATTGCGGTTTCTTTAACTTATAACACCAAAAATGCCTATTACAATGCCAGCAAGGGAACGCAGGTCATGGCTATGCTCCCGGTTTCAGGTGGACCATTGGGCGGGGCCTACAACCTTATAACGCCCTATGTTGACCTGCAGCATTTCAGGAGTGACCACTGGTTCAGCAAAGGACGCAATACCTGGGCTTTTCGTTTTAAGGGAACTCACATAATTCCTTTTGGTAAAACTGTTTCGGGAGAGCCGATGGCACCTCCCTTTTACGATCGCTATTTTATCGGTGGCGAATGGGACTTGCGGGGATTCTATCTGAGATCAGTCAGCCCCTGGGCTATGATAACCAGCCCGGTGCTGGATCTTAGCGGTCACCCTCTTATAGATCCGACTTACGGTCTTCCATTGGTCCAGAAACAGCTTATAGTTGTGGGTGGAGATACCTATGGAGTGGGTACAGTGGAGTATCGGGTTCCGATAGTTGGCCCCCTGCAGGTGAATCTTTTTGCGGATATAGGCTCATCCATGGTATTGAGGAAGCAGGATCTGGTTGTATTCGGTCCTGATACCTATATAGACCTGGTTGATAGCACCAATAATGTTCTGCGTATGTCCACTGGAGCTGAAGTCCAGTTCCAACTGCCAGTTCTTAACCAGCCTTTCCGGCTGATTTTTGCCTATAACCCGATAAAAATGAATACTGATGTGCTTGTCGACGGTGTCTCCTATCAGTTAAAGGAACCAAGCACTGATTTTAAATTCACCGTTGGTTACAGCTTTTAGTTAATTTCTGGTAAATAGAATAAATTTTTAAATATTATTTGAATATGCTTAAATTTTCAGGGGAGTTATTACGATGAAGAAAAACAGATTGATTACAATTTCCGGAGTTCTTTTTATACTGCTTTTTTCCTGCGGTTATGCCCAGAGCAAAGTAGGGTTTGTCAATTCTCAGGATATCCTGAGCGGAACCGCTGAAGGTATAAAAAAGCTGGCCGAACTTGATGAGTTCTGGGTCGGAAAGCAAAAGAGTTTCGATTCAATGAATCAGGAGATCAATACCCTTCAGCAGAATATCATGGCTCAGCAGAGGACTCTGGATGCTGATTCGCTGGCCAAGATGCAGAGAGACCTGGAGCAGAAACAAAAGGATCTCACCAGATTCCAGGAAGACTCCAGGGCCGAAGGAACTCAGAAACAGAACGAAATTCTGCAGACCATAAGTCAGAAGGTTCAGGTTATTATTGAAGAATATGCCAAGAGTAACGGATTAGCGGTGATATTTGTTATTGATCAGAGCCAGGCCTATGTTTCTCCAAAGCTGGATGTAACAGCAGAAATCATCAAACTTTATGACGAGAGGTATCCTTTCGGCTCCTAATGGCTTTGCCATTGGAGATTGATGGTTGAACCGAACCCAGATATTTGAAGGAGAAGGTAGATATATGAGAAGAAAATTGTTAATGAAGGCTCTGCTAGCGGCAGTAATAACCATGTGTTTCATTTTAGCGGTCCCGGCCCAAGGTACAGGCGGGGGCATTGATGTAAAAATAGGCTTTGTGAACAGCCTGGAGATTCTCCAGGGATGCGCTGAAGGAAAAGCTGAGATTGCTAAAATTGATGCTTTCGCGACAACCAAAGAAAATGAGCTGAAGACTGCGTCTGAGGAGCTCAATACCCTGAAGACCAATTATCAGAGCCAGGCCAGTACGCTGAATCCTGCCACCGCGACTGAAATGCAGGTTGCTATCCAGACAAAAGATAAACAGATCCGCCGCCTTACTGAAGACGCGGAGGCTGAACTGGAAGCAAAAAGAGCCGAGCTTTTCAGTAAAATGGGCGAAAAAATAAGAACAGTTATTTCTGAATACGCTGAAGCCAATGACCTGGGTATTGTTTTCCTGGAGTCCCCTGGACTGCCGTATCATTCTACTGCCCTGAATATAACCCAGGACATTATAAGAGCCTACGACGCTAAATATTCACCCAGGTAAGTTTTTGCGGGAACTGAGACCTGTTCTCAGATCCACGTTTCAGGCACAACTGAAATCTTCGGGTGTGCGGCTAAGTGTTATAAACGTATCTATTTTGTTGCCCAAATCCTGGAGGTTTGGTGCTAACAGCCAGAGCGAATGACTTGGTCAATATGGGAGAAATGCTGCCTGATTCTGCCGGGGAGTGTTAAGCAAGGACAATATCAGCATGGCAATTAAAGAAATTTGTATGAATATCCAGCAGATTATGGAATTTCTGCCCCATCGTTATCCCTTTCTGTTGATTGACAGGGTCATTGAGATGGAAGACAGGAAGAGAATCGTAGCCCTGAAAAATGTGACCTATAATGAACCATTTTTTACCGGCCATTTTCCCGGCGCCCCGATTATGCCAGGTGTCCTCATGGTTGAAGCCATGGCCCAGGCCGGAGGTGTCCTGTTGTTCAATAGCCTGGAAGACAAGGAATCACAGCTTGCCGTATTACTGGGTGTTGACAAGTGCAGGTTTCGAAAACTTGTCAGGCCCGGTGATCAGCTGGTCATCGAAGTTAACGTATTGAGACTGAGGTCGCGTGTCGGAAAAATGGCCAGTAAAACTCTTGTTGATGGAGAGGTGGTCGCCGAGGCTGAGATCACATTTTCTCTTGTTGATAAATCTGAAGTGATCGGTACTGAATAGGCATATCCATGGGCAAAATTAAGGACAACAAAATCCATCCCAGTGCTATTGTTTCCCCTGGGGCCTCAATTGGGAAAGGTGTCATCATCGAACCTTATGCTGTAATAGGCGATGAGGTGGTTATTGGAGACGAAACTGTAATCGGTCCTCATTCCCGGATTGATGGTCCTACAACCATCGGAAAAAGAAACCGGTTCACCGGACATTGTTCTATCGGAACTACCCCTCAGGATCTTAAGTACAAGGGCGGAAGAACCAGCCTGGAGATCGGCGATGATAATGTGATACGTGAATTTGTCACCATGAACCGGGGCACTGAAACCGGCCTGGGGAAATCCGTGATCGGAAACAACAATCTGCTGATGACCGCGGTTCATGTGGCACATGACTGTATTGTTGGAAGCAACGTTATTATGGCTAATGCCGCCACCCTGGCAGGGCATGTTTTAATTGAGGACCATTCTAATGTTGGAGCTTTCACCGCGGTCCACCAGTTCTGTCGGGTAGGGCAGTACGCGTTTATTGGCGGGTTCAGTGTCATCACTAGGGATGCCCTTCCATTTATCAAAACGGTAGGGGCTCGTGGCGAAGGCAACATTTACGGCATTAATACTATCGGGCTGGAAAGAAAAGGATTTTCCAGGGAACAGATAGTTGCCCTGAAATCTGCTTACCGGATACTGTTTCATTCCAAGGGAATGTCCCTGAAGGAAAAAATCGAAAAAGTAAGAGAATCAGCTCCTCTATCGGCTGAAGTAGAGATCCTGGTGGATTTTATCGAAACTTCTGAACGCGGATTTACCAGGTAAAAAGTGGGCGGCTGACTGAGGAAACAGGGCTGGTAATCTTTGTCGTATCTCTTGTGGAAATGGTGATCAGGCAGTTTATCAGTCAGTGCTTTCAGGGATTTTCGGAGACTAATTATGGGGCCAATTCAAAGGCTGGGACTGATAGCTGGTAATGGGTTGCTTCCGTTTTATGTCCTGGATGAGGCTTCCCGAAGATCCGTGCCTGTAACTGTCGCAGCTATCAAAGAAGAGACTTTCCCTGAAATAGAGGCTCACATCGGGGACATGAAAAGTGACATCTCTATCCACTGGATGGGCCTCGGGCAGTTGGGAAGACTTATTGCGACTTTTAAAAATGAAGGCGTAACCCATGCCCTTATGATGGGTCAGGTCAAGCATGTCAGGATTTTTGCCCCTGGTTCCCGATCACCCCTGCAACACCTGAAAAACCTGCCGGACCTTCGTGCCATTAAACTCTTAGCCTCCCTGGCCAGGAAAAATACGTCTTCCTTGATAAGTGCCGTTATCAGTGAAATTGAGAAGGAAGGAATAGAGTTCATAAACTCAACATCCTTCCTGGAAGATCTTCTTCCCGATGCCGGATTGCTTACGAAAAGGCCTCCTACAGCTGAGGAAGAACGGGATTTCACTTATGGCATACCTATTGCCAGGGACATCATCAAGCTGGACCTGGGCCAAACCATAGTGGTTAAGAGCCAGGCTGTTGTCGCGATTGAAGCCATGGAAGGTACTGATTCTGCTATCAGGAGGGCATCTGAGCTGGTCCATGGAGAACGATTGACGGTAATAAAGGTGAGCCGGCCCGATATGGAAATGAGATTTGATGTCCCTGTGATCGGCCCTGGAACATTGCAGGTTATCAGAGAATGTAATGTGACTGCACTGGCGGTTGATGCCCGGCGGACCCTGATAATTGAAAAAGACAGTTTTCTCAGGCAGGCTTCAGATGCTGGTCTCTGTGTAATGGGATTTACTCCTCCAGCTTCTGCTTGAAGAAGGGGTAGGTCCCGGTCCCGGGCAAAGTAATCAGGTCAGGCCGATTAAACGCGCCTCCTGCCCCAACATCCAGACTTCGCAATTGATTAACTCTCACTTCGCCCTTCCCGGGTCTGCTTCCACCCCTCAGCCTTCTCACACTTTTCTACGGCGTTCAGTTTTTCCTGATTCTTTCAGCCAGACCACCAATCTTAGGGTCTCAGCCCGTAACTTTTCAGCCCTTGATGAGAAACTGTCATATATATATTAATTCTTGAAAAACATGAGGTGAAGATGGTTGTTGAGCGAAAGATTCCAGTTGCTGTAGTAGGCGTGGGTTCACTGGGGCAGCACCACGCGCGTATCTATTCCGAGATGCCCGAAGCTGAACTGGTAGCGGTTGTCGATGCGGACGAGGCCCGGGCCAAAGAAATTGCCGAGCGTTGCGGTTGCCTCGCCCTGACTGATCATAGAAAGATCCCGGAAGGAGTGGAGGCAGTCAGTATCGCCGCTCCTACTTCAGCCCATTGCAGTATCGGCCTCGATCTGCTTGCGAAAGGTGTTAATGTCCTGGTTGAAAAACCTATTGCGGCAACAATTGTTGACGCTGAAAAGCTGGTGGCAGCTGCTTCCGCCAGTAACCTGGTCATCCACATAGGCCATACTGAAAGATTTAATCCGATAATGGTTTCAGTCCGCCCCTATGTTAATAATCCCAGGTTTTTTGAGGCTCACAGGCTGGGTGTATTCGTAGGAAGAAGCCTGGACATAGATGTGGTACTGGATCTCATGATCCATGATATAGATTTGATCCTTTCTTTTGTTAATGAACCAGTAAAGGACGTGAAGGCAGTGGGCATACCGATCCTCACTCCGAAAGTGGATATAGCCAATGTAAGGATTGAATTCGAAAACGGGTGCGTCGCCAATCTGACTGCGAGCCGGGTTTCCAGAGAGCGTACCCGAAAATTCAGGATTTTTCAGTCGAACGATTACATCTCCCTGGATTTTCAGAACAAGAATGTGGAGATGTTCTCACTTGAAGAAGCCGGGGGAAAAAGACAGATAATTGCCAGGGATCCCATTATCAGTGACGGAGAACCTCTGAAAATGGAACTGGAGGCTTTTATCTCGACCATCAGCGGAGAAATTGTCCCCGGGGTATGTACAGGTAACCAGGGGAAAAAATCCTTGGATCTGGCTTTGCAGATAGTAGATCAGATCAACTGAATTAGAGTGTCTTGAAACAGTTCGCAAACGGAGAAAGTAACCGTTGTTAAGTAAAGTTGTAAGCAGTACTTGCAGGGGAGATTATGTGACCAGGAAGCCTTGGTTTTTCCCGACATTCTTTTTGCTGCTTTTTTTCTACAGCTGTGGAGGTGGAGGTCCCAAGGTAGTAGATCAGAAGCCTCATGCTGGAGAAAAAACCGGGGCAGGCATTAGCGGAAAAAAAGGAGAAATGCCTTATGCTCAGCCCACAGTAAGGATACTCCTCAACCAGAAGTTCGAATCCATTGGAATATTGAATTCCAGCCTGGGCCTGGATGTAAGGATCAAAGTTATCGGGAGTATGCTGGAACTGTCCCGCAAGCAGGGCAACCAATGGGTTGCGATTGATAACCAAACCGGTTTCCGTTTATATCCTGAAAAGGGAAGGCTGCTCAGCCTTGACCGGAGATATTACCGGGGCGTGATTGATGTTTTTGTGAATCCCCTTGGTGTGCCGGTAGCTGTAAACGAAGTTGGACTGGAGGACTACCTGAGGAGCGTCGTGCCCAACGAATTGGGACCCGTCACATATCCTCAACTGGAAGCCCTGAAGTCCCAGGCCGTTGCTGCCCGGTCTTTTGCGGTCAGGGAGCTTGATAGAAACGCTGTGCACGGGTTTGACATGTATGGTGATTCCAGAGCACAGAACTACCGGGGAGCTGGAAGCGAACATCTGCTTTCAGACCGAGCGGTTACTGAAACATCCGGCATTGTCGCTGTTTACCAGGGAAAACCTATCCTGGCCATGTATTCTTCAACCTGTGGCGGGAAAACCGAAGCTTATGACAACATCTTCAAGGGACCCCATGTTCCCTACCTTTCCGGAGGAGCTTCCTGCGATGATTCAGCTTCTCCATACCACCGCTGGTCCGAGACAATCCGTACCGCAGACATCCAGCAGAAACTGGACGCTTATGCGGGAATCGGAAGGCTCAAAAACCTTGAAACCATCAGGAAAAGCTCCGCGGGTCGAACCATAACCATGCGTTTTACAGGGGAAACCGGGGAGAAAGTCCTTAAAGGCAACGACCTCAGGTTTGCCCTGGGCCTGCGCAGCAACCATATAGACAGTATCAGCCTCACCCGTGAAAAAGATGGGTTTGTTTCTTCAATCGCAGTTACCGGAAGGGGTTGGGGGCACGGTGTAGGCCTTTGCCAGACCGGAGCTGTGGGCATGGCTGCTAAAGGGAAAAAATATGACGAGATTCTCCATCACTATTACCGCGATATCAAACTGGTAAAATGGAATGGTTCAACCGACTGATCCGGTACTGAATTGATCTTTCCGCAGCAGACACGGCCGAAAACACCAACCTGGTTGAGATATATTTAAATGAATGAAGCAATCCACGAAAACGAGCCTCTCCTGATTTGTCTCATCGGACCGACAGCGAGCGGCAAAAGCGCGTTGGCTTTGCAGCTGGCCCGTAATCTGGATGGAGAAGTTGTAAATTGCGATTCCATGCAGATGGTAAGGGACCTTGAAATAGGGACAGCCAAACCGGGTCCGGATGATAGAGCGGTTTGCCCCCACCACCTTTTCGACCTTGTTTCAGTTGCCGATATTTACAGTGCCGGACAATACATGATCCAGGCCCGGAAAATCTGCTCGGAGATCAGCAGCCGCGGCAGGGTGCCGATTGTAACCGGAGGAACAGGTCTTTACTTAAGAGCCCTCCTGGAGGGAATGTTTGAAGGCCCTTCCAGATCCGAAGAAATCAGGGCGAGATTGAAGGTCATTTCAGAAAAAAAAGGTACCAACTTTCTCCATAAGCTGCTCACTGATAAGGATCCTAAGTCAGCCGAGCAGATAAAACCAACTGATGAGGTGCGGTTGATCAGGGCTCTTGAGGTCAGTATAGCTACCGGTAAACCAATCAGTTCACTGCAGGGCAGGGAGGAAGCCCTTTCTGGCTACAGGATAATTAAAATCGGGCTAAATCCCGAAAGGCCGCTTCTTTACGATAGAATTAACAGGCGTGCTGTGCTGATGTTCCGTTCAGGGCTGATTTCGGAAACCAGGCAGCTTCTAGAAAAGGGTTACGATGCCTCCAGTAAAGGGTTTGATGCCCTGGGCTACAGGTACGCCATACAGGTACTTAAGGGCAGTATGGACGAATCCAGGGCCATTGAGCTTACCCAGAGGGATTCCCGCCGCTATGCTAAAAGGCAGATGACCTGGTTTCGCAGGGAGCCGGATGTCAATTGGATTCAGGCCACCGGGGAAACAGAGGAAGCTTACGCCGCCGCCCTGGAAATAATCCGGGATTTCTGAAAATGTGCACCAGCCTTGCCGGTCGAACAGGACACATTGCATTCAACCCGCTATAATACTGGTTAACTTTTGCAATTATTTTAAATATCCAGTTTCATTGTTGTGATGATAATTCCGGAAGCGGGTTTCGAATCTGATTGCAGATCAAGGGGGAAGATGCAACGGAACCAGAGCAGGGCACTTCCATGGAAAGTTGTTTTGTCCTCAAACGGCCCTGTAATATTAAAACAGTATGAACGAAGGTAGCTATAAGATGGATTTTGAGGCAGTCATAGGTTTAGAGATACACGCCCAGTTATTAACGAAAACCAAGATTTTCTGCAGGTGCAGCACCAGGTTCGGCGACCTTCCTAATGCCAATACCTGTCCGGTCTGCCTGGGCCTGCCCGGTGCTTTGCCGGTCCTTAACCGTCAGGCTGTGGCCATGGCTGTCAAAGTCGGAATGGCCCTAAACTGCCGGATCAACAGTCCATCCCTGTTTGCCCGGAAAAATTATTTTTATCCCGACCTTCCCAAGGGATTCCAGATTTCCCAGTTTGACCTGCCAGTGGCTGAAGCGGGACGTGTTAATCTCAGGTTTAAAGATGCCGAAAGCGGAGAAATGGTGACTCCCAGTTTCCGGCTGAACCGGATACACATGGAGGATGACGCGGGGAAATCTGTGCATTTTCCTGGTGGAGACACCCTGGTTAACCTGAACCGGACCGGAACCCCGTTGATTGAAATCGTGACGGAACCTGATTTTCGAACAAGCCAGCAAGCCTATGAGTTCCTGGTGTACCTGCGCAAGGTGCTCCTGTATCTCGGGGTCTGCGACGGTAATATGGAAGAGGGAAGCATGCGCTGTGATGCCAATGTTTCCATACGCCCCAGGGGGCAGGAGGAGTTCGGCACCAAGGCGGAAATCAAGAACCTCAATTCGTTCCGTTTTGTCCGGAAAGCCATTGATTACGAGATAGAACGCCAGATAAAGGTTGTATCCGGAGGCGGCAGGATTTTTCAGGAAACCAGGCTTTGGGATGAAGCTTCGGGAACAACTGAATTAATGCGCACTAAAGAGGAGTCTCATGACTACCGGTATTTTCCGGAACCGGACCTGATGCCGCTGGTTATAGATGAAGATTGGAAAGAAACCCTGAGGTCTGAACTGCCGGAACTTCCGGACATAAAGTGCGCCAGGTTTATAAAGGATTATGGCCTTGAGGAGGACATGGCTGTACAGCTTACTTCTGACCGTTCCTTTGCCGAATATTTTGAAGCCGCGGTGCGGGAACACGCTAATCCTTCAGCTATCGGAAACTGGATGCTGGGAGAGTTGACTTTTGAACTGAAACAGACCGGTAAAGAGATTGGCGATTTTACGGTTTCACCCGTTAACCTCGCTCTTCTGATGAAGCTGGTGGATGAAAATGTTATCAGCGGGAAGATCGCCAAAGAGGTTTTTTCTGAAATGGTTAAATCCGGGGATGACCCTGGGAGCATAGTCAGCAGTAAAGGCCTGAAGCAGATAAGTGATTCGGGTGAACTTGAAGCAATCATTGACGGAATCATTGCAGGTAATCAAGATAAGGCAGAAGCTTACAGGAATGGGAAAACCGGATTGATCGGTTTTTTTGTCGGCCAGGTGATGCAGCAGACCCGGGGCCAGGCCAATCCGCAAGTGGTGAACCAGTTGCTGCGGGAAAAATTATCTTAATTATTTAGTATTTGGTGTTTTTCCTGTTAGTATTTTTATATACTTACCAGGAACTTGAGAAGGAGTTTCCATGCTAAAAACACCGATTCTACGCTTATTGATCTTATGCTTTTTTCTCACTTTTCCAATAGGATATCTTTTAGCCTCACCCCGGGGTATAAGAGAAGAAATGGTGAGAACTGCCAACTGCCCCAATGGAGTGTCGGTGACCAGGCATGGATCCTTCAGGAACATTGAACTGGTCCAGGCATCCCCACGGAATCTTCGTGATCTCTTCACTTCCAGGGTTCTTTCGAGGGAACAGCGGTCCAGGATCAGAGAAGATGAAAACCCGCTGATACTGCGTCGACGCCTGGTTTCGATCAATCCTGAACTGGTTTTTACCCTGGATGAACCCATGCCTGGTAACCGGGAAAAGGAGACAGTGCGGCTCCGGGATATGCTGAAGCTGTCACTTTTTGACGGACAATCCATAACCGCCCGGCTGAACCTGGCAGACCAGAATGAGGATTCCTTTTCCTGGGTTGGTGAAATTGGCGGCGATTCCGAAAAGGGCGTAGTCAGCCTCACTTACTATAAGGGTATTTTTCATGGCAGGGTAAATTATTACGGCCGGGGGCTCTACCGGATCAAGAATACCGGACCCGATATTTATGAGCTACAGGAACTGGACCCCTCCAGCCCCGGGGATATCCCTTCGCTTCTTCCTGAAAGAGAATCTTCCCAACCAGTCACCGAGGCAGAAATGGATTATCCTCCCAGTGACGGATATATCGAGTTGATGGTGTTATACACTGGCGGAGTAAGGTCGCAGGCTGGAGGCCCCACCCAGATAAAAGCCGAGGTTGCTGACGCGGTGGCCCTGATAAACTGGTGCTATCTGAAAAGCGGGATTGTGCAGCGGATTTCGTTAGTGCTCGCTGCGGAGACATTGATACCAATTCCAGGCGATCCATTCACAGCTCTGGATTATTTGCAGGATCCAGGTGACGGAAAGATAGATGAAATTCATCAATGGAGAAAGGATTACGGAGCAGATTGTGTTTCCCTGATCCTGGACTTTTTTAGTTCATATTCTTATATTGCTGGGTTAGGTTATGCCCTGGAACAGGGCGTAGAAGATATCTTCAAGGATTATGCTTTTTCAGTTGTAGATTATCCTTACCTTACTCACAACACTATGGGCCACGAACTTGGTCACAACATGGGTGCCGGTCATGATATATGTTATGGAACTTGTTCCAATGCATCCGGTCCACAGTATTATTCATATTCAAGCGGGTTCTGCAATTATTCAAAATGGATGACTGTAATGTCCACCCTGTGCAGGAATACACCTAGGATTGATCATTTTTCCAATCCTGACAAGTCTTACGAGGGTACTCCAACCGGCAAGTCGGGGCCAAATGGAAACAATAACGCCCTAACCTTGAATAACACCATGGACCTGGTGGACTCCTTTGCCGAGGAAGGTACAGCCACCGGCTCAGTCGACCTCTCCTATTTGGGAACGGTTACCTTTTCGCCTCTGGAAGTTAATTCCGGTGATGATTTTCTGATCAATGCGGAAGTAGCTAATTATGGAAACCAGGCTGCATCCGATTTCGCGGTAGATTTTTATGCCTCCCCTGATATGAGTATTTCTGTCGCGGATTACCTGATAGGCAGGGTTATCGTTGCCGAAGCACCGGCGGACAGTAAAACACCAATCCAGTGGAGCGGTGCTTTTCCGGGATCAATTCCAACTGGTAGCTACTATCTCGGATGGATCATCGATGCCGACAATGACATCATCGAGAGCAACGAGAGTAATAACAGGATCCATGTGCCATCTCCTAAGCTGGCTGCGACCCAGGTATGCACTGTATCTATAGATCCTCTGGAGCGGAGTTTCTATGCATCCGGCGGCGCTGGGACGATAGCCGTCACAACCCCGTCAGAATGCACCTGGACATCAGTAAGTGACTCTGACTGGATCACAGTAAACGGCGGGATGGAGGGGACTGGAAACGGACCAGTAACCTACATTGTCGCACCCAATACTCTTGCAGAGGAAAGGACCGGGCAGATCACAATTGGAAACCAGGAGTTTGCAGTAACCCAGGCGGCTGCCGATCCTTCCTGCAGCTTTTCAATCCAGCCTGAGCACCGCGTTCATCCAGGCGGGGGAGGATACGGTTCAATAGTTGTAAGCTGTACTTCTGGATGCCTCTGGGAGGCTTCCAGCCTGGAAGAATGGATCATCATAACTTCTGCTTCTGCCGGATCGGGAGAAGGTATAGTTAACTATGAAGTGAGTCTCAATGAAACAGGGACGGAAAGGATCGGGCAGGTTCTGGTTGCCGGGAAGAATTTTGAGGTCATTCAGGAGTCGGCAACTACGGTTCTGGAACAGCGAGACATGGTTGTTTTCCCGGCAGACTTCAGGAAGTTAGGAGGATTTTTCAGTGACAGCTTTGTAGGCGCCACGGTAATGAATCTGAACGAAACAGGTAAAGGAGTTTTATTCAGAGCTCTTGATAGCGATGGTAACGAGCTTTCCACAAACAATGGAATGTCTGGTTTGGCAGCAAACGCCCAATTAGCAAGGATGACTTCTGAGCTGGTCAGTTTTGGTTCCCAGTTGGCAACGATAACTGCTGAAGGCGATGGGTCAGGTTATCCACTCAAGGGGCTCTTTTTGGTCGGTAATCAGGAAACTACCCGGCTTGACGGCATCGGACACCAGTGGATTCCGTCCAGGGAATCATATCTTCTTCTTGGCCCTGATTCTCCATCACGCAAGACCCTGATCTATCTGTTTAATCCTTCTGTATCTGCCCAGGCAGAAGTTGAAATAGAATGGGTGGCAAAGGACGGATCTCTGATTGATACGTTTGCCCAGGAATTGCCGGCAGGCGGAACTGTTTTTAAACCGGCTTTTGAAATGTTTGATATTGAAAGCTCAGGACTTGAGGGGTATTTTGTGGTTCGAAGTGATGTTGCAGTCTGCGGATTCACTGTACAGGCTACCGTGGACTCCTTTGTCGCACTTCCTGCCCAGGTTCCGGAAAACACCGGAACTCTGTTTGCACCCCATTTTATAGTCCTTCCTGATGGAAGCGGGACAGAATTGAGGATAGTAAACGGAGAGGCTGTTCCTGTTGTGGTTAAAATTTTTGGGTTCAGAGATCAGGAAGAAGGATATGAAAGCCCTGGAATTGAAATCCAGCCCGGTGCCATGCTGGAAGGAAGCCTGACAGAATTTCTTCCAGTTGAATATGGCAAATTGCCAGAGAACGGGCTTATTACAGGGATGCTAAAGATTGAACTCTCGGCGGCTGAAGAGTTCGGCGTATATCAGGTATCAAGGGTAATCGGTGGAATTGTCATCAAGGGAAGCCCGGATAATGCTGCAGCTCTCCCTCTGGAATACAGGGGAAGGAAGAAATTCACCTTCCCCCATGTCGCCCAGTCCTTGAATATGAGGATTTTTACCGGACTTGCTCTCTGGAACGTCACCGAACAATCTGCCTCAATAACTGTCCGGGCTTTTACTGTTAACGGTGAACTCTCAGCAGAAAAAAGCCTGGTTCTTCCGGCAAATGACAGAATTGTCAGGCTCCTCAACGAGGAGCTTTATTTTGGACCGGATTTTGAGCAGGTTGGGGGCCATCTAATGATTGAAAGTGATACTCCGCTAGTAACCTTCTGCCTCTTCGGTGATTCTGAAATGAGATACCTGGCAACGGTTGGAGGGCAAGCCCTGGAATAGAAAAAATGAATCGTTGAATAGCATTGAGAGCTCCCAGTTGAAGTAGTCCATTTAGCAGCTAGACTAAACAGTTTTTCGTTTCCTGCTATTCATAGCGCAAAGCGTCAATCGGGTTAAGCCTGGCGGCTTTCACGGCTGGCCAGACTCCGAAAATCAGGCCTACTGCTACCGATACCGTAAACCCGGTAAAAACTGCCCAGGCCGGAATGGATGCCGGAAGCTGCGGCACAAACCATATGACCAGGTAACTCACCAGCACAGCAAGGATGATGCCGATAATACCTCCTCCCGTGGTCAGTGACATGGCTTCAAACAGGAACTGGGTAACAATGTCTTTCCTAGTAGCACCCAGGGCTTTCCTGATTCCTATTTCCCTGGTCCGTTCCGTGACTGAAACCAGCATGATATTCATGACGCCTATGCCACCGACCAGCAGCCCTACGCCTGATATGGCGATTGCAACCAGCCCAATGGTGGAGGTCATGGCATCAAACTGCTCAACAACCCTGTCTGACGTGCTCAAATCAAAATCAACTGGATCATTGTAGCGGAGGCCCCTCTGGCTGCGCAGGATTATTTCAGCGTCATCCAGCGCCTTGTTAAGCAGACCTTCCTTGGCCTTTGCCACGACAATCATCCAGTCTTCCCTGGGGTAAAATTTTCGCATGGTGCGATAGGGAATGTAGATGGTATTGTCTTCTTCAGACATACCGAGGAAAGTTGATTTTCGCTGTTCAAGTGTTCCAATAACGCTGAATTCCTGCCCGTTAATAAGTATGTATTTTCCGAGGATTTCTGAGGGTTCATAATTGGGAAACAGGGCTTCCATGACATCATTGCCCAGCACAGCGACATTACTTCTCCTGTAATCGTCGATTTCCCCGATAAACCTGCCTTCTCCCATTGGCAGGTTAAGGGTTAACGCCGTGCTGGCTGATGACCCCTGCAGCTGGCCCTGCTTGTATGTATTCTCCCGGTATTTGACAGTTGGTGAACCGGACCTGACCTGTATTCCATAGTATGCTACACCTTCGATTGAATCGGCATTTAATAGTGCTGCAGCGTTTTCCACGGTTAATGGTTTTCTCTGGAATTCCTCTCTGTCCCTGGAAAGATGTGGCCCGGTAGTCAGGTGAAACGCGTAGATGTTGCTGGTTCCCATTTCCTCAACCATGGAAACTATGCTGCCCCGCATTCCGGTGAGGATTGAGGCGATGACAATTACGGTTATGACGCCGATAACCACTCCGAGGACGGTCAGGAAACTGCGCATCTTGTGGCTCCTGATGGTTTCGATCGCCATCAGGATGTTTTCCTGGGTCTGGTTGAGATTCATGTTATTTGTCCTCCCGCAGGGCTTCAATCGGATCCAGTTTTGAGGCCGAATATGCCGGGTAAATACCAAAAATAAGGCCGATTCCTCCTGACACCCCAATCGAAAGCAAGGCATAAAACCAGCTTACGGTCATAGTCATGGGGGTGGTAAGTTCAATTATTGCGGAAACGAATGTTGCGATGATCAATCCGATCAGGCCTCCGGACGCGGCCAGGACAAATGATTCGATCAGGAACTGGTTCAAAATATCATGGCGGGTGGCGCCCAGCGCTTTGCGCAACCCTATTTCAAAGGTTCGCTCCGTGACAGATACCAGCATGATGTTCATTACCACAATGCCTCCGACGACCAGCGAAATGAGGGTAATCGGGATGACCACCATGGCGATGATACTCGTAAAATCATCCACGAATGAATTGATTTCCTCCGTGGAAATAATGCCGAAGGTATCTTCTCCACCCGGGGCAACCTTGTGGGCTACCCGCATGGCGGAGTGGGCCTGGTCCAGAGCTGATTCAAATTTTTCCTTGCTGGGAGCGGTACCCCGTATGGTTATGCTTCTCCTGCTGCCGTATACTTTCTGATAGGCTGAGATGGGGATATGTATTTCATTATCCAGGCTCTGCCCGAAGGATGATCCCATTTTTTCAAGGACCCCGATAACCGTGAAGGATTCGTTTCCCAGCTTGATAACCTTACCCAGGGCATCGGTCTCCTGGAAGAGCTTATCGTAGAGGTCCCACCCGATTACACAGACATAACTGGATCTTCGTACCTCCTGGTCATTGAAATACCGGCCTTCCTCAATCTCCTGGTTGCCAAGAAGGATCCGTCCGGAAGTCGCGCCTGTAACGCTGGTGCTTTTGACCTCTTCTGAACCATAGAAAATTGACTTCGTGGTGCCCAGCTCCGCTACAACCACTTCACAGTCAGGGCAGTTGTTCTCTACGAATTCAAAATGCTCCATCTTGATGTCTTTGTTGCGTTTCAGGATCTGTTCCCACTCCTCCTCGGACATGTCTCCCATGTGAACATACTTTCCGATGACGAAGGAGTTGCTTCCCAGGATATTGGCAACGCTGTCGGTGACGTAAGTTTCCAGTCCCTCGATTCCGGCTCCGACAACCATAACTGAGGCCACCCCGATGATGATGCCCAGCAGGGTGAGGAAGGTCCGCAGCTTATGCGCCACAATGGAACTCAAGGCGATTCTGGTAGATTCTTTTAATATTGATCCAGATCTGATTTGCATTGTTTAAACTCTAATAACGTTTGATGGAGGTAGAAAGTTCATAATATAAAGAAAAACCAGGCCAGATGGAACCGTTAGAGGACAGTCACTGAAATAAATTAAGAGAATCCTTCATCCAGAGCTTGTAAATAATAAATACGAGTGGCCGCGTTGTGTCCAGAGTGTACCTTTTTCCAAGCCGCTGTTCATTCATAGCGTAAGGCGTCGATCGGGTTAAGCCTGGCGGCTTTCACGGCAGGCCAGACTCCGAAAACCAGGCCTACTGCCACCGATACCGTAAACCCGGTAAAAACTGCCCAGGCCGGAATGGATGCCGGAAGCTGCGGCACAAACCATATGACCAGGTAGCTCACCAGCACCGCAAGGATGATACCGATGATGCCTCCTCCCGTGGTCAGGGACATGGCTTCAAACAGGAACTGGGTAATAATGTCATTCCGGGTTGCGCCCAGGGCTTTCCTGATTCCAATCTCTCTGGTCCGTTCCGTAACGGAAACCAGCATGATATTCATTACTCCAATGCCGCCGACCAGCAGGCCGACGCCTGATATGGCGATTGCAACCAGCCCAATGGTGGAGGTAATGGCATCAAACTGCTCAACAATCCTGTCTGACGTGCTCAAATCAAAATCAACTGGATCATTGTAGCGGAGGCCCCTCTGGCTGCGCAGGATGATTTCAGCGTCATCCAGCGCCTTCTGCAGCTGGCCTTCTTTAGCTCTGGCCGCAATATACAGCCAATCTTCCCTTGGGTAGAATTTTCGCATGGTGCGATAGGGAACGTAGATCATATTGTCTTCCTTGGACATGCCGAGGAAAGTGGATTTTCGCTGTTCGAGGGTGCCGATAACATTAAATTCCTGTCCATTAACCAGGATGTTTTTACCGATGACCTCTGAAGGCTCATAATTGGGGAACAGGGCTTCCAGTACATCGATACCCAGCACAGCGACATTACTTCTCCTGTAATCGTCAATCTCACCAATAAACCTGCCTTCTCCCATTGGCAGGTTCAGGGTGACAGCGCTACTGGCTGATGAACCTCGCAATTGGCCCTGTTTGTAGGTATTTTCACGGTATTTGACTGTTGGTGAAGCGGATCTGGCCTGTATTCCGAAGTAGGCAACGCTGTCTATTGAATCAGCTCCCGATAGTGCTTTGGCGTTTTCCACAGTTAATGGTTTTCGCTGGAATTCCTCCCGGTTCATTGAAAGCTGTCCGGTTGTTAAGTGAAAAGCATAGATGTTGCTGGTACCCATTTCCTCAACCATGGAAACAATGCTGCCCCGCATTCCGGTAAGAATTGAGGCGATGACAATTACAGTTATGACACCGATAACCACACCGAGGACAGTCAGGAAACTGCGCATTTTGTGACTCCGGATGGTTTCGATTGCCATCAGGATGTTTTCCTGGGTCTGGTTGAGATTCATTTTATTTGTCCTCCCGCAGGGCTTCAATCGGATCCAGTTTTGAGGCTGAATAGGCCGGGTAAATACCAAAAATAAGGCCGATTCCTCCTGACACCCCAATGGAAAGCAGGGCATAAAACCAGCTTACGGTCATAGGCATGGCGACGGCAAATTCAATTATCCTGGAAACGATTGTTGCGATGATCAATCCGATCAGGCCTCCGGACGCGGCCAGGACAAAAGATTCAATCAGGAACTGGTTTAAAATATCATGGCGGGTGGCGCCCAGAGCTTTGCGCAGCCCGATTTCAAAGGTGCGCTCCGTAACTGATACAAGCATGATGTTCATTACCACAATGCCGCCGACTAGCAATGAAATCAAGGTGATAGGGATGACCACCATGGCGATGATACTCGTAAAATCATCCACGAATGAATTGATTTCCTCTGTAGACAGAATCCCAAAGGTGTCTTCATCACCGGGAGCAATTCTGTGGGCTACCCGCATGGCTGAGCGAGCCTGGTCCAGGGCTGATTCGAAGCTTTCCTGGCTGGGGGCGGTTCCCCGGATGGTGATGCTTCTCCTGCTGCCATATACTTTCTGGAAGGCTGAGATGGGGATATGGATTTCATTATCCAGGCTCTGCCCTAAGGATGATCCCATTTTCCCCAGGATCCCGATAACTGTGAACGGTTCATTTCCCAGCTTGATAACCTTTCCCAGGGCGTCGGTTTCCAGGAACAGCTTGTCGTAGAGGTCCCATCCGATTACACAGACATAACTGGAGCGTCGTACTTCCTGATCGTTGAAATAACGACCCTCCACAATTTCCTGATTGCCAAGAAGGATCCTTCCTGAAGTTGCTCCTTTTACGCTGGTGCTTTTGACCTCTTCTGAACCATAGAAGATCGACCTGACAGTACTCAACTCTGCTACAACCACATCGCAGTCAGGGCAGTTATTCTCTACGAATTCAAAATGCTCCATCTTGATGTCTTTGTTGCGCTTAAGGATCAGTTCCCACTCCTCCTCGGACATGTCTCCTCTTTGGAGATACTTGTCGATAATGAAGGAGTTGCTTCCCAGGATATTGGCAACGCTGTCGGTGACGTAAGTTTCCAGTCCCTCGATTCCGGCTCCGACAACCATAACTGAGGCTACCCCGATGATGATGCCCAGCAGGGTGAGAAAGGTTCTCAGCTTGTGCGCCACAATGGAGCTCAAGGCGATTCTGGTAGATTCCTTTAATATTGATCCGGATCTGGTTTGCATTGCTCAAACTCTAATTGCGATTGCGGACGGCAGAGAATTTTTTGTTACAGGAGAAAACAGGTAGGAAAACCAAAGAAAACAGAAAGAGCTGTATGGAATCTCCCCATTTAATCCAAAATTCGTTCTTCCCGCTCGGCCTTTATCGCTGGCACGCCTCCGGGATAAACCACTGGACCTCCCGGCTTGCAGGAAAGGACATTTCCATCATACCGTTTTTAGAGACATTTCAACAGCAAATTTTCCCGGTCAGCCCTGTAAGAACAGTTGGATTTATCCTTCTGAAAAATCTCCAGGCATCACACATGAACAGAACAGGTTGCGGTCTCCCCAGGTGTCATCGATTCTCCTGCAGGATGGCCAGAATTTGCTGTCTCTTATCCACTCCTTTGGATAAGCGGCCTTGGTTCTGCTGTATGGGTAATCCCATGCGTCAGATGTAACCATTTCAGCCGTATGCGGCGCATTTTTAAGCACGTTGTTTTCGGGATCAGCCTGCCCGGAAACAATCTCCTCAATCTCTTCCCGAATTGCCGCCATGGCTTCGCAAAACCGATCCAGTTCCTCTCTGGATTCGCTTTCAGTAGGTTCAACCATTAAGGTGTCAGCAACTGGAAACGATACGGTAGGGGCATGGAATCCGTAGTCCATTAGCCTCTTGGCAATGTCGGAAACCGTGATCCCGGAAGTCTTCCGGATGCCGCGGCAATCCAGTATGCATTCATGGGCTACCTTCCCGCCTTTACCCGTATAAAGTATAGGAAAAAATTCCTTGAGCCGAAAAGCAACGTAATTGGCGTTAAGTATCGCGGTTTTTGAAGCCATGGTCAGGCCGGAAGGCCCCATCAAACGCATGTAGGACCAGGCAATCGGCAGGAGCCCTGCTGAACCCCAGGGTGCCGAATTAACAGCACCGCCGGCAAGGCTGCTATCGGGGTGGTGAAAATGCCCGGGCAGATATGGTGCCAGGTGCTCAGCCGCTACTATCGGGCCTATGCCAGGTCCGCCGCCACCATGAGGCATGGCAAAAGTTTTGTGAAGGTTAAGGTGACATACATCCGCGCCGAAGATTCCTGGTTTGCATATTCCGACCAGGGCATTCAGGTTGGCGCCGTCAAGATAAACCTGTCCTCCGTTTTTATGGATAATATTGATGATTTCACAGACCGATTCTTCGAAAACCCCGTGGGTTGAAGGGTAGGTGATCATCAGCGCGGCCAGGTTTTCCCGGTATTTCTCTGCTTTATTGTTCAGGTCATCCAGGTCAATGTTTCCCTGTTCATCACATCTTACGGTAACAACCTTCATCCCGGCCATGGAGGCGCTGGCCGGATTTGTCCCGTGAGCGGAAGTGGGGATAAGGCAGATATTACGGTTATCCTCTCCCCTGGCCCGGTTATAGTTACGGATGGTCGAAAGGCCGGCGTATTCACCCTGGGCGCCTGAGTTGGGCTGGAGAGAAGTCGCGGGCAGGCCGATGATCTCTGCCAGCATTGATTCTACCTGGGATATCATTTCCAGGTACCCTTCGGCCTGGTCAAGGGGAGCAAAAGGATGCATGCTGGCCCATTCCGACTGGCTTATCGGGACCATCTCGGCCGTGGCATTCAACTTCATAGTGCAGGATCCCAGGGGAATCATGGATTTGGTAAGTGACAGGTCCCGATCCTGCAGCCTGTAGATATACCGGAGCAGCTCAGTTTCTGATCTGTAGCTGTTAAAAACCGGGTGGGTAAGGTAACTGGAAACCCGGCGCAGTTTTTCCGGAATGCCTATCAGGGCAGTTGCGGATTTACCGCTTGTTGTTTCTTCTTTTCCGCCTGTTATTATCTGGGAAATTTTCATTACTTCAGCGGGAGTACTGCGCTCATCCAGGGACACTCCGATGCTGTTATCAGGATAAATCCTGAAGTTAAATCCCTCGTTTAAGGCCCTTTTTATTATTTCTTTTGTGTCAGGAACGTCTATTTTTAAAGTATCAAAAAATGTTTTATTGCAGATACTTATTCCATTATTGTTAAGGTTTTCCGCCAAGTCAGCAGCCAGGCCGTGAATCTCTTCAGCAATGGATCTTATACCTTCAGGTCCATGATACACGGCATACATGGAGGCCATAATCGCCAGGAGCACCTGGGCCGTACAGATATTACTGGTGGCCTTGTCCCGCCTGATGTGTTGTTCACGGGCCTGAAGCGAGAGTCTGTAAGCCGGTTTTCCTGAAACATCCTTGGAAACTCCGACAATCCTGCCGGGAATCATTCGTTTCAGTTCATCCCTGACGGACATGAAAGCGGCATGAGGGCCGCCGAAGCCCAAATGAGTCCCGAAACGCTGGCTGGTTCCTACCGCGATATCAGCTCCCCATTCTCCTGGCGGGGTCAGCATAGTTAAGGCCATCAGGTCTGTGGCCGCAACCACGAAAGCGCCGGCATCATGAGCAGCAGCGCAGAGCGAGGAATAATCTTCTATGAGTCCGTCTGTAGCCGGGTATTGGAAGAGTAATCCGAAACATTTCTCGTCAATTGTCATGGAACCGGAATCCGCTATGATAACTTCTATACCGGAATTCAGTGCCCTGGCCCGTACTATATCGATAGTCTGGGGATGACAACTGGCTGAAACATAAAAAGTATTTGCCTCTTTCTTTTTACAGGCTGATTTGCAGATATTCATTCCTTCCGCGGCAGCGGTTCCCTCATCCAGCAATGAGGCATTGGAAATACCCAGGCCTGTCAAATCGGCAATCATGGTCTGGAAATTCAGCAGGGCTTCCAGGCGTCCCTGGGATATTTCAGCCTGGTAGGGAGTATACTGGGTATACCAGCCGGGATTTTCAAGAATATTCCTCTGAATTACCGGGGGTACTATGCAGTCATAATATCCCATGCCGATCAGGGATCTGAGGACTCTATTACGTCGTCCCATCGCTGTGGCGGCTTCTATTGATTCCATTTCCTGGAGAGGCTGGGGAATATCCAGGGATATTTCCTTCTTCAAGCAGTCAGGGATTATGGAGTCTATGAGATCTTCAAGAGACGCGAATCCAAGAGCTGAAACCATCTCGTTGATATCTTTTTCCCTGGGTCCAATGTGGCGGTTATAAAAACATTTTTTTGATTTTTCCGGTTGATTTTTCACAATTTGAATTATCCGTAACAAACAGCTAGAGTTCAACTTTAATGAGACAATTGGTAATCAGGAATGTCTTTTGAAATCCAGCTGAATCGCGTTGAAGGTGTCTTTGGGTATTTAAAAAAACTCTTTTTTTCCAGTGCCAGTCCAGGATTCACTTGCTTCCGTTTCTCAGGTCGACCACCCTGTTATATACAGATCCAAATAGAAATCCCATGATTCCGCCCAGGAAGGCGCCCCAGATAAATCCCACCAGGCTCCCGGTCCAGCTGACGGTGTAACCAGGTAAAAACTGCCCGAGCAGCGCCAGGTGGGGGCCGACAGACTCCCCTCCTTTCAGAAGAAGAATTGCGGTAACCAGGAATATTGATAAGCCGGTTATGATTGCAAAAGTCAGGCATAGAGTCATCCTGTGCAATCTGGCGGCAGCTGAACGATAAGCGTTTTTCTTAGTCATAAGAGTTACTCCTGTTCAGGGTCATAACATGATTTAACATTTTTCGTTTCCTTAGGTAATAAGGAGGCGCAGGAAAGCGTTCCTTACCCAGGCAATAACTGATCCTGTCGCGAATCCGGCCAGGCCTGCTTCTGTGAAAATTATGGCCGCGCCTTTCCAGGAAACCGAGTACCCGATGAAATAGTTGCCGAGAAGGGACAAGATTTTTACCGCGGCATCATCAGCCAGAAACAGTGCGGCAATGGTCAGAAAAAAAGCGAAGAAGCTAAAAACTGCCGCTGTTCCAGCTCCGGCAGCAACCGGATCTATTTCATGAGTTAGCAGTTCGACAGCCTCTTCCAGTGAATCTTCAGATTCTTCATGATACTCTGCTTCGGTGTTCACATCCCATAAATTTTTGTTTTCCCCCATGATATTGGAGGCGGCAAAAATACCGGTGAGCATGGAATGATCCATATTGTTATAGCGGTGAGTGCCGTTTCGACCAATGGTCTGTAAGTTGTCGAATCCCTTGAGGTAGTCCTGGATGACGGACAGGGAATCCTTGTAGTTATCATCATAAACCGGGTACGCCTTTGGTACCCTGGTGACCCATCCTCCTTCAACGCAGGACGTATCAATGAATCCGAGCTTGCCCAGTTCTTCCTTTCCCCTTTCAATTAACCTGCTGTCAGGCCAGCTCCATTCAGGATCCTGTTCGAAGTGGAAATATTCGAGTCCCAGGACGGTTTTTCCGGGTACGGGAACCATGTCCGGGCTCCAGTTTTTATAGTTCTGGATTCTTCCAAGTTCAACAAAAGGGTCATGGACATATATCCAGTTGTCAGGAAAAATATCAGGAGCGTCAATTACCAGGTTCACTGCAATGTAATCGCGGTAGCCCAGTTTCCTGGCGGCTTCCAGAACGGCTGATGGAGGCGGAGGATCAAGCGACAGGATCAGCTCGGAGAGAGGCATTGATGAGATGCAATGGCTGACAGATATTTTTTTTTCGCTGGAACCTTGAATCACCTTGACTGACAATACCTTCTGATCCCTGTGTTCGATGGAGGCAACTCTGGTTTCATATTCTATGGCGCAATTATTCTCTGCTATCTTTCGGGCGAGGGCTTCCCACATCATGCCCGGACCCAGCCTCGGATAATGAAACTGTTCAATCAAGGAAGTTATTACTTTTTTTCTGCCTATTCCCGCCTGTGTCAGAAGAGCGTTTTTTACAGCTTCCCGTAATGAAAGGTTACGGATACGCTGGGCCGCCCAGTCAGCTGAAATGGAAGAGCAGGGAATTCCCCACACTTTTTCGGTATACGTTTTAAAAAAAGTATTGAATAAGCGCCTGCCAAAACGCTCCGTCACCCAGTCCTCAAAAGTATTTATTTCCTTGGCCGGAAACAGCCGGGCCCAGGTATAGGAAAGCAGGCAGAGCGAGGCTTCCCATATGCCGATGTTTTTCAGGACGTTTTTAATCTGCAGAGGGTAATCATAAAATCTGTTTCGGTATAGAATACGCGAAAGCCTCGGCCGCAACAGAAAGTCTTCTCCCAGGATCTCCTTCCAGAGCTCATTAAGCATCCGGTTGTGGGTGAAGAAGCGGTGCCCTCCAAGGTCAGCCCTGTAAGAGTCATGCACTTCAGTTCTTGATATTCCTCCTGGAACGGGAAGGGTTTCCACTACAAAGGTCGGGACATCATTCCCGCTTAGTTCATGGGCAGCAGACAGTCCGGCCGGGCCGGCTCCAATAATACAGACCTTCTCAGCGTCAGTTGGGTTCTTAGTTTTCATGAGCCTGTAAAACGAGTAAAATATTTCTCAGCATTTCAGATGTTTCTTTGCGATCTGTATCTCCCAGCACGATCAGGCGAAAGGTAAGGGTTTCCAGCTGGCTGTAGAGCAGGTTGTTGGCAATTCTCAAATTAAAGTGATGGAATTCTCCGTTTTTGCTGCCTTCCAGTAGCAGCCGGTGCATCAAGAGACGCAGCGTCCAGGTGTGACGGATAATTTTACTGCTTATTTCTTCTCCCGTCTTGCTCCTGGTCAACAGGTATTCCAGGATTTTTTCCAGCAGGATCTGTTCGGCAAATAATGAATCAATAGTGGTCTCCAATACCTCGGTCAACCTGTCTTGAGCAGAACGATTCTTCTGCGCTGCTATGCTGCGTTGTTTTTTGAGCATGCGAGAGAAAAAATTATGGATACTTTCATCGAGGATTTCTCTTTTATCCTTAAAGTATCGATACAGAATAGTTCGTGACATGCCGCAATTGTCGGCAATTTTTTGAAAAGTAACGCTTGCATAGCCCTGTTCAGCGAATAGCAGGAGTGCTTTTTGCAGGATTATTTTTTTCCGGCTTTTATGATCAATCTCTATTGACATTTCATCTCCCGACGTCCTGTTGTTCCTGAGAAGGGGAATAATCATGATTATACTTAATTAAAATGAGGGTTGCACCCGTAACAATCCAATTCAAAATGGGTGAATAACCATTTTTCATTTTTCTTTGATCAGACCTATTGCGTCATTCCTCGGTTCATGAAATTCTGTTAAGTGGATTACATCCTCTCTTTGCAGGGGTTATAATTGTTGTCGTTCCGGCCTGTGTTTCTCGCTAACATGAGAATGGGGATGGTGAAAACATTGCTAAAGCAGTTGGCAGGCGAGAAAAGAGGACGAAAGAAAAGTTTGATCAGGGATTTCCCATAAAAGAATAAACCGGGCAGAGAAGGTTCAAATGGAGTTTCCGCAGATATTTCTGATAGGTGTAGTTTTTATTCCTCTTCTTCTGGTTGTTCTCGGCCGGCTGCGGATAGACGTTGCCGCGGTGTTTATTGCGGTTTCCCTTGGAATCGCCCAATACCTGGGAATGGGCATTCTAGGCGGATCTCATACACCAGGTGAAGCCATCAAAGCCATTTCCGGTTTAAGCCAGCCGGTAATCCTTACCCTGGTCGGTCTTTTTATCATCACGGCAAGCCTTGATAAATCTGGAATCACTCGATGGATGGCCCGCCATATGCTGCGGATCGGGGGCTCTTCAGAGAGGAACCTGATTGCCCTTTTTGCCGGAACAGCCGCAATGTTTTCCCTGATAATAAATAATCTTGCCGCTGGAGCGCTGGTTCTTCCCAGCGCCATGGAGGTAGCCCGACGCACCGGAATAAAACCAAGTAAGCTGTTGATTCCAGTTGCTTATGGAAGCCTTCTCGGAGGCTCTGCCACCTACTTCACCACTGCCAATATTATTGTCAGTAACCTTCTGACCACTACCAATCCCCCCCAGGAGCCTCTGCATATTCTGGCTTTCACTCCTACCGGGGGACTTATTGCTATTGCAGGCATCGCATTTCTTGCCCTCTTCGGTCACAAGTGGCTGCCTGACCGGGAATCAACGCTGGAGCAGATGATGGCCCGCCTGACCGGAAGCGACCTGGAGGATTATTATCAGCTGGGGGAGAGTTTGTGGGAAGCAAAGGTTATTCCCGGATCTCCTTTTGCCAATAAACCATTGTCGGAAACCAGGATTGGAGAAAGGTTCGGCCTGGTTGTCGCTGGAATGTGGCACAAGCAGCAGGGTATTTTTGCCCCATCCTCGGATCAGTTCATACATACTGGAGATATCCTCCTGATTGTGGGACGGGAGGACCGCGTTAATTCGCTGTCCGATTCCGGTCTCAAAATAACCCGCAGGAAAGCAGATGAACATATTAGTGAAAGAGGGGTGTCTTTAATCGAAGTGATGCCATCGCCTCATTCAAGGGCCATAGGCCACACCTTGCGCGACCTTGATTTCCGCGGCAGGTACCGGGTTACCGCCCTGGCTCTGTTTCGGGGGGGGAAGAGTTACAGGACTGACCTTGGAGATATTCCTCTACAGCTGGGAGATTCCCTGCTTATGATAGGTTCAAAGAAATCCCTGGATCGCCTGCGAAGCAACCCGGATTACATTTTTTTAGAGTCTGATTTGAGCGACCAGCCGATACAAAAGACTAACGCATTCATGACCATCAGCGTGCTTGTTCTGGCCATAACCTTTTCCGCGCTGGGGGTTCCTATCTATCTGGCTATGCTGGGAGGAGCCCTGGTTCTTATCCTGGCCAGAGTCATGGAAATGGAAGAGGCGTACAGGTCAATTGAATGGCAGGTAGTGGTCCTGATTGCCGGAATGTACACAGTCAGCCTGGCAATGGTCAATACCGGGCTGGCCGGAGTGATAGGGGAGCTTATGGTTAAGGTCCTCGCTCCTTTCGGACCCCTTGGGCTTGCCGTCGGCGCCTATTTGCTGACCCTGATGCTCACCCAGGTAATGGGTGGACAGGTAACTATCCTGGTGACCGGGCCGATCGCCATCAGTGCAGCTATAAGCCTTGATATTGATCCCCACCAGGTAGCTGTCGCTTCAGCGATTGGATGCTCTACTTCCTTTTTTCTGCCGATAGCCCATCCTGTAAACATTCTCATGATTACCCCTGCCAACTACGAAATCATGGATTTTTTCCGGATTGGCTGGCGGCTCACCATTGTCTCTTTCCTGGCCCTGGTTGCAGGGATGATCCTGTTCTGGTAAACACTCTTCCGGAAGCCGGGCTGATTTTTGACAGGCTTTTTCTGGTAATCAGCAAGATTTTCACCAAGAAACACTTCGGCATTTAGTATCATAGTTGAAGTTGAATTTTCTGAGGTAAAAAAAAGAAAACAGACTCGAAGATACTGAATTTGGAACTTTGCAGAAGGATGGATAATGAGTAGAGAAGAGGATAAGAACTCCCTGGATGCAGTTGAAGTACAGGAATGGATGGACGCTCTGGATTATATTCTGTTGGAACGGGGCGTTGAAGGCGCCGGGAACCTGCTGGAGAAGCTGTACCGTCACGCCGACAGCCAGGGGATCAAAACCCCCGCCTGTTCGATAAATACACCCTATCGGAACACCATTCCACCTGAAAATCAGCCTGCTTATCCTGGGGACCGGGAGCTCGAAAGAAAGATAGAAAACCTGATCCGGTGGAACGCCATGGCCATGGTTGTCAGGGCCAATAAGGGAGATCTTGGGCTGGGTGGACACATTTCTTCGTTTGCTTCATCAGCGACGTTATATGAAGTCGCCTTTAACCATTTTTTTAAGGGACAGGAAAATAACCGCGGAGCTGATCAGGTGTTTGTCCAGGGACATATTGCCCCCGGTATCTATTCCAGGGCTTTTCTGGAAGGCAGGCTTACTGAGAAACACCTTGAAAACTTCAGGCGCGACCTGGCGCCTGGCGGGGGATTGTCTTCTTATCCTCATCCCTGGCTGATGCCTGGATTCTGGCAGTATCCTACGGTTTCCATGGGCCTGGGGCCTCTCCTGGCGATCTACCAGGCCAGGTTTAATCGTTACCTGGAAAACCGGGGTCTTATTGAACCGTCTGAATCGATGGTATGGGCCTTCCTGGGAGATGGAGAAACCGATGAGCCGGAAAGCCTGGGGTCACTTAACCTGGCTTGCAGAGAAGGTTTGGACAACCTTATTTTTGTTGTCAACTGCAACCTGCAGAGGTTGGATGGCCCGGTACGAGGGAATGGGAAGGTCATACAGGATCTGGAAGGAGTCTTCAGGGGATCAGGGTGGAATGTGATCAAGGTAGTCTGGGGTAGTGAATGGGATGCTCTTTTCCAGAAAGATACCAAGGGATTGCTCTTGCAGAGAATGGAAGAAACTGTTGACGGCCAATACCAAAAATACAGCGTTGAAGGTGGAGACTTTATCAGGAAAGATTTTTTTGGCAAACACCCTGAGCTGCTGAAAATGGTTGAAAACCTTACGGATGATGAAATCGGGGGGATGAAACGCGGAGGGCATGATGCCGCGAAGGTATTTACTGCCTACGATGCAGCTGTAAAACATAAGGGTGTCCCTACCGTGATACTGGCCAAGACCATCAAGGGATATGGCCTTGGGGAAGCGGGAGAAGGGAAAAACATCACTCATCAGCAGAAGAAACTTAACCTGGCTGAGCTTAAATCCTTTCGTGACAGGTTTGATATTCCAGTCAGTGATGATGGTTTGGATAAGGTGCCTTTTTACCGGCCGGCTGATGATAGCCCTGAAATAAAATATATTCAGGCAAGGCGTAAGGAATTAGGCGGTTATCTTCCGCAGCGAAAAACAAATACAGAACCGCTGCAGACTCCGTCAGAAGAGTTGTTCAGGGAGTTTTACAGCGGGACCAGGGACCGTGAAGTTTCAACAACCATGGCCGTCGTCAGGATAATTGCCAAGCTCCTCCGGGATAAGGATGTCGGCAAACTGGTAGTTCCTATCGTACCGGATGAAGCCCGTACCTTCGGACTGGAGGCTTTGTTTGCCCAGGTTGGGATATATTCAAGCAAAGGGCAGCTCTATGAACCGGTTGATGCCGGAGGATTGATGTACTACAGGGAATCTTCCAGCGGCCAGATATTGGAAGAAGGCATCACTGAAGCTGGTTCCATGTGTTCTTTTATCTCGGCTGGAACCGCCTATTCCAATCATGGAGTAAACACAATTCCGTTCTTTATCTTCTATTCCATGTTCGGGTTTCAGAGGGTTGGTGATCTGGTCTGGCTGGCCGGAGATATAAGGGCCCGCGGTTTTCTGCTTGGAGCTACAGCAGGAAGGACAACCTTGAATGGCGAGGGCCTTCAGCATGGTGACGGAAACAGCCTGTTATATTCCTACGCCTATCCCAACGTCAGAGCCTGGGACCCTGCTTTTGCTTATGAAATCGCGGTTATTGTCAGGGAGGGCATTCGGGATATGTTCGAGGAGCAGAATGACCATCTCTACTACCTGACTGTCGGGAATGAAAATTATTCCCAGCCGCCCATGCCTGAAGACCAGGATGAAGAATCCATCAAAGAAGGGATTATGAAGGGTATCTACAGGTTCGCGTCATCTCCGGACCTGGAATCGGGTTTAAGGGTTGACTTGTTTGGCAGCGGTTCCATAATGATGAGGGTCCTGGCTGCTGCTGAAATCCTTGCTTCTGATTATGGAATTGCCTCAAATGTCTGGAGCGTTACGAGTTATAAGGAGATTTGTCTCGCTGGGCTGAATTGCGAAAGATGGAATATGAGGCACGCTGACAAAAAAGAACGGGTTCCCTGGATAACAGAATTGATGGGGAAAGGATCTGGGGTGACGGTCGCGGCTTCAGATTTTGTCAAAGCCCTGCCTGAATCGATTTCCAGGTGGGTTCCCGGCAGGATGATATCCCTGGGAACCGATGGATTTGGACGAAGTGAGACAAGGCAGGCGCTTCGTGATTTTTTTGAAATAGATGAACGGCATATCGTCCTGGCTGCCTTAGGCGGATTAAGCAGGGAAGGGAAACTGCCGGGTAAGAATGTCGTGGGTGCCATGAAGAAAATGGGAATGGATTCTGAAAAGATTAATCCGTATGAAATGTAACATAAGGTTTGAGGAGGGTTGTGATGGCCAGTGAATTTGTACTTCCGGAACTCGGAGAAGGTGTTGAACAGGGGGATATTGTAGCAGTATCGGTTTCTTCAGGAGACGTGGTAAAGCCGGGGCAGTCGGTTTTTGAACTGGAAACTGACAAGGCTACAGTCGATGTCCCCTTTGAAGAAGAAGGGAAGGTTATCGAAGTCCTGGTTTCAGTTGGGGATACCGTGAAGATTGGCGCGCCTCTGTTCAAGTATGAATCTACCTCGTCTGAGGATACCGGAGCTGGAACTGAACCGGCCTCTAAAAACCCTCCCCGGGAGAAACAGGACATAAAAGATCCGGAAAAAGAAAAAGCACTGTTTTCCCCGACTCCGGAATCGACTGAGGCTAAAACAGAAGATCCCGGTCTTATCCCTGCCGGTCCCGCGGCCAGGCGCCTGGCCAGGGAGAAAAAGATAGACATAACCATGGTACCCGGCAGCGGGGCAAGGGGAAGGATAACTGTTGAAGATGTTGAAGCCTTCTCCTCGGAAACTCCAGGAGTCGTTCGACAGGCTGCGCCATCTTTTGCTCCGGTTCAGATGCCTGATTTTTCAAAATTCGGAGAGGTTACAAGGGAACCGTTCAGTAATGTGCGCCGTGCCACAGCCAAACACTTAAGCCTGTCCTGGAACACCGCGCCTCACGTAACCCAGCATAACCTGGTAAATGTATCTGCTCTTGAAATTTGGAGAAAACAGAATGCGGGTTTGGTTGAGAAAGCCGGAGGGAAACTCACTGTGACTTCCATTATCGTCAAGATAGTAGCAGAGGCCCTGCTGAAGTTTCCAAATTTCAACGCCAGTATTGACATGGACAAGGAAGAGGTGATCCTCAAGAAATATGTGAATATCGGAATAGCCGTTGATACACCCCGAGGACTGTTGGTTCCCGTTATGAGGGATGTCGATAAAAAAAGCATAACTGAAATTTCGGTAGAGATTGGAGAGATGTCTACCCGCGCCAGGGAGAAGAAACTGGGCTGGAAGAGCTGACCGGAGGATGTTTCACGGTTACGAACCTGGGCGGCATAGGCGGGCATTTTTTCACTCCAATTCTGAACCATCCGGAAGTCGCTATTCTGGGAGTATCCAGGAGCAGGATGAAACCGTTATACATGGATGGAGAGTTCATTGCAGCGGAAATGCTGCCACTTTCCCTCTCCTACGACCACCGCTTGATTGATGGTGCTGACGCGGCACGTTTTGTTAAATGGATTTCAAATGCCATGGAAAATCCTATGAACATGCTGCTCTGATAAATAGTTGCAGGTCGCGGGTGGCAAGGGTGTACCAGGCAGCCATACCCATGTCTTCAGGTAAAATCGGGTCTTTTTCTTAGCCCTTCGGATTCGGATGTAGGAATTTATGCGTTGGATTTCTGCTGCAGGCAGGATGCTTTTACCTGACCAGCGAACCGAGCCGGCTCCAGCGGGTTTTTGTGAAGAAAAATAATATTCTTTCCCCGTAGAGTCTTAGCTGTTCCGCAAAAGATGTTTTCAGGTGAGCATCTTTTTCGTCTTCGTAGGACCAAAAAACTATCAGTGGTCGGCCGACTATCAGGTCTCGGGGCAGGAATCCGAAATAGCGGCTGTCCGCGCTGTCGTCTCGGTTATCACCCATCATGAAATAGGAATCATCGGGAATCTTGATTGGACCGAAATTATCACGGCGGGACTCAAAGCTGAACTGGTTTCCCGACCTTGAATGAAAAATCCTTTTATCAATATGATGTTTATAAGGTTCGACCAGGGCGGTGCCGTTGATATAGACAACCTTGTCGATTATTTGAAGTGTTTCCCCAGGCAGACCTATCGCCCTTTTTACATAAAGGACTTCCGGTTTCTCAGGAAACTTGAACACTACTACATCCCCACGCTTCACTTCGCGAAAAGCTGTACCTGGCAGCGGTGAGGTTAGCCAGTTCCGATAGGTGAATTTGTCTATAAGCAGCCGGTCTCCAACCTTTATGGTAGGATCCATGGAAGGAGTCGGCACAGTCATGGGGTGGACAACAAAAGTAGTGACGAACAGGGCGACTATCGTGCAGTAAACTGTCGCGACAAAGTATTCCCTCAACGTGCTCTGCTGGCGTTCCGGTTGAGACTGCTCTTTATCAGCGGATTTTTTTTTGTGGTCCTTCATTTAATCTCTGATTATAACGCAAAAAGGGTACCGGGGAGAAGTGCGCCAAGTGATGACTGAATATTGCCTCTGTGGCAGAAGCTCCCAGCTTAGGAACAATCTCAGACTGAAGGCAAGCACAGGATCTCTCGGGCTTCGGTTTCAGAATCGGGATCGAAGCTGGAATGTCGGAAGTTCGATTGACGATTGCCTGGAGCGACCAGGGTATTCAGTCAGTTATTCTCACCCATGACATGTCTCCACTTTCCTCTATCAGCTGATCAATTCCCTGGCCTGTGCAGGGATTTACAAATTTCGGCTGGATCTCCCGCAGAGGAATGAGTACAAAGTTCCTCCTGTACATTCGAGGATGAGGCAGGGTAAGCCTAGGCGATGAAATTATTTTGTCGCCATACAGGAGAATGTCTATATCCAGATCGCGCGGAGATGAATCTCCCTTGGTTTTTCTGCCTGATTTTTTTTCCAGTTTCTGGCAGAGATCGAGCAGCTCAAAAGGGGAGAGGGCGGTGCTAACGATGCAGACTATATTGATAAACTCCGGTTGATTTCTGTCTCCAACCGGTTCAGTTTCATAAAATGAAGAAACAGAAAGCGGTTGGACACCAGAATCAGCCAGTTGTTGCAATGATGACTGGATATTTGCCTTTCTGTCTCCGAGATTTGATCCCAGCGAAAGTAAAACAACTGAATCACTCATGGATACCCAAGGCCTTCCTTATCCTGTGATATTTTGGACCAGCCCCCGCACTCCGGAAAGAGGGAGATTTTTAAAAAACCGGAATCGGCGCTCTCCGGATGTTTCCAATATTTCCAAGTCCCTTGAAATAAAAGGAAAAGCGAATTTGGCGTCTCTCATCCCTGTTAATGAGGTTATATCCAAACAATTCTCCCACAATTCCGCAGCAGTCCCAGAAATAGCTGGCTCTGACCTGATAGTTTAGAAACCTGTTATCCTGGGCATCATAGCTGATATTGTTATTAGCAGAAAAACCCTTTCCGAATCGTCCATAACCGATGCCGCCCTGGATCTGGTGGCTCTGTCCAAAGTCCTTCAGGATATCTTCAGTAATGTAGTAGGAGCCAGAGATTGAAAATAGATGATAAGCCAGTCTTCCGCTGGCAGTAAAGTCCCTAAATCTTCCCCTGTCCGCGTCGAAATCGCTTCTTACATCAAGGCTGAGGGTGGAATTGGGAGAAAACCGGGCGCTGGCTGTAATTGGTGAAAAATCTCTCTGGGTTGTAAGGTAGGGGAATCCGGTAAGGGTATAAAGAGGAAAAAACTGGTTAACTGTTCCTTCTTTCAATGCTCCGCCGAAGTTCGGATCCAGGAATTGCTTCTGAGCGATTTTGATTCTCAACCATTCTCTTGATCCAGTGTCGTTGGGGGCTTTGATATAGAATCGGTTGGTCAGGGAATACTCGAATTCATTGGTATCAGCAATCGCATCGATATCGTCATAAAGAATGACTTCATTATAATCATCGATCCCTGAAATAATCCGGTAACGCACCCTGGGTTCAATAACATGTTTCCATTGAGTAGAACCAGGCTGCCCCCATAACCTTGACATCTTCCATCCCAGGATATCAACTGATAAGTCAAGATAATTCCTGAAAATATTGTTGCCTACAACCGTTGGAACTCCGTCTTTCCATTTGATGGAGTCGCTGTAGAAGATTCCGCGCACTCCCAGTGACGGGGATATTCTAAGGCCCTGGAAAAGGGGAACTGAAAAGTAGATCTTTGGATAGAAATCCACCCTTTGAGTAATTGAAGGAGTTTCAATCAGCAGGTCCGAACGGCTCATCCCGGCGACAGAAGTACTCAGGTCAAGGTAAACTGGAAGGCCTGGAAGTTTTCTGCCATTGAAATCCAGGCTGACTTCAGGAAGTTTCCTGATTGTCGTGTTTTTCCTTGAGAACAGGGTTTCTTCCTGGGTGATGCCCATATTAATCGCGCCTCCCTTGAAATTCCTGTTCAAAAAGAAAACGGAATTTTCAGTAGGGCGGGTAGCGGTTATGAAATTATCAGTAAAGGTTTGGCGGTAGAGAAAATTGGAAACCAGGTTGAAATCTGCTACGGCTCTGAAGCCATTGGTAAATTCTATTTCTCCCTGTCCGGATAAACTCCAGCCTCCGGCGTTCAGCTTGTCATTAATATAACTGCCGGAAAGATTAAAAAAAGAACTTTCTGAGGCTTTTGATCTGAAAATCAATCCATGCTGGAGTCCTCTCTTGGTAAAAAGAGTTTCCTCAAGCATCAGGTCAGCGCTTCGACCCAGGGTCAGGTAGACCCGTTGCTCAAAACTGGTTCCTTTGGAGTCTGAATTGCCGATCGAGGGGATCAGAAAACCACTTGAACGCTGCTTTTTGCTGGCTGGTATATACATGTAGGGCAGGTAAAGTATCGGGATTTTTTTGATTTTGAAAACCGTACCTCTTAGTTTGAAGCTTTCATCCAGGGTGATATCAGCCCTTTTGATCCTGATCTGCCATTTTGGAACATCCCCCGTGCAGGAAGTCAAAAAACCGTTTTCCGCGGTATAGGTTTTATCACCTGTTTTCAGCACCTTTTCCGCATTAAGATAAAGTTCTTCGTCAGTAAATCCTGATACGTCGAAAATTACCCCGGTATTGTTATTTATGTTGAACTCAGCCCGGCTGCCTTTCAGCCAGGTAAGCCCACGGGCGATAAGAAGATCCCCTTCACCAGTCAGGGTTTCTTCCTTTTTGTTGTAGGTAATCCTGTCAGCCGACATCCGGGTGTCCCCATATTCAGCGACGACATTCCCGCTGGCAGTAAGTGTTTCTTCAGCGCTTCCCTCGATGAGATCGGCTTTAATTATGAGCCTGGTTTCGTCCTGCTCGATCACAACAGAAGGCCGGTTTTGATCCTGTCCGTAAGAAAATGGCAGGAAGAGGAGCATGATGATAAGGGCCGGGAAGTGTTGACGAATCCTGCGAACAGCAGTAATCTTTTTTCCCGGGGAGTCAGGAAATTTCCCTGTTCTGAAATCTGTACCTGATTTCAGTGTGTCAGTTTTGTTACTGTTTCCCATAACAGCTGTATTTATGCTCTCCACCGCAGGTTATTCTATTGGCAACCCGTTTGATTTTTCTGCTTCGAAGCAATATTTTACAGGATCTGTAATAATGATGCTTAGAATGATGCTCTTGTATGGTGCAGGGATGCAGTGAATCGTCGAATTTGAACAGAATGTATTGGAGAAAGTAATAAATGGCAGATATTGCGCCGGATAAAATAAATGTGGATCTGCAGGGATTCCTGGAGAAATTTATTTTTTTCCACTTAGGCAGGGATTCAGAAGTGGATATAAGTACATCATCCGCTGGATCCGTCAGCTGTTCCATTCGGCATTCCAGGATTGAAGTTATGAATTTTGTTTTGAATCCCGAACAGGTCAGAGGTTTTTCTGAAGACCTGTCTGCCTTTGAAGACTTTCTGCTTGAACTGCTTACCCGAAATCGACGGGGCTGTAGGATTGGTGATTGATTAATGAAGTTGGGGCTTCCAGAGCCACGTCAATCAGTCAAAACCCTTTAATCCATTGCCCCCCCGGACGCGCAGATTCCCTGATCTGCATTAAAAATATCGGCTTTTAGATGCAGCATCCTCAGAGGAATCAACCCTGGAATGGGTCGGGAAATATTTGTTAGTGTTGCAGATTGCCTGGCACCGCCTCTCCTTTATTTTTATATCTGAGTCTTTTTTTTCCTAAGTCTTGCTCTCATTATGCAGAATGGCAGAATTTGGACTGTCCATCAATTCAATCCCGATAATAGTTGATTTTTTAAGTTAAGTGTATTAAACCATTAATTTGAAAGAAAATTTTACAGATTGAAAGGGGAGAAGAGATGAAGGGACAAAAAGGCGCATTTGGTATTTGGAAGATCATTCACGATGCCAGGGTAAACCCGACAATTCAGTTTACTGCACTTCTTATTTTAATTGTGATGTCGTGTATCCTGCTGTTTACGCTTCCCGGCAGCTTCGTAATTGCCGAGGAGGCTTCCAACATATCCTTAGCTTTGCAGCGTACAAGTTCATCCGCAAACCAGGAGCCCAAGACTGCGACTGAGCCATCAGATCCCAAACTTCTGTTTGGGAACAGCAATTTTGAAAAAGCAGATTTGACCAACTGGTCTGCCTCTGGGACAGCGTTTGAATATCAGCCCACCAAAGGGGACAATCCCACAGCCAGGGGACGGAATCAGCCTTCAAAGCATAAGGGGGATTTTTGGGTCGGAACTTATGAAAAGTACCAGGGAGTTGAAGGGCAGAAGCCGGGACGGATCCAGGGAGATAAACCAAAAGGTTCCCTGACCTCAATACCTTTTCAGATCAGGGGAGACCTGATCACTTTTCTCGTTGGCGGTGGAAATCAACTGGATGCAGAGTATGTGGCCCTGTTGGTGGACGGCAAGGAAGTTCTGAAGACTACCGGAAACGGAAGCGAAAGCATGGAGAGGCAAAGCTGGGATGTGGCAGCCTACAAGGGAAGATCTGCCCAGGTTCTCATTAGTGACCAGCTAAGCGGCGGTTGGGGACATATCAATGTGGATGATTTCAGGTATGAAGGCGATGTAGAACCCGCCGGGCCCAATGCACGAGAGGATGTTAAGGCATTGGTTCAGGGGCCTTTGTTCGATAATAGTGATTTCGAAAAGGGGAACCTGAGTAACTGGACTGCCACGGGCAATGCATTCAAGTACCAGCCGACCAAGGGAGATAATCCCAGTGCCAGGAACCGTGAACAGCCTTCAAATCTTGCAGGAGTTTTCTGGATCGGCACCTATGAAATGTACCAGGGAGTAGGAAATCAGAAACCGGGAAGAATCCAGGGGGATAGGCAAAGAGGGACACTAACCTCAATCCCGTTCAGGGTAGAAGGAGACCGTATCACCTTTCTTATTGGAGGAGGGAACCGCTTGGAAGACGAATATATTGCCCTGGTTATCGATGGGAAAGAGGTCTTGAGGGCAACAGGTAATGATGATGAATCCATGCATCGCCAGAGTTGGGATGTAACAGCCTACAAGGGGAAAATCGCCCGAATTATCATCAATGACCAGTTCAGCGGTGGCTGGGGACACATTAATGCGGATGATTTCAGGTATGAATTGCCTTAACGAAATAGTCTGAAAATGAATCGACCTGCCTTTTTGTGAAGGAAGGTCGATGTGACAAGCTTTTTATCCTTAATCAGATGATGAACCTGTTGATTTGTGATGCTTTTCTCCTGATCTTTTTCAGTTCTATGCAGGTATACTAGAGTCGTTATGAGTTTATTTACTACACTCGTTCTGGCTATGGGATCGTCCTGGGTGTCAGGAATCAATCTCTACATCACCGTAGCTACTCTCGGACTCCTGGGCCGGTTTGCAGGCCTCCAGCTTCCGGGAGATCTTTCAGTTTTAACTAACTGGTGGATTATCGGTATTGCGCTGTTTCTGGTCCTTGTTGAATTTTTTGCGGATAAGGTACCTCTAGTTGACAGTACCTGGGATGTGATTCACACCTTTATCCGAATCCCTGCCGGAGCAGTACTTGCGGCCACGGCATTCGGTGATTTTAATCTTGGTGTTCAGGTGATTGCGTTCTTGCTTGGCGGAGGCCTGGCCCTGAGTTCGCATGGGACAAAAGCAGCCACACGGGCTGCGATCAACACCAGTCCCGAACCTGTTAGTAACATTACCGCGAGTTTCATTGAGGATTTTGTTGCGCTAGGATCACTGCTCCTGGCGGCCTTCCATCCTGCTGTTTTTATTGGATTTTTTGCAGTGATTGTTGTGGCATCAATAGTGATGCTGCCAAGAATAATCAGGAGCTTACGTAGGTTTTTTAGAAAGATGAGGGGAAGGGGTGTGGCCGGTACAGCAGGGTAAGGTGTTCCTAGATCTTAGGCAGCCCGAAAGATAGTTCGCCTCAATCGCAGACCAATTTTTTTTAAGGAGAAACCTGGATGACTCAAACGGACAGGATATCAGGAAATAGTAATTCTGACAGATTCGTCAGCCCGCCTGTAAAAAGAGAAAGAATGAAGCGAAAAGATTACGAGAATGAATTGGAGAAGCTGGAGATCGAACTGGTAAAGATGCAGGCGTGGGTCAAAGAAACCCAGGCTCGGATCATTGTCTTGTTTGAGGGTAGGGATGCCGCAGGCAAGGGAGGCGTGATCAAGCGGATCAGTGAACGAGTCAGCCCCCGCGTATTTCGGGTAGTGGCGCTTCCGGCTCCCAATGACCGGGAGAAAACACAGCTTTACATGCAGCGTTACATGACGCATCTGCCTGCGGGCGGGGAAGTGGTGCTCTTTGACCGCAGTTGGTATAACCGGCTGGTTGTGGAACGGGTAATGGGATTCTGCACTAATAAACAGTATGAACGCTTCCGGAGAAATGTCAGTGAATATGAACACACCCTCGTTGAGGACGGAATCATCCTGATCAAATACTGGTTGACTGTCAGCAGCGATGAGCAGGAACGGCGTTTTCTAAAGAGAATTGAGGATCCCATCCGCCAATGGAAACTGAGCCCGATTGACACCGATGCCCGCCGACTCTGGTACGACTATTCCAGGTGCCGTGATGCTATGTTTGAGGCAAGCGATACCGACTACGCCCCCTGGTATATTGTTCACTCTGATGACAAGCGCCGCTCCCGCCTGAATTGCATCCGGCACATGCTGAGCCTCATCCCCTATGAAGATGTACCCAGTGAAGAGGCTCAGTTGCCAGAACGCGATTTATCCGGTGAATATGACGATGTGAAAGCCCTGGAAGGTCGCAGAGTAGTTCCCGAAAAATACTGATCCGCGTTTCTGATCAGCTGGCTGCATAAGTGGGTTATGGATCCAACCTGGTTGCGGAAGCCTCAGTCTCAAACCTTCTTAAGCTGGTCTCCGCGTCACCTCGCAATATAACCTGCTGAAAAATGAGGGTTACCAGTTTTTTTGGCTTTTCGGCCTGATCCTGTCCTATTAATCCTGACGGGAGACAATTGGGTAGAATTGATTGGTCCAGTTTCCGGAGATTGACTGAATAAATAAGATAGTCAGCTTTCATAAGTTATAATTCAGTCAGGTTAAATCAATGTAATTACCAAGGAGTTAACATGAATAGAAGGCGCCTGTTTTCATCTTCTTCCCGGCGGGATTTTATAAAAAAAGCTCCTGCAACCGCCGTCGCTTCTTCGCTTATCATGCTTGACTGTCCCTCGATTTTAAGCTGCGGAAACAGCTCAGGGAGCCGGGCTGATTCCCAGGACAAAGAGGTCAAACCGAGGTTGAACTGCGCGGAAACAGTCCTTTCCCAGGCAAATGACATCTATGGCCTTGATCTCACCCCGGAACATATGAGTTTTGCTTCCGCTTTTGGTGGGGGAATGGGCATAGGGGACAAATGCGGGACTGTAACCGGTTCGCTGATGGTGCTGGGCTACCTGTTCAAGCCAGCCACAGGTATAAACAACCCGACCCGACAGATTTCAGGCGAGTTTCTCGAGGCTTTTAGAAGCCGGATGAATTCGCTGGATTGCCGGGATTTGAGTCACACCTTCCGCACAGAGTCAGAGGGCTGCAACCCTGTCATTTCGGCGGCACTGGAAGTACTTGACTCCATTATAAAAATTCATGATTCAAGGAGAACCAGGTAGAAGTTGGATTTGAGAAATTCGAATTGACTTTGAAGTTTGAATATCTCAGTTTGAACTTTGATTTTGTAGCCCCAGGTATTCCCGGTTGGAACCATCTCTTTGCAAATCTCCAGGAACTAGATCAGTTCAGGAAAGCCCTTAATTATGGCGCGGCCTGGTAAATCTGGGGATTCTATCAAGCATTACTTGCATTGTGGATACAACTGCCATCGGGGATTGAAACACATTGTATTAAATTATTAAGCGGATGTTTTAACCGTGAGTCTGGTAGAAAAACTGCCAAGTAAAATTGGCTTTGTTTCGTAATGCCGTCCTTATTAACTGATATTACCTGGTGCTATGTTCGGAGCGATAAAGCTCAGCGATTTCTTTCCAGCCTATAAGCTGCACATCTTCCTCTTTAAGCAGTTCCCTGAATTCTTCGCTTGTTATGTAATCCAGTTCTTTCTGCCGCCAAGTCGAACCCCAGTCAAGTTCCCCAGCGATCCCCATCATTTCATCGTCAGCCATTCCGACATGAACTATCAACTCACTCACGCCAGGCTGGAGGTTTCTAATGGCCTCCTCATAGAAGGCCGGCCATCCGGCTTCTGTCTGATCGGGAGTTATGCTGATTACTTTGGTTAGCAAGATGTCGTCGGGCTGGATATAAGATTCCCAGTCAGGGGCTGCGCCACCAAGATATGCCCGGACCCAGGGAAACAGACTAGATGAAAGAAGGACTGGAATTCCTGTCTCCCGGCCAATTTTCAAATATGCGTTAAAAAGATCCGGACGTAAAAGAACAACAAATTGATGAGCATCTATGTGAGTCGGTGTAATCCCTAGTGATCTAACCAGTTCCACCTGTTCTCTCATTTCGATCTCTGCTTCTCTGGCGTCGATGGAAGCAATGGAATCAGGCCCTAACTTTTTAAAATTACCTTCTGGCCCGACAAGCGAAGGTACTACCGATTTGCCGGCAACTGGTCCCCACCTGAAATTGTCCCACTCGCAGGTCAGTGTTATGTGGACTCCCATGTCCGCCTCCGGATTTTTCTTGGCATAGGCGGCAATTTCATGGAGCCAGGGACATGGCACCATGATGCTTGTGGATGTAACCAGTCCTGATTCCAGGGCCTTAAATGTGGCCATGTTGACTGCGTGGGCCACTCCCGCATCATCATTGTGGACGATGAGCAGTTTGGCTTCGGGCGAATAACCAAGCCTTTCATTCAGCCCCGGGACGTTATCCTGTCCGGCCAACGAAAATACAGAGCAGAGCCAAACCAGCAGAAAAAACAGATTAGTCTGCATTGAGGTTTTCATGTCAAATTCCTCCATCCCCTTTATTAATTATGGGTTATCTCTGTGAGTAATTAATTGATTGTTTGAGATAAACATCAAGATTATGATGCTCTCGTCGCTGGCAGAGATGCAAGTGATATCTGGTGATGAATGCGGGATAATGAATCAGCGGAATGGTCCAGGGAGGGAGTTGCCTGTTGAATTAAATTTCCTCCCGCTTCCAGCGGGAGAATTTGGTAGCCCCAACGGGATTTGAACCCGTGTTACCGGCGTGAGAGGCCGGCGTCCTAGGCCTCTAGACGATAGGGCCACCCTTTTGACGAATTAAGATATTAAACGGTAACAGGCCATTGTGTCAAGAAGGGTCTAACAGCGGCTGGTTCAGGAGTCACAGTGCAAGGTCAGCACGCAGCTTCCCGCCATAACCTGAAGAATATTCATTAACCTTAATCTTTGGCTGCCGCTATAACGTCAAGAAACAGCTGGTTAAACCTTTTTTCATCATAACCCGATGAGCTGGCCCAGAACCCATAACCTGTTCCCCGGAAAAGGTTGACCTGCTGGGCGATGGTTACCACAGACGAAAAGTACCCGTCAAAAATAGTCCGTTTCTTAAGCGGGGAGTTATTGTTCTCCCAGGTGCCTGATACCAGCAGCCGGCTGAACCTTACCCATCCGGGGCTTGTCTCTGAAACATAACCCGCTGTACCCGCGGGAGGTGTGTCAGTAAGAGAGTAATCCTGGTTTCCTTCATGCGGGATTTTTTCTGAACTCCCCTCAATTGGCCCGGACAGGAAATCAATAACATCATCGCCGCGCAGCCGGTAGATGTCATCAACTCCGAATCGATAGAGGTTTAAGTCAAGCCTGGCATTGACGGCTTCTCCCTCCAGGGACCAGGCATTCAAACCCTTAACCCCGATAGCAAGTGTAAACGGGTAGTCGTCGGGAACCGGGACAATTATCTCTTCAGGGTATTCCGCTTCAAGGTAATCTTCAGAGTTGTTATAAACCGTGAGCAGGTAAACCGAGAGGAGTGGGGAAAGACCGTAACTCTTGACCGGAAAAACCGGGTCAATGGTAGTGGCAGAGCCGTTATAATCATCAGCTGCTGAGAGCATGTTCAAGTACTGTGAAGGGGGTGTAAATCCGGAGGTCCCGGTCCAGGCAATAGGAAGCAGGGGCCAGGCTATGCTTCCGCCCTGGGAATGGATCAGTAGATCCGTGACATAATCGGACTCGAAATCCACGGGCATTGGTTTTCCGTTATTCACTTCGTTTCCTGATTCCCATTTCAGATAGTATTGGTTACGCAGGTAACTGGAAAATGGCGTGGCATTCAAACGGTGATAAATTTTCTCTCCGCCACTGAGAACCAGGCTTACAGGAACTTCCTTTCCAACATGGAACTCAGGATTCTCTTCCAGCCCGTCAGTCCGGTTGCGGGCGGGACGCGCGAAGGCATCAACCATGTAGGCGCCATCGCAGGCGGATGTATTACATCCCGCGGTATGCATACCAACCAGATAGTTGAAGGAAATGGCAGTGGCATTGAAAATGTGCAGGTTGTCGTCGTTTATTCCAGGAGTGTTTCCGATGACACTGGGCGGAACCTCTCCCTCGCTATAGGCTTTGCAGGACTGATCAAGTTCGTCCCAGGTGATAAGCTCTGCCGGGAAAAGATCAATGTTTTCATAGTCTGGATCAAATGTCTCCCTGTTTCCGTCCCAGTAAGGACTGTAAACACTGTTTGGATCTCCTGCTTCCAGACCTTTCGGATCTCCTACTGCGGTCACTGAAAGCAAAAACCTCCCGTCACCATATTCCCTGGCAGAAATCGAAGGGATGAACTGTCCTGGTTGCATTCGGTCCAGGCCTCCAAAAAAACGCTCACTGACATTAATTCCATTCGATCCCGGAATTTCCAGGTCAAGGGGATTCACCATCATGGTGTCGTTACAGGTGAGCACAGCCAGAAAATCCAGAATCGGCTGCATGTAACAGTTGTAATACTGGAAATGCACGGTCACTGAATATTTGGGACTGGTATTGGTAAGGCTGACCCAGTTGAAGTAGTGAGGCCTGAAAACCCCGGCCATTTCCAGGATGCTCCTGCTATGGTAACCAGGCTGATTTTCCAGGTAGAGGGCGCTGTATCCGGTATCCAGAATGTACAGCAGCTGTGATCCTGGTTCATGTATCGTTCCCGCGGGGGCATGCCGCTCCACAAGGGTTCCAGCCGTGTAGCTGCCAAAACCGCTTAAGTCATTCCCGGCTGTAAGTAAGACGGGAAGGGACAGGAAAACAATTGTAAAAAGGAGGATGCACCTTGTTGCCTTCATAATCAAAGATTCCTATAAAGTCTATTCCCGGCCTGTTAAAAGATGTATCTTTACGGATATCTCAAACCGGGAAATAATCTCGCTGACAAACAGTAAAATCTACACATGAATTTTGTACATTCACACAAAATAGTCTAACACACGTCAATGGGAATTCTCTTGATTTATCAATCAAAGGACTCAATAATCGTCTGGGTAAACGTCAGGCATTATCAGAAATTTTAGTGACTTCTGTTCAAGAAATACTGCAATGATTTTCCGAAAGGAAAAAAATGCTTTCCTGGATAAGGACTATCCGTTGATAATGGAAGAAGGTACAGGTTTTCGGATTGTCCTGATAAACAGGACCGAATCATAATTTTTATGGGAGACGCAATCATGGAAAATAGTGAAGTTTTGAAAAGTGAAGTAAACAGGAGAAGTTTTATCAAGGGCGCAGCCGGAATCTCAGCTGCTTCCCTGGTTTCCGGATCGGTAATTAACCGGAATGTCCTGGGCGCTAACGATTCCGTGCGGGTTGCTGTCCTCGGCCTGAATGGAAGAGGCTGGGATCATGTGAATGGTCTCCAGGAGTTGGATGGAGTGGAAGTCGTGACCTTATGTGATCCGGATTCAGAGGTGCTGGAGAAGAGGGGGGCGGAATTTAACAAGCAATATGGTCACGGTGTTTACCTGGAAAAGGACTTGAGAAAGGTATACGACGACAAGAATATAGATGTTGTTTCCATCGCTACTCCCAATCACTGGCACGCTCTGGCCACAATCTGGGCCTGCCAGGCTGGAAAAGATGTGTATGTTGAAAAACCCGGTTCTCATACATTCTGGGAAGGTCGCAAGATGGTGGAAGCCGCGGTCAAATATAAGAGGATAGTGCAGCATGGAACCCAGTCGAGGGGCTCTTCGGTACTGCGGGAAGCCATGGAACAGTTGCGGAAAGGGACTATCGGGAGAGTCTATATGGCACGTGCCGTGGTATTCCGAATGCGGCAGGATATCGGGATTAAACCAATGGAGCCGGTACCGGATAACCTGGACTATGATCTCTGGACAGGCCCTGCCCGGAAGAGGCCTTTTTCACGCAATATTGTGCACTATAACTGGCACTGGCATTGGGATTACGGAAACGGGGATATCGGAAACCAGGGAACACACCAGACTGATATCTGCCGATGGGGCCTGGGTGTCGGCCTTCCCCGCCGGATAAGCTCCATGGGCGGAAGATTTCTATGGGACGATTCCAAGGAAACACCGGAAGTTCTTTCCTCAACCTACCATTACCCTGAAGAGAAGAAGATTATTGAGGTGGAAGTAAGGCCGTGGTGTACGAATACCGAAGCTGATGTGGCAGTGGGTAACATTTTTTATGGAACAGAAGGATACATGACTATCAGCGGTTCCAGCTTTTACCGGACCTTCCTGGGACAGAAAGGGGAACCGGGGCCATCAGCCGAGAACGGCAGTAACGATCATTTTGCCAATTTCATAAAAGCAGTAAGGGAAAGGGACGCCAGCATCCTGAATGCTCCGGTAGAAGATGCCCACAAATCCTCTGCTATTGCCCACCTTGGCAATATCGCCTACAGGATGGGAAGAGTACTGGAATTTGATCCGGATTCAGAATCATTTGTAGGTGATGAAGAGGCTGACAGGATGTTGAAACGAAAAGATCGTGAGCCGTTTGTAGTACCTGAGAACGTTTAGTTCATTAATGGTTGAGGATTGCGGGCCTTCGGGCCCGCAATCAAATCAAAGATTACTTATCCCTGCGTCCTGATTGATCCAGGCTTATTCCAAAGCGGATCTAAAAGCATTAACCTACTTTTTATCCAGGATCTTCTCAATTTCATCCATAACCCGATTCATTTGCCGCATCGTCTGCTTGAATGGGTCAGCTGTGGTCATATCCACTCCTGCCTTATTGAGAATGGCAATTGGATAATCTGAACCACCGGATGCAATGAATTCCAGAAACTTTTCCCTGGCCCCCGGTTCGTTATTGATAACTTTTTCCGCCAAAGCTGTGGACGCGCAGAAAGATGTGGAGTACTGGTAAACATAATAATCGTAGTAGAAATGAGGTATATAGGCCCATTCATAGGTGTAGAGGTCATTGATTAAACATATACCCTTGTCATGGCCGTAGTATTTTCTGACGATCTCAGCATAGATTTCAGTCAGGTTTTCTCCGGTGAGGGCTTCTCCCTTTTCCACCATTTCGTGAATGCGGAGTTCAAATTCAGCGAACTGGGTCTGCCTGAACACTGTTCCCTTTAATCCGTCAAGATATTCCATCAGCAGGGATAATCTGGTTTCGTCGTCATCCAGTTTTTTCAACATGTAGTCTATAAGCAGAGCTTCATTGAATGTTGAGGCTACTTCAGCAACGAAAATGGAGTAGTCGGCCAGAGGATAGGGCTGGGTTTTGTTTGAATAATAGCTGTGCATGGTGTGCCCCAGTTCGTGGGCCAAGGTACTGACATCTGAATAGTCTCCGTTGTAATTAAGGAGGATATAGGGGTGCACGTCATAGGCGTTTCCACTGGAATAGGCGCCGGATCTTTTGCCGGTGGTGGGATAGACATCAATCCACCTGTTTTCAAGTGCTTTCCTGATTGTGCCAGTGTAATCCGGTCCCAGTGGAGCCAGGGCTTCAAGTACAATTTTGCTGCCCTCCTCTATTGAATATTCCAGGTCCACACTCTTGACTGTCGGGGTGTAGAGGTCGATATACTCGAGTGTTTCCAGTCCCAGCATACGTTTTTTGATATTAAGGTAGCGGTGGAAGGAATCCAGGTTATCATTGACGTTTTTGATAAGGCTGTAATACACCTCAACCGGGATGTTGTTCCTGTCCAGAGCGGCAGACAGGCAGTCCTTATATTCCCTGGTCTGGGAGGTAAAAAGGTCCTTTTTGATCTGGGCTGAAAGGGTTGCCCCGAAGGTGCTGCTGTATTGTTTCAGGGTTTTATAAAACTCATCAAACACAAGACGGCGATCGTCCCGGTTGGTGGAAGTCCTGGCCTTGGCATAACCGGCGGAATTAAGAGTTACCCTGGATCCGTCACTCAGAGTTACTTCAGGGTAAGGCAAGTCGGCGTTGGCCAGGATTCCATAGATATTCTGTGGAGCCCCGGTGATGAGGTCGGCCTGGGCCAGTATTTTCTCTTCTTTTTCTGAGAGTCGGTGCAGCTGTTTCCGCTTCAGGTCATGGAGGTAGAAGCTGTATACTTCCAGGCCTTTTTCAGCTGTTATAAATTTTTCAATTTTCGTTTCTTCGATCTGCAGGATCTCCGGTTCCAGGAAAGCGGATCTGGACCCTAAATCAGTATACACCTGCTGTATTTTCTGTTTCATGGCCTGGTACTTGGATACCCTTGTATCCAGGTCGGATATTTGTGAGGCATAGGTATAAAGTCTGGAAAATTCCTTATCCAGCCCTGAAATGAACTGGAGGCATTCCAGAAGCCTGCCGGCTGAACTTCCCAGCGTACCTTTGAATTTGAGGATGTCATTTTTTTCCTTATCGAGCCTGTCGAGGGTAACCTCCCAGGCTTCGTCGCTTTCATACAGATCCGTCAGGTCCCACTTATATCTATCGTCAATTTTCTCCCGGCTTGCAGACCCGGCAGCAGAGGCACTCGAACAAAACATTATCACGGTCATAGTTACACCTAATATCCATCTCATAATTAATATCCCCAGGTAAGTTTACTTAACCCGCATTTCTCAATAATTTTTTTATCGACAGCCCATTATAAACTCTTTTTATGACGAAGCCGGCAGATTGGGAATAGAGGATTGTGAGGCACTTCGTACGTCGAATCTCTCAGTTCTCAGTTCCGTTTAATCTTCCGGCAGAGGCTGATCCTTGGTTTCAGGCGCCCAGATCAGGGCAATAATCCCGATGAAGTAAACAGAACACATTAGCATTGCCGCTTGCCTGAATCCCATAGATACAGCCAGGTATCCGAGGAGGATCGGGGCAGGGGCAGCAAGGTACCTGACCGTGTTGTAGCAGAAACCGACACCGGTTCCCCTCAACCTGGTCGGATAAAGTTCAGGAAAATAAATAGTGAAGCCGGCGAAGGCAGCCAACTGGACGAATCCCATCATCGGCAGCATCCAGTAGGCATCGGAGGCGGAGTTGAGAGAACTGAACACATACATGGTTATGAACATACAGGTCATAAAGGAAAAGAGGAAAGCCAGTTTTCTTCCAAGCCAGCCAGCCAGGAAAGTAAATGCCACCATTCCCAGGAAAGCTCCAACATCCTGCAGGGCTGTACCCTTGGCTCTCACCTGGTCAATCAGGTGCTGAGGTTCTCCGGCCAAGGCCGTGGAAATCAGTTCGGGTGAAAAAAAGGCAATGCCCCATAGACCAACCATTCCGGCAAACCCCAGGCCCAGCCCAACCAGGGTATTGCGGCGCCATCGGCTTTGCTGGAAAAGATCAAGCGGGGATCCGACTCTTTTTAAATTTTTAGTCTTCGCGGCCTTAGCCTTTGCTGTTTTCCAGGTTTCCGGTTCTTTCAGTATCAACATTATAGGAATAACCAGCAGAGAAGGGATGATGCCTACAAAGAACAGCAACCGCCACCCGGACAGTCCATAAAGCAGGTTTTGCGCGCCCGGTTGTAGCCAGTAGCTGACAGTTGAACCGATGATATTGCCGGTTGCGGAGAGGGCCTGCAGTGCGCCGAGCGCGACTGTTCGAAAACCTCCGGGAACACTTTCGGCCACCAGAGTGGTAGCGGCTCCAAACATACCGCCCAGGCCCATACCTACCAGGAAACGGTAGATTGTGAAGTCAATCCAGCTGGTTGCCAAGCCGGAAAAACCTGTGAACCCCGAATAAATAACCAGGGTGAAAACCATGGTTTTTACTCTTCCCAGTTTATCACTCATCATCCCGAAAATTATTCCGCCTGTTGCCCATCCCAGGATCATGGAAGTGGTGGCATATCCAAGGTACTGCTTGACAGCCTCACTGCCGGCAGTGCTGTCCCCCAGGAGCTCAGTGAGGGCTGATTCCCTGGCGAGAACAAAGATTCTTTGGTCCATGCAGTCAAACAACCACCCACACGAGGCTATTATCACTACCATCCAGTGATAAAGGGTTACTTCTTCGAGAATGCCTTTATTGCCATTTTCCATATGATCCCTTGCCAGGCATTTAAAAAAAGTCACATCGGTTTTGAAATCCGTAATTTAAAAAAACCGATAACAGAATAATACCCAGTTAATTTTGTTTTTTGTCGAATGAAGAACCTCGTGAATTTCCGGGGTCAGTTAATCCTCGGTATATCCTGGTTATTTTATCTCCTGCAGTACGGGGCGACTCTTCCGAAGTATTGATTATGTAATCCGCGGCTTTCCGGTAGAGAGGATCTCTTTCTCTCATTACTTCCTCCACTTCAGCTGTGACACTTTTGTTCCCTGTTAACGATGGCCGCTGGGAAGAACGGGAGATCCTTCGCACAATGTCCCGTATGTCGGCTACCAGGAGGAAAACGGTTCCGCTGGCTTTGAGCGCTGCGATGTTATCCGGTCTGGTAACAACACCGCCGCCGCAGTCTATGACTGTTTTTTTTCGGGAACAGGCATCCACAATTACCCTGGATTCGAGGTCTCGAAAGTATTCCCAGGAGTGATGCTTGACTATTTCCGGGATACTCATTCCGGCCTGTTTCGTTATTTCAGCATCGGTTTCGACTCTCGAAAAATGCAGCTTTTCAGCTACTAATCTCCCGATAGTACTTTTTCCAGTTCCTCTGTATCCAATCAGAATTATGTTCATTAAGCCCGTGATTCCATCTATATTATTTTGCCGTCTGGATCAGTCAGGGTCGGCGATAGTTGATTTTGTTGAACTTCATCCAGGGTTTTTTTATTTTTCAGGATTGTACAACGCCTGTTCAAGAGCATTGAGCATGATTTTCGCGGGAGCTTTCACCCCAGTCCAGAGTTCGAACTGGATAGCAGCCTGATTAACGAACATGCCCAGCCCTGAAACAGTTTTGGCACCGGCCTTTTTCGCCTCTTCCAGGAGCCTGGTTTCGCGTGGTGTGTACACAACATCAAAAACCACCTGGCCTTTGCGGAAAAACCGGGCTGGTATCAGAGACTCTCCCGTATTCGGGCTCATGCCAACGGGAGTGGTCTGAATTACAATATCAGCTTCAGCCATCGCTTTTTCGAGGCTCTCATCAGTCAGCTTGACTCCAGAAACAGGAGGTGTTTCCCTATTTATTTTGCCAGTCGCGCCTTTATTCAGGTCCATAACAAGTTTTCTGATTTCAGGTTCATCAATTCCCAGGATTTTCAGGCCTGGTTGAGAGTTGAGTGACCTGAGAGCGAAGGTTATAGCCCTGGATACACCCCCTGAGCCCAATACCAGAATGTTGCTGTTTTCGATGGAGACGGATTCATCCTCCAGGGCACGCACTGCTCCCGGGCCGTCTGTGGAAAAGCCGATCAATACTCCTGAGGAATTAACAACTGTATTTACAGAACCAGTGGAGAGTGCGGTTGCATCCACTTCATCAAGGAAAGGGATGACATCCACCTTGTGAGGGATGGTCACAGACAATCCTTTTATTCCCAGTGACCTGACACCATTTAATGCTCTCTCCAAGTCACCTTTCCTGACATGAAAGGCTGTGTAAACCATGTCGATCCCTGAAGCAGCAAAAGCGGAATTGTGAATCTGGGGGGAAAGCGAATGTCCGACAGGATCCCCGATGACCGCGCAAAGCGTGGTTGCGGCTGAGGGTTCAGATATTTTGTTCATTTTATTTGCCTCGTTTTTCAGCAGCTGATAATGTTTTCAAGTTATAACCTCAATTTCAGCAACTGTAACTATTCTTCTGCCTCCAATTTCCTCGAGTGGAATAAACCGGAGAAAACGGGTTTTCTGAACCTTTCTGAACCGGACTTCCTGGAGGACCGGATTATTTCGGATATTGTCAAAAGTTCCATTTTTGACGACAGAAGTCCACTTTTTTCCATCCTTGCTGACCTGGCAGTTATATCTCAGCACAGTTCCTGCGTCTCCGGGTCTGTTACGGGGAAGGTAGGTGAACCCCCGCAGTGAGATTGTTTCTCCCAGGTCGATGGAAATGGAGGGCGATTCCGTGGAATCTTCTTTCCAGGAGGCCATCCAGAATGTATTGGGATTACCGTCAATCGCGTTAGCAGCTGGAAAATCTTTGCTTGTGATAGCTGAATCAGCATTCCATTTTTCGGCGGATATGTAATATTTACGGGTTATAATCTCTCCGGCCTGACCGTAGTTGTCCACAAAGCCCCGTACCTTCAAGATCCCGCCGCCGGGAAGCGGGAAGGGTTCAGTGTAAAGAGGAGAATCGGGAACAGGATCAGAATCATCCAGAGTGTAGTGAAAAACCGTATCCGGGCTGTCGCTTGAAATTTCGATGCTGCCCGATTTGTCCCGCTTTATAAATGGATCAGCAAGGATTTCCGGGGCCTGGTATAACCCGGCATAAGATAGCGCTGGGCAAACCCTCGATCCGGTTATGTTGATTCTTACCTGGTTGGAGGAAACAGCCGGAAACCTGAGGATGTTTTTATAACCGATGGTTGTCCCGGTTCCGATCTCTATCCATTTGCCATCCCGTTTCATCTCGAAACTGAAAGACTCTATCCTCTGTCCCAGTCTCCTGATTGGTTCCTGTAACATCAATCGGTTGAATACAATTGGTTTGTCCAGGTTGAATGTAATTGTTGCGGTTTCCTGGTTTTCTTCAGCCATCCAGTATTCGTCCTCTCCCGGAATGAGAATCTTGGAAGGATTTAAACTGCTGTTAAGACGGGAGGTAGCGCTTGCTGCTGAGCCTTCCAGCAGGTTTTTAGAAAAAGACTCTTTCAGAATCTGTCCCATCCTTCTCAGGATCAGGGCGTCTCTATCCGGGATCAATCCCCTGCGGTTCGGAGTCATATTCAGCAGGAAAACAGTATTTCCACCAATGGATCGATACCAGATATCCAGTAAGTGTTCGGTTGTTTTTACACCTTGTTCTTCATCCCGGTAGAACCATCCATATCTCATGGAGGTATTGGTTTCGGCCGGATACCAGATCAAGTAACGGGCGTTTTTAAGCCTTTCACGGCTGCCGAGATCTTCTATGGTCGCATCCGCCCAGTCATACTCTTCAGGGGAAACGGGCAGGGGAATCACACTCCACTCGCTGGATCTGGTCCTTCCCGCTTCGTTTCCGCACCACCTGACGTCAGGCCCCTTGATTGAAATCACCGCGTTCGGCTGCAGTTTCCGGATCATGTCATACCAGGCTCGGCGGTTATAGGTCTGCCCGGTACCAGGTTTTGGATTAGCCCCATCAAACCATACTGCTGAAATCTCGCCGTATTCGGTCAGCAGTTCATAAAGTTGATTCATGAAATATAGGTCATAATCGGTGATCCCTGAATATTCGAAAACTTCAGAAGCCATTTTCTGGTGTTCCGGATCAGAGGGCACTGAAGAAGTCCGGGGCATACTGCCATTTCCATAAAATCCTTCTGGACGCTCAATTTCATGAAGGTCGGCCGGGGACAGGTACAGGCCCAGTTTGATGTCGGCTTCCTTGCAGGCATTGGAAAGTTCCCTGACAACATTTCCCTGGCCATTCTTCCAGGGACTGTTTTTAACAGAATGTTCAGTATATCGGCTCGGCCACAGGCAGAAACCATCATGGTGTTTGGCTGTGAGTATGACCATTTTCATGCCGGCATCACGCATGACCTGTGTCCATTGCCTGGCATCCAGGCCTTCAGGATTGAAGATAGCGGGATCTTCCTTTCCGGTTCCCCACTCCCGTCCGGTGAAGGTGTTTACGCCGAAGTGTATGAACGCCTCAAATTCATTTTTCTGCCAGGAAAACTGCCTTTCAGAGGGAGTTACAGTGACAGATTTTCGAATGATGCTGTCTAAATCGTCACCTTCTTCAATTTTAACTACATTACTAGAGGGTATCTTCGCTGAACACCCGAAGCAAAATAATAATAGAAAAGCAAGTGTGGCGAAAATCTTTAAGGGCATAGACTTGTTCATGATTTTAATTTCAATTATATACATGCCGGATTGTTAAAACTACCTGCCAAATGACAATTGACGCTTGCTGACAGACAAAATAAAGATGGGTATTTAACACCGTGTGTCGGCTGGTATCAAATGGATTTATTTTAACCAGTGGCAAAGTTCCGGGTCAGGGTTGTTTTGGTCAGAGTGATAATGGCATGCGTTCGTCACCTCCCACCCCCCAAAAAAAAGGGAATGCCTGGCAAGGCACCCCCCTTTTGAATTTAACCCCAATGTCTCGGGACTTATCCTTTCGCGGTGCCTGGAACAGGTGGTTTTGTGGCTTTGATGATATCGGGATAACGCCCGAGTTTTATTTCAGCTGGACCTATCTTGGTATCGGAAGCCATCATTTCTTCCCAAGTCACGAGTTTTCCAGTGTAGGAGGAAGTTCTTCCCATGACCGCAGTAAGGGTAGAAATTGCTGTATTGGCAGCCTCGTTTATAGGTTTGTCCTCACGTATGCAGGTTACAAGGTCAATATGCTCCTGGATATAGGGAGAGGTGTCCTTTACATTTCCGGCTTCATCCTTGGCCGCTTCGTACTGCCAAACGATATTCCCATCCAGGTCATAGATGGTGTCAGCACAGTTAGATGAACCTTTGGTTCCGACAATGTATTCAGAGACATTGTTTTCGCATCCATCTATCTGGCGGCACATGCTCATCATGTGGATTCCATTCTCCATTTCGTAATCCACGGCGAAGAAGTCATACTGGTCTCCGGTCACCCTGCGGGCCCTGGCTCCCATGCCCACGGCATTAATCGGATGAGAATTAGTGAACCAGTTGATGACATCAACATTATGCACGTGCTGTTCGACAATGTGATCTCCGGAAAGCCAGCTCCAGTTGACCCAGTCGCGGATCATCCATTCCATATCAGACCAGCCTTTTTCACGCTCTTTATACCAGAGCTGTGACTGGTTCCAGTAAGCCCTGGCTGATGTTATCTGGCCAATGGCACCGTCCATGATGCGATTATAGGTTTCAATGTAATTCTTCTGGTGTCTTCTCTGGGTGCCGGTCGCTACCTTGAGATTCAGGGCAGTGGCTTTTTCACCGGTTTCCATGATTGAACGGGCTCCAACGGGATCAACACAAACAGGTTTTTCCATAAAAACGTGTTTGCGGGCTTCCACTGCAGCTTTGAACAACTCTGGACGGAAGTAGGGTGGAGTCGCTATGATCACATAGTTGATATCAGCTTCCAGGAGTTTTTTATAGGCATCGAATCCGACAAAACACTGGTCGTCAGCGATCTCTGTTCCGTGCTGCTCCTTGAGCCTGCCGCGACAGCTTTCGAGGCGGTCCTTGAAGGTATCAGCCAGCGCGACCACCTGGAGATTGGGGCCAGCGGAGAGAAAGTTTCCGGCTGCGCCGGTTCCCCTGCCGCCGCAACCGATAAGGCCGGCTCTGATAGGTTCTCCGTCTGGTGCCAGTTCAGGGCCCAAGGTCATTTTGGGACCTAATGCTATCGGGGCCTCTTCCTTAGGCGGTGCCGCACAGGCTGCCAGTGCTACTCCAGCCACTGCGGCGGTACCGATAAAGGTTCGCCTGCTAAAATCATTTTTTTCTAACTCATCGCTCATGTTGACTCCTTTTCCAAATACAGGAATTGTCTTTATTAGTAAAAAGATTTTTAAAAAAAAAGAGGATCACAGTTCAGTCTGAGATCCTCTTTTTTTTAACTCATTTATTCATTCTCCTCAAGCTCCCTTACTACCCGGAAGCCAACATCTGTGACATCTGAGTACCACCAGACACTTTTGGGAGTCTGGGGATCGGTTCTCATCCACTGTTCGGTCCTGGTGTAGTCACGGGCTGAAGCCCTCAGTTCCTGTGGAGAAGACCTGTAGGATCCACCTCGGATCACATACTCTGTTCCGGTTTCAGGTCCCCTTGGATTCAATATGGCTTCTCCTTCAGGATATTTGGAAAGTATGTCCGGTGCATACCAGTCGAGACAGAATTCCCTGACATTGCCCAGCATGTTGTAAAGGCCCCAGGGATTGGGTTTCCTGAATCTGGGTTCATGGGTCCGGTATTTGCTGTTTTCGCTGTACACGGCAAATTCATCGAGCAGTTCCGGACTGACTTCTTTGCTTCCAAACAGGTTGCTCCACCAGGAACCGCTGGTCTCTTCACTAAAGAAATATGGGCCTGTATTGCCGGCGCGAGCTGCATATTCCCACTCTGCTTCAGTCGGCAGACGATACTTGCGGCCTGTTACAGATGAGAGCCACTCACAATATTTTAAAGCGGTGTAGTGGCGCATTGTTATGGCAGGTTGAGAACCCTTGCCCCATCCCTGGTCTGGAGAACCATAGGGAGGGGTAGGCCCTGATATGGCATCAATCCTTAACCCTGCTTCATTTTTACCCCTGGTGACTGTTTCAGAGTAATAAGAGTCAAATTCCCGCCAGGATACTTCGAATTTACCCATCCAGAATGGACTGATTTTAACCTGGCGAGGAGGATTTTCATCTTCTTCGGCGTCAGGATCTGAAGGGCTGGCTCCCATGGTAAAAGTACCACCTGCAATCGGTACCATTTCGAACTTAACTCCACTTCCGGGCATCACTTCGGTATATTCAACAAATTCATTCTCGCCGATCTCGGAAATAAGGGGAGCCAAATCGAAGAGCTCTTCCTGGTCAGTGTCTACAGCAAGGATCTGTTCATCCGGGGTCTCATGGTAGTGCCCAACCTTAAGATGACAGTTTATGCACTCCAGGGTATCGGTGTTCTTCTGGTAATAAATGTGAGCGTCAAGGGCCTTTGCGGTGACTTCCTTCGGGAACAGTTCGGTATGGCAGTTTATACAGGACTCGTTGTAAACATGTTTAGGAGCATATTCGAGCGTTGATTTCTGGTCCCAGTTAAAGGATTCGTGGTCTTTGAAATAAAATCCGTATATGTCTTTAAATCCAGTTTTACCTTTTGCGTACAGGTACTTAGTTAGATTGTCCTTGGGCGGAAGGTGACAATCAATGCAATTTGTATGAATCCCGCTGGCTGTCTGGTAATGAAGCCCGTCTTTCCATGTGGTATAGGCCTGTGGGTGAATATGACAGGCATCACAGAATTCATTGGTAGAAGTGTATTCAACCATGTAATAGCTGGCCCATATAAAAAGGAAACAGAACACTGCACCAATTACCAGGCCTGTGAACAGACGGGTCTTTACAAAGAGAATTTTGAATGGATTTAGTTTCATCTAAAAATCTGTCTCCGGTAAATCTATTCGATTAATAAATACAAAATTTAAAACTATTTCTTGATCAACAGCGTATGCAGTCTAGGTGGAACTGGTTTATTCGCTGTTAGAAATGGATTCTTACCGATACAAAAATCCGAGTCAAGATAATAACTGGAAAACCATAAAATAGCCCTGAAAGTATACACTGCAAAGTTGACAAGTGCCACAGGTTAATTTATGCAAATCTCGAGAATTGCCAAATTGTGAGCCATAGCCGCGGCTTTTCTATTAACATGGTTTGATCTGTTCTTTTGATTTCCTGTTAACGATATTGGAAAGGTTTCTTTCCTTAATAAAGTGTAAATAATTGTCGACGAAAAAGGACAACTGTGGATAAACACTCAGAAAAGCTCGGGAAAACCTGCTGTTTTAAAAATGATGGTTTTACCGGATAAGTTGGGGCCTGCGTGTTCCTGGGCGTGAATCGTTTCGGGATCCATCACCATAATCAGGGATTCAGTGTGATCTAGGGAAGCGACCAGTTCCATCCCATCCTGGATATCCATCACGCTTAAAGCTGTTGCCAGGGCGTCAGCAGTCCGGGCGTCTCCGGAGATTACTGTGACCTGGCGGTGATCAGTCATACCCCGTCCGGTTTTTGGATTAACTATATGGGAATAACGGGTGCCCTCAATTTCATAAAACTTGTATTTATCACCAGATGTGGCAATGGCGGCGTTAGCCAGTTCCAGTCGGGAAGGACCAGGGCTTGAATTATCCAGGTTTACCAACCATCCCTTCTGGCCCGGGGGCGGCTCTCCCAGGCGCAGGTCGCCGCCTGCATCTATCAGCACAATTTTAAAACCATCCTGTTCCAGTGATTCCAGAGCCTCGTCGGCGGAGAATCCTTTGGCTATTCCTCCCAGGTCAAGCTGCATTCCCGGTGCCAGTAAGCGGACTGAATGGAGTCTTGGATTCAGCAGGACCTTGTTGAACCCAATTTGATCACGGGCTTTTGCTATTTCTGCCGATGAGACCAGTACACCTTCCTGGCCCCTGGTATGCCACAAAGTGATTAGCGGCCTTATTGTGCAGTCGAAAGCCCCTCCTGTTTTCCTTGACCAGAAAAGGGCAGCCTCCAGTACTTCAAATAAATCCGGACCGGCTGTTACAGCTTCAGAATAAGCGTTTCCAGCGAGTTGGTTTAGTTCACTATTTTCTCGGTAAAAACTGAGGGTTTCTTCAAGATTTTCGATTCGATCGAAAGCCCGGTATACGGCCTTTTCGGCTAGGTCCAGGGAGGAAGAATAGACGGTTATGTGGAATACCGTGCCCATAAACGGACGGGTCCATTCATGCCGAGTCACTACTTCACCATGAACAGAGATGCAAGCTGCAGCAAACAGCCAGGACAATATGAACAGCTTTTTAAAAGGAAGCATGATGATAAGCCACCTGTCAGTCTTTAAAGCTGAAAACCATGTAATGAATCTTGCGTCCGATCGCCAGGTGCTTACGCTCAAAATCAGTCTGGATTTCAAGAAGCGGATCTGACAGGGGGGCGGAATAAATATCTTTTTTAAGGAATCTGATTTCAACAGGTTCATGCTGCAGCACTTCGACTGTGGATTCAAGGAAATCTTCGGAATCGGTTTTAAGGTGGATCAGTCCACCCGGGCGCAGCAATTTCCGGTAAATCTTGAGGAATGACGGTCCCAGTATCCGGTGTTTAGCCTGTTTTCGCTTGGGAAGAGGGTCGGGAAACGTAACCCATATTTCTTCAACCTGACCTTCGTCCAGCATGTCCCCTAGGATCTCTATGTCTGTCTGCAGGAAAGCGGCATTGGAAATTCCCTTTTCAAGCGCCCGGCTGGACCCTGACCATAACCGGTCTCCTTTCCGGTCAATGCCAAGCACATTGCGGTTGGGGAACAGCTGGGCGAGGCCCAGCGAAAAATCTCCCTTTCCGCAGCATAGTTCCAGGGTGACTGAGCTGTCGTTCCCGAAAAAATCCTTTATCCATCCCCCGCCTTTTTCAAGGTTGAAATAGCGGAAGAAATTAGGAAAATTCTCAAGTTCTGCAAATCTTCTAAGTTTTTTTCGGGACATAAATATTAATAATCTATAATCTGCGATTCTGGGTCCGGTTAATTCAACGCGCGTAATTATCTGATACGGGCAAAAGGCAGCGGGATAGCCGGCTTTTACCAGCATTAACAATATTCAAAATTATAATAAATTAGTATATCGCGAAATTCATTATCGGGTATCCGGATTAATAACAGCAGGAGAAAACAGCCTCAAGGTTGTGAAATTGGCTGGGTTTCAGCAGATTATAGGACTCTTCTACTCCGGAAGGTGCTGATTGAAACAACATGGATTATTCTAATTGTGAACAATGTTCTATATCCTTAATGATTGATGAATTTTGCAGTTGATGCCTGGTTAAAAGAAAATGGAATGAAAATGAAAAGTATTCTGCTGGTTATGATGTCTGTAATTCTAATCTGTCCCGTCATTTTTGCGGCGAATCATCCGGAGCCTGCTTTCAGGCCCCTGCCTGTAACTGCTCATGCCCACAATGATTACGAGCACGCATTTCCACTTTGGGATGCCTTGCACTACGGATTCTCCAGTATTGAAGTGGATGTACACCTGGCAGACGGATCTCTCTTTGTAGCCCATGATTTCGAGGACATAAAGCCTGAAAGGACTATTCAATCCCTCTACCTGGATCCGCTTCGGGACCTGGTAAAACAGAATAATGGATCGGTATACAGTGATGGATCCAGGGTACTGCTGCTTGTTGATATGAAGACCGAAAGTCCGGATGCCTGGCCGGCCCTGGAAAGGACACTCCTTGAATATTCGGACATGCTTTCCGTTTTCCGTGAAGGTAGATTGATTGAAGGACCGGTAACTGCAGTAATATCAGGCAACCGGGATTTACAGGGGATGCTGGATGAAAAAAACTGCCCGGCACTGTATGACGGCAGAATCGAAGATCTCGAAGCCCATCCTGATTTGCCCATTATCAAACTGATAAGCGCAAGCTGGAGTGATGAATTTGAGTGGAAAGGGGAAGGGGAAATCCCTGAACCTGTTTTTGTTAAGATGAAAAGTGTGGTGGAACAGGCTCATTTCCAGGGGCGTAAGATTCGTTTCTGGGGTACGGACATTCCGGATATAGCAGGGCAGGAATATGTATGGGACCTGCTTCTGGAGGCAGGAGTGGATTTTATAAACACTGACAGGCTGAAGGCCTTTAGCGAGTTTGCTTCCAGGCTGGGAATAAATGAATAATCAGCCCTGAGCGTAGTATTTTTTCCAGCAGCGCTTTTCTGTTTTATTTTGACTGATTGATTTAAGTTGTAACTTTAGGACTTCTTCTCTCATACTCTTAACCAAAGCTTTAGATAATATTTTTCACCTGGTTGCCCGACCTAACTGAAGGTGTGATGAGGAAGCCAACGGCGCATAAACCCGCCAGGAGGAACATTCCCGCCACTCCGGTAGTCAGCTGTTGAGAAATGCGGATTAATTCAAATAATCAGGAAGCAATAAGAAATTTGGAGATTTAATAATGAATAAAAATAGACTGGGTAATTCTGACCTGAAGATAACTGAACTGGGCCTTGGAGCTTGGGCTATCGGTGGTAGCTGGGCCTTTGGATGGGGGCACCAGGATGACACGGAATCGATAAAAACTATCCACAAGGCTCTGGACAGTGGAATTAACTGGATTGATACGGCTCCTGTGTACGGGCTTGGCCATTCCGAAGAGGTTGTCGCCAGGGCGCTTAAGGGAACGAATTATAATCCTTACATTTTTACCAAATGCAGTTTGGTCTGGAATGACAAGGGCAAGGTTTCAGGAGTACTAAAAAAGGAATCGGTTCAAAAGGAAGTAGAGGACAGCCTGAGGCGTCTTAATCTGGAAGTACTGGATCTTTGCCAGATCCACTGGCCCAACCCTGAAGCTGACATTGAAGAAGGATGGGAAGCTTTGGCGGAACTGCAGAGACAGCAGAAAATTCGTTATATAGGCGTATCAAACTTTTCGGTAGAGCAATTGAAACGAGTTCAGAAAATCGCTCCGGTCACTTCCCTGCAGCCTCCATATTCCCTGGTTTTTCCAGAGGTGGAGGAGGAAATCCTTCCTTACTGCCGGGAGCAGGGTATTGGCGTGATCAACTACTCCCCGATGGCTTCCGGACTGCTTTCGGGCAAGATGAACAAAGATCGTTTCGCTTCTCTCCCAGCTGATGACTGGAGACACAAGAATCCTCATTTTTCGGGGGATCGCCTGGAAAGGAACCTGGCCCTGGCTGACTTGCTGGGAAAAATAGGAAAGGCATATGGCCGTACTGCCGGTGAAGTCGCCATTGCCTGGACCCTGCTGAATCCAGCGATTACTGCCGCCATAGTCGGGATGCGGAAACCGGAGCAGGTCGAGGGGGTTATCCATGCGGCTGATTTCAGCCTCTCAGGAGATGACATCAATGCAATAAAGGGATTCCTGTCCGATAATCCTTAGCTGATTTTCTATTTAAGCACGGCAATAACCGGGGCGTGATCTGACGGCGTCTGGTCATTGCGCTTTTTTCTGAAATCGCGATCAGTATAGACATCGGTTACCCGTTCACAAAGGACGGGTGACCCCAGCATCAAATCAATCCGCAAGCCCTGGTTTTTGTAAAAAGAGCCTCCACGGTAGTCCCACCAGGAAAATAACTTTTCCTCCGGGTATTTAGATCGAAAAAGATCTGATAATCCCAGGGATTTCAGCTGATTTATGCATTCTCTTTCCGCTTCAGTATGGAAGATCGTCCCGCGCAGCAACTCTTCATCCCAGCTGTCCAGCCCGGAAGGGCACACATTATAGTCACCGGCCAGTACCAGGTTTTTCTGGTCGAGCGGAGAATACTCAGCATCCACATATTCTGCCAGTGAAGTAAACCACTCCAGCTTCATTTTGAAATCAGGATGATCCTTGGATTTTCCGTTAGGGCAGTAAACAGAGATGAATTCCAGACCTGAAATGCTGGCAGCTATCATCCTGGCCCCGTTTGCCTCCTGTCCGGGCAGGCCTGCCTGCCTGATTTCAGCCGGAAATTTACTTAGCACAGCCACTCCGTTCCAGGCTTTCTGTCCATGGATTACAGCTGAATAGCCAGCTTCTTCGAATGCGTCATAGGGGAAACTATCGTCTTCAGCCTTGAGTTCCTGCAGTCCAACGATATCCGGTGTCCTTTCCTTCAGCCAGTCCAGGATATAGTCCAACCGGGCTCTTACCCCATTTACGTTCCAGGTAGCTATCAGCATGATTTTGATGGCCTTTCGATCGAGCTTCTATACATTAAACAGGAAATTGCAGATGTCTCCGTCCTTAACAATGTATTCCTTGCCTTCCAGACGCACGGTCCCGTGTTTCTTGGCTTCGGCCATGCTTCCGGCTTTGACCAGGTCGTTATAAGTAACAACTTCTGCCCGGATGAAACCCCGTTCGATATCTGAGTGTACTGTTCCGCCGGCCTGCGGCGCGGCTGTTCCTGACCTGATGGTCCAGGCCCTGACCTCGTCTTTGCCTACGGTTAGAAAGCTGATTAAACCAAGCAGTGCATAAGAAGCGGAAATCACCTTGTCCCGGGCAGGCTGTTGTATTCCCAGGTCCACCAGGAATTCCTGGGCTTCTTCCTCATCCATCTGGGCCAGTTCCGCCTCGACCTTGGCGCTGAGAGAGAAAACACTGCTTTCCCTGTGGTCATAGGTGAGGGTAACGTCCCCATCAGGTGTCAGGTTTTCTCCACTGTTAAGAACTACCAGTACAGGTTTAAGGGTAAGCAGCTGGTAACCTTTTATTATCTTGAATTCTTCAGGAGTCAGCTCCAGGTCCCGGAGCGGTTTTTCGTCTTCCAGGGCTGCCTGCAACCGGTCCATAATGCCTTTTTCACGACGGGCATCGTCCCGCTCCTTTCCGGTCAGTCTCTTTACATCTTTTCCCAGCCGCTCCTGGCGGCGTTCAATAATGGAGAGGTCTGAAAACATCAGTTCCAGGTCCAGGTTGGAAAGGTCCCTGGCTGCATCGACACTGCCATCCGGATGAGGGACAGTTTCATTTTTAAATGACCTTACCACATGGAGAAAAGCATCTGCCGTTCCAATAAATCCAAGCAGTTCCGGAGACAGTCCACCCTTGTTTTTCTGGCTTCCCGAAAAACCTCCCACGTCCACATACTGTACCTCGGCCGGAGTGAGTTTTTTGGGATCATACATATCTGCCAGGACATTGAGGCGGGGATCAGGAACCTTAACAGTTGCAAGGTTGGGTTCAAGCTTTCCCGATGAAAAAGCCGCTGTTTCAGCCGATCCTCCGGTGAGTGCATTAAATACAGTGGTTTTTCCACAATTGGGAAGCCCGATAATTGCTATTTTCATTGAAGTGCTCCGGGTGATAATTTGATTAACATGATCGAGGTGATCCTGCAATTCGTATTATACAAGTTTGTAACTGAGACGGCACGAATTTGGATCTTCAGCCTTTTAACGCCCCGAATTTCAGCACTCGAAAAAGGGATTATTATTTGACTTCGAGAAGCAGCGCTATTTTTGCAACTCGTGTCCGGTAGTTATCGAGCAGGGCTGCCCACCTTGCCATTAATCCGTTTCCAGTTAATGAATCTCTTTGTTAATAAAGCAGCTTTGAATTACCATAGAATTGATAACAACCATGGATATCAACAGCTATTCCCGACAATTCAGGACCTTTATGAAAAATATGTCATTCCACGTTTCTTTTTACGTTTTGCTGGCGTTGGTAGTTTTATTTTTCCCTTCCGGATTAAACGCTTCAGATAATCCGTTAACCCCTAACATTTTATGGTTAATTGCTGAGGATATGGGACCGGAACTGGGCTGTTACGGGTATCCTGAAGTGCTGACTCCCCACCTTGACCGAATTGCCAGGGAAGGAGTTATCTATTCACATGCCTATACAACCTCGGCAGTCTGTTCCCCCAGCAGGTCAGCTTTCATGACCGGAATGTACCAGACCAGCATCGGGGCGCATAACCATCGGTCCCACCGGGATGACGGATACCTCTTGCCGGATGGGGTCAAGGTAATCACCGATATTCTGCGGGATGGAGGATATTACACAGGAAACATTGTTGACCTGACCGGAGATTCTAATGAGCTTTTTTACAGGGGAACAGGAAAAGCTGACTGGAATTTTACCTATAAAGGGGAAAAATACAAGAATCCTTTTGACACCAATAAGTGGTCGGACCTGCAAACCCACCAGCCCTTTTATGCCCAGGTGAATTTTCCAGAGAGCCACAGAGGAGAATCCTGGGACACTGCTCACGAGCATCTGGAGAAAAGGGCTGATCCAGCCCGGATGAAAATTCCTCCCTATTATCCGGACCATGAAGTGTCCCGCAAAGTCTGGGCCCAGTACCTGAACGCTATTATGGCATTTGACAAAAAAATCGGGTTTATCCTGGATAAACTGGAAAATGAGAATTTGCTGGAGAATACAGTTGTAGTGGTTTTTGGAGATAACGGAAGGGCAATGCTCAGGTCGAAGCAGTGGCCTTACGAGAGCGGGCTGCATGTGCCTTTGCTGGTTCGCTGGCCTGAGAATTTCAAGGCTCCTGCCGGGTTCAGCCCAGGGCAGGTTGATTCCAGGCTGCTTTCCATGATTGACCTCTCAGCAACAACCCTGAGCATTGCCGGTTTAAAGCCTCCAAGGCTGATGCAGGGCAGGGTTTTCCTGGGGGGCGGCATTGAGACTGATCCACCCAGGGAATATGTGTTTGGAGCGAGGGACCGTGGGGATGAAACGGTAGACAGGATTCGTACGGTAAGGGACGCGCGATACCGGTACATCAGAAATTATTATCCGGAAAGGCCATTTTTGCAGCTCAACCGTTATAAAGAATGGACCTACCCAATACTGGGATTAATGAGAAAACTGCACGAAGAGGGAGAACTTAACCTGATCCAGGAGTACCTGATGAATCCGACCAGGCCTGAGGAAGAATTATATGACCTGGAACTGGATCCCTATGAAGTAAATAACCTTGCCCAGGATCCTGCATTCTCAGAACTGAAAAAGCGTCTGAGCAGTGTGCTTGATGTCTGGATAGCCGAAACTAACGACCAGGGGAGGTTTCCGGAATCAAAAGATGTAGTTGAACATTGGGACCGGGAAATGGAGAAATACTACAGCGGCCGGGAGAAAGCCAAGATAGTCTATTGATTGTAATTGTGGAGTCGTCAGCAACCTTGGGCGAAAAAGGATAAGAACGGGATTGCCGGGAGTTTTTTCAAAAACGTTTTCAATTTTCCGCCTTGCTAAACACTGAGGATTTAATTAATATGATACATAAGTATTTATATTTTAAGTTATTGAAAAATATCATTTTTATTGTTGTTTTTAGTTGCAGTGTTTCTTTGTTTTATGCCGGGAACTCTGGCCTGAAATTTGAGGTAGTCTATCCGGAGAAACTATCAGATCATCCCCTTGACGGCAGGCTTCTCCTGATGCTTTCCAGCAAAGAGGGAACAGAACCCCGCTTCCAGATAAGTACCGGCGCTGACACCCAACTGGTATTCGGGATCGATGTGGATTCCTGGAAACCGGGAGAAAAAGCGGTTTTTGACGCCACAGTATTCGGATACCCTCTGGAAAGCTTGTCTGATGTACCAGCTGGCGAATACCGGGTCCAGGCCCTTTTACACGTTTATGAAACTTTTCAAAAAAGCGATGGCTTTACGGTGAAGCTTCCCATGGATAATGGGGAAGGGCAGCATTGGAATTCCTCTCCCGGCAATCTATACAGCACACCGGTAAAAGTAGTGATAATCGGAAATTCCAGCGAGGTTTTCCAGGTGGACCTGGACAAAATAATTCCTCCCATACCTGAGTCGGCTGACACAGAATATATTAAACATATCAAGATCAAGAGCGAGAAGCTTTCAGCGTTCTGGGGCAGGCCCATGTACCTGGGCGCAATAGTGCTGCTTCCGGAGGGTTTTGATGAACATCCTGAAGCCAGGTATCCGCTGATTATCAACCACGACCATTTTGTTTCGACTATGGATGATTTCCGGACTGTGCCTCCTGATCCGGACCTGGAACCAGATTACAGTGCCAGATTTGATTTGCAAGGTTATAACCGGATCCAGCAGGAGGAAGCCTATAATTTTTACAAGACCTGGATATCTCCGAATTTTCCCAGGATGTTGATTGTTAAAATTCAGCATGCCAATCCCTTTTATGATGATTCCTATGCGGTGAATTCGGCTAACCTGGGGCCATACGGGGATGCCATAACCTACGAACTGATCCCTTTTATTGAAAAGCAGTTCAGGGGAATAGGTGAAGGCTGGGCACGGTTCCTCTACGGCGGCTCCACCGGAGGATGGGAAGCCCTCGGAGTGCAGGTGTTCTATCCGGACGAATATAATGGATGCTGGGCTTCATGTCCGGATCCCATTGACTTCAGGGCGTATACAGTTGTAAACATCTATGAGGATAAAAATGCCTATTACCTGGATGAACCCTGGAAGAAAACACCAAGACCTGGACATAGAAACTGGCTGGGGCAGATCTCTGCCACTCTGGAACAGATGAATCACTTGGAACTGGTGCTGGGGACCAAAAACCGTTCCGGCGACCAGTGGGATATCTGGGAAGCCGTGTACAGTCCGCTTGGTGAGGATGGTTACCCGAAGAGGCTGTGGGACAAAAAAACCGGGGAAATCGATCACAAGGTAGCAGAATACTGGAAACAGAATTACGACCTGCGTTTTATCATGGAGAGGGACTGGGATACTCTTGGTCCCAGGCTGGAAGGTAAAATCAATATATACTGCGGAGATATGGATAATTACTATCTTAATAACGCAGTCTACCTGATCGAGGAATTCCTGGAGAAAACAGAGAATCCATACTATGGGGGTGAAGTTAAATATGGCGACAGGGCGGAACATTGCTGGAATGGAGACCAGGAAAACCCCAATGCCATTTCCCGGCTGCGTTATCACCGGTTGCATATCCCCAAGATAATGAAAAGAATTGAAGCTTCAGCTCCCCAGGGAGCAGATGTGTCCAGTTGGAAATATTAGGGAATTCTACAATATAGAAATTGTATCCTGAAATCAGGAAAATTCAGGAATATTAAATTAACCATATACAGAGGAGGAGCCGTACTATATTGAAGGAATGATACGCATGGGAGGGACATCCCCGCATCAGGCAAGTGAGGATTTTATTGATGGCAGATTTAGAAGGAAGTAATTCAAAATTCAGTGATCTTGATGTTAAACATATTTGTTCTGATCTGTACGGACTGGACGTAACCGTTCAACCTCTGGCTGGTGAGCAGGACCTCAATTTCAAGGTTAAAGACAGTTCAGGCGCTGTGTTTGTTCTGAAGCTGTCATATCCGGATCAGGACCTTGATTTACTGAAATTACAGAATAAAGTGGTGCATTTCCTCGACGCTGGCAGAACCGGCGCTTTTAGCAGAGTACGTACACCTCTGATCATACCTTCCCGCCAGGGGAGAAAGATTGAAACCCTTGAATATAAGGACAACAGATTCCTAGTCAGGCTGCTTACCTATTTACATGGCAGTCCGATTTCGGCAATCCGTCCTCATTCCCCCGGATTGTTAACTGAACTTGGTGAAATCCTGGCTGCCATTGATATCAGGCTTTCTGAGATGAAATTACAAATGGCCATGAAAAGGGATTTTATCTGGGATATCCGAAACTGTTCTGCAGTCATTTCGGGGCATCTGAAATATATACAGGATTCCGATAAAAGGGCATTGGTGCAAAAAGTCCTGGATACATGCCTGCCCATTGTAGAATCCAGGCAGAACCGGCTTCGTATTGGCCTTATCCATAATGATGCGAATGACTACAACATAATCGTAGCCTGTAAAGCGCCTGGTTGCCTGCATATCAGCGGTCTTATTGATTTCGGAGACCTGACTGATTCCTGGACGGTTGCGGAGCCGGCGATCGCGGCTACGTATATGATGATGGATAAAAATGATCCGGTAGCAGCTGCGGGTCATATTGCTGCCGGATATGATTCGGTCAATCCCATGTCAGATGATGAGCTGGCAGTTTTTTTCCCCCTGGCCAGCCTGAGAGCCGGGGTTAGTGTCTGTCTTTCAGCTTATCGGTCAATGCAGAATCCTGAAAATAAATACCTCATTATTTCGGAAGCTCCGGCCTGGAAACTCCTGGAACAGGTGGCAGCGATCCATCCCCGGCTGGCTGAATACCGCCTGCGCGAAGCATGCGGCAAGGAACCTTGTCCCAGGTCTTCAATGTTGATGCCATGGTTGAAAAGCAGGCGAGGAGAGTTCGCCTCGCCTGTTGCTGTGGATTTGCAGGACTCCGCCCAGGCTGTACTGGATTTAGGAGTGGGCAGCACTATCTGGAACTGCGCCCAGGTTGACCTCCCTGGAGAAGAGGTCCTGGAGGATAAAAGCAGGATTTCGGGTTCTCCTGAATATGTGACAGAAATGCTTCTTAAGTCAGGCAGGACTCATGCTATTGGGTGTTATAACGAAGCTCGGCTGGCCTATGCTGGATCCCGCTACCAGCAGAAAACAGATAATGCCCCGGAAAGGAAGAATATTCACCTGGGAATCGACATATTTGTACCACCCGGGACCCCGGTCTATTCACCGTTAAAGGCTGTTGTGTACAGCTGCCGGGATAATGCAAAGTCCCTTGATTACGGCCCCACTGTCATTCTCCGACACCTGGCAGAAGAGGGAACAGAGTTCTTTACACTTTATGGTCACCTGGAACGTTCCTTCCTTGAGTCACTGCATGACGGAATGGTGATCAAGAAGGGGCAGCAAATAGGTAAGGTCGGGGATATGAGTGAAAACGGCGGCTGGCCTTCCCATCTACATTTCCAGGTGATATCTGACATCCTCGACCGGAAAAACAGTTTTCCGGGGGTAGCCGCGCCCAGCCAGAGAAAGGTATGGCTCAGCATCTGCCCGGACCCCAATTTAATACTGGGAATTCCTGAAAACCTTCTAATTTCTAAACATCACCCCGCACGGGAAATATTGAAATTTCGGATGGAACATCTGGGTAAATCACTCAGCGTTTCTTACCAGGAGCCGTTAAAAATAGTGAAAGGATCGGCGCAATATCTTTATGACGAAGAGGGGCGACAGTACCTGGACTGCGTGAACAACGTCTGCCATGTCGGGCACTCTCATCCCGAAGTGGTCAGAGCCGGGATGAATCAGGCTTTCACGCTGAATACCAATACCAGGTATCTGCACGATAACCTGGTTGATTATGCCGAAAAGCTGCTTGCTCATTTCCCGGAACCTCTCGACACCTGTTTCCTGGTATGTTCCGGCAGTGAAGCCAATGAACTTGCCCTGCGCTTGGCTCGCGCCTATACCGAAGCCTATGACATTATCGCAGTGGAGGGAGGGTACCATGGAAATACCCAGGCCCTTATTGACATCAGTTCCTACAAACATCGGGGACCAGGCGGAAAAGGAGCTCCTGAATGGGCTCACATAGTACCTCTTCCCGATGGCTATAGAGGAGTTTTTAAAGGATTTGGAAAAAAAACAGGGGAAGCGTATGCCGGGTTTGTAGCTGCTGAACTTGAGGAACTGTCTTCGAGGGGGCAGAAGGCCGCAGCCTTCATCTGCGAGTCGTTTCCTGGATGCGGCGGGCAGATAGTCCTTCCGGATGGTTATTTAAAAAAAGTCTATTCTTCAATAAAAAAAGCAGGATCAGTTAATATTGCGGATGAAGTCCAGATTGGATTCGGCAGGATGGGAAGTCATTTCTGGGGATTTGAAACCCAGGGAGTGATTCCTGATATCGTGACTCTTGGCAAGCCTATTGGAAATGGGCACCCACTCGCTGCAGTAGTAACTACCGCTGCTATAGCCGACGCCTTTGCCAACGGTATGGAGTACTTCAATACTTTTGGCGGAAATCCTGTTTCGTGCGCTGTTGGAAAAGCTGTACTTGAGATTATTGAAAGGGAAAATCTGCAGAGAAACGCCTTCAAAGTAGGAAATTACCTGCTTAAGCGCCTTAATGATCTTAAGGAGCAGTTTGTTCTGATTGGCGACGTCAGGGGCAAGGGGCTTTACCTGGGTGTGGAGCTGGTACTGGACAGGAGTACCTTGGAGCCTGCCGCAGTACATGCCGCCTACATAATCAACCGTATGCGGGAGCTTGGATACCTGCTTGGTACGGACGGCCCCCTGCACAACATACTGAAGATTAAACCTCCCATGGTTTTTAGCAAAACCAACGCGGAACAGTTAGCCGATGCGCTTGAGGGAGTTTTCCTGGAACTTAAATGCCAGGGATCAGCCGGCTAGCCTGAATCCTGGATGCGCCCAAGTTGGGCCTTTAAAGTTCAGAATTGAACTCTGGATGGATTAAACAGGACAAAGGTGTAAGCTGTTGAGGAAACGGCTTGGTTGACAAATAGTAAATAAAATGTCTGATCCCAACAAAGATTCCCCCGGGTAAAACAAAAATTCCAGATTTTAGTTTAGAATTTTGCATTCCTTTCAGATAACCGCACACTATTGAGTCGTTAAGCGGGAAAACTTCCAGGTAAATCCATCGGTTAAAATTCTTACAGAACCATGTTTTGGTGTTGTATAGATTTGCATTCCTGCTTCCCGCATCCTTTTTAAAACCTGGGAAGAAGGATGGCCAAAAGCATTACGCCGACCGGCTGAAATAAGCGCGGTTTCAGCTTGCAGTGCACTGAGGAAGGCCCGGCAGGAGGAGGAATTGCTGCCATGGTGCGCAGCCTTGAGGACTTTTACCCCGGTTAATTTGTGTTTTTTTAACAGGGTTCTTTCAATATCAGCTGATATATCTCCGCTAAACAGCATTTTAAAATGCCCGTAAGTGAGAAGCAGAACCAGTGACCTGTCATTCAGGTTATCTTTACTCCCAGAATTTTCCTCCGGCCATAGGACCTGGTGGTGCACTCCTCCAACGGTAAAGGAATCTCCAGCAGAAAGGCGCAGTTTGGATGTTTTGTAACTGTTATGAAAATCATGGAAATAGAGTTTTTTAATTCCTAATGCCATGTCAAGAAAAGGATATCCGGCAGAGTGGTCCTTTTCGGGATGGGTTATCAATAAGTACTCCAGTTTATTTACGCCGCTTTCCCAAAGGTATCGGGCTATCAGATTTTTACCGATAAAGGAATCATTGTCCCGGAAAATAGTCCCGCCCGCGTCAATAAGGCCGCTTTTGCCATCCGGATATTTTAAATGAAAACAGTCACCCTGGCCTACATCGAGCATTGATACTGCAAGGACATTTTTTTCTGGTTCACTTTCTGCTGTCCTGCTGTACGAGAAAAAGACAACAAGCGCGAGCAATGGGAATATCCATCCACGGGAAGGATTTATCAGTAGCATAAACAGCAGAAAAATGTAATAGATGGCGAGGAATGACAAGCCTGGCTGAGGCAGGTAGATCGGTGGGAATAATGTATCTAAGCAGTCAAGCATCCAGATCACCATAAGCCCGGTATGTTGATAAATCAGGCCTAGTAAAAATGAAAAAGAAGACCACCAAAGAAGGAAAAGCATCATTCCCGTGAAAACCAAAACAGACACAAAAGGAATGAAGAGAGCTGTTGCGGGCAGACTGAAGAAATTGAAGCAGTTAAAATAGTAAACCAGAAGAGGAAGAAGAATAAACTGGATAGCGGATGTGCAGCCCATGACTTTCACCGGCCAGGAAATGGCGCACAGAAATAATAAACAGGTTTTCCGCCAGAATTCAGGGACATGGTGAAAGTAATCTTCAAACCAGGTACGAGTAATCCTTGTTAATGATGAAACCGGGGAGCTGTCCGTGATAACCTGATTTTCCACGAATGCCCGGTATCCGTGAAGAGGACTGTCCAGATAGGAGATGAGAGGAATTGCCAGGCTGATGATGGCCAGGAGGCAAATAAAGGTCAGCTGGAAACCTGGAAGAAAAATAGCTGTAGGACTGACTGAAAGCAATGCCAGAACCGCAATTCCCAGGGTGTTAAGCAGGTTACCCTGGAAACCGAAATATTGAATAACCATAAACAGGGTGAAGATTATCACTGCCCTTGACGCTGGCACTGGAAACCCGATCAGCCATACATAAACCCAGATAACCGTGGGTACAACCAGGATTGAAGTAAAGGATCCTATTCTCCTGATCAGGAAATGGAGAATAGCGGCGAAAACTCCTATATGGAATCCTGATATCACAAAAAGATGGGTGAGTCCTAACCGGTTGAGCTGTTCCCTGACCGGGACAGGGAGGGCCTGTTTTTGTCCCATCAATAGGGCACGCAGCAGGGAAACTGTTTCTTCATCGTTATTTTTTTCAATAAATAAAATGAAATTCTTAAGATATTTAAAAATATAATTCTCAGGTATTAATGGAGGTATGATTTCTTTGATTTGCCGGAGAGACTTCAGGCGGATTATAAAAGGGGTACCTGCCAGGGAAGCGGTAATTCTGCGGTCTGCTATGCCGGGAAGCAAGTTGTAGGATGGTCTTTCGATGATGCCCCTGAACAAGAGAGTATCTCCAACAGATAATTCTCCAGTTGATATATCAGGCTCCTGATCCGCCCCTGCCGGCAACCTGAGCAGGATTTTTTTGTTTAGTTTGATGTCCATTCCTTCCTGCCTCAAGGATATTGGCTTTAAGGTGAGCTGATAACCATAGGGTGTTTTCTCAGGCAGGCTGATAACTAAAGCTTTCACACTGAATGCCTTGTCCATATCGGCTTCAGGTTCAGGCTCTGGCTCCGGAGTGTATGTTAAGAATATCGCCACAATCAGCCCTGATGCCATGATGAAAGCTGGATTTAAGGAAACAAATCTCCAGGCCCAGCCCTGGCTTTTCACTATCAAACCGCGTAAAACATTTCTGGATCTGGTCTGGCCTGTCACACCATAAAAAAACGTATGACAAAAGGTGAAAACGAACTTGATCCCGTCTATTAGGCTCATATGCTCAGATCATCCGGAAATCCTTCCCGGGATGAATGATAATTTTCAACCATATGGTTATAATTGTTTTTCTGGATTTTGATTAATAAGGAAGGGTGCTGCTAATGAGAATAGAGAAGATTGGTTTTATCGGGCTGGGTATTATGGGAATACCCATGGCAAAGAACCTGGCTAAGGCTGGGTTTGAACTGGTGGTTTGGAACAGGACTATTGCCAAGGCCCACAAATTTGCGGCGGAGGTCCCTGGTACCAAAGTCGCCGCCTCTCCTGCTGATGTTGGGGCTAATGCTTCAATTATCATTACAATTGTTACGGATTCGTCCGATGTTGCTGCCGTGATATCAGGGGAACAAGGTCTAATTTCGGGAATAAGGCCAGGGGCAACGGTAATCGACATGAGTACCATTTCACCGGCTGTTGAGCGGGAACTCAGCGCAAAACTGGAAGAAAAGGGGTGTTCGCTTATTGATGCCCCGGTTTCCGGAGGTGATATTGGCGCCAAGGCAGGCACCCTGGCAATCATGGCAGGTGGAAACAAGGATGTTTTTGAACAAGTCCTCCCGGTTTTTAAAGCAATGGGAAAGACGATAACATACTGCGGTCCCATAGGTGCAGGGCAACTGACCAAACAGTGCAACCAGATCCTGGTTTCAGTAAACCTGCATGCAACCTGCGAGGCCATTTCATTTGCGGATAACAACGGGCTGGACCCGGACGTGATGATCAGTGCAATAAGCGGAGGCGCCGCAGGCAGTTGGCAGCTTTCCAACCTTGGTCCGAAAATCACCAGTGGTGATTATGAGCCAGGATTCATGATTGACCTGATTCAAAAAGACCTTAAACTTGTTCTGGAAACCGCGAACCTTTCTTCATCTCCGGTTCCAGCGGCTTCAATGGTCCACCAGCTGTTTAACTGTGCCCAGGGCAAAGGATTGGGTATAAAAGGGACCCAGGCACTTTTTGAAGCCATAACCGGAAAGTAGTGATTGATGGTCAACGGCAGTCCTTATTCTTCGCCATTTTAGAATTCCATGTTCTGCTGCTTTTTTTATAAAAAAATCAGCGGCAGATTTGTAAAAAAACCATCTGTTACATATGGTGAGAGGGATCATTATAATTGGAAAGTATTGTTTCGACTTGTTTTAATTGATGAATTCATGGAGATATGAATGGGAAAAGCTTTTATTTTTGTGGTTATGGTTACAACTGTTTTTTCTTTACTGATTGTCCCGACGATTGCAGGTAACTCTTCAAATGGTCCTGAGAAATTGCCGGTCTACTGGGAGGAAGGCCGCGGCGATACCGACTGGTTGGGTATCACTTCCGATTCCTTGATGTGCCTGGGGATTTTTCATGGGTTTCGTATGTCAGAGGAAAAAACCAGGAAACTGCTGGATGGCCCTTTCCTTAAGGATTGGGGTGACTCTGTTAAAGCCTTGGAGTGGAAATGGGATGATGGGGGAAAATTTTTCACTAATTACATTGCCCATCCCTGGCAGGGCTCGGTTTATGCCTTCATTTATGCTGATAACAACAGGGAATCAAATGAATACCAGCTGGGCTGGAACAAGCAGTACTGGAACAATAAACATAAGCAGTTTCTTTTTGCCGTAGCCTCAACTATCCAGTTTGAGATCGGGCCTATTTCCGAGGCTTCACTGGGGAATGTAGGAATAAATCGTCCGGGGGCAATGAGAATGGTTGATTTTGTGGCAACCCCGATCCTTGGGACCTATGTATGGTCTGTTTTTGAGGATGGCCTCGACAGGATCGCCTACAGTGTTGAAACTGAGCACAGAAAATGGGGCAGGGTGATCAGGTTCTTCTGTATTACCAGATCATTTGTTAATACTTGCCTGGGTTTTAGACCTCCCTGGTACAGGCACCGCGATAAGGCTATCGATATGATGCGATCCAAGGCCGAAATGATGGAAATCGACAAGGAATACGCCAGGTTGATGGAACTTAGAAGCGAATCACTGTCACAGAGCCGGAAATAGGGGACGCCGGATTAACCTCAAATGCCAGAGAGGAGAGTTCTTAAGGGAGGGCAGCATGAGACGCTTTTTATTCAGTAATGCATATTTTCTTATCTTTCTGATTTTGTTTCCGGCTTCCTCATTTCAGGTTTATGCAAAGGATGGTTTTAAACCGGCTGACAAGCAAGTAGTTTTTGAAACTTCCCTGGGAATTATTGCCCTGGAGATTTACCCGGATGCGGCACCGGCTTTTGTGGAGAATTTTATAAATTCGATTCGGAAAGGCCTGTACACGGGAACCATTTTTCATCGACCCGTAGCCATGGCGCTGATCCAGGGGGGAGATCCATTAACCTTTAATCCTGAAATGAGATCGGAATTCGGCAAAGGCGGGCTGATGCAACTGAGTGTCGAAGAGAACGATTTGCCCCATAAAAGAGGCTCAGCAGCGATTGTGTCAATTCCTGGTGAACCTGAAAGCGCGGGGAGCCAGTTTTTCATCTGTGTGACTGACCAGCCTCAACTTGATGGAAAATTCGCGGTTTTTGGCCAGGTCGTAGAAGGAATTGCGGTGGTAGAGGAGCTTTCGATGATGCCGGTTGATCCCAATGGGATGGTGATCGACAGGGCTGAGATCACTAAAGTATACGAAAGGGATCCCCCGCCTCCCGAAAGGCTTCCCTTCGAAGGGGCCTCTCCCGCAGAAATGGCCGGGTATGAAGCGCTGATCAGTACCAATCTGGGTGATTTTGTTATTCACTTTTTCCCCGAGGATGCGCCTGAGCATGTCAGGCGATTTCTCCGGTTTTCTCAACTGGGATTGTTTGACGGAACACTGTTCCACCGGGTAGTTCCCGGTTTTGTGGTCCAGGGCGGAGCAATATTCACCAGGAAAGAACCCCTGGAAACCAAGTATGCTGATTTGATTGTTCCAATCAAGGGTGAATTCAGCAACCGGAAGCATGTAAGGGGAATCGTCTCGCTGGCCCGGGGGGAGGATCCGGATTCCGGCGTGGATTCTTTTTTTATTGTACTGGATACCCAGAAATCCCTGGATGGTGAATATACAGTTTTTGGTGAAGTGGTCCAGGGAATCGATACGGTTGATGGAATATCCCAGGCTCCGGTGCTGGGAGAAAAACCGATTTCTGACATACTTATTGAAAAAATTATTGTCCGGAAAATTGAATAATCCGCCTCGGAGCTTTGGGGATTCTAACAGCGAACGGGAAATGCCGCCATGTTCACTGCATCGCTGTTTAAGCCGCGGCGATTTACAGATTCTTCCCCTATTCCTGACCTGATAACTGATTGATAATTTCTGACTCTTCCCTGATAATGATTTGAAAGGATTATTAAGGAGGGTTGGAAATGAACAGGTGTTGCGCAGATCGCAGGAGTTTTCTAAAACAGGCTGGATCAACAGCCGCAATAATACCGCTTGGCATCCTGGCTTCCGGTTGCGGAACCCGTCCTGGAATGGCCAAAAAAGCTTCCCCAAATATCATTCTGGTTTTTTCAGATGATCATGCCTATCAGGCTTTGAGCTGTTACGGATCTGTGGTTAACGAAACCCCTAACCTGGACCGGCTGGCCAGTGAGGGTATGATCTTTGACAAGTGTTGTGTGACTAATTCCATATGCGCGCCTTCCCGGGCAGTGGTTCTAACCGGTAAACACAGCCACTTGAATGGTGTGCGTGACAACACCGAACAATTTGACGGGACTCAGCAGACTTTTCCCAAGATCCTGAAGCAGGCAGGTTACGAGACCGCCTTTGTGGGGAAATGGCACCTGAAGACAGATCCTACCGGATTTGATTTCTGGGAAGTCCTGCCTGGACAGGGCCATTACTACAATCCTGAATTCCTTACACCAGAGGGGAGTATCACTGAACATGGTTACGTAACTGACATAATCCATGACAAGGCCCTGGACTGGTTGGAAAATAAAAGAGATCCGGAAAAGCCTTTTATGCTGATGCTCCAGAACAAGGCTCCACATCGCGAGTGGGAACCAGGCCCTGATCATTTGAATATGTACGAGGGGACCAAATTCCCTGAACCTGGCAATCTGTTTGACGATTATGAAGGCAGAGGCACTGCCGCCCATGAACAGGACATGACTATCGCGGAAACCATGAGAATCAAGGCAGACCTGAAGATGTGGGAGGAAAGTGACAGCGAAGATGGGGTTTATAAACGAACTATCGGCCGTATGGATGAGGAACAGAAGCGCAAATGGGATGAAGCCTACCAGGATGATATTGAGGAATATAAAAATTCCAAACTGGAAGGCCGGGACCTGGTTCGCTGGAAATACCAGCGGTATATGGAGGATTACCTTCGCTGTATTGCTTCGGTTGATGAAAATTTCGGAAGGGTTCTGCGGTATCTGGAGGAAAACCATTTGGCCGACAATACTGTGGTCCTATATGCCTCCGACCAGGGTTTTTATCTGGGTGAGCATGGCTGGTTCGACAAACGGTTCATGTACAAGGAATCTTTTTTCACTCCTTTCCTGGTAAGATGGCCGGGTGTGATCAAGGCGGGAAGCCGGTGCGATGAACTGGTCTCTAATCTGGATTTTGCCGAAACTTTTCTGGATATAGCAGGCGCTCCTGTACCCGACGATATGCAGGGACTCAGCCTAAAACCCCTTTTCGAGGGAGAGACTCCAGGGGACTGGAGGAAAAGTCTCTATTATAACTATTATGAATTTCCGGCTGTACATTCGGTCAGAAGGCATGAAGGTGTTTTTGACGGCCGATATAAACTGATCTATTTTTATGACCTTGATGAATGGGAACTTTATGACAATATTAAAGATCCTGCGGAAATGAAATCTGAATATGACAATCCTGAATATTCAGAAATTGTTGAAAGACTGAAAGAGGAACTCGACAAGTTAAAAAAACAATACAAGGTACCTCCTCCTGAACCTCTGGTGAATAATCCGGATGCTTAGCAAGACAGGTATTGGCAAGGTAATGCAGCAAGAGGAAAGCAGTAAAAATGAAGAGTTTGCGGTATGTGGTTTTCTCAGCCCTGGTTGCGGCCCTGGGCGGTTTTTTATTCGGTTTTGACACAGCAGTAATTTCAGGAGCTGAGAAGTCAGTACAGGAGGTATTCAACCTGGACGGCTTCTGGCACGGATTCACAGTGGCGATAGCCCTGATAGGCACGGTATTCGGTGCCCTGTTCGCCGGCAAACCGGCTGACCTCCTGGGGCGGAAAAAATGTCTGATCATTATCGGAGTCCTGTACGCCATATCAGCTGCAGGCAGCGCTTTGGCCGGTACTTGGATTCCCTTTCTTTTTTATCGTTTTATCGGAGGGATCGGCGTCGGTGCTTCATCAGTTATCGGCCCCATGTATATCTCGGAAATTTCTCCGGCCCACATGAGAGGCCGGCTGGTTGCCCTGTTCCAGTTCAACGTGGTTTTTGGAATTATGATGTCCTTTTTTTCCAATTACCTGCTTTCCACGATTGACGAAAACGCCTGGCGGTGGATGTTTGGCGTTGAGTTCTTCCCGGCCCTGTTGTTCTTCATATTGGTGCTGGGTATTCCCAATAGCCCTCGTTGGCTGGTCAGGCAGAATCGAATCGAGGAAGCCCGTAAAATTCTGATTGCCACTGGTGAAATGGATGTTGAATCTGCAATCAAGGACATTGCCCATTCAGTGCAGGCAGTGGTTGGAGCAGGCGCAGCCAGGCTGTTTACCAAAAAATACCGGATGCCAATCATTTTTGCTGTTCTGCTGGCGACATTTAATCAACTCAGCGGTATTAACGCTGTTATGTACTACGCCCCCCGGATCTTCCAGATGGCAGGCATAGCGAAAGATGCTTCCTTTCTCCAGGCCGTGGCTATCGGCCTGACCAATTTGATAGTTACTGTAATTGCCATGTCCCTGATTGACAGGTTCGGTCGAAAACGTTTGATGATCGTGGGATCAATCGGAACTTGCTTTGCGCTGGGTATGGTGTCATATACTTTTTTTACGGAAAGTTTTGCAGGGTACGATGTTCTGGTCTACCTGATGATTTTCCAGGGATTTTTTGCCTTCTCGCAAGGGACGGTTATCTGGGTGTTTCTGGCTGAAATTTTTCCCAATAAAGTCAGGGGAAAGGGACAGGCCCTGGGGAGTTTCACCCACTGGGCCTGGGCGGCGGCAATTTCGTGGCTTTTCCCATTGGTTGCTGAGAATCCCGCAATTGGGGGAAGGTATTCGTTCCTGTTTTTCAGTTTGATGATGGTATTCCAGTTGATTTTTGCCTGGAAGATCATGCCTGAAACTAAGGGTAAGTCCCTGGAACAGATTGAAAGAGACCTTAAAATAGCTTAAGCAAACATAGTACTGCTGCAGCTGTGCGATTTGCATATGGAATTGTAACCCCTGGTCCGACACGGCAGGATTCTTATTCCCTTTTTTCGATCTTACGCGTACCTGAACGAGTATAATGCTGGAGAAAGGTGAATATATGGAACGCAGGACTTTTCTTCAATTAACTGCCCTGTCATCCCTGCTTGCCGGAAAATGGGCGACTGCGCAGGGAAGCGGCAGAAAACCGAATATACTTTTTCTTTTTACTGATGATCATGCGGTGCAGTCTATCGGAGCTTATGGTTCCAGGATAAATAAAACCCCGAATATCGACAGGCTGGCCAGGGAAGGCACAATATTTGACCGCTGTTTCTGCTGTAATTCTATTTGCGCGCCCAGTCGTGCCTCGGTACTTACCGGAAAACACAGCCATTTTAATGGTTTGAGTACCAACCTGGATACGTTTGAAGGGCGCCAGACGACTTTTCCCAAATTGCTGCAGAAAGCCGGTTATAACACGGCACTGATCGGCAAATGGCACCTGAAGAGCGATCCGACCGGATTTGACCATTGGGAGATTCTCCCCGGGCAAGGTTCATATTATAATCCTAACTTCAGAACAGCCGACAAGGAAAGCCTTTACATTGGGTATGCCACGGACATAACTACCGACCTGGCACTGGATTGGCTGGAAGGTCAGAAAGGAGATAAACCTTTTCTCCTGATGTGCCAGCACAAGGCGCCCCACCGTACCTGGGCCCCTCCTCCTGAATTTCTTACACTCTACGACGACCAGGATATTCCGGAACCGGAAACACTTTTTGATGACTATTCCGGCAGGAACAGGATTCTGAAAGAGAATGAAATGAGCATTGCCGGACACCTGATGTATGACTATGACCTTAAGGTAACAGGATCTAAACTGCCGGATAAATTAGGTCGAATCCAGGAAAATCCCGAAGTTAAACGGATGAATCCGGAGCAGAGGTCCGCTTGGGATGCCGCCTATGGCCCCAAAAATGAGAAATTTCTTAAAGATAATCCACAGGGAAAGGATTTGGTAAGGTGGAAGTACCAGCGCTATATCAAGGACTACCTGAGATGTGTTGCTTCGGTTGACAAGAATATCGGAGTAATGCTGGATTATCTGGATAAAAAGGGCCTGGCTGAGAATACTATTGTGGTTTACAGTTCTGACCAGGGCTTTTACCTGGGAGAGCATGGATGGTACGACAAGCGCTGGATGTACGAAGAATCGATGCGTATGCCGCTCCTGATCCGCTGGCCTGGTGTAACCGCGGCTGGAGAACGGATCTCTTCACTGGTGCAGAATATTGATTTCGCGCCAACCTTCCTGAGTGCGGCCGGAGTGGAAGTTCCCCGGGATATGCAGGGGCTGAGTATGCTTCCCCTGCTGGATAAGGACGTAACTGTTCCATGGAGAACCGCTGTCTACTACCACTATTATGAAAAGGGAGAGCACAACGTTCCACCGCATGAAGGAGTCAGGACCGAAAGGTATAAGCTGATTCATTTTACTGACCTGAACCAGTGGGAGTTATTCGATCTTCAGAACGATCCCCACGAGATGAAAAGTGTTTACAATGATCCTGCTTACACTGAAATACGCCTGGAGATGCTGGGAGAGCTAAGGAGTTTGAAGAGACGCTATAGGGTACCCGGTACCACGGGAGGTTCTTAGACAACCGGCATTTTTCGCGTTTTTGCCAGCTGACCCTGGGGAAAACCGATGCCGGAATGGAAACAGTTGACTGGCTGATCAACTCCGGTTAATCGCGCCAGTCAGAAACCGTGATGCCTGAAAATTTATTGTCATCTGGAATTTCAGGCAGAAGTAAACCTGCTGTTTCCCGGTTAATATTTCTGCTGGAATAGATTATTTCTGAAAAAAATCATTAGCCTGTTTTGCGGCAGCGCGTCAAGAAATACGGACTAGAGTTTGAAGCTGTGATATGTCTGAGATAAGGAACCGGATTAACCTGAGGGCTGTTTTCAGAATTGCCGCTCCAGTCGCTATAGCAGAACTGGGCTGGATAGGCATGTCTATCGCGGACACTATGATGGTGGGGCGTGTCAGCGTGGATGCAATCGGTGCTGTCAGCCTGGGCAGCAGTATTTATTTGCCGATTGCGATTTTCGGAATGGGACTGCTTCTTGGTCTAGACACACTGGTTTCTTATGCATTCGGAGCGGGGAACAGGGAGGCCTGCCAGAGATGGTTGGCCCGGGGAATCCAATTGAGCCTGGCGGTTTCACCCCTGCTTTGCCTGATATTTTTTACTGCCTCCGATATTGTCCAGTTTTGGGACAAGGACCCTTTTTTTAAGGCGGAAACTCTCTCATACATGAGGATTCTTACCCTGAGTATTCCTCCTCTTCTCTTGTATGGGGCTTTTCGCCGATATCTACAGGGCATGACGAGGGTTTACCCGATCATGGCAGCTCTGATAATTGCTAACCTGGTGAATATTCTGATCAACTGGATATTGATATTTGGAAACCTGGGGGCCCCGGCACTTGGTGTTTCCGGGGCCGCCTGGGCGACTGTGATCTCCAGGACGTTCATGGCCGGTTTCCTCCTGATTTCTATTTTGTATGGCGGAGAAAATTCCTTTCAGTTGCTGACCCGGCAACTATTCAGGTTTGATGCTGAGGAATATCGGGTTATTCTTCACCTGGGATTCCCGGCTGCCCTGCAGTTGCTGCTCGAGATTGGAGTGTTCGCTACGGTGACCGTATTGGCAAGCTGGCTTGATGTGACTTCGCTTGCCGCCCACCATATCGTTCTCAACATTGCCAGTGTTACTTTCATGGTACCGCAGGGGATTTCCTCCGCTGCAGCCGTGGTAGTTGGAAAATCAGTTGGTGCCGGAGACTATATACAGGCCCGGATTGATGGATGGACAACCCTAGCCATGGGTATATCATTTATGAGTTGTGCCGCTCTGGTGTTCCTTATTTTTCCGGAAAAGATACTGGGATTGTTTACAGCTGATCCTGATCTGATCACCCTTGGCACAACCCTCCTTGCTATCGCCGCGTTATTCCAGGTATTTGACGGGTGCCAGGTGATATCCATCGGACTGCTGAGGGGACTTGGAAATACCAGGACACCCATGTTATCAAGCCTCTTTATTCACTGGGGACTGGCCCTGCCTACCAGCTATATTCTCTGTTTTGTTTTTGGTTACGGTGTGATAGGTTTATGGATAGGCTTGTGCGCGGGATTGATGGTGGTAGCGGTATGGCTGAGCTTAAAATGGCATGTAAGCATTCAACAACTGGAATTAACATTCAGTGAAATGAACAGGTTTCCAGAATAGGGAAGGGATGCTCTTTGTAGCGGAAAAATCAGGCCTTTCCATCCGCTACCAGCCTTGCAAAAAATTCAAAGGAGCGGTCATAGGTTTTTTCAGATTCAGGAGGGAAAAAACATCCTGGCAATTCACGGTTTTTTATATGGTACTGTACGCAGTCACAGCAGACAGCACGCCGACTGCAGGAACTGTATGTACATGTGCAGTTTTTCAGGTTGTTTTCTTTTTTACATTCCATCTGATTTATAATTTCCTCCCGTATTATCCACAATATTTTAATATATATTGCAGATACAGGCAGGATAAAATTCGGACAAATCCACCGCCGAACTGGTGGCAAGTCTTGCCAGGCCATTGTATTCTTGAATGGTCCGGGCGATAATCAGGGCAATATGAAAAGGCGGAAATTTTTACTTGGCAGTGCAATGGGTGCGGCTTCAGGAATTTTTCAGGGTTGCGGAAATGATCAGGAAGAGGTTATGGCAGCCGGGACAGGGCAGGAAGAAGTGAGTCTGAAACAACAACTGCTGGAGTGCCTTGGCGGGGAATGGCCTGAATCATCCGACCTGAGACCGAAGACCGGTAAGACCATAAAGATGGATGGGTTCAGGATTGAAGAGGTATCCTATGAGGCAGAACCCGGTGACAGGATTCAGGCCCTACTGCTTATCCCCGAGGGCATTGATCAGCAGAACAGGGCCCCTGGAATCGCAGTATGGCATCAGCACGCTGGAGAGTATCACCTGGGCAAGAGCGAGCCAGCCGGTCTGGAAGGCAACCCGATGCATTATACGGGCGCGGCCCTGGCTAAGCTGGGTTATGTAGTCCTATGTCCCGATGCGCTCTGCTTCGAGACCAGGCGTGACGAACGGCTGAAAGGCGGGGATTTTGAGAGGTTTGAGTTCCTGCGTTACGTGGTTTCAGGCAAAAGCATGGCCTGGAAAAACATACTGGATGGACGAAGAGCTTTGGACTACCTTTGTTCCCGTCCCGAGGTGGATGCTGAACGGCTGGGCTGTTATGGGCACTCCATGGGCTCCACCCATACCTGGCTGATTGGCCCTTGGGAGCAAAGGCTTAAATGCCTGGTAGGAAACTGTTGCCTCCCGACTTATGAGGCCATCCATGAGCATAAATTACTGCATTGCTTTCCGAATTTTATCCCAGGTTTTTTCCAATATGGAGATACCCCTGATATAGCGGCTATGATTGCGCCGCGCATATTGCACCTGAATTTCGGTGAAAAGGATGAAGGAAGCCCCATTGAAGGTGTGAGAAAAGGACTGAAAACCATTGAGATGGCTTACGCAAAAGCCAGGTACCCACAGAATTTCAGCTGGTATATCGAAGATGGGGCCGGCCATGTCCTTTCTGCCACCATGTGGGAGCATGTGCAAAAGACATTTGCAAAACTGTAACCTTAATATCGGGGACAGAAGAAGGTGGAGCCATTCCGCCGCGAGGACGTAAAGGCTGGATTTGAAGCGGACGGAATGAACCGGGCAAGCTCGAAAAAATGGCCGGGGTTTATTTGGAATGGTTATTACAAGCAGTCTTGAAACTCAACGCTGTTTCTTTTATCTGGGAGACTGATTCTCAACTAATACTTTCAGCCGGGCTGTGGCTGTGTATAACTTTTTACTGGTACGGCTGACTGAAACCAGGTAACAACCAGGTTTGCTGAAACAATGCCTGGTCACAGCATATCCTTCTGGATTATGTACCTCAGCATTACCATCTGAACAAACCGCAACTTCAGGGCTTCCGTCTCCGAAGTTCCATATTTCCTTTCCATCCTGTGGATCAATGCCAAAAGACCTTACCTTGAACGTTATTTCTTCTCCTGCCTTGATTCCATGGGTAGGATGAAAAACAGCGTGAATGGTGTGGGGCTGTTCCTGTTTTGGTTTTCCCGGATTGAGTACGTATACGGGACAGAAATCATAATCAATGTTTCCGGTGCTGTCTGTTACCCGCAATGTTTCACTGAAATATCCTGGAGAGTTATATTTTTTTGTGGGAACCATACTGTCGGAGACGGACCCGTCAGAGAAGAACCATTTATATAATAATTTAGTTTCAGGGCTCTGGAAAGAGTGTGACCTGCTTCCGTCTAGAGTGATTTCCTCTCCGGACAGCAGCAGTTTATGGGGTCGGGCTACGGCCTGTACCTTTCCATGGTGTTTGATGAAGTATGACTGCCAGTAAAAGGCATAAGCATCTTCTGCGCCGAATCTTCCGGATGGCTGCCTGCTGTTGATGCCAAAATGAAAATGTGACCACCCACCGCTGCCTCCTTCCTTGCCCAGGAATCCAAGTTTTTCTCCTTGATGCACCCGCAATCCAGGTTTGATGTCAGGATCAATCGAATAAAAATGGCTATACCGATACAGCCACCCCCTTGAATCCAGGATATAGATGACATCATAACGAGGTTCAACCGGAGTGTTTCTCCGATAATCAAGGAGCGTCGCATCACCAGAGGACAATACCAGTCCGTCGACAGCTGATCGGATAACCGTCTGCCCTTCGCTTCCCCCTACATCCAGTCCATAATGATAATAGATGCTGCTCTCAGGGCTTCCTGGATCATCCCTTAAATCACCCCGGTCAACATAACAGGGATCATTAGTCATCTGCGTATCAGAAGAAAACCACCCGGCATCCACTGGATATGAAAAAGTATCCGGGTCAATCCAGGCCTTATTACCAGGCCATAAGCGCAGCCTGATGTCCTTTTCCAATGACCATGGGTTAAATTCAGAACCGCCCCCGCTGTGAACCCATCCGGCAGTTACCGGACAGTCTATCTGGATACCGGATACGTACTGCGGCAGATTGTACATTCCTGAATCTAGGACAATTTCCTCGTCATTAACACGGATCCTGACTTCCGCTTTTCGAACTGCATCTCTTACGGAGTCATGGAAATGTTTCAAATCCTCCACATTGATTCTAACCCGGTTTCCATCCGGAAGGTTAATCAGGCGAGTTTCGTGCAGATTAAGGTCAACCGTTACAAATTCAGGGGTATATAGCAAACAGGGAGAAGACGCAAAATCGGGATTATTAGGTTTCCAGCTCAGGCAGTTAACTATTACCTGGAAGAAAGACTTGTGTGCAAAATCAGAATCAGTATGCCCGGGCTGAAGATAGAAAACCCAACCTTTTCCAGCAGGTTTATACCATCCGGAGGTTGGTTCCATACTGGGAATCCCCGGCTGTCCAGCCTCTTCTTCCAGAACCCCATCAGCCATCCGGTATCCGAAAAGAAAAACCCTTTCCTTGTCCTCTATAAGTCTTTGATTGTGAAAAACTTCGGTATCTTCAAGCTGAAAGGCCGGGAATGTGCCTTCCAGATCAGGACGGTCTGCAAAGCTGAAATAAACTTCCCGGCCATAAACAACCTGATTACTGGTCAGGTAATGCCCTGGTGCCAGGTTTACCATGACATGGGATGTGTGTGCCGTTACCTTCCAGGGGTATTTTTTATCACCAGGCAGAATGTTTACGCCCAAAAATTTCAGCCATTCCGGATTCTCGATCTTGGCTGAAGCCAGGGTATGGTGGAGAAGGAGCAATTTCCCGCCCATTTCAGCGTAAAATATCAAGGCCTCTTCCACCACTATGTTAAGAGGCTGGTGTATGTATACGATAACTGTGGAATATTCTGAAAAATCCAGATATTCTTCAGAAGCCAGGAAACTCTCCTGGGTCATTCGGGAAACCCGCCAGCCCAATTCTTCCAGCTTTTTATTAAAACCACCCAGTTCGTCAATGCCATCTGACAAGAGCAGCACTGAATTGTTACTACTCCTGCGATCACCACCAGAGCCTTTCGGGAAGACCGTGTCCGATACGGAGAAAAAAACAGGAAAGCTGCCAGGGCGCACCGTGCCAAAAGCCTGAAAACGGATTTCTCCGGCATAAGTGTCCTCATGAATTATGGCCTTTTGGTTATTTTTGTTTTTCTGTTAGCTGGCATTTTAAAAAATAGTATCAGGAAATGGGAAAGAACGACAATAAGGCCACGGGAATCTAGTGATATATCAAGGTTATCAGAAGATGTTTATTGCTGAATTATTTCAGTCTTGGAAGAAGAAGGCTTTGATTTTGTATCGATTCGGGTGAAAATAGCTGATTATGAGTACAACAAAAAGATTTTATATCGTCATCTCGGTTTTCTTAATACTTCTTTTTACTGGCAGCCTTTCGCTTTATGCCGGGAACATGACTCCGGTAATGGCTGGAAAAGTGATTGAAGGAGGTATTTTTAAGAGTGATCTGGTGGTTGAAGATGTGAACTATTCGATATACCTTCCCCCTGACTATGAATATTCTTCCCGTCGCTATCCAGTCCTGTACTTGTTGCACGGCTATTCGGATGATGAGACTGCCTGGGTGCAGTTCGGGGAAGTAAATGTGTCAGCAGATCAGATGATAAGCAGCGGAGAGATTCCGTCACTTATTATCGTGATGCCCAATGCCCGGGTAACTTTTTATGTTGATGACATCGGTGGAAAGGACAAGTATGCCACGATGTTTTCTCAGGAATTCATTCCTTACATCGATAAAACTTACCGGACTCGCGCAAAAAAAGAATTTCGTGCTGTTTCCGGCCTTTCCATGGGCGGATTCGGATCCCTGATCTACGCATTACGCTATCCTGACATGTTCGCATCCTGTGTTGCATTCAGTGCCGCAGTCAGAAATGATGCATCGGTAACCGAGCTGGACCAGGAGGGGTGGGATCGCAGGTATGGAAAGCTGTTTGGCGAAGGATTGGCCGGACAGGCACGCCTGACAGATCACTGGAAAAGTTTCAGCGTAATGTACCAGGCGGAAAATCTGCCGGTTGAAACCCTCAAAAAAGTACGCTGGTATATTGACTGTGGAGACGATGACGCCCTGGGTATAGGTAATGCCGCGTTGCACCAACTCTGGATGGAAAGAAAAGTTCCTCACGAATACAGGGTCAGGGACGGCGCGCATCGCTGGGTTTACTGGCGCACCGGAATCAGAGACGGCCTCAGGTTTATCGGCGAGGGATTTCATCGGTAGAAATCAGGAAGAGGAATGATCGTGAATTATTTTCCATCCATCCGGAAATTTTTTCAGGATCAGGGTATATAAACCAGAGATGTCATTCAGGCTTTGGCGTTCCAGGTGCCACTTTCCCCGTGCCAGTGCGATATCACTACCCAGCAAGCATATTTCAATATCAGTGAAGGAGAGCGTTCCCATTTCGCTCTCTTTAGACTGGTAGGTTTTGCGGTATCTCGCCAGGAGTTCCGTCCAGCCACGGTGAGGGCGGTTACCGGAAAAATAGGTAAGTTCGCCTGAGTTCCAGTATGTCTGCATGAATAATTCCAGGTTACCTTCGTTCCAGGCCTGGACCTGAGTATCCAATACCTGCATGATTTCATTTTCTTCCGGTGTTTTATATTCGGCGGAAATGGAGGCAGTTAGGAGAATAGGCAAAAGAACAACCGGGAGCAGGTGCATTTTTTTCATATGATAGATTTTAAACTGCAGTTGAAGATATTCCAATCCGGGAATTAATTTCAGCTGAACCAGCAACGTTTGCGGCCTGAAAAAGCGACAGTTCCGATTTTACGGGAACCGCTTCTATTCCAGTTTTCTGATCCTCACTTCAATGTCTTTTTCATCTTTCAGCAAATCAACAAGAAGAGAAGTGTCGGTATTCCCGTAATGATATGGATATAGGAAACGAGGATGAAATGATAGCGCTGCTTCCGCTGTCATTTGCGGGGTCATTGTGTAGGGGAGGTTCATGGGCAGGAAAGCGATATCAATATCCTTAAGCTCGGCCATCTCGGGAATGTTTTCAGTATCTCCGGCGATATATACCTTGAAGGAGTTGTCAGCAAAGCTCAGTACATAACCGTTTCCGTCACCCTTGGGATGATAGGGGCGGCCCTGTGGTGTTTTGTGGTTGATATTGTAGGCGGGGACAGCTTCAACAGTGATTCCCTTGATTTCCTCGATGTCTCCGTTGTGCATGACCTTCCCGCCCGAGACATTACGGGAGCAGAGTTCAGTCAACACAACCTCTGTTTTTTCCTTGCGACAGGCTTTGAGGGCGTTGATATCCAGGTGGTCCCCATGTTCATGAGTTATCAGGACAAGGTCCGGGTCTGGCAGCAGTGAGTAATCGGCAAGTTGGCTCCAGGGATCAACCTGTATGGTTTTACCGGCGAATTTAAGCATAAGAGTGCCGTGCCCAATGAAGGTTATTTCCAGGATTCCATCTTGTGTTTGAAAGGAGTCTTTTTCAAAATTATTCATATCATTGGAGATCATATGTTTTCCGATAAGAAGAAAGGTTAAGAAAAATAAGAGTCCAGGTAATTGTTTTTTCATCCTGTTGCCTCCCGGTTAATGAATTCTTAGCATGTAGAATTTTTAATAGATTAAAAACTTTTGTAAAGAAAAAACAGGCCAGGCTATATTTTTATATCCGGTCCAGTTATAACAAACAACCCAGGTTATAAACATCTAGGAGCCTGGTTTTCAGGGCTGAGCTGTTTCGACCGACTGCAACAGTTCCAGTACATCTTCTTCAGCCGGGATCGCTGCCTGTCCTCCGGTACCGAGAGTAGACAAGGCGGCTGTGGCAGAAGCGTATCGGCAGGCGTAAAGGGGGTCTCTGCCTCTCGATACGCACAACGCATAGGCACCATGGAAAATATCACCTGCTCCGGTTGTATCTACAGACTTTACAAGAAAGGCCGGCTGGTGAAAAATCTCATTTTCCCAGAGAGCTGTACACCCTTTATCTCCGCTGGTAATCACAACAGACTGTTCCTTACGTTTTCTGAGCCCCAGGATCATTTTTTCTGTGGTTATTTCCCCGGTATATTCCCTGGCAAAAGCCTCAGGTACAATAATATGGTCGGCCTCAATCAGGGCCGCAGCCGAAGCTCGGTTGATCCGTTCCGCATCGATGACAGTAGTAACTCCGTAATCCCGGGCTCTTTGAGCCATTGCAGCACCCGCATGCTCAGACACGGAATCAAACAGGAACACCCTGGTATTTTTCATCCACTCCATATCCCTGTAATCTTCAGGTGAAGGATAGAAACAATTATCCTTGGTGAAAAAAATGGTTCTTTCACTTTGTTCTGCCTCAGTAATGACCATGGCAATAATAGGTTCAGCTCTATCCAGATGGAGGATCAGTGATGTGTCCACGTGGGAGCGTTGCAGATTTTCACGGGCAGATGTTGCCAGCCTGGAAGTTCCAAGGAAACCGGAGAATCTGGCGCTTCCGCCGAGGTGAGCAACCGTAACCAGCGCGGTGGCCACCAAGCCTCCGCCCTGTATTGAAAAACTCTCCATGGGCGTCTTGGTACCTTTGTCCGGCCAGTTTCTGACACTGCCCAGCAAGTCAATGGATATGCATCCCATTCCCGTAACGTCAAATTTTTTTTCCATGGCCGCCTGCCTATCCTGAGAATTCCTGAGTCACTTATCCTTTTTAATTTTTAAAAGGCTATGTGAATATTATAACCGGAGACACAGGCAGATAAATATGAATTTCTCCAAAACTGTCTACCAGAGAATCAGGACTCCCACGATTGTTCCAGTCAGGCAGGTGGCCAGGATTCCGGCCAGAAGTGATCTGAACCCCAGGGCAACAATCTCACCCCGTCGCTCCTCAACCATGGTCCCGATGCCCCCTATCATTATTCCGAGGCTCCCCAGGTTGGCAAATCCGCACATTCCGTAAGCCATAATGGCAATACTTCTCTCGCTCAGCGCTCCTGCCGGAAGCTGGCTCATTTTAAGGTAAGCCACCAGTTCATTGAGAATGATTTTTGTTCCAAGCAGGTCCCCGGCAACCAGTGATTCGCTCAGGGGAACGCCCATGAGCCAGACCAGGGGGGTCATCAGGAACCCTAGCATTCTTTCCATGGTTAACGGGCCTCCGAAAAGGTCGGGAAGCGTTCCCAGGGTGATATTTGCAAGTTTTACCAGGGCGATCAGAACAACGAGCATCGCGGTTATATTCAGCAGCAGGCTGATGCCCCTCGTCGTGCCTTTGCTGATGGCGTCCATGAAATTGCTGGCAGGATCAGGGTCGCTGATCATTCCAGGTGTCAAAGGCTCTGTTTCCGGAATCATAATCTTAGAGATTGCCACTGCCGCCGGGGCATTAATAATCGAAGCTGTCAGGATATGACCCAGTGCTCCGGGCAGGATGTCCCCCAGGATACTGGCGTACAATACCATCATGGTTCCGGCGATCGTAGCCATACCGCAGGTCATGACTGTAAACAGCTCACTCCTGGTCATGGCGGCCAGGTATGGTCTGATCAGGAGGGGTGATTCCACCATGCCCAGGAAAATGTTGGAGGACACGGCCAGGCCTTCAGCACCCCCGATTTTAAGGGTTTTTTCTAAAACTGCAGAAAAGCCGCGTACGACCACTGGCAGGATTTTCCAATAAAAAAAGAGAGATGAGAGGGCACTGATCACCAGCAGCAGCAGTAGTCCCCGGAACGCCAGTATATATTGGGCTTCAGGGTGGATTACCTCGAAAGGGGCGGTTCCGCCTCCCAGGTATCCGAAAGCGAAAGAAGCCCCGGCCTGGGTCGAGGTCTCCAATGCTGTGACGATTCGGTTCAGGTAGGAAAAGAGAGTCTTGAAAACGGGCACGTGGAACAGGAGCAGCGCCAACCCCGTTTGCAGGAATGCGGCAAAAAAAACAATTTTATAGGGAAAACCACGCCGGTTTTCACTGCTCAGCCAGGCCAGGAAGAATATTACACAGATGCCAAGAAGGCTTTGGAAAATCATGTTTGGTCAATTGGGGAAAAGAGGAAAACCTTTGGGTCAGTATCGGACATTTTATGAATCAAGTCGGCGATTCTCCCCCTATATGTTGTAAATAAAGTATCATTCACCAAAACTATCAGGCAAAATGTACCGAATTTGTCTCAGAGCATAAGAATATCTGAAATGCCTGAAAAAAAAGGACAGGTTTCAGGTGAATACCGGGGACAACCAAAACTTTGCTTCCTGGTTTCCGCTTGATTTTTGCTGACTGCTCCCTAACTGATATTTGTTTAATCCAGGGAGTTTTTTTAATAATCCGCTTGTTGGAGGGGATACACAACATGAAACGACAATTTACTGCAGTCAGCCTGCTGCTGGCTCTGCTGATTTTGCCTTTTGGACTGCTTTTTGTTTCTTGCGGAACAGGAAAAGACACTGCTGCCAGTGCTGAGCAGGATTTTAAGGCTGCCTATGAAAAATACCGTTCGTCTGATGACAGGATGGAAAAAGCGCTGCTTATGGATAAATTTGTCGCAGATCATCCTGGCGCCGAAACCGCGGGAAGAGCCATAGAAATGGTGGTATATAACCGGTTTGTGATAAATGAAGACTACCAGGGAGCCTTGGGGTACCTGGATACTAAACTGGGAGAAATATCTGAACCGGCAGTATTGAAATCCGTAAAGCTCCAGAAGCTCGAGATTCTGGCTGAGCTGAAAGATAAATCTGCGCTCAATACCCTGGCCGAGGATATTCTCAATTCTCCGGAAGGCCTTACTTCGGGGGAAAGGATGCAGGTACTTGGAGCCGCTACCAGGTCAGGGGCCTGGAGGCTGGCTGATAAAGTTTCGGGAATGCTTCTTGGCGAGCTCAAGGATAACAATGACCCATATTCCAGAAGCGCTGTTTTGATGCAGAAAGGCTGGATTCTTCACAACCTGGGCCAAAATGAAGAGGCTCTGAAATTTTTCGAGGAGGCCGATTTGATTGGACCCAGGAATTTTGCAGGTTATTCAGAATATCCTGCCATGGAACTGGAGTTTCAATGGGCTTCTGCCTTACTGGCATCCGGCCGGGCTGAGGATGCCCTTGATAAATTTGAAATAAGGGCTCTGTTTGTGAAAGAAGAAAATAATGACTTGCAGGACACATACCAGGGATTACTGAAACAGGCTTATTTGGCAGCCGGGAACAATGAGGCATCTTTCCCGGAATATAAAGCTGAACGAAAGGCGGATCTTTCCCGGCAGGTTCCCGAGTTTTCGGCACCTGATGCCAATGGTAAAACCCGTTCCTTTTCAGAGATCAAGGGGGAAAAAGCCACATTACTTATATTCTGGTTTCCTACCTGACCTGCCTGTCGCGTGGAGTTGCCACGCCTGAAAGATTTACATGCTCGCTACAAGGGACAGGGATTCGAAATTATTGCCATTGACAGGGCTAACGACAGGGAAAGAGCGTCCTCCTTCATCAGTGAGAACCAACTTCCTTACATATTCCTGGACAATGGAACGTCTGATGAAGATGAACTCGTCCGGAATGTTTTTGGAAATAGAGTTTTTCCTACTTCCTATTTGCTTGATTCAAAAGGGAAAATAAGAAATGTCCATATTGGTTTTGAAGAAGGAGATGAGGCGGTTTTGGAGAAAGAGTTGAAAGAGATACTCAAATAGCAGCCTGGTTCACTTCAAGCTGTTTACAAAAAATGCCTGAAACCGGCTTGGCATTTTGGATCCGTCAATGGTTCCGGTTTAACGTTTGGCCGGTATTTAGGTTAGAATAAACCTTAAACCTGAGGAGATTTATTAAACATACCCGGTCTTCCATTGCTGAAGGCCAGATACACAGGAGTAGGATAAATGATCGTAACAACCAAAGAGCTTTTCAAACATGCCTATGGCAAATATGCCGTAGGCGCATACAATATCAATAATCTGGAACAGACCATGGGTCTTTTCCAGGGAAACCTGCAGAGCAAGGCTCCTTTTATCCTGCAGATTTCCAAGGGCGCAAGGGACTACACAGATACCAGCATGCTGGAAGCCATGATCCGCGGTGCTGACAAACTTTACCCTGAATCAGTATTTGCGGTTCATCTGGACCACGGTGATGAAGAGACATGTTACGAATGCATTAAGAGTGGATTCTACAGCTCAGTAATGATTGATGCCAGCCACGCTCCTTTCGAAGAAAATGTCGCCATAACCAAGCGGGTTGTTGATGCCGCCCACGCTAAGGGTATTGTGGTTGAAGCGGAACTCGGTGTTCTGGGTGGAGTTGAAGAGCACATACAGGTCGATGAAGCAGATTCCAGATTGACAGACCCGGAAGAAGCTGAAGAATTCATCCAGGCAACTGGTGTTGACAGCCTGGCTTGTGCCATCGGGACCAGTCACGGAGCCTATAAATTTACAGGTTCCCAGGGTCTTCACTTTGAAGTAATTGAGGGTATCCAGAAGAGAGTTCCAGGATTTCCCCTGGTAATGCACGGGTCCAGTTCTGTGCCTCAGGAAGAAGTCAGAAGAATCAACGAAGCCGGCGGAAAACTGGGCGGAGCCAAGGGTGTAGACGAAAACCAGTTTGCCAAAGCCGCCAAGCTGGGTGTCACCAAGGTAAATATTGATACTGATGGCCGCTTGGTATGGTGCCGCGTACACCGTGAAATGTTCAGGGATCATCCGGAAGTATTTGACCTCCGTAAACCTGGAACTATCTTTATTAAAGAGTATGCCAACTTTATCGCTCACAAAAACGAAAAGCTGGGAAGCGCCGGACAGCTCGACGCAGTCCGTGCTCTTGTAAAGTAAAGTTAATATCTGTTTCCAAAAAAGGCATCTCATAACGAGATGCCTTTTTTTTGTGGCAAATGAAGATTTTTAAAATGACACCGAATGTGCCAACCTCAAGTCCGGGTTGCCGATCCGGAAAAGAGAAGCCATCGCGAAGTAGGTGGAACCCTGGGACAGGTAAGGACCTGAAGCATAGAGGGAGTGCCACGGCTAAGGCCGGGCGCCGATGAATTCCAATCCAGAGTCATCAGCCGTCAGTTAACAATCGTTACCTTACTGTTCCTGCCGTAATTCAAAGGTGAAGAGATTCGATTATATCCAGAATTTCTTCCCAGGCAGACTGTTCCTCAGCCCCCCCTATTAACGGCTTGAATCCTATCTTCAGGTAGAGATTGATGGCGGGAATCCTTACCGCATTGGTCAGCAGGTAGGCACGAGAGCATCCCAGGGCAGGGAAGAGGGACAAAGCGGAATGTGTTAAGGTGATACCCAGTCCTCTTCCCTGGTATTCAGGAACAATCGCCACCCAGTGAAGCCTGCCGGTTCCGGGTTCATCGGATATGTCATCCAGCCAGGCGGTAGCTGTGCCTATCAGGTTTTTGCCATGCGCCAGGAAAAGCATCCGGCGGGGTAATTCCCGCAGGTGAGTTCCGAATTCCCGCTTAAAAAGTTTTTTATCCACCTTGATATAGTCATCAGCTTCATCCTGGATCCTGATCCATTCCTTCTCCAGGCCTGGAGAATACCGACGCAAGGAATATCCTTCCGGCAGGGAAGGATTCCCAAGAAAAACCTCAGGTTCGGCAAACGCAGAAAGGTCTTCCAGTGACATCTTCAGCAGCTTCATTTTGTCCATGGCGTTGACCCTGTTTATCTCAATAGTCCTTGCCGTTGAGGCTCCTTACTACTGATTTAAGCCAATTTTCCAGGCTGGTTTTCATGGAAGCGGTTGTTATTGGTTGTGCGTCGGCAAGATTCACGGTTTCCATCTGATCCCTGCCCGGTCCCAGATTATAAAGCTCAATTTTTACGTCCCCTGTATCGTCCTGGATTCGGTGCAGCTTCCAGGGCCAGTCCAGCCAGGCCGCATGTCCGGGGAAGGAATCTTCAGGATATTGAGTTTTTATTTCACCCGCATCCAGGAGAAGCTTTTTCTCATCATCTATTTCAAGACCCTGGCTCTGTGCTTCTAAAAGGGCTTCCATCCACTCCTTGCTGGGAGTTACAATCCCTCCTTCCGGGCGCTGCCAGAACCCGATGGGCTTTTTTCTATCCTCCATGCTGCCTTTGATAAGCGGAAGCAGGCTGCAGCCGTCCAGAAGCGGCTGACCGGGCATCTCTATATCAAGGATCTCCAGCAGTGTAGGGTATATGTCAGATGTTACACAGGGCACCGAAGTATAACGTGGTGATTTTATGTACCTGGGCCATTCCAGAATAGCTGGCACCCGTAGCCCGCCCTCGTATATTTTCCCCTTGAAATCACGTCCTCCGGTTCTGCTTAATCCGGGCAGGCCTCCGTTGTCGCTGCAGTACCAGAGAATAGTGTTTTCCTTGATTCCCAATGTCTCAATTTCGGACCGTAGTTTACCGAAAGCCCTGTCCATACCGGTTATTTCGCCGTAAAAATGTCTAAATTTTTCTTCCTGTCCTGCGTAGATATCATGGTCCTCTTCCGCCGCCTGGTGCGGATTGTGCGGAGAGCCAAACCATACCACGGCCAGGAAAGGGTTCTTGCTGTCGGAGCCGTGTTTTCTGATAAATTCAAGGGCGGCATCGACGGTAACCATGGAGCTTTCTCCCTTTGTTTGTACAGCCTTGCCCTCCCGGCTCAAAATCGGGTCATTGTCAAAAAAGTTGGGAGATGAAAACCATTCATCAAATCCGCTGGCCCCGGGATTTACAGGGCTGCCTTTTAATACCGATCCCAGGTGCCATTTGCCGAAGTGGCCAGTCACATAACCGGCTGTTTTGCAGGCCTCCGCGATCGTTATCTCCTGTGGGCGCAGGCTGCGTCCCCAGCTGAAGCAGCCGAATCGGTTGGGATTCCTGCCGGTAAGTACACTGCCCCGGGTGGGGCTGCAGACCGGGGCAGCGGCATAAAACCGGTCGAACCTGAGGCATTCAGCTGCCATGCGATCGAAATTGGGGGTTTTTAACTCCGGGTGGTGGTAATAAGCCATATCTCCATAACCCTGGTCATCAGCCATGCAGAGGATGATGTTAGGTTTATTCCCAACCGGTTTCGCCGAAATCGGCTGTATTAAGCTGGCACAGATACCGGCTCCCATTGTTTTTAGAAGCTCCCGCCGTTTCATTTGAAATTCCTTTTAAAAATCCTATTCGCCAAATAATTCCTGGGCCTCTTTATAGCTGATCAGTTTGATACCCCTGGCCTCGATAACTTTTTTTACTGCCGGGCTGCAGAAGGATTTAGTTACACCATCCCGGTGGGTATTAACATTCCGGTAGCCTTCGTGGCCATGGCCTTCCATTTCGGGAGTATCAAGGCCGGGGTGTTCAATCAACAGGTGTCGGCCGGGTTCAAGGCTTTCCAGCATGGAAATAAGTTTGTTTTCCCTGGTGACGGCGTCATCAGCATTGGAGGCGCCCCATCTGGCGTTTTTAAAACCCAGGGTTTGCAGATTTATGTCAATACCGTATTCCTTTGCCAGGCGGTCAACAATAGCCGCTACTCTTGGATCAGCGCTGCCGCTGCCCATGTGGCCAGAGATATGGGTAACCTGGGGAATGTTTTTTACGGTCAGATCGATCTGGGCCCGAACTTCAGCTTCTACTTCTTTCAGACTGACAGATTCATCCCAGAAACCGATCCTGGCGGATGATTCAGGAGGAGTGCGTGTTTTTGGAAAAAAATATCCATCCTTGTCTACCAGACTGGGCGCAGTTGTCAGGGGCCCCCATTTGACGTTATCCCACTCACTGGTTAGTGTCAGGTGAAGGCCGACATCATATCCGGGATTCTCCCTGAGCATCCTGACTGCTTCGGGAAACCAGGAACAAGTACTCATAACCTCAACCGAACGCGCGATTCCCTCACGGTATGACTTGATGCAGGCCAGGTTGGCGGCATGGGATGACCCGATGTCATCAGCCCTGATTATAAGATAGATTCCTTGCGGATCAGCCTGGGCTTTAACACCAATAGAAAAAAGACAGACCATCGGCAGCAAAATAAGTAATTTTTTCATAAAAAAATGATATCACCAGGGCGGGCTAATAAAAACAGATCACCCCTTTCTTTTTATCGTTGGATTCATTGTAGGTATCGATGCCAGGGGTTCGTTATTCCTGAGGTGTATCAATCTAATAATTGGAAATTAAGTGCCTCCTGAATCGGGAATACCATTTTTCTTTAGGGCAAAGCTTGCGAAAATGACGCAGCGATATTATCTAAAAGTGCAAATAGTATAGCGAAACCCATAAATGCAATAAGAATATCTGAACGAGGAGACTTTACATATGGCAGAAAAGAAAAAACCTGAAACCCATGTTTTCCAGACTGAAGCAGCCCAGCTGTTGGACTTGATGATTCATTCAGTCTATTCCCACAAGGAGATCTTTCTGCGTGAACTCATATCAAACGCCTCAGACGCTATCGACAAGTTGCGTTACGAATCCCTCACTAATCCTGACCTGGTGAAATTTACCGACGATCCACATATAAGAGTGATTCCTGATCCAGAAGCCGGAACCCTGAAAATAGTTGACAATGGAATTGGGATGACCCATGACGAAATCGTTGAAAATATCGGGACCATTGCTCATTCCGGTACCCAGGATTTCGCGAAAATGATTAAAGAAGCAAAAAGCAAGGAATTGGTTCCGGAGATGATAGGGCAGTTCGGAGTAGGTTTTTACTCCAGTTTCATGGTGGCTGACAGGGTTGAACTCGTTACCCGTTCTGCGAGGGAGAAAAAAGCCTGGAAATGGGAAAGCGGTTCCGGGGCAGGTTCCTATACCCTCGAACCTTCTACCAGGAGCGAACCTGGCACAACCATCACTCTTTACCTTCGTAAGAATGAAGAAGAAGAAGAGGATTACACCCAGGAATGGACTATCAGGGGGATTATCCGCAAGTATTCTGATTTTGTTAACTATCCTATTCGCATGAAGATTGAACGCACTGAAATTGCCAGGGATGAGGAAGGCAAGCCGGTTGAAGGCGCAGAGGAAAAGAAGGTGGAGAAGGATGAAGTCCTTAATTCAATGAAGGCCATCTGGACCCGTGAAGAAAAAGACGTTAATGATGATGAATACCGGGAGTTCTACAAGCACATAAGCCATGACTGGAATGATCCCCTGGAACATATTGTTTACAAGGCGGAAGGGACTTCGGAACACCGGGCGCTTCTTTATTTTCCATCCTCTGCTCCAATGGACCTGTTCATGGCAGACGGAGAGCATGGCATAAACCTGTACGTTAAGCGCGTATTTATCATGAATGACTGTAAGGAGCTGATTCCAGAATACCTGCGTTTCATGCGCGGAGTCGTGGATTCAGAAGATCTTACCCTGAACATCTCCCGGGAAATCCTGCAGAAGAACAGGCACGTACAAGTGATTAGAAAAAGTCTTACCCGCAAGGTCCTTGATACCTTGAAGCAGATGCGTAAGGATCGGCCGGATAATTTTGAAAAATTCTGGAAAGAGTTCGGAAAGGTCCTTAAGGAAGGCCTCTTCAGGGATCCGGAGCGCCGGGATGACCTGCTTGAAATTTGTTCGTTTGCGACCACATCGGAACCAACCGAAAAAATTTCCCTTCCTGAATATGTTGAACGAATGAAGGAGGGTCAGGAGAGCATTTATTACATCAATGGAAGAACCCGGGAAGCAGTGGAAAGGTCACCCCATCTCGAATCATTCCGGAAAAAAGGCTACGAGGTATTGCTGCTGACAGATCCGGTTGATGAGTTGTGGGTGCAGTCTATCTACAATTTCAAGGAAAAAACCCTTAAATCTGTAAGTAAGGGGCTGTCTGACGCGGGGACAGCTGATGAACGAAAAGAAGCTGAAGAAAAATTGAAAGAAAAAAGCGAAGCCTGTAAATCGCTTTTTGAATCAATGCAGAAGACTCTTGATGAATACGTCAAGGAAGTGCGGCTTTCTACCAGGCTGACCACCTCTCCGGCCTGCCTGGTAAGTGATGAAAGAGACATGACCGTACAGATGGAGCAGATGCTGCGTGCGACCGGACAGGATGTTCCCAAGGTCAAAAGGATCCTGGAGTTAAATCCAGATCACGAGATTCTTGAAAAACTGCAGGTGATTTTTAAGGAAGATCCGGTGGATCCCCGCTTGGCTGACACTGCTGAACTCTTGCATGGACAGGCTATGTTAGCTGAAGGTTTACAGCCGCCTGATCCTAACGCTTTCAGCAAGAAAATGGCCGAATTGATAACAAAGACCCTTTAGTCCGCTCTGAAGCAGCCTGGAGCTTCCCGCCCCAGGCTGCTTCAGGCTTTAACACTTTCTACTTTTCAAATTTCACTTTCCACTCCCGGTGACATCCTTCCTGGATTCTTTTAAGTCTGCCTGATCCCGCTATAATCCAGAGATTACAGGCACTCATATCCTGACTGGAGCATTCAGTTCATAATTCCCAATCCGCAATCATACCGGGATGATATTGTTTACTGGTTATGAAATTATTCTCAAGTAAGCTTTTACCGACCTGTTTAATAATCCTGCTTTTTTTCTCAATCGGACCTATCTGTGCCCTGCCCGCGAATACCGTTTACATCAGCTATTTTATTGAAAACGGATCTCCTCTTGACTGGGACGTGCTACCCGATGGAACAGTGTGTATTCAGCTGCTTTACGACCATGAAAGGAATTCTCCGAACCGGGCCTGTATTCACTGGAATTTCCTGCTTGAAGCAGAAAAAGGCAGCGAACAGGTGCTGCTGATCAAGGGTTTTGAAAACATCTGGAACGGGCAGCCTGGTTCGGCCATTGACGCCAGGACCAGCTGTTATGTTTCTCCGGATGGAAAGTCCTGGAGACCGGTTGAAACCGAAAAAATTTCTGACGGAGAGCTGAAAGTCAGGGTCAGCATGGAGAGTGAAAAAATGCAGGTGGCCAGGTTACAGCCATACCGGATCAGTGATTTGCAACAATTGATCAAGGACTTGAAAGGCAATCAATTAGCCGAAATAATTCCTGTAGGTCGAACTGTATGTGACCAGCAACTGGACATTATCAGGATCGGGTCCAAAAATGCGCCTCACCGGGTTCTGTTGAGGGGCAGGGCGCATCCCTGGGAACCCGGTGGCAACTGGGTAATAGAAGGCTTGATCAGGCGACTGCTTGATCAAGATGAAGGTAAACAGGATTATCTTGAAAAATATTGCCTTTACGTACTTCCCATGGCCAATATGGATGGTGTTTTTTATGGCCGTACCAGGTTTAATTCCAGGGGAATGGACTTGAACCGCAAATGGGACAAACCTGCCGATGAGCTTTTATCACCTGAGAATCACGTTTTTGAGTTGTTTATAGAATCACTGATCAAGCAGGGTTTGAAACCTGACCTGGCCATTGATTTTCATAATGATGAAAGCGGAGGAGTCCACATCAGCCGTCCAGATACAGTTGACCTTGAAACTTACCTTGGGAAAATGAACAAATTTGTGAAGATCCTGCGCGCCAATACCTGGTTTACTGAGGGAGTAAGCGGGGGTGATTTTCGAAATCCCGGATCTTTTGGAGAAGGTTTAGTGGAACGTTACGGGATTGATGCCCTCATCTATGAACTTAATGCCAACTGGATTGCCGGTTTGAATAAAGTTCCCGAGGCTGCAGATTGGATAAAATTAGGTGAGGATTTAGGGAAAGTTTTTTACCTTTATTTCCAGGATTTTAATGATAAATAGCTGATATTCTGGCTGATCAGGAGAGGTGATTTCCAGGAAAGAGTATAATCGAAGTAGTTATGAAAATTATTTCTGGAGGACAGACCGGGGTGGACAGGGCAGCTCTGGATGCAGCCATGGCTGCTGGTTTCCCAATCGGAGGATGGTGCCCGAAAGGTCGCAAGGCTGAAGATGGAATAATTGATGGGCGTTACCTCCTTGAGGAAACACTTTCCCCCGGGTATGCTCAACGGACCGAATGGAATGTAAGGGACTCGGACGGCACCCTTATTTTTTATAAAACGAAAATAAAGGGTGGAACCTTGCTGACCCTGAAAACAGCGGAGCGATACGGTCGTCCCTGCTGGTGCATTGACCTGGGGAAATCGAGACTTGTTGAATTGCCTGTCCGGGGTCCGCAAACCATACTTAACATAGCCGGTTCCAGGGAAAGTGAAGCTCCAGGCATATATGAACAGGTGTTCGTAATGCTGAAAGAACTGTTGCTTAAAGAAGCGCTTCTTTACAGGGAGCTTCCTGATATCTAAATCTTTTTAGTTGTTCACTGTTTCAGAGCTTTTCATGCGGGCCCTGATAACCCTGTCCGGATCATCGGATTCCCCTGTTATTTTCAGGATGACACCGTTTTTAGCATTTTCAAATTCAAGTTGATCACCTTCCCTGAACATTTCAGCTGAGATAAGACTGATCCCGGGAAGGAACAGGTATTGCTGCTTTTGATCAAGAACATGGATAAACAGAAATTCATCATTGTGAGTGGTTACACCCCATTCAGCTGGGGGGACCGGACCGCCTCTTGTTTCATAAACCGACTCTCCGTATATCTCCAGCCAGCTTCCGATTTTTTCCAGGACTTCAGTCTGCCGTGCTTCAATCCGCCCATCAGGCATGGGACTGATATTGAGGAGAAGGTTTCCGTCTCCGCCCGCTGTCCGCAGGAGAGTTTCCAGGCATTCTCCGAATGATTTCAGTGTGTCATTTGGTTTCCATGACCACTGATTTGCTATGGTTATGCAAGTCTCCCATGGTGTGGACACGTTATATGCGCCAACCTTCTGTTCAGGAGTCTCGAAATCACCGGCAAACCGGTCTGATTTACTCACTCCGGACATGCCTCTCCGGCCCTTGTCAACCCGGTTGTTGATCAGCAGCGAACCATCCAGACCGCGCAGCCACGAATACAGTTCCATACCCATCTCGTGGGTCCAGGGGTCCTCCCATTCACCATCGAACCAGATAATCCTGCTTTTGTAGTCTACGACCAGTTCAGTCAGCTGACCTTTTATGAACCTGATAAAACTATCCATATCAGCATTGTCTTTTAAAGCAGTATTGCTTCCCTGGGAGAATCTGATCGGATAATCGGGATGGTACCAGTCGCATATTGAGTAATAAGTGCCGAACATAAGGCCCTGTCGATCGCAGGCTTCGGACAGCTCCCTTACGATGTCCCGTTTGTATGGAGAAGCCATGATGTCGTATTTCGAATACTCGGTATCCCAGAGAGAAAATCCGTCATGGTGCCGGGTTACAAGAACGAGGTATTTCATGCCGGCCTTTTTGGCTGTTTCCGCCCATTCATCGGCATTGAATAGCACCGGGTTAAATTCCCGGTAAAGGGAATCGTAGTCTTTGCACTCAACCTCTCTGCACCTGGACCATCCGATTTCGGTGCCCCTCAGTGTTATCGGCCCCCAGTGTATGAACATTCCGAAGCGTTTATCCCTCCATTCCTTGAGGGACTGTTGGTTGGTAAGCAGTTCAGGATTAGCTTCCCCTCCGCCTCTCAGGTTCTGGGCGGTAGGTGATTGAAACAGGAAGAAGAAAAAGATGAAAAGCAAGCAGCCGTAATTCTTCATGATTTAATTCTATAACACTGTCTAACCGATACAAATAGATTTGTCATGAAGTAGTTTTAAGCTGCATTTCTCACCGGTTGACTAGTGCGGTATCGCATAGATCCGTTCTGATGGCGATATTCTCTGTCTAGCCTCCTCAAGGCAATATCAAGTATGCCTGAGGAAGTTTTTTAGTGGTATTAATAAACCTAGTCAGCCCGGCATCATCACCGCCTCGTTACGCAAACTGGTGATAAATGCGGTTAACGGAAGATTCCTTGTCCCTTCATTTTTCCAGGTGACCTCAATCCGGATTTTGAAAACATCATCAACATGCCCCTTCACCTTGTATAATGGCCGGAGGCAAAAGAATTTATGATTCGGAATCCAGTTCCATTACCCGGAATTTAAAAACCAAATGATTGAATGAGAGATTGACATAATGTTCGCATACCAGAAAAATCAACGTTTTTTTGCCCAGGTTGCCGACTGCCTGGAAGAAGCCGGAAGCAAGGAACTGGAAGCACTGGGAGCTTCAGAGGTGAAAGCTTCCTACCGTGGGATATATTTCACCGCCGACCATAGAGCCCTGTACCGCTTAAATTATTCTTCCAGCATCTGTACCAGGATCCTTGCGCCTTTACTTACTTTTGACTGTCACAGCGATAAGTATTTATACAACACAGCCGGTTCCATACCGTGGACTGAATTACTTTCACTGGAAAACACTTTCGCCATATTTGCCAATGTGTCCAACAGCAATATCAATCATTCCCAGTATGCAGCGCGCAAACTGAAGGACGCTATTGTTGACCAGTTCAGGGAGTCGTGCGGAAAAAGGCCTGACGTGGACCCGGATAATCCCGATGTCTGGATAAACCTTCATATTCAGGGTAACAAGGCTACTATCAGCCTGGACACATCCGGAGGGTCGTTGCATCGCAGGGGGTACCGTAAGGCTTCGGTTAAAGCTCCGATGCAGGAAACTGTTGCCGCCGCAATTATTAAATTCAGCCAGTGGGACGGCACCAGACCTATTTACGATCCTTTCTGCGGGTCAGGTACCCTGTTAGCCGAAGCTTTGCTCCACCAGTGCCTGATACCGGCCGGATGCCTGCGGGACCGGTTCGGTTTCGAACATTTGCCCGATTTTCAGCCGGAACTATGGAAGGAAGTAAGGGCTGTTTGCGACCGGGGGATTTTACCTTTAACGGAAGGGCTGATCGGAGGAAGTGATTCCTCATCCCATGCCACGGCAGCCGCCAGGAAAAACTGCAGGGCTCTCCCCGGCGGGAATAACATAAGGATCAGTACCCGCAGATTTCAGGATCTGGAGGGGATTGAAAATTCCGTAATCGTCTGCAATCCTCCTTACGGAATCAGGCTTGAATCTGAAAGAGGCGCAAAGGATCTGCTGGAAGAACTGGGGATCTTCCTCAAAGAGAAATGCAGCGGATCGGTTGCCTTTGTTTACCTGGGAAAGGAATCTCTTTTGCAGCAGGTTCCCTTGTGGCCGTCCTGGAAGAAACCTTTGAATAATGGTGGCTTGCAGGGTTTTCTGGCCAGGTACAAAATCAGGTAAATTAAATACTACGGGAAATACCGGCAAGGGATCAGTTAATGATAAATAATACCGCCATACTGTTGGTTTACTGTAAGGATCGCCCCGGGCTGGTCAACAGGATCACCGGATTTATCCAGGACTACGGGGGGAATATCCTTTACCTGGACCAGCATGCCGACCATGAAGAGAAGAATTTTTTCATGCGCGTTGAATGGGATCTGCGAGAGTTTATCCTGCCGGAAAACGAGATAGAAAAACGGGCAGTAGAGGAAATAATCCTGCCACTGCAGATGCAGTATCAGCTTTACTTTTCTTCAGCCAGGCCGAAGATGGCTGTTTTTGTCAGCCGTCATGCCCATTGTTTTGCCGATATTCTGCATCGATACTCAACCGGGGAATGGAAGGCAGACCTGGCTTTGGTCATCAGCAACCATGAGGATATGCGCCAACAAGCGGAAATACATGGAATCCCCTATTTCTGTCTACCGGTTAATCGTGATAACAAAAAGGAGCAGGAGACCGCCCAGCTCGAGCTGTTAGAGGAACACCAGGTGGAGTTCATCGTACTGGCCCGCTATATGCAGATACTATCCCCGGAATTCGTAAGCCGTTATCCAAACCGGATTATCAATATCCACCATTCCTTTTTACCTGCTTTTCCAGGATCCAATCCTTATCGCTCTGCTGCCGACCGGGGTGTGAAGATTATTGGAGCCACCAGCCACTACGTAACTTCTGACCTGGATGCCGGGCCGATTATTGAACAGGGCATCACCAGGGTCAGCCACCGTGACACAGTGGAGGACATGATCCGCAAGGGCAGGGATGTGGAAAGAGTCGTACTGGCCAAGGCTGTCTACCAGCATATCAACCGGAAGATTTTGGTGCTTAATAACCGAACTGTGGTTTTTGAGTAACCTTCACAGCATCTGAGGTGCTCTGATTCAATTTTCAAGGTTCAAGGACCACCGGCCTTGGGATCAATCAAGACATAGGTAACGGTAATTAGTCAGGACATTGGGAATACTTGCTCTTCGAATATTCCATGGCTGTCCGCTTTTTTCCTATTTTGTTGATAAGATCCCGTGGAGATTAAAATTTTTTGTAACTTCCCTGTCCTTGACAGCACCTTGATTTTTAATCAACAGAAAACAAAATCAGATTATTAACCAATCCTCTCTCATTGAAAAATAGTTAAGGCGATTGCATGTCAGGAGTTAAAGCCATCTGTAGTTCTCTATTAGTTGTCCTGTCTTCATTTGTAATAATGAATTCCCAGGTTTACGCTGAGTTTGCGACCCTGTTGGGGGAAGAGCACTTCGAAGATTCGCTGTCGTATAGTGCTGAATGAATATTTGTAGATGTAATACATGAATTTCCTTGCCTAATTCCTCCGTGGAACCGAGATTTCTTCTACCACTCCCTTTGCGGTATCGGTTACGACAACTTTTATTTCGGTTGAAGAAGCTACGAAGTGAGCGGCCTGGTCCTGCCCAACCACCAGGACACCATAATCTCGTCCATCAGTTCCAGCAGGATCCCAGGAGTATCGATGGGTATGCCCGGCTATAACCAGGTCTACTCCGGCCCGGTTTGCCAGTTCGGTCCATTTGCCTGATTCCTCATTCACCCATCCCCAGTTGGGGGCATGCATCAGAATTACGCGGAAAGGTGCTTTTTTGATTCTTTGATTTGTCCGGACATGTTCCTGAAGCCAGGCGAATTCCAACTCGCGGTAAGGCTCAGTCCTGTTGAGGCCGGAATATACGTTGGTATCATCATCCTTGTCCTCGCCTGTATCAAGTACCAGGAAGTGGACCGGACCGGCGTCGAATGAATAGTAGAACTCACCACTGCCAGTAGGCAGATAGTCATAAAGCTGACGAGCGAATGAACCCCGGAATTCGTGGTTCCCTCGGACAAACACCAGAGGCTTATGATCCAGCCTCTCTGTTACAGGACGCAGAAACTTGGTGAAGAGCTGATCCTCGTTTTCGATGGATCCAAATGCGTCGCCTCCGTGGACCAGGAACTCAATACCTTTCCAGTCTATGAGGTCGAGGTTCTTGGCTAAACGCTGCAGGTCTTCGTGCTGGGTGTCTGTCAGGAAACCAAAGGTAACGGTTTCATTTCCTGGATCAGGAACCGTAAACCTGTAGACTTGGCTTTTTATGCTTAGTCCTTTTTCAGGCCAATAGGCTTTCATTTTAACGACTCTTGTTGACACTGTTCTGTAGTAGTAAGTCTTTCCCGATTTCAGACCTGAAAGCCGGATTGCGTGGGTAGTTCCAATCGGGACAAGGCCGTAGGGAAAGGATTCTGCTACCTCACCAAGATCAACCGACTCTCCGTACTCGACGCGGGAGTGGCAGTTGGTGTCGGTTTTCCAGACAATTGTCACACCATCCTGAGTAGGAGCTACCAGGAAGGGTCCTTCCATTATCAGGGGACGGGTATCATGAATAGTGTAGGGTTCATCCTGTGCCTGAAGCGGGCCGCTGACAAATGTCAGCAGAATAGTTAAAAGGAATACGCTCTTTACATTGGTTCTGCCGTTTTTCATTTCTCAGTCCTTTCCTTGTCAGCAGTAGAATTCAGATTAAATAGGAATAATTTATGGGAAACAGCCGGAATAAGCAATCCTTGAATAATATCTGCAGGTCGCAGGTAACAGGTTTAAGGTTTACTTGAGCAGGTGCCCCATTAACATTAAGCCGGATGGCTCAATTGCCTGGACCAAGGAATCGTTCCAGCCATTGCAATGCCAGGGAAACAGCCTCCGGGGTTGGAGAATGGCCGGTGCGATGGTTGAAAAAGCCGATATTATCAGGTTGTCCGTAGAGGCCGTAGACCTTTCGGGCCTCGTTAATGAAAAACCAGCTTTCATCCTTATCGGTTGCTTCACCGCCGATCAGCATAAACGGCCGGGGGGCAATCAGTCCCAGAAGTTCGTGATGGTCGGTGGAAGGATCCCGTTGACGGATGGTTTCCTCCAGGTACCAATAGTCTTCGTAATTGGAAAAATCCAGTCCAATCCCATGGTCGCTGCCTATGACAACAGTTATCCGCGGTTCAAACGCGGCGGCGTACATCGCCATTTTCCCGCCCAGCGAGTGACCGATAATTCCTATATTATCGCGGTCGACTTCAGGTAGGGTGTAGAGCCAGTCCAGGAGGCAGCGGGCATCGGAGACCCACTTTCCAAGCCCGCTCAACCCGGGATGGCGGCGGTTTAGTTCTGCCACTGCCTCGGCATACCCTACTGTGTAGCCCTCTCCGAACCAGCGTATTGCCACCGTTATGTACCCGCTGCGTACCGCCAGGTTGGCAAAGGAGCGAACACTGGCTGGAAGGTAGTTTTTACCGCCCATGTTCTGGGCTGCGGGCGTATCCACGTCATAGTAGGGTACGATTACTGCAGGGACGGGTTCAGTCAGGGGTCGGCTGGGAATCTGCATGTAGATTTTCTCCCAATAGTCTGGTTCAACCTGTATGTACATCAATCTACCGGTATAAGAGTCCATCTGGAACTCGCGGATCAAGCGTACCTGGGGTGATCCGTCAAGTTTCGGGGCATGCTGCATTCCCAGGATGCCTTCCCACTTTTTCAGAATCTGGACCCGGCGTTTCTCCCAGTCGACGACCGTGTTTATTCTTTCTGATCCTGGTGGAAGAAGCAGTGGTTTAAGCGATCCCGTGGCAGTTTCGTAACCCGACGGCCTACGGTTATATGGTTCAAACCATTCCGGGTTGTCATAATTATGGGTGAATTTGTCTCCGCTGCTGCGGCAGATTCTGAATCCCAGGTAGCGGCTTCTATGCTCCGGCCGCACAGCTGAATCGTAACCCCTTGCCCAGTCGCCTGAGTTGCTGAAAAAACTTCCGCCACGGACTGTTTTTTCAGGGCTGAAAGATGGACCTGACGGGTTATGCAGGGGTGTGGGATTGTTGGAGAGCGAGTCGTTGTTGTCAGTGCACCACTCCCATACATTACCCAGCATATTGTACATACCGTTTTTATTAGGCCTGAAGGATTCCACGGGAACGGTTGTTTTTTCCTCCATCTCGCGTTTAAGCACTTCCAGGCTTTCGATATTTGAGGATCCCAGGTTAGCTCGGCCCGTCATGTCCCCGCCCTGGTATGCTGTTTCCCGCCAAAATGCGGTCAGCCATTCGGCCTCGGTAGGCAGTCTCCAACCGCCCGCACTCAGATCAAACTCGCCGCTGTCCAGGTTGTAGCAGGACTTCAGTCCGTCGCGCTGGCTCTTGAGATTGCAGAAGCGAACCGCTTCCCACCAGCTCACGTTTTCTACCGGGAAGTCTTCACCAATGTGTGCTGAGGGATTAAAACCCATCACCTCCATGAATTCCCGCTGGCTCAACTCGCAGCTGCTGATTAAAAAACCGTCGATAGAGACCTCCAGATCCACGCCTGTAAAATCGTCTGTTATGGTCCAGCTTTGCGGCATGAATTCAACCATTCCTGTTGCCGGAGCAGCCACTGATAAAGCAAGAGTTGTCCAACAGGAAACAATTAAAAGAAAACTGTTAATTAATCTGTTATTCATTGGAACACTCCAGGTACTATATCCGGCAGTGGTTTTTTTATACCGGCCGACACCAATCTTGAATCTTGAATCAAATGGTCCATGGTGCCCGCCTCTCGGGATTCATCATCCTGTTGGCTTCCTTATCATCAACAAACTCCTCTTTCCCCGGGTCCCATTGCAGCCTGCGCTGCAGCCTCATTGCCATCATGTTTATCAGGCAGGCGCAACAGCTGCGGTGTCCAACCTCAACCGGTGCGAACAACTCATTTCGGCCCTTGATAGCTCCGATGAAGTTCAGGACATGATCATAACATCTGCCCAGCCTGATCTCGAACCTGCTTTCATCCATATCTAACAGCCTCTTGTCGGATGCCTCCAGCGTGCCTTCGTGGATACGCAAAAAGAGCCAGCCCTCATCGCCGATAAACCTGACGCCGCGTGGGTTCGCTGTTGTGCCGCCGTACATCTTGACCCCATTGGCGTATCGGTTGGTGAACCCGAATTCCATTGGGGCATTGTAGATCCCGTTATTATCATCCCAGCCTCGGGCTTCAACCTCGACTGGGCCCGAGTTGTCGCAATCATTTCCGAACTGGGCGATATCTATTACGTGGGCTCCGCGGTCGGACATTTCACCACATCCGAAGCTGAGGTTGAATCGCCAGCCAAAAGGATGCAGGCCTTCGTAATAGGGAATCTTGGGGGTGTGCCCCAGCCACATGTCCCAGTTGAGGCCTTCAGGAACCGGAAGTTCAAGGGGGATGCCTTCATGTTCGCGGATATCATTGTGATGGTCCTGGTTGGTCGGCAGGTTGATCTGTATTTCTTTTAGCTGGCCTATATATCCGTTGCGGACCAGTTCAGCACAGAAGCGGGTTTTGTCCCGGGATCGTTCGTGGCTTCCGGTCTGGAGTTTTACCTCGGTTTGCAGGATCGTATCGCGCAGGGCCTTGCTTTCACCTATCGTATTGCAGAGAGGCTTTTCGCAGTAGATATGTTTTCCGGCCTTCGCTGCGGCGATACTGGCCAGGGCGTGCCAATGGTCAGGGGTAGCCACGATCACGGCGTCGATATCTTTGGACTCAAGTAACTCCCGAAAATCAGAATAGGTTCTGCAATCCGGGTTTCCGTTGAAAAAATTGATGCTTTCAACCGCCTTATCCAACTGGGAGCGGTCTACATCGCAGGCCGCGATTACGGTACTTTCTCCAAATTCCGCGAAGTGCCGGGCCAGCCAGGTGCCACGTCCGCCGCAGCCGATCAGGCCCAGGTTAAGGCGTTCATTGGCGCCGAAAACCTGTTGTGGAATAATTGTCGGAACTGCAATAGCGGCAGCCGTTGCTGCGGCTGCTGATTTCACAAAATTTCGACGGTTAATTTTAAACATCACACTCTCCATGTCGATAATGTAGTTTCTCCGAAAAGTGAATAGTTTACCCGGATAAAATAATGCCTTGAATCTGGCAAATAGTCCAGAAGAAAAAGACTCGCTTTTAACGGGGAATGGGAAGTCCGGGTTGCCTTTCCGAAGGATTGTAACCAGGAAGGCAGGAGAACTGGGATGAGGATTCAGCGGACTGAAACTTCGTCGACAACCTTAAACCAGGAATGCCAGAAATAGAGCGGATTTATTTAAATAATTTCCAGGGAGGAAGAAAAAAGTCCTCTTAATGACATCCGAATTTTATAAGTATGAAAAAAGAATATTTTTAACTAATAAAAAAGTTCATTTGTATGGTTTACTTATTGAAATTTAACCTTAATGCTGAAAAGCATAAATTGCTGAGGTTTTATTCCCTGCCGGTCCAGTCCGGTTAAGCAATATTTATAAGAAAAACAAGTTTGGGAAAGGGACGAAAATGAGCAAAAAATTTAATCGAAGGACCTTTATCGGGGCATCCGGAACTGGTATAGCCGGTGCCGGTTTGCTTGGTTCCAATATCCTGGTTGGATGTAATACTCCGGCTAAGGAAGTATCAGCCCTGGATAATATAAAGGCGCTGTCTTTGAAGCAAGGTACACAGGCATTCAACATGTGCGGTTATCGTGCTCCCAAGCTGGAAACGGTTCGTATAGGGTTTATCGGACTGGGAAGCAGGGGCCCTGGCCATGTGTCGAATATGAGTCTCCTGGAGGGAGTAGAGATAAAAGCTTTGTGTGACCTTCTTCCGGAAGAAGTAGAAAAAGTCAGAAAGAGGATTGAATTTGCAGGGTTTGATCCTGCTGTTTATTCGGGTGAGACCGATGCCTGGAAGCAGTTGTGTGAAAGGGATGATATTGATCTTGTCTATATCTGTTCCCCCTGGAATCTGCACGTACCAATGGCTGTTTATGCCATGGAGCATGGCAAGCATGTAGCTATTGAAGTTCCAGCGGCTGATACCCTGGAGGAATGCTGGCAGCTAGTGGAAACATCAGAGAAAACGAAAAAGCATTGCATGATGATGGAGAACTGCTGTTATGACTTCTTCGAGCTGCTGACTCTGAATATGGCACGACAGGGATTCTTTGGAGATATCGTGCATGGCGAAGGGGCTTATCTGCACACCCTGCTGGGAAGCAATTTTAATAAAAATGGTTATTGGAATATGTGGCGTTTGAGAGAAAATGCCTCCAGGAGAGGAAATCTGTATCCAACACATGGTCTTGGTCCGATCTGCCAGATAATGGACATTAACCGGGGTGACAAAATGGATTACCTCGTCGCAGTGATGAGCAACGATTTTCAGATGAATGAAACTGCAAACGAATTGTCTGAATCGGACGCTTTTTTCAAGGAATTTGTTGATAATCCCTACCGTGGCAATATGACAGTTACCACGATCCGGACCAATAAAGGGCGGACGATAATGCTGCAGCATGATGTGACTTCGCCAAATGTTTATTCCAGGATCCATAAAGTCAGCGGAACCAGGGCTTCAGCCTTGAAATATCCTCTGCCCGGCAAGATCGCCATAGGTCATCAGAATTGGGTTTCAGAAGAGGAACTGAAAGCCCTGGAAGAACAGTACGCACCTCCGATTGTTAAAAGGGTAGGGGAAATGGCCAAAGAGGTTGGAGGACATGGAGGCATGGACTTCCTCGAAGACTGGCGCCTGATCGATTGCCTTCGTAATGGGCTTCCTCTTGACCAGGATGTTTATGATGCGGCACTCTGGACCTCCATCGCACCGTTAAGTGAATGGTCCGTTGCTAATCGATCAAACTCTATTGATGTGCCTGATTTCACCAGAGGGGCATGGAAAGCCAATCAACCGGTAGACATCCTGTTGGAAGAAGGCGGAAATACAGAAGTTATAAGAAAGGCACCACCCCGACCGCGCCGACCGCGCCCGGTTACTGAAGGAGAACAAGCCTAAACGACCTTTTTACCGACTGACTGAACGAATCTCCCGGTTTGTGAATTCATAATTCAGAATCGGAGGTCAGCAACAGTACAAGGTTGAGAAGTCGAGGAATACCGCCTGCTGTCTTCAAAATGACAGTGGGCGGTATATCAAAAGCAACTCTTGTTTATCATTAAGGATTGCAATATCATATTGTTCAGTATTTAAGCATTACTTTCAGGAGAACGGATTATCATCGTGAATGGTGAGTCGAACAGTAATGAAAGTCATGATTGCAAATAGACAGGGTTCAAATAATCCAACCCAACCACGACTTCCCATTCTATAGGAGGTGTGAACCCTCATGAAAAAATCATTTTCCCTCTGTTTTATGATAATGATTTTGTTCTCGTGTCTTGCTCTGGGCGATAAGGCTTCAATCGGAAAAATTAAGACAGGCAGGGGCGATATCAATATTAACCGTGCTGGCCAGGAAATTCCCGTTAATATCGGTGACAAACTGTACCAGAATGACGTTATACGAACGGGAACCGACAGTTCTGTGGGGATTATATTCGAGGATAATACGATCCTTACCCTTGGGCCGAAAAGTGAACTATTAATCGATGAGTATGTGTTCGCTCCGCAGGAAGGCAGGCTGTCCATGATTGTAAGCATGCTGAAAGGAAAAGCTTCCTATTTATCAGGCATCATCGGTAAGCAGTCACCTGAATCGGTACAAATTCAGACCCCTGACGCGTCAATTGGTATCAGGGGAACAAAATTTCTTATCGAGGTGGATGGAAACTGATCGTTTTATTGGCACCAGGTGGATCTCTGCTTTTTACGAAGTTGCGGATCTGTCATGCACTGCAGATTAGTGAAGTGAATTATGAAAAATGTGATTATCATACTTATCAGTGTGAATCTCGTTTTTGCTTTATCAGCCTGCGGGTCCAAGAGTAGAGTAGTCTTGCTCCCGGATCCCGACGGTAATGTTGGAAAAGTGATTGTTGCCAACGACAAAGAACAGGAAGTCTTGACTGAGGCGAACCAGTCGGTACAATCTATGGGGCGTAATAAAGCGCTTGGTGAGGTTACATTTCTCAGTGATGCCCAGATACAGGCGGACTTTTCCGAGGTGCTGTCTGCAGAACCCCAGCCGCCGGAGAAGTTCATTCTCTATTTTTTACAGGATTCCAATGAACTGACAGCTGAATCGAAAACCGTTCTTAATCAGATTATTCAATCTATCCAGAAGAGAGCTTCTACTGATATCGTTATCTCTGGACACACTGACACAGTAGGCACCAATGAATATAATTACCAGCTATCCCTTGAACGGGCGAGATTAATGCATAACATCCTGGTTGATAACGGTGCAGTTCCCGCCAACATTACCGTCACCTCGCACGGGGAAGGAAATCCACTTATCAAAACAGCTGATAATGTGGTTGAACCAAGGAATAGAAGGGTTGAGGTAGTGATTAAGTAACCTTCATACGGTACATCAAGGTCATTCATGAAAACAGAATCGAGCAGACCTCCAGATTGCGGTTCCAGCAGAGTTAAGCTGAGTGGCAAGCCTGGAGGGCGTCGGATAATGCTCTGGGGTATTCTGTCCACCCTGTTTTTTGTCACTTTATTTACATTTAAGCCAACCCTGTTCCAACCACTTGATTTAATCAACTATGACCTGCTTCTTAGAAATTTTCCTTACAATCACGCCAGCAGCAGAGTGGTAATTGTTGATATTGATAAAAAAAGCCTTAGTCAGTTTGGGCAATGGCCCTGGCCTCGTTACCTGGTGGCAGACTTGCTTGATAAAGTTGCCGAGCTGAAACCAGAGATCATAGGACTCGATATGGTTTTTGCTGAGCCTGACAGGACCTCAGCGGGGAGGCTCCTTAAAGACCTTGAGAATTACTATGGATTCACCGTAACCGTCAACCAGCTCCCGGATGAATTGAGCGATAACGATCAAATACTTGCTGAAACTCTGGCCCAGGGGCCTTGTGTCCTGGTTAACCACTTCGTTTTCAACACTTTGCATAACAGCCAGGAAGAATGCCTGTTGCACCCCGTTAAGGTTTCCCTTTTACAGGATACAGAAGGACAGGATGTAGGTTTGGGCATTCCGAAAAGCAGAGGGGTACTCTGCAATTTGAAAATACTCTCGGAAAAGGTCGACGCTTCAGGGTTTTCAAATTTCAGTCCTGATCAGGATGGCATGCTGCGGAGCCTGCCTCAGCTGATTCAATACAACGGTGAGGTTTATGCCAGCCTGGCCCTGGCAACGGTCATGAAGGCTATGGGGGTCAACAATCTCCTTTTGAAAAAAGAAGGAAATACTCTAAAATCAATCAACTTCAAGGAAATCTCCATTCCTGTAGACTCCCATGGTCGGCTACTGGTCAAGTTCCGGGGACCTAAGTACAAATATCACTATGTTTCCGCAGCTGATATCATGAACGGCACTGTTTCAGCAGAGCAAATAAAGGGACGGATTGCTTTTGTCGGTACCTCAGCGGTTGGATTGAGAGAATCACTCACAACACCATTTGATTCGACTTTCTGGGGGATAGAGGTTCATGCAACTGTTGCTGACAATCTGTTGACCGGTGATTTTATCTCTATACCGAGCTGGTCCCACGGCCTGGCTCTACTGCTTGTCTTCATTCCGGGAGTGTTATTGGCTCTGCTTTTCTTCCGTTTCAAAAACACCACCTTTCATTTTATAGTGGTTGTACTCTTCGTTGCCGGGTTGTGGCTGGCAACGCAGCAGCTCTTTTTCCGCACTGGTTTGTTTGTGGGGACCACATTCCCGATGGTATCTATTGTCTGCAATTACATTTTTTTAGCTTTCCTTAAATATCGGTCAGATAATAAGCGGGTGGAAGCCGCACTGAAGGAAAGTGAAAAACGCTTTCGCACTCTATTTCTGAATACCCCCCTGCCCATAAGCCACATTTCTATCGATGGAAAGATCCTCGATGTCAACGACAGTTTCACCGAGACGATTGGGTATACTTTTGATGATATCCCGAGCCTCGGACATGCATGGAATCTTTTCTTCAATGATGATGAACTTAAAAACAGGATCATTTCTAAATGGAGCACGAATCTGGCGTGCGCCGTAGCCGACAATTCTGAGATGGAATCGTTTGAAGTCCCGATACTCTGCAAAGATGGAACCTTGAAGACAATGGCCATCGGCGGAAGATTACTGGGAGGAAGTGTTATTGTAAGTTTTTTTGATATTACTGAACGAAAACGGTCTGAGAAGGCGTCGCAGGAATCGGAGAAGAAACTCCGTTCCATTTTTGCTGCTATGACGGATGTTATTTTGATTTTTGATGCGGAAGGTCGCTGTCTTGAAATAGCACCTACTAACACGGAACTCCTGTATCGTCCTCGTGATGAACTACTGGGAAAAGGAATCAGGGACATTTTCCCGCCTGAAAAGGCGAATGAGTTCCTGAGCGCGATCAAAAGTGTTATCACTCAGAATAAATCTGTTCCACTGGATTACGACCTGATGCTGGGTTCACGCCAGGTCTGGTTTGCTTCCAGCCTTTCTCCGTTACCATCGGATCGGGTTATTCTGGTCGCCCGGGATATAACTGAGCGCAAACAGGCGGAAGTGGAAAGGGAAAACTTGCAGGAACAGCTGCACCAGTCACGAAAACTGGAAGCTATCGGTACCCTTGCCGGCGGTGTAGCTCACGATTTCAACAATATGCTGGGAGCCATTATGGGTTATGCCGAGCTTGCCAAGATTAAAATGAACCCCGCAGACCCATCCCATAAGAACCTTGACCACATTCTCGATGCCGCCCAGCGCTCCGTCAAGCTCACCCGTCAGCTTCTGGCTTTTGCCCGCAAACAAAACATTGAGCCTGTAGTATTTGACCTCAATGAATCGATTGAACGCATTCTTAAAATGATACGCAGGCTTATCGGAGAAAACAGTGAGTTGCGCTGGCTTCCGGGCTCGGGACCATGCAGAATAAAGATGGACCCTTCTCAATTAGACCAGATTCTTGTCAATCTGTGCGTCAATGCTAGGGATTCGATCACGGATGTGGGAGTTATAACAATTGAAACTGAAACAGCATATTTTGATGAGGCATACTGTGAATTGCACATAGGGGTTAATCCTGGAGGGTATGCTCTGCTTTCTGTCAAAGACAACGGTTGTGGCATGGACAGGGAAACTCTGGATCATGCTTTTGAACCATTTTTCACAACCAAGGGTGCGGGGCAGGGAACCGGTATGGGTTTGGCAACGGTTTACGGCATTGTGCAACAAAATGAAGGTTTCATCAACGTGGACAGTAAACCAGGAAAGGGGACTACCTTCGCCATATACATACCATTAAGCGGAGTTGAAAAAAAGGCAGTGATATCAGACGGGTTGAAGGATTATCCGCGGAGCCGCGGAGAGAACATCCTGTTAGTTGAAGACGACCCGACCCTTCTTAAAATGGCTGTGAAGATGCTGCAGGGAATGGGCTACTCGGTCAAGTCGGCGGATACTCCTGGTGAGGCAATCCGCATCGCCAAAGAGGATGATTTTGAGATACATCTTGTCATTACAGATGTGATCATGCCGGGTATGAACGGCCGGGAACTGGCCGAAAAGCTTAAGAAGATAAAATCGAAAATACGGACACTTTATATGTCCGGTTATACTTCCGATATCATCTCCCAACAGGGAGTATTGGAAGAAGGTGTTCAATTCCTGCAAAAACCTTTCTCATGGAATGACCTGGCTTTCAAAGTTCGTGAGGCGCTGGATTAGTCCTGGCAACAGACGGACCGGGACCGGGCAGACCTGCATAAATGTGTTATTTTTATTAAATTTCTTTGGTGTAAAGGTGTTCCCGTCCGCATTATTTTTACCAAAAGCCGGTCAAGTAGTTATTCCTGAAGGAAAGATCAATATAGCTGGCGATTTTTTCAAACCGGGACTGCGCAGGATCGGTGTGGCAATATCTTCTGAGCCGCGGAGAAAGCTTCAGGAGGAAGGTTAACCCCAGCGGTGGATTTGTCCATTGCCAGCAACTATTATCGCGCCTGGTAAGGACCATGTACTGCCATGACTTCCATCCCTTCATCGGAATTGGAAATAATGATGACATGGAAAACCTTCCCTTCAGGTGCAACCCTGATCAGGACGTGCCCCTGGTCACTGGTTATATTTTCCAGGCCGGAGATCACTACTTTATTAGCTTCGTGCATGCTTGTGGCAAAAATATCTCGAGGTCCGGGATACAGTCTTGTCGAGCAGAGTCGTGCGTAGACTGCGGAAGTTGGATGAGCCGAATCCCAGACCGACAGTATCCAGGCTTGGGGACGAAGGGCACTCACGTAGAACTCATTCTGTGAATCGATGTAGCCGTGATGATTCAGCACAGCCGCCTCAACCTGGCCTATGGCGCGGGCGACCGGGGTTTCGATATCATGCCAGGAAGGGCCTCCCGGAGCAGGGAACCCTGTAATGTCACCACCTGAAAAATAGTCAAACTGGCCGTAACTGAGCCGGAATCCGGCGCTGCAGGGATTTTCACTGGGATAATCTTCCCTGGGGACCTCCTCCAGAGGGGGAAAGGCCTGCCTGGTATTGTTACCTACTCCGGTCCATATTTCACCATTAGCAACAACATTACGGACCTCAAATCCTGGATAATTCTCGGGGTGTTTCTGCAAGGTGATTTGATCATTACGCCCTGGTCGGAACTTTTGGATAACCAAACCTGCCTGCTCCTTCTGCCACCTGAGGAATTTCCGGTAGTTATCCATGGTTGGGCTTTCCAGTGGCGATGGGAAGTCGTAATCGGGCCAGCCTCGATCAAGGATTTCCCGGATCGGGATATACTCAGCCACTTCAGTAATTCCGCTGAGCCTGTAATTGCCGGAGCCGGACATTTTTGAGGTTTCACTTACCTCCCCCATGTGGTCGCCATGGAAATGGGTCAGAAGCGCGTAGTCAATAACTGCCGCGTCATGAAGCGGGTGAACGCGCTTGATATAGCGGGCAATCCATTCTCCGGGAGTCCGGGAATCATCAGGGCTTGGTTCTACATGACGGATCGTGCGGGAACCGAGGGCTCCGGCATCCACCAGCATCGAAGTTCCGTCAGGCAGGATAAAGAACGCTGAATTGCCTTTACCGGTACTGATCTGGTGGATGTCGAGCGTCCCTTCAGTCCAGGGAGGAAGAGGCTCTCCAACTGTCTGGGCAGATACAGGTGTGACATCACCTAAACATGCGCAGAGGATCAGAACATATAGAAAAAGAAAGGACGAGAACAAACAATTTTCTTTCATCATGAAATTCTTTCAAGTTTCTATTTACTGATTTTCCGGGCCAGTGGATTCTTAGGCAAGCTCACCAAATTGGCAAACAAGCGGTAGGCTCCAGGCACGCCTTCAGGAAGCTGCCTGTAGAAAGCCAGCGCGCAATAAACATAAATTCCTTTTCCGTAACGCGTGTAGAGAAATGCGCCTTCCTGCGGAGGCTGGTCCAGGTCGTGGGTTTCAATCAGTGGCTCATATCTTTCATCCCAGGTCTTCAGAAACTTTGATCCCCTCTGTTCAACCCAACCCTCGAAATCCTTAACTGTTATCTTGTTAGGCCAGTTGAGTACCGGATTATCGGGATGCAGAATCTCAATCCGGGAATTCTGGTCCGTGACTTCCTCGGGATTATTCCCCATTTCATAGGGATAGGGGCCAAAATTCCGGTCAAATTCCGGCGTGTTGTACTGCACCACGACCACCCCTCCATTTTTAACGTATTCCAGAAGCCTGCCATTGTGGGAGCTGAGCTCAGGGCGGGCCGCGTAGGTTCGAACCCCGTGAATGATAACGTCGAACTGGCTCAAATCTGCTGACGCCAGGTCCATTTCGCTCAGGAAGGTTGCCTGCAAACCCAGGCTGACCATAGAGTCAGGAACAGTGTCACCTGAGCCCATAATATAACCGACACGCAGGCCGGGAGCCACTTTGACATCAATTCCTTTTGATTTGTAAACGGCTTCACGATAAAGATTATAAGGTCTCAGGCCAGGATATCCTGCAGTCTGGTATCCAGCTGAATATTCATTTCCATCGTAATCGGCAACTGCTGTCACTTCATATGCCTGTATCGAAATATTGGCTGGAAAAATCTGGAACGCGACAGACTGCTGTTCACCGTCCCTGACTGTGTGAAAAGGAACCTGCCTCGGTTCTGATCTCCAGCCGTCCGGCATTTTGAGTCGAACAACACCTTCTGCCGGACCCTTTACATTGCTCTGTATTTTCACGGTGAGAGTAAATTGATCTGAATCCAGCCGGGTTACTCCCGCGTAAGGAGACACGGATACTGAAATCGGAGGGACCACAACCAGCGGATTAAGGACTGTACCCAGACCGGTAATCCGCTGGACAACCTGCACTGCCTGGCTGCATCGAATCGGGATTCCCTGGAATTCCAGGTCAGCCCAGGCGGATAACGGGTAGGGACGGTGAGGAAGGCTAACAAAACTGTTAATTTCGATATCGTAATAATCCTGGTAGATTCCAGGCCTGGAGAAATATGGACGGGTGAAAGTGGGATTCGCGGGAAGGGTAACACTAAATTTGACATTGACCGTTTCATTGTCTGACAGCAGGTTGGACGTGAAGTCCTCTGTAGCCAGATTCCAGTTTTTATCTTCAGCGGTCCGCAGAAAAATATTTTTTACCAGGACAGGAGAAGGACTCTGGTTTGTCAGCTGGACACTCACCCTGAATTGCTGGTTTGGCACAGCTGCCTGAAAGGTTTCTCCCAACCCGCGGGAGAAACCCCTGGAACTTTTCTGATCCGGAGTAACCACTGCCAATAAAGATAATCCAAGAGACTGTTGGAGAGCTGTGTTGAACTGGCCCTCTTTGGCCAGGAGTTCGAATGATACGTTGTATTTTGACTTTTCCGACAGGTCGCTTTCTTTTACTTCTTTCAGTAAAGCACGGGTGGCTTGCAGGCCACCGGCCAGGATCGGCGCGATGCCTTCAGGTTTTTGCATGGAGAATTCTGCGGCTGCCTTTTTGACAAGATTATTGATTTTTAAAAGGCCTGATTCAAGGAATGATGGTACCGGGCCTTCAACCAATCCTGATATTCCCTGAATGGAAATATCGATTCCATCAAAAATGGAATTTTCCTTTTCAGGAACATCAACTCTCGAGCCGAAACGATGGTAGGCTACATCATTAACTCCAGCCGGAGGGATTGATGTGCCTCCGGTTTGACATTTTTGCAGTCCCAGCCCTTCACGGGCTGTTTGGGAATAGTTTTGTCCCAAAGCTGGATCATAGGTCCCGGAAGGGATCGTGACTGTAGCCTGCATGGCACCTGGAGTCCACTTGTTTTCAACATAGTTCTGGTATCCGGCTGGAACCCATTTTTGCGTGAAATAATGAAAGATCCCCTTTTCATTCATGCTGCCTTCCCGCAGGGCCGCAGGGACTCTTCCATAAACCTTCAGTGGAGACCATGGCCTTAATCCGGCCTTTATTTGTTCCGGAAAAGCCTCAGGATCTCCGGCCAGCACAAAAGCTTCCTGAAGGATCTGGCCGTTTGCCTGGTGGTGGCCATGCCCATCAGTTATTCCCCCGACGAAAACCCCGGATAATACCAGCGGACGAGTCATCCGGATCACCCGTACCACATCAGCCATAACCCGGTCTTTGCCCCAGGAGTTGAATGCTTCCTCTCTGGTTTTTGAGAAACCATAATCAGTGAGGCTCCCAAAGTAATTGTCTACCCCGTAGTACCTGCTTGCCGCAAGGAGTTCTTCGGTACGCACCAGTCCGAGGGCGTCGAAAAAATCATCGGACATGACGTTAGCTCCTCCTTCGCCGCGAGTCAGGCACAAGAGCATGGTGCGGGTTCCCTGTCCTCTGGATTGGTAGGCGAGAAAACCACCATCTTCATCGTCCGGATGAACCGTTATCATAAGCATGCTGGAGCGGGTTTGAAGTTTTTTCAAGGTCTGGACCAAGCCAACCGCGCCCCGGTCCAATTGTAATTCCCGATCGAAGGTTTGTGGCTGAAGTTCAAAATCCAGGGCCGATTCAGCCCGGAGAGCCAGCGGATTAATAAAAGCCTGTATGAAAAACAACATTATGAATATCAGGCAGGATTTTCCTGTTTTAATCGGCCCAAATGATGTCGGAAACATTGGTTTTTCCTCCGAAATAATCTGTAATAATCGAGTAACAACCTGATATACAGGTTTACTTATTTTTCCAAACCGGATCCTACTTCCGTCCTGTTCCGGATAAAGAGGAAGTAAGCAATTACTGAGGCTGCCAGGAAAGCGAATGAAAACAGAATTCCTTCACCCGGACCGGTGAAGAATATGTACATCCAGAGAGCTGCAGAGACCAGGGCAGGAAGAGGATAAAGCCACATCACGAAGGGGTGTGGAATGTCCTTACGGTATTCCTTTAAAAGGATCACACCTAAACACTGCCAGATAAAACGCAAAAGGATTTGAACCTGGATCAGCCAGCTGACCAATTGACCCAGCGAGAAGAAACAAAAGGGCAGGGAGATGATTCCCAGGGTTATTAATGAAACGTGGGGAAACTTCTTGGTTTTGTGAAGCCGGGCAAAAATTTTGAAAAAGTCTCCGTCTCTTGCCGCGGCAAATGGAATGCGGGAATAACCAAGAATAACCGCATAAAGAGAGGATGCTGCCACGAAAAGGATCAGGCCTGTCATGACAATTCCTGCGATCTGGCCAACCTGTGGATCGGAAAAGGTCCTGGTAATGAAAATTGAAGCCACGGTTCGTGTTTCCATAGCTTCCTGCCAGGGAATCATGCCAACGATGACAACACTCATCAGGATATATAAGGCGGCTACAACAAAGATTGAAAGAACAATGGATCTCGGAACCGTTTTTGTAGGATTTTTGATTTCTTCAGCGATATTGCATACCTGGTTATAACCGCCATAGCTGTACATGGCTAAAACCGAAGCAGCTCCAAGTGCCAAGAACCAGTTCCAGTTCAGTTCATAGGCATGAGCAGGAAAATCGAAGGCCTGTTTCAGGGAGAAATTAAACAACCCCGCTACAATCACCCAGCCCACGGTAATTAAAACCACGACAAGCATGATAACAGTAAGCCGCCCAATGGATTTGATGTCACGGTAAAGGAGCAGGGTCATTCCAATGCAAACTGCGGCGGCTACCAGATTATGCTGCCAGGGAACCATGGAGGTCCAGTAAAATCCCAGGTAATCAGAAAACCCGACCGCGCCTCCGGCTATGGAAAGAGGAGCTACCAGGATGATCTGGAAGATAAACATGAACGCCATCAGCCGTCCGATTCCGAATGGTTTGTATGCCTCCCGCAGGTACAGGTATGGCCCGCCACTGCCGGGAAGAGCTGCTCCCAACTGGGCATAAACCAGCCCATCGGCAAGAGCCAGTATCGCTCCGGCAATCCAGGCAAATATAATGTGGGGCCCAGAAAGGGCTACGATCATGAATGGGATTGTCAGAAATGGTCCGACTCCGACCATGCTGATAATATTGGTAGCAGTCGCTTGCAGCAGGCCCATTCCCTGATCGAGCTGGTTTGTTTTCGGTTTCTGATTTTCTGTAATTGATTCAACGGACTGGCTCATTTGATTCCTAGTTCTCCAATCAACTTTTCAGCAATCTCTTCGTTTTCAATTAATGGATTGGCGGCAAGAGCTTTAACTGCAATCGAGTGATCTCCGGATAATGCTGCTTCAATGGTCAGTCGTTCATATTTTTTTACTTCCACGATCAAGTCCCGGGCAGATTGTGGTATTGGACCGACATTGATCGGAATGGCTCCGTTTGAATTTACCAAACAGGGAATTTCCACAATATCCGAATCCTCCAGGCAATCCAGGTTCCCCCTGTTCTCTACATTCAATGGCAAAATCCGGCCTGTATTAGTGGAAATCGCTTCGACGACTGCCATCGCAATCTGATCATAACCTGTCAAGGCTCCCCACTCAGGCTTTTTGCGGTCGCCTGAATCGCCGGACTCAATCTTCATATAACTTGCGTCGCGGGCATCCAGATAGGAACGATAGGTCAGTTTCAGGTCAGAACCAGGCATCAGTAAGTCACGGAAAAACCGTTCGTTCAGCCTGGCGACTTCCATCCCTCGGGAAGTTCGGGTTCGCAGGATGTTTTTTAACGCTATTTCCGGGCGGTAGTAATAATAAAGATACTCGCTGGGCAGCAGACGAAGTTCCTGCAGAAAATCGGTTTCATAAAGCGGCGAACGGTATACCTTCCTCAGCAATTCCGGATCATCCCACAGCCGCCCAAGAAGAGGTTCTCCCCGGTAATACACTTCCCTGAGCCAGCCCAGGTGATTAAGGCCGAAGAAATCAAAATTGCATTCACTCGAAGGCAGATTAAGGACATGCACTACATCTTCAAAAAGCTCGGTTGGTGAATCGCATATACCAATGATTCTTGCTCCGGTTTTCTGCCGCACAGCCTGGGTAATGATACTGACAGGGTTGGTAAAATTGATGATCCAAGCCTTGGGAGAAAGAGCCTTGATTTGTTCAGCATAACCAATCAGCACATTGATAGTGCGCATTGCCATGGCAAATCCACATGCCCCGATAGTCTCCTGACCCAGCTGTCCCAACCTTAGAGCCGCGGCTTCATCTTCAGCCCGTTGAGTGATTCCGCCAACTCGAATACTGGTGAAGATGAAATCTGCGCCTGTGATACAGTCAGCCAGCCGAGGTGAGGTGGTGACTGTGAAGCCTGAGGTGAATTCCTTCGCTAGGCGGCTGACAGGCTCCAACCTGGATGTGGAAATGTCAAACAGCGCGACTTCCGATACGGGAAGCCCCGACTGGGAAATGCCGTGAATCAACAAGGGAGTCCTTGCTCCTGCGCCACCAATAACCGCGATTTTCATATAAGTTCTTCCTGACTAGGCAGGGATTCTATCCCGCCAGCTGCCCGGGTAGAAAGGCCTCCTACAAGATTACCAAGTTCCAGGCATTGATTTGGTGTTTTTTTTCTGACGATTCCCGCAAGGAATCCGCCATTAAAGGCATCTCCCGCTCCGGTAGTGTCAAGCGTTTTCACCTTGATTGGGGGAGCGCTGATTCGAAATTCCGGAGAAAGCCAGCAGGCGCCTTTTGATCCCTGCTTCAATATGGTGTTTTGGGTTTGCTTTTGCCAGTATTTCTCAGCTTTTGCCAGGGTTTCCTGTCCGGAATATAAAGTCGCCTCCTGTTCATTGATGAATAGGTACTTCACCGTTCCAAGGAGTTCTGGAAAAAGGGGATCCTTGATCAGTGATTCATTCCAGCCGAAATCCCAGGACGTTGTAACGCCCCTGTTATGCAGAGACTTAACCACAGATACCCACAAGCCGCAGTTTGCCGGGCAGAAGGCGAAGTGTAGATGAGATCCTTGAGCCCGGAGAGCTGGCCCGACAAGTCTTTCTTCAAGGTGGCTGTTAATGCCGTTGTAGGTCACAAAGCTCCGGTCTTCCCTGGTCGATAGGGCCACACTGATGGCGTATGGTTCATCCGGCTTGCGAAGATTCCTCACGTTGATACCTTCGCTTTTTAAACGTTTAACTGCAAGGGGACTGAGAGCGCTGACCACCCGACAGCTAAGCTGGAACCTGGCCGCGGCAATCGCAGTGATTACTACCCCGCCTCCAATTGTCTTGACGAATCGGTCGGTTTTTATTTCCTTGCCCGGCCCGGGTATGCAGGGAAGGTCAATAAAAATCTGATCTTCGAAGGCTTCTCCAATGGCGATAATGTTGTGCCTGGGCATCAGCGGATAATAACATGCAAATATCCTTCGAACAATAACCATTAATTGACAATTTACGATCGACGATTTGGGGAGCGCGGGAGCGATCATGTTCCGGGGAACACTTCTGGGTCAGGACATATGTAATTAACACCAACGTCAGGCGGCATCACAGGAATGCCTAATGCCGGGAATGCCTGGGATCAAATGTCGATTTTCGCACATCGCAAGGTTCGCCAACAGCGAACCCCTAACTATTTTGGACCCAGGAGGATCGGTCAGACGATAGAACCTGTTACGTGGGTTCCGCTACCTGAAACCTGCTTCCTGCGGCCATCTAGGGCCGGAAGCCCGACCCAATTGACGATGGAGGAATGAATTCCCTAAACCCCGGCTGTATCGGTTCCGGATGACGGCATGGAGTTGACCGGGTGGAGCTCGGCGAACCCAGGGTAAGGATGGGACCCACAGAATTCCAGGACTGGAGGGCCGGCACATTTCTATTCCCGATGTCCGATTACGGTTTTGTTTGAAATTAAGGTTCAGCGTCCATTTTGCAACCTGGATGCGATTACAGAATCAGCAGCGGCTGAAACCACGCTGAGAGTTTAATGTGGGATGGAACGGGTGACTGGTATCACAGACATGGACACTATCTGCAGGATATAGTGATTTCAGTATATCAAGTTGAAAAATAGCGACATACGCTTCTAATAGGACGATCCTCTAAATTTGAACAATTTATCAGTAAGTTAGTTTGATTTTTTGCTTTTATAAGGTGATATTACGCAGTTAATTTAAAATATTTATTTATGTTCATTTGTATTCAGGGAGAAGAGCTAATGAGGAAAACAGCAATTATATCGATAATATTTCTATTAAGCTGCGGGATGATGCTGGCCGATTTTCCCGGGGTAAAGTTTGTAGCCGCTATGGAAGGTTTGGCTGGCCCGGCTGAAGGCCCCTGGATCCTGACTATAATGGCAACCAGTTCACAAACGATCGACGTTATTGTTGACGATTCTACTGAGATTGAAGACGGACTGGGAAATAGTTTGACTCCGGATGGCCTTGCCGCCCTGCCTGAGGGAACGATTGTAAAAATCGCGGCCGTGTTTATGGAAGAAGGCCTCTATGCCCGGGCAGTGAATATTCTAAAACATGACGACGCCTTTGAAATCAAGGGACAGGTAGACAGTGTTGATTGTGGATCAGGCCTGATTGGTCTCCTGGGTTTTGAAATTGTTATCTCCCCGGATGCTGAGATAAGAGGAGCTGAGGGTGAATCTCTTACCTGCGAAGATATAATCCCCGGGCAATTCATTAAAGCAAAAGGAATGGTTGAGGATTCAGCACTCATCGCTACCAGCGTGACAGTAGGGATTCCCGGAAAAGAGCAACTTGTTGTAGAGTTTGACGCCGTGGTCGAAGAGATGGCGGACAACGAATGGCTGGTAGCTATTGGGGGACAGAATCCGGGTGCAACAGTTCCAGTCCTGGTTGTCCTGGACGATAACACAGAGGTTATTGGAACCATTGAAGTCGGCACTGAAGTTGAGATTACCGGGGTGCTGACTCCTGATCTGGCTGTTCTGGCCAGGTTGATCAAAGTGGAAGGCCTGAAAAAGCAAGACAAGGGTTACTCGGGTAAAAAAGGTGATGACTCAGGTGATATCGGGGATGACGATAGCTTGGATGGCGACGACGAGGCTAATAATGGCAACAATGGCAAAAAAGATGACAACCCTGGTAAAAAAGGCAACCCTCCGGGTCAGGACAAATCAGGCGAAGCTGGTGAGTAGGGTTACCAGGAACAGGAATTGTTTCTTTTACCTTTGATTTATCAGGGATTACTTTGTTTGTTTCTTGAAAATCCTGAGTCTGATCCCTGAAATAAACAGGATCAGCTAGCCTGCATAAACCAGCAGGGTGGTGTCAAAGGCATCACCCTGCTTTTTATTGAAACAGGTAGTGCCACATCTATCATGCCTGCAACAGCTGGAAAGACGAACACTTTTTCGCTGCTACCAATACCTTCCATGCCGACTTATTATCCATCTGCTATTTTTGTATCCAATATCCTGCCTAGGACTTCGATGATGCTGGCTGGCGAGCCCTGGTGATAACTTAGAGTAGGTATTGTGAATCTGTAAGGTCTGGTAATATACTTTATGCATAATTAGTCTGGAAACCGATGTTTTCAAAATGAATGGAATAGTCTCAGTTGTCACCTGCTACAAAGGATTTTTGATATGAAAATATTTTTCCGAAAAAAGAGTTGCTACAAAATTGTCCTTCCCTTATTTCTTCTTGTTTTTTCACTGGCCTGCTCAAGTACCCCGGTCACATCTTATGACCTCGTGATATCCCAGGGCCTCGTCGTTGACGGTTCCGGATCTCCCGGGTTCCGGGCGGATATTGCGATAGACGGAGATACAATCGTGAAAGTGGGGGAAATCAGCCAGGAGGAAAAGGCTGCCGCACGGCAGTTACTGGATGCAGGCAATTTAGTTGTCAGCCCTGGATTCATTGATATTCATACCCATTCCGACTGGTCTCTGCTTGCGGATGGCAGCGCTCTCAGCAAGATTCACCAGGGTGTCACAACCGAGATCCTCGGCGAATCCCTTTCGGTAGGACCTATGAAAGGATTGGCTGATCTAAGTGCTCCCTATGGGATTGATGTGGACTGGTCCACCATTGGCGGTTACTTCGATCGTCTTGAGAAGAGCGGTGTCGCCGTCAATGTAGGTTCTTTTGTCGGCGCTACCCAGGTCCGGCTCTGTGTTCTCGGAGAAGCGAGCCGGGAGCCTACTCCCGCCGAGATGGCTGAAATGGAAGCACTGGTTGAAGAAGCCATGCAGGAAGGGGCTTTTGGGTTATCCTGTGCCCTTCTGGTTCCGCCCAATACTTACATAACCACTGAACAGCTGGTAAAACTGTGCCAGGTAGTAAAACCCTTTGATGGACTTTTCTCTATCCATATCCGTTCCGAAGGCATAGGGATTGAGGATTCGATACTGGAGGCTATAGAAATCGGGGAAAGAGCCGAAGTACCGGTCGATGTCCTCCACATGAAGATTGCTGACAAAAGGCTTTGGGGAAGAATGGCAGAAGTGTGCGGCCTGATTGAGAAGGCCCGCGCCAGGGGGCTTGAAGTAACGGCCAACCAGTATCCTTATATCGCCGGCCAGAACAACCTGGATGCTTTGGTTCCACCCTGGGCCATGGAAGGTGGAACCAGCAGGATGATGGAGCGCCTGGCCGAACCTGCAAGCCGAAAACGGATGGAAAAAGATTTAAATGAGGGTATACCCGGCTGGTATAACCACTACCTGGCCATGGGGGAATGGGACAATTGCCTTGTCGCCTCGGTTGAGAACGAAAAGAATAAACGTTTCGAAGGAAAAACAGTGGCGCAGATTGCTGAAATGACCGGAAAACGTCCTGCCGATGCTGTCTGGGATCTTTTGCTGGAAGAGGGTGGTTCGGTTCCTGCCGTATACTTTCTGATGAGCGAGGATGACGTTAAGTATCTTATGGCCAAACCCTGGGTTTCAGTTGGGTCTGACGGTACCGCGGTGCGACCCGACGGTCCTCTGGGAGAAGGAAAACCTCACCCCCGCTGGTATGGCACGTTTCCCAGGATTCTCGGGAAGTATGTCAGGGAGGATAAAGTCTTGACCCTGGAAGACGCCGTTCGTAAAATGACCTCGTTTAATGCCGAAAAACTTGGAATTGAAGACCGTGGAACAATTGCCGCCGGCATGAAAGCCGACCTGGCTGTTTTCGATCCGGACCTGGTTTTGGATCAAGCCACTTTTGAAAATCCCCATCAATTTCCCGTGGGAATCGATTACGTTGTTGTTAATGGAGTTGTCACCCTTGAAAAAGGGGAGTATACGGGCGTCAGGTCAGGTCGGATTTTGAGGAAAGGCCAATAGCCGGATTGGGTGCTGGATTAATTCTCGAATGCCCTGGCTGGCTGCGCCTGAAACGGTTTTAAAATCACTTCCCAATTCTCCACCAGGGTTTCATGGACAACCGGGTCTGTCTGGAGAAGCCATGCCAGGTGCTGAAAGGCATGGTTAATAACGGCCTGGGTGGGAATGTTTCGGGGCGGGGAAGTGGCCCCGCCCCGAACGATGCCTGATTGAACAACGGGAAAAGTCTCGAATCCCTCTGGCGTTTTCGCAGGGTCGCGGATCACGACGAGATAAGTAATTATCAGCTTTTGGTCGTCCTGCCTCCATGACGTGGAATGAATGATCTCCGGCTCCACGGAATTTGAGATCAGCCTGTTCCGCACCAGGTCATGCGCGGGACCTGAACCCAGCATGGGAAACTGCCATGATTCCTTTCCGCCGGGAACCAGGACAAAAGGTTCTCCGCCGGACAGGAAAACCGGGAACACTTCAATAAAAACCCTGGGCGCGGATACGGTTTCAGAAGCCTCAGTTTCTGATTTCAGCTCAGTTGAGGGATTTTCCTTATTTTCGCCGGGACCGCATGCCAAAAGCTGGGCGGAAACCAAAAGAACCGGAACCAGCCTGAATCTGCTCAGCCATTGCATCTCTGACTCTCCTGTTATGAAAATGGTCTGATGGATATCGAATTTTCTGGAATTATCTATTTTACTGAAAAAGCGGGAAAAAGTCTTCGGGGTAGCGAAGCGGCAGGGAGAACTTGAAAATTTGAGTTTCAGTAAAAGTCTTCTGCGGAGACCGGATCAGCTGGCTTAACCAGTTGGGATTGATCCTCTTCGATATGTGCCGCAGGAGTATGCAGGAGCTAGATGACTGAATCCGTTTCTGCTCCCCTCTATGGTGTTGTTTTGATGGACATTCCTGGAGAGATTTCAGAGCTTCTTCCAGCCTGGAAAGACTCCCGTTTACAGGATACCACTACCCGAAATTTCTGCCCTGGCTGCTGGATTATGTCCTGCCTCCATCTCAACAGTATCTGAGCTTTCTCACCCAGCAAATCCTGTAGTTTTATGAAAATCCGCTGCTGGAGGAGGGAAAAAGAGGATTCATCAAGGGTGACGATTTGCAGTTCAAACAACTCCGGTTTCCGCTGGATCAATTGGTATTGCAGCACTTCGGGTTCATCCTTGAATACCTGCCATATCGCCCGGGGATGGATAAATCGACCGTCCGGGAGTGCCAGGATATCCTCGGTACGGCCGTCCAGCTCCGAAATGAGTTTAAACGTGCGTCCGCAGGGACAACTTTCCTGGGATATTTCCGCCATATCACCCATCGGATAATTAAGGAGCACCGTGGCCCGGTTAACCAGGTTGCTGATTACAACTTCGCCGGTTTCCCCGGCGGGCAGGTTCCGTCCACGCGCATCGATAACCCGCAGATGACAGAGGTCTTCATGGATATGAAACCCACGCCGCAGCTGGCAGTAAAAACCGATCTTAAAGGATTCCACCGCGTTATATCGTGTCAACACCGGGATTCCCAAGTTTCCTTCTATATACTCCCGGGCACCATGGGGCAGTGCTTCACCAATGTACATCACCATCCTGGGCGAATGAAGATCAATTTTGCGGGCTGCGGCAGTGCGGAAAAAGAGGTTGATCCATCCCCCGTAACCCACCAGGATATCGGGCTGTTCGGAGTTGAGAATCTCAGCTACCTTTTCAATCGGGTCCAGTAAAGAAACAAATCTACGGCGCGGTTTCACCGGAAATAAAACGCTGTCTTTATAGTATGCTGTCACGGTTTTAAACGTAGATGTCTGATATCCGACATAAAGTTCCTTGGGGCGGAACGAACCGCCGCAGACCCGGATAAAAGGATCTCTCTCCCGTTCGCCAAAAGCGATGTTTGCCAGCAGTGACCGTTGATCATGGTAAATTTCTATCGGGACCCCGGTAGTACCACTGGTTCTGAAAGATAAAGCATTCCTGGAGGCCAGGCCTTCAGCCACGAACAGTTTAGGCTTCTCCCGGACCAGCTCCTTGTCAAGGACAGGCAGCAGATCCAGCTCAGCCGCGCCCCTGATATCCCGGGGATTCAAACCTTGCCCCTTAAACCACTCCCGGTAATAGGGAACTTTATCGGCAGCATAGGAAACGATTTTCCTGATGCGGCGGTCCCGGATAACTTCAAGCTTCTCCCGCGGCAGAAAGGGACCTTTCTGCTGGCCCACCAGGTTAGCGGCGATAATAGTGCTGCCGTAGATTTTTTTTAAATAGGGAAATATCATTTATGAAATTGAGCCTTCATTTTCTATTGTCTAATAAAAATGGGATTTCGGAGGCATTGCATACCGCGCGAATATCTTCTATCACGCACCTGGTCAGGGGGATACCATCCCTTTGCCGTTCATCGGCTGCCTCATATTCAGGATCTCCAGCGACCTGCACCGGGTTGCCGGATGAATCCGATTTAGATGATCGCAGGTTGTCCATCATTACATCCACATTATGTTTAAAAGCGGCAGTTTCGCAGAACTGCCCGGGATCCAGGGCGAGGAAAAAATGCCCCACACCAGTATTTTCCCGGCTGTCACCCGACAACCGGGAAGAAAGAATTTCGACCATGGCGGCCAATCCGTATCCCTTGTGGCCGCCCATTACTGAAGTGTTTTCCAACGGGTTGAGCCGCCGTTGGGCAATGGCTTTGCGTGGATTTCTAATGGACTTGCCTCGATCATCGAGAGCCCAGCTCTTCGGGATTAAACGTCCTTTTCTCCAGGCCATTGAAAGTTTTCCTACTGGGACAATAGTAGTGGCCATATCCAGTAAAAACGGATTGTTCTTCTCCGCGGGTGCTGAAAAGGCAATGGGATTGGTGCCCAGCACAGCCTCAAGTCCATGGGTTGGTACCATTGCCGGCTGCAGGACATCAGTAGCAGCCAGGCCAATCAGGTCAGCCTGCGCCGCCATGGCAGCATAAGCGCCTGCTGCTCCGAAGTGCCCCGAGTTGCGCACACTTACCACTCCGACCCCGGTATTTTGACACTTTTTTATAGCCAGTTTCATTGCAAAGTCAGCCGGAACATGTCCCAGCCCTCCTCCTCCGTCAATTAGAGCCGAAGTTTCGGTTTCACTAACAATTGTTATATCAGGTGTCATGGTAACTGAACCGGCGCTCAGCTGGCGGAAGTAATGCCTTAACATGCTGCACCCGTGTGAATCTATGCCGTGCAGATCGGAATAAATGATGTGCTTTTCTGATATTAGAATATGTTCTTCACTCATGCCCCAGGCCCTGAGGATGGAGGTGACCTGGCTGGCCAGGATTGCGGATGCAATTTTTCTTTCGGGCCAGAAACGAAAGACGGGCAGTCCAATCCGGTCAAGGACTACGGACGCCGTCCAGAAAAAGCCGGAATCTTGAAGGCCTTTTTTAAACTTATCGCTGTTCTTTTTAGAAATTAACGCCATCAATTATCACCTTCCTCAGCGGGTCGTTTGATTTTGTTGAGAAAAATGGATCCGGCAGCAGACAAGCTGCGGGACCATTGAGCGTAAAAAGGTTTGGGATCATGCCGCGACCAGACAGCAAACGTTTTTCGTCGGACATAAGGTCTGAGATAATCACTTATTGACAGCTGTTCCCTGCGAAAATTTTGCAACGTGCGAAGTGAATCAGCATGAAGATGAATCCAGACCCCGGGCCATTCCGCCGTTTCAATTCTTTTCATCCGGCCTTCCCCGTAATCAGAGCAGATTAATTCTGCGACATCCAGGTTAGCTTGTCTCAACAGGGTGTTGTACACCACAGACCGGCCATTTATCTCAAAAAAACGAAATGAATCATCCCGGGCATCTTTTTTGAATTCGAGTACCGCGAGTCCACGAAACCCAATGTGACGAAGCAGTTCAATCGACTGCTCCCTTAGCAGTGGGATATTGCCGGTTAATTCTGCCACCCTGGCTATTCCAAAAAAAGGTGGACTCTGTCTGAGCTTGCGAATGGTACATTCTGCGACAGGGTCCCCATACTGGTCCATATAAACACAATAGGCATAGATACTGCTGTCCGGCCCGGGAATAAGATCGAATACTTCTCCTTTGATCCTAGACTCTGTGATAAGACGGCAGTAATTCAACAACTCAGTGGAGTCATGGGCCACGAATAATTTCTCTCCGAATTTAGAAGAGAATTCACTGGCCCTGACAGGTTTTACGACAACAGGGAAAGAGAAGTCCTGGCTGGAAATCCCGGATTCGGTTGCCGGGCCATAACAGTGAGGAGGCTGGATCCCAACGATCCTGGCTGCCTGAAGCATTTTAGTTTTATCCAGGATATAAGGGATGGAATCAAGAGGTGGAACTGCCAGTCGAAACCATGGAGCAAGTTCTTCGTTATATAGTCCCAGGCTGTTTATAGCCTCATCGTTTGTTGGAATTACAACTGCTCCCGCCCAGTCTACTGCATGCCGCAGCAGAAGCCCGGATAACCTTTCAGGATACAAATCAAGCCTGGATATTTGATAATAGGCGCTTACGTATTTTGAGCGATGGGCAATGTCATAAGGATGGGTACTGATGACAATTATTTTTCGATTCAGGGTGGCTAAAGAACGGACAAGGCCGAGACAGTTAACAAAACCGCCAATGATTACGGACAGATTGGAATCCGCTTTTGGAAAATTCACAAACCTCTCAATTTTTATCGCAAAGAAAACCAGGAAAAATTGACAATCAAAATTATCTTCATTACGCTCCAGGCAATGACATGCTCTGGGAAATCAGGGTATTTCTGAAATTTGCATTATTGATGATCCTCCGGAATCGTGGCTCGACTATCTATGATATAGGGTACCTCCTGCTAAAACAAGGGTTTAAAACTGCAATGGAATAAACAAGTTTCAGGTGTGTTAGGTTTTCCTGCTTCCAGCCACCAAGAGCTGTCACAAAACGGGGGTATTATGAAAATGATGCGGAAATCCGCACCTTCTGCCATTCTGTCTGATTGCTGTCAGTGCTCTAAAACAGGGAAGGTTGGAAATGTTTGAAACATATAACATATTCTGGGGAGTGATATTTGGGGCAATAGGCTTAGGTTATTTCGTTTACGGTAAAAAACAAAAAGCAATTATTCCATTAATAAGCGGTTTTGGGCTGATGGTAATTCCTTATTTTGTTTCCAACTTATATATCCTCGTTCTTTTGTGCTTCCTTTTGCTGGCGCTTCCATATTTTGTAAGAATATAAATTATACTGTCTGTTTACTGACGCATTGATGGAAATAAGGCATTAGTCGAGATGATTTTATAAAGGGGAGCAGAATAAAACCACTCCGGCGACTGGAGTGTGCTGCATCCTGAATCTTCTCTGCAAGCTGACTAGTCGACAATTTCTATTCCAATGCCTTCCAGAAGTCTGACAGCTTCGAAGCGATTGAATCTGGCACCTGTTATTTTGTTTGAGAGGATATCTATATCGTAATTTGTTGCCCCATTAAAATCTGCTCCAGTTAAATTACTCTGATTAAACATGCTGTTTGTTAATTCCGAGGAACAAAACCTGGCATTTTCTAAATTCGCCTCCCTGAAGTCAGCATAACAAACCATGCATTCTTCAATGGTTATACCCTCAAGTTTTAAACCAAAAAATGAAGAGTCATTCATCAAACACTGCAGAAACTTAAATGGGACCAATAGAGACAATTTAGGCCAGTAAGCTTTGGTCCAGTCAATACCCAGCATTTTGCATTGATGAAATTCAACATTAACAAACTGGCTCTCATTGATCTTAATGAGGCTGAAATTACAATTATTAAACCTGCAGTCCCTGAATTTACATTCCATGAATTCAGCTTTGCTGAAATCGCAATCCTGGAATTCGCAACCTTCAAACTCAAAGTTGGAGAATTCACGACCCGGATTTTTAAGGATCATGAAATTTTCAGAATAATATTCCTTCAAGTCGTCAGTTATTTCAGTCATGGTCTTCCAGTATATACATTAGTAACCCGGAGTAAAAAAGCGAAGGTATTTTTTTTGTCTCATCTGTATCCAGATGTTTCTACTTGAACAGGGACACCCCCTTTCCCGGTCGCCACTACAGGATACGAAAAAACGGGCCTTTGAAAATTTGCATGCCAATATCTTCTTCTTCGTTGATCGAAAAAAAGCAGATTGGCTGGAACGGGGAATGCTGCTTCCGAGCAGGAATTTACTTATTCCTGATAGCCTCCTTAACCTGGAGGAGCATTTTTGCCGCGTGGTTATACTCCGGGTCAACTTCAAGAGCCTTTTGGTAATTGAAAAGCGCGGCTTCATATTGTTTCGCTGTCAAATAGCCTTCGCCCAGACTATCGTAAACGTCAACGGATTGCTTGTTGAGCTCGACATTGATTTTGAACACTTCAATAGCTTCATTGATTTTGTTGATTCTAAGCAGATCGTAACCTAGTTCCGTAATCTCAGCTTCATCCGCATCATAATTGTCCATTCCCCTGGATTTCATCTCAGAATAACGCTGAAGAGCAGATTCGAGACCTGAGGTGTAGATGGATTCCCTTAACAGGTCTGCCACGTACTCAAGGGGAAGATCGGGCTCCCTGCCATTCAGGGCGTCCAGGATATTGGCTACGATCTCATTATAGTGCAAGCCCTCCTGGTTAGAGAGCAGCACCACGCAATCCCTGGTCTCCAGGACCCTGATAATCAGGGCGCAGAAGCCGCTGACATCTCCTCCGTGGAATACCCGGGTTTGAGTTGAACCTCCTGGACCCGGAACCTGCTTAATAAACCAGCCATATCCGTACCAGTCAGGGGGACACTCCATTTTAGGAGTGAACATCAAGGCAATTGATTCTTCACCCAGGAAACTGGTTGAATGGAGTACTTGGTCCCATTTATAAAGGTCTTCCACCGTGGAGTAAGCCGCGCCGGATGAAAATGAACTGGGCATATACTTATAACGGGCATTTCCAAATCCGTAATTGGTCTGGTAACCGGAGGCTCGTTTTTCAATAATCGTTTCGGGATAATCAATTCCGGTACCGGACATGTCGTAAGGCTCCAGGATTCTCTCCCGCAATACCTGTTCAAATGGTTGGCCCGTCACCCTTTCAATTACCGCGCCTAACAGGATGTAGCCGGCACTGCTGTAGCTGAATTTTTCTCCAGGTGTAAAGGCCAGATCCTCACTGCACAGGTCGTCAACGAGTTCCTGGGTGGTTTTTTCTTTCTGAAAGAAATCCCAGTATTCCTCACTGGTCAATGCAGGCATGGTGATACCGCTGGAATGCGTAAGCAGCTGATGGATGGTGACAATTCTTCCAATGTCTTTCCTGAATTCAGGAAGGTAATCTGAGATACAACCGTCCAGGGCCAGTTTCTTTTCTTCCACCAGGTCAAGCACTAGACCGGCGGTGAATTGTTTAGTTGCTGATCCCAGCCTGAATTTGGTATCAACCGTATTCTTGATGGACCATTCCCGGTTAGCTTCCCCGTAAGCCTTTTCCAGGATAACCTCTCCATTGTGGGATACAAGTACGGCACCGTTAAACTGTCCGATGTCATGATAACGCTGCATAAGTTCAGCAATGACCGTCGAATCGTTTTTTGAAAGAGTACAGCCTGACAGCAGCAGAACCTGAAGAATTGTAAAAAACAGAATGTATGGGATTAGCAGTCGCCAACGCATGATAATCCTCCTCTGTTTCCTTATGACTTACAGCTGTTCTTAAAGGTTTACATTAATATTCTGCCCTGGTAGATCCTGATATTTTGCAGCCGGATCCAGTCCAAATCATTATGTCCTAGAGTGGATTCACCGACTATCTCCTTATTTTCCCGGACTAAAATGTAAATCTTCTCAGGTTTGTTATTTCTTGACTCCTGTCCGGTAGAGGTAGATTCCAAGGAGAAGCAGGACACCCAGGGAAACAAAGGAACCGGTGATGCCCGCGAAGGCAATTCCTATACCTTGCGGTTGCTGTCCCAGGATCAGCGCCGCGACAGCCACCCCGATTCCCATCAGGCCCTCCCCGGCGATCAAGCCGGAAGCCAATAAAATTCCCTGGTCGGTTTTCTTTCCTTCATCAACCTGTTTGCTGGTTTTCCTCTCAACGAGGGCGCGGACACAGCCTCCGATAAAAACGGGGGTCATGGTTGAGAGGGGAAGATAGATTCCAACCGCAAACGCCAAAGAAGGAATTCCTAATAGTTCTGCCATGATAGAAAATGATGCCCCGGTCAGAACCAGGCCCCAGGGAAGATTGGCGTTTAAGACTCCATCTATGACTGTCTTCATCAGGGTCGCCTGGGGAGCCGGGAATTCAACCTCTCCAAATCCATACTGGCTGCCCAACAGGAGGACTACTCCAGCTATTACTGAAGCATTAATGATGGCTCCGGTCAGCTCAGCGGCCTGCTGCCTGGCCGGAGTGGCTCCGATCAGGTACCCGGTTTTAAGGTCCTGGGAAATGTCCCCGGCTATGGACGCGGCCACGCACACGACTGTCCCGATGGTTAATACTGTGATCTTGCCCGTCATGTCAGTCCAGCCCAGGGCGTAAAAGAGCACGCTGGTCCCGATAAGGGTGACTATGGCCATGCCTGAAGTGGGATTGGATGTGACTCCGACAAGGCCTACGATCCGGGAAGACACGGTAACAAAGAGAAAAGCGAAAATAGCGATACAGACGGACGCTATGGCGCGAAATGTAAATGGAGAACTTCCGCCGATGATCCCGGGGACAAAAGCCAGTAAAGCGACTACTCCAATAACCCCAGCTACTACGATGGGCATGGGGAGATCCCGGGAGGTTCGGATAACCGAGGTCTGAACCGCCGCGTTTGAAGTTCTTGAGGCCAGGCCGCGGAGTCCTTCTTTAATTGATGAATACATGACCGGCAGGGACTTGATCACAGCTATTATTCCGGCGGTAGCGACTGCGCCGGCTCCGATATACCTTACGTACCGGCTCCAGATTTCCGCTGCTTCCATGTCCCTGACCAGGTGAACGGCTGAGCCTTCCGGGAAAAGCTCCGGGAAAAGCGGCTGGTTCAGGAAATCACCGAATATGGCGATCAGCGGAATTATCCCCAGCCAGGAGAGCAGGCCTCCGGCTACCATTATGGCGGCTATACGGTAGCCAAGTACATAACCTACGCCCAGCAGGGCCGGGGTGGGTTCAAAGCCGAGAATTCCTTTTTTCAGAACCGGGATCTTGATGTCCACCTCAGAAGGCCAGAGTTTCAAAATGGAAAGAACAGCCTTATAAATACAACCCAGAATGAGGCCCAGGAAGACGGGTCTGGCTTTGGACCCTCCCTCATCCGCGGCAATAAGCACCGCGGCTGAAGCCGTACCTTCGGGGTAAGGCAGATTCCTGTGTTCCTGTACGATAAGAAAAGGGCGCAAGGGTATCATGAACAGTATGCCCAGGACTCCTCCGCACATGGCGAGCAGGGCGACCTGCAGAAAACCGTTGCCTAAGGTAGGCGCGAAACCCCACATGAAGAGGGCAGGGATAGTAAAAATTACTCCTGAAGCCAATGAGGATGAAGCCGACCCTGCTGTCTGGCCGATGTTGACATCGAGGATAGTCCCCCGGCCTACAGCCTTTTTCAGGGCGGCGAAAACGGCCACCATGATTACAGCCAACGGAATGGAGGTGCTGATAGTTAATCCGACTTTTAAACCGAGATAAGCATTGGCTGAACCCAGTATGCCGCCGAAAATGATTCCAAAGATCAGTCCCCTCCAGGACCAGTCCGAGATTGTGGTCTCTGCCGCTATGTATGGTTTATGTTCACTCATGAAAAAGAATTATTAACCATGAGGTTTTAATTGGCAACAGGCAAGTTTCAGCCCAGATTCCTCCAACTGATTTCCGTTTTATCCAGTGCGTACCCCAGTTCACCAGTATAATCACCGTAACAAGCCATCCAATGGAAACCTTTGGTCCGCTGGTTCAGTTCATCGGTATCGCAGCTGAAAGCTATATCTATTTGTGAGCGGCAGATATCCAGGAAAGGGTTGCCCTCGATTTCAGCCGTAAATCCAAGCCATTCCTTAAAATTAAAGTCAGGGTCAATGACCGTCAGTTTTTGTCCTACTTTCATCTCTACTTTGGGTGCTGCACCCCAATCTGATTCGAAATGAGTCAAGATCCTGGCATCTTCCAGGTCTTTGCCATTCATGCGGCGGGGTGCTGTACAGTGGGCCAGGGTGACGATCCCGTCGTGGGCCCAGGTAGGGTCATTCAGAAATACAGGGTTTCCTGAAATGTTATGAAGGAGGATACCGGAAGGGATTACAACAAAATCAGATTCGCAGAAAGCCGGGAATCCGGCATCATTCAGGAAACTCAAGGCCAGGCAGGCAGTGGTTCCTGACACCTCCATGATGGTACCCATGCAAAGATTTATGGTCAGTGTATTGGTTTGATGTTCCTGCAATAACTGGTGGAATACCTCGGTTAGCAGGAATGATTTCCAGACAAAATCCCTGTCGGTTTCCAGGGTTATACCGGAGTCCTTTTGCAGTTTTGCAGCCTGCTCCTTGCACCATTTAACCAGAAGGGTATTGCCGTAGGCCTGATTGAGCCGTACACCCAGCTCATCGTAACCAATATTTACAAGTTCCATTTCAAAATGCCTGCGGGTCATCTGGGGAGCATTATTCCCCCCGTTACCCCAGCCGGAAGCTCCGCCGATACAGAGTACTTTTTTGCCGTAGGTTTTTTTAAGCCCGTTTATTGCCCTGAGACGCAGAAGAACCTTATTGTAGTCATCCACGACCACATCCTTCGCGTTTACTCCGGGCTGGCCGAATTCATCAACGGTTTTGCGGAGGAAGCGGTTGGAAATGATCTCATACCAGAGATACACTGGACCGGAACGGTGACGAATGAACACAATCGTCTGTTTTTCAGGTTTTACCAGGGATTCCAGGGTGTCTACCCATCCGCCGGCGGCAAACAGGAGAAGAACATCAAACTTCATGGATGTGATGTTCCTGACTTTGGCATCCTCGCCATCCTTGACTGTTATTACCGGATTGATTTCCATCGGGAATTCAGCGTCTGAATTCAGCTTTTTGAGTTCACCAGTAATCCGGTTTGTTTCTTCAACCGCATCCATGTCTGACTGGATTTTCCCCCAGGGTCTCCAACTGTTTCCCTCTTTTCTGGTACTGTGGGTATATACAAGAACCGGTTGAACGACCAGGGAATCAGCTGAAGCGGGAAAGCGGCTCGGTTCTTTCCAGTTCCGGTTACTGCCGGCTGCTGAAGCATAAACAGTTCCGGCGGCAGCTGTTCCCAGCCCGGCCATGAAAGTTCTGCGGTTTAAGGAGTTCAAGGGAGAACATTTAGAGGAACAGCAGGAACATCCTCCACCGGACAGGGTTGAAAGAAAACTCGAATTTTTGTTCGTTATCATCGGCCTCATCACCTCCTGTTAATTAGTTTTATTATTTCCGCACTTAGTCCTGGATGCAAGAAGTTCTGTCGGAATCGGCTGAAAATCAATAAAGAAAATGCTGTCAAAAGCAGATTAATTTGAGTATTCTTTAAGGTATGAAAAAGACAAATATTTTTATATTGATTTCTTTATTGTTCTGTTGTTCTTCACTCCTTTTTGCGGCTGAGGGCATGGCTAAATGTCCCAAGGGCTTTACCCCGCTGCTGAATGGGCAGGACCTTTCCGGATGGATCGGAATGAAGTCTGTCAGCCCTTATGAAATGGACAAGATGACAGCTGATGAATTACTTGCCAAAAAAAGAGCTGACTGGCTGGAAACCAAGGATCACTGGTGGATGGAAGACGGTGTCCTGGTTAATGACGGGAATGGAGCTTTCCTTACCACTGAAAAGGAATACGGGGACATTGAATTGCTCCTGGAATACAAAACCGTAGCCAAGGCTGATTCAGGCGTGTATCTCCGCACAACCCCCCAGGTCCAGATCTGGGACTACACTGAAGAGGGGGGGAAATGGGCCAGCGGAGCGGACAAAGGTTCCGGAGGCCTCTGGAACAACAGCCCGGGCGCGCCTGGTAAAGATCCACTGGTCCTGGCTGATAAGCCTTTCGGGGAATGGAACAGCATGCGCATAATCCAGGTTGGGGAGCGGACCACGGTTTACCTTAACGATAAGTTGGTTGTGGACCATGCCCGCATGGAAAATTACTGGAACCGTGACCTGCCGCTTCTCCGCACCGGACATATCCAGCTTCAGACCCATGGCGGTGAAATATGCTGGAGGAACATTTTTATCCGTGAAATAGGCTGGACCGAGGCCGTTAAAATCCTGGCTGAAAAATCAGATCCTGACTATAAGCAGATTTTTAATGGCAAAGACTTCACAGGATGGAAAGGCCCCCTTGATAATTACCTGATTGAAGATGGCACTGTGCTCTGTAAACCAAAACATGGCGGAACCATTTACTATGATCAGGAACTTACTGATTTCAAGGTCCATCTTGAATTCCTCCTCTCACCTGGAGGAAATAATGGCCTGGCTATCCGTTACCCAGGAGAAGGTGACACTGCTTATGTCGGCATGACCGAGCTGCAGGTTATTGATAATTCATCTGAGAAATATATCGGGAAGATAGATGACCGCCAGTTCCACGGTAGTGTTTATGGCATGATCGCCGCCAAAAGAGGATACCAGTACCCGGTAGGAGTATGGAATTATGAAGAAGTGACCGTAAAAGGTTCCAGGATAAAAGTTGAATTGAATGGAACCGTAATTCTTGACGGTGACGTAAAGGATGTCACTGAGTTCATGCATGACACTCCCCACCCTGGGAAAGACCGTACTTCAGGCTATTTTGGTTTTGCCGGACATAATGATCCCATACGTTACCGGAATGTGTTTATTAAAAGCCTGGCGGAATAATCCATAAGCCATAAGCAAACCGCATTAAATTCAGGGGAAGGACCAGGTTTGGTCCTTCCCCTTTTCTGATAGTAATGGACGTATTGCCAGTCAATCAGGAAACCAGCCGCTGTATCAACTTTTATCAGCAGTTACGGCGCATTTTGTCCTGATCATTACCAGGATATCCATCATATTTTCCACAGCAGGTTCCCATATCATAGCCCTGATCTGATAGAATTCTGAGATTATGAACAGGAAACAAGATCCGGAATATGAATGGTCCCCCGATTCATGGAAGAAGTGTGAAATAACACAGATGCCACAATACCCTGACGAATCGGAATTAAACGGGGTTATCAAAACCCTCTCCGGACTCCCTCCCCTGGTTACCAGTTGGGAAATTGAGGACCTCCGGGAAAAACTGGCTGAAGTGTCAGAAGGGAAAAGATTCCTGCTTCATGGCGGTGACTGCTCCGAGAGTTTTGAAGACTGTAATAGCCAGATAATTACCAACAAGCTGAAAATTCTGCTTCAGATGAGCCTGGTACTGGTGGTCGGCAGTAAAAAACCGGTGATTCGCCTGGGAAGGATTGCCGGACAGTACGCCAAACCCAGGTCCAGTGACCTGGAAACCCGGGACGGAGTTACTCTTCCCTCCTACCGGGGTGATCTTATCAATAAGATGGGATTCACCAGGGAGGAAAGGACCCCTGATCCTCAACTGATGCTTAGAGGGTATGAAAGAGCCGCGCTTACTACTAATTTTATTAGGGCCCTGATTACAGGAGGTTTTGCTGACCTTCATCATCCTGAATACTGGGATCTTACCTTTATGGATCATTCTTCTCACAGCAAGCAGTACCGGGAGATTGTCGATCGCATATCCCATTCCCTGGATTTTCTGGAAAGCGTGACCACCAAAAAGATTGATGAATTGGAAAGAGTTGATTTTTTTACTAGTCATGAAGGACTGCATCTCCACTATGAACAGGCGCAGACCCGCCAGCTGCCAAGGCGTTCGGGCTGGTACAATGTAGCCACTCATTTCCCCTGGATCGGTGACAGAACCCGAAGTCTGAAGGGTGCCCATGTTGAATATTTCAGTGGGATAAGGAATCCGATCGGTGTCAAAATCGGCCCAACAATGACGCCCCTGGAACTATCCAATCTTGTCGATATTCTGAATCCTAAGAATGAACCGGGCAGGCTTACCCTGATTCACCGGTTTGGTACCGAAAAGATTCAGCATTATCTTCCGCCCCTGATCAAGGCACTCAAAAGAAGCGGGCAGAGGGTAGTGTGGGTTTGTGATCCAATGCATGGCAATACCGAGACTACCAAAAATGGATACAAAACCCGGAGTTTTGACAGGATTCTGGAAGAGCTGGAGAGCGCTTTTTCTATTCACAATGAGTTAGGCACATATCTGGGAGGTGTTCACCTGGAACTGACCGGGGATAATGTAACCGAATGTGTCGGCGGAGCCAGGGGACTGGCGGAAGAAGACCTGGGAAGGGCCTACAGGACCCAGGTTGATCCCAGGCTGAATTATGAACAGGCCGTGGAAACAGCGATGCTGGTGGCAGAGCTCATGAAGAAGATGAGCGGCCCCAATCGGACTTCCGGCTGGTAAAGTAAATAGTTGCGGGTTTCAGGTAGCAGGTGTAGGCGGAAACTGCCAGTTTTCCGCTCCCGAAGGGAGTCGTTATGGGGAGTGCAGGGACGCTGTGCCGCTCCCGCGGCATAGAAGAGCAGGGATGCTTCCTGCCGCAGTTCCGATAGCGACAGCGAGCCTGTCGTACTACACCCATTTCCCGCAGATAATTTCCTCAATGGACCGCTTGGGCACATGATGGTCTCCGTCTTCATCCCGCCAGTAATCCACATTTTCACCTTCAAGTGTTTCCAGGGAAACATTTTCGCCCGGAGTTCCAATAGCCAGGACCAGGCAGATATTCAGTGTATCAGGCAGTTTTAATATTTCAGACAGACGAATACTATCAATGTTGGCAATCGGGCACCCGGCCAGGCCCATTCCTGAGGCTCCCAGCATTATTGTCTGAAGAGCAATTCCCGGATCCCAATAGGGATTTGCTGAGATTTGGGTATCAAGCAGCATGATAATGTATCCAGCTGGTTTTTCTCCTTCAGCAGGGCCGTCCCAGTCAGGAAGAGCGCCGGCCCATCTCAGGCAGCTGAAAATTTCATTATTTTTAAGTGAATTGCAGCTGTATGCATATTTAAGAGGTTGAGCGTTTCTGGCGGAAGGTGTGTTCCTGGCCAGGTCAATCAGGTATTCCAGTGTTGCCGGAAGAATTTTTTCACTCTGCCGAAAACGCCTGTAACTTCGGGTTTTCAAAACAAGGTCTTTAAACTCTATTTTTTCGTTGCTCATGTCCAAATTTAACCATATCGGGCTGAGAAGAAATCGGCTCCGTCTTGCTCAGCCGGAAATTCGAAGCACTAAATCAGTACTGTCCGGTTAACACTTGCTATTCGCCCAGTAAGCCATGGCAATAAAATGAGTTAAGTGGTAAATCCAAATTTTTCGTTTTCAAATTAATCCAGTCAATCAACCTTGGTCTTTCTATTGCTGAATATTGGAGTCCCGGAGGGACGATAGCCAATAGCCCAGGATGAGCGGAGCGAATCCGGGGTAAACAGCCTTGCGACAAGAATTTAGCCCTGGCCAGGGCTGCAAAAATTTCCAATACAAGATTTTCGGCAAACGTTGCTTGGTACTGTTTGAGCCAACAAAGAATAAAGGTGTTGATCAATCAAGGGCAGAAAAGTCGCAGGTTTTGAGTGTGGCCTTGTTTAAAAAACTACCATTCTTCAGCTGTTTAGTTAAAAAATCCTGGATTCGGAAAAGAGGGTCCCTCTAAACAGTTGAAATTGTTCTACTTTTAACCGGACAGTACTGGCACTAAATCAGAAATTCGAAGCAGGATATGGTTCCACCAGGTATTGTATTAATCTAACTTTAGGCTTCAGAGTTAAGGATTTGCGTCCTGCTGCCAGGCGGATGTTGCCGCGAGGAACTTACACCTACTCACCCCATCCAAAATACCCTGGTATCTAAGAGTTGTTCAAGATAGATTCCTGACCTTGAAAAGGATATCTCCCATGTTGTGTTATGCATGGCAGACTCAGGTGAAGCGATTCCAGGTCATTATCATCACTCACAGTGGTGTGATACAATATCCAGGATATTTTATGGAAAAAAGTATTTGTTGATAATAATTTACAGAATAGAACCAAGGTTAAGGAGAGAACCGGTAAATGAAAAAAATTAGTATAGCCTTACTGGCTTTATGCATATTTTGTATTAATGCTTTGGCAGAAAAAAACGGAGTAGAACAAACAATTTTTGCCTTTGGTGGCGATATTAATCAAAAATTCGTTCAGTATGTTGTTGATTTAACAGGGAAACAGAATCCCAGGATCTGTTACGTCCCAACCGCAAGCGCTGACAATGAAGACAATATTAAATACTGGAGTTTTATCTGCAAAAAGCTGTCACTTGAATCCTTCGTTCTAAAAGTCTGGGTGAGTTCAAATAAATCCAACGCTACATTTGAGGAAACTTTGCTTGGGATGGATGCTATTGTTGTTGGAGGGGGTAACACTTTAAATATGCTTGGCATTTGGAAAGCCCAGGGTATTGATGAAATCATACAGAAGGCATTGGCTAAAGGTATTATCCTGGCCGGGGGAAGCGCGGGTTCAATTTGCAGCTTCCAAAATGGTATCAGTGATTCAAGGCCGGTAGATTTGAGCGTTGTAAATGGTTTGTCCTTTCTCCCTTACAGTAATTGCCCTCACTTTTCTGACAATCAAAGGAAAGAGTTATATTTTAAGCTGATGAAGAGTGGCCGTATCAATCCGGGATATGCCATGGATAACCTTGCCGGAGTTCTTTTTAAGGGCGGCAGGTTTGTTGAGGCGGTTGCCATTAATGAAATAAATAATTCTTATTACGTCAGCCTGGAAAATGGCACTGTGCAATCTCAATTATTGGAATCAAAAATACTTATTGATAAAGATGCGTTGCCGGTAACGGCTTATACCAGGATTGATGTTAACAAAACTATTGGAGATTTTGATGAAATAAACGATCAGAGCAGTCCTCTGAATGCTTTTGTTTCTATGAAGTATATTTTCGCGAATGGAAAGAATTCCCAGTACAGAGATATTGCATGTCGATTCATAAAGGATCGGTTAAGTGACACGGAATCTGATATAGAAGTAGATGAAACACACAGGAATATGTTTCTGAATACCTCTGTGGATAGAGTGTTGATTTATCAAGATTCAGTGGCTGGAGTCATAAATAAGGTAAGCCCGGATTTCTACGGACTGTGGTTTTTTAGTAATGAGAATGGAAAATGGATGAGTGCCGGTGAAGATATTGGCGGGGATACTGTTCTTGAGGCGGAAATTACCTTTCGTGAGAAAGCTGAAAGGAATTTGCAGAGGTACAGGGATTAGCTGTGACTTGTTTCTGAGAATAGTCCGTTTCCGGGACGAATTCGTGCCTAAGCTTGCCCGACATGAAGACTGGAATGCCGGTGTGATTTCTGTCTCCCTGGGAGGCTGATGTAAGGAATCCCCTCTCCTTGGTTTTGATAAGGGGAAGGGAACTGAAATTTTCTCATTGGCCTCTTCTTATTCAGATTTGCCTCGCTTTTGCTCAGCGGGAAGCACTAAGCACTAAATAAGAAATTCTAAATGAATTTCCTGCAGGCAGAAATTTTACTGAGGGATTTTTAGGCTTTAGAGTTTCGAATTCAGGATTTTCCGCCGCAGGGCGGATGTTCCAACAAGGACCTGACGCCAGACTGCTCCACCTCACTCCAGCCAAAATACAGGTTAACAATTTCAGTCGATCTTACTGGTACTTGTTAAATAATTAATCAGATGGTAAAAAATACTGTAGACCGATAAAGCAAATGGAAGAGATATCGGCAAATGCCTTAAAAATCTTTCCTGAAAGGAAGAGAAATGGCTGGACGAAAACGATTTCATCATCACTCCTCTTCGGTATTTTTTAACACCTTTTTTACCGGACTGATTTTAGTCTGCATGTCTCAATCAATCTTCGGCGAGATCATCCTCCCCAGTGAACGCGTAACCTGGGGAGATACAATCCAAGTGGTGGTCAAACCTAATCCAGGAGTAGCACTTCTTCCCGGTGACCATGCCTATCTTTATACCTACTTCTGGAAAAAGGGGGTGAATTTCACCCGGTATACACCACTTAAAGGGGACGGGAAGCAGTTCACTTGTGAACTGACCCTGCCAGACGGCTGGGAGTATGGATACGCTTCGGTCGTGACTAACGAAAAGTGGATTGGAGACTGGTGTGGCCTGAAGGCTCTTGATCGGGAAGGTCAAAAGCCCCCGGGTTCCGTTGTGCTTGAGACTGCAGATCTACGCGATCGCTCTCGACCTGCGAACTGGAAGGCAATGGCTGAAGCTGAACTGTCTCGGTATCCCAAGCTCTGGTGGCTTTATCCCAATGTATGGATACTCCATTTCTTGGAAAGTGGAGGAGAAACTCCGATCGACCTAATCCGCCAGCACGTTCTTGCCATGGAAAATGCCGAGGAAAGCGCCCAACTGCTCCGGGTTATGATGCAGGGTTACTGGGACCTGGATGAGGTTGAGAATGCAATTCAATGTTTGGAGAAATTATGCAAACAGTATCCAGATTCCCCGGATACTGTTTATGCGTTAAACAATGCTGGGTACAATATTTTCAAAAAAAGCCTGCCGCAGGAGTATAAGGATAAATGTGAAGATTTAACAGTCCAGGTAATTAACAGCGCTCCGGGGAATTCATGGTTGCGGGAGGAGTCTAATGCCACATGGTGGTTGTTCAGTTACAAAGGCATCCAGATCAATGCTTATAAGCAATTGTTTGATAACTGGTTGTTGATTGATGAAAAAAGCCCCTATCCCTATATTATTTTGGCCAAGGCTTTATACGATGAAGGGATTGAACTTTCCAGGGCTGAAGAGCTGGGAAGTAGCGGTTTGAACCTCCTGCTCTCGGAACGACCGTACCATTCCGAGGACCGGGTATTTCCCGGATATGCTTTTCGACTTCTCTCCGATTTATGTGCTCATCGAGGTGATCTGGCCGGAGCTTTAGCAAATATCCGGGCCGCCCAGATCTATACGTTGGAGCGTGAGCCCGCAGATCTCGAGAAAGAAGCCGGGATCTGGCTGCAGGGAGGCCGATTTGGTAGAGCTGAAGAAGTTGCTTTGGAAGCGTACAGGAAAGGCTCTCTCGTCGCTGAATCATTTGTAAAGGATTTGTATTCGAAACGAAACGGTGGCAGTGAAGGCGCAGAGGAATACTTTTGGGCTAAGCTCACCGGAGACAACGCTGGTAGAGATAAATCTGCAAACGATCCCGAAACTGCCCCTGACTTCGAGGTATTCAACCTTGACGGGGTTCAGATCAACAACGACTTGCTGCGCGGGAAGGTTGCGGTCTTGAATTTCTGGTTTACCGGCTGCGGCCCCTGCATTGGAGAGATGCCTGAGCTCAATCAACTGGTTGATGAATTTTCAGGGGATGTTCGCTTCCTGGCTTTTACTTATAATTCGGAAGATCAGATCAAAAAATTTCTCGAGAGTCATGAGTTTAAATACGAGATTGTTCCCAATGAAAATCATCTGCAAAAGCTATTCGGGGTCAAATCTCATCCAACGCATGTTGTTATAGATCAAAACGGAGCGATTCGATGGAAAGGATCAGGGGCTGGTTCTGAGAATCTTGAGCGGATGCGAGGGATGATTGAAAGGTTGCTTAAAGAATCGAAATAGGGTGTTGTCCTTTCGGATTTAGCGTTTCGAATTCAGGATTTCCCGCCTTTGGCGGACTTCCTTACTGAAACACCCTAACCGGTTTTTCAAAATCATCCTTCATTTTCCGGGGCAGTTGGAAGACCTCACCTTTACGATTGGCAAAATAGAGCAGTGATTCTGAAGGTTTCCTGCCATGCCCATCGGCCCAAAACGCGAAAAAATCAGGATGGGCATGCAGCGGCCGCCTGACATAGGTATGGTTTCTTTCACTGGTAAAGGTCATGTCCCTGGTTTTTTTCCAGGTCAGTCCCTGGTCCCTGCTTTCCCAGAACTGAACTTCACCCCCTGGATTAAAAGCCTGGGGCCCTGTCGCGGTAGGACCGATAATCACCCATTTCTCTTCCTCGATATAAAGTGAACCCATGTCATAATTGTTGTCGGACCGGGTGACTTCCGAAAATACCCATTCAGTCCCGGTCCACCGGGTTATTGTCCAGGTCCGCGGGTCATTCTGGGGCCCGGATTCGAAACCTTTGCTGGTTATGAAAAGGATCACCGGATTGCCTTTACTGTCAAAATTAAGGTCCTTCAGGTAGATATTAAGGCCCCTGGAATCCAGGACCAGGGACTTGCTGCCCGGTTCAGTAACCGGAGTATCGAGTTTATCTCCGGCAGCACTCTGCCAGCTGCTTCCGAAATCGGGAGTCTCCATGTAATAGAGATCAGTTCTCCAGTTCAGGCCCTTCGGACGGGGATGTCTGTTAAATGCGGTTCCGGCCTTTTCCCCGAACACACCGCTGACCTGGTATTGGCCTCGCTCTATAGCAGCAATGGCGCGCGGCTCACTCCAGGATAACCCGTCAGGACTGGTGATAAAACAGAGTGTCCGGTCACATCCTTCCACAAATCCATATTTGGTGTGAAAGAAAAAGAAACCGTGATCCGTGATAAACCAGGGTTGGGTGTAGGAAAAGTTACTGGTTTCAAGTAACTCGAATTCATCAATATTGTAGGGTTTTATACTCCTGGATATGTAGGAAGGCCGGCTGGTTCCGTGGGAGCTGGAAAATATCCAGATAAATCCCTGGCTGTCAATGGAAATAACCGGGTTGTCATGGGCGTCAGTTGTGTGTTTATCAAGGAGCAGCGTGGGTCTCGGCACCATTCCACTGTCATGGTCATAGTAGGAAACCATATGAATTAAGGTGTTCTCGTTTTTGTAACTTCCCCCATAACAGAAAAATGTCTTGTTTGCTTCAGGGGAATATACCGCAAACGGCTGATGTTTGGCGCAGTATGTCCCCAGCCCGCCGCTGTATTTGTACACATATTCGTTATCCAGTTTTTCGTTGAAATACCAGATGCCCTGGTAACCGTCTAACTTTTCGTTGCTCAGGATTTGTGTTTCACCCTGGTCAGATCCAGGGAGATAGGGGGCTATAAGGATAGAGAGCAGACAGGTCATGAATACGATTCTTTGCTTCATAAGGTTTTTATTCTAAGCGAGAAACTGTGGGAAATAAAGGGACGCGGCCTCAGTCGTCGTCTGTGAAGCGGTTGTCGTAATCGTAATCGTGATAATTCGGGGTAGGGACGATTCATGAATTGTCCCCGGAGAGTCCTGGCAAATCAGCATAATATGGATTTCTCAGGGACACGGGTGTAGAGAACAGCTGAAGGATATGGCAGTAGTTCCTGTCGCCCTTCCAGGGCTTGGGTTATTCCTTTTGCTTTCTGACCCCCAGGCTCTCCCGAACCTTCGGTCCGGGATCAACTGGGGCTATTGGCGGACACGCCTCCGGCGTTTAAAGCAAAGCTGCTTTACAAACCGGCTCTGGCGTCTGATACAGGGCTGCTCTCTACCGGGCCTCAGGTGTTGGTAATGAATGCAGACCAGGAGATCTACGATCCCGGCAGTCAAACCGATATCGTCGTCTGTGAAGCGGTTGTCGTAATCGTATACGTAATCGAAGGTCTATGACGAATAGATATATTGGGAAGGAAATAAACAATCAGGAAATAACCCAAATTACGGATTCACTCCGGTCGGAAGGTCAGGTATCCTATTCGAAAAGGAGTTGTATGTTTCGATTCTTAAGGATTGCAGTATTTTGTGGAATTTTTATTGCTCTGGTTTCTTTCGTGTGTGACAGTACACGGGCTGAAAGCCTTGACTACCTGTTTAAAAGCGGCACGGAGGGATATGAATGTTTCCGGATTCCGGCGTTAGTAAAATCGCCTGCTGGGACTATTCTGGCTTTCGCGGAGGGAAGACGAAACGGATGTTCTGATACCGGAAGCATCGACCTGGTGCTGAAGCGTTCCATGGACGGAGGTAAGACATGGGGTCCGCTGCAGGTAGTTTGGACCGACGGGGACAACACTTGCGGGAACCCTGCTCCTGTGGTAGATGAAGTGACCGGAAAAATTCTATTGCTTTCCACCTGGAATCTTGGTTCCGACAGGGAGCCTGAAATAATCGCGGAAAAAAGCAGGGATACACGCAGGATCTTCCTGCTCAAATCCGATAATGAAGGATTGTCCTGGTCTGATCCTGAGGAAATTACCGCGCAGGTAAAAGATAAAAGCTGGACCTGGTACGCGACCGGTCCGGTCCATGGAATACAGCTGAAAAATGCAAGGTTTCGAGGGAGGCTGATCATACCCTGCGACCACATCGAAGCGAAAACAAAAAAATATCGATCCCATGTTATTTACAGCGATGACCACGGTGAAACCTGGAAAACCGGAGGGATTGTTCCCCAGGACCAGGTAAATGAATGCACTGTGGCAGAACTGGAAGATGGCCGGCTTATGCTTAACATGAGGAATTACGATCGTGAAAAACGCACTCGGAGAATAAGCTTTAGTTCTGACGGGGGCGCAAACTGGTCGGATATTCAGTCTGACCCGGTTCTTGTCGAACCGATCTGCCAGGCTTCATTGCTGATGTTTAGGAGGGAGAAAGATCGGGGGATACTGCTTTTTATGAATCCGGCAAGCATTGAAAAGAGGAAGATGATGAGGCTCAGAGCCAGTTTTGACCAGGGTCAGACCTGGCAGACGTCGAGTGTCCTGCACCCTGGACCTTCAGCTTATGGGGATATGGTACAGGTTAATGAAAAAGAAATATTAATACTGATGGAAGCAGGTATAGAATCTCCTTATGAAGGAATTGCTGTCATGGGGCCTGTAGATCTTTCCCTCCTTCTTGATAAAGATCATGAAATGAACAACCTTAAGGAGAAACCGTAATGAGAAATCCAAGCAGGCGTGAGTTTATAGGTTCTGCCGCGGCCGCCGCAGTTACAGTTGGCAGAGGAGTCACAGGAAAAATCATGGGTGCGAATGATCAGATCAACCTGGCTGTACTGGGTGTCGGGCAGAGAGGGTTGTTACGGGAGGCTGTGCAATTCGCCGATGAATCGGGTATCAGGATTGCAGCTTTGTGCGATACCTGGACGGAGAAGCGCGACATGGGAGCGGCTTTTGTAAAAGAAAATCTGGGTTATGACCCTGATAAACTTATTGATTACCTGGATGTCTTATCCCGGAAGGATATTGACGCGGTGCTGATCAGCACTCCTGATCACCAGCACTGTTCCATGCTTTCCGCTGCAGTAAAAGCCGGAAAAGATGTTTATGTCGAAAAGCCCCTCGCCTTCGATTTTACTGAACTGAAAAGTGCGGTCGCGGATGTAAAATCTTCCAGCCAGGTAGTACAGGTCGGAACCCAGATCAGGAGCCTGCCGGCTTCCAGGGGAGCCCGGGAACTTTATGAGACGGGAAAACTGGGTAAAATTTTCAAGATCGAACAATCCCGCAATGCCAAGGTGCCATTCTGGCATCAGAAAGCACGGCCTGATCTTAAAGAGTCAGATGTGGATTGGAAACGATTCCTCTTCAACCGCAAGGAAAGGAAATTTGATCCAGATGTTTACTCAGCCTGGATGGGTTACCGGGAATTCTGCCTGGGAGTCCATACCCAGCTTATGGTCCATTTTATCGATACTGTCCATTACATTACCGGGGCAAAGCATCCCGAAAAAGTGACCGCGCTGGCAGGTACCTATGTCTATAAAGACCAAAGAACATGTGCCGATTCCATGGAGATTATTATGGATTATCCGAAAGATGGGTTCCTGGTAAGGTATGGAACATTTTTTGGTTCGGACGACGGGAATTTTTTCAGGTTTTTTGGTGAAGATGGCACGCTGAATGCCACCAGGTGGTCCTGGAATGATCCTTTTACCATTGAGGAAAAGAATGGCAAGGTAATTGGTTCAGCACCTCTTGGGAAGAGTACCCACCACATGAAGAATTTCTTTGACTGCATAAAATCCCGCGAAAAACCTTCTGCCGATATTGAGGCCGGGTTTGGTCACGCTGTAGCCTCCCTGATGGCCGAAAAATCAATAGTTGAGGGAAGGACTGTTTCATTCACGGAACTTAGTCTTTAAAGCATTGATAATTTTCCATTTTACGATGAGAGATGCGATCTAAGCCTGAAAAACATGTTTGATGATGAAGGCGATTTTTCTATTCCTGATGTAGTGGAAATCCCCATTGACGGGATTCTGGATCTTCACGCTTTCAAACCTGAGGAAGTGAAAGACCTGGTCCGGGATTATCTGGATGAATGCAGAAACCTCGGCATCCTGGATGTAAGAATTATTCATGGTAAAGGGAAGGGGGTCCTGCGGAATATTGTCTATTCGGTACTTTCTGATATCCCCTATGTTAGAAAACACCGGCCGGACACTGATGCGGGAAATTGGGGAGCTACGCTTGTATTTATAGATGGTAATCCAGCTTCAGGCACCTGACCCTTGATAGTAATGACAGCAGAAACCGTGGCCCCACTAGTCTGGCGGGGATAAATACGGGTTAACCCTAAGAAATCAAATGTATTGTTCGATTGTACTTGCAGAATTGTTTCCATTTTTCGGCAAAGTGTGAGTGCACTCACTCAAATTTGCGGGATTCAGGAAGTAATATGTCGTGGAATTATAATTAACAAATATGAACAAGATGATTTCGACTTCCATGGGGAAAAGATTTCAGACAAGTTTTTAGGGAACGGAAATGAGAAAAATCAACATTGCGCGCCGCAGAATCGAGATTTTAGGGCAGAAACCGGCGCTCTATAAAGATAATAGCAGCGATCAGGAGCTGTTGCCGTTTAGTCGGAAAAACGAATTCCCACCCCGCCTGTTGAGTATTTCAGGAGGAATCTCCCGCAATTCTTCCCGAGAAAAATACTCCGGGTTAATAGAAGTGGATTTAAATGCACAGCAGATGGCGGAAGTTAATCCATTATTAAACTCTGAAAATCGAATTCAGGTATCAGGCACATTGCAACGGAAGCAGGAAGGTGTGCTTATTTTAAACCTGGAATCATCAGGGAAGAGTGTTCCAAAGTACATTTCAGCAAAAACAGTCGCTGAAATGCTCGAATTAAGCCCCCGGACTGTTTACCGTTTGCACAGAAAAAACAATCTTCCGGGAATCAGAATTGGACGGAGCCTCAGGTTCTCGTTCAAGGATGTGCTTGATTACCTTGGTTCCTGTGCGGAGGGAGTGGAGGGTTAAAAGTTATGTATCTGGACTACTGGAAACTGAACAAGAATCCTTTCGACAATGTCCCTGATCCCAATATGTATTTCTCTGAGCATTCCACTGTGGAAGGTACTGTAGCCGAACTGCTGTTCGCCATTGAAGAGGCTAACGAATGCCTGGCTGTAGTAGTTGGAGATGTGGGTCTGGGAAAAACCATGTCAATGAGGGTGGTCCTCAATGAACTGGATCCGAACAAGTATAAAATTGCTTATATTACCAATCCGGACGTTACATTCATTCAGCTGCTGAGGGATATAGTTGGACAGCTTCATGGAGACAGGTGTGAAGTAAGAAACAAGGAAGATCTGCTGGAGGCATTTAACAATTTTATATTCAAAACTTCTGATAACGGGCAGAAAGTCCTGATCTTCATTGATGAGGGCAATGCGCTTCGGCCCGCAAACCTGGAAGGCCTGAGACTGCTGACTAATATGCAGGAGGATGAGAAGAATCTCTTCACCATCATTATTGCGGGTCAGCCCAAATTAACAAAAATGCTGAGAGACCCCAGGAGAGCTAATTTCTACCAGCGGATAGGAGTTTTCTGCAACCTCGAGCCAATGGATTCAGTTGATGTTGTAGAATCATATATCCAACATCGCCTGGCAATGGCAGGCAACAGTAATCCATTTTTTGACCGGTCAGGTTATGAGGCAGTTTTTGAAAGGAGCGGTGGAGTCCCCAGGCTGGTAAACCGGCTTTGTAAACTCTCCCTGAAAGCCGCAGAAACCAATGAGCTGTCATTAGTATCAGCAGATCTGGTTCACCAGATAGCTGATAGATTTGCTCCTTTGGAAACCGGAAAGAGTAATAGAGCGGCTGTATCGAGAACTGCCGGCAATAAAGTTATTGACCATAAAGCTGAAATCAAGAAATTTCCCAGGGCTGTGGAATCGATGCAAGAAGCTGAAGTTGAAGAAGATCTTCCTTCTGGAATTCAACCTGTTCCGGAATTCATTCCTGCAATTTCCGGCGCGGCTGGAAACCTTGAAGAAAAAGATACTGGATCATCAGCAAAGATATTGGAAGCCAACACCCTCTCTGTCCATGAAAAGAAAAAAATCAAGCTTATGGCCGTGTCGCAACAGTCCATTGTTCAGCTTAAAGATCTGACGAATTCCAGAGACAAACTAAGATACGCCGGATTCCTGGCAGCCAGAGAACTGAAGATTCATCCTGAAAGATTCGAGGGTATAGACAGCGATCCAGTCAGGATCTGGGATGATCTGCGCCGGGCAATAATTGCAGCTGTATAGTTCCTCAGCTGGGTACAGCAGTCATTCAGGTTTCTTGATTCTCCAGATCCTGAGATTGCGGAATTCTCCAACATCGTCGAATGAACCCAGACCGATAGAGCCCGATGTAAAGGTGGTGTCAGTCGCTTCCATAACGGGAGTCCTCATATCATCAAAATAGACCAGGATTTTCCCGCTGCCGACCTTGCGCACAATTCTGATTTTGTGAAAAGTCCCATTTTCCCAATGGGTCCCTTCCGTTCTTTTTTCAGCTATGGAAACCCTGTCCGCGTTATTTACCAGGAAAATCGAGTTGGCATGGGGATCAGAAGCCGTGGCAATGTGTACGTAGTAGAATTCCGTGTCAGACTGCTTCCCGAAAAAAAAGCAAAGGTCCCTGTGTCCATATTCCCGGGAAGTGGACATGGCTTCAACTTCAAGCACAAAATCATCGACTTCCAGGCTCTTGAGCCAGGCAATATTAAAAGGTGATCTCACGGCTGGTTCGTAAGTGCTGGCGCCATCCAGGATCAACACCTGCCCATGTTCACTGTCTTGCCTGATTTTCCAGGCGGATGTATCAGTAAATTGCCAGATGTCTGCGCCTGTAGATAAGGAAGAGTCGAATAGCAGCACCCCGGAAACGGTTTTATCGCCGTTCTCCGGCATGGCCGAAACAAACGGAAAAGAAAGCAGGGCAACGAAAAATACAATTATTCTTGTCATGGTTTTTGATTTTCACAGTGGACAGAGCAAAATGCAAGAAGATAGTAATTGGTAATATTATCAGGAGATCAGTACCGGAGATTTTCCTGGAAGGAAACAGAGCTTCTAATGGATCTCAATTTCAATATAATGTTCTACTGAAAAGGTGGCCTGAATTTATTATGAAAAAGTACTCAATCGAAACATCAGCGGTTCACGCCGGAGAACCTAAAGAAAAAGTCTGCGGAGCGGTAAACTTCCCGATATTCCAGTCTTCCACATATCTTCATACCGGGGAATCATCCTATGAAGACATTAAATACACCAGGCTTAACAACACTCCTAACCACTTGGTCCTGGGTGAAAAACTGGCAACGCTTGAAGAAGGGGAAACCGCCCTGGTTACAGCGAGCGGTATGGCTGCCGTCAGCGATTCACTGCTTTCTTTTCTGCAGTCCGGCGACCACATGATGGCCCAGAATTGCATCTATGGTGGTACCAGGGACCTGATAACCCGCGAGTTTTCGCGTTTCGGAATAGAAGTAAGTTTCTTAAAAGACCTGTCACGGAAAACCCTGGAGAAGCATCTGAAGCGGAACACCAAGGTTATACTGGTTGAATCTATTACCAATCCTCTTATGCAGGTTGAAAACCTGTTGGAAGCAGCAAATTTTTCAAGGGAAAAAGGCCTCGTTTCAATGATTGACAACACTTTTGCTTCTCCGGCTAATTTCAAGCCTGTCAGTATTGGTTTTGACATAATCCTGCATAGCTGCACCAAATACCTGAACGGTCATTCCGACATAATAGCTGGAGCAGTGATCGGGAAGGCTGATCATATTAAAAAAATCAAGCAGAGGAATCTTCACTTCGGGGCGACCCTGGACCCGCATGCCTGTTTTCTTTTGCAGCGAGGGATAAAAACGATGCCGCTAAGGATTAAGCAGCATAATGAAAATGCCGCTGCCCTGGCCGAATTCCTGAATGGGCATTCGAGAGTTAAAAAAGTATATTATCCAGGTCTGCCCGATTCCGGAGGAGATGAGGAAACAAAAAAAATGTTTTCCGGATTCTGCGGCATGTTAAGCATGGAACTGAACAATGCTTCAGAAACAACCAGAAAATTCCTTAGCAGGCTGGAAATTCCGATTGAAGCCCCCAGCCTGGGAGGAGTGGAAAGTTTGTTATCCCGCCCCAGCCTTACATCCCACTCCGGACTTTCCGCCTGGGAAAGACAGGATATGGGGATCAGCGATTTCCTGATCAGGGTTTCAGTAGGAGTGGAAGGCACCGATGACCTTATTGACGACTTCAATCAGGCCCTGCAGTAGGATCCTGGTTTATCTTCGAAAAGGAATCCTGGAATAAACCGGGCCAGTGAGGCCTGGTTTATAAGTCATTTGTGTCCCCTTCTAATAATAAACTTCAGGTATAAAAAAATGGACAAAGTAGAACAAAACAATATCAGCAGGGCAGGCAGCAGAGGCAGGGACATACAGCCTTTTATAGTTATGGAGGTTCTGGAGAGAGCGCTTGAGCTAGAAAAACAGGGCCGTTCGATAATCCATCTTGAAGTTGGAGAGCCGGACTTTGATACTCCAGAAATTATCAAGGAGGCTGCCGCCAGGGCTCTCAGTGACGGATATACCCACTATACTCACTCCCTGGGCCGGATAGAGCTGAGAGAAGCGATCGCGGAATGGCACTGGACTCAGTACGGCACCCGAATAAAGCCTGATCATATAGTTGTTTCACCCGGCAGTTCCTGTGCGATGACTGTGCTTTTTGCGGCGCTCCTGGATCCTGGAGATCAAGTGCTGCTGACAGACCCGGGATACTCCTGTTATGCGGAATTTATCCGATCCTTTGGAGGTATACCAGTACCAATATGTGTTTATGAAGAGGACGGTTTTCAATATCCGCTCCAGGGAATCAGGGAGTATTTGAAGAAAAATCAGGGCGCGGTTAAAGCCCTGATGATTAATTCTCCATCCAATCCTACCGGAATCATTACCCCGGCTGATCATCTCAGGGACCTGGTCTATTCAATTGAAGGTGAAGCGCTGATCATTTCAGATGAGATCTATCATGGGCTGACGTATGGCGAAGAGGTTCATTCCATTCGCGAATTTACTGATGATTCCGTGGTTTTAAACGGTTTTTCCAAACTGTTTGCCATGACCGGTTGGCGGTTGGGTTATGCGATACTCCCGGAAGATCTGGTACGTCCAGCCTGGAAAATTCAGCAAAACCTGGTTATTTCAGCTCCTGATTTCACCCAGGTGGCAGCTATCACCGCTCTTAGGGAAGCCGGCCCTGAGGTCGAATTGATGAGGCTCGAATATGACAGGAGAAGAAGGTATACGCTTTTCAGGCTTAAAGAAATCGGCCTGGAAGTAAAGGTTGAACCGGCAGGCGCTTTTTATGTATTCATAAATGTCAGTAAGTTTACTGACAATGTGTATAAATTTGTTTTTGAGCTTCTTGAATCTACCGGAGTAGCCCTCACTCCCGGAATTGATTTCGGATCTAATGGTGAGGGCTACATACGACTGAGTTACACTAATTCCATGGAGAATATCAGTGAAGGCCTGAAAAGGCTGGAAAAGTTCTTCCAGTTGGCAGGAGCTGAAGCCAGAGGTAAAGGGAGGTAGACAACAGTATGCCTGTAAGTAATTCCCGCCGAAAAAACAGGGCAGGGTTGAAAGGGAAAACATGGCTGTGGATTGTAATACCTGTAGGCATAATTTTTATTTGTGGATATCTACTCTACATAAAATATGATACATCTCCCGCGGATGGGAGTTCGATTCAGCAGGTTCAACCATCTGCTGCTGAAACAAAGGCAAATTCTATTTTTTCTGAAACTGGTGAACCTGCGGCTGAGGCACAGCCGCTTTCAATAGAGTATAAATTGTTTTTTGGTAATGAAGATTTCAATTCCAGTATAGCTGACTGCGAAGATATTTTCCCTGTTTTCCGTAGTGATAAAGAGGTTGAGGATATTTTATTTAAGTCTTTGACAGAACTGCTTAATGGTCCATCAGAAACGGAAAAAGGGCAGGGATATTATACCTCCCTTAATCCTGGAGTCAGGCTTCTGGGAATCAGGCGGGAATCAGGTACAGTGTACGCTGATTTCAGCCGGGAGTTAGAGGATGGCGTTGCCGGGTCCTGCCAAACCATGGCTATCCGTGCCCAGATAACTAATACCCTGCTTCAGTTTGAAGGAGTGGAAGATGTTGTAATTCTGGTAGATGGAAGTCCGGGGAATGTCTTGCAGCCGTGACACTGGAAAGCAATTACTAATTTTAAAAGGATACAATAGTTAAATGAATTCACGCAGAAAAACATCAATGGTCAGGGTAGGCAATGTTTACATCGGGGGTGGTGCTCCCGTTGCCGTGCAATCAATGACCAACACCACAACATCCGATGTAGATTCTACGGTTGCCCAGATTAGAGAGCTTGTGGAAGCTGGATCGGAACTGGTCAGAGTTACTGTCAATAATGATGCCGCAGCTGAAGCGGTTCCGTTGATTGTGGAAAGGCTGCGCAGAAGATCGTGTGATATCCCGATAGTTGGAGATTTCCATTACAACGGGCACCTTATGCTGGAAAAATACCCGGACTGTGCCAGGCTTTTGTCCAAGTACCGGATAAATCCTGGAAACGTAGGAATGGGAAGCAGGCGTGATGAACATTTTACCCGGATAATCAAGGTCGCGGTCAAGTATGAAAAACCTGTCAGAATCGGTGTGAACTGGGGATCCCTGGACCAGCGCCTGCTGGCCAGTTTAATGGAAGAAAATGCCCGCCTTGATAATCCTCTGGCTTCGGCTGAAGTTCTCAAGGATGCTATAGTCAAAAGCGCCTTGAATTCCGCACTTGCCGCTGAAGAAGCCGGACTGCCTCATGATCAAATCATTCTCAGTGCCAAGGTTTCAGAAGTCCCGGCCTTGATTTCCATTTATAAGGAGCTTTCGGAAAAATGCGCTTACCCCCTTCATCTTGGCCTGACCGAAGCAGGAATCGGTTATAAAGGCATTGTTGCCAGTTCCGCGGCATTGGCAGTCTTGCTGAACCAGGGAATCGGGGACACCATCAGGGTAAGCATTACCCCGGATCCCGGAGCTGCCCGGACTGAGGAAGTACTTATCGCCAGGCAGGTCCTGCAGTCGCTGGCTCTAAGGTTCTTTACGCCGCAAGTCACCTCCTGCCCTGGATGCGGCCGCACCAACAGTACTCTTTTCCAGGAACTGGCACGGGATATCCAGGATTACCTCAATGTGGCCAGGAATGTCTGGAAGGATAAATATCCTGGTGCGGAAAAACTCAAAATCGCGGTCATGGGCTGCGTTGTCAACGGTCCTGGAGAATCAAAACACGCTGATATCGGAATTTCATTGCCGGGTGATGGAGAGGAACCTAAAGCCCCGGTATTCATTGATGGAAAACATTATACAACTCTAAAAAACAACGATTTATCAGGGGTTTTTATTGATCTTCTTAATAAGTATGTTGAAGATAGATTCTCGAAATAAGAATGTTTTAGTTCCTGGATTCACCTGTTTTACATCTGGATAATTACAACTCGCTGGTGAATTGCAAGGTATCGCTTTCAGGATCGATTTTACTTATCCTGGCTTTAAGCCTGGTCCCGGGCAGGAGTTCCTCAGATGAAGCCAGTGTTCCCCGGTAGCATTCTGGAATACTCTCTACCAGGTATCCCCCTTTAATATTCTGCAGCACTACCAGATCAAACTCTTTTCTTTTATCCTGCAACAGAAAGCGCAGGGTAAACAGACGGTTAGTTTTTCTTTCAAGATTCCTGGTCAGCCGGTCAGCTGACGCAAGCCCTCCCAGGTGTTCCTCCAGTTTTTCAGCTGTATGCACAGGGACTTCTCCACTGATATAACTGCATAGCTGCCGTTGGTTGAGCAGATCTGTATAGCGCCTTATAGGAGAAGTGACCTGGGCATATGCATCAAGGCCCAATCCAAAATGGGATAGGGTTTCGAGACCGGTAACACTGGGCTCCAAAGCAGAAAAAAGATTGTAAGCCGCAAAATGATCATAGCCGACAGCAGGAAACTCGGGAATTTCCTTTTCCGGTTTTTTCTGGGACCTGAATATGAACGGAACCTGGTTCTGGGAGGCAAGGCCGGCCGCAAGACTGTTATAAAGAATTGCCAGCTCACTGATAATCAGCCTGGATGGAGAATCAGGTTCGAGCAGGTTTAGCTCTATTTTCCCATTCTTAATGCTGATTTTAATTTCCGGCCGATTGATAACCAGTGCTCCTTTTTCGATCCGTTCCTGGAGGAGTTTATCAGCAAAAATTTTTAATACCAGGAGTCCTTTTTGCAACTCTGATGGATTTTCTGTCGGATTGGCCGAACCCAGTAAGGTGTCAGCATGACAGTAGGTCAGGTTTTTCTGAACCTGTAAAAAATTCCTTGAAAAATTCCACTCTACTATTTCCATCTCCTTGCTGACCAGTAGATTACAGCTGACTACAGGTCTCACCTGATTTTCACGCAGACTCAACAGGTCGCAGGAGAAGGATTCCGGAAGCATTCTAATATGGCTGTGCGGAAGATATATCGAGGTATAACGCAGAGCCGCCTCCTGGTCCAATAACGAACCAGGTGCGATAAATGAAGCGGCATCAGCAATGTGTATGCCTATTTGATAGTGATTGTCGGATTCAGTTATTGAGACAGCGTCATCAATTTCTTCCGTATCTTCATCGTCGATTGAAAAAATAACGCCGGATTCTGCCTGGATATCTTCAGGCCCTGGATTATATACTCTAATTCTTTCGGCTTCTTCCAGGGATGCTTCACTGAACTCCAGGGGAACACCTGATTCCAGGATAAAGGGGTCGGCATTCTCCGGCAGCCTGTTGCCGCCAACCAGGATCAATACAATGGTTTCAGCTCTGCTGCGAAATGGTCCGGAATGATACCTGATCAATTCCTGCAGCCATGGTTCCAGGTTATAGCCTTCATTGGAAAGGGACTGTTCCAGGCTGTTAAGGAAGGGAAGAAACTCCGGATGGAAAACAGGTGGCTGACTGGTCTCACCTTCCAGGAGATTGGCAGCCCAGGTTATAAATCTTTCATTAATTGCCTGCTTTTCAGCTTTTTTTTGTTGAACATGTTTCTGTTCTTCAACCTGATGGGAATCCCTTACCAGAATATGGACTCCCTTGGTTTTAAAGTGGAGGTTATCTCTGACCGCAGCCCTGATTATAGCGGATTGATTAATGGTATCGGAGTCGCCGAAGTAAATCTGGGAGGCTATTTCTGGATCAAGGTTATCATCTTTTTTTTCAATGTTTTCCCAAAGTAATTCAGTGTCGATTTCGTCTGCCAGCATCTTGACGGAGTCCAGGTATAACCTTGCATACTCGTTAAATTCATTTGATGAAGATTTATTGTTATGGATAAGCAGGATCTGCCTGCTGTTCAGGCTCTGCTGCTTTCCATTCTGATCCGTGACCTGGATTCGACTGGCGCTTCGTTTTGATACAAGGCCAATTTTGAGAGTATCCCCATCCATGAATTCAACGATTTCTGTTTCCATATCTGTTTAACCAAGCTGAAGCTGCATAAGTATGAGGATATATTATTTTTTCAGTCGCAGAAAAAGAAAAGCCTGGTCTCCGGAAAGACTAACAAAACCGGAAGGTCCAGGCTTACAACTATATGATTAATAGCTTATCCCGCCTATTTTTTACCGCCATTAAGGGCCAGTCTGTATATGTCATCAAACTCCCTGGCAAAATAAATGCTCAGGCCGTCGGTCAAGTAGGAATCCAGTTCTCCTACATCCTTCCTGTTACCTTCAGGAAAAATCAGAGCCTTCAATCCGGCTCTTTTAGCAGCAATTATTTTTTCTTTTACCCCGCCGATACTCAAAATTCTCCCGGTAAGGGTAAGTTCTCCTGTCATTGCCAGCCCCTTGGTTACCGGTTTATTCAAAACCAGGGAAAGCAGGGCTGTCGCCATCGTAACCCCTGCAGAGGGTCCGTCTTTTGGTGTAGCTCCAGCTGGCACGTGGAGATGTATGAAATTATTATCAAAGAATTTCGGATCCTTCCCGAATTTCTTCAGATTACCCATGACAAAGGAGTAGGCAATTTCTGAACTCTCCATCATCACATCGCCCAGCTGACCGGTCTGCTTGATTCCTTTTCGTTTTGAAGCCATGGCGGTAGCTTCAACCTGCAGGGTAGCGCCACCCATACTGGTCCAGGCCAGGCCGTTTACGATTCCAGGATGGGATTCCAAAAGCTCTTCGTCAACGAATATCGGCATTCCCAAATATTCTTTGAGCGACCCGGCAGTGACAACAATTTTTTCAGTTTCGCCACTGGCAAAGGAAAGGGCGGCTTTTCTCATTATTTTCTTGATCTGGTTTTCCAGAGACCTTACTCCAGCCTCACGGGCGTAACCGTTGACGATTTTTTTGAGAGCATCCTTGCGGATAACTATTTGATCTTTGTTGAGTCCATGGTTAACCAGGGCCCTGGGAATAAGGAATCTCCGGGCGATTTCAAGCTTTTCCTCCATTACGTATCCCGACAAACGGATAACTTCCATGCGATCCAGCAGGGCTGAAGGGATAGTATCCAGCAGATTGGCAGTTGTAATAAAAAGCACCTCTGACAGGTTGAATGGTACATCCAGATAATGGTCTCTGAAGGCGTGGTTCTGTTCAGGGTCGAGTACCTCCAGCAGGGCTGAAGCTGGATCACCCCTGAAAGAGGCACCTATTTTATCAATTTCATCAAGCATGATTACAGGATTTGCTGTCTTGGTTGTCTTTATTGCCTGCAGAAGTTTGCCCGGCATTGCTCCGATGTAGGTACGCCGGTGGCCCTTTATTTCAGCCTCGTCCCGCATTCCTCCCAGGGAAAATCTGTAGAAATTCCTGCCAAGGGCTGAAGCAATGCTTTTACCTACAGAGGTTTTGCCTACTCCCGGAGGGCCTACCAGGCAAATTATTGATCCTGAAATGCCTCCCTTCATTTTCCCAACAGCAATGAATTCAAGTATCCTGGCCTTGACGTCAACCAGCCCGTAATGATCCCTGTCCAGAATCCTGGTTGCCCTTTTAAGATTGTAGTTATCCTTGCTTGTCCTGCCCCATGGAAGTACGGTGAGCCAGTCCAGGTAATTTCTGGATACGGTATATTCTGGAGACATCGGTTCCAGAAGGCTGAACTTTTCCATTTCATCTTCGACAGTCTGCCGGGCTTCCTCATTCAATACCAGCTTAGCTATCCTCTCCTGAAACTTCTCGATCTCTGTTTCTTTGCCTTCTTTTTCCAGGCCCAGCTCTTTTTTAATGGCTTTAAGCTGTTCTTTCAGGAAAAAGTCCCGACGTTGATCAGACATTTTGTTTTCAATCTGCCTGACAATCCGATTTTGGATTTTGGAAATTTCTACTTCCTTCTTTAACAGGAGCAGTGACCGTTCTATCCGGAGTCGGAGATCAAAAGCCTCCAGCACTCTCTGCAGGTCATGGCCTTCGGCAGTAGTAAGAGTGGCTGCAAAGTCGGCCAGCTGCCCTGGATTATCCAGCGAAGAACGCTTCAGGAACAGTTTGATAGCCTCAGCCTGCAAAGGATTCAACTTCATCAGGTCACGCATTGATGAAATAATTGAAAGTGAAAATGCCTTCAGCTCGTCACTGCTGTTATCTTCTTCAGCTTCGAGGACATACTTCACCTCGGCCTGCAAACCTTTGGCGGTCTCATGAACCTCAACTATTTCAAATCGTTCCAGGCAGGCAATCAGCACCTGTGAAATTTCGTTGTTGTCACCTTCGTCAAAAGAATTGAGGATTCTGGCAGCTACCCCGACCCTGCAGAGATTCTCAGCTGAAACTTTTTGATCCGGATCTTTCATCATCACCAGGCCAATGGTATGGTCAGTGAAATCCACTGAATACTCAACTGCCGACAAATCAGCATCTTCCACCTCCAACGGGATGTGGATACCTGGAAAAAAAGGACGCCCTTTCAGCGGGAGGATGGGAATTGTTTCAGGCAAATTGCGTCCTGATGGAATGAGTTCCCCTTTATCTGTAGCTGGCTTATTTTCACCTTCGGCTACTTCCACTTTCTCTTTTATATCTTCCAGAACCCCAGAGGGTTCTCTGTCTTCTTTGTTAGCCATATATTTGTATATAAGATTCCTTTTGCGGATTGTCAGGTACAACGGCTTTTTTTACTCAATTATTTTTACCGGATCCAGTATTCCGGCGATCCTGCAGTGATTTCAGTCCAAGTCCGATTATGTCGATCGTGGTCTGTTCAAAAGCTCTTGCCCCAGACAGGACAAGATGGGCATTATTCTTTGAGGGAAGAACAAATTTAGACAGCATCGGCCGGGTTGTCAGGTCGTACTGTCGCAATGAAGCTTCGACTGTTCTGCCTCTTTCTGTTATATCCCTGCTGATCCTGCGAGACAAAAGCAGGTCCGGATCCAGATCTATGAAAATCTTGAAGTCAAAGTATTCCAGCAATTCAGGTTCAGCAAGCACCAGGATTCCCTCAACCAGGATAAGCGGTTTTGGACTCACTCTGACGGTGTTTTTTTCCCGGCAGTGAGTGTGGAAGTCATAAACTGGGATTTCAATCTCCATGCCGTTTTTCAGCTGTTCCAGGTGGCCTGCGAGCAACCCGGTATCCAGAGCTGACGGATGATCATAATTGATATCAGCACGTGCTTCCAGGCTGAGCCCGGATCTGTCTTTATAATATGAATCATGGTGAATCAAACAAAGGTTTTCCTTCCCAATAACCTTAGAAAGTAATCTGACAAACGTTGTTTTTCCTGAAGCCGATCCCCCACCTATTCCTACGATGGTTGTCTTCATCTTATTCCTCATTTTGCATCCTTCTCCCGGGTAACTGTAACGAGCAGTTAGTCGCAGATTAAGCCTTTGACAATTCTGTATTAGCGAAATGGGTACAGTTTAGCCTCTCCCTAAAAGCATAAATAGATTTTACAATCCTTTCCAGCAGGAATTTGTCAGAACCCTTTCTTTCCCCGCCGATTCGGCTCTGCTGCGGGAAGTGGCATAGGTTATAATCATTTTCATGGCTGGGAAAAAATACTTAATCCTGTTCTCCGTTTTTTGTTTTTCATTGGTATCATCCCTGGGAGATTCTTCCAGGCTGACCATCATGACCTATAACATACACCATGTTGAAGGTACTGACGGCAAGGTGGATTATGCCAGAATGGCAGCAGTGATTCGTAAAATGAATCCTGATATCGTTGCCTTGCAGGAAGTTGATAAAGAGACCCTCCGCACTAAAGGCGTAAACCAGGTTGAGAAACTTGCTTCCCTGACCGGGTATGAATATTTTGTGTTTAGAAGGTCCATGCCGTATAACAACGGAGAATACGGTCTTGCTGTCATGAGCCGATATCCAATCATTGCGAATGAATCATATCCGCTTCCGTTCCGCGGAAACCTGGAACCAAGGTCACTACTCATTACCAGGATCAAACTTGATGAAAACGATGGATATATCACCCTGGCCGATACCCATTTATGCAGCCAGAGTGAGGAAAACAGGATAGATCAGGTCAGGAGGATAAACAGCATTCTTTCCGGAGTTGAGGAACCGGTTTTTCTGGCTGGAGACTTCAACGCCCGCAAGGGCGATGATCCGATGAGACTGATGTGGTCGAGGGGATGGTTGGATTTAAGCGATGCCCATTCCAGGATAGACTACATATTGAGCCGGGAAAAAAACGGGGTAAAAGTAACCGGGTCCACGATGCTGGAGGACCGGGTGACATCTGATCACTTTCCAATCCTGGTACAAATTGAATTGCCCTGATATGCAGGTTTATTCGCGGTTGTTTTTCGGTTGATAAGAGGATAGCTTCTGTTGTGTCAACTCATCCATCCTTTGTTCCAGAATATCTTTTGAATTAATCCTGTAAAAATCGGGAAAATAAGGACAGGTTTCAAAAAGCCTGGCAGCGTAACTGTCAACCTGAGTGACGATGGCTCGCTTTTTTTCCTGCCAAGATCGGAAGAGAGAGCCATAACAGTACATGCTTACATATTGATCGGCTGATTTTTCCCATCCTGAATCCAGCTTCATCGCTGCCACCATTGTTTTCCTGTGTTTTTCGGGATCTGACAAAAAGGTGTCAACTGCCTGTTTAACTGATGAGATAAAAGCTTCGGCCTCACCATCCCGATCACCGGAGTCGAGCCAATCGTAAAGGTAGGCGCACCTGGAAACCTTTGATAATCCCCCTGTATTACGGCCAATAACAACTGTTCCGAGTGCGCTTGCCTCATAATCAACCAGCCCACAGGGTTCAAACCGTGAAGGCATTAAGGCAAAATCAGCTCCCGCCAGTATCAACCGTGACAATGGCTGGCTGAAGGCGTGACTGTAAAAAATTGATTCGGGATGTTTTGCAGCCATCTCCTGGAATTTTTTCTGCAGTCCTTTCGCTTCCTTGTCACCTTCAGGTGGATTTGCCAGAATTGCGAATTTAACTGAAGGCAGCAGTTCCAAGGTTCTTTCAGCAATTGAGGCGATAAGATCAAAATTCTTCTGGGCAACAAGCCTGCCGATTGAAACCAGAAAAACCAGTTTTTCAGGAGGCTCTGCGCCAAAAAGCTCCAGGTGAAGCAATCGTTTGAGGTCCTGCTTAAGCCTCAGGTCGTTGGCGGAGAAGTTATGGTCCTTCTCAGTCATTGATGCTTCAACCAGAGGATTATTGAAAAGAGGTTTACTTTCATTTTTCTGCGATTTGAGTACTGAAGCCTTAAGATCAGGTAGGTTTTCGGCTCGGTTGACTGATGCCAGCCCATTAGTAATCCCGATTATTCCGGCTTCCTTGAATATCTCCAAACCGCAGTTTGGAACAAAAACATCTGTCACCGGCTTTCCTCCGTTTAGTTCCCTGGCCCTGGTCAAGATATCTTCATAACTGAGCTTGAGTTCAGCCGCATATCCCCATGATGCCCGAAGGTCACCGCTTACAGTTGTAATCTTTCCACCAGTCTCGTGCGTAATCGTGGCGGATGCCTTAAGGAAATTGATATTTCCGTTCATGTTGAAGTATTTGTCAAACAGTTCGTTACCGGCTAAACCTATCCGCTCCAGTTGCGCCGCTCCCCCGGTATCGGAAGGGAAAATCCCCTGGTAGGTAGCATTATGGATTGTCAGATGATGCGGAACCTGTTGCAGGTAATCCTTTCCCAGGTAAAAGGGGATTATTCCAACGTGATAATCATGGCTGTGTACTGTATGGAAAGGATTTCGTCTGATATAGCCGGCCATGGCCTGTGACACAGTTCCGAAGAGTTTGAAGCCTAGCTGCGGGTCATCTGGATAGAGAGAGTGCGGAGTTGTCCAGCCCAGTTGCCAGTCATCCCAGAAATAAACAATTGAGATGTTTTCATCAATCTTCATGCGGTACACGGAGAAATCAAATTTTCTTTTATCCAGCACAACCTCAACAGGGACCGGATCTTTTTCCATTCTGGAACGGTCATAATAGGCAAAACAGGGGGTGAGTATTTCAATTTCCAACCTGATATTCCTGGCGGATGCTGCCTTCACCAGTTCTTCAGGTAATTCTTCAATGACTGATCCCAGTCCGCCCGCTTTGGAACCAAATCCGCTTTTTAGCCGTCCGGTTTCCCAGGAAGGCATGGCTATTCTCATATTTTTTGAGGCCGGCATAATAATTCACTCCAGGAAAAAGCGTCCAAGGTTGTAATCTTATCACTGCTGAAGGATATTCGCTAATATGGCGGTTTTCAAATAAAGCTGAAAAGCGACCTTTAAATATTACGACAAGCATTGCGTTTGTTCCATATATGCAGAATAATCAAACGAATTATTAAAAGGAATTTTCCAGGCATGCCCTCCAGCCAGGATCAGCCTAAAACCGCTGTACAGTTTTTATCGATAATTTGCATATTTGAAAAACCGCATGCCGAAAACAGCAAATCGGCATGTTGCTTTGCCTTAAAACGGAGATGAGAATGAAAAAAAGAGCCTTGTTGTTATCAATGTTTATAATTTTTAGCCTTTTCCTGTTGTCCTGTTCAAGAACTGAAATAAGAACAAATGGAGCCGGTACAGAACCACCAGATTACAAATCATTTCTTAAAATTGACATACACACCCACATTTTTACTGATTTTCCGGAATATGTAAAAATGATGCGCGGCAATAATATTAAAGGCATTAACATCTGCACGGGCGGGACAGATCCTGCTATGGTGAAGTTTCAGCAGGAAACGGCTGAAAAACTGCAGACTGAGTATCCGGATACTTTTGGCTTTGCCTCCACCTTTGACCTGACATCCCGCGATGCGGAAGATTATGCGGAAAAGACCAATGAATGGCTGACTTCCTGTGTGGACTCGGGGGCACTCATGATCAAGATGTGGAAAGACGTAGGCATGGAGATCAAGGATCAGGATGAAAATTTCATCATGCCAGATAACCAATTATTTGATCCGATATACAGGCGTATCGGTCAACTCGGTCAACCGCTTATTACCCATTTTGCAGAACCGATCGCGGCATGGAGGCCGCTGGATCCTGAGAATCCCCACTATGGGTATTATTCAAATAATCCTGAATGGCATTTTTATGGGAAGGAAGGGGTCCCTTCCTGGGAAGAAATCATCGCGTCCCGCGACAGGATTCTGGAAAAAAACCGTTACTTTGACATCATAGGGGCTCATCTTGGAAGCATGGCCCACGATGTGGATGAAGTTGCTCTGAGGCTGGACAAATACCCGAATTTTTACGTGGACGTTGCAGCAAGAATCAAGGACCTTTCACGTCAACCGAGTGAAAAAGTAAGGAATTTCTTCATAAAATACCAGGACAGAATCATGTATGGCGTAGACCAGGTGGTAACACCAGAGCAGGTGCAGAAAATGACCGAAGCAGAGAAAACTGCTTTTGTTGAGGGTGTTGAAGCCAGATACAGAAGCCATTGGGACTATTTTGCCGGTTCCGGGCCGGTGGATATTTCAGGATATCAGACAGAAGGCCTAAATCTCCCGGTTGACGTATTGGAGAAATTCTACTTTCGTAATGCCCGCAGGATAATACCAAGGCTGAAATTTTAATTGTTTTGAGGCGGGAATAGCGCGGTATCGGGCAAACGCAACTTTATCTTTCTGAACACTTTTGCGTTCTTTCCCCCAAGTAATAAATACAAGACATGCAAGGGAAAAGTGGGCGAGTTACCTTATGGTTTCAAAACGTCCCTTTTCCCTGTTTTTCTTCACATTATCCCAGGAAAAATATTCACCATTCATCGCAATATAAACGCCTTGGGGAAGGATTTGCACAAAGGAGATTACACTGCCAAGGTTGAACATCCCGTCCGAATTGCCAAACGAATAAGGGATCATGGCACCCGTAAAGACTATGGTTTTCCCGTCAACTCTCTCTGCCACGACTTTAGCGGTTTCAACCATGGTATCGGTTCCATGGGTGATGACCAGCAGCTTCTCCTTAGTTTCCAGGCATTTTTCGGCAATGAGTATGCGATCCTCTTCCGTCATGTCCAGGCTGTCCTTCATCATCACCCGGCTGATCTTGATATCGATGTTGCATCGGCCCAGTTTAAGCATGTCTGCCAGGTGAGTTTCTTTGAAAACAAGGCTTCCATCAATTTCATTATATTTTTTATCAAAGGTGCCACCGGTTGTCAGGATTCTGATTGCCACTAACATCTCTCCTTAGGTGTTTGTTTGCTGCCGTAAAGTATACCTGCCCAAATTTATTGACCATATTGTAACATCCTGATTTCCAGTGAACCTACCCGGTTTTGTATCTGCCCGGAATGGAAAGTCAGGAATGCTTGGGCCTGAGCATAAAGGTTTGCGAGAGGAGCCATTCAATTGGGGCACGAAGACAGTCACGGGATTAAGCTGCAAAATGAGAATATTCACTAACCCTTCGATTTGGATAATTTCCGTTTGACATTCGAAAATCGACATCAGTGTTTCCACTGTCCGCGATCTTCATTGGACATTGGGGCAGGGAACCCTCAATTGAAAGTCGAATGTTGAGATGAAGGCGAATCTCAAAATTTTATTAAAAACAGTCAATACGCGACAAGCGAAGATCATTAAGATCAGCATTGTCCATCCATAATCTGGAATTCAGTGGGCAACAGGAGAGGTTTTTGGATACCAGTTTCAAATAACAGGGATCCATATTGTCTCCCTTTTATTCATTGGAGTAGATGTATGTGATTTCAGGGGATAACTTTATCTGCTGTCTTTCCTCCTAAATCTTACAGTTTGGGCTGTCCGACGAGTTCGTCCGCAAGATCAGTTACCCGATTCAAGGTTTCTTCAACTCTAATCCTCAAATCCTCTCTTGTGGCGGAATCCATCTGCCTGGGTACCAATATTGGCTCAGCAAAGACCATCGAAGCTCGGCTGAAAGGAAGGGGAATCAGGAACCGGTCCCAGCTTTTCAGCCTGATAGCACGGCTTGCAGAAAATGCAAGCGGAATGATCGGCCTTTGAGATATCTGCCCTAACATGATAACCCCTTCCTGCAGGTGCCTTGCCGGTCCACGCGGTCCATCCGGTGTTATCGCTGCGTTTGAACCATTTTTTATCATCTGGATGAGCTGCCGGAAGGCAGCCGATCCTCCCGAAGTTGTAGAACCTCTTACCGAGTTAATTCCCATTCTGCCGACTGTATTATCAGCGAATTCCCCGTCGGAATGACTGCTGATCATGGCGCACATGGGATAGGATCTGAAGTACCAGCTGGACAACAGTATCCTGCTGTGCCAGAACACTATTATGAATGGCTGGCTTTTGTCCCGATGCATTTTGCTGAATGAGCCTGGATATTCCTGGAACCTTAGTGTCCACCCAATAAACCTTACCAGGTAGGAAGCAGCAGCTGGAGCAATTTTTTTTAAAAAATATTTTTTCAAAGGATTATTGTCCGGAATTCAAAATTTTTTCCAATTCCTGCAGTTGTTCTGCTTTCCCCAGAACAATCAGCAGGTCTCCGCTGAATATCCTGGTTTCAGGACTCAAATCTGTTTCTGTAATTCCACTTTTACGGATTATGCCGATTACGTGAGTACCTGTTTCTTTCCTTATTCCGGTTTCTTCCAGCTTTAGACCGGACAGTTTTGAGGTCGTTGGAATTGTCATGCTCTCCAGGCTTAGTCCTGAAGTTTTGCGTTCATGTAGAAGGTCCTCAAAAAAATTGTGCAGTTGGGGCCGAATAAGCAGTTGAGATGCTTTCCTTCCACCTGCTCTGTATGGTAGCACTACACTGTCAGCGCCGGCCCGCAGGAATTTGTCTGGGGCGTCAAGTGAACTGACCCTGGCGACTATTGTCAATTTGGGATTTATTCCGCGGGCTGAAATCACAACCATGAGATTATTGGCATCATCATCGGATACTGCCGCAAGCCCGACGGCCCGGTCAATACCGCAAATCTTCAGAGTTTCGTCCAGGCCGGGATCACCATGATAGAAAACATAACCTGCCTCAGACGCGGCCGTGATTGAGCTGTCCTTGGTATCAGCTACAACAAAATCCATGCCTTCTTCCCGCAACTGCTGGCATATTTCATATCCCATCCGGCCATAACCGCATACTATATAGTGGTTTTTCATAGAATCGATCATTTTTTTCATTTTTCTCTCCCCTAAAAAACCCCGTAGTTCTCCTGTAACGAAATAATTTGTCAGGACTCCAAGGGAATAGGTTATACCACCAACACCCAGCAGTATTAAAATGGTCGTGAAAATTCTGCCATTGGGGCTCAACGGCTGCACTTCAGAAAAACCTACAGTTGTGACTGTGATGACTGCCATGTAAAAGCTGTCAAAAATAGACCATCCTTCAATGAACCTGTATCCGAGGGTTCCACCTGAGATGATGGAAAAAAAAACAAGCAGTAACCTGATAATTTTACTTTGTAGTGTCATAATTCAACGGGTATGATTTTATTGAAAACATTGGTTGAATGCGAGAAGTTTCACACATAATCCTAAAAAAGCAGGAAACATTCCCCGTGAACAGAATCAATTGAGATAAATGTTTGTTTCCCGGGAAATAATTAACTGGAGCAATGAAATATGAAAATACAGAAGTCCGAAATAGGAAAATCAAAAGAAGGAAAGACAATACACTGCTTTACCTGTTCCAATAAAAATGGATTGGAATTCAGGGTTACCGATTATGGTGCAACCCTGCTTGGTGTGGTAGCACCCGATACTCAGGGAAGGAGGGAGGAAATTACCCTGGGATTTAATTCAATTGACGGATATTTCCAAAGACACCCTTATTTTGGATCAACGGTGGGTCGGTTTTGCAACCGAATTGGAAAAGCTACTTTTAGCCTGGCCGGGAAAGAGTACCGTCTCGCGGAAAACGACGGCAGGAATCATTTGCATGGGGGCGTTATCGGGTTTGACCGGAGAATGTGGAATCCGTCTGTCAGGGAAACCAGTGATTCAGTTTCTGTTGAATTAAGGTATTTTAGCCCTGACGGCGAAGAAGGATATCCCGGGAACCTTGAAGTGCTTTGCGTGTACGCTTTAAATGAAAATAATGAACTGCACATGGAGTATGAAGCTACCACTGATGCCGCCACTCCGCTTAACCTGACTAATCATGCCTACTGGAACCTTGGAGGAGCAGACTCGGGAGATGTCCTGGACCATGAACTTCAAATTAACGCTGATTTTTACCTCGAAACCGATAGTGAATTGATACCTACCGGAAAATCAATCCCGGTTGCCGGAACTCCTAGGGATTTCAGGGAAAAAAGAAAAGTAATGGACCGGAACAATATTGAGATTGCCCGTGATATGTCTGGAAAACCAGGATTTGATCACTGTTTCATCATCAGGAAGGAGAAAGCAGGTTCACTGGTAAGGGCAGCTGAGATTACCGATCCAGTCAGCGGACGTACCATCCAGATTGATACCACACAGCCCGCTATACAGCTTTATACCGGGAATTCGCTGGACGGAAGCCCTTCCTGTAATGGATACAAACAGCATGCGGCTTTTTGCCTGGAAACTGAGCACTATCCTGATTCCCCTAATCATTCGGAGTTCCCCTCAACTGTGCTGCATCCCGGAGAAAGATTCCGTCAGAAAACCATTTACAGGATACTTGCCGGCAACTGAAACCCGTATTTCTGGTCAGCTATTCCTGGCCGCGGACGACCTGGCTTTCGAACTGGGCGAATCCATCGAATAGAACTGCTCCGAAATGGGGCAGATTATCAGAATAGTATTTGAGGATTTCAGGAAGAGATTTAGATGCCCTGAGCTGCTCTTTCAATTCTTCCCTGGATTCCTCAGGCGCATTGGCCATGATCGCATAAGAAAATCCTGACTCCAGATCATAAAAAGCTTCCTGTATGGCGACTGAAACTGTATTAATGTCCAGTCCAGGTATTTTCCTGTGGGATAACAGGGCCAGGTTCCCGTTGGTTTTATCAGAATAAAACCTGTTAATAGCCGACAGCGCCAGGTCGTTGAAATTCTCAAGGCGATCCTGAAAAAACTTCATCTTGTCCAGAAATTCGGCGTTTTCATTCAGAAGCTTTGTAAATTCAGGGCTTTGAGAGGGAGGCATTTCAGAAAGCATCGTTTCGATGAAACAAGTTTCCAACTCCCTCAAGACATCTATGCTCAGCGCCCAATAACAGGTAAGAAATTCGTTATAGCTTTTTTTGGGTCGGCGGAACCTCAATGCCAGAAATCCACCGGTTAAACCAGCTCCGATTAGTTTTAAAAGGTTTTTATGATCCATTATTATTACCTCTTTATGCCCCTGCTATTGCGGTATTCTCCAGGTTTTCTGCGGAATTACCCGCGTTTATTGATTAATTGCCTGCTTCTTTGAATCGCGCCTAGTGAATTATCCCTGGGATCTGCGCACCCATCCATTCGCAATCCATAACAAACCGGTCAGAACCTGACCACATATTTCAATATTAAAGCAATATCATTTTTTTTGTATGCGATATCTGCGGGTTTGTTCCTGAAATCATTAAGAAATTCAGCCTGTAGCTCAGATGCGTCAGTGATCTTGGTCGCCAGGGATAGAGAAATATTAACCAGGTAGTCTACCAGGTCATCGGCCTTCCATAATACATCCAGTTTCTGCTTAAGGCTGGCTGTTTTGGAAAGCCTGTAAGTCATACTTTGATTGGAGTTTATCGAAACAAAGGTTTTTCGATCCAATTCAGTGTCTCTTTCAATCAGGACCCCAGCCCCCGCATCAGCCTGCAGCGACAATTTATCACTTTCCCTGATTTTCCATCCCAGACCTCCGGATGGATTCACTAGATAATCTATCCCCTTAAGAGGATCGCTTTTGTAACTTACATTGCCAAATCCTACAACTGATCTGTTAATTGAATAATCATCACGCATCGACAGTTTTAACCGGTCTACTGATAACTTTCCGTTTTCCTTGCCCCTGAGATATAACCCGTTCATTTTCAAATTGTGCCCCAGGTCTGTAGGTTTGTTAATGTCAAATGAAATATTCCAGTTTATCGTTTCTGAATTCCCGGAGGTCAGAGATAATCCAGCGCCGACACTTCCGGAAAGACCCTCTTTTTTTTCTTTTTTCCCGGGAGATCTGGATTCGTCGGGTTTCTTCTTTTCCGCACCAGCAGTCTCTGATCCGCTATTAACTTCAGAAGGAAGGATTGCGTCGGAAGCTATGATATTCCCGCCCAGGATAAAAATGTTGAGAAAAATCAAAATCAGCTCCCAGTTCAGCACAGTTTTCCTGCCGCTGGGTTGTAGGTTGTGATACTCCATTTTACGAATAATCTCCAGATTGATTGGAATTCAGACTAAATAGAATTTATTTCAGGTCTGTGGCTTTGTTATGCCATACCATGCGCAATGATTACAAGCGAAGTAGCTGAAGTGTATGAATTAAAACTCTCGTAAAAATGCACGGAGATTATGATGTTCCTTAAGGATAAAAAGTTCATTAGCGGGTTATGAATCCATGGATAATTTTTTTTCAACTGAACAGCGACGGCAGGGAAAGTACCTGTTCACATGCACGAAGGAGGAACGATAACATTTGAGTTTGCATTGGAAAACTAGAGAAAGCGTGGGAACCCGGTTTTATCTTTACCGGTCGCAGGCCTGAGCATTCTTCAATACAAAGCTTTTGATTCTCTCCTGGGTGGATTTGGGAACTGTCGCTTCCTGTTCCCGTAAAATCTGAAGCAACTGGGTAGTTTTTTCATAGGTCTGGAAATAATTTATGCAGGGGCCGCATGTTTTGATATGTTCATCAATCCTGGCCTGCGTCTCAGCGTCCAGATCACCTTCCAGATAGTCGAGTAATCGTTCGAAGCAAGACTCGCAATCGTAAGAATCTTTCATTTACCGCTCTCCAAATATTTAGAAATCCGTTCCCTAACGAATGACCTTGCCCGATGAATCCTCGTTTTTGTTGTTGGTTCTTTTAGCTGTATCAGGGATGAAATCTGCTTCAGGGAATATCCCTCGACGTCTTTTAAAATTAGTGGTATACGATATTCTACAGGAAGAGACTGAATGGCACTGTATAATTCTGTCGCCAGTTCAGAATTCATATAAAGGTCCTCAGGATCCAGGGTCCAGCTGAAGATAGGTTCCTTAAACTCACCCTGGCTGGTGAAACCAGGTGTCATGTCCTCAATATTCATAGTCTTGTCCTGCTTCGGTTTATTCTTGCGAAGCCACATGATTGAATTATTGATGGCAATCCGGCGCATCCAGGGCCAGAGGGGGCTGCCCTCCCTGAACGTATCGATTTTGTTGATTATTTTTAGAAATGTATCCTGAAGAATCTCTTCTGCATCTGAAGGATTCTTGGTGTAATTCAGAATCACTCCAAATAACGGCCTGGAATATTGTTTAATGAACTTGTCAATGGTTTCTGGATTTTTCTCTCCGATTCCATTGACCAACAGTTCCTGGGAAATCTCTACTTCTTTCATATCAACTCAGCTTTTCCATGACCTTTTCTGTCAGTTCACCTACAGGACAATGATAGGTATATCCCGGTAAGTCGACTATAGAATCCTCCATCAATCCGGAATTAACGATTTTCGATTATAACCTATTGTAATATTTTTATCAGTGACCCATATGGGTTTAGATGATTATTGATTATCAGAGTGCAATTACAATAATTCAATTAATAATTTATTATCACAGTTTCATCAGGATTTTTCCACTGTCAACATGAAAGTCGGCGGTACTATGTTCCTGCGATAACCCTGGAGAATTCCAGGAACTATCCATATAAGTTTGCCAGTCTTATTTAAGGCTGATACGATGCAGATTATGGGCAACAGAAAATATTTAGAGCTCCTGGCGCTTTCGCTTCTGGGTATCCTTTTCTTCTTTCAAATAGCTCTGGGTACGCAAGTTCCCGATACCGCGCCTTTTTATGCCGCCGTAAAATCCTTCAGTAATAATGGGGATGCTTTCGAGGCTGAATTTAAAAATGGCATGCAGGTGATCATTGAGGAATCGTTTGGAGTTCCCCTGGCAGCAATAACGGCAACAATATCCAATGGACAACCTGGTGATATTCAGATATCAAGTGCTGCCGAACCTTACCAGGCGGCAATAGCGCCTGACATCCTTGCTTTGGGAGGCATCATCAGTTCCAGCATTGCTCGGAACTGCTTATTCATAAAGGTAGTTGTCCCGGCAGAAGAAATTGAGCGTGCAATTGAAATTCTGGAGAAACTTAATCACGTCCCTCCCCCCAATATCAGCAGTGAAGCAGTAGTTCCTTTTCTTCCCGTTGCGTCAATCCTTTCCGGTCTGGATAAGTCTGAGGTTATGGAGATAACCATGGATTCCGTTACCGGCACGCAAAAGAGACCCGACCCTGATAATAAGACAATAGTGTCCCGAAGCAGTATGGTATGTGGACTTACAATTGTTGGTTCAGTCCGGCACGAAACCGTACTCAACCATATCACTAAGTCTTTCACTGAAAAGAGGGCATGCACTCTTCTCAAGGCGTCCACAGCATTTGATCCTGAATCTTTAAACAGCCGGATTGATTACTCCTGTTTCCAGACGGATCTGAATTTTGCCGTCTTTACTGCGACCTTTGAGATCCCCCCTGAAGGTCATCCCCAAAGACTCCATGCCGCAATCCTGAGGGAAATCATCGGCGGAGGGTTATCTTCATTGCTGCGGGTGGAGGTGGAAGGGTATTCCTTAAATTTTCAACATAGAGCCGATATCATTGATAGGGGGTCAAGGTCATTCCTGGTTGTTACAGCAGTTGTCAATCCGGATTACCTGGATAAGGTGGAAATGTTGGTCCTGGGCACGCTGGCCCAACTTGGCACAGAGAAAGTTCCCGATGTATTACTAACAAGAGCAAAGTCTCTTTATCTATTAAAATACTACCAGGGACTGGAATCCCAATCATCAAAAGCTGATGGCTGGGCTGAAGAATCAGCCAGGGGTAAAGCAGGAAACAGGTCGAGTTTTAATGAAAAACTTAAAAAGCTTGATGGCATCAGTCTGAAGAATGCGGGAGCCTTGTTACTGGATCCAAGGCGGGTTTTTATCAGGGAATTCCTTCCTGCCGGATTAAATCGTAATTTTACCCCCGAAACATTCAGAGAGACCATCGAGATTCTCCTGCCGACAGCATTGTCAGACGCTGCAAAGAGAATAGGAAGACTGACTTTCAATTCACCAGAGATTTCTTTTTCCATCCCTGATAGCAGCAGCAGGTCATTGCCTCCCGAGTTAAAAAAGAGTTCAGTTCTGCGAGGGCCGAATATCCATATCTATGAGATCCACAACTCTCCCCAGGTGAGTTTAGGCATTTATTATGCCGGGGGGGTCACTGACGAAGGATCCGCGAACAGTGGTATGACAGAGATGCTCATGTCATCCATGCTCCAAACCTGGTCAAGGGATGGGTTGGATCCTCAAATGCTTTCCCTGGAAGGGAAAGGATGCCAGCTGCAAACAATTGTGCAGCCAGATTACTTCGGATTCAGGGCAACTGTTTTGTCATCAAATTTCGAAGCCTCTTTTTCAGAATTGATGCAACTGATTTCCAGCTTTCAGGCAGACGATAGTATGGTTTCCAGGTACCGGGCCAGTATACAATTCTCTGAGTTCCTCGAAAATTCGGTCTATCCGGCGGAGACCATTGCTGACACAATCCCTCTTGAATCAGGTTTGATTTACGAGGGACAGGCCGGGTCTTCCGGCAAAGCGAATGAACCATCAACTCTTGGCAGCTGGCATCGTGGAATGTCGTCGAAACACCCTGAAATAGTGATTTATGGGGATGTAACAGGCACATCTTTTTTAAGGAGAATGGTCCCTTTACTGAGTAATTCGCGCCTCAGCAAATTCACCCCTCCCAGTGGGAGAAATCGCAATCCCATAAAAACAGTGCCTACTGTTATCCCTGCTGAAAAAGAAGGAAGATGCGTAATTATTACCACGGGCCTGCCCGGAAACTCAGGACTGGGAGAAAGCCTCCGACTGATCAGTCGGGCCCAGGATGGATCGGGAATGAGTATCAAATGGATCACTTTGGCAAAACTGGGTTATGGAATTATTGATTACCCATTGCCACGGGAAAACTCGGGGAACGAGTGTAATCCCGCAGAGATTTTAAACGTCCTTGCCCGGGAAAAATTCACCAGAAGGAGTTTTAACGAGGCGAAGGTAAGGGCAATAACTAATTTCTACCTTGAGACTGAAAATCCATTCCTGATGCTGAACAACATAATAATCGGAGTATTGTCAGGAGAACAAGGAGATTTTATCAGACAGCATCTGGTAGATTTAAAACAGGTGCGCGTAGTTGAAACTGAATCTGTACAGGAAACATTGTTTGGAGAATAGAAAATGAAAATGGTAATAATGGCCGGAGGGCAGGGGACCAGGTTCTGGCCGTTGAGCAGGAGAGACCGTCCTAAACAGTTTTTAAATGTCCTTGGGGAAAAGTCACTCTTTCAGCTTACGGTTGAGAGGTTGAAGGAGATTGTTGAAACAAAAGATATTTTTGTTATCTGCTCGGAACAATACGTCCCCCTGGTATTATCCCAGGCGCCTGAAATTGGTGAAGGGCAGATTATCGTCGAACCTGCTCCCAGAAATACCGCTGCCTGTATTGGACTTGCTGCCGTATGGCTTAGTTCCCGCTTTCCTCATGAAATGATGGGTGTGTTTCCATCTGACCATCTGATCATGGATACAGCAGAGTTCAGGAAGGTAACGGCCGCTGCCGGGATGCTCGCCGAAAGAGGGTACCTGGTAACATTCGGCATAAAGCCGGAATTCCCTTCAACCGGTTACGGATATCTGGAACAGGGGGCAATCGTTGATTCCAGAAGTGATAAAGAAGCATTTCAGGTAGCTCGCTTCACTGAAAAACCGGATCGGAAAACTGCTGAGGAATTTTTCACATCCGGTCATTATTTCTGGAATAGCGGCATGTTTGTCTGGTCTCTATCTTCAATCCTGGAAGAAATCAGGACTCATATGCCGGGTCTCAGCCTGATTCTGGATAAGCTTGGTGACTGTGAAATCTGGACTGAAAAAGAAAAAAATATTTTCAGGTCAGCTGAATCTTTATCTATAGACTACGGTGTGATGGAAAAGAGCTCACGGGTTGTTATGGTACCATGTGACCTGAAATGGAGTGATGTGGGCGACTGGAATGCCGTAGCTGAAATCCAGAGTGGTGTTTTCCAGGACAATTCCCCTGGTGGTTCGGCTCTTCAAATCGACAGCAGGAATTGTTTTGTTCACTCATCGGGAAATAAAAAAATTGCGTTGGTGGGAGTAAATGACCTGATACTGGTTGAAACAGAGGATTCCATTCTGGTCTGTTCCAGGAATAAATCCCAGGATGTTGGGAAAATCGTACAGATTCTGAAAAAGGAAAATCCGGAGCTGGTCTGAATTCATGAAAGTAGTTTCTCCTGGTTAGCCAGGGGGAACTAGGTTATTGCAGAAAGAGTGCCGCGTCTGATTGCAGGTGGATTTTGCTGAAATAATTTTTGTGTGGAATGCAGAAAGGAATAGCGTGATGGTATCGCTTTTGGATAATCAGGAATTGTTTAGGGAAAAAGACTTGTCCGGAATGTTGGGTATACTTTCATCCTTTGACAAGCAGCTCCTGGATTCAATCAAGATTGCTACTTCCTTTAACTTTAAACCGAAGGGTAAAATCAGGCAGATTGTTATTCCAGCACTTGGCGGCTCCGCGACCGGGGCCGCGATAGCCCAGGTTTTTCTGAGAGGGCAGGTTGATGTCCCGTTCATAATTTCAAGGCAGTATAAGCTTCCGGTATTTGTGGATAAAACGACGCTTGCCTTACCCTGCAGTTATTCGGGAAATACCGACGAAACGCTTGAGGCCTTTGAGTTTTGCTGTGCCCGAAACATCAGGGTAATCTGCATAACTTCAGGTGGCGAACTGGAAAAGAGAGCTGCTGCCAGAGGACTGCCTGTTGTTAAGCTTCCCGAAGGACTGCCGCCGCGTACCGCTTATACCTATTCCTTTTGCGCAATCGTAAGGATTCTTGAAGCCTGTGGCATAGTCCAGGACCAGATGCCCGAAATAGCAGCTTCTGTGCCCGGAATTCAAAATGTTTTAAAACACTTCACGCCTGATGTTCCCACTGAAGATAATGCCGCGAAACAACTCGCCCTCAAGGTTTTTGGTTCAATTCCAGTTGTCTACGGCAGTTCAGACAGCCTAAGCCCCATCGCCAGAAGGTGGGCAAACCAATTCAGCGAAAATGGCAAACATCTGGCTTTCTGGAACTACCTGCCCGAAATGGCGCATAATGAGATCGAAGGATGGAGAAATCCGATTGGATGCATACAACAGATGCTTCCATTATTTTTGCGGGACCAGAGTGATCATGAAAAGGTTAACAACAAGATCAATGATACCAGGGACTATTTATTAAGCCGGAAATTCAAGGTTTTGGAGTACTGCTCCTCGTGTGACACCTGGTTGGGAAAATTATGGGAGTTGCTTTTGCTGGGTGATTTTGCAAGCACCTATCTATCATTTTTGAATAATGAAGATCCCACTGAGATAAAAGCGATTAAATTTCTTAAGGAAAAAGGTCGAATCAATGCAGAAAACCAGGCCGGTTAAGAATAAAACACGGCCTGCAAGATTCTGGAGTTAATATTTGATGAGTAGTTACTACATATTGCTGATTAGTGATGGAACTGGTGAAACCGCTTACAGGCTTTTAAAGGCTGCCAGGAGCCAGTTTGCTGAAAAAGTTGTGATTTCAAGATATACCCGAATAAGGGATATTGAACAAATAAAAAGTATGATGGCCGCCGTTAAAAAGAACCAGACGTTGATAGTACACACCTTTGCGTCCAAGCAACTGCGAGATGACATGGTAAGCCTCGCGGAAAAGCAGGGTGTTAAATGTATCGACGTCATAGGCCCCTTGATTGATAAGCTTGCCGAGGTATTCGAGTCTACTCCGCAGTCAAAACCAGGGCTGCTCCATAAAGTGGATGAAGCTTACTTTGACCGGGTGGATGCGATTGAGTTTGCCATAAACCATGATGATGGTGCGTCTCTCAAAGATTTACATAAGGCAGATATTGTGCTCGTGGGTATTTCTCGTACATCGAAAACTCCCTTGAGTATATTTCTGGCCCAGGAAGGGTGGCGCGTTGCCAATATACCCCTGGCTGTGGGCATGAAATTACCCAGCAAGCTTTCCGCTATTGACCAGCGAAAAATAGTCGGGTTGGTTACAAATCCAGAAAGACTGGCAGAAAGACGCCAGGTGCAGATGGAACAGATGGGAATGGAGAGCAGTAGTTATGCCAATAGCGAACGGATTCAAAGCGAAATTGAATACGCCAAGGCAGTTTTTGGCCAGAATCCATCCTGGCCTGTGATAGATGTTACCGGTAAATCAATCGAAGAGATTTCGCAGGAAGTCCTGGATGAGGTAATTGGCGAAGGCCGCAGTTTCTAAACCTCCCGGCCAGTTGCCGCTTCGGAGGAAACTCAGGGTTATCCGGATTCATGGAAATCGCATGTTGTCATAATGTCAAAAGATCTGAAACTTCACAAATTCCAGGCGTATGGGAATGATTTTCTGGTTACGGAAGATGACATTCCGGAATCTTTTCTCTCGCAATCGGCTATCACCTGCTGCAACAGGCATTTCGGTGTCGGCTGTGATGGTCTGTTGACATTAAAAAGAGAGTCAGACTCGCAGTTTTTGCTGAGAATCTTCAATGCTGATGGAAGTGAAGCAGGTATGTCGGGAAACGGCGGCCGCTGTGCAGCCGGATATCTTCATTTTATCAAGGGCATAACCGGGAAAACTTTGATTTTCTCTACAATCAGCGGTGAAAAGGTTTATACCCTTGTGCGCTGGAAAGGGCATACCGGTACCTACCAGTCACTGATGGGCTTCCCGTCTTTTCAGCCTGAATTGATTCCCTTCAGCAACGGGGATGAATCACTGGATATCATTGCAAACTTTCCCCTGCGTTCAGGCAGCCTTGATGAGAGGATTTTTGCTCTTTCGGTCGGCAATCCCCAGTGTGTAGTTTTCAGGAATACCCTTCCAGATTGTGCTGAACTGTCCGCAACGGGACCGGCCATTGAAAACCATCCTTTTTTCCCGGAACGAACCAATGTCAGTTTTGTCAAGGTTATCAACCGCGGCCATATCAAGATCAAAATATGGGAAAGAGGGGTAGGAATCACCACTTCCTCAGGGACTGGTTCATGCGGTGCCGGAGTTGCAGCCATAAAAAGTGGGCTCACGGATTCCTCGCTGGCAGTTGAGAGTGACACCGGCATCCAAACGGTTGAATGGCAGGAAGGGTCTCAGATTAAACTTACCGGAGATGTTGTTTTTGTGGCAGAAATGAAAATGCCACTGCCATTTTAGTTTTTACGGGGTTGCGGCTTCAATCCTGCATAAGCAACATTGCCAGCAATGCTGTCCTCTCCGAAACCTTGTCAGTTCTGATGAATTCATGCAGGGCATGAGCTCCTCCGCCGACCGCGCCAAGTCCATCCAGGGTTGCAGTGTATTGACTGGTGAAATTACCATCTGAAGCCCCACCGCTTTCCACACCATAAAGTTTCAAACCCATTTCTCTGCCCACCAACTCAGCCTGTTTCCACAGTTTTTGGTTGGCTTCTGTCCTTTCCATGGGAGGGCGGTCAATGCCTCCCAGAATCTTGATGGAGGCTCCCGGCAGGGAAGGTTTCATTGCCCTGACTGCCTGGTCTATTTTCCAGGCGTCTTTGGTTGTCCTGACCCTCACATCCACCAGAGCCCGGCTCTCCGCCGGTACCACGTTTTCCCTGGTGCCTCCCTCAACCACACCTACATTTACCGAAATGCCCCGGTCATAATCATTGAGTGAATTCAATTCCTTGATGATATCGGCCAGCACCACAACAGCGCTGATACCCTTCTCGGGCTCCAGCCCGGAATGGGCGGCTTTGCCGGTTATGAGGATCTCATAGCGACCGACACCTTTACGCGAAGTTTTCAGGCCGCCATTTTCCCCATAGGAAGGTTCCGGGATCAGGACTCTTTTAACCCTTTTCGAAAGGGATCTTATAAATTTTATAGAATCCTCACTCCCCAGTTCCTCATCCGAAGTTATCAACACGATGGGGGTTACAGATGGTTGGTAATTCAGTTCCTTAAGTGTTCTCAAGGCATAGACTATCTGGGCCAGCCCGGTTTTCATGTCATAGATACCGGGCCCCCTTAACAGCTCCCCTTCCTGTCGTAAGGGCATGCTGTCTTTCAGGGTTCCGATATCCCAGACTGTATCGCAATGACCAAGAAGCAGTTGGGCTTCCTGCCGCCGGATCCGTTCTGAGGGACGGCAATAAAGCAGCCCCCCGCTGCTTCTTCCGGTTCTTCTGAAACAGCTGTATCCTATCCTGGAAAATTCCCTGATCAGGATTTCATGGATTTCCCGATGAGCCTGGGTCTGAAGGGTAGGGCTTTCGATCATAACCAGCTCTTTAATAAGCTCAATGATCTGATCCTTCCGGGAATCGGTATGAGCTCTGACCTGCTGTCCTGATATTTTATTCATCTCCCTATTGTCCACTGAGCGGGATTCATTGGCAAGTATCATCATTATCCTGAATCTTCCGGAAAAAATCAGGTTACAGGGACGGTGAAGTGTCGAAAAAACAGACTATTAGGGAAGCAAGATAAATCGCTTTGCAAGGAGCAAGGCAGAGAAAGCACTTTTCAGATGCACGAACCGAATGTCGAAGCTCCGCTTTTCATGTATAATTACACAATAATCCTTCAAAAAACCCACCTGGCAATATCCGCGAATTCTGGAAAAATAGATTTAGGAGAATAACTTAGATATGAGCGAACAAAAACTTGAAAAAGCAAAAACACATTTTGAAAATCTGATTGCAGAGCAGCTGAAAAGGGTGGAGCAAATCAAATCTGCCGAAGATTGGCTTGATTACAGTCAACTAAGCCCTTTAATCATAGGCATGTGCTGGGGAGATGGAATAGGGCCCATAATCTCCCAGGAAACCCAGCGAATACTCGAATTCATTCTCAGGGATGAGTTGGATCAAAATAAAATTGTTTTCAGGACAATAGACGGACTCACCATCGAGAACCGGGCGAAGCAGGGAAAGTCTATTCCTGATGACGTCCTGGAAGAATTGAAAAAATGTCATGTGATATTAAAGGCTCCGACCACTACACCTGAAAAAGGTGATGGCTGGCCTAATATTGAAAGTGCCAATGTATCCATGCGCCGTTACCTTGACCTCTTTGCCAACGTGAGACCGGTAAAGGTCCCCAGTGAAGGAATTGACTGGATGTTTTTCAGGGAAAATACAGAAGGAGCCTATGTGCTGGGAAGCCAGGGTATTCAGATTACTGAGGATCTGGCATTTGATTTTACTGTAACTACCTTGCAGGGGTCTGAACGGATCCTTCGCATGGCCTTTGATTATGCCCGGAAAAATGGCATTGACAGCGTGACGGTAGTAACTAAAGCCAATGTGATAAAAACCACGGATGGCCTTTTCCTGGATACAGCTGCCCGGGTTGCCCGAGACTATCCCGGCATTAATTGGGAAGGATGGTATATCGACATAATGACTGCCAAACTGGTTGATCCAAAACGCCGCACCCAGTTCAAAGTTATTGTCCTGCCAAATTTGTATGGAGACATACTGACTGATGAAGCAGCAGAATTCCAGGGAGGTGTTGGGACAGCCGGTAGTGCCAATATAGGAAAGCGGTACGCTATGTTTGAAGCAATACACGGCAGCGCGCCACGGATGATCAAGGAAGGAAGAGGAGAATATGCTGACCCTTCATCATTGATCAGAGCCGCGGTTATGATGCTCCGGCATATCGGGTATCCCGAAAAAGCGACAAAACTGGAAATGGCTCTTGAGATCTGCGGACAGTATGAAAAGAAACTTGTGATAACCGGACGTGAGACCGGCGCTTCTGCTGCGGAATATGGTGATTATCTGATGGAAACAATGACAGATCCCGACCTGCTGGAAAAGTGGTCCAATCTTACCAACAGATAGCGGGTGAGTCATTAGGAGGATGGCATAGGAGCTGGGAACAGGTTTTCAGGGAACAGCTCCCTTGCCATTACCGAAGAAAAGTTTTAGATCAGGTGTTTAACAGTAGTTTTTTTTCAGTTCCTAAAAGTGTAGAATTCTCAACATGACTAGATTCTGGTTAATTATTCTATCAGGGTTGGCCCTGGTGACCTCATGTACATCGATTCCGCAGGAACGGCCTGCCAAAACTGAAAACCGGAATCCCCTTGAATATATCCAGATACTTGAATCTGCTGATAGAGTCAGAGATCTGCAGATAGACAGGGTTGTAAAAAACCTACATCTTGAACCCGGTGATGTTGTTGCTGATATCGGATCCGGATCAGGATTATTTACCATCCCCCTCGCCAGACAGGTTTTACCCGGAGGGAGGGTTTACGCTGTTGATATTGAACAGGAATTTCTTTCCTATGTCGAAGAACTTTCCCAGCGTAACCACCTGGACAATATCAAAACCATACTGGGCGATGAACTCGACCCCAGGATACCTGAGGCTGTTGACTTTGTCCTGATTTGCGACACGCTCTCCTACATTTCTGACCAATCCCTATATCTACAGGGCTTGACCCGGTACCTGAGAGACGGTGCAAGAATTGCTGTCATTGACCGGTTAGGACAATGGCCTCCTCATCTTGAACAGGGGAAGTACACTCCTGAGGAGCTGGACAGATGGATGAAAAACATCGGCATGGAAAAAGAAGAAACCCTGACTTTTCTTGAAAATGCCTTTTTCAACATTTACCGTTACTCAAAAAAATAACCCGGCGGTAAATGACAGAACTCCCATATTTTCAGTTGAAGCCAGTCTCTACAGGAATCTTAACTTAAGAAATCCGGGCAAAAGCCCCCTGTTGTCCGTACCTTATACCATCAGGTCAAAAGAATTTTTGCGGGACTCGGAACATGCCACTTCTTCATCGGAATATTCTCTTGAAAAGCCATCCAGACAGGGTATCAACCCATTTCACACCAGCTGCAAAGAGCGGCGGTAATTCCTTAATCAAATTGAGGCCTCTTTTGTCACAAGGAGGTCTAATCGGTTATTCTTCAATTCAGCTTCTTCAGCCCTTGCCTGGTTAGTGCAATTAAGAGACATTCCTAAATTAAATGTGTTTCTCCCGCTTCGGGAACAATCACGTCTTTGTAGCCTTTCTTAAGGAGAGTGTCCTGGAAGGCAAGTGACTGGTTTTCCTCTCCGTGGACAACAAAAATCTTCTTCAGCCTGTCTGTGGAAAGGGTGGTAATGAACTCAAGGAGATCATTCTTATCAGCATGGGCGCTGAAATGGTCCATGGTCGCGACCCGGCATTTAACTGCATGGTCTTCTCCGAAAATCTTAACAATTTTCTCACCATCCATTAGTTTGCGGGCAAGCGTATGCTGGGCTGAATAACCAACCAAAAGTATGGTATTGGAAGGATTGCCAATGTTATTTCTCAGGTGGTGCAGGATTCTGCCGGCTTCAGCCATGCCGGAAGCTGAAATAATTATATGGGGATAACCGATTCCGTTTAATTTTTTAGAAAGATTAACATCCCTGATGTATTGCAGCCTGCTGAATCCAAAGGGATCCTCGTTGGATTCAATGAAAATGCGATGGGTTTCCCGGTCCAGACAATCAGGATGTCGCCGGAAAATTTCAGTTGCATTGACTGCCAGAGGGCTGTCCACGAATACCGGCAGATCAGGTATTCGATCCTGGTTGAAAAGCTTGTGCAGGATATAAACAAGCAATTGGGTTCGGCCCACAGCGAATGCCGGAATAATGATCTTTCCTCCAGCATTGGCAGTTTCCCTTATTAATGCGGCCAGTTCCTCTTCAACATCCTCAACCTTTTTATGAATTCTGTCTCCATAAGTACTCTCGGTCAGAAGGACATCCAGGTTTCTCATATAGTCCGGATCTCTCACCACCGGAACATCTTTGCGCCCCAGGTCCCCGGTAAAACCAATCCTCACCGGTTTGTTTTTACCGGGTTCAGTTATCTCCAGAAGAATTGAAGCCGAACCAAGTATGTGTCCGGCATCCCTGAATTCTACCCGGATTCCGGGCGCTATATCGTAACCTGTGGCATATTCGACGCCATGAAACTGTTTCAGGGCATTTTCGGCATCTTCAGTAGTGTAGAGAGGCTCAACTGGTGTTTCCCCTTTTTTTGTCCTGAATTTATTAACAAAATATGCATCCTTTTCCTGGATATAGGCGGCATCCCGAAGCATGATCTGGCAAAGATCCACTGTCGCGCCGGTGGTTACGATTCTTCCGGTGAAACCATTCTTTACCAGGTTGGGAATGTTCCCGCTGTGATCGATATGAGCATGGGAGAGAAGAAGTATGTCGATATCTGCCGGGTTAAAAGCAAAATTAAGATTCTTCTCGTAGGTTTCAGACCTGCGCCCCTGATACAGCCCGCATTCCAGCAGAATCTTTTTTCCGTTTGCGGTTATCAGGTGTTGTGAGCCGGTAACTTCCCTTGCTCCTCCGAGAAACTGGATCTCCATAACTATTCTCCCATCTGCAAAATTACATTTAATCCATGTAAATAGGTTTTAATCCGCTTTAGTCTCGGATTAATTCATTTTCAGCCTCGATCAGCAATACGGCTAAATATTTTCAACAACCGCCTTAACGATGTTCTCGGCATCAATCCCGAACAGGTTCAACAGTTGATCCGGAGCGCCTGAGCGCGGAATTCCGCCGATAGCAAGGCTTCTGAACCTGCACTCAACATCTCCAAGGGCGGAGCGAACTGATTCTCCCAGTCCACCCTCCGGATAATGGTCCTCAACTGTTATTATGAGTCCAGTTTCCTTTGCCGCCTGCTGCAGGGTGCGGCTGTCAACAGGTTTAATGCTGTAAAGGTCTATGACCCTGACGTTAATTCCTTTTTCAGCCAGAATTCCGGCTGCCTTGATTGACTCGTGGAGGGTTACACCGGCACCGACCAGGGTTGCTTTGTCATTGGTACTGCTTTTAACAATCTTTGATCCGCCGATCGGGAACTCTTCATTATTGCCATAGAGAACCGGAGTAGCAGGCCGGCTGGTTCTGATATAGGTTATGCCTTCAGCCCTGGCTGCTTCGGCTACGAGCTTCTCGGCGGAAACCGCATCAGAAGGATAAAGCACAGTCGAGCCACCAACGGCACGCATCATTGCCAGATCTTCCAGCGCCATCTGGGACGGGCCGTCTTCACCAATTGATACTCCGGCATGAGAACCGCATAATTTCAGGTTAAGGCCTGAGATACCGGCGATTCTTATAAAATCGTACGCCCTGGTTAGGAAACAGGCAAAGGTTGAGGCAAAGGGAATCTTTCCCTGGGATGCCAGACCGGATGCCGCGCCGACCAGAACCTGCTCTGCAATAAAACATTCAAAAAATCTATCTGGATGTGCTTTTCTGAAAAGATCTGAGAATGTGGAATTCTTGCAGTCTCCATCCAGGGCGACTACCCGGTTATCCAGGGTTCCCATCTTGGCCAACCCTTTCCCGTATGCCTGGCGGGTAGCAACCTTATCATCCGGCCCGTATTCACAGCTGATTGAGAGATTGGCCGCGACAGGTTCAAGTGGGGCGGAAAACTCAGGCTTTGCAAGGCATAACTTTTCAGGTGGATTTTCCTTTCCGCCTACTTCATCAAGAGCCTGCTGCAGCTGTGCGGGATCCGTAACCGGTTTCCCATGCCATCCATCCTGGTCCTCCATAAAGGAAACACCTTTTCCTTTGAAGGTCTTGGCGAGGATGGCTGTTGGCTGTTTCCTGTTAGTTACAGCATAATCGAAAGCATTGATCAGGGACTTTATGTCGTGGCCGTCAACAATCAGTACATCCCAGCCAAAAGCTTCAAATCGTTTCTTGTAGATGTCCGCATTATGCCCTGCCATAGTCGGCTCACTCTGTCCCAGGCGGTTGACATCAACTACTGCAACCATGTTGCTGAGCTTGTAGTGTGATGCCAGGGAAGCAGCTTCCCACACACTCCCTTCCGCAATTTCACCGTCTCCAAGCAGAACATAAATCTGATTGTCTACATGGTTCAGCCGGGCAGCGAAGGCCATGCCCACGGCATTGGCAAGCCCCTGTCCCAGCGATCCGGTAGTAACATCAACATAAGGGCTTCGAGGAGTGGGGTGACCTTCCAGCTGGCTGTCAATTTTTCTGAGATTCAACAGCTCCTCCAGTGGAAAAGCTCCGGCTTCTCCAAGCGCAGCCCAAAGAATGGGCGCAGCATGCCCCTTGGAAAGTACAAACCGGTCATTGGCCGGATTATCAGGATTGGAGAGGTCAAATCTGTAGAACTGGAAAAATAGAGTGGATACGATCTCAGCACAGGAAAGACAAGTGCTGGGATGACCCGATTTGGCAGCAGAAGTTGAAAGCAGGGAGTGCCTCCGTAACCTGTTTGCCATTACTGCCAGTGATTTAATTCTAATTTCTGAAACTTCAGTATTCTTCCTCATAATATTCCTCTTTTTTGTTGTCTTTGGATACACCTGATAAATGAGACGGTAAAGTAAACCTTTTTTCTGGCCCCAATATCTTAAATCAAACGGCAATAAAGACGAGTTTTTGCAGTTATTCGTGATTATTCATGCTCGGTGTAATTCTACCTTTTTATGCCATCAGCTTTCGCCTTTTTTAACTCAGCCAGCTTTTCTCCCAATTTTTTTTGTTCCGCGCCATAAGCAGTCCAGTTTCCTTCCTGTATGTATTTCTGGCTGCTCAAGTAGTGATTCAGAGCCTCCTCCACCAGTTTTAGCACATCCTGGGGAAGGGCCGCGAGGGAAGTATTGCCGCTGACAGCTGAATCGTCAGCATTGGCTGCCGAGGATTCCAGGGAACCGCTCAGTGCCTTATGGAGGGCGTCTTCGAGAGTTTCACCCAGAGTTACCTGGTTGTTATAGACAATTATGACCCGGGTCAGCTCAGGGATCTCGCTCTTTTCAGCCTGAAGGTACAAAGGTTCGACATAAAGGATGGAATTCTCAATTGGTATGACCAACAAATTTCCCCTGATGACCCGGGATCCCTTCTGCCCCCAGAGGGTTATCAACTGGGAAATGTCAGGATTCTGGTCAATTCGTGCTTCCACCTGCATTGGGCCGTAGGTAAGAGCTTGTTTGGGAAACTGATAGAGAACAAGTCTGCCATAGTTACTACCGTCCGAAAGGGCAGCCATCCATGAAATCATGTTATTTTTTTTCTTGGGTGTAAAAGGAGTCAGAAGAAGGAAATCCTGTTCTTTGGAGCCAGGCAGGCTCATTATGATGTAATAGCTTTCCATCTGCTGTTCATTACCCATATAAATCTCAGTAGGTATCTCCCAGACATCCTCCTGGTTATAAAACACCGTCGAATTAGTCATATGGTATCTGCCAAACACTTCTCTCTGGATGTCAAACAGGTCCAGCGGATAACGTATGTGTTTACGCATTTCAGGATCCATGGTGTCCAGGGGTTTGAACATCTCCGGAAAGATTTTTTCATAAACTTTAATCAGTGGGTCTTCTTCATCGGCAACATAAAAAGTCACATCTCCGAGGTAGGCATCCATAACAATTTTAACTGAATTTCTGATGTAGTTAATGGCCCCTGGTCTTCGTTCCGGAAAAGGTTCGGAATAGGGATAACGGTCAGAAACTGTGTACGCGTCCTGTATCCATAACAGTCTTCCATCATGAATCACAAGGTAGGGATCCCTGTCGAAAGACAGAAACGGGGCAATCCTGGGTATTCTTTCATTGAGTCGCCGGTGCAGCAGTATTCTGCTGTTTTCCGTGAAATTGTCAGTAAAAAGAATCTGGTAGATTTTTAATTCCCAGGAAAACACCAGCCTCATGAAAAAGCTGTCAATGGGCAGTCCCCGATCACCTTCGTAAATTGTTGTGGCGTTCTGGTCACCCATCGGATAATCAAATTCTTCCTGATTGGTTTTAACAAATACTGGATGCTCAGTTTTTTCTCCGAAATATATTTCCGGACGCGTGATTTGCAGGTCAACATTAGAACGCGGGGGGATATCCTGGATAAAAAATTCCGGGAGGCCCTCAGATGTAACCTCATTAACAGGGCTCATGCATATTCCCTGGCCATGAGTATAAACAAAATGGCGATTGATCCAGTTCTGGGCAGTCTCTGCTATTCTACTGAACTCAAGTTCCCTGGCAGAAAAAAGAACCTGCCGGTATTCACCGTCTATTACATACCTGTCGACATCCGGATTCTCAAATTCATAATAGAGGCGGATGGACTGCAGCTGTTCATAAGTATTTTTAAGAGGTCTCCAATCCCACAATCTTATATTCTTCAGGGTTCCTCTATTTTCATCAAGCGCTTCCATGTTGAGACTGTCATTTGGAATGAATTCGTTTGTTTCAATGGAATCCAGTTTGTATGCCTTAAGGGTGGCCTGAATATTGTTGTCTATGTATGGGCTTTCCTTTTGCAGTTCATTAGGCTCGACAATAAAGGTCTGGATCAGTGACGGATATATGTTGAGTCCAAGGTAAACCACGCCAAAAATAATTCCGGTAACCGCAGCCGGCTTAAGCGTTGAGAAAAGCAGGGAAGCCACAATCAGTATCGCGGTAATCAGAGAAAGGCCTGCCAGCAGCCAGTAACAGGGGAGCCAGGCATAGAGATCAGTATAGCCGGCCCCGAAAACAGCTCCCGACGTGTTGTAAAGTATTTCAAATCTCAGTACCCAGAACCGGAATGTCAAAGTCAGGAACACCAGGCTTAAAAGAATGGTCAAGTGTATCCTGGCCGCAGAAGTCAACTGCACCCTTCCGTTATAACCAAGATGGCCGTTGAGTACATAAAGAAACCCTGTCAGGAGGAGAGCCAGAACTGCGAGGGCAATCCCAAAGGTTGAGACTGCCTCTAATACCGGGAGTGAGAAAAGATAAAAGGAAATATCTTTGCCGAATATTGGATCTGCGTTACCGGTTGGCACCTGGTTAATATATTGAAAAAATATCATCCAGCGTGCCTGCAGAAATCCCCCCGCAAACAAACCTATTAAAATCAAACCCAGTTTTAGAAACTGGTTTATTCCTTTATGAGCATACTCAGTGAAATCAGAACGAAACCAGAAATTACCCTGCGGGCGCCTGATAGCCAGGGCAGAGCTGATTGAAAGAAATAGAATTGAAACCAGGAATCCCGCCAGGAATGCCCAGGCTTTGCCAATCAAGGTTATTTTGAAAACCTGCCAGTAGCCAAGAGACTTGAACCACAGAGCATCGACATAAAAACTTATTCCACCTGACAGGGCTCCCCAGATAAGGAGGGCGGCCAGCAGGACCAGAGATAACCTCAGCCTGATCTTTTTTTCGTTTATTTTATCCATCGTATATAAAAGATAGTGAAAAACGGCTCGTTTGGAAAGGAAATTTGTATACTGTATTATAATTTATGTATCTGCCGGATAGAAACCAGGGGAGGCAATTATTCAGGCAGGTGTCTAAACTCGCTCAGGTATATAATGTTAAATACCAGCATATAAAAAAATCTAAAATTAAATTATGGCATCGGAAAATGAAAATTTTTTCGGTTGATTATTTATGAAAAATAAGCGACTACAGTTTTTTGCGTCACTCATTCCGGCTCTCTTCCTGTTAACAGCTGCCTCCGCCGCCCCGCAGAGTTCTAAAGAAGATATGGCCAGGAGAGAGCAGGATAGCAAAATCAGGGCTGAAGAGTCTCTGGATTACTATCAGAATTGGTTAAAGGCAGATGTAGGTTATATCGCGACCGGGGCTGAAAAAGAGGTTTTCAATAATCTCACCACCCCCGAGGAAAAGGAACAGTTTATTGAACAATTCTGGATCCGCAGGGACCCTGATCCGCGAACTTCAGAAAATGAGTACAAAACTGAGCATTACCGCCGGATCGCCTATGCCAATGAACGTTTTGCCAGCGGCAAGCCTGGATGGATGACAGACCGGGGCAGAATATACATAATCCATGGCGAACCTGCCGAGATTGAAGCACACCCGAATGGGGGCTGGTATATGAGGCCTGCAAATGAGGGTGGAGGCTACACTGTTACCTATCCCTTTGAAATCTGGAGATATCATTACATAGAAGGGGTGGGAGATGATGTAATGCTGGAGTTTGTAGATCCCTCTATGTCGGGTGAATTCAGGCTGACCCACAACTATGAGGACAAGGACGCATTTCTTTTTACCCCTAACACCGGTCTGACGGATGCTGAAGCCATCGGCGGAGCCTCCCGTGCCGATCGTCCTTATTTTTCAGGAGACCACTCCAGCGATTACCTGATGTCCCATACAACAGAACGGGATAATCCCTTCAGGAAATATGAAACATTTGCCCTGGCTCAACGGCCTACGGAATACAGGTATGATGACCTGAAACAGCTGGTTGAAGTCAATGTCAGCTTTAACTCATTGCCTGTAACTGTAACTGAAGACTATTTCAGAATTAATGAAAGCCAGTCACTGGTTCCGCTTAATCTCAGTATTGAAAATAAAAACCTGACTTTTAAGGAAGAGAATGGGCTGCACGCGGCCCGGCTCAGTATCTATGGAATCGTGACCAGTATGACAAACCGGGTTGTAACGGAATTCGAAGATGACCTGATGAGTGCCTACACCACAGATGAACTGCTGACCGGTCTCAGGCAGAGTTCCATCTACCAGAAGATTCTCCCTTTAAAAAGCAACATGAGATACAAAGTGGATATTGTTGTAAAGGATGTTAATTCCGAAAAAATCGGAGTGATCCGAAGGGCACTGATACCACCTCACAGCGTTTCAGGAGAGCTCAGCACCAGTTCCATAATTTTTTCAGATTACCTGCGAATCCTTGATGACAGCCCTGATCCGGATGAAATGTTTGTAATAGGGGATGTTAAGATACGCCCAAAAATCGTCGGAGACTTCTCCCGCAAAAAACCTTTCAGCATCTATTTTCACGTCTACAATATAGCCGTGGACCAGTCCACTTTCATGCCTGCCTTGAGAGTCTCATTTAATGTATACAAGGACGGGCAGCTTTATCGACAGACAATTGATAATGACGGGAAATCAACCCAGTTTTTCTCTGGGCAAAGGGTGGTTATACTCCAGAATTTTGACCTCCAGGACTTCGAAATAGGCAAATATGAACTAAGGATTCAGGTGGAAGATCTGCTGGCTGATAAAGAAGTCAGCATATCCAGGGTTTTCAATGTAGGAGAATGATCGCTCTGTCAAGCCCATACCATATACCATGCCCTCAACATGGAAAGGGACGCGCACGACAAGTCCGTCTGAACGGTATGATTTAACCGGTTTGATTCCCGCAGGTTTTCGTTTTTTCATGATCCTGTCCGTTATTTCCCCATGAAAGGAGGAAATAATGAAAGGACTTATTTCAGTTCTTAACGAAAATAAAGGGGATCAGAGAGAAAAAGATTTGAAGAGGATGTTTGGAGAAAATGCGGTTGTCAGCCGCATCGGGAAGTTTAATCTGATACACCTCGACAATCCTTCACCCGAGGAGGAGGAACGGAGAGTAAGGAACTTCAACCCTGACAGCCTGTTTGAAGATGATTGTCCGATCTGCAGGATGTTAAAGCGACAGGGTGGCAACGTAGTTTACGATAATACCTTCTAGGTATGGTTTCTGGCTTGATTTTGAAAGAAATAGAGGATAACCAGATCTGGTTAGGTTTTATTTGACCGGGAATAGCAAAGCCGTTGCGAGGAAGAGAAATGTCGGCTTGTCATGGCTCATGCACAAGCACAGTCAATTGCTGAAATTCCGGAGTTGATTGAAAGAACAACTGATCATTAGAAAGATTCCTGCGAATTTAAGGAAAGGGGCTACTGCGAACCCAGGGCTCCTTGATGAAATTGATATGACCCAGAACATGACAAAACACGAGGAATTCATGGAGGCAGCACTCGTGGAAGCCAGAATAGCCTTTGCTGAACAGGAGGTTCCCGTAGGTGCCGTTGCTGTAATCGATAATGAGATTGTTGCAAGCGAGCACAACCGTACTCTTCAGTTCAATGATCCTACCGCTCATGCGGAGATTTTGCTCCTGAAAAAGACTTCCCAGGCCTTGGGAAACCATCGATTATCAGGAGTAACCTTTTATGTAACTCTTGAACCCTGCCCAATGTGTGCCGGCGCATTGATCCAGGGTAGAGTAGACAGTCTGGTTTTCGGCACACCTGACCAGAAGGGCGGGGGCGTCGTGTCTAAGTTCAGCATTCTTGAAGCTGGAAAACTCAACCATGACATCCCTTTCCTTGCCGGGATCCTGGAAAAACCATGTCGGGATATCATGCGTAAATTTTTTTCTGAGCGCCGCTGACCTCCCACTCCTTGTCTGATCAGAACCTGGGTTCCACCGCTGTCAGTAAAACCCTCTCTCTGCCCTTCTAAATTGGTACCTTTCGATTTGTATGAGATTGTTTTGCCCAGGTCCAATGCTTCCTTGCTCCAGCCGCCTTATTCTTGCACCGGTGGTGTATTGAACTTCATTTTTCAGAAAAATTATTCTGCAACTCCTCACTCCGCTTGAACGTACTTAAAGAGTAGTGAACTTAATCTGAAACCTTTTTTTAGATTGTATTGTATTGAGTATAAAAGAACAGATCAGATAATGGCGCAAGCACCTGCCGGATCAGAGATCTTCCGGCTTTAAGAAAGAAACAACGTGATGTTTACAAATATAAATTTCCAGGAATCTTCCGGAGGTCTTCATCCACAGAATAACCGCCCTGATAATTCGGTGATAATACTGGCGATGGGTATCCTGACACAGGCAGTTCGGGATCTGATCAGGCCCCAGACGAGAAGAGAGAGGGATTGGAAGGAGTGGAGGGAGGATGCCAAGACCTGGGTACATTCAGAAGATTCTGAATTCGGCAGTTTTCAATGGGTATGTTCGGTCATAAGGGCAAATCCACCCGCAGTTCGCAAATGGGTTCTTTCGCTGAAAGATCTCTCAGATGCCGAAAAAAAATCTACGATCCAGATGTTGCTGCGTCTCACCTACAACGGAACTGGGCCAAATAAATGTGAGTCATTCGTCAATATTGAGTCTGACTCAGACAATGACAGCCTTAAAAGGACAGCTTGAATAGATAAAATTTAGGCTGAAGGTAGATTTAATCCAGATTTGTTTGAAAACCTTCAGGAAAACTTTGCCGCAAGATGCAGATTTCTGAAGATAGTTCCATCCTGATGGATCAGGGCAGGGCTGATGATGAAAAATGATAACGCCAGGACAATCAGGAAACCGACAGCTGCAGGATTGTTTTACCCGGAAGATCCTGTATTGCTCAGATCCATGATCCTGGAAATGCTGGAGGGTCCATCCCGACAGGTTTCCGGCTCGATCAAATCATTGATTGTTCCTCATGCCGGATACAGTTATTCCGGGAAAACAGCTGCTTGCGCCTACAGGGAAATCAGGCATTCATCGTTTAAAAGGGTGATTGTCGTAGCGCCTTCCCATCAAGATGCATTCCGGGGTGTTTCCATTTATTCCGGGGATACATACCAGTCACCTTTAGGTGAAATAGAGGTTGATCGTGACTTCTGTGATCTGTTGGGAGAAAAATGCGCGGTTGCCAAAATATCCGATAAGGGACACAGAGTTGCTCCAGGTTCACGGTTTGGCGAGCACGCCCTTGAAGTCCAGCTTCCCTTTCTGCAGTGCGCACTGGGAGAATTCAAACTTGTACCGCTCATAATGGGCCAACAGGACCTGGGAACCGCAGCCAGGCTGGGCCAGTCCCTGGCCGCTCTGGATGATTGCGAGTCAACCCTGATCGTTGCCAGCTCCGATCTTTCTCATTTTCATTCTTATGAAAAAGCGAGAAGCATGGATTTGAAATTTCTCGAAGCTCTCCAGCAATTTGATTACTTCACTCTTTCCCATTTTCTGGATTCTGGAGAAATTGAAGCCTGCGGCGGTGGACCTGTCCTGGCGGCCATGATTGCTTCTGAAAATAGAGGAGCGGAAAAATGCGAATTACTCGAGTATAAGAATTCCGGTGATATCGATTCTGCTACCCGCAACCGGGTGGTCGGGTATGCTTCCGCGCTGCTTATAAAAGATCCCGAAAGGAGTGCTGACCCCATAACATCCTGGCTCACTACTGGCGAAAAAACTTATTTACTTGATCTTGCCAGGATTTCTGTGGAAAGTGCTGTCAGTGGAGGAGAAAACAAAATCCTGGAGGAACTGATCCCGGAAAAGCTAATGGAAAAAGGAGCTGTTTTTGTTACTTTAACTGAAGACGGTTCTCTGCGGGGATGTATCGGGAGCATCATCCCTCACGACATGCTTTACCGAGCCGTTGCATCTGCCGCGGTGAGCGCTGCCCTGCATGATCCGAGATTCAGGCCTGTGACAACAGGGGATCTTCCTAATCTCTCCTACGATATTTCGGTCATATCCAGGTTTAAACTGGTAGCTGACATTGATGAGATCCTGGTTGGCAAGCATGGATTGCTGATTGAATCCGGATTCAATAAAGGATTACTTCTGCCGCAGGTGGCTACGGAACATTCCTGGGACAGGCTTACTTTTCTACAACAGACCTGCATCAAGGCCTCCCTCCCCAGAGATGCCTGGATGGATCCTTTAACTGACTTGTTTGTATTTTCAGCTTCAGTATTCAGTTCTAGGTGAAGATTTTTCAGGATATCTTCATTTATCTTTGTATCATCGGATACTTACAGCTTTCGAAAGATTCCTGTTATTATCAGCAGATGGCAACTGCACCAGAAGAAATAAATTTATTCAGAAAGATTCTCTCCAGGTTTTCCTCAAGATCCGGAAAAGCAGCGACCGAAAAGAAATGGGTCAAAGATTTCAAGAAAATGAATATTCTTGTAAAAAACAAGGCATTGAAGGAACTGGAACCCCATCTCGAGACTGTATATGAATGGCTCAGTGATGAAGCTGAAAGTGAAGCCATACATCCTGAGTGGTTCAACCAGACAGGACTAATTTACCAGGCATACTCGGGTAATTTCACCAGGGCTGAAAATTGCTTTCGTCTGGCTCTTTTACATGCGGATAAAAAAGGGAATCCCCGCGAAAAAGCGCTGGCAATGACCAACCTGGGAGTCCTTTTCCTCGACCAGAATCGCTCCGCCGAAGCTGTTGAAACCTTTCAGAACCTGAAACCATTTATTGCCCGGCATTTTGGCCGGGAAAGCAGGGAAACAGCCACGGTATGTCAAAATCTGGCCTCCGCTTACAGGCTTGATGGAAAGGAAGACAGGGCCAAATTGGAGCGGATTGAATCCACTCGTGTCCTTCGTAAACTGGCATGATCTGTGACCCGGCAGGAAAGCAGCCGGCTCGGAATGCCTGAGGTCCACAAGATTAATGCCTCCGGCACTTCATGGTCTTCTAGAAGTGGGTACAACCCGGGAATCAACCAGCATTTCTTTCATAAAGGAACCTGTTGCGGATTGCTTTACCTGGACCAGATCTTCAGGGGTTCCGATTCCAATGACGTTCCCTCCTTTTTCGCCTCCACCCGGGCCCAGGTCAATAATCCAGTCCGCGCACTTTATCACTTCCAGGTTGTGTTCAATAATGATCAGGGATGATCGATTTTCGAGAAGTTTATTAAAAGACTCAAGAAGTTTTCTGATGTCTTCGAAATGAAGTCCGGTAGTAGGCTCATCAAAAATAAACAGCGATTGACCCACTGTTTTTGATGCCAGGAAACTGGCCAGCTTGATCCTCTGTGCCTCTCCACCCGAAAGATTTGTCGATGGCTGGCCAAGGCGAAGGTATCCCAGGCCTACCGCATCAAGAAGCTTGAGGCCTCGAATAATCGATTGACTGGACCTGAAGAAAACCAGAGCTTCATTTACGGTCATTTCCAGGACTTCAGCAATATTTTTACCTTTGTACCTGACACCCAGGACAGCTTCGCCGTACCTCTTTCCCTTGCACGCTTCACAGGGAAGCTGGACATCAGCGAGAAACTGCATGTCTACTGAAAAGATACCTGAACCCTGGCAGGTCTCACACCGGCCCCCGGGGACGTTAAATGAATAAGCAGAAGGTCCGAATCCTCTTCCGGATGACTCTGGAAGCGCAGCAAAGGTTTTCCGGATAGCATCAAAAATTTTCAAATAGGTCACTGGGTTTGACCTGGGGGTTTTGCCAATAGGGGATTGATCAACCAGGATGACATCTGAGAACTGTTCCCATCCTTTTATAGAATCGCAATATAGAGGCTCAGCCTTAATATTTTCACGCAATCGCTTCAGGTTATTGTGCAGCACTTCATGCACCAGAGTAGATTTTCCGGAGCCGGACACGCCAGTAATGCAGACCATGACCTCAGTGGGGATTTCCAGGGAAATGCTTTTCAAATTATTACATCTTGCCTTGCGGATTAATAAAGGCATCTTTCCCGGTGTGCGCCTTCTGACGGGCAGCGGGATTTTTGTTTCACCAGTCAGGTATCGCGCGGTAAGTGACTCCCGGCAGGCCGGGAATGCGGCCGAGTTTCCGGCATAAATTATTTCCCCTCCATTTTCACCAGCCCCAGGGCCAAGATCGATAATGTAGTCGGCCTTATCAATGATTTCCCTCTCGTGTTCAACCACCGCAACAGTGTTGTCCAGGTTTTTCAGCCTTTCCAGGGTCTTGATAAGCCGACCCTGATCTTTAGGGTGCAGACCTATCGAAGGCTCATCAAGTACGTAGAGAATTCCCGAAAGCATTGATCCAAGCGATGCGGCAAGGTGTATCCTCTGCATTTCGCCGCCGCTAAGGGTGGAAGTGACTCTTTCCAGAGAAAGATATTCAAGTCCTGTTTCCTGGAGGAAATCCAGCCTCTTTTTAACTTCCTCCACCAGTTTTTCTCCAGCCTGAGACTGTTCCTCAGTTAATGGCAGGGCAGCAAAAAAATGCCGCAATGCAGATACCGGCATGCGGTTGAGTTCACCAAGCCTTTTACTTCCCATTTGCACATCCATTGAATCTGGAGAAAGCCTTTCCCCGTTGCAATCAGGGCACTGGCGGTAACTTCGATAGCGGCTCAGCATAACCCTCACGTGGACCTTGTATTTTTTCCTGTTGAGATACTTGAAAAATCCATCGATACCAGGAAAACCTTTGCCTCCTTTCCATATCATTTGTATGTGGTCGGGGGATAACTCGGCCCAGGGAATATCGACAGGGATTGATTTTGTCTCAGCAAAGGCAAGCAGTTTTCCATGAAGGCGGGTAAAATGGGGTTTACTGAACGGATCAACCGGGCACTCCCGGATGCTTCTGCTCTGATCAGGTATTACCAGGCTCTCATCTATCTCGGTTACATCTCCAAATCCGTGACAGCGAGGGCAGGCACCATACGGGCTGTTAAAAGAAAAAAGCCGGGGATCAGGCGACCGGTAGGTGATTCCGCAGCATTCAAATTTTTCACTGAAATATTTTATGGGTCGCTCCGGATCATCCACAAAAATAATTTCAGCCCTGCCATTGCCAGCCGCAAAAGCAGATTCCAGGGAATCCGTCAGTCTGGAAATGGACTCTGTAGAAATGGCCATCCTGTCCACCAGGATGGAGCAACCGGGCAGGATTTCGTTAATTCTGATCCCGGGATTGGGGATCCGAACGATCTCAGAAATGTTATTTTTCCGTGTTACTATCCTGGTAAAGCCCTGCTTAATAAGTCCTTCAATACTGGACTCTGTCTTTCCCTGGATATCAAAGGTACTGCCGGCAAAAGGAAAAGTAATATAGATTCTGGAATCATGGTCCTCTTTCAAAAGACTGGACACAGCGGCGGCAGGAGAATCCTTCTTTACTGTTTTTCCGCATTTTCTGCATTTCACCTCCCCGATTCTGGCATAGAGCAATCGGAGAAAATCATGGATTTCCGTAACTGTGCCAACAGTTGATCGAGGATTCCTTCCGGAGTTTTTCTGTTTGATAGCAATGGCGGGACAGATACCGGATATCATGGTAACGTCAGGTTTTGGTATTCGCTCCAGGAACTGCCTGGCATAGGCGGACATTGATTCTACGTATCTCCGCTGTCCCTCAGCATAAAGGGTGTCAAAAGCTAGGCTCGACTTTCCAGAGCCGCTCAAACCGGTAATGACGGTAAGAGCCCGAAGAGGAATCTTAACGTCAATATTCTTCAGGTTGTTTTCCCTGGCACCCTTTATTTCAATAAATTCTTGATATTCCATGCTGTCTGTTAATGAAATTAAGATGAAATATTAACATATGAAGGGCATTGGCTCCCCGGTCAAAAAATATCCTTGATCCCGGAAAACAGAGAGGGGTTGAAGTGAGCCGCAGCTAAAACAAAATGATTTAATTTATTTAGTATCGCCACCTTCCGGATACCTGTTTCTTTCCTGGTGTTTCGCTGCAGCCGTGATATATTGTTCAGCTATGTTAAGTTTCAGGATTTTGCACAAAGACCCCAACTCACTAGGCAGGGAAGGGGTGATTACAACTTCACGAGGCCTGATTAAGACTCCTGTTTTCATGCCGGTCGGGACAGCCGGGACTGTCAAGGCAGTACCTCATGAATTTCTTGAGGAAATGAATACTCCCATCATTCTGGGAAACACCTACCACCTTTATCTGCGCCCCGGAACCGGGATTATTGAAAAATTCGGCGGATTGCACAACTTCATTTCCTGGAACCGGCCGATTCTCACGGACAGTGGCGGATTCCAGGTATTCAGCCATCGAAAACTCAGGAAGTTAAACGAAAATGGAGTTGAGTTTAAATCGCATCTTGACGGCAGCACCCATTTTCTTTCTCCCGAAAAATCGATAGAAATCCAGGAAATACTGGGATCCGATATCATCATGGCTTTTGATGAGTGCACTCCATATCCGGTGTCCAAACCAGAGGCCGAAGATTCCATGCTGCTCTCAATGAGATGGGCCCAAAGATGCAGTGAAAGCTGGAAAAACCGAAATAGCCAGACTCTTTTTGGAATAGTCCAGGGGGGTATGTTTGTTGATCTGAGAAAACAGAGCATTGAAAAACTGGAAGAAATTGACCTTCCGGGAATGGCTCTGGGTGGGTTTAGTGTTGGTGAACCGAAAAACATCATGTACGAAATCCTGGAGGAACTGGGTGGTTATCTCCCGGTTGAAAAACCACACTACCTGATGGGTGTGGGTACTCCCGTAGATATCGTGCAAAGTGTCCTGAGAGGCATTGACATGTTTGACTGTGTGCTGCCGACACGGAATGCACGAAATGGAATGCTGTTTACCTGGAATGGTCCGGTAAGAATAAAAAATGCCATACATAGTATGGATGATTCACCACTGGATCCAAAATGCGGCTGCCCGGTTTGTTCAAGGTACAGCAGGGCTTACCTGAGGCATCTGTTTATCAGTGGGGAAATTCTGTCATATACCCTGAATTCCATACATAATCTGCATTTTTACTCAGCCCTGATGGCAAAAATCAGGGAAAACATCAAGGCTGGGACTTTAAATAGATTTTCACAGAAATTACTTGAGTCCTACCAGGAAGAAATTTAATATAGTCAGGTTCTCTGTTTTAAAAATCGATTCAATGGCTGGACATTGGCGGATACTAATCTGTATACTCCAATTTTTCGGCAATTAAGGTGATTGAGAAAAATAGATATGATGAATTTAGTTTTAGCTCAGGACAGTAGTACCATAAGCGGGATTTCCGGTTTTCTGCCGATTATCCTGATTATAGGAATTTTTTATCTGCTCATATATCGTCCGATGCGTAAAAGGCAGAAAGGGTTGGAAGAGATGGTTTCCAGCCTTAAAAACGGCGATAAAGTAATCACCAACGGTGGTATTTACGGTACTGTTTCGGGAATAAAAGATCACACCATTATGTTAAAAATTGCCGACCAGGTAAAAATAGAAGTGGCCAAATCGGCTGTTTCTGCCATGCAGTCACCTACAGAGGGACCCGCCAATACCTAAGTAGCAGCTGCCATTTTTCAAATATTTACTGGATTTATACACGTTAGATTTTATCCGTAATTGTGACAACAAAATATGAATAAGAAGCTAAAGTACAGAGTTTTGTTAATCGCGCTGGTTCTGGTTGTCAGCTGCGTAATGCTCTTCCTCAAGGATCTTAATCTCGGTCTGGACCTGCGCGGAGGTGTGCACCTGGTGTTGCAGGTTGAAACTGAAGAAGCGCTTGACCAGGAACTGAATCAGACCCGGGAAAGAATTGAGACTCAGTTGAGGGAGAGGGACATAGTCTTTTCGAATGTGACTGTTGCTGAGAATGTCATTGAGGTAAATGGCGTCACCCTTAGTGGTGAAGACGCCGTAGATGACTACCTAAGCCAGTTCACGCCTGCCTGGAGCTACCGGAGCAGGACCCGTGATGAGCTGGTCACGTTTTCGATGGAAATGACCCCAGCCTACCGCAAGACTCTGGCCACGCAGTCGGTTTCTCAGGCCCGCAATATTGTAGCTAAAAGAGTCGACCAGTATGGTGTGGCGGAACCCACAATTACCGTATATGGAAGCGGGGCCATACAGGATCAGATCATTGTTGAGCTGCCCGGAGTTGATGATTTTGAGAGGATCAAAGACCTGATCAAGAGCACGGCAAGGCTTGAACTTAAGCTGGTTCACCCTACAAAAGGCGGTCCTTATAACACCACTGAGGATGCCCGTTCCGCTTTTGCCGGAGATTTTCCCGTGGATTATGAAATCCTGCCTTACAGGGACCGGAATATTGATGCCGGGAAAACCATGTACCTGGTTGTAAAAAAAGCGGCTTCGATTAGCGGGAAACATCTTAAGAATGCCCGTCGCTCCCAGGATCCTTTCACAGGAAGATCAGAAGTACTTTTTTATATGAATTCTGAAGGTGTCAATCTGTTTGCTGAAGCTACAGGCGCAAATGTTGGAAATCGGTTAGCTATTGTACTGGATGACCTTGTCAGATCTGCTCCAAATATCGAGGCCCGGATTGATTCTGAAAGCGCCAGGATCACTGGAGGATTCACAGTTGAAGAAGCTGATGACCTGGCCTTGATTCTCCGTTCCGGCGCCTTGCCTGCCAAGTTGAGGATTCTGGAAGAACGCAGCGTTGGGCCTTCCCTGGGAAGAGATTCCATTATGCGCGGCGTTTATGCCTCACTGCTGGGGCTACTGCTGGTTATGGCGGGCATGGTCGTAGTTTACCGGGTGTCAGGCATCAACGCACTGGTGTGCCTGAGCTTGAACCTTTTGATTCTTATGGCCGTTCTTGCCTATTTTGGCGCCACTCTTACCCTTCCCGGAATAGCAGGTATCATCCTTACGATTGGTATGGCGGTGGACGCCAATATCCTGATTTTTGAACGAATTAAGGAAGAACTAAGGTTGGGCAAAACTCCCCGGGCTTCGGTTGACTCTGGATTCAGCCGCGTGTTCGGAACCATTATTGATACTAATGTAACCACCCTGGTAGCCTCTCTTTTCCTGTTCCAGTTTGGTACGGGTCCTGTAAAAGGATTCGCCATTACCCTGGCTGTAGGTCTTTTGGCCAACATATTTACGGCTACATTTGTTTCCAGGACCTTTTTCAATCTGCTACTCAATAACAGGGACCTGAAGGAATTATCGATTTAATGCCCTGAGATGTTGTATGGAACGATATTTGATAACTGGAATCTAATCTTACGAAGACAAAAAGGGGCAGCAGAGAACTGCAATGGATATAGTAAAAAACTCAAAAATTGACTGGCTTGGAAAGAAATGGATTTTCATTTCCCTATCTTGTGTCCTGGGAGTAATCGGATTGATTTCCATGCTTACCAGCGGAATGAAACTCGGAGTTGACTTTACAGGAGGAACACTGGTTTATGTCAAATTCCAGGATACACCTGACCTGCAGAGAATCCGGGGACTGCTGGATGGTTCAACCAACCTTAATGCCGAATCTGTCACCAGGTTTGATGATCCTGCCGCAAATGAGGTTCAGATCAGGCTGTCAAGGGTCGAGGATGAAGAAGCTACAGACATGAGCCTTAAAAGTGTCGATGTCAGGGATGCCTTGTTTAAAGAATTTGACAAGAATCTCGCCGGAGACAAAACCCTGGACATAAATGAAGTTTCCACATCTGAAATCAAAAATTGGATAGTGAGCAACGATCCTGCCAATGTTCTTGAAGGCCTCGGAGTCGTAGAGGCTGATGCCAAGGCTGCAGAAATAGCAGGACAGATAACCGCTCTAAGGATCGAAAAAAGCGGCTTGATCAAAAATCTGGATGAGCTTAATTCCATAGGGTTGCCCACAGGTTTTACTGATAAGATGGCTCAGGATTTTTATTTTGGAACTTTTACGATTCTCAGCGTTGAAAGTGTCGGTCCTAAAGTTGGAAGCGAAATGAGAGACAGGGCACAAAACGCGATTGTTTTTTCTCTTCTTGGAATGTTAATCTACATCGCTTTCCGCTTTCGCCCGATTTACGGACTGGCCGCAATTATCGCCCTTTTTCATGACGTTTTACTTACACTTGGCCTGTTTTCCTTGACCGGCAGGGAAATATCTCTGACTGTGGTTGCCGCCCTGCTCACCCTTGTCGGGTATTCAATCAATGACACAATTGTTATTTTTGACAGGGTCCGCGAAAACCTTAAACTGATGCGCCGGGCTGATTTTGCTACAATTATAAATACAAGCATTAACCAGACACTGAACAGGACGATTATGACTTCCGGCTTTACTTTCCTGGCAGTGTTTTCTTTATATATTTTAGGTGGAGAAGCATTAAACGGCTTTTCCTTTGCTTTGGTCCTGGGCATTATCATTGGAACCTATTCCTCAATTGCCATAGCCAGTCCTATTGTGCTCTGGTGGCAAATGCTCATGGAAAAAAGAAAAAGCAAAGCTGAATAGTTTTTGTGAAATTTCAGGCAGGTTTTTAATTAGCCATTCGCCTGAATTGAGTTGTTAATTATTGTTCAATTCTTTATCGTAAGGGTTGACTCAGTTTAAACTCGATAGTACTATTTTCTGGTAAATTTCGAGATTAGCTGAGTCAAGAATTCTATCAAGAAAGGAAGAGGATTTATGTTTGATGACCTTATCGAGTCTTCTGTTGATCGCAGAGGCCGAGGCAAGAGTACGCTCCTCGTTTCCTTTATCATCCACGCTATAGTTGTGGCAGTGATGATTATCGTGCCGTTGGTGTACTATCAGGCTCTTCCTGATCAGGAACTCCTGACACTTCTGGCACCACCACCGCCACCGCCGCCACCACCGCCGCCACCACCGCCGCCGCAGGCTCCGCCTCCGGTGCAACAGCAGCAGAAGGTGGTAAAACTTGATCCTTCGCAGTTCGTGGCACCGAAAGAAATTCCGAAAGAGATTCCTCCACCGATGGACGATATCCCGGACATTTCAACGGTAACCATGAGCCGATCCAGTCTCCCTGGTGGAGGAGGAATGATTAGTGGCGTGCCGACTGATATTGGAGGCTTAGGTGCCGCACCACCACCGCCGCCACCACCACCGAAGAAAAAGGATCCTGTCAGGGTAGGAGGTTCAATTCAATCTTCTAAACTGATCAGGAGAGTCGAACCCGTATACCCGGACCTGGCCAAACGTGCCCGCGTACAGGGAGTGGTTCTTCTTCAGGTAACTGTGGATGAAACAGGAAATGTTAGTGATTTGAAGATCATCAGGGGGCACCCGCTGTTGAATCAAGCTGCGGTTGACGCGGTTAAACAGTGGAAGTATTCTCCAACACTGCTTAACGGAGAACCTGTTCCGGTTATTGCTACCGTGACAGTTAATTTCTTGTTAAACTAGTATTAAGTGAAAAAAAATCACTAAAACGTTTTGCTTTTGTATAATATTTGTTGCAAATAACAATTTTATTAATTATTTCGGATGAATACTTACTCGCATAAAAATTATTTTATGCGGTTCGGGAGGTAATAATTATGGGTTCATTTATGGAAATGTGGGAACAGATGGGTATTCTCGCCAAGCTTGTTGTAATCGGCTTAGCAATTATGTCTGTTTGGTCCATCGGTGTTATGTTCGAGCGTTTTTTCACCTACAGAAGTGCTCGTAAACAGTCTCAGGAATTCGCTCCAGCAGTTGCAGAAGCTTTAGGCAGGGCCAACCTCGAAGAAGCTATCGAACTGTCTGAACAGTACAGCAAAAGCCATCTGGCAAAAGTTGTCCATTCCGGTTTACAGGAATTCAAATCACATACCGGACAGGAAGCTATTCCAGGGACCGCTATCGATTGTTCCCGCCGTGCTATTCAGCGTGCAACCGCTGTTGGTATTGAAGAACTGAAGAGAGGCCTCAGCGGCTTGGCTACTATTGGTGCTACCGCTCCTTTCGTAGGTCTTTTTGGTACTACCGTTGGTATTATCAACGCATTCGCGGGTATGAGTTCAGGTGAAGATACAGGTCTTGCCGCCGTAGCCGGTGGTATTTCTGAAGCGCTTGTCGCAACAGCGCTCGGTTTATTCGTAGCCGTTCCTGCTGTGTGGATGTTCAACGCTTTTACCAGCAAGATTGAGTCCTTTATTGTTGAAATGGACAATTCAGGTTCAGAATTAATTGATTATTTCCTTAGACGGAGGTCTGAGAAACATGGCAATTAGCACCGGAGGCGGTGGCGGGTTATCTCAAGTGAACTCTTCGATCAACGTTACGCCCATGGCGGATGTAATGCTGGTTCTGTTGATCATCTTCATGATCACAACACCACTTATTCAGAGTGGTGTGGCTGTCAACATGGCCGCTGCAGTTAATGCAGAGGAAGCTCCTGAAGCTGAAGCCGAAGACGCAACTATAGTAACCGTCACCAGAAACAGTGAGTATTTTGTTAACAAAACCTTAGCCGCTGAGGCGGCTCTGCTCGACAAAATCTCCGAAGCTTATGCCAAGGCTCCTGACAAACCCTTGTTTGTCAGGGTCGACATTGCTACTCCCTATCGAGCTGTAGTAACCGTCGTTGATCTTGCCCGCGAGGTCGGGGTCGAAACGATTGGTCTTCTGGTTGATCGCGAGACTGAGCAAGGAGGAGTATAACTATGGGTATGAGCAGCGGAGGTGGTGGTACAAAATCTGATATTAATATCACCCCATATATCGATATCTTGTTGGTATTGTTAATTATTTTTATGGTTATTCAACCTACCACACAGTACGATTTGAGCGCCCGTGTCCCAGAGGATGCTCCTGAGGATATTCCTGATGATGTAATCATTAAGTCCGACGCTATTGTTGTGACAGTTTCATCAAATGGAGCTCTTGAGATAAATCAGGAACCGGTTACCCTAGATCGATTAGGCGCTAGATTGTTCGAAATCTACAGTGCAAGGCAGAACAAAAACATGTTCGTCCAGGCAGCTCAGGATCTGCCCTTTGGTGAAGTCATACGAGTTATCGACGTTGCCAAGGGATCAGGTGTCGGAGATGTGGGACTCATGATTGACGAGTAGCCGCGGATCAATAAGAGAGGCGGCTACTCTCTTAATCGAGACATTAGGAGATTAAGTTCCATGAGAGCTATGAAAATAGGAAGCACAGTCCTGTGCACACTCCTGGTACTGACCTTACTGGTCAGTTTCTCAGGTTGTAAATTTACTAACCAGCTTAAAGCACGGGACATTTTAAATCAGGGCGTTGCTGATTTCACTAGTAAAAAGTATGACGAAGCAGTTGCCAAGTTTCAGGAATCAATTGAACTTGATCCCGAACTCAAAGATGCCTATCTTTATCTAGCAACTGCCTATCGTGCTCAGTTCGTTCCTTTTGCCCAGAGTCCTGAAAACCTGCAGAAAGGACAGCAGGCAATTGATACTTTTTTGAAAGTATTAGAATTTGAGCCGACTAACACGAACTCAATTATTAGTATCGCCGGAATTCATCGTGACAGAAACGAACCTGACGAAGCAAAAGAATGGTTCCGGAAGTTGATGGATGATCCGAATACGAAAGCTGACGCACTCTATAACATTGCTTCAATAAATTATAATCTTGTTGATGATGCAACCGGTAAGGATGGAGAGAATATCGAAAACCTTAGCGAAGAAGAACTTGCTGATACAGAAGCCTTGGTTGATGAAGCCATTGCCTCTCTTAAGGAAGCTCTCAATCTGAAACCAGATCATACTGACGCAATGGAGTACCTGAACCTTTTCTATCGTGAAAAAGCCGAATTGGCTACGACAGATGAGGAAAAGGACCAGTGGGAAACTGAGGCTGATAAACTGGCTCTGCAGGCCGTTGAAATAGCCAGACAGAAAAAAATCGATGAAGAGAAAGCCCGTAAACAGGTCTTCTCTGCTGAAGAAAAATAGGGTGAATATTCCCTCTCTTCTTTAACTTCGAATATAAAGAGGACGGTTTCTGACCGTCCTCTTTTTTTTTAGCCTGGCCGATTTTTAGATATATTCAGGCAGATTGCCTTTGTTTCGTTTCAGCTATAATTGGTAGCTGTATCAAATTAGAACTGATATCATACTCAACGTGAAAACTGCTGATAAAGGCCAGTAAATTAAAATGATCAGATACGAGGATTTAGAAGAAAAAATTGCCATTTATAATCCTGATGTTGATTTCGATCTCCTGCGGAAGGCTTACGTGTTTTCAGCCAGGGAACATCATGGACAGGTTCGGAAATCCGGAGAACCCTACCTGACCCATCCTCTTGAAGTTGCAAATATTCTTGTCGATTTACAGTTGGATATTGATACCATCTGTGTTGGTCTTCTCCACGATATTGTAGAAGATACTTTGACTTCGATCGCCAATATCCGCGAATATTTTGGTGACAGCATTGCCGATATAGTCGACGGTGTTACCAAAATCAGTCAGATTAATTTTTCTTCGACCGAGGAAAGAAAATCTGAAAACTACCGGAAATTAATCCTGGCCATGGTGGATGACATCAGGGTCATCATGGTTAAGCTGGCCGATAGACTGCATAATATGAGAACGCTGGAGCACCTTTCTCCAGAGAAACAAAAAAGAATATCCCGGGAAACCCAGGACATCTATGCCCCGATAGCAATGAGGATCGGCATGTCCAGGATCAGAGGCGAACTCCAGGATCTGGCTTTCCGCTACATTGACCCGGTTGCTTTTAACCGGCTGACCGCACAACTTGCATCTCATGATTCAGAAAAAAAATCTTTCATTCAGGAAGTCACGCTTGAACTGGAGGAAACTCTAAAAAGCCAGGGTGTAAAAGCCGTTATAGATAGCCGGATAAAACGGATTTACAGCATTTATGAAAAGATGAAACGGAAAAGCATTTCCTTTGACCAGGTTTACGACCTTGTGGCTTTTCGTATACTTGTGAATTCCATAAGTGAATGCTATACCGTTCTTGGCCTGGTGAACAACAAATGGAAACCGGTGCCAGACAGGATCCGCGATTTCATAGCGGTCCCAAGGCAGAATATGTACCAGTCACTTCATTCCACAGTCATCCATTCTTCAGGTCACCCTTTTGAAATCCAGATCAGAACTCACGACATGCATAAGGTCGCCGAAGAGGGTATTGCCGCACACTGGAAATATAAAGAGGGCAGAATTCTTGATCATGCTGATGACACAAGGTTTAAGTGGCTTCGAGACCTGATGGACATGCAGAAGGAAATCAAAGACCCACTCCAGTTTTTGAGCAACCTAAAGATTGATCTTTACCCTGACGAGGTTTATGTTTTTTCTCCAGTCGGAGAAGTCATCGCCCTTCCAGTCGGCGCGACTGCCCTGGATTATGCTTTTTACATCCATACCGAACTCGGATACAAATGCGTGGGCGTAAAAGTCAATAAGCGAATAGTGCCGCTGAAAACCATTTTGGAAAATGGAAATATTGTAGAAATCCTTACAGCCGCCGATGCTCATCCCCGCCGGGAATGGCTTGATATCGCCAAAACAAGCCGGGCCCGGATGAGTATCAGAAGATGGCTTAACCAGCATGAAGAGTCTGAATCGGTTGAACTCGGAAAAACAATCCTCCGGTCAATTTTAAAACAACATAATCTCGGAATCAGAAAAGTCGGAAAGCTTTTGGAAAAGGTTGCTGTTGATAAGGGTTATGATAACGTTCTGAGTTTATATGCAAGTCTCGGAACCGGGCAAAACACTGGAAAGGAAATCCTCAAAGCACTGGAACCGGAACTGGGAATTTCCTTTGACGATGAGAATTCCCGTTACAAAACAACCCTGGGCGGTATTGTTGAGAAGGTATTTGACAAGGGCGAATCCTCAATCATTGTGAGCGAACACCAGGGGTTACTGGTGTACCGGGCAGCATGCTGCAATCCTATAAAGGGCGAACCTATAGTAGGTTTTCTCACCCAGGGAAAAGGCATTTCTGTCCATTATCAGGATTGTCCCGAATTGCAGAGACTTTTAGTGGAACCTGAAAGGATTGTTCCAGTCTCCTGGGATCAAGTGAATCGAAAAGATGAAGTTTTCCCCGCAAAAATCGTGCTTCGCACCTCGAATACCCCAGGTATTCTTGCCGAGATTGCTGTGAACGTGTCCGAAAAAGAAGCCAACATGGTTGATATCAAGGCTAATAGCAACCATGAATTAAAGGAAGCCAGAATGGAAATTATCCTTGAGGTCCGGGATATTTCCCATTTTAATGAAATAGTAGATTCGATCAGGCAGATAGATGGCATCTATGATGTCATTCATGAAAGGCAGCTACATGAAAAGAAAGCAATCAGGCGCAGGCTGCAGCCGAAGTCAGGACAATAAGCGTAACATCGGAAAAATAAGGAATTTTCTTTCAATAAACATCGCTTTTTCTACTGTTCCTACGTATTAGTGTTCAGCTCCTGTTTCAGGGTTATGCTTTATACTCCCTTCAGTTCTTGAAAGGAAACATTGATGAGTAATTCAGATAAGCAAAAGGCAAAGGCCATAGATATGGCTCTTGCCCAGATTGAAAGACAATTTGGCAAGGGTTCAATAATGAGAATGGGAGGGGGAGAACATGTGGATGTCCCCGTGATTCCAACTGGATCGATATCGATCAATCAGGCTCTGGGCATTGGCGGGTTTCCCCGTGGAAGGGTAGTGGAGGTTTACGGCCCTGAATCAAGCGGAAAAACAACAATTGCTCTCCATGCCATTGCCGAAGCCCAGAGGCTCGGCGGCACCGCAGTTTTTATTGACGCCGAACATGCGATGGATTCCACTTATGCTGAAAAACTGGGTGTGAATATCGATGATCTGCTGGTTTCACAGCCCGATTCCGGAGAACAGGCCCTTGAAATTGCCGAAGTCCTGGTCAGGAGTGGTGGCATTGACATTCTCGTAATCGATTCGGTTGCCGCCTTGGTACCCCGTGCGGAACTGGAAGGGGAAATGGGTGATTCTCATGTTGGGCTGCAGGCCAGGCTCATGTCACAGGCTCTGAGAAAATTGACGGGAATTGTGTCAAAGTCCAAAACCTGCTTGATTTTTATTAACCAGATCCGTGAAAAAATAGGAGTCATGTTTGGAAGCCCGGAGACTACTACCGGCGGCCGTGCCCTGAAATTTTATTCCTCCATCCGCCTGGAAATAAGGAGGATTGGGTCCATACGTAACGGTGAAAACAACATCGGAAACCATACCAAAGTCAAAATAGTCAAAAACAAGATGGCTCCACCTTTCAAAGAAGCTGAATTTGACATAATGTTCGGGGAAGGGATCTCCAGAACCTGCGAATTGGTTGATCTTGGGGTAACTCACAATATCATCAACAAATCCGGATCATGGTTTTCCTATGAAGATGAACGGCTTGGACAAGGCAGGGAAAACGCCAGGATGTACCTGAAGGACAATCCTGATAAAGCTGATGAAATTGAAAAAAGGATTAAAGAAGCCTTGGGTATGGTGTCCGCAACGACAGAGGAAAAACCAGTCGAGTAATATCCAGCCTTCCTTGGGATATTTGTTTCCGGATTACACCAGATATGTTCAATAGTCCAGAAATCCTGAAAAGTACCTCTGTAATTATTCCGGTACATTTCAGCCCTGAAGAAAAGCGGCCGCTTATCCGCAGGATTTTGGAAAATACTTTCCAAAACCAGGATCTTGTGTGCTCTCCGGAGAATATCATCGCAGTAGTGGACCGCGGATCCACAGCCGAAGAGATTTTCCGGGATGCTCTCCCTGGATCATCTCTGTATGGAATAAGGGTTCACTCCCTTGAAAAAAACCGTTGTAAAGCCGGGGCTGTCCGGGAAGGACTGGAAATTGCGCTACGGGAAACCGGAGCGGAATTTTTAACTACAAGGGATTGTGATGGCGATCATTTCGTGGAGGATCTTCCCCGCCTGGTAAATTTTCTGATTCAGGCGACTGAAATAACAGCAAACAGCAGGGTCTGTGTCATGGGATCCAGAGCTTCGCTTGAAAAACCAATGGGATGGATCCGTCAGGAGTGGGAGAAACTGACCAACGATTTTCTGACAGATCTCATAAAATTGAGACTTGCCAGAGAAGGGAAGGTCCTGGATGAACGTTTCTGGAATGGGAATCCCCCTGATATTCAAAGTGGATACAGGGTTTATTCCCGACTGGCTGCCCAGATCGCTGTAGACTGCCTGGCCGGACTTCCTGAAGACAGGCATGTGCTTAATTTTGCCTGTGAATTTGAACCCTTTATTGACATAAGTCTGGATGGTGGAGTTTTTTGTCAGGTTAACCGGTTAACCCTGGTCGAACAGCCGGTTTCCAGTTATAGCAATACAGATTACGCGGTTGATTATGGCTCCTACCTGCGTCACGCGATCAAGCGGTTGGACCTGAACTGTAAGGAGGCAGTGCTCCTTTTTGATAATTCATTATCCAGAAGCTCTCTTTATTTTACCAACTGCAGGGAAGACCTGCTTAAATGCAGATCAATATTGGAGGATTCCAGGAGCTCTTTTTATCAGGCACCTTATGTCTGAGAAGTATTAGCTTTCCTTCCGGAAATGACTGGATCATGATTCATGATCCAATAGATTTGTTTGACGGCGTCCTTTCGGTTATCATTAATGCGCAAAACCTGCCGTATCTGTTGTCGGGGATCGTCTAAGCGGTAAGACAACGGCCTTTGGAGCCGTCGATCCAGGTTCGAGTCCTGGTCCCCGAGCCATCCGCCCGATCAGATGCTTCCTTTATAAACCCGGATATATTCTCTTCCTGCTACTTTGTAGATCAATCCTGAAATGCTAATAATTCTTTTTCCTCACCGATATACGAAACAGACTGGAGGAGAATCCGGCCGTAGAAAACCATCTAAAAGAATCTGGCTCAATGAACCAAAGAGGGCGTATATATCCAAACTGGAGTTGTTAGTTATAGAAAAATACGGGTTAAATCCGACAATTCAGTTCTTGCTCCTGATCATTTCTTTCTACATTCCCAGAGCGATCTGGTACAATCTAATTAAACTTTCCAGATCGAATAATCACGATTCTACTGGATAGCATTCAGAAATTCGATATCAAGTGAAGAGATACAAGACCATGATAAAAAAAACAAAAATGAAAAATAATAAGAGCAAGGTGACTTTTGTATTGCCGGGTGATCACGATTTTGGCACAGTATTTCTGGTGGGTGATTTCAACGACTGGCAGCCTTTTTCCAACCGGTTCGCGAAGAGATCGAATAATACATACAGCGCAACAGTTATTGTTGATACAGGAATTGAATATGAATTTCGGTACCTTACCGAGAATGGGGCATGGATAAATGATGAAGACGCTGACGGATACCGTATGAACGAGCACGGGACACAAAACTGCCTGGTTCGTGCTTAGTCTCCACCTTCCTTCGTCCCGGCTCCTGATTGGTTACGTTTGTATCAAGGGATTCATAACTTCAGGCTCAATAAGCAGGTAATTTTATGAAGGATAGAAGAAAATTTTACAGATGGGATTGCAGTCTGGGATGTTATTGCTGGGGCGAAGACTACGAATTTCAGGCCAGCTTAACCAACTTGTCTTTTAATGGCGCAAAAATTCATTCTGAAAATAAAATTCCCGTTGAGGGGGCTGAAATAAAGGTGGCAATCCTTCCTGAGGGTTCCAACATCCCTGACGAGGGAAGTATCCTGAAGGCCAGGGTGGTGGCGATTTATGATGATGGTAAATGCTTTGGCATTGAATTTTATGGAAAGTGGGATGAAAAGGTAGAAATACTCATGCCTGTTTTCCAGAGATACATAAAGGTTGACTAGTAGCGGAGCCAACCTGTCCTGAACCAGAACAAATCAATATGCCGGAACTGCCAGAAGTCGAAACAGTCCTCAGGGGCCTCAAGCAAAGCATAACAGGCGAAAAAATAATCAACGCGTTCTGCTCTGGAGCCAGGGTTTTTCGTAATAGTCAGTCATACATAACCGATTTACTGCCAGGCCAGTCCATATCCTCTTTGCAGAGGCGCGGCAAGTACCTGATAATCAAAACCTCAAGAAATTACCTGGTAGTCCACCTCGGAATGACCGGTCAGTTGATGCAAAAAGAGGTATCAGCTAATGATGATACTTCTGCCATCTCAATTGATCCTCATATTCATTTAATAATCCGATTCGATTCCCGGAAAGTCCTTATCTACAGGGATCCCAGGAAATTCGGGAGAATTCTCTTTTTTGCAACAGATGAAGCCCTGTTAAAATTTTTTGCTCGACTTGGTATAGAGCCTCTTTCTGAGAGCTTCACCCTTGCCGCATTGTGTGCCACTCTGGAAGGTAAAAAAGGCAGAATCAAACCTTTCCTGATGAACCAGTCCTACATATGCGGCCTTGGCAATATTTATGCCGATGAATCCCTTTTTGCTGCAGCATTACATCCAGAGACACCTGTCCCGATGCTGACAAAGGAAAACAAAGTCAGACTGCACCAGGTGATCCCGGAAATTCTAAAAAAGGGAATAAATTCCGGCGGCACAACTTTTCGCGATTATCGTAACAGCAATGGGGAAGAGGGCAGCTTCCAGAATATGCTGAATGTCTATGGGCGAGATGGACTTGAATGCCCGAAATGCGGGGACCTGATATTAAGAATCCAGGTTGGTGGACGGAGTTCCCATTTCTGTCCAACCTGTCAGAAAAGCCCCCTTTAGTAGCTCTATGGAAATCTGTTCACTTGGAAATGCTATCAGGCAGCTTCTTCCTGTTTGATGAAGGGAGCCAGATACGGCGGGTCAGGTCCGGATTCAAAAACGCCTGAAAGGTGGAGGATCAGAAAAATAAACTTTGCGGAGTGAGATGTTATAAAATACCGATCGGTCCGCAATTCTCACCTGGTTGTTACAGTTAAATGGTGATAAATGCTGGCAGAAATCCTGCAACCAACAATCAAGATACCCTGGAAGGGATGGAAAAATGAGAATAGAGGATTATTCAATTTCAGTTAAGACCAATGGCTTCTGTCACGTTGTGGATCTTACCAACGAAATCCAGAACAAGATAACTGAAAGTACAATATGGAGCGGACAGGTCCTGGTTTTTGTTGTAGGAGCCACCGCCGGCATCACCACTGTTGAATATGAACCAGGACTGGTTCGCGACCTGGAAGAACTTTTCAACAGGCTGGCACCGCCAACGATTGACTACCATCATGAAGAAGCCTGGCACGATGGTAACGGCTTTTCCCATGTCAGGGCCTCGCTGCTGAAACCGTCCCTTACCATTCCTTTAATCAATGGGAGGATGCACCTGGGCACATGGCAGCAGGTAATTCTGATAGATTTCGATAACCGCCCCCGCAATCGAGAGGTTGTTATTCAGATTACCGGACTTGATCGAAAAAGTGAATGAATAGCTAAGCAGCATTTACCAGAGGTTTGGGAAGGAGAGAATTCGCCCCCCACACCTTGCTTGGGGCAACCATTTGGAACAAGCCCTCCTTCTTACTTAATTGATATTTCCGGCATTAGCAGCCATTGAACCGGAATTTCAGCAGCTTTGAGTACTTCCAGCATATTCGCCAGTTCGAGTCCGGCATAATCGTGCTTCAAATTAAAGTACTCTCCTGAAGAAAAACTTTCCCAAATAGTCTTGGGCCTGGGATATATTTCGAGAAGAACCTTGTCATCCTCCGTGAGTCCCAGTTCTTTCCTGATCACTTTTACCGCGGTAGAAAAACCTCCCAGCTCATCAACCAGCCCGGCTTCAAGCGCCTGGTTGCCAGAATAGATTCTGCCATGGGCTTTCGGTTCAAACTCTTCGTATGTTGCTCCCCGCCCATCAGCTGCTTTGGCAACAAAATCGTCATAGGTTTCGGTCATCATTTTTTCAATTGACGCGTGCTGTTCTTTAGAAAGAGACGAATAGAGTGACATGAAATCTGAATTCGGAGATATTTTGACCCTGTCCACCTTCATTCCCAGCTTTTCAAGCAGTCCGGAAATATTGTATTTTCCAAATATGACCCCGATTGATCCGGTAATTGTGGTCGGCTGGCAGACAATCTTCCGGGCACCCATGCTTATGTAGTACCCACCCGAACCGGCAACCCCTGACATGGAAACCACTACCGGCTTACCTGCTTTTTCCAGACTTACTATTTCCTGCCAGATCATATCAGAAGCCACAGCTGAGCCTCCGGGACTGTTAACTCTCAATATCAGTCCATCAATATCATCGTTATTCCTGACAGCTGCAAGGGTCCGGATCAGGCTGTTGGAACCCATGAGATCAGCATAAGACTGGCTGTTTCCGGTCATAATAGTGCCGGTTGCCCCGACAACAGCAACTCTGGCCCGGGTTTTAACGGATGAAGAAACAGTCCTGGACTGAAGGTATTTTCCCAGGGAAATGAACTGTGCTTCCGTGCTCAGCATGTACTGGTTTTTCAGTTTTTCACTAATCAGGTTCGCATAACTCAGTTCATTAACCAGTCCCAGTCCAACTGCTTCGTTCCCGGAAATTAATCCTTTTTTTACATAATTTTCAAGTATTTCCAGGTTAAGACCTCTCTCAACTGATAGAGTTAAAAGAAAATGGTTCTGGATATCCGTGAGCAGTGCCTGATACATGGACCTGATTTCAGGCGTCATCTCTTCCCGGGTGTAAGTCTCGGCGCTTTTGTACTCCTTTAACTGCAGGAACTGGGGAATTATACCGAGTTTATCCATGGTGCCCTTAAGGAAAACTGCTTCCGCCATGAATCCGTCCATTAAAAGATTTGAGGTAGGATTCATGAAAATCTCACTTGCCGCGGAGGCCAGGAAAATTTCTTTCTCCGTTGCCATGTCAAGATTCAGGAAAAGGTGCACCAATTTTCCGGAATCTCTGAACCTGATTAATTCATCCCGAATATCTTCCACCTGGGCCCAACTCATCGTCAGGTATGGAACCTCACAATACACTGCTTTTATTTTTTCATCTGTTGCGGCAGCTGAGAGTGCTTTTCTTATCTCCCAGAGACTAAGGCGAGATGGTTGAAAAAACATGCTGATAGACTCGTCCTGTGGGAGTTCCGCTATGGAGGAGGGCAGATCGATTTCAAGAATCGTTTCATTATAGGAAACGGTTTTATCTGACATAATCCAGATCAGTCCTGCCCCCAGGATTATGGTCATCAAAGCGACTCCCAGCAGTATCATTATTAAAATAGCTATCTTTGTTTTTCTCATTCGTAATCTCCAGGTGGCTATAAACCATTTTCTGCCGTGAACCTTTTATTATAACAGCCTTAAGTCGAGATCTGCATACTCATATCCTAGGCAGGAATCACTGGAAAAGGCAGGAACAAATTGCGCGTGAAAATTATGTTTGATCAACCCGTCCCCAAAAATATCAAAAAGAAGATCATGTTATAATTCCACTTGAAATTGGCAAGAGATTAACTCTGCGCCGGACGGAACATTTGGGGCTTGATTAAATCCATAACTTTGATTCGATTAGACTGAAAACCTGGCCATACATAAGAGGCAGGCGTTTCATGAGAGTTTTAGATAATGACTCCGAAACTGCAGTATCTGTTTAATGAAAGTCATGACCTTGCCTCTTTTGAGAAGTCAGTAATTGAGCTTGAAGGAGATTTTATTTTTGACCAGGATGAAATGCTCGGTCTTGGAGAAGCCTATCTCGCCAGGTTCCCGGACAGAAAAAAAAACCGGAATTCCGAAGAGGTAAGGCTTGGCTACAGAATTGCGAGAGTATGCATAACTGAAAGCATGCTTAGTGGTTTATCAGATACTGATAAACATTTTTTACGGAGAGGCTTCAGGGACCTTGTCTCGCTACCCGAAACCGTAAAACATCTGGCAGAAATTAAAGACCGGAAGGATTGTATCGAATTATTTAATCATTTGAAATACAGGATTGAATTGATTCAGGCCACCGTGAATACCCTACCGAAAGGTTTAGTCAGGGAGCGTTTTACAGGGGCAATTTCAACATCTTTTAATTACCTGTATCTTTTCCGATTGTTATTGAATCAAAACGGCGCTGACATTTAAAAATGTACAGTTGAGAGTAAACAGTGGAAGCAGGTCCTATCTAATATCAGAACCGGTGGGTTTAACCAGGACCAGACGCAGTTTGTTCAGGAGATTGACTAATGAGTTATCAGTATGGAGTATGTACATTCTGTGGTACAGGATGTGGCCATTTTCTGAAAACTGCAGGTGACATCATTGAAGGGGTGTATCCTGCAGAAAAGCACCCGGTCAGCAAGGGGCGTCTTTGCGTTCGAGGCTGGAACATTCATGAATTGCTTAGATCAAGCAAACGCCAGGTAAAACCGCTGGTCAGAATGAATGGAAAGCTGGAGGAAACTACATATGAGGGTGCTGTTTCCTTTCTCGGTGACAGGTTGAAGAAAACCAGTCTCAATCCAGTTACCGACATTGGGTTTCTTGCATCACCCCGGTCATCAAATGAAGAGCAGTACCTTCTGATGCGCCTTGCCAGGGAAGTGTTCAAGACAGGCAATATCTCTCTTGATTCAGAGGGCTGGCAGCAGTCATCTCTGGAGATTATCAACGAGGGAACAGGCTTTCCGGGTATGACAGGCGCAGTTGAAGACATAAACCAGACCGAATTCATCATGGTCGTCGACTTTGATATAACCCGCCAGAATCCAATCATCGGCAGCGAGATACACATGGCTGCAATGGCCGGAAAAAAACTTGTTACCGTTGACAGCCGGAGAACTCAAATAGCAAAACTCAGCTCCGATTTCCTCCAGGTTAAACCCGGATCAACTGAAATACTGATGGCCGCGCTGGCCCGGACCATTATTGATGAAGAGCTGGTTGATTTAACCAGGGTGAAGGCCGGAATCTCAGATTTTGCCCAGTTCAAAAATGAACTTAATTCCGTTGATCTTAAGACAGCGGCAGAAAAAACCGGTATACCGGAAGAATCAATCCGGAAAACAGCCCGGAGCCTGGCGGAAGCGGAATCAGGAATGGTTTTTTTCCCAACCGGAATTTCAGGAATCACTCCCGGCACCGTAAAGATGATTTTCAATCTTTTCCTGCTGGCAGGAAAGGTTGGAACACCAGCATCAGGGGTTAACCCGATTCCTGGAATTACCAATCTGCAGGGTGGGCTGGACATGGGTGCTGTTCCTAATCGGCTTACCGGGTTCCAGGACGTAAGGGATATAAAAACCATCGAGAAGTTTAAAAAAGCCTGGGGAAGTGAATTCTGCGCTGATCCCGGATCTACGGTTTACAGTCTGCTTGGAGGAAACCCGAAGCTACTGTTTGTAGTAGATCATGATGAAGGAATCATAAAAAATGCCGAAGAAATCAGAAAAATAGACACTGTTGTTTATCTTGGCGCATTTGAAAATCCCTTTACCGAACTGGCTGACGTGGTTTTTCCAATATGCACCTACATCGAAACTGATGGAACCTGCACAACCACCGGAAGAAGGGTGCAGTTATCCACGCAAAAAGTGAAACCTTCCCAGGGAGTTAAACCCGGGTGGGAGGTCATCAGCATGATAGCCGCAGAGATGGGTTATAAATGGAAATACACCAATCCTGCCGAAATTATGGACGAAATAGCTTTGCTTACCCCTAGCTACAAGGGAATAAGCCATAAAAGGCTGGACGCTGCAATAGGCGGCATACAGTGGCCCTGCAATGACGAGTATCCTGATGGATGCAGGCATTTCGATTCCGAAAAATCCACCCAGGAGCTTAAATTTGTTTCCACAGGCGGAAATTACACTTCCACTGAACCGGAACCTGACTACCCATGGCTTCTCATGGTTGGCAAGGCCATGCATTTCTGGCATCAGAACAACCTGATGAAAAAGACATTTATTCCCAACAGGGAATACAATGCTGAACTTCTTCTCTATCCCCATGGTTATGTGGAAATATGTAAGGAAGATGCTGATCAGCTGAAAATCAGAAACGGATGGAACGTTAACGTTGTCTCTCCATCCGGATCAATACAAGTAAAAGCCAAGATTTCCAAGGATGTTAAAGCCGGGACTGCCTATATGCCCTATTTCGTAAAGGACATGATTTCACAATTCCTGCTTCAGCATAAACAGAGCCTGGAACTTGGTGAAAATGCATCAATACCGGTGAGGATTGAAGCCATCCGGTAATAACTGAGAGAACTATAAGATGTATTTAGCAAACACAGACGAGATTAAAAAAATGGCCGCAGCTCTTGCTGCCGACTATGATTTATTTGGACCGGTTAAAGAAAGCAGGTCAGGACAGGTATTCTTTCAGAGAGCTGAAGACCCAGCATCGATTGACCTGGAGGCGGCAATTCCCACAAATCCCGCGAAACAGGTCATTTTCCCTCAGCTGGAAAGAATCCTGAAATACCGGTATAACAGCCAGACAAAAGAAGCGCTGGTAGAACTTGATGAACTGACCAGGCCCAAAGCCCTATTCGGGCTTCGCTCATGCGACTTGAAAGGTATTCTCTGCCTTGACAGATTTTTCCTCGGACAGGAATTCGTAGATGAGTTTTACTTGGCTCACCGCAACCGGCTTTTTATTGTTTCCAATACCTGCAAACAGCCTTTCCCCCAATGCTTCTGCGTGTGTACAGACAGCGGTCCTTATGCCGTGGAAGGTTACGACCTCAACCTGACCGACTTGGGCAACGGGTACCTGGTTGAGGTTGGAAGTGAAAAAGGCAAAAAACTGGTGGAACGCCTGGGACTGAAGAAAGCTGAGGAAGAAAAATACTCGGCAGAAAAACAGGCAGTCATTGATAAAAGCATCAACAGTTTCGATGGACAGGCAACAGATAACAAGGCCTGGATTTCCAGGGTGACCAACAGGGTAACTACCGGTTTCATAACTGAAGAGAACTGGGAATACATCGGAAACCAGTGTTTTGAATGCGGAGCCTGTACCTTTGTATGCCCATCCTGCTCCTGCTTTAATATTGAAGATGCCCCTCTGGGCGATGGTGAAACCGACAGGCTGAGAACCTGGGATTCCTGTTCCTATGAAGGTTATACCAGAATGGCCGGTGACCATAATCCCCGGAAACCGGTAGAGGACCGCAGGAATAAAAGGTTTTTCTGCAAACTGTCTTATTCCCAGTCCAAAAAATACTTGAGACCTGGATGCGTTGGTTGTGGAAGGTGTGCATGGGTATGCCCGGGCGATATTGGATTGCCCAATGTAGTAACTTATATCCGGAGAGAAATTACCAGTTAGGTGAATTTTTATGAGCGAAAACTGTAAAAGCAATAAAGATTTTGTAATCACATCGACGCCTGAAATAGCTACTGTTGCAGAAGTAAAAGATGAAATCTCTGAAGTTAAGACCTTTTATCTTACTTTTGACAACAAGGAAGTGGAAAAGAATTTCCGGATAAGGTCCGGCCAGTTCATCATGTGTACGATTTTTGGTGCCGGAGAATTTGCTGTTTCCCTGCCTCCAAGTCCCGAAAATGACAGGTTTCATATCTCAGTCAGGGCAGTGGGTAAGGTAACCAATGCCCTGCACAAGCTGCAAGCTGGAGATAAACTCGCTATCAGGGGTCCCTTTGGCAATGGATTCCCATTCGAAGAGATAAAGGGTAAAAATGTTGTGTACGTTGCCGGAGGTATTGGCCTCATCCCCCTGCGGTCTTCAATTGTGCACGTGCTCCAGCATCGCGAGGAATTCGGACGAATAATCCTTATTTACGGTTCCCGTTCCCCGCAGGATCTGATGTATCAGGCCAATATCAGGGAGTGGATGGACATTGACGGATTTGAAACTTACATCACTATCGATAATCCCGTGGAAGGCTGGAAGGGAGAAACCGGTTTTGTGCATACCCTCATTGATAAAGCCAATGTCCCCGTTGATAACACCGTGGCTTTCGTATGCGGCCCGCCAGTCATGTTTAATTCCGTCATCGGAGAGTTAATGAAAAGGGGGCTTAGCGATGAACATATCCTATCCACCCTGGAGCGTCACATGAAATGCGGTATCGGCAAATGCCAGCACTGCGCTATCGGACGAACCCTGGTGTGCACAGATGGGCCGGTATATACCTACCGGCAGATTAAAACACTTGGTGAACAGATCTAATGAACATAATTTCTTCGCTCGGGCTGGACAGGGTCCCGATGAGCGAAAAAACCTGTCTCGTCGGCATGGGGAATACCCTGAGAAAAGACGACGCAGCCGGGATATATATTGTACAAGGTGTCAGTGAAAGGATTTCAGGGACCCGCCTGAAAACCATGATTGTGGAAGACGTGCTTGAAGCCTATGCCTTCAAGCTGGCTGAACTTGATTGTCATAACCTGGTTATTGTGGATGCAATAGAAACCTCAGAGGAACCTGGTTCTGTTGTTTTTGGCAAATTGTCCGAATTTTCGGAATTGTTGAACAATTTCTCGACCCACAAACTGGCACTTGAAATGTGCGGAAAGATTTTTAAAGAGCATAAAAAGGAGACCTACTTGCTGGGGATAGTAGCTTCTGATATTGATTTTGGGCAGGGAATGACTGCCCCGGTTCAGGAAACCGCTGATATGCTCAGGGAATTATTAATTACTTTGGCAAACGCTGATTTAAGGGAATATATCGATGAATGAGAATTTAATTCCTAATTTGCTGCTTGGCGCAATGGGCATCTACCTGGTGACCGCGCTGATAGTTCCGTTAATAGCCGGCAACCGCAAGCTGGCCGGATACATGAACCTGTTAGGGTCTCTTGTAGCCGGTTCAGGGTTGATGTTAATTAGCTACATCAGCATAACCGGTGGGGAGCCAGCGGAATTTCACTTCATGGGAGTGGTCTTCCTCATTGATGCCTTCTCCGGCTTCTTCCTGGCTATCATAGCTTTTATGTCAGTATTGAGCGCCCTGTATTCGATACAGTATATGGAGCATTATCCTGATTACAGCCTGCGCAGCTATTACCTGTCCTTCCCCCTTTTCATAATGGGGATGGCCGGTGTAGTAACGGTTGATGACCTGACTACCGGGTTCACAATCTCCTGGCAGCTTATGACCATAGCCTCATACCTCTTGGTCCGGTTTGAATACCGGAAACCGGGGATTGTTAAAAATGCCAACAAGTACCTGATCTTGATGGAATTAGCCTGGATCTCCATTATCGGAGGCGTAATGCTTTCCGGAGCCACATCCCCCGGGGCTTCACTTCATGAAATAACTGCCGCCCTGTCAACTGCCGGCCCGATAACCGCGGCCATTGTTTACGGATGCCTGCTTTTCGGATTCGGAATGAAAGCCGGTGTGTTCCCCCTGGGACAGCTGTGGCTGCCCGATGCTCACTCAATTGCACCGTCGCCTATAAGTTCTCTGTTGAGTGGAGTTATGCTGAAAACCGGAATCTATGGGATTATCAGAACCTTTTTCTGGATGGTTCCTGAAAATAACGCCCAGACACAGGTCATGAACAGTTTTATCTGGGGCGGCATTATTGCCACTTTAGGAGTAGTAACCCTTTTCATCGGAACTGTCCAGTCGATGAAACAGAGCGACAGCAAAAGGCTGCTGGCATACAGTTCAATCGGGCAGCTCGGATATATCATTTTCGCCATTGGATCATCGCTGTTCCTGTTGAACAGCGACAGTGAGAGTCTTCAACTCCTGGCCCTGGTAGCCATCCTCGGAGCGATATATCACGTACTGAATCACGCGGTGTTCAAGGGACTTCTCTTTTTAAGCAGCGGCAGTGTTCTTTACGCGACCGGAACCAAGGACCTTAATAAACTTGGTGGACTGATGAAGCTGATGCCGATCAGCGCGTTTGCAGCTGGCATTGCTTCGCTTTCGATTGCCGGCGTTCCTCCATTTAGTGGATTTTCCAGCAAATGGACCATTATTTCTTCAAGTCTCCTTGCGGGAAGCGAAGTAGTTTTCCTGATTATTTTCGGGATAATAGCCCTCTTTACAAGTGTTATTACTTTAAGCTGCTATGTGAAATTTTTTGGCATGACCTTCACCTCAGCCGGAGCAGAATGGATTGAAAACAGGGAAATCAAGGAAGTCCCGGGAACAATGCTTTTCCCCAAAATATTGCTGACTGCCCTCTGTATAATCCAGGGTTTGCTGCCTGCGTTCTATTACTCGCTTCTGATTGGTATTTTTACCCATTCTACCGGATCATCCCTTAGCGCAAAATTTGCCCAGCTGGACCTGGGCAGCCACTTGTCATCCAAGGGAATAATGGGAGTAAGCCTGACACTGGGAGATGTGGTTTCCAGTACGGCTGTACCCCTGGTGATCCTCCTGGTACTGGCTCTGACAATGGGAGCGGCTATCCTGTTGCGAAGATCAGGCGGGTCCAGTGAAAGAATTGCTCCTACCTGGCTGTGCGGATACCAGGATTTAAATAAAGACAACGTTTATATTGATAGAAACATGTTCGCCGCTGTCCGGAAGATGTTCCGCTGGACCGGGGGAAACGTTAAATAGTAAAGAAAGTGTTGAGAAAGAGGAATTATATGCTTAGAACAGACCAGATAATGGAAAGTCTGAAAAGCGGCCTCTCTGATGCCATATTGAATGTTGAAAAACCTCAGGCAAACCGGATACTTGTGGACGTAAAACGTGAAGGTATCCGGGAGGTTTCCAACAGGATCATTGAGATCGGCGGACGTTACCAGGTCAGTATCGGTTACGATAATATTGAACGGGACAATACGATGGGGATGATTCATGCCTTCGTATTTGATCGTGACAACCTTTTCCTGAATATCAGGACATTTGTTCCTGCAGATAATCCGGTTATGGCATCAATTACTCCCGATATACCTAATGCCGGGTGGTCAGAAAGGGAATTCCAGGATCTGCTTGGTTTCAGATTCGAAGATCACCCCAAACCGAAACGTCTTGTCCTTGCGGATGATTTTCCGGATGGCATTTATCCACTCAGAAAAGAAATTCCCTGGAACCTGATGCCTCCGCCGGCTGAAGATGTAGCCTACCAGTTGGATGATGTTCCTGAAGGGTGTTCGGTTGTTCCTGTAGGCCCATTTCATCCCACGCTTCACGAACCTGAACATTTTGCCGTATATGTTGACGGTGAAACTGTTAAAGGCTGTGATTACCGGGGATTCATGACCCACAGGGGAATCGAAAAACTGTGCCAGACGCAGGTTACATATAATGAGATCCCGTTTATCGCGGAACGTATTTGCGGCATATGCGGTTCAGTACATGCCACAGCCTACAGTCAGGCAGTTGAAATGGCCGGCGGGCTTGAAATTCCCCGCAGAGCTGAATATATAAGAACCCTTATGCTCGAGATCGAACGCCTCCATTCCCATCTCCTCTGGATTGGAGTCGCCGGGCATTTAATAGGTTTCGATACGGTTTTCATGCAGGCATGGCGGGTAAGGGAACCGATAATGTGGCTGGCCGAAAAACTTACCGGAAACCGCAAGACTTACGGAATGGTAGTAGTCGGCGGAGTCCGGAGAGATATAACACCGGAAATAAGCAATGATATCCTGAATGTAATCAAAACCGTGGAGGAAGAAACCAGGATCATCGAAAAAGCTGTTATTGGAGACTCCTCAATCCACAAGCGAACTCGTAAAGTAGGTTGGGTCTCCACCGAGGATACAATCAAGTGGAGCCTGGTCGGACCGGTTGCCCGGGCGCGTGGTGTTGATATCGACGCCAGGCGTGACCTCCCCTATGCCGCTTACGATGATATGGAGTTCAAGGTCCCGGTAGTCAACGATGGTGATGTTTGGGGAACCTTGGTTGTCCGGATTCTGGAAATATATGAAGCTATCAGCATAATCCGCCAGGTGCTTAAAAACCTTCCGGATGGCCCCATCCTGAATGAACTGGATCAGCCAATCACTCCCCTATGCCACGGGATTTCATCAGTGGAAGCGCCCAGGGGAGAATCAGTACATTACGTTATTACCGGGGAAGAGAACAAACCTGAAAGATGGAGAGTGCGAGCGCCGACATATCCAAACCTCCAGGGCATACCAATGATGCTGCTCAACAATCAACTGGCGGATGTCCCCATAATTATCGGCAGTATTGATCCCTGTTTTTCCTGTACTGACCGGGTCAGCGTTGTAGATATCAGGTCAGGAAATGTGAATGTAATGAATAAGGCGGAATTCGAGAATATGTCTCGAGGAAAGTAAATGGAGTAAGAGATGAATTTTCTCCTGATCATTATTAATATAATAATTTTTCTATTGGTAGCTCCTTTATTCGAAGGGGTAGTGAGAAAAATAACGGCTAAGGTGCAGTCCAGGAAAGGCCCCCCGGTTATTCAGCCTTATTTTGATATTTTCAAGCTGCTGGGGAAAGAGAACCTGTCTCCGGGTAACTGGACATTCAGGTTTGCCCCGATCATGGCTCTCGGTTCAATTCTCGCGGCTATTGCTTTTCTGCCTTTCGGGCACCATGTCACGGCCCTGACCGGGTACGCGGACATCATAACCGTGATATATCTGCTTACTTTTGGCGGTGTAGCGGTACTGCTGGGAGCGTTGTCCAGCCGCAACATATACGCGGCAATCGGTGCCAGCCGGGAAATGGTAACCATGATAATGGTAGAGCCGGTTCTCGCCATGACTTTCATCCTCGGAGCAGTCCGGGTCAAAAGTCTCAGCCTTGATCTGACGATTTTCCATGTCTCTGAACAGGGTTACATCATTTCAGTCGCACTTATGCTGGTCCTTTACCTAGCCGCCCTGCAGGCTTTTGTCGGCAAACAACCGTTTGACCTGGCAGAAGCTGAGACTGAAATAATTGAGGGACCGTTTATCGAGTACAGCGGCCCGAACCTTGCCATGTTCAAGCTTTACCTGATGTTGAAGCAGTTGTTTTATGCCGCGCTGTTCGTAAGCGTGTTCATCCCTTTTCATTTTGGTATCTACTTTTTGGACGTACCCGTGCAGATATTGGAAATCCTGGTGATTTATGTATTCATAGCCTTAATCGGTTCCACCAACCCAAGGGTCAGGATTGATCAGGCTGTTAAATATTACTCTGTCCTTATAGCCGGTGCTCTTTTAGCAGTAGGCTTGTCAGTTTATGGAATTTAATTCCTTATAGAGAGGAATATCAAAGTGTGGTTAACAAGTAAAATTAAACAGGTTCTGATGGTTTTGAAACCTGGAGTGGTTACCCTGCCGTATCCTTTCGAACCTAGGCCGGTTTCGGACAGTTTCAGGGGACAGCCCCACTGGGACCATAACAAATGTATTGGTTGCGGAGGATGCGCGGCTCACTGCAGTGCCAGGACGATTTTCATCCGCGATATATGCCAGGAAGTAAGGGTGCTTCTGTACGATTCTTCCCGGTGTACGTATTGCGGACGCTGCGCTGATGTCTGCCCTGAAGGCGCAATTGTGATGTCCAACCAGTTTGAAATGGCCACTGAAAAAAAGGATGACCTGACTGAAAGACTGGAATTGTTCATGCTGACCTGCCAGCGCTGCGGACGCTGTTATGACATGGAGAATTCAAACCAGCTGGACAAACTGGGCATTCATGGTTTCAGGTATGACAACCTGGAGCAACGCATTGTCACCAATCGTTTTTCTGATCATCATGACACTGCGGTCCTTAAAGAAACCGAATTATATAAAAGGCCAACAAAAGTTGAGGAATAAATAATTATGTTTGCCAAATTGGCTAAAAAAGCATTTAAACATTCATTGTGGATTTATCACTGCAACTCCGGTGCCTGTAATGGATGCGACATCGAGATTCTTAACGTACTCACTCCCTATTATGACGTGGAGAGGTTCGGAATCAAACTGGTCGGATCACCCCGTCATGCCGACGTCATGCTCATTTCCGGCGCAGTTACCAGGCCCACTCTCCCCCTTGTTAAAAAGGCCTACAACGCCATGCCTGACCCGAAACTCGTTTTCGCGGTTGGATCATGCGGCACCGGTGGAGGCTGCTGGTTTGACACCTATAACGTGACCGGGGGAGCTGAAAAAGCAGTACCTGTTGATTACTATATTCCCGGTTGCCCGCCCCGTCCCGAGGCCATAGTATACGGTGTAGCCCTCGCCCTGGGACTGGTTGAAAAACAGGCTTCTCCGATTGAGATGAAACAGGTGGAATTTCCTATTGATTCGTATGAGCGGAACAAAGCCTGGGAAGAACGAAACGTGATTTATAAGCTGCTGGATGACTGATTCTCCGGCTCGAACGAAAAAGAAAGTTTGGTTATGTCCAAGAAAATATTATTAGTTGATGATGATGTGGATCTGGTTGAAACCATAGCCCAGGCGCTCTCGTTTCATGGCTTTGAAATTGAAAAGGCCCATAGCGGAAGGGATGGACTGAAGAGCCTCCTGGCTTTTCGCCCTGACCTGGTTGTCCTGGACATCATGATGGAAAGTGACACTGCCGGATTTGAAGTGGTGAACCTGATTAGAAATAAACGAACAGAATCGAGGTATTCTGAAGTTTCAGACGTGCCGATCATTCTGCTTACGGCAATTAACCAGGTTACAAACTCCCGTTTCTCGCTGAACGAAGCTCAGAGTTTCCTTCCCGAAATCAGTGGATTCATCACTAAACCATTTAAAATCGACGATCTCCTCGCAAAAGTGAAATCCGTACTGGATAACAAGTAACATCGTCTTTTCAACACATTCTGTCAGGCCCGTGAACCCGGGAGACGGTATCGCGGGCCTGATAAGCGGCACCAGGTACTGTTTTTGACTTATCTCTCCCATTTTCCTGTCAGGTGGATAATCATGGGTTGAGGCCAGAGTTCTCTCGCATATATAATCTTCACCTGACAGCTTTTAACCCGTTTCCAGTAATGTACCAAATGGGATGCACATGAAGATCAATTTACGAGTAAAGTTGACACTGAGCTTCATACTCGTTGTCTTATTAACTGGAGCCATTTCAATTATCATAGGATTCAATCTGATCCTGGATAAACTGGTTGTTCAGGCTCAAAGCACGGTAATGAGCCATCTTAATAGTTCTGAATTGATCTATGCTGACGATGTCGACATCCTCAACCTGGAAATAAACCGAATATCGGTTTCAGAGGAATTCATAGAGGCTTTCCTCTCAGATGACAGGACAAAACTCCAGGACCTGATAAGCACCCGCAGGAATGAGCTTTCCATTGATATCCTGAATGTAACCAATGCCAATGGACGAATCATGGTCAGGGGCAGAAATCCGGATCTGTATGGGGACTCAGTGATTGGGGAAATATATGTTAAAAAAACCCTGCAGGAAAAACATTCCTTTTCAGGCAACGGAGTCTTTTTGCAGACCTACCTGCAGAAAGAAGGGACGGATCTGGGGCAGCAGGCTATCGTACGGATCGTTAAAACACCCCGTTCCCGCAAGGGAGATCGCTTAATTGAAGACCGCGGACTGATGCAGGTAGCCACATCTCCTGTTATCCACCGGGGAAAGGTCATTGGCGTTATTTACGGAGCGAACCTGATAAATAACAATTTTGGATTTGTTGACCGCATGCAGCGCCTGGTATATGAAAATGAAGACTACGACACCTCAAATGCCGGCAACGTTACTATTTTTCTTGATGATGTCAGGGTATCAACAAATGTCCGGAATGAAAATAATGACAGGGCACTTGGCACACTTGTGTCGGAGAAAGTGTACGATACCGTAATCCAAAAAGGCGAAACCTGGCTGGGACGGGCCTTTGTTGTAAATCAATGGTATATATCGGCTTACCAGCCTCTTCGAGACCTGGACAATAATGTCATAGGCATGATCTATGTTGGTATCCAGGAAAAGCTTTTCCAGGATATCAATCGCCAGACCCTTCTTTTTTACATCCTCATGATCCTGGCCGGTTCAGCACTCGCGCTCCTCCTTTCGCTTTATTTCATAAAAACAATCCTGACACCCTACAAAACACTGATTGAATCCTCCAAACAGCTGGCAAGGGGCAGCTACATAAAAGTTGATATCGATTCAAGGGATGAAGTCGGAGATCTTGCCAGGGCCTATAACAAGATGATCGCCGCCATCAGGGAAAGAGACGAAAAACTCCGGGACCAGACAGAGCAGCAGTTGGGGCAGTCTGAAAAACTGGCTTCCCTGGGAAGGATGGCTTCCGGGATCGCCCACGAAATCAACAATCCACTCACCGGCATTCTGACCTACAGTTCGATGCTGTTGGAAGACTTCCGGGGGACTGAGTTTGAGGAAGACCTGCAGACAATTGTGGATGAAACCATGAGGTGCAGGAAAATAGTGAAAGGTGTTCTTGATTTCGCAAGGGAAACCAGGCTTGAAAAGGAAAAAGCCAATATTAACGACGCACTGAAACAGGCGATATCGCTGTTGGAACGACATTATAACTTTTTTAATATCGAGATAATCCTGAATCTGGATGAAAACATTCCTGAAATCATGCTCGACTTGAACCTGATGAGATCTGTTTTCAGCAACCTGGCAGTCAATGCTGCCGATGCCATGCCCAATGGTGGAAAACTCATGGTTTCAAGCAGGTTTTCTCCTAAAACCCACCTCATTACAATTGATTTTGCTGACACTGGAATAGGGATTCCTCCCGAGAATCTGCCCAAGATATTTGATCCATTCTTTACCACCAAGGAGCCAGGGAAAGGAACGGGACTGGGCATGGCTGTGACCTATGGCATTATAAAACGGCACAACGGAACTATTGATATCAGCAGTGAACCTGGAGTCGGAACCAAGGTTACGATTGAACTGCCTATCGATGACGAAATTAATTACCCGAAACCCAGCTAAACATGATTTCAGTTATAATTGCACTTTAAAAGGAGTCCAAAATCGGGGAACTGGACAAGCTGTTCTCTGTGTGCTTATAAATATTAAATTTAAAAACCATGAGCGAAAAAAAAGTAAGATTACTTATCATTGATGATGAAAATATAGTCCACAAAAGCTGTAACCGGATACTCCGCGGCACCCGATTTGAAATAACAAACGCCTATTCCGGTGAAGAAGGCCTGGAGCTGATAGCCCAGAATCCCTATGATCTGGTTTTAACCGATTTGATGATGCCTGGAATTAGCGGGATGGAGGTTCTAAACCGCCTGATTAAGGAAAGACCTGAAATCATTGTCATTGTTTTTACGGGATTCGCGACAGTGGACAGCGCCAGGGAAGCCCTCAAAAAAGGCGCGTTTGACTACATTCCAAAACCTTTCACCCCGAAAGAACTATGTGATGTTCTGGATAATGCTGTTAATGAAAGAGCGGAACGCTCGGGCCAGAATACAATGGACTTGATGGCAGTGGTGTCCCACGATCTGCAGAGTCCCATAGCGGTTGTGCACAGCAGTGCCGAAACTCTGCATAGAGGATACTTCGGACACCTGGAGCCAAAACAGCAGAAAGCGCTGGAATCAATTCTCAGAAACTGTGAATACTTGGAGGATATCATCAGAAGCCATATTGAATTTTCAAAAATGGACCTGGAGAATATGGCTTCCTACAAGGAAAAAGTAAACCTGGTTGAAGAAGTTCTTAACCCGGTGCTGGAAAATCCTGAATATACTAACAATCTGAAGAAAATCCGCATTGAGACTGAATTCAGCGGAGAACCGGTTGTTCATGCCGATCCCAACCTGCTCAAGATTGTAGTACTCAACCTACTAACCAATGCCATTAAATATGGCAGGGAAAACACCGAATTGAAGATTCGGCTGGAAGAAAAAGAAAAGGAAGTACTAATTTCTTTCCGAAACGAGGGCGTCGGAATGACCCAGGAACAGATCAAGGAAAAACTGTTTCAGAAGCACTCCCGCCTCAAACAAAAAGGCACCGAAGGGGTTAAGGGCAACGGGCTGGGGCTTTTTATCTGCAAAAATATCATTGAAAAACACCAGGGCCGCATCTGGGCTGAATCTGAAGTGGGACAATGGGCTGAATTCAGCTTCATCCTGCCAAAAAAGTAAGCCGTCCGGCCGACTGGATTGATGATTGTTGAATTGCGATTGATAATTCTGGTCGATTCCTGATTGATGCGCCGCAAATAACTGCAATCTCATTAATAGTCGCAAGTTGCAGGTAACAGGTTGCAGGTCGTAACCGGAAAAAGCTTTGCTTCCGGTCCGTCAGGACCCAGCGACAGAGATAAAACCAATAATTATTCATTGCGCCATTGCGTTAATAGCAATATAAAAGACGTCAACCCGATGAATGAGCACCAAATTTCAAATTTCTAAATCCTAAACACACCTCAACCATCCGATAATCATTCCGCGTCCCGGATATCAATTACCCGCATCTTGCCCTTGGTAACATCAGTCAGGTTTTTCCGGAACAATTCCCAGTTTTGCTGTTCCAGCTCCAGCTCCAGGATAACTCCTGTCTCAACATAGGATTCCCCGGTTTTGCGAACATTAAATTCAGGCAGGAAGTTGTAAACAGTGCTGACGTCAGGGAAGGGAATCTCCACCCTTAACTGGTACAAGGGTTTTACTTCCAGTTTTTTTGCCTGTCGCAGGCATTCGGCTGCAGTGCCGCCGTAAGCCCTGACCAGCCCGCCCACACCCAATTTGATTCCACCGAAATACCTGGAAACAACAACAGTTACCCGGTCCAGTTCCTGGCCTTCTATAGCTGCCAGTATCGGTCTGCCGGCAGATCCTCCGGGTTCTCCATCATCAGAAAAGCGGTATTCTCCGCCGATCTTATAGGCCCAGCAGTTATGATTTGCTTCGGGTAATGATGCCTTCCTGATCTGCTCCATTGCCTCTCCGGAAGTCTCGACCCGCATGGCAACTGCTATAAACCTGCTTTTTTTTATTTCTTTCTCATGGTAAACAGGTGCGGCGAGAGTGATTATCCCTGCTTTCTGGTCCTTCTTGCACATAAAATTTCCGCTGCCCTCAAATAACTGTTCATTCGCCGATTATCTTCACAAGAACCCTTTTTGGGCGCCTGCCGTCAAACTCGGCATAAAAAATCTCTTCCCAGGGACCGAAATCAAGTTTTCCTTCGGTAACCGCGACCACCACTTCACGCCCCATTACCTGCCGCTTCAGATGCGCGTCTCCGTTATCTTCTCCAGTCAGGTTGTGGCGGTACCTGGAAAGAGGCTCATGGGGAGCCAGTCCCTCAAGCCAGTCCTCATAGTCATCCAACAGTCCCGGTTCATCATCATTTATGTAAACAGATGCGGTGATATGCATGGCATTCACCAGGCATAATCCCTCGGTAATTCCGCTTTTCCTTAACAGTGTTTCCACCTGCGGAGTAATGTTTATGTACTCCCGTCGAGACGGGATCTCGAGGGTCAGTGTCTCCCTGAATGATTTCATGATAATTCACCTCCTGTGACAGGCCCTGTTTCCGGCCGGTTACTTTTTTCTACACAGATTTCTGATTATAGTAGACTTTCGCCATAACCACTATCGCGTGAGTAAAAACGGATATCAGTCTTCCGGCAAAGAACCGCTTCATCCCTGTCCAGGAAAATGTGGTAGGCATTAGAGAGCTTTCTGGTTACCGCCCCTGGCATTTGAGATTTCCCCTGAGTGCTGCAAAGTGTGCCGCCCTTCCAAAGCTCCCCCACCTTAGTAACACGTTCCTACCCAGGACTCCGGCTCAGCCCTTCAGGCTTCTCCGTCGGCCTGGGTTAATACCTGCCGCACCTCCGGTGCTGAGTGAGCCTGCGAAAACTCGGAGAGAAATCTTGTTGACAGGGGAAATTTGAGGTTGACCTTATTATTCCAGCCAGGGGCCGTAATGACCCCTGGCTGTTCAAGATAAAACCCAGGATTCTATATTCCTAATCAAACATAGCCTCAGCCCTGGTGGTGGGAGGAATGGCCGCCATGTAACGGAGTGCTGTGTCTCCGAAGAGCTGCTGCCCCGCAATGGGCTGGTCGCTCTGGATTTTGATATAACCCCCGGACTGGGTCGGGAATTCAGGCCACATGTCCTGATCCATCAGAGTCCTGGCTATCCTTTCACCCGGACCCAGGACCAGGGTCTTTTCCGCAATCTTTCCCTCATTGTCAATCCCGAATGCTTCAATCAATACATTTGCGGTTGCATTTCCGGGATTATAGAAAGCTAATCCAGTGAATACGCTGGGCAGGTTGGAGATATGATTAAATACCGCTTCCTGGAAAAGTCTGTCCTGCAAGGGTAGTGACATGGCATATTCCAGCGTATCTCCATCAGCGAAGATGATATCTCCGATGATGCCGCTGCCGTCTGATTCAACCACCAGGGAGCCGGTGGTATAAATAACTCCCTCACCTTCAAGGCCGAAAAGGGTACCGATGTCAGCGCTGTATATCTCTTCGTTGTCAATGTCGACCAGAACAGGTTCAGCCAACGGAGTTCCGTCATCACTAATGGCGGTTAAGGTAACGCTGCGGCTGACTCCGCCGGTATTTACCAGCCTCAGGTTGGTTACGATATTAAGTCCGTGCGCCAGCTGGGCACTGTACATCGTTCTGGTAGAAGTTGATGTAACAGCATTCATTCCCAGGGCAGTTCTCACCCCAGGAAATTCGATTCTGGAGAAGCCTACTACTCCAGGACCATCCGTTACTTCAATCTCCAGGTAGCCGTCAACTATGCCGTGCTCCGGGTTGGTCAGATCCTCCGCGTCTCCCTTGATAAATCCCCGGGCAGGGATTGTGTGAGATTTAGCGGATTCTCCGTTTGAGCCTTTTAATGTGCAGGTTAGTGTAACCTCTTCATCAGTTGGATTGACAAGGCACATCTGGATTTCCGGTCCCCATCCCGCGAAGAATCCTTCATCCAGCGGCCTGGTGAAATAGAGCTTCTTCGCGTATGAAGATTGGGCTTCGGCTCCATCCAGCATTTCGGTATCACTAACTCCGAAGAGGAAGATGCTTCCCATCCTGTTGCTATTCTCAGCGCCCAGTTCAATCCAGGAAAAGTCCTCATGGTATGGATTTCCATGAAAGAATTCCGATCCCAGTTTGCTCATCTGCCTTCCGGCGTGGACCACCTGGTGGTTCTGGCCCTGAGGCTCCATAGCTCCATTGGGGTCAAAAGCGGTAAGGTCAACTCCAAAGTCAGTGTCACCGAAATTGGCAACTACAACCCCGGTAAAATAACCAGGCGCCTGTTTCCAGTTCGGAATAAACGCCCGGGCCAGGGTTCCGGCAGTAGCTGTAACTCTGCTGCTGTCAAGGCTGTATAGATCACTTTTATTATATTTGTGCTGCCAGGTGACCGCGTTGACCATGAATTCGTATTCAGCGTCCGGATCGAGGTTGCAGACCCTGAAGCAGTTGGCTTCTTTATTATGAGTCATTCCTCCATAGTGAAATTCAGTGGCACCTGTTTTCCGGTAGAACACCTGGTACCCTCCGGGATCAGCCGTGTAGGAAATAGGATCCCAGGACACTTCTATCCGGTTCTCAGCATTTCCTGAATCTGTTACTACTGCAGCTGAGATATTCTCAGGTGTGAGTGTCTGCCTGGAAATAAATCCCTCGGCATGCTTATTTTCTACGGCAGCCAGGATATCAGGATCTGATGAATAGAGGCAGTTCCACTCCAGAGATATATAGTCAGGTGGATTAGCAAAAAAAGCAGGCAAATCACCGGACAGATTGTTGGAGCTCAGGTGCAATTTTCTGAGTTTAGTCAGATTTCCTAATTCTGGAGGGATCGGACCAGTTAAACAATTGTAAAACAGGTTTATCTCCTCAATATTAGTCAGATTTCCCAGCTCCGGAGGAATCTCTCCGGTTAACCAGTTGGTGAAGAGGGATAAATGAATAAGATTTGTCAGATTACCAAGCTCCGGAGGAATCTCTCCAGTTAATTTATTGTTGGACAGGGCCAACCACTGAGTAAGATTTGTCAGATTACCAAGTTCCGGAGGAATCTCTCCAGTTAATTCATTTCCAAAAAGAGACAGCTCAGTAAGTAAGCTAAGATTTCCTAATTCTGGAGGAATATTCCCGGACAATTCATTAGCTCCCAGTGATAAAACTCTCAGTGTGCTAAGATTCCCTAATTCCGGAGGAATATTCCCGGATAATTCATTCCCTCCCAATGATAAAACTCTCAGTTCTGGTAAAGTTGTCAGTTCAACAGGGATCTCTCCGGTTAACTCATTACTCCCGAGAGATAATTCCTCAAGGTTAGTTAAATTGCCCAGTTCGGGTGGAATTTCTCCAGTAATACTGTTGGTGGTAAGTTCTAAGAGTCGAAGATAATTAAGCTCACTCAATTCCGATGGGATTGTCCCAGTCAGACCGTTATTATAAAGATCAATTTCAACTACGTGACCATTTTCAACAGTAACATTGTGCCAATCTTCGACTGGTTCCGAAGAAAGCCAGTTGGCAGAAAGATACCACTGGTTTCCACCTGTAGTGTTATACAGAGCATACAGCGCTTGACACTCACTGTCCGGAATTCCATTACATGTTTCTCCTAATGAAACAGAACTTAATGAAATGCCTAAAACCAATACTCCTAACATTCCCTTAAATAGGCTTGTCTTAAAGGAATGAGGGAACTTGTTTTTCATAATTTTGTTTTGCATAAGATACTCCTGTTGTTTTTTAGAAAAACACTGAAAATTTAAAAGAGGATGCTATCCTTAAGATTGGCGATTAGAACTAATACCATTCTTCTTAACTAAATTGGTTTTGCTTTTTTGCGCTCCCTTGTAATACCAAGAGGCCGGAATGCCCCCCTGATTGTTCAAGATATAACCCAGAATTCTATATTCCTAATCAAACATAGCCTCAGCCCTGGTGGTGGGGGGAATGGCCGCCATGTAACGGAGTGCTGTGTCTCCGAAGAGCTGCTGCCCCGCAATGGGCTGGTCGCTCTGGATTTTGATATAACCCCCGGACTGGGTCGGGAATTCAGGCCACATGTCCTGATCCATCAGAGTCCTGGCTATCCTTTCACCTGGACCCAGGACCAGGGTCTTCTCCGCAATCTTTCCCTCATTGTCAATCCCGAATGCTTCAATCAATACGTTTGCGGTTGCATTTCCGGGATTGTAGAAAGCTAATCCAGTGAATACGCTGGGCAGGTTGGAGATATGATTAAATACCGCTTCCTGGAAAAGTCTGTCCTGCAAGGGTAGTGACATGGCATATTCCAGCGTATCTCCATCAGCGAAGATGATATCTCCGATGATGCCGCTGCCGTCTGATTCAACCACCAGGGAGCCGGTGGTATAAATAACTCCCTCACCTTCAAGGCCGAAAAGGGTACCGATGTCAGCGCTGTATATCTCTTCGTTGTCAATGTCGACCAGAACAGGTTCAGCCAACGGAGTTCCGTCATCACTAATGGCGGTTAAGGTAACGCTGCGGCTGACTCCGCCGGTATTTACCAGCCTCAGGTTGGTTACGATATTAAGTCCGTGCGCCAGCTGGGCACTGTACATCGTTCTGGTAGAAGTTGATGTAACAGCATTCATTCCCAGGGCAGTTCTCACCCCAGGAAATTCGATTCTGGAGAAGCCTACTACTCCAGGACCATCCGTTACTTCAATCTCCAGGTAGCCGTCAACTATGCCGTGCTCCGGGTTGGTCAGATCCTCCGCGTCTCCCTTGATAAATCCCCGGGCAGGGATTGTGTGAGATTTAGCGGATTCTCCGTTTGAGCCTTTTAATGTGCAGGTTAGTGTAACCTCTTCATCAGTTGGATTGACAAGGCACATCTGGATTTCCGGTCCCCATCCCGCGAAGAATCCTTCATCCAGCGGCCTGGTGAAATAGAGCTTCTTCGCGTATGAAGATTGGGCTTCGGCTCCATCCAGCATTTCGGTATCACTAACTCCGAAGAGGAAGATGCTTCCCATCCTGTTGCTATTCTCAGCGCCCAGTTCAATCCAGGAAAAGTCCTCATGGTATGGATTTCCATGAAAGAATTCCGATCCCAGTTTGCTCATCTGCCTTCCGGCGTGGACCACCTGGTGGTTCTGGCCCTGGGGCTCCATAACTCCATTGGGGTCATAGGCGGAAAGATCAACTCCAAAGTCAGTGTCACCGAAATTAGCAACTACAATCCCGGTAAAATAACCAGGCGCCTGTTTCCAGTTCGGAATAAAGGCCCGGGCCAGGGTTCCGGCAGTAGCTGTAACTCTGCTAGTGTCAAGGCTGTATAGATCACTTTTATTATATTTGTGCTGCCAGGTGACCGCGTTGACCATGAATTCGTATTCAGCGCCCGGATCGAGGTTACAGACTCTGAAAGATGAAGCTGCCTTGTTATGAGTCATGCCGCCATAGTGAAATTCAGTGTCACCTGTTTTCCGGTAGAACACCTTGTAACCTCCCGGATCAGCCGTGTAGGAAATAGGATCCCAGGAAACTTCTACTCGGTTCTCCGCATTTCCTGAATCTGTTACCACGGCGGCAGAGATATTCTCAGGTTTGAGTGTCTGGGTGGAGATAAACTCTCCTTCATGTTTGTCTTCCATGGCGGCTAAAACCGCGGGATCAGAAGCGTAAAGACGATTCCATTTCAAATCCACCTCTTCCGGAGGATCAGCCAGAAATGCTGGCAGGTCACCTGAAAAATCATTGGCCATAATCCATAGTGAACGAAGTTTGGGCAGGTTACCTAACTCCGGCGGAATCGGGCCGGTCAAATAATTGTAAAAGAGGCTTAACTGCTCAAGGTTGGGCAGGTTTCCTAATTCCTGGGGTATTTCACCGGTTAACTGGTTACTGGAAAGCCCAAGACCTATAAGGCTTGTCATGCCACCCAGTTCAGGAGGTATCTCACCGGTCAATCTGTTACTGTCGAGAGATAATTCTGTAAGACTATGTAGGTTTGCCAGTTCAGGTGGTATTTCTCCGGTTAATTGATTGTACGCAACAGACAAATAATCCAGGTTAGGCATGTTTCCCAGCTCTGGCGGAATCTCCCCGGTTAACTGATTTCCATCAAGGTATAGAAACTCCAGCTTGGTCAGTGTAGCCAACTCTGAGGGTATTTCTCCAGTTAAATGATTGTAACCAAGGTATAAATCTGTAAGGTGGGTAAGATTACCTAATTCACTGGGGATTTGTCCGGTCAAGTTTTTACCTGGAAACGCAAGGCGCGTCACATGCCAACCCCCATTCACAAACTCAACAAAAACTCCCGGCCAAGCTCCAACATCTATTGAAGTCAGCCAGTAATCATTATCGGTCCAGTTGTCACCGTCTGTATTATTATATAGAGCATAAAGGGCCTGACATTCCGTATCTGGTATGCTGCTGGTACCAGCTACAGTGCAGGTCTGGGCCGGGACCCAGGCAGCAGCAAAAACAAAAAGGATAAATGTCAAAAGCAAAATCTGTTTTGAGGGTGTATTCAGGAAAAGGGAAGAAACATCTCTGCGGATTTTGTTGAACATATTCATGCACCTTTCTTATGTTGAACAGTAAGCCTCTTTAGCCGGAAATCACCCGGCTTCAGTTAACAAACTGTATCAAAATGCGAATTGCAACTGATTCTCGAATTTTAGGACTTGCCTGATTTTATTCCTGGCTTCCTGAGTCCTCTGTGCGTTCTATTTATCAATTCATCTTTCAGTCTATTCCTAAGTACGTACTTGTGTCGAGTTTGAAATTTATTTTAATTAACAACTAATTAGCAATTATTTAGTCTGGAGAAGAGTTGACAAAACCTTGAAAGGCTGAACTCCCCTGTCTTTCCCTGTTCTCGTTATAAGGGAGCTATTCCTAATACCTTCAAGTCCAGAGGGGACACCCTCTGAAACCTCTGCGATATATTCTGTTACCCAGGCAATGCCTCCTATTTGTTTAATCACGATTCTAATTTCACTCCTGCTTCAAACAGGTGTAAATCTTTTCAAGATCCAGTGATCTCCTGATGGCAAGCAGGCAGGAGATGGTGCCGAGGATCAGAACAGCGATAGCCGTAAACAGCTGGACGCCTGATGTCATTGCCGGAAGTTTGAAGATGGACCTCGAGATGATCGGTAGCAGGTAGTAGGTGGAGCCCAAGCCCAAAGCTATCCCGACCAAGATCAGGACCAGGCCTTTTTTCAGAAAATGCCGGTAAATATGAAATGTGCTGGCACCCAGGGCTGCCCTGATTCCTATCTCCTGTTTACGGTTTGATACATCAAATAAAATCACCGAGTATATGCCGATACAGGATATCAGGGCTGCGATTAGTCCCAGTATCAGGATCGCCTGGGCACTGATTCGCCTGAGGGAGGAATGGTCATCCAATTTCTTTTGAAGAGAACTGATATCATATAGAGCAATATTGGGATCGGTTTGCCTGGCCGCCTCCTGGAGCGACTTTGTGATCTTATCTTCAGGTAATGCTGATTTGGCCATTATGCTAATGTATTTATCAGGATCCTTCCCAAAGCAACGATAGACTGTAGGGACTATTTCTCCTTCGTATCCACCGCTTCTGATGCTGCTGACAATACCAATTATTTCTGCGGAATCTCTATAAAAGTAAATCCTTTTATGAAGCGCGTCTCCTTCAGGCCAATGTCGTTTAGCGAGAGTTTCATCGATAATTACAACTTGATCCGACCTTTCCAGATCGGATGGAATAAAAGTTCTTCCGCTTTTTAGCTCTAATCCCAGAACCTTTAGCGCATCCGCACCAATTATCAGGGTTTTCCCAGGAAAACCATCCTTATTTTTTGATTCTTCCAACTTATATTCGAAACGATAATATCTACTAAGGAGCGAAGCAGCGCTAATACTGCCAACGAATTGAATTCCTGGGAAATTCTGAACTCGCCTTATAAAGTCATCATGAAATCGGACTACTTCCAAATCGTCTTTATATCGTTCTAAAGACAGATATGCTCTGCCTGTAATTACTCCCTTTGGTTTATATCCAAGATTATTGGATATAATGTCCATATAGCTAAAACCCAAGAGTCCAGTAAGAGTTAGCAGTAGACAGGAGAGAGATACTGTTAGAACTGTAATTAATGTGGAAAAGCGACGACTAGCTAGAACTGAAGCTCCCATACCAGTGGAGTCTTTCATTATTGAGTAAGGTTCGACCCTGGAACAGGAAATAGCTGCAAGTAATCCAGGGAGGAAACCACCAAGAATAATCGCAATTAACCAAAAAAGTACGACTGTCTCGGAGGTTGCCAGTTCTTCAAATCGATCAATGCCTGGTAAGTTCCAATAGCTATCAGAGGGAGCCCTATGGCGAAAAAGGCTGGTCATCATTACAGTTATTCCGAGACCGAGTATGCCTCCTAATACTGAAAGTAACAGACTTTCAGAAACAAGGTGTGATATTAGCTTACTCCGCGATGAACCCAGCGCCAACCTGGTACCAAATTCCTTCATCCGGATAATCCACCCCGAAAGCAGAAGATTTCCACTCAGGAGCAGAACAATTAGAAACAGGATAATAGTACCAGCCATAGCAAACTTCAGTATATGAGATATTGTCGCGGTGACTTCCTCAACCAAGGGAACTAACCGAACTGCTACATGTTTCATTTCGGCTTTGGTTTCTAACTGAAGCCTTGAGGCAATAACATCAAGTTCAGCTTGGGCCTGTTTCGGGGTTACACCTTCAGCAATTCTGCCTATAGCAAGAGTTAAATGGATGTTTCTTCGATTCCAGACGGTCAGTCCAATGACTTTATCTGAGTGCAAATCAAGAGATGTTAAAAAGTCCCTTGAACCTTCAGGATAAATCTTCCTCAAATCTTCAGGCATTACTCCAATGATAGGTTTATCTATTTCATCTATAGTGAGCTTTTCGCCAACAACGTTCGGATTTGAGTCAAAGACTCGTTTCCAGAAATGATGTAATAAAATCACACCCTCCTGTCCATCCTTTTGGAATACTGTACCTATGGTAGGGTAAACGTTGTAGACTTCAAAAAAATCCTTGGTGACCATTCCCTCGTTTGCAGTGATTGCATTCCCATTAATTGTCACATTAGCTACATTTCCATAGATTGAACACAGGGAGTCCAGGACAGTTGACTGCTCATAGATATCTTCATAGGTTGGAGTTGAAATGAACACATCTGTTGGTGGTGGAGCTTTGGCATAAAGCCTCACCATCCGACCCGATTCCGGATAGGGTAGGGGTTCCAGCAGTATCGAATTGAAAAGAGTGAAAGTGAAGGTTGTAACTGCGATGCCACAGCCGAGAATGAGGATGATTGCCAGGGTGTGCACCGGCCTTTTTGAGTAAACCCTTAAAAAATAGCTCATTTCAGAAATCCTGTCTTACTGATAAAGCGAGCCTCATATATATTCATGATTTCTGGCCCTGGAAGAACAGAAGGTTTCTGTAAACCAAAGCCCGTTTCCGGTGACTGTTTCACTCCTGCTTCAGGCAAGTATAGATTTTCTCTTGATCCAGTGATCTCCTGATGGCAAGCAGGCAGGAGATGGTGCCGAGGATCAGAACAACGATAGCCGTAAACAGCTGGACGCCTGATGTCATGGCCGGAAGTTTGAAGATGGACCTTGAGATGATCGGTAGCAGGTAGTAGGTGGAGCCCAAGCCCAAAGCTATCCCGACCAGGATCAGGACAAGTCCTTTTTTCAGGAAATGCTTGTAAATATGAAATGTGCTGGCACCCAGGGCAGCCCTGATTCCAATCTCCTGTTTACGGTTTGAGAGATCAAACAGAATTACCGCGTAAATTCCGATACAGGATATCAAAGCTCCAATCAGCCCCAATAAAAGGACTGTTTGGGCACTGATTCGTCTGAGAGAGGAGTCGTCCTGCAGACGTTTTTCGAGGGTGTGGATATCATATAACGCAATATAAGGATCAGTTTGTCTTGCTGCTTCTTGCAGCGATTTAATAATTTTTATTTCTGGTAATACTGATTTGATAACAAAACTTTGGAATGTAAGGGGTCTACGACTAAATTGGTTATAGACAGTGGGAATTATTGATCCGTCATAACCCCGGCTTCTTATACTATTTATCACACCAACAACTACACAAGTTTCATCTCCATCATAGAAGCTTTTATTCAATGCATCTGTACCGGGCCAGTGTAAGCGGGCGAAGGCTTCATCAACAACCACTGCTGTTTCAGGTCGGTCCTTATCGGAGTTATTGAAAAACCTCCCCTTTTTCAATTTTAGTTCCAGGGCATCTAAAGCCTCTACATCAGCTACTATGTAATTGGCTTTGTATTCAATATCATCATCATTTTCATTTAAACGATATCTTATTCCACCTCCGGTGAACAGCGAGGAGGCGCCTAGAATACAACCTGCCGATTCAACTCCTGGTATAGCTCTAATCCGGTTCAAGAGATCGTCGTGATATTGGGTCTTTGCATTATCCTCTTTATATCGTGCTGTGCTTAGGTTAGCCAACGCGGTGATAACTCCTTTCGGCTGATATCCCAAATCACTAGAAACTAATTCCAAATAACTGAAACCTAATAGACCAGTTAGTGTAAGTAGTAAACATGAAAGAGCGATCGAAAATACCGTGATTATTGAGGAAAAGAATCGATTCTGGGAGAGCTTTATGCCTGTACTTCCCGAACCTTTCATAATTGCAATAGACTCTACTCTAGAGCAAGCTAAGGCTGAGATGAATCCGGGAAGCAGCCCTCCCAAAATGGTGGTTATCAACCAGAAAAGAATAACCATCTCTTCTGTTGCCAAACCTTCAATCCTTGGAATTCCTGGGGGAGCCCAGAGGCGAAATAAGCGGGACATCCATATTGATATGCCTAATCCTAGTAGGCCACCAAGTACAGAGAGTAAGACGCTCTCAGAAATTAATTGCATCACTAACCGATTTCTGGAGGCTCCAAGTGCAATCCTGGTGCCGAATTCCTTTATCCGGAGTAGCCAACCGGCCAGCAGGAGGTTCCCAACCAGAAGTAGAACAAGGGTGAACAAAACGAGAGAACCTCCCATAGCGAGCTTCAATGAGTGGGAAATGTATTCAGTTGCGTCTTCGTTAATTGAAGTCAGTTTTACTGCAACATCTTGCATTTCCGCATTTTTTTCCAGTTTTAATCTGTTAGCAATTACATCAAGTTCAGCTTGGGCTTGTTCCAGGGAGATCTCCTTTTTAAGTCTACCTATAGCATAGACAAAATGAATATTCCTCCGATGAGCCCACGGAGTTTTGTGAATATCAAATGATGTAAAATAATCTACGTTTGTAAAATCTTGGCCCCCGGCAAAATCTTTTGGCATGACACCAATAATTGGTGTGGGAATACCATCCAATGTGACAGATTTCCCAATGATATCCGGATCTCCCCCAAACTCCTTTAACCAGAGTTGATGAAAAAGGATAATTCCATTTTGGTTTTTTTCATCGAATATGGTTCCTATACTTGGATAAGATCGATAAACCTGAAAGAAATCATTTGTTATTTTCCATCCAACTGCCCTGATTGCCGATCCTCTAATGCTCAAATTGACTCCTTGACCCTCAGAAGCACAAAGGGAATCAAACACAGTAGACTGCTCACAAATATCATCATATGTGGGGGTTGATATGAAAAAATTCCTTGGATAAGGAGCCTTGGCCCAGAGTTTAACAATCCTCTCCGATTCCGGATAAGGCAGCGGTTCCAGCAGTATGGAATTGAAAAGAGTGAAAGTGAAGGTTGTGACTGCGATACCGCAGCCAAGGATGAGGATGATTGCCAGGGTGTGCACCGGCCTTTTGGAGTAAACCCTTAAGAAATAGCCCATTTCAGAAATCCTGTTGTATTTGAAAAGAGAACGTCAAATTATGGGAGTTTCATCAATTTCTATCATTATTATCGGTTAATATTCACATGATTTATATTTTATTTCCAGCAGTTTATTTGGCCTGGGTCTCTGAAAAATTCCGGTAAGGATGAGATTTCCTGTATGGTGTCGATCAATTCAGCGTCTCGACTGGAACTAATATGCAATTTCATCGTTCTTAATGGGCATGTGGTTTCTTAAGCAAAATGTCATAAAACCTAAATAAAATTATTTAATATGAGACTTTTAATTCCTGTTTTAATCTGATAGCTTGAAAGTTGCAAAAACAGTCTCCTTGAAACCTTTGACTGCTTAGATGCAAAATAGTTTCATTTTTGTGAGTATCGTAGTTGTTATTCAACCTGGTTAGGAAGTTAATATGGTTGATATACCCCGACAGGGATATGCCCGGAAAAAGCGTATCAAGATCCTCATCTTATCCATTCTGCTGCTTTCCCTTCTTGCCGCCGGAACCTGGTATGTATCCCGCCTGGAGCCCGCTCTCCCTTCAGTTGATCGGGCCGCGATCTGGCTGGGCACGGTTGAAGAAGGCCCGATGACCATTGAAGTCCGGGGGCCGGGCAAGCTTGTTCCTGAAGTTGAAACCTGGATCACGGCTGCGACTGAAGGCCGGATTGAAAAAATCTTTGTATTTCCCGGAACTGAAGTGACAAAAGACACGGTCCTGGTTTTACTCAGCAATCCTGAAGTGGAAAGAGATGCCCTGGACGCGAAGCTTCAGCTTGAAGAATCTCTCGCTGAACTTGAAAACCTACGGGTCGATCTGCAAAGGGGGACCCTGGAGCAGCAGGCCAGAGTGGCATCAGCCAAGGCTGATTTCCTGGAAAAAAGCATGGATGCCGACATAAATGATGATTTGGCCAAATCCGGACTCATTTCGAACCTGGAGTTACGCCAATCCAAGGTTTCGGCGGAAGAGGCTGAGAAACTTCATCAGATTGAAGAGCAACGGCTTGAGATAGACGAGAAATCCATTAAAGCCCGTATTGATGCCAAGCAGGCCGAGCTATCCCGTCTCCGGGGTTTATATGATTTGCGGCTCCGCCAGGTTGATATGTTGAAGGTCAGGGCCGGAATCGACGGAGTTCTTCAGCAAATCACGATTGAAGTTGGAACGCGGGTTCCTGCCGGAGGGAATTTGGGTAAGGTTGCTGTTCCCGGCCGCCTGAAAGCTCAGCTCAGGATACCTGAAACCCAGGCTAAAGATGTTGTGGCTGGATTACCCGCCACTGTTGACACGAGAAATGGAATTATTCCAGGTCAGGTGGTCAGGGTGGATCCCGCAGCCCAGGAAGGAACTGTTACCGTGGATGTGGAACTGACTGGAGAACTGCCTCCCGGAGCCCGTCCCGACTTGAATGTTGACGGGAAAATACAGCTCGACAAGCTGGATAGCGTTGTCAAAATGGGACGCCCCCCATTCGGCCTGGCTGATTCGGCCATTGGAATATTTAAACTGATTCCGGGCACCAGTGAAGCAGTACGGGTACCTGTCCGCCTTGGGAAAACATCTGTCAGCCAGGTTCAGATCCTGGAAGGATTGAGGCCGGGTGATGAAGTGATCCTGTCTGATACTTCTGAATTTGATGATTCCGAAAAGATCAGGATCAAGTAGATTGAAATGATTTGACTGTTGATACTCAAAACGTCCATCCCCCCGTGGCGGACGGACTGGAAGCAAGGCTGCTTCCGGCCACGAAACTGGGATCAAGGTTCAGGTTAATTTTTGAGGTGAAAAGCATGCATAACTCATTCAATTCAGTAATCTACATGGATAATGTCTCCAAGATCTTTTACACCGACGAGGTGGAAACACACGCCCTTTCCGAAGTTGATTTATCAATTAACCAGGGGGAGTTTGTCTGCATATCGGGCCCCTCAGGCTGCGGCAAATCTACGTTGCTCTCCATAATCGGTCTGTTGGATATACCTTCGGAAGGCGGGTACAAGCTCAGCGGCACACCAGTTGATGGTTTAAGTTTCGGCCAGCGGGCAATTATCAGAAACCGGGAAATCGGGTTTATTTTTCAGAGTTTTAACCTGATCAGTGATCTCACTGTTTATGAGAATGTGGAACTACCCCTGACCTACAGAAAGATGTCAGGTTCGAAGCGCAGATCCATGGTCCAGGAATCTCTTGAAAAAGTAGAAATGGCTCATCGCCTGGGCCACTACCCGTCTCAATTATCAGGAGGCCAGCAGCAGCGGGTTGCTGTTGCCCGCGCCCTGGTTGGGCAGCCTTCCATCCTGCTGGCTGATGAACCTACCGGGAATCTCGACTCCCAAAACGGCCAGGCAGTCATGGATTTACTATGCCAACTCCACCAGGAGGGAGCGACTATCGGAATGGTTACCCATGATCCGCACTACGCGGAGTATGCCGACCGCCAGATTCACCTGCTGGATGGCAAGATAGTCCCCTAAATATTTCAATAAACTACAATGAGCTCCGGGCCAGGATTAACTACCAGTTGGCCCTGGCATCACTGCAGGCTGCCACATTTACGATTGTTGATGACAATGATATTGTGATCGCCCAGCAGAATATTGGCAGGTAGACAACTGGCATGCTTCATAATATTGCGTCCTGGCGCTGATATTTATTGAAAATCAGTGTTCACAAAGGGAGGTGCCGCGGCCCGATGTGGGAGGTACTGGCCGCGGCTTATGGATAGTCATTCAAACAAGGGAGCAGAAACAATTACAGGCAAGGGTCACATCTTATCCTTTACCGCCGCAAGTTTTTCTCCTTTTTCGGTTTCACCCAATTTGCCCCACTTCGCAAGGCAGGATGTACAGCAGAATCCAACTTTCTGATGCATGAACTCGCGGGTCAGATCAACTGGGACATTCTTTGAATCGATTTCAGTGCCCATGATCGGGCAAAGGTTGTTCACGACCGCAATTTTAGCCTGACCGCTATCAGACTGAGCCAGCACGGCCTGGCTTCCTACACTGATTGCCATCATTATTAACACAACAGCTAAGAATTGGTAACGTTTCATTAAGTTCATCCCCTTTAAGAGCACTTTAGATCATTAACCAAAAAAAGGCGAAAGGCTAAAAGCTCTCCAGGTCTCCGCAATTTAACCGGGACACCTTACTACAGGCGGCAGATCCTCGATAAAATTGCTTAGCGCAACCTTGTGTTTCCATTCGCTGTTTTAAATTTCTATGCCAATAAAGCCCAAATAGTTCCATTATATTTAAAGACAATCCCAAATCTTGCCCTCCCAAGGGATACTTGAAAATGGAGAGTCAAACCCTGATGGAGAAATAGAGTTGCAAAAGGAAAAGAAACTCTTTAAGAGAGGAACGGAAAATATGGAGATTAACCTGATCGGAACCGGTCGGAATCGATATCCAGTACAGCAAGGAAAACAGCCATTCATTCAGATTATGAAACCAGTCAAGCCAATTTTGACCCATTTGGGTTTAAAGTGGCGGTACCAGGAGTTAAGATAGATAGAACATTTCATTAATATGTATATGCTTGCTGACAACTTATAGGGACGAATAGCTATGAAAATATGTCTGACAAGATGCCTGGTGTTCTTTTCCATTTTCCTGTCCCACTTTACAATTCTTTCCGCCGAGGATTCCCCCCGGGATATTATTGACAAGGTTGACCGGATAATGAGGGGAGACTCCTCCTACGGTGTGGCGGAAATGGTAATTTCCACTAAACGATGGGAGAGAAGCAAAACAATTGAAATCTGGTCCGAGGGAACTGAAAAAGCGCTGATACGTATTCTCAAGCCCCGGAAAGAAGCAGGTGTGGCAACCCTGAAAATTGATACCGATATCTGGAATTATCTTCCCAAGATATCCCGTACCATCAGGATTCCGTCTTCAATGATGATGGCATCCTGGATGGGCAGCCACTTCACTAACGATGACCTGGTCAAGGAAAGCAGGCTGGTCGACGACTATACTATCAAGGTTACTTTCGAGGGATTGCGAGAGGGGGCGGAAATCTGGGAATTCAGCCTTACTCCCCACCCGGACGCTCCTGTTGTCTGGGGAGCTATCGAATTTGTTATCAGGAAAAGAGACCTGATGCCGGTAAAGGCAAATTACTACGATGAAAAGGGCTCCCTTAAACGTACAGTTACCTATTCTGAATATAAGAAAATGGGAGACAGGCTTGTCCCGGCTGTAATGAAGCTTGTCCCGGCTGATAAACCCGAAGAATTTACCCAAATTACCTACACTAAACTTGCTTTTAATATGAAGCACCCTTCTGATACATTTTCTCTGGCGAGCCTGAGAGATAAATAGTTTAAAGGGAAACTGATGATTATATTCAAGCTTGCCTGGAGAAATCTCTGGAGAAATTCAAAACGCAGTTGGATCTCGATCCTGGCCATTTCCACAGCATTCCTGATCCTGATGGTTATTTCCGGGATCCTGGATGGAATGTCTGCACAGATGCTGAAGAACGGGACAGAACTGTTCCAGGGCCATATCCAGATCCATCACCAGGACTACCTTCCGGGAAGGAACATGTATGACTGGATTGGTTACAGGGAACAGTATGATCTGGAATCCCTTCTGGGCTCGCTTGATTCCATGGATGGCATTCAGGCCTCAGCCCCCAGGATTTATGAATTTGCGCTGATATCAACCGGGGAAAACACCAGGGCTACAAACCTGTCAGGCATGGACCCCATGCGCGAGCCTTCAGTAACCAGGCTTCTCGGATCTCCTATTGTCGGGAAAAACCTTACACCTGATCCCAGGCGTGAAATACTTGTGGGAAAAGTACTGGCCAATATTATGAAGCTTTCCCCAGGTGATAAAGTCGCAATCGTCACCCAGGCAGCCGACGGAACAACCGGAAACGATCTCTATACGATTTCGGGAGTGATTTCCACTGGCCTTACTTCCCTGGACAGGTCCCTGGTCGTGATGCACTGGCGTGATCTCCAGGAATTGCTGGCCATGGAGGAATGGCAGGTTCACGAGGTGGCTCTAAGGGTTGAAAATCCCCAGGAATCCTCCCGTATTGCAGAGAGAGTCTCCGGCCTGGCAGACCTTCCGCCCGATTCCGAGGCCGAAAGCTGGGAGGAACTCCTGCCTCAGATAAAGGAATATATCACCGCGACTGAGGGAAGCGGGTTTATCCTGATCCTTCTTGTCGGAATCTTCGCGGGTTTCGGTACTCTCAATACCATGATGATGGCAGTATTTGAAAGAACCAGGGAAATCGGCTCTCTGAGTTCGCTGGGTATGTCCCCGGGGCAGATATTATCAATGTTCCTGCTGGAAAGTTTCTTCCTGTCAATACTGGGTCTCGGAATTGGTTTTGCCGGAGGACTGCTCATTCTCAGCTACCTCACCAGGTATGGCCTTGATTTGTCAGCCTGGATCGCTGACATGTCATTCGCGGGAAGCCATATTGATCCAGTAATGCAGGTGGTCTGGTCCTGGGACTCCTACTTAATTTCAGCTGTCTGCCTGTCCATCGTTGTACTTCTGGCTACTATCATCCCGGCAATAAGAGCGGCCAGAATGAACCCGGTAGATGCACTGGCTAAAATCTGATGGGGGCCTCAAAAAAGACGACGAATTAAATATTAAACTGAATCAGATTATTAACACCCGGCATCATCAGCCTGGCAGCAGCGAGGTTGAGCAGTGCAGGGAGGACACACAATGTTACTGCTTATAAAATTATCCTGGCGCAACCTCTGGAGGAACAAGAGGCGCACGATCCTTACTGTTACCTCAGTTTCCCTGGGCCTGGCCCTGCTTCTTGTTTCCCTTGGAATAGGTGACGGGGGCCATAAGCAGTTGATTACCGCGGCAGTAAGGATGGGAAGCGGGCATGTATTGATCCAGGCCAAAGGGTATCAGGAGCGGGATGAATTCAAGCTGACTCTCTCCGCTGAAGAACAGGAGAAAATTGAGTCCTGGATCAGGAAGTACAAAGCTGAAGGGAATGTTCCCATAGAAGCAGCTGTGCGACGGGCATTTGTTTCCGGCATGATATCTTCAGCTGACGGGGCGGCAGGAGCCCTGGTTACTGCAGTGAATCCCGAGAAGGAAAGATCCATATCCAGGTTTTCTGAAAAGCTTGCTGAGGGTACCTATTTTGAAGATGAATTCTCAAATCCCGCCCTCATTGGTAAGGGCATTGCGGACAAACTGAAACTGGGGATAGGCGACAAGACCGTCCTCATGGCCCAAGGGCTTGGAGGCGAGGATATCGAGTCGGTTCTGTTCAGGGTATGCGGAATTATTGACTACGGATCTGATGAACTTAACCAGGCCATGGTGCTGGTGCGGTTGTCTGATTTTCAGAAGAGTTTCAAAATGGGAAATTCCATACACCAGTTCGCCCTCTTCACCGGGGACCCAGATTACAGCAACGCCCTTTCAGCGGCAGTGGCGAAACAGTTTCCGGATCTTGAAATCCTGACCTGGGCTGATGCCATGCCAGAACTCAAGGACGCAATCGAACTCGATGATGGATTCAATTATGTCTTCCAGGGAACCATTTTTATCCTCATAGCCTTCACTGTAATGAACACCCTTCTCATGTCCGTTCTGGAAAGAAAGAGGGAATTTTCCCTCCTGGATGCTATCGGCCTTACCCCTGGAGGTCGTTTCAGGATGGTTTTCCTGGAAGCCTTCTTCATATCATTTCTTTCCGTGATTATTGGTTTTGCTATCGGTTACTGCGGACACCTTTACTTGAAAATCGAGGGACTGCCCCTGGACATATTTTTTGAAGGGGATTTTGATTTCGGCGGCGTCATGATGGATCCGGTTATGTATTCAGATCTTTCCGGCGGAAGAATCCTGGGTTCAATCTTCATGGTTGCGGCTATAACACTTTCCCTGGCTATTATTCCCGCGGTCAGGGCTGCCAGGGCAGGGGACGTGCACATGTTGAGCGGGAAATAGAAAGATGTTTTCCCATTTTTATTAGGGAGACCGGCTGAGTTGAATCGTAAGATTATAAATCAGGCTTTTTAAACCCAACTAATCAAAGTAGTAGATACCTGGAAATCGATATGGAAAAAGAAACATTGCTGAGGCTGGAACAGGTTACCCGCACCTACGAGCAGGGAAAAATCGCCGTACATGCGCTTAACCAGGTTTCACTGAACGTCAAAAAAGGAGAGTTCCTGGCCCTGGCCGGTCCGTCAGGTTCAGGCAAAACTACCCTGCTGAACATCGCGGCAGGGCTTGATCAGCCTTCAGAAGGAAAATCCTTTTTCCTGGATAAAGACCTCAGCTTGCTGAGCCGGAGAGAGTTGGCCAAATTGAGGTTATCTCGGATAGGATTTATTTTCCAGAGTTATAACCTGGTCCCGGTACTGACCGCTGAGGAAAATGCCGAATTCATTCTGCTTCTGCGTGGTGTTCCTGAGGATGTCAGGAAATCACGAGTTAAGAAAATCCTGAAGGAAGTAGGGCTGGAAGGGATGGAAAAAAGGAGGCCTTCAGAACTTTCCGGGGGGCAGCAGCAGAGAGTCGCCGTTGCCCGATCCCTGGCGGCTGAACCTGACCTGATCCTGGCTGATGAACCTACCGCCAACCTGGACAGCAAAACGGCCCAGTCCCTGCTGGCTCTGCTCGAAAAGTTGAACCGGGAGCATGGAACTACCTTCATTTATTCAACCCATGACCCTGAAGTCATGAAAAGGGCCCACCGAATAATTACCCTGACTGACGGACGAATTAAGTCAGACAAAATCGTTCCTGAAAACCATTTAACGTCATGAGAGGTCTGCTGAAGTTTTTCTTATGGTTATTTCCCTCACTTATCTCCCTGTTGATACTGCCTGGTCAAATTATTGCCCAGGATCACAACATGGGGGCATCGTTCCGCTTTTTCCAGTTTCTCAGTTTTGAAGATATGCTTACTGGATCCCGGAAAGACGGGGAACTGGGTATTTTCAGGGTTACCGACAACCTGGAACTGGGACATTCAGTCAAAATTGAAACCCATGGTGTTATCGATTTCAAATCCCCGCCTTCCGGAGTTTCCAGTGGATTAGCCATAAGCAAATCCCGCCATTTTCTGCCTCTTCAGATTGATGTCGCCAACCAGGCAGACTATTTTTCAGAAGCCCGCCTGGACCGCTTCAACCTGTCATTCGACCTGGGCAAATCCAAGGTTACCATTGGAAGGCAGCCTGTGACCTGGGGAGAAGGATATTTCTGGCCGGCCCTGGATCTTTTTTCCCCTTTTTCTCCGGAACAATTAGACCGGGACTATAAATCAGGAGTCGATTCAGTAAAAATTAACATGCCCCTTGGTAATCTTTCGGAACTTGAGGTTATTGGAGGGGTACTGGGCTCCTCCCTGGACAGGGATGGGACTCTTGGAGCACTGCTCAGATGGAACCTGGGAAACGTGGATCTCGGATTCATGGGAGGTTCCTTTCACCAGGACAGCGTTGGGGGCCTTTTTCTGTCAGCAGATGTACGGGGAACAGGGGTACGCGCCGAAGTTACCTACACATCTTCAGGCGACAGGTACGACAGGCAGCTGGATCGGAAAAATTTCTGGAGGGGGTCCATTGGAATTACCAGGCAGCTGACATCCACAATCTCGTTGACTTCCGAAGTGGCTTTCAATGGTTATGGAGCAGATGATTCTGAAAATTATGCGCTATGGTATCTGTCCGACAGAATTTCCAGGGGTGAAGTAAATGGATATGGACAATATTACTGGGGGACCTCTGTCACCCAGCAGTTCCACCCTCTGCTTATCGGTACCATTACCTCCCTCGTCAATTTCACTGACAACTCAGTATTGCTGACCCCTTCAGTGATCTGGTCTCTCAGTGATAATTCAGATCTTATCGCCGGTGCAGAACTTGGAATAGGAGATAGTCTCCGGACTGTCAATGAGATACCGGTTTTGGGAAGCGAATACGGATCAGTTCCGGCAACAGTTTTTATGGCACTGAAAGTCTATTTTTAGGTTGAAGTATCAACCAGAACTGATCTCGGAAAAGTGAGAGTGTCGAATTAGACCATTTTCGATGATCTCCATTCGATATTTTGGATCGGCCAAAAGACTGCTATACACATCCAATTTCAGGTCAGCTTAACCGGGAGCGGCAACAGTTTTCTTGATTACTACAAAACTCACGTCATCGTGTGGACAGGCAAAAGCCAGGAGATCAACCTTCAGGGCTTCTGCTATCTGCCGGGCTGAACTGTCCTTATGCCTTCGCAACAGGTTTTCCAGCGAATCTGGAAAATAATCCTGAATACCGTCACTCAGTTCAGACAGCCCGTCAGTGTAAAGAAGCAGGATATCTCCATTCCCCATGAGTTCAATATCATTTTGTCTGTATTTTTCTTTAAATCCGAGAACAGTCTGGGTTGTTTTACGGTCGATGTCTTCGTAGGAGGGAATTGTCCCGATTGGAGGAAAGGTTTCCAGTAAATCCGGATGTATATCAACAATCCTGTCAAATTCCCGGGAAAACACAACGGGCATCGGCTGGGCGGCGGATATGAAACGGAAACGGCCATCCTCAGAAATTTCTCCGTAGATGAGAGTCACAAATTTATTTACACTTGATGATTTGTAAAACCGGGTATTGATATTTTCAAAGAGCCGGGTGGTTATCTCACCACTTCTTTCCAGTTCATAAACAGAGCCCAGCAGAAAGGACTGGTGCAGCATCAGGGCAAGCAGGGCGTCGGTAATCTGGTGCCCTGAAACATCGGCCAGGGCGATTCCGGCCCGGTGCCGGCACTTATCAAGGTTGGCGACTACATCAAGCTGGCCTTTTTTCATGGCCCGGTTGATTCTGGCATCAAGATCATATCTTTTCTTGAAATCCACATAGATGATGTGATCCCCACCCATTTCGCCGGAATGAGGTATGGAAATCCCATAAACATCTATCCCGTTAATCTCAGGTATATCACCGGGACTGGGGGCAAGGTTAACCGCTATTTCCTTAAAATTGCTCAGTTCTTCATCCTGCTTTTCGAGCCGTTTTAATTCTGTTTCGCTGATATCAACCATGCACTTCAGTCTCCGGTCAATAAGAATAAATCATAGATATGTCAGTTTACAAATATCCTGTGGCCGGACAGATACTTTGCCAGGCAGCTCTGCATTAGTAAAAAACGCTGTTTATCTATAAAAAAAAGCCAGCATTTCGTTTTAATGATTTTTGATACGTAATTGGCAATAAGAGAAAAAGGATGAAAATAAGATGTCTGAAAAATAGTATAAACCTTGCCGGTTTTACATTACTTGAAGTTCTGATAATAACCGCTGTAATCATTCTGCTGAGCTCAACAGGCATCAGTTATCTGGACAAATGTCGTGAATACAGTCTGCTCAGGATGTCGGCCCAGGCTTTTTGTGGAGAACTTAACCGGGCCAGGGCTGCGTCAATATCCTGCGGTGTTCCAGTAGAGGTCCACCTAGGGCCTGACAGCAAATCCAGCAACCTCAGACTGCGATATTCGGGGGCCTGTTTCGGTGACTTCCTGCTTCCGGGGCATCTCTATTTCAACAGCCATCCATCAAAACCAATTATTTTTTACGGTACCGGAACCTGTACACCTTCTGGTACTTACGTCATTGCCGGTGAGAAAGGCCGCGTCAAAGTGGTTGTTTCCATAATGGGGAGGGTAAGGTGGGAATTCATGTAATAAACCGAAATAAGTCTTTTAAAGCCCCGCAAAGGGGGTTTTCGCTGCTGGAACAGATGATAGCAGTAGTCCTGGTAGTTACAGGTTCTGTGTGCGCTCTGGAAACAATTGTGTTCTGCCTGGTCACCTTACAGGTTTCAGAAGATACATGGGACGAAGACCTTGCCCACTGGAATGAGGCGCAGGTGGAACTTTTAGAAAACGAGGCCCGGAATGAGCTTAAGGATGAAGCGGAATCTGAAAACATCGATTAAACATCGCGAACGGCCGGGAGGAACTGATTTTTCTCCGGAAGGTTCAATAAAAATAAATCGGCTGGGATTCTCGCTGATTGAGCTTATGATCAGCCTGGCGATTTCCGCAGTTCTGATGGGTGCTCTTTTTACTGTCTGTATCAGGGTACAGGAAATGTCGGCTGCCATATCCACCTCTGTGGAAAACCGAAGTAACCAGCACCTGGCACCCCTCCTTCTCAGCCAGTGGATAAAGGCGGCAGGAATGAACATGTTTGGTAATCCCGATGAATACCTGTCTATAAGGACTAATGAAATCGGGATTAAGGCAGATATCCGCGGCGACGACGGTTTGCCGGACGGAGATACAAATGACAGTTTTGAGGAGATTTCATTTCGGGCGCACAAAGAAGAGCTGAAAATCAGAAGCGGCAAAGGATCTTTTCAGCCTTTCCTGAAAGGGATTACCGGATTCGAAGGAAGTATGGATCGGGACAGTCTGCTCACAATAACACTCACTAACAAGGAAGATTTCCTGAATTCATTCCGGCCCGGGCTTAGCGAAACCAGGCTGTTGTTATGGAATACCGGGAATAATCTCTTTCCGGAGGTACTGCCTTGAAAGAAAAAGGGTTTGTGCTTGTAACCGCGATTCTGGTCATATTTGTCATGCTGGCTTCCATGAATTATGTCCTGTTGAAAACCTCTTTGCATATCAAAACAACCCAATTTACAGAAACACAGATGCAAAGCCTGCTGTTAGCCGAAACCGGCCTCGCCACTGCCAGGCGGATTTTGGCTGAAAAGGAGATCAGTAAAATACTTGTCGGCCCGGATGGAACAGGCTCGGTTCTCCTGGATAACCATTCGCTGAATCCCATAGATCCCGCCGAAGCCCGCTCCGTTGATTTTTCATCCTGGGAGAATAATAACGATGACGGGTTCTACCGGTTTTCTCCCGCATCGGGCCAGGAGGTATTCATCAAAATATCCAACAACAGCATTGAACCGCCCTTTCTGGACCAGGATGGAGAAGTCAGGGTCAGAAGCATGGGAGCAGTGAAAAACGGATTACTGGAGTCCGAATTACCTGATATGAAAAACCAGGTTACACTTCTCGAGGGAATCTTCAGGAAAGAAGACCCCTTTACTTTGCCCAGCCCCCTGCTTTGTTTTGATCCAGAGGGGCACTGGAGTTTCGAAGGAAACGAGTTTCAAATCAAGGGAGGGGAAGAATCATCCGTTCTGCTGCTTGGTGAAGCTGCTTTGGCACAAAGTGCTGATCTCAACATTTTAGCGGACAAGCTTCCTCCAGAATGCCGTGACAGCAGCTTGCCGTTCGCGATTTCCGGAGAGGAAATAGCAGGGTATCCAAACCTTGCATATTTATCATCTCCAATATTCTGGAATCATTTCAGGAATAATATCGAAAGCTTCGGCACTTACCTGGCCGCTGAGGAAGAACCCCCCTCCTACAGCGGCATGATTAAATATTCCGGCACTATTCCCCTGAAGGCCAGTTTTTCCGGAATACTGGTAACATCTGGAGACATTACGCTGGCAGGAAACTTTTCAATGGACGGAATTCTCCTGCACCTGGGGAGTGGAGAGCTGAATTTCAGGCAGCACAGTGCGGTCAGGGGGGTCGTACTCTACATAGCTGATGAATCTGGAGGATCCTCCTCATTAAAAATTGGAGACCGGTCCCGGATTATTTATAGCCGCGCAGCAGTAGAGGCAGCCAGGAAGTATCTGCCCGTTACTCACCTTGGAACGAGAATAATCTATGAATAAACAATTCCTGGAAAAGGGCGCAACAAATCCTGAGAACTGAAGACCAGCAGCGGAAGCGAGAGTGGTGGAGTGGGATTGCAGAATCGCCGACCATTGAGAAATTCAAAATTTCAATTTACGGTCTGGAAGCAGCATTGTTTCCCCATGTTTCTCCTGACCCGGAATCATTCATCAAACAGACTGTTTTTTCCAGATCGGTTCATACACGGCAAAATTCTCTTCTTCAACCATCGGGCCGGTGGTTTCAAAAATCTTCTGCAGCTCTGGATGGCCTATCATTTTTTTCCAGCCTTCTTCCAGTTCATTCATTGAGTCGAATTCCCAGTGCTCAATATACTCACCTGAATTTCCAATAAATGACCTCCATACACCCGTTAGTTTCAGTCCGAGTGTTTCAGCCAGTGGAACTACCTGGTTGATAAGAATTTTCTCGAAGCTTGCCATATCGTGAGCCCGCAGGCGATACTGGACCCTTAACAGATATTTACTTTCCATTCCGATCTCCTTCATTTTTACCCTCATTGCTATCGTATTATCCTGAAGATTAAATATATTAATCCCATGTCCAAAAAGATTGCCTGCAGGAAAAGCTGTTTACAAACCATCACTAACAAGATGATCCCAAAAGCAACCTACCTTGTCATTTTGCTATTCTGCGATTCTGTTCCCGGCACAGATTTTTTATTCTCTGGGTCTGATCATGGCCCAGAAAAGTAGTGGTAAAGAGGATTTTATTGTGCTGCAGAGGTTCTTTCATGTTCACCCATTTTTCACATATGTCTCCATCCGGGGTTCCAGGAATCGGCGAGAATTCGGATAACATAACCTGGACCCCAAGACTTCCGGCGAACCGAATTGAGCCTTCCACATCCTGCAGACTGCTTTCAGGATGACCTATTATTATGTAGGCACCTATTTTGTCAGGTTCAGCCCCGGCCCCAACCAGGAAATCAACAGCCCTGGCCAGGTCTTCTGAATAAACCTTATCTCCGGTGATTTCATGCCACTCCCGGGAGGAACTCTCAAACCCAAGATAGAAATGCCGGAATCCTGCTTTTACCATCAGGGCTGCATTTTCCCGATTAATCATTCTGGCATTCAGGGCATTCGGTGTATGAAAATTGACCTTAATCCCTCTGCTGATGACTGTGTCCAGAAAAGGTTTCAACGCTTCTTCCCACCGGAAGAGCAGGGAATCGTCATAAAAAACCATATTCGAAGCCCCGTGCCTGATTGCAGATTCCAGGGACATAATGGAATAGTTTAGCTTATTAATATTAAAGCCTTTGTAAACCTGGGAAACTGAACAATAGGTACATCGATAGGGACATCCCTCGGTTAATTTGAGCACTCCGGCTGACAGATTTGAATAGCCTTCCCAGAAAGGGGGCTGATCCAGGTCTGGTTCAGCATTCAGCACACTCCAGAGCGGAGTAAGATCCAGGCCTGGAAAACAAAAATCAGCTCCCAGGGATTGGGCATGGTCCGGGCAAAGAGTGGCGTATACGCCTCCAATAATTATTTTTGTTGCAGGAGAAAGCCGTCTGATCGCAGCAATGACCTCAAGCGTTCCCTGGTACCAGTAAGTCATACCGGTTTGCACAAGCGCATAATCGAAAGGACCGTTTTCCAGCAGTTCTAATTCAAACTGGTCCGGGGAGAGCCCGAATCTCCGGTATTTGCCTGGCGGACCTTCCAGGGCTTCCGGTTTTTCAACAGGGCAAACCGGAAATTTTCCCCGGCCCCACTCATCACGCTTCAGGGGCAGTCCCAGTGCAGGGTGGTTCCGGTCCATAAAGTCAAAAAGTCTGATTTCAGCCTGATCCCTGAGGTACCCTCCAATCTTCAATATTCCAAAGGGTTTCAGCCAGAAATCATAGGCTGTAAAATCGTATATAGGTGGATTAACAAGCAGAATCCTGTTCATAGTTTTAACCTGGAATATAATAAACCTGTAACATCATACATTAACCAGTATTAAAAACTGATCCTGATCCTGGTAAAAGATTAGTCTGACCAGGGCTGTAATATCGGGAAAAGCTGCCTGATTATAGAGTTTGTTTAATTTAATTAAGAGGTTTACATGGAAAATTTTGTTGATATTCCCTTCAGGGTCAGGTATGCGGAGACCGACCAAATGGGTGTTGCCTATTATGCCAACTATCTTGTCTGGTTCGAAGTATCCAGAGCTGGATACTGTCGCTCTCGAAACTATCCTTATTCCAGGATTGAAGAAGAAGACGGAATTTTTTTGCCGGTAGTGGAAGCACATTGCAGATACCTTAATAGTCTGCGTTACGATCAGGAGTTTTTTGTTCGCACTTGCCTGCAGGAATTCCGCCGAAGAAGCTGCATTTTTGCCTACCAGGTAATTGACAAAGCAAGTGATCAGATTTGTGCTGAAGGCTGGACAAAGCATTTGTTTATAAACAGGGAAGGAAAAGTAAAAAGTTTTCCCAAAAAAGTAGAAAAATACTTAATATAAACAGATAGACCTACTCTGTCGTGAGGAAATCAAGCTGGGAATGGCTCCGGCAGCTTGCCTCTGTGACAGATTTCACACTCGGTTTGGGCTTGAAAGAAAAGCAGTTATGGATTCAAAAGATATTTTGTTGAGCGACAGACTGGTTTGCCTGGCAGCAAAGCTGGTTTTCAAGATGATTTCGCTGCTGCCTCGTTTTGCCGCCTATCCCTTGTGTGAAGCCGCGGCAGCCCTTTTCTGTTTAGTTGACAGCAAACACCGAAAAATAGGAATGGTCAATCTTGCCATCGCTTTTCCGGAAAAATCTTTGAAATGGCGAAAAAAAGTTCTTTATAACAGTTTTCGACAGCTGGGCACCCACGCTGTTGAATTGAGCCGGCTCCACAAGATTGATCCCGTTGAGTTAAAAAGCAGGGTCAGGTATAACAGCTCATACCAAAATTATCTGGAAGCCAGGAAAGAAGGGCGTGGGCTGATCTTCCTTACTGCCCACCTGGGCTGCTGGGAACTGATCTCTACCGCCCATGGCGCACATGGTCACAGACTGCATGTATTAGTAAGGCCTCTTGACAACCCCTGCCTTGATGAATGGCTCTCTGCCGGGAGAAGTAGATTCGGCACCGGAATCATTCAAAAACAGAGCGCATTGCGGCAAATGATGTCGCTGTTGAGAAAAAGCGAGGAAATCGGAATTCTCCTGGACCAGAATGTCCAGGAGAAGGACGGTGTGTATGTTCCGCTGTTTGGAAAACCAGCCTCAACATCCGCAGGCCTGGCAGCGATTGTGATGAAAACAAGGTGCCCGGTTATCAGCGCCTTTATCCTGCCCGACAGGAAAAAGGGACACTACATAATTCAGATGTCACCCCTGATAGAATTCGTCGAAAGCGGAAACAAGGAAGAAGACCTGGTTGCTAATACTGCTATCTACAACCAGCACCTGGAAAATGCCATCAGGGAATTTCCGGAAGGATGGTTGTGGGGGCACCGTAGATTCAAGACCCAGCCAGGCGGCTCTGATCCTTATACAGAGAAGGAACAAAAGTGAATCTGTGGTCTTTTTAGTCACGCATACCAACAACTCAGAATTCCATATTTCCTAATAAATTTCCGGATTTTTAAATCCCAAACCTTGGAAAATCCTGCCCTCAAAATATCATCTTGGATCCTTCATCGGATCATTCGGAACAGGCGCATGGAAGCATCGGGATGATCCAGCCTGCTGCAGATACTGGAAAACTTCCGGCCTCACTTTTTTGCCGGGCAAGATGATGAAAACCCCTCTTTTCATGGCATCCGAACCGGTCTCCTTGACGGGCAGCTGGTTAAAAATAACGCATTATAATTAGAGGGTCCCGACTTGCACTGCAAAAAGAGGGTTCTGGTATAATTACCCATGGTATCCGGGGATGATAAAAATTAAGCCGACGAAATTGGATACTGTATAAATTCGTTTATGTTTTTCCTGTTTTACCAGGCAGGGAATAAATTTAATGCTCTTTTTGTAGAAAGGGAGAAAACAATGGCAACAAAGGTAGCAATTAATGGGTTTGGCCGTATCGGCCGCAATGTACTGCGAGCAGGTGTTGAGCAGGGCCGTGAGCTTGAATTCGTAGCAATCAATGACTTAACTGACGCGAAGACCCTGGCTCATCTTCTTAAATATGACTCCATGTTCGGCCAGTTCAAAGCCGATGTTAAACCTGGAGACGGATGCATCTACATTAACGGCAAGGAAGTTAAAGTTTTTTCTGAACGCAATCCTGCCCTTATCCCCTGGGAAGAAGTTGATGCGGACATCGTTGTTGAAGGTACCGGATTTTTCCGCGCCCGTGAGGACGCCGGCAAACATCTCCGTGGCAATGTAAAAAAGGTTCTTATCACAGCTCCTGCCAAGAATCCTGATGTGACTATCGTGCTTGGTGTTAATGAAGATGTTTATAACCCGGCTGAGCACAATATCATTTCCAATGCCAGCTGCACCACCAATTGCCTGGCTCCTGTAGCAAAAGTGCTTAATGATACATTCGGGATTGAAAAAGGCCTGATGACCACAATTCACAGCTACACCAATGACCAGAGCCTTCTTGATTTTCCTCACAAGGACCTGAGAAGAGCCCGCGCCGCCGCCTTATCCATGATTCCGACCACAACCGGCGCTGCAGCGGCAGTTGCTCTGGTATTGCCTGACCTTAAGGGCAAGCTTGATGGATTCGCTATCCGCGTTCCCACTCCTACAGTTTCTGTGGTTGACCTTACCGCAACCCTGGCCAAGGACGCTACTGCTGAGGCAATTAACTCTGCTGTTAAGGAAGCTGCTGAAGGCAAAATGAAGGGTTACCTGAAGTACTGTGACGAAGACCTGGTTTCTGTTGACTTTGTTGGCAATTCCAACTCTTCAATTTTTGACGCTGGCTATACCAAGACAATTGGCGGCAACATGGCAAAAATCCTCTCCTGGTATGACAACGAATGGGGTTATTCCTGCAGAATCGTTGACCTGGCAGAGTTTGTAGCAGAGAGGTTCTAAATTTATTATGACTGAAAAAGGTGTGTCCAAGCTTTCAATAAAAGATCTTGATCTTGCTGGAAAGCGTGTGTTTATCCGGGTGGACTTCAATGTTCCGCTTAAGGATGGAATCGTCGGGGATGACACCAGGATTCAGGCTGCATTACCTACCATAAGGTATGCCAAAGAAGCGGGGGCCAGGGTTATCCTGGCCTCTCATCTCGGCCGTCCCAAGGGAGAGAAAAAACCAGAATTCTCCCTCGCTCCGGTTGCAGCCCGTTTAGGTGAAATTCTTGGAGAAAAAGTAGCTTTTGCCCCTGACTGTATCGGAGAATCTGCCACAAAAACAGTTGCGGGCCTGGAAAACGGATCTGTAGCTTTACTGGAAAATGTCCGCTACTATAACGGAGAAACTTCAAATGATCCGGAATTCGCTAAACAGTTGGCCAGCCTGGCCGATGAATATGTGAATGACGCGTTTGGAACTGCCCACCGGGCTCATGGCTCCACTGTTGGAGTGCCCCAGGTACTTGGCAGGGGCGCCGCCGGTTTACTGATTGACAGGGAACTCAATGCCCTTTCCAGAGCATTGTATTCTCCTGCAGAACCGGTTGTTGCCATTTTTGGCGGGGCAAAAATTTCAGATAAAATCCCGGTTATTGAAAATTTCCTGGGAGTAGCGCAGGTAATCGTAATCGGCGGTGGCATGGTCTTTACCTTCCTGAAAGCACAGGGAAAAGAGATTGGAAAATCACTGCTTGAAGAAGACCGCCTGGAGTTTGTTGCCGAGTTAATGAAAACTGCCAAAGCCAGAGGCGTCGACCTGGTTTTACCGGTTGATGTAGTTGAAGCAAAAGAATTTTCGGCTGAGGCAGAAGGAAAAATAGTTTCGGTTGATGATATTTCAGCTGATTCCCTGGGACTTGACATCGGCCCGAAAAGCATCGAATTGTTCAGCAAAAAGCTGGAAGATGCCCAGACGATTATCTGGAATGGCCCCATGGGCGTTTTCGAATTTGAACAGTTCTCCCATGGAACAGTCGGCGTGGCAAAGGCAGTAGCTTCGAGTGACGCCTTCTCCGTTGTAGGTGGAGGAGACTCAGTTTCAGCCATTAATAAGGCGGGGATTGCTGATAAAATCTCCCACATATCAACTGGTGGAGGAGCTTCACTTCAATTTCTCTCAGGCGAAAAACTGCCTGGTATCGAGATTCTTACAGATAAGGAATAATGATGGCTAGAATACCTGTTATTGCAGGCAATTGGAAAATGTTTAAAACCCAGAAAGAGGCTGCGGATACCATTACCGCCCTCCGCGCGGAAGTTGATAACGCTGCAGGTGTGGAAGTTGTGGTTTGTCCCACATACACCTCGCTGGCCGCCTCTGCTGCGGCTCTGCAGGGCTCTACAATTGGTTTAGGTGCCCAGAACGTGCATTACGCTGACGAAGGCGCTTTTACCGGTGAACTTTCTACTGCTATGCTGATTGACGCTGGTTGTAGTTACGTGATTATCGGGCATTCCGAAAGGCGGCAGTATTTCAAGGAAACCGATGATCTCATTGGAAAAAAACTGGCTAAAATCCTGACTACTGAACTGACTCCCATTCTCTGCTGCGGGGAAACCCTGGAAGAGAGAGAAGCCGGTAAAGTTGAAACAGTTGTCCTGGGCCAGTTAAAGAATGCCATGGCTGGATTGACAGAAGACAGCTTATCCCGTATTATCATCGCGTATGAGCCGGTCTGGGCTATTGGTACAGGTAAAACTGCTACCCCGGAAATGGCCGAAGAGGTCCATGCCATGATACGTAAGTGGCTGGCACAGGCTTACTCAGAAGGCTTTTCCGACTCAATTCGAATTCTCTACGGGGGAAGCGTAAAACCGGGTAACGTTACTGAATTGATGTCGCAGCCTGATATTGATGGGGCATTGGTTGGCGGAGCAAGTCTTGACGCGCCGACTTTCGCGCAGATTGTTAAGTTTTAAGTCCAAGATAGATTGATTAAATAGTTATGTTAACTTTATTGATTATTTTTCATTTACTGGCTGCCCTGATTTTAATTCTGGTGATAATGCTCCAGTCAGGTAAGGCAGGGGATCTTTCTTCTGCATTTGGCGGAGCTAACAGCCAGACCGCTTTCGGAGCCAGGGGTGCTACAACGGTATTAACGAAGATCACAACCACCTGTGCCATAATCTTCGTATCCACCTCCCTGGGGCTGGCAATCATATATTCCCAGGATAACAGCACAACTGTCATGCAAGACAGTCCAGGAACAGAAACTGTGGACACCCAGGAAGCAACTCCTGCAGAGAGCGTACCTGCTCCACCAGTTGAATCTCCGGACCAGGCACCTGAATCAGGTGGCGGGACTGAAAACTAAATAAGGGTGGTTATACTGCACCCTGATCCTTTTCAGATATTGCCGAAGTGGTGGAACTGGTAGACACGCTATCTTGAGGGGGTAGTGCTCTAACGGGCGTGCGGGTTCGAGTCCCGCCTTCGGCACCATCTTAAAAAAAAGGCCGCTTCAGAAGAAGCGGCCTTTTTTTGTCAATAATCCTGCCTTTTTCAATGGATAAACTGACCATGGCTGATGGAAAATACCAGTGTCGGACTATTTCATTGCCCTTGTCATATTCAGCTCTGAAATCGACAAAGTGGCTGACTGCTTTTGAATCTTCTTGTTTGTTAATGGGATTCCCTGGAAAATTAACGAATCAATGAATAGCAGGTGATTAAGCTGCTATTCAGTTTCAAATTGATGGTTTCAGATCTGCCTATTGATTCCACTTCGCCAGATCTTCGCCTGCCAGGCGGGCTTCAGTAGTTCCGGGAAAAAGCTGCTGCAGCTTTTTCAATGTCGCCACGGCATCATCCATTCGGTTCTGCTGCAGGAGAATCTGCCCCATTTTGTAGTAGGCTGTTGAGGTTTTGTCTCCCCCTGGAAATAAACTGACAGTCTGTTCAAATGATTTGAGTGCCATTTCATAATTCTTCTGCTGCAGGTAGCAGTCTCCCAGATAGTAGGAGGCATTGTCCGCATATTCACTGTCAGGATAACTTGTAATAAAATCCTGGAAACCATTAATAGCCAGGGCATAGTTTCCGACCAGATAGTCATTGTACGAAGCGGAATAAACGCGGTCAGGTTCTACATCAACATCTCCTGATGCGGAGGAAGGAACAGAACGAAGAGTCTGTACCTGCATCTGATTTTCGTCAAATTTGCGCTGTACCTCTGCCAGGCGGCTGTTAATCTCATCCAGCCTGGTAGAAAGCCTGGCGACATCAGTTTTCACGGAGTTTACATTTTCAGCAAGGGAGACATTCCGGGCTCGGCCTTCATTAACAGCGTTCACCATTTCAGCAAACGTGGCGTTGTTGGTCGCAAACTGATCGTTAAGCTGTTCCAGAAGAGTCTGGATAACACTGTTTTTTTCATCTACAACTTTCTGGAGAAGCCTGATCTGTTCCTGAAGCTGTAAAATATCGCTCTGCAGCCTGATTATTTCTTCCTGGGTTCCAGCAAATATAAAAGCCTGGGAAACCGCAAAAAATATAATAAGAAAAATTAATAAACTCTTTTTCATTTGTTGAATCCCCATTTACTCACAGTTATTGATTTATACTTAAAAAAGACGTAAACAGCAGGAAAGAGTTCCTGTTTTTCTATTAACAGGCAAACCTTCCTGCCATTTTACGCCTTTTATAAAGTCTGCTGTGAATTTACAGGCTCAATTTTATTTCAAGGAAAAATGAGCCCGACGATTCTGAGCCCAGGCCGCTTCATTTGATCCCTGCACAAAGGGACGCTCTTCACCATATGAAACAGCTTCCAGCCTGCTGGCAGGAACTCCCAGTTCAATCAGGTAATCCCTGGATGACTGAGCTCTTCTGTCACCAAGTGCCAGGTTGTACTCTTCTGTTCCTCTTTCGTCACAATGGCCCTCGACAATAATCTGGGCATCCTGGTATTTCCGGAACCATCTGGCATTTTCTTCCAGGGTGGCTTTGGTCGACTCAGAAAGATCTGATTTGTCGTAATCAAAAAATACAGGTTTGATCAGACCGTCCCGAATAGCTTTCTGGAGTATTTCCAGATCTGTTTCCTTTACTACCACTCGAGGCTGTTCCTTGATTACTGTAACCCTGGCGCTGGCACTGGCTTCACCACCTTCTCCACGCGCAACGGCAGTATAGGTTGTTGACTCAAGCGGACTGACTTTCACGGAGCCGGAAGCTGAAACATTCCCGACACCGCTGCTGATGACCACTGAATCAGCATTGGAGGAACTCCAGGACAGGGTAGTTTCACCTTCCTGTTTAATGCTGTCAGGAGAAGCTGAAAGAGTTATGGTCGGTTTGGCCGCAGGAGCCGGGGCCGGGGCCGGGGCAGGGGCCGGAGGCGGAGGAGGGGCTGGTTGAACTTTCTTACCGCACCCGGCGGAGAAAACCAGCAGAAAACTCAATAAAAGAACACCAAGACAAATAATCGTACTTCTTTTCATTAACATCCTCCCCAAGAATAAATCCATTGGGATACATTTTAAGTGTGAAATTAATCAGTTGTCGCAGAATAATTATTCCACGATGGTGATTCATTTATACCATAAGCAGTAATCTGTTTTAAGTGCTTTCCGTCAGCATTCATAATAAATATTTGTTTTGTTCCGCTGCGGGTACCCTGAAATGTGATATGGCGTCCATCCGGAGACCAGTGGGGATTCTCCCCGGCTCCGAAATCCCGGGTCAACTGGAACAGTTTTCCGGTGGCTACTTCAGCCAGGTAGACATCATGTTTCCATTGCCGGGGAGCCTGCCAGGAGTAGAGGATGAACCTGCCATTGGGTGACCAGTCGGGACTGTCACAGTGTCCCCCTTCCTCAACAAGGCGACGCAGGTTGGAACCGTCAGCATCCATAATCCATACCTGGGGGCCGCCGGAGCGGTCAGAGATGAAGGCTATCTGGGTACCAGTAGGGCTCCAACATGGAGAAGTGTCAATTCCTGGACTGAAAGTAAGATTCCTCATTCCTGAGCCATCCACGTTAGCAATGAATATGTCCGCGTCTTTACTGTCGGGAGTGCTGGCTGAAAAGGCGATTCTCTGATTCCCTGGCGCGAATGCCGGCGAGGAGGAATAGCTTCCATTCACCTCAATTGTCCGCGTTTCCCCGTCAATCTCCTGGATCTTGATACTCCATTGGTTGGAAGTGTCAGGTTTGGAGGTGTAGGTAAAAAACCTATTGTCATCAGACCATTCCGGAAACTTATTAATTCCGCCGTTAAAAGTCATCCTTTCAGGGTTGGAACCGTCATAATCCATCATCCAGATTTCTTTTTCATTTCCCCTTAGTTTTGAATAAAGAATCTTTGTGGTCGCTACGCCCTTGCTTGCCCCTGCCGACAATTCAAATACAATCTGGTCCGCGAATTCATGGGCTATGCGCCTGGACAAAACAGGATCCGTTACAGTAAATCGTTTTCCCAGGACCTGCCGTCTTGTTTTGATGTCATACAGGTAAGCTTCCACAACGGTTGTAGTCGCGTCGGCCTGGATAGCCCCGAAGGCCAGAAAGTCTACATCAAGAGTAGGCACCTGCCAGTTTTCATAAACAACGTCAGCCGGGCTTCTTAATGGTTTCAGCGGGTAAAAACTGCGTGACGGAATATCAAAAAACGCCGCGAACTGGAGATCATCCAGTAAAACCTTATTAAACACCTCCAGGGATGCCAGAGTTTCCGGATTGGCTGAAGTCCTGGGCGCAAAATCAGCAACAGCTAATCTGGTAGGAGTCGGTTTGGGAAAGATCACTGCGTCAGGTCTCTGTCCCTGAGCTGCAGCTCCTACCAGCTGAAACAAAAAGACCAAAAACAATATCTTCCAGTTCAATAACTTCATTTAAACTTTCCTTTTCATTTATCATCCACAGCTTTGATCAGCTGTATTACCTTCAACATTAATGATACACAGCTGTTCCCGCCTTGTCGCTTCCAATCCTCAATTTCCAGAGACTATTTGGGAGGAAACTCAAATATCGCCTGGAATCTTATCGATTTGCCCCTGAATTCACTCGGTAAGGGGGGAAGGGGAGTACTGGCTTGGATTGCCCTCATTACTGCCAGATCGACACTGCGTATTCCACTTTCTTTTTCAATTTCTATATCAGTTATCCTGCCGGAGGAAGTCACCACAAAAGAGGCAACAGCTTGTACCTGAACCATGTTGGAAGGATCACCCAGCGAAGTCTGCAGCCAGTTCTGACCAACCCTCTGTTCCACCTGACGGATATACCAGGAATCAACATTTCCTTCCCCTGTCCCGGAGCCAATAGAAACGCCCTGTCCTCCGCCGAACCCTCCACCGGAACCGCCGCCGCCGCCGGAAGGACCTTTGCCGGGATCAGATTTCCGTGGTATCTGGCCGGGACGGGCTGCTTCAGCCTGTTCGTTACGATGCAATCGCGGAACCTCTGGTACTCTCTTTTTTTCTGCCGGAGCCGGAGTTTTTATCTTCTTGGAGGTCTGTCGCTCGAAAACAGGTTGTTGAGAGACAGGCTCAGGCTCAACCGCTGCTTTCTTTCTGCTGGTTTCCTGCGGAGGAGCTGCTTCAGGACGCGGAGTAATAGGAGACTTGTACATTCCTGCGCCTCCACCGATATCAGCAGCCAGCCCGACTGACATAAAATCTCCCTGTCCACCTCCCGGTCCCAGGCCAAGTTTCAGTACTTCTCCCTTAGGAAAGAAGAAAGCCCCGAAAGTAAAGAACAAGAGCAGAATAAGGTGTACAGCTGCAGACAGCAGGAAAGGTTTCCTGCTCTGGGCTTCAATAATATGAGGTTTTATGACTCCGGAATGCAATTACTTGCTACCTCCTGTCCCGGTATAGGCTTTTGTCACCAGGTTTACGGTCTCATATCCGGACTGGCGTATTTCGTCTACTACCGTGACTATGGTCTTCCAGCGAACATCCTGGTCAGCCTGCAGAAATATAGGCAGGTTTCCAGCGCCCACCTCCCGCTGCAGCAGGCCGCCCAGCTCATTGAAATTAACAGGGTCAGAACGATAATAAAGCAGTTCATCTTTACTTATCGTGATAACGGCACGCTGTTCAGGATCAACTGCTTTCACCGACCTGGTCTGGGGAAGCTGTACTTCAATTCCAGTCTGAAGAATAGGCGCAGTTACCATGAAAATAATCAGAAGAACCAGCATAACATCCACCAGAGGTGTAACGTTTATATCCGATAATGTCGGGCGAATCTCGCCTGATTTCATGCTCATGCTCATGTTTATATCTGCCTTTCCAGGATGCCTTCCTTAAAATCCATCCCGGAGTTTTCTCTATTTTGAATTCGTTCATTAATCAAACAGCTGCAATTCGTTATAACATCTGAAGCAGGTGTCGGATTCACTTTATATAAAACTTCGTTCAATCAAGTTTAATAATTCCACTATAAAATCATCCATTTCTGCACCTAATACCTTGAGGCGGTTAATGAAATGATTGTAGGCAATTACCGCGGGAATGGCGGCGAATAATCCAGCAGCAGTGGCAATCAGAGCCTCGCTGATGCCCGGGGCCACAGCCTGTATGGTCGTGGTTCCACCTGCTCCCAGCCCCTGGAAAGCATTTATGATCCCAACTACTGTGCCAAACAGGCCGATAAAGGGGGTTACCGATCCGGTTGTGGCTAACCAGGTCAGGGACTGTTCCATTGCCAGCATTTCTGCCATAGCCGATTTGTTCAGGGTACGCTGAAGGCCGCTCATGCTGTTCATGACAATGTCTTTTCGCCCGACATCATCCTTGGAGGCTTTGACACGCTGCTTCAGCTCCTGGTATCCATGCTTGAAAATACCGGCTAATGGAGACATCGGATACCGGTCACATTCTGAATATATCTCAGAAAGGCTTCCGCGATCCTGAAAAATTTCATGAAACTCAGCGGATTGTTTGCTGATCTCATTATAAGTCCGGTATTTTTTGAAAATAATTGCCCAGGAAAAAACTGAGAAGAAAACCAGCAAAAGCAGCACTGCCTGAGCCATGGGTCCGCTGTTTAAAACCAGGGCCCAGAAACTGCCGAAACTGCTTTGCAGAAGTGTAAGGTTGGAATCAAAAATTGGGTTCATGCTTTATAACCAGATTTCTATATAATGTTGATTAATAAAAATAGTAAACAGGATTTTCTGAATTTCAGTTATTGCCTGGCACCAAATATGTCAGGCATACAACCTTAAATGTTAACAGAAGTTCAACGCTTAATTGTAACTGAAGGGTCCGGCAATAACCAGTTTACTAAATTGATTGAAACTACCGTTTCCCGGTTCAGACAAAGATACATAATTAGCCGGTTTCCGGTTTTATGGTTACTGTTATGCTTAAATTCATATCAATCCGGAATTTTGCAATTATCGATAAACTGGAAATTGAGTTTGGACCCGGCTTCAACCTCATCACCGGGGAAACCGGTTCCGGAAAATCAATCCTGGTTGACGCTGTTGGTCTTATTGCCGGCTCCAGGGCCCAACAGGAAATGATCCGGCAAGGATGCGGCTCAGCCATCATTGAAGGTATTTTTTCACCGGGAAAACAACACCCCTGCTGGAAAATACTGGAAAACGCAGGTATTGATAGTGCTGACCCGGAAATTATTGTCCGCAGGGAAATCAGCCAGGAAGGGAACAACCGAGCCTATATCAACAGCCAACTGGTGCCTCTTTCCCTTGTCCTGAGGCTGGGAGGCCTTTTGATTGATATTCATGGACAACACGCCCAGCAGGATTTGCTGACACCCAGCTCCCATCTTGGTTTCCTTGATCATTATGCCGAGATCGGTTTTCTATTAAACAAATACTCGGAGAAGTACCATACTCTTAAAGAACTGGAAAAAAAACTTGTTTTGCAGGATGATACCGAAAGGAACAGGCTGCAGAGAATGGATTTTCTGAGTTTCCAGATCCGGGAAATTGAACAGCTGGAACTTGATCCAGTGGCTGACGGGTTGCTTGAGGAAGAAAAATCTCTCCTGGCCAATGCGGAAAGCCGGCGGACCCAAAGCAGTGCTGCTTATAACCTCATGTATGAGGACGATCCTTCTGTGCTCCCGCTCATGGACCAGGCAATCCGAAAAATTGAACAGCTCAAAGAAATGGATCCATCCCTGGAAGACCTCCATTCCAGAATGCTCAATCTCAGATATCAGTCAGAAGAAATCTCCTATTTTTTAAGGGATTATACTGATGATATTGAAGTTAATCCGCAAAGACTTGAAATTATCGAAGACCGTTTGAACGAGATTGGAAAACTGAAACGTAAATATGGGTCAGGAATCGGGGAAATCCTTCGGTACCATGAAAAAATCAGTGCTGAAGTCAGGGAAATTGAAGAGTCTGAAAACCGTGATCGGAAACTGCAGCAGGATCGGGAAGCAAGTTTTAATGAATGCCTGCAGCTTGCGAAGCAGCTGACAGAGGTTCGAAAAAAAGCATCGGTCAGGATGATTCATGACATTGAAGAGGAACTCTCGGAGCTGGCAATGAAAAATGTACAGTTCGCCGTTGAATTCCTGCCCCTGCCGGAACCCGGGCCAACCGGGATGGACCAAGCGGAATTCCTGATCAGCACCAATAAGGGAGAGGATCCCAGGCCCCTGGTAAAAATTGCCTCAGGAGGTGAACTTTCCCGGATAATGCTGGCTTTAAGAACAGTGTTAAAATCAGAAAATATGCAAAAATCACTGGTTTTTGACGAAGTTGACGCCGGAATCGGAGGAAAAACAGCTTCAGTTCTGGGAGAAAAACTTGCCAGCCTTGCTGAGAAACAGCAAGTATTCTGTGTAACTCACCTGCCACAGGTAGCCGCATGCGGACAGCGTCACTACCATGTAGGGAAAGACGTTTATCAAAACCGAACCAGGGCCACCATTAAATTGCTGGACCAGAAGGGCAGAATTGAGGAAATATCAAGGCTGATGGGCGGTGATACAGTTTCTGATACCACGAGGAAACAAGCCTGGGAAATGTTATATAAACGCAATAATCTCGTGGATCTGCCAGAAAATAAGTGGACAGAGACAACTGTCTAGTCCAGTTTCTGCCATTTTTTCGCTATACTTGTAAACTTCTCCGGTTTATTTTCCTGCATCAGAAATATGAGGTTTCAGATGCTGTAATTTCTGCTTTACCAGTTAACTAATGCAGCAACAGGAAAAAATGAAAATCTTGCTAAGTTATTATATTGAGACACATGGTTGCCAGATGAATGAACATGACACGGAAAAGATCAGCGGATTGCTGATCCAGCACGGAATGATCCCGGCTGCCGATAAGCTGGATGCTGATTTAATCCTTCTCAATACCTGCAGCGTCCGGGAAAAAGCCAGCCATAAAGTCTTCAGCCGCCTCGGAGAGTTGCGTTTGATCAAGGAAGCTAAACCTGCTCTTTTAATTGGTGTTGCCGGTTGTGTCGCCCAGCAGGAGGGCCCAGCTATCATTAAGCGGGCTCCCTATGTAGATTTTATTGTGGGAACCCACCAGTATTACGCCATTCCTGAAATAATTGATGAGTTGATAGCTTCCAGGAACCACATACAGGAACAGCAGGAAGATTTCATAAACAAAAAGCCGGTTTTAACCGATTTTGTGAAAGATATTGAACCCGCTGAGAAAAAGGCAATCCAGAGAAACAGCATTTTCAAGGCTAATATAACCATCATGGAAGGATGTAATAAAAAATGTTCCTACTGCATTGTTCCTTATACCAGAGGCAGGGAACGAAACCGGGAGGCTGGAGTCATTATTCAGGATGCCAGGGATGCAGCAGGGAAGGGGTACACTGAAATACAGCTCCTCGGCCAGACTGTTACCAACTACCACGATCCCAAAAATGAAACTTACAGCTTTACTGACCTGCTGGAAGCTGTATCCGAAATTGAGGGGATCAGAAGGATCAGGTTCGTTTCTCCCCATCCAATCAATTTTTCAGATGAACTGATTAAACTTATCGAAGAAAAAGAGAATATTTGCAACCAGGTACACCTGCCGCTGCAATCAGGATCCAATGCCATTCTAAAAAAAATGCGGCGTCTTCATACCCGGGAGTGGTACCTTGAACTAGTCAGAAAGTTCCAGGAATGCCGACGCCACATCGCCCTTTCCACAGATATCATTGCAGGATTCCCAGGGGAATCCGACCAGGATTTTGAAGACACACTGGATGTAGTCAGAAAAGCCAGGTTTGAACAGATGTTTTCCTTCAAATATTCGGTAAGGCCACATACTGAAGCTGCTGACTGGGAAGACAGTGTCCCCGAAGATGTTAAAAGCCGGAGGCTGCATTCGCTGCAGGAACTGCAGAAAGAAATTCAGATCAAAGGACACCAGGAAAACTACCTGGGCAAAATATTTGAAGTGCTGGTCGAAGGAAAATCCAAGGACGGAGTGTGGATAACAGGAAGGACATCAACGAACAAGATCGTAAATTTCCCTTCTACTTCCAAACCAGGAGATTATGTTAAAGTAAAAATTGAAAAAACAAGTCCTAACAGCCTATCAGGAAGGGAAATATTGTCTGATTTTGTGGGCATCTCATCTCTTGAAAGAAATGGTTGGACTAGGTAATTATTGGCAAATGACGGAATAATCCAAGTCCCAGGTTTACAGGTTAAAAAACAACCTACAGCCTTTTCTTCACCCCTTTAGGCTTGCCGGTATATAGATATCTTTTAATCTTCCTGGTAGTCGTCTTTTCAAACTCTTCTGTCCTGAGAGTGTATTTTTTAACCCTTTTATAATTTGCCAGTTGCCGGTTGGCTCTTTTCACAACCTGAGCAATAGTCTCTTCTATTTTGCTTTCATCATAACCGGCGGGTCCGAATTCTTCATCAAAAGTATCTGAATTGGGAACAATAATGGCTTGCACTTCAACCATCGACGGATCAATATCGGGCCCTCCCCATACCAGGCACTCCAAAACATATTGACTTTCCAGCAGGAGAAACTCAATTTCTTCAGGGTAAATATTCTTGCCATTCTGAGTAACAATCACCGATTTACTGCGGCCGTTTATGTTCAGCAAGCCATCTTTATCGATAAAACCCAAGTCTCCGGTATGAAGCCATCCATCTTTAATTACTTCATCAGTAGCGGCTTGATTTTTGTAATATCCCTGCATCACACATGGGCCTTTAACAACGATCTCATCGTTTACGATTTTCACTTCACAGCAGGGAATGGGTACTCCGGCGGTACCATCCTTGAATTTGTCCAGCCGATTTACGCTGATGATAGGAGAAAATTCCGTAAGTCCGTAACCTTGCATGAAATCTATGCCCAAGTCCCTGAAACCCTTGGATATCTCAGGAGCGAGTGCGGCCCCACCTGAAATCAGAAGTCTCAGGTGTCCGCCGATTTTATCGTGAACCTGATGAAAAAGCTTTTTCCGAATTGATTTGCGTAAAACACGTTCCGTCAGGCTGGCCACGCCCTTGGCAATGATGAATTTAGTCTTGCCTTTCTGCTCAATGCCTGCCTTTATCCGCCGGTAGATAGCTTCATATATCGCGGGTACGGCAAGCATTGCGGTAGCTTTGGTCTCAACAAGATTATCCACAATCCGGCGCAGGCTTTCAGCGTGGCAAACAGTCGCCCCCTGATAAAAAGCTGTCAGCATACCGGCTGTGGCTTCGTAGGTATGATGCAGCGGCAGAACAGAAAGCAGCGTATCGTTGCCGTCTACACGTATATGAAAGGAAGTCCCAACCACATTTGACGCGATATTATTGTGGGACAACATGACACCCTTAGAGGTTCCAGTGGTGCCTGAAGTAAAAATTAATACGGCCAGGTCATCCGCGTATACTTCAGCTTGAGCATAGGCATTATCTCCGCTGTTCAGGGCCTTGGCACCTTCGGCCAGAGCTTCAGAAAAAGACATATCCGATCCATCTTTACGGCCCTCCATGGATATCGTTTTCTCCAGGAAAGGGAGGGTCTCCCGGTCATACTGGATTAATTTCATGTAATCTTCAGAAGCTATCAGTACCTTGGATTCCGAGAAATCAAGTATATGCCTGATTTCCCTCTCTTTTAAATCGCGATCAATCGGGACGGCGACAAATCCGGAAGTAGTCACGGCGAAATAAGCGATAATCCACTCTGTTCGATTTTCGCCAAGAATTGCTACGCGGTCGCCTTTTTCAACACCAAGTTTAAACAGGCAGGTAGCCAGATTCTCAGTGCGGATTCGAATATCCTCATAAGTCGCTGGTTGAAAAAGGCCCGAATACTTGGTCTTGCAAGCGACTCTTTCGCTATAGCGCTGGCAGCCTTTTAATAAGATGTCACGGATCGTCTCGACCGGGTAAGTTTTAAAAGCTTCTTTCATAGCCGCAACAGTTTATCACGGGTTTTTTGAATTGATGCCTGTTTTTATTGAAGCTGGTTTGAATTTTATTTAGGTAATGCTTGAGATAATAATTATTAATAGATTATTAAATATAACAAAATTGCCAAAACCACTTCTGAGAATACCCAGGAGTTTATCCCCAATTATATTGGCAAAATATTACATAATATATCTTATGCGACCAAAATAAAAACCCCGAAAATGTCAGTTTCCCGGAGTTTTCATTTAAAATCGACTGCCCTTTCGGGCAATCACCACCTGTGCCGAATTATTCCGCCAGGTTTTTAAAAATAAATGAAGTGACTCTAGACCGCAGAAGCAAATCCTGCAATACGATGTCGACCATCACAAAACGGCTGATCCTGGGAATGTCCGCAACGGCACAATCCAACCTGCTTTTTTTCGCCCAGCTGAATGGGTTTACCATTTGAATCAGTGAGTTTGAACTCACCGCTGACGAAAAAAGGACCGTCTTTCATGCACTTGATCTCTGTCATCGATTTAATCCTACTTCTCCTCATTTCTGCATACCGTAATTGATATGCATTTCTTATTTTGAAGACGATCGGAATTATGCCAGACAACTCTGACAAAACTCCTAGCCTTCCATCAACAAGTCATTCTCTTTCAAATAGGTTTCCAGGCTTTCAATGTTTTCCTTGAATTCTGCAAAAGTATCCAGGGAAACTGTCACGCCTTTTTTTGTAGGTTTCCACTCACCTTCATCATCCTCGTAATAAATCCTGATGTTGGCGTAGTTCTTTCCTTTAAATTCACTAACGCTGAAAACAATTTTTTCGTTCCAGCCTTTTTCCATCTCACCAATAATTTCATTCATAAATCAATAATCTCCTCCTGCTATGACAAACCTGAACACTTGAAGCTTCTGTCTTTAAAAAAACCGGCGCTTTACTCCGGCAGATCGTTTCACAGCATGAAATCTTCCTGTGCAGCCAAGCTGATTACATCATTGTGAAAATTCAGTGTTGCACAGCCAGCTATTATGTTCATATTAAACGCTTCTTTTAATATATATGAATAGTTTTTATTTCTGCAACCGCAATACATTATTCTGCCTGGCAAACAGATAGGCTCCTCTGGAGACCAGGTCTTCTCCTAGTTCAGAGATCCGAAAACGCACCTTGCCAGCAATTACCGGAAACGCTAAAGCAAGGCTTCTGTCCTCGATCATGTTTAAAAATTCATGATTTTTCCACATCACTCCTCCTCCCAGTACTATTTCTTCCGGGGCCAGTATGTTGATCACTGCGGAGAATGCCCGGGCCAGGTAATCAGCACTTTTTTCCACAATTCTTACAGCGTCAGACTCCCCTCTCCGGAAACCTTCCATAATTTCAAAGGAATCCATTTTTTTACCGGTTAAAAGCAGCGCTAGATTCTTCATTCCCGGACCGGAGCAATATGCTTCCAGGCATCCCCTGTTTCCGCAGGCACAGGGGAATCCTCCGGGTTCCACTACCAGATGCCCAATCTCCCCTTCCCCGGAATTGCTGAATTGCTGAAGTTTGCCGCGACGGACAATGCCTCCACCGATACCTGTTCCCAGTGTCGCGAAAAAAAGCATTTCAGGAGGTTCTCCGCCCTCACTCCAGGCCTCGGCCAGGGCACCCATATTGCAGTCATTTTCCACATAAACTGGGATATTGTTAAATTCCCGGCGCAACATCGAAATGGCATCAAAACCTCCCCAGCCTTCTTCGTGGTAACAATAGACCGGATTCCCGGTTTCACGATCAACTGTGCCGCCAAAACCCCAGCCGATGGCTGAAGGATGCCCGCATTCATCCGCTATTTTTTTACCAGCAACGCAGAGATGTTGGACCGTTTCCTCAGCTTTTTGGTTTCGTGCCCTTTTCATTACCGTTTTTTTCACTACCCTGCCCTGATTATTAAATAAAGCTGCCACCAGCTTGGTGCCGCCTGATTCAAAGCAAAGAATCTGATTATCCATACTCAACTCTCGTCTCTTCTCCGGAATGAATTTATTATAATTCAACAGTTATTCCCCCTGTTATGTCAACCTGCCGCCTGTTTCAAGCCGATGAATGAAGCCTGTTTTCACGGACTGGACAAAGAGAATTGCAACTTGCAGCCATTATCTGAAAAATCTAAACTTAAGCCGGTTGGTTTTTTTGTTATAAACTTCAGTAATCGATCCTGCAAATTAACCTTTTTACTAATATCAAAAATTAACAATACAGACCCATTTCATCGAAAGTAACTTATTTATGAACAATAAACATATTGAATTCATTCAAAACTACCTGCAAGAAAACCTTGCAATGACAGAAAAGCTTGAGAGTCCGGTCATTTCCAGAATTATTGAAATCCTGGAAGACTGCAGGAAACAGGGCCGGCAGATATTTATCTGCGGAAATGGTGGAAGCGCTGCCACCGCCAGCCATTTTGCGGTGGACCTGGGCAAGGGCGCTTCCCTTAATCGGGAACCAAGGTTTAAGGTCATCTGCCTCAATGACAATACTCCATGGATAACCGCCCTGGGCAATGATTTCAGTTACGACAAAGTATTTGTTGAACAGCTTAAGAATTTTGCTTTTGCCCGGGACGTGCTTATCACCATAAGCGGAAGCGGCAGTTCTCCCAACATCATTGAAGCTGTTACCTGGGCCAATGCAAATGACCTTATTACTATCGGCCTTACCGGGCGCCCGGGAGGAAAACTGGGGCAGATCGCGAAACACCCGGTTTTCGTGGAATCCTCCCATATGGGAAGAATCGAAGATGGGCATTCCCTCATACTGCATGTTGTAGGATATTACTTTATGGAAAACCCGGAATAGCAGCCTCTTAGATGCTGGTTTGTCTGGGAAAGAATCAATACTCAAATTGAATTAATAATTCTTAACAAGTGAAATATTATTTATGAAATTAACAAAATCTATTTTTCTCTTTTTATCCCTGGTTTTCATTTCAATCTCGGTTTTGTCAGCTGACAATAATCCACCCAAGCTGGTGCTGACCATCGTGATTGACCAGGGAAGAGCTGATTATATGGACCGCTTTGGTGACAACTTCAATGGTGGGCTAAAATGGCTCCTCAATAACGGGAAAATTTTTTCTGAAGCCCATCACGCCCATGCGATAACCGAAACCGGAGTAGGGCACGCTGTCTTGGGAAGTGGATATTATCCCAGGCATAACGGAATTATTGGAAACAGCTGGTACCAGAATGAAGGCACAGACTCCATTAATTGTGTCGAGGATACGTCAGTGCGTCCCGTGACCACTGCAGAGAATTACGAAGGTGATCCACGATCATCCAGGAACCTGGCTGTGACCGGACTTGCGGACTGGATAGAGAAAGCTGACCCGGAATCAAAAACATATGGGATCAGCCGTAAGGACAGAGCCGCGATTCTCCTTTCCGGCAAAAATCCTGACGGAGCATTCTGGTACGACTACGATACCGGCCAGTTTGTTTCAAGTACTCATTATTGCGCAAAACTTCCAGAATGGCTGAATGAATTCAACCGTGAAGATTACCCTGGACAGTTTTTTGGGAAATTGTGGAACATGACAAAAGAGGGTGCTTCCCTGCTTCCCAGGGATGATGTGGTGCAGAGTGATTATGGCTGGTTCAGCAACCAGTTGCCGCACTCCATTGGTTCAGACTACCCCTTCCCTGACAGCGCGTTTTACAACTCTTTCGGGGGAACCCCGATGATGGATACCTACCTGATGAAGCTGGCCAAGAAACTGATCGAAAAGGAAAGCCTGGGAAAGGACGAACACCCCGACTACCTTGGTATAAGCTTTTCCGTTGTGGATTCAGTAGGCCATACCTGGGGCCCCAACAGCCCCGAGATGCTGGACACACTGATGCGCCTCGATGCCACTCTGGCTGAATTATTCTCTTATCTTGATACAGAAGTCGGAAGTGACCAATGGGCTGTCGCTCTGACCGCTGACCATGGTGGGCTGGAACTTCCTGAATACCTGGAACAGACTCAGCAAGGAGGCGGTCGCCTGGATGATGAAGATATCGCCTGCATCCAGCAGCTGGGTCCTGAGTTTGACCGGTCGGTTGGAGACGGCGACGAATGGTTCGTAAATGGCTATTACCTTGACCATACGGCCATAGGCAGAAACAACCTGAAGCGGGAAGATTTGGAAAATAAGGCTGCCATGCTTCTGGAATCCTGTTCCCCGATCCGCAAGGTCTGGACCAGGACCGAACTGGAAAAACCGAGTGATGACTATTTCCATACTCTTCACTACAACAATTATTATCCGGGACGCAGCCCCAACCTGCTGATCCAGTGGGAAGAGAAATTCTACGCCTCCAAGGGAACGGGAACGGGACACGGCTCACCTTACCGTTACGATACTCATGTACCCTTGATTTTTGCCGGGAAAGGGATCAGCAAGGGTCGATATGAGGAAAGAGTTGAAACCGTGGATATTCCGGTAACCATCGGATCCCTCCTGGGAATAAAAGTGCCTAAAAGCACAGATGGAAAGAGTTTGATCGGATTATTAAACAAGTAGAGCAGCTTAACTCTACTGGAAAATGGGGATGAACTGCAGATCCCAGGGTAATCCCTGCCGGAGCAGTAATTTTTTTCAAAAGCATAAACAATTGACACCGGCCGGATACTCAAGGTTTCCGGCCGGTGTCGTTCGATTACTATAGAAAATCCGTTGATTTACCCTACCCAATGGTTCGGGCTTTTGCTTTGCCCATCAGCAGTCCGATTACAACCAGAATCGCCGCAGATATCATCAAAATTATGAAGGCCGACTGTACGGAGCTTCCTGCCATTGAACCAATAAGGTTCTGGAGAATGCCGCCGCCGAATAAACCTACCGCGAAAATAATCCCGAAAATACTGCCGTAGTAACTCGGTTCATATTTACTGAAGGTAACCCCGACAATAGTCGGGAAAATCGGGGCAAAGGCGAAACCAGTGATGATCACTGCCGCTATCGCTACTTTTGGGGATCCAGCAGTATATAAAACGCCCAGGGTAACAACCGAGATCATTGAAGCCACAACTATTACCTTGACTCCAATAGCAGTCAGGTTCTTAACAGCCGAAGCTAAAAACCGCCCGATCATCACGGCCAGGCCGAAGGCCGAAAGAACCGTTGCTGAACTGGTGCCAGCCTCTTCAACAGCAGATCCCGCAGCTACAAACAGGTCATTCATCAGCTTGGCAGTCCAGTTACTCATGGAGTTTTCCAGCCCCACGTAACAAAGCAAGGCCAGAGCTGCAATCAGCACAGGCGCCTGCCCCAGTACCTTGATGGCTGTTGAAAACCGGTAACCGAGTGCGGCCTGGGGGTATTCAGCCACAAATGCCAGGACCAGCAAAACCAGGTTAAGCCCACCCAGCAGGTAGAGTCCAACCTGGTAGGAAGGTGCAAAGTTGATGATGAGAGGGGCAAGGAAAAGTCCCATTCCGAAAAAACCGTTGCCGAAATTACTGGCTCGGGCGGGATCAGTCCCGCCGAACAAAACCTGGGGAATTATGGTATTTCCAACGGTATTGAGGCACATGGAACCAATTCCCAGACAAACAGCTGATACCAGGAGCGATGTCAGGCCTGGAGCCAGTGCAATCAGGAACATGCTGGCAGAAGTTACAGCAAAACCGACAATGGCAACCGGTTTATGGCCGATTTTGTCAGTTACTCCGCCAATGAAAAACTGCACAAAACAGGCGGTATACAGAAAAACAGCGGGAATCAAACTCCATTGGGCATTGGAAAGCCCAAGCTTTTCAGTTAATCCAACCACGCAAGCCCCGAAAACCACGAAACAACAGGCCAGCATGAATACACAGGTGAGGGCAACAACAGAGATAAGTTTTTTCATATCAGGACACCTTTCAATAATCTTTGGTACTTCCGGAAATTTCCTTCCGCTAGATTAAATCAATTGCCGTGAATTGCCAATAGACAACACCCATAAAAGCAGGATTCATTTCCAGGTTGATGCTGTGCCCTGTCCCGGAAAGGTCCATATTTAAATACGGGGCGTCATTTCTGTCAATTTGCAAAATGTAAATAAAGATTTGACAATTCGTCCGTTTCAATTTGACAGAGATGCAAAAAAGTGGATAATGTCAGCCTATTGTAATAAGATTTTTTAAAATTAGACAGTTTTAAATTAACAATAGAATAATTAATACTTGTTTTTATCAAGGAGACACAGACCAATGGATGTCAAAGAAGTTTTACAGTTGATCAAGGACCGGGAGATAGAGGAAATTGACTTGCGATTTTGCGACCTTCCCGGGCTGTGGCAGCACTACACGATCGTTCCGGAGATTTTAGACGAAGACAGCTTCGAAGAAGGTTTTGGCTTTGACGGATCAAGTATCCGGGGTTTCAAGGAAATCCAGGAAAGTGACATGCTGCTTTTTCCGGATCCTGATACAGCTTTTGAAGATCCCTTCACCAAACGCCGGACACTGGATATTATCTGCAATATTGCAGATCCCATGACAGGTGAACAGTTCAGCAGGGATCCCCGTTTTATAGCCAGGAAAGCTGAAAAGTACCTGAAATCGACTGGCATAGGTGATGTCTGTTATTTTGGCATTGAACCGGAATTCTTTGTATTTGACGATGTGCGGTTTGAACAGAGGATGAATGGCTGTTTTTACTCAGTAGACTCTGTCGAAGGCGCCTGGAACAGTGGGCGCGATGAAGGCCCCAACCTGGGTTACAAACCAAGATCCAAAGAAGGGTATTTTCCTGTACCGCCCATGGACGCCTTGCATGACATCAGGTCAGACATGGTCGCCGCTTTACGTCAGGTTGGCATCAACGTGGAAATCCACCATCATGAAGTAGCCACTGGCGGGCAGTGTGAAATAGATATTCGTTATGACAGTCTGACCCAGACTTCTGACAACCTGCTTAAATTCAAATATGTGCTCAAGAATGTGGCCAGGGTCAACAATAAGACCGTCACCTTCATGCCCAAACCTCTTTTCATGGACAACGGTTCCGGAATGCACTGTCACCAAAGCATCTGGAAGGGAGGTTCCAACCTGTTCTACGAAGCAGGAACCTATGCGGATCTCAGTAAATTGGCTGTGTACTATATAGGTGGATTACTCAAACATGCTGGAGCGGTACTTGCCTTGTGCGCGCCTACAACAAATTCCTACAGGCGCCTGGTCCCTGGTTATGAAGCCCCGATCAACCTCATCTATTCCATGCGCAACCGCAGTGCCTGCGTGAGGATTCCGGCCTATTCCAACAGCGAAAAAGCAAAACGTCTTGAATTCAGGCCACCGGATCCTTCCTGCAACGGTTACCTGGCACTCTCTGCCATGCTCATGGCCGGACTGGATGGAATCCAGAACAAGATCATGCCGCCGGATCCCATGGACAAGGACCTCTATGATCTTCCTCCAGAAGAAATGGCTCATGTGGCTTCGACTCCCGGCACTCTCGAAGAATCGCTCATTGCGCTTAAAAACGATCATGAATTCCTGCTTAAAGGGGACGTTTTCACCAAGGACGTTATTGATACCTGGATTAAATACAAGTGGGAACATGAAGTTGACCCGATCAGATTGAGGCCTCATCCCTATGAATTCGCGCTGTACTACGATATCTAGGGAATCTGGAGTGACATTTTGAATACATGATCCCCTGATCAAGGGCAGGACGCGCATCACGGCGCCCTGCCCTTTTTTCATTTCGGGGCAGATTCTGTTCCTTTTGTTCCATGTCTCATCTTTCCTATACAATTGCCAGTAATGAATGGCCGGGATTTGCTGCTCTCATCTGAACTCGATAAAAATGAAATAGCTCATTTTCTTGAGCAGTTCGGCTTTCAGAATCCCATGGGGGCTGATCAGGCCCTGCAGCAGATGGTTGAACTCACCCGAAACCCATATTTGCTTTCCAATATCATCGATCACCTGCTGGAAGCCCTGGCCGAATCCGCTGATCCAGATTCATCATTAAAAGGAATAGTCACTTTTTTTGAGACCCTTCCCAATCTTTCACAGTTCATCCAGGTAGCCACAGAAAATCCGGCCATACTGGATGTGGCAGCTTCTGTGACCGGAGGTTCAGAATTCCTCACTCTGATTCTTTTGAGGAATCCCAGGTATATCTACTGGCTGATGGAAAAAGGAAACTTGCAGATGCCCCGGGACGAGGATTATTTCATGACCGAAGCCTCCCGCGTCCTGGAAATCGGCTCTGACACCAGGTCCTGTGTTGAAGCGCTGCAAAGGTACCAGCGAAGGGAGATACTGAGAATAGGAACCCAGGATCTCCTGCACACACTTACAATGGCCGATATCGCATCGCAGATTTCCTCCCTCGCCGACTCAGTGCTCCAGGTAGTGCTGGAAATAACCTCCAGGGAATATGCTGATCTGGCTTCCGGGTTTGTTGTACTAGGCATGGGTAAACTAGGAGGAAGGGAACTGAACTTCAGTTCAGATGTGGATCTTATTTTTCTTTATGAACATGACAGTGACCGGCGCCAGGTTCTGAAGTTTGCCAGAACATATCGCAAGGCATTGACTGAAAACGCTCCGGAAGGTCATTTTTACAGGGTTGATCTTCGACTCCGTCCCATGGGTACGGGAGGAGACATGGCAACTTCCCTGAAGGCTGCTGACAATTACTACCGTCACTGGGCCGATACTACTGACCGGCTGGCAATGATCAAGGCCAGGCCGGTTGCCGGTGACCTGGAAATGGGTCGGCGTTTTATTTCCTCCCTCCAGGATTTTGTCTATAAAAAATACCAGGACTTCGCGGCTGTTGAAGAAATACGCCTGATCAAGCAGCGCACTGATCAAAAACTGAAAAAATTGGACCAGATCCACAGCGACATCAAACTTGGGCTCGGCGGAATTCGTGAGATCGAATTTTTCGTGCAGTCCTTCCAGCTTCTCTATGGAGGCATCAATCCGCATATCCGTTCCGGCAACACTTTAAAAACTCTGGATCTCCTGTTGGACCATGGATTTATCGACAGTAAGGATCACCAGTTACTGAAAGAATCATACCTGTTCCTCAGAAACCTGGAACACAAACTTCAACTGGTCAGCTATTTACAGACCCAGTCTCTCCCTGAAGAAGATTCCGAGATGCTTTTCTGTGCTAGAAGGATGGGTTACAGGTTCGAATCAGAGGGGAACTGGAAAACCGGAAAAACTGCAATTGTAAAGATTTTCCGTGCCGACCTGGCCCGAGTCACTACAGGCGTAAACCAGATATTTGCATCCCTCCTGCAGGGCGAATCCAGCCACAGCGAACTGGCTGATATCCTGCTGGACCGGAACATCAGTGATAGCACTGCCCTCGAAAAAATCAGCAAGGCCCACTCTCCCCGGGATCCCGAAGGAGTCCTGGAAGGGGTACACATTCTCAGCAGTGCCCAGGCCTTCCCTCATTCTCCTCAAAAAATGCGGAATCTGCTGGCTAATCTGCTTCCGTTCCTCCTTAAAAAGAGTTCAATCCTCCGGGAGCCAAGGGAACTTTTTATCAGGATGGACCGTTTTGCCGAGGCTCTCGGAGGCCGGGTAACCCTATACTCCGAAATGGCAAACAACACACCCCAGGCGGAAAAGCTTTTTGACATATTGGCCTCTGGGCCTTTCCTGGCAGAAAGATTAATCCAAAGACCTGAACTTACTGACTACATCATGACGGATCACTCTGCTGTTCCTGATTACACGAAACTCCTGGAGGAATCCATTAAAATCTCGGTTTCACAAGGCAGGTCATTTGAGGATGCCCTTAGATTTTTTAAACAATCCGAAGAATTCAAACTTGGAGTCAGGGCATTGCCGAATCCGGGATCTTCTGTTATTCGCAGCCTGCTTTCTTCCCTTGCAGAGGTTTGCCTCAACCGAACCGTGGCAGAACTTCTTAACAGGTTTCCAGCGATAAATAAGATCCCTTTTTCAATTGCCGCGCTGGGTAAGTTTGGTGGATCTGAACTTATATTTCATTCAGATCTGGACCTTTTGTTCATATATGATCATGATTCTTGTGACGGAGCAGTTGTCCAGAACCTTCTCCAATTTGTAAAGTCCCTGCAAAATATCCTGCAGGAGTATACCCAGTATGGAAAGGTATATTCACTGGATTTTCGACTCAGGCCGGAAGGCCGGAATGCGGCTAATATAATTTCCCTTGACCAGTTGGTGGAATACTTTTCCACCAGGGCTGAGCCATGGGAAAGGCTGGCTTATGTTAAAGCCCGTACAATCATTGATCATGGATGCCCCCTGCCCTTCCCGGGGCTCCTGGAAGGCATCGGCCTGGACAAAAAACAAGCCGAAAGCCTGATGCATATCCGTCTCAGAAAAGAAGTTGAGCTGGGCAAGGAAAAAACCTCAGGAGAGCTTAACTTTAAAATCGGTTACGGAGGCCTCCTCGACACTCAATTTTTCGTGCAGATGCTCCAGCTCCAAAATAACACCTTCGAACCTAACACCCTCTCGGCTCTGGATAAACTTGCGGACAAGAATATTATTTCGAGAGAAGAACGCGAATCGCTGAGAGAAATAATTCACTTCTTCTACGCCCTGGAATCTGCTGCCGACCTGACCTCCACCCCGGGGGACAATGATCCAACCCTTTCCACTGAATCTCCTCATACTGAAAACATTGCCCGAATTCTCGGATACAGCTCTCCCACCGAACTATTGGAGGTTTATGGAAAGCTTACTGAAAGAAACCGCCGGTTTTTGGAATCAATGAACACTGTATAAGCAGCCCTCGTGCTCCCCGGTCAAGCTTTAAAGGAGTTCTTGCAATGAAATCATACAGACCGCAGTCAGGCGGAGAAGTAAGGTTTACAGTACATCCATTTCACCGGTTCGTATGTTGTAACCCCGCTCAACCGGCATTACGAATATCCGGCCATCTCCGATTTCACCTGTACGGGTAGTCTCAATAATTACTTTTACTGTTTCATCGACCAGGTCATCAGGAAGAACCAGCTCAATCTTGCTTTTAGGAAGAAGGCTGACGTTATATTCCTTGCCCCGATAAATGGCGGCCTGACCTTTCTGCCTACCATGTCCCCGCACTTCAGTTATGGTCATGCCTGAAAGATTTAATTTGCCCAATGCGTCTTTTAATTCTTCTACCTTGCTGGGCCTGATGATTGCTATTACCAGTTTCATATTTTGTAAACCAATATTTTTACCTGTTTTTGCCTACAAACTTCCACGTTAAGGATTCATGGACTCCTCAAAGCTCTATAGCTCTAATAATCTGAAATCCAAAAATATTGCACTTGCTCTTTGTTTACAGCGCCTCCAGGATCTGTTTTCTGAGTTTCATTTTTACATTTTCCGACAATATTCCATTATTGTGTCTGATATAGAATACGTCAACAGCTTTTTCACCTTCCGTATTAATGAGAAGCAGTTCAATATCGCAGTCGCAGGATGACAGGATTGAGCCAATCGAGTACAGGAGTCCCGGCTTGTCTGGGGAAATTATTTCCAGGAGAGTAACTTCCCGCTCTTTTTCATCTTCAAAATAGACCACCGGCTCCAGCTGCCCCATTTTAAGAACCAGGGGGCTGGCCTCTTTCTGCCTGAGCATATCCCTGAGAGACCTTCGATCGGTAAGCACCTCATGCAGCATCTCCCTGAAACGTCTTCTTTCACGGGGAAACCTGAACCTGGCGTTGCTATCAAAGAACTCAAAAAAATCCAGAACCGTGTCCTTACTGTTGGCAAATCCATACCCCTTGACAATATTCATGTCAAAATAAGAAAGCATTCCGGCAATTCTCGCAAAAAGCCGTCGCCGGTCAGGTGTAACCACGCAAAGTTCATAAAGTCCGTTGCTTCGTGAAATGCTGCTCTGCACTGGATTATCAGAATTCAGCCTGGAAGCCAGCTTAAAATGTTTATATATTTTTTTTGGCTTGGTCCTCAAATAGCTTAAAGGAAATCCTTCCAGAAATTCCTCGAATTCAACTTTATTGATGGCTGAGGGCAACCCTTTGATCAAATTACGGTCAAAACCAAGATCATCTTCATCAATTCGTTCAGAACCATATCCCAGGGTAAGTTTTCGGTAAGTCTTAACATACACATCCCACAACTGATCTTTCTTCCAGTTATTAAGGGTTCCAGGTCCGACAGCTTTAACATCCGCGTATGTCAGAAGGGTTAGGCAGCGTAATGTCTCAGTGTCAGATACAAGATCGGCAAACTCATCCAGTACCTTTTGGTCATTATGATCCCTGTGAAATACTACGGTTGACATTGACAGATGGTGAAGGACAAGAAAACTGATTTTCTCCCTTTCCTCCTTTGAAAAACCCACCCTCTTCAAGGCCTTTTCAGTTATCCTGGCACCAACTGCAGAGTGGTCATCACCACCGCCCTTGCCAATATCGTGAAAAAGAAGGGCCAGGGTGATATTAACAGGACCGGAAGATTCTTCCAGAAGTGAGGCAAATCTCCGGTCCACAGAATTTCCGGTCTTTCCGCCATTACCCGGTACTGTATTAGCGGGTAATGTCAGTTTCTCAATATTCCTGATGGCGAGGATAGTATGTTCATCAACTGTATATCGATGGTAATAATCCCAGCAGAACCTGGCTTTGATGTGGCTGAATTCAGGAAAAATCAGTTCGAGGAACCCCAGGTTGTACATATCCCACAGCAAGGTCGACATACCTGGAAAAGGTTTAAAGAAACCCATCAATGCCTCTCTGATTTCTGGAAAATTCTCCTGATTTCGCATTCCAGGAAGCAGACTGGTTATTTTCTTTTTTAAAGCGGAAGAAAGCCTGGCATCATCTGTTCCGGCTTTAATAAAAACGTTCATCACCGCAACCGCGTTGTCCAGGGTCCCGAAATCAGAAATTTCGAGTTCCACTCTCTCCTTATCAGGTCTTGATACCTCCATCATCGTCTTGCAACGATCATTAAGAATTCGGGCATTGATGTAATACCGTTTCATGAAGGTTTCAATAGCTGTCCTGATTTCTTCCTGGCTCCTGGGCCCTCCTTCCAGCGGAGAAACCATGAAACTTATTTTCTCCTGCTGGTCGATAGTCAACTTATTATTATTGCGTCCGGAAATTATATGAAGAAGGATCCTGAGCCCAATCATAAATTCATGGGCAGCATCTACCTCCGCTCTGGAATGTTTAAAAAAAAAGGGCTCTCCGGCAAGGTCTTCCAGCCATCCAGCCGCCAGGTAATCCCTGAGCCCACCGGGGCTCTCTTTTATGTCCGGTTCCAGGTGAAATATTGTGTATTTTTGGAGGAAATGCCTTTTTTTTATTTCGCTATGGACAATATCTATAAAATATTCTTTTTCTCCCTTAAAAATAATGGGGAAAATTCTGTCGATGACTTCAGAAGCCATTTTTCTGTCCCCCGTGATATATCTGCCGTCACGCAGGGCCAGGACAAATTCATAATGCTCTTTAATATCCAGTTTCTCCAGGTCTGCTATTGACCAGACCTGGTGCCCCAAATCATTAATCAAATCCCACAGGGAGGTAATGAGAGAGGTAACGATTTTATGCACCTTTGCCGAATCGGGTGAATTATGAACCACCAGCAGGTCAACGTCAGAATGGGGCAGCATTTCCTGGCGTCCGTATCCTCCGATCGCGATAATAGTGAAATTCAGTTCCTCCAGTGATGGCCGGGAAACTGTTTGGATCAATTCGTCCAGCAAGGTTGAATGACGGGTCAGGAACAGAGAAGAATTTCTCCCGGCAAGAAACTCCTTTTCCAGCTCTGACCTTTGCTTGAGGTAGTTTTTCCGCAGTTCTTTTATATCCATAATCAGAGATCAGCCTGGTTGTTATGTATTCGGTTTATGACGTTACCTTCTCCTGGATTGGTCCGGTTCGAGAACCAGCTTTACCGGTACCCCCTGTTAATGGAATCAGGAAAAAGTTGAATTTTATATTCTATCATCATAGAATTACAGATCTGAAAGAGATTAATCCCATGATACAGAGAATAACCTCCCGAAAAACTAAAATTTCTGAATCATTGAAGGGATTAGTGTCTTTTGCCAACATTATTATCATTATCTCCTGCATCATTGCCCTGACGGGCTTTGCGGCGTGATTCTGAGCTAATCGAATTCATCCGCAGACAAACAAGCCCGGAAATCTTTTCAAACAGCGACAGCTGAGTTGTTTACCTGCGGTAAGTATTCCATTAACCAGAGAATCAAAAAAACGGGAGTTTAGTAAATGTCAGGAATGACAGCCGGTTACAGAAGGCAAATACAATCCTTCCTGGCAGGCGGCAAAAGAGAACTGGTTTTTGCCTTTCAAATAAGGTTAAGTAAATTAACAGCGTTATTTAACGCCTGAAAAATTGCTGAGATGGAGAAGATATGGCTGAACAGGTATTTATCTATGACTGTACATTAAGGGACGGAACCCAGGCAGAGAATATCGCCCTGGGGGTTCGGGATAAACTTCATATAGCTGAAAAACTGGATGAATTTGGAATCCACTATATTGAAGGAGGATGGCCTGGTTCCAATCCCAAGGATGCGGAATTCTTCGCCCAGGCTTCCAGGATGACCTGGAAAAATTCGAAAATCGCAGCTTTCGGAAGCACACGGCACTGGAAAAATCCAGTAGATACAGATCCCAATATCCTGGCGCTTCTGGATGCGGAAACTCCCGTTGTCACGATTGTCGGCAAAACCTGGGATTTTCATGTCCAACAAGCTCTCCAAATCACCCTTGAACAGAATCTGCAAATAGTAGCGGAGAGCATTGAATATCTTAAAAGCAAGGGGCGAGAAGTTGTGTTTGATGCTGAACATTTTTTTGACGGCTTCAAGATGAATCCGGATTATGCCCTGCAGGTAACAAGAGTTGCCAGTGAAGCAGGAGCCGACTGGATAGTGCTTTGCGACACAAATGGGGGTAGTCTGCCCTCTCTGATAAGTAAAGCTACCACCCAGGTCCTGTCCTTTTTCCGACAGGTAGGCATTCATACACACAATGACAGTGAACTGGCCGTCGCCAATTCTCTTGCTTCCGTGGATTCAGGTGCGACCATGGTCCAGGGCACAATAAACGGTTATGGAGAAAGGGTTGGCAACGCTAACCTGACTTCAATCATCCCCAACCTGGAACTAAAAATGGACCGGCATACGGTAGGTAGAAAGAAACTTGAGGAATTATCTACCTTGGCGTTCTTCGTTAGTGAAACTGCAAACGTCAGACTGCCCAATACCCTTCCCTATGCCGGTAAAAGCGCTTTTGCCCACAAAGGGGGGATCCACGTCAGCGCCATTTTAAAAGACAACCGGACTTATGAGCATATTTCCCCGGAATTAGTTGGAAACAGCAGGAGAGTTCTGGTTTCCGACCTGTCCGGCAAAAGCAACCTGATATATAAGATTCGGGAGCTGGGTGATTTTGATCCGGAGAAACTGGACCTCTCTCCCCTGTTAAAACATATTAAGGCCATGGAATACGAGGGTTACCAGTTTGAAGGTGCTGAAGCCAGTTTTAAGCTTCTGGTCAATCATTTCACCAGGGGACTGGTTGAACCTTTCCAGGTTAAAGGGTTCCGTATGATTGTAGACCAGATGAACAATGGTGATTTTTTAAGTGAAGCAACGGTGAAGGTCTGCGTAGGCGATGAAGTTGAACATACGGCATCAGAAGGAAATGGTCCGGTTAACGCTCTTGACCTGGCAGTAAAAAAAGCCCTAGGCCGGTTTTACCCCGAAATTCTTGAAATCCACCTGGTTGACTATAAAGTACGAGTTCTGGGCTCCAAAGACGGCACCGCGGCAAAGGTGCGAGTCCTTATCGAATCAACAGATGGCAAATCATCCTGGACAACGGTTGGGGTGTCTTCCAACGTGATCGAAGCCAGCTGGATTGCCATTATTGACAGCCTTCTCTACCGGTTGGTTTTTGACTATAATTAGAATCATCAACACCCGGGGGACACGCCTGGAAGAATAATTTTTCTCAGGTTCCCCCGGGAGTTGTCAAGGCGTCCTCGGTAGATCTTTTCTTTGCCCAGTCTCTGAAAACAGCTTCAGGCTTTAGAGCGGGGAGTGACAGCCCCTATTACAATTCAGTTTTTTCGAGGCTTTCCAGTATTTTTTCGACCCGGTACAGCCGAATCATCATATTATTTTCATCCAGGTCACTGACATCCACGGTATGGGTGGGTTCAAGGAAATAATTCCTGATCAGCCTCTCTGCCTCATTCAGTTCTCCTTTGACCATGTTCATCCTGCTGCCGACTGAATTTTTCTCCACCGAGTAGTTCTGGGAAGTATCGTTCGGTTTTGAATCAAGCCCCGATGCCATGAAACCTATCTTTACTCTCAGGCTTTTCGTTTCTTCCTTGAAAGCCTTTAAAAAAAGCCGTGCCTCCCTCCGTATGTCAGTTCTTTCCGGTTCTTGTTCCAGGCGCAGCAGTAACTGGTTGCCAAGATCATAAGATACTTTGAGAGCGTCCAGTTTTTCAGCAATTATTTTTGTATGGTAGGCAATCTGCAGATCAACCCAGTTTTCAATAGAAGTTCGGGATACAATAAGCTGATCGCGGTCTAGATAATACCGTTCCCTGTATTCCTTAAAAAAGTAGGATCGGAGCCGGGAATTATACAAAATGGCTGGAGACACCTGCTTATCCGCCTGAACCGATTCAGGAGATCCTTCCTGTTCTTCATCATCAGCCAGACAATCCGAAGCAGATGGTGTTAACAGGATCACCAGTATAAAAACAAGCAAATATTCTAAAAATGCCTTTATCCTGCTCATATTTCCATCCCGTATAACGGCCGTATATAAAATTATAAACCCGGACACAAGAAAAAAAGAGAAGTATTTAATGGATAAATCCGGATTAACCGGGCAAGATTCACACTAGATCAGGTTGAATCAGAAAAATGACGAGGATCAGGCCTGCCAGTAACAGCCGGTAGAGTATAAAAGGGACAAAACTCTGCTTTTCCAGATACCTGAGAAAAAACTTGATGCACAGGAATCCGGAAACAAAGGACACAATCATCCCGGTCGCGAGCGAAGCCGCAGCAGCAGGAGATGATTCAGGATTTGTAAACAATTCAAGTGCGCCCTTGCAGGTTGCAAGTACCAGTATGGGCAAGGAAAGGAGAAAAGAAAATCGGGCAGAATCCTTACGAGAAAAACCAAGAAACAGAGCCATGGTGATCGTGATTCCGGATCGGCTTACCCCTGGTATCAGAGCGATCGCCTGGGCTATTCCCACTAACAGGCCCTGTTTCCATCCGATCTGGCTGAATGCCTTGCTTTTTTCTCCGGTCCGGTCCGCCCACCAGAGTAAAAGCCCGAACAAAGAAAGGGTGACAACAGTAACAATCGGCGTCCTGACATACTCTTCTATCATATCCCTGAAAATCAGTGCAGCTATGCCTGCCGGAATTGTACCGATAATTAAGACAGGGACCAGGTTGTGCCGGATCTTTTCTCCTCTTTTCGAGGGCCTGAATAAATCGATCACTTCCCGGAACAGGTCACAAATCTCAAGGCGAAAATAAAAAATCACAGCCAGCATGGTCCCGGCGTGAAGAAATACATCAAAGAGAATGCCAAGCGACTCCCAGCCAGCCAGCCAGGGAAGTAAAATTAAATGAGCTGAACTGCTGATCGGAAGAAATTCCGTTATTCCCTGCAAAGTTCCCAATAATATTGCCTGCCAAACCTGATCCATTCTGCCTACTTTACAGCTTCAGGATGACACGCAGTCCCTGAAAGAATGTCTGTACAGAAAAATCTTGCCATTCTTTCTGACCTGTCTGGATCTGACCGGACATGACTCTCCTGGTTCCATTCCCTGCCTGAAAATGTCTCCAATGAAAATTTATTCTTTTCCCGCTAAACAACTGTATTGATCGAATTTGGAAGAGAAGGATTATTAATCCCATCAAAGATGAGGGAAATAGGATATCGTTTCCACATCAACTGTCATGAATACATGCTAAAATTGAAAGTTCATGAACAGTGGTTTCCCTGAACCTATACGACACTTTATTTAATTTATTATCAATAAATTAAGGGGATTTTATGCAGAAGAGAGAAACCGTATTAGTACTGGACTTCGGGTCTCAGTATACTCAGTTAATTGCCCGGCGCATAAGGGAATCACGGGTGTATTCGGAGATTCTTCCGTTCAATACTCCATGGGAAACCATCAAGGAGAGAGAGCCTGCCGGCCTCATTCTTTCAGGTGGCCCCAGCTCAGTATTCGAAAAGGATGCTCCGCATCCTGATCCGGGTATTTTCAATTTCACAGGCCCCATCCTTGGGATCTGCTACGGGATGCACTTGCTGGTACATCACCTTGGCGGTAAAGTTCTCAGGTCTGACCGGCATGAGTATGGAAAAGCCCTGGTAAGTCAGTCAGGTTCGGAACTATTCGCGGAACTGCCTTCCCAGATAAAGGCTTGGATGAGTCATGGGGATAGCATTGTCTCCCTTCCGGATGGTTTCAAAGAGACCGCGTCTACCTCATCAGCCATGGCAGCTATGGCATTCCAGGAAAAAAAGATATACGGACTACAGTTTCATCCTGAGGTAGTGCATACCCCGCAAGGGAAGGAAATCCTTGATAATTTTCTTTTCCGGATTTGCAATTGCCGTGGGGACTGGACTCTATCCTCTTTCGTAGACCAGGCTGTCGCCTCAATTCAGCAGCAAGTAGGGCTGGATGCCAGGGTCGTGTGCGGGCTTTCAGGCGGCGTTGATTCCACTGTCGCAGCCGTGCTTGTGGGCAAGGCAATAGGAGACCGCCTGACCTGCATCTTTGTAGATAACGGGCTGCTCAGGAAAAATGAATTTAAAAATGTGCTTAAAACATGCACTGAAAACCTGCATTTAAATGTCATCGGTGTGGATGCCACCGACAGGTTTTTAGATCCTCTTGAGGGAGTGCTGGATCCGGAAAAAAAGCGGAAAGTCATCGGAAATGAATTCATAAAGGTTTTTGAAGAAGAAGGCAGGCGTATTGGTGATATCACATTCCTGGTACAGGGAACCCTCTACCCCGATGTCATTGAATCAGTTTCGGTAAAAGGCCCTTCAGCAGTAATAAAAAGTCACCATAATGTTGGAGGCCTCCCTGAAAAAATGAATCTCAAGCTGGTGGAACCGTTGAGGGAGCTGTTCAAGGATGAAGTCAGGGAAGTCGGCCGGGAACTGGGCCTTGATGAAGGTTTTATTATGAGACAGCCCTTTCCAGGGCCGGGCCTCGCGGTCAGGATTGTCGGAGAGGTTACCAGGGAAAGACTGCAAGTCCTGCGGGAGGCTGACGACGTTGTCCACCAGGAAATGAAATCATCCGGATATTACTCACAGGTCTGGCAGTCTTTTGCTGTACTGCTGCCCGTTAAAAGCGTCGGAGTGATGGGAGACGGAAGAACCTATGAGAATGTTATTGCCCTGAGGATTGTCCAGAGTATGGATGGAATGACAGCGGACTGGGCTCAGTTGCCTTATGAACTGCTGGCCGTGATCTCGAACAGGATTGTCAATGAAGTCCGGGGCGTGAACAGGGTTGTGTATGACATCAGTTCAAAACCACCTTCAACAATTGAATGGGAATAGACACGGGGAAAGAAGTAAACCACGAAAATAATCGTTGGGAAACCGGATCAACTCCTTGTTATTAACATATTGTTAAGCTAGACAATTTTATAAAGTACGATATGAATTTCTGCCATCTTCACCTTCATAGTCACTTCAGCCTTCTGGATGGGGCGAACCGAATCAAAGACCTCATAGCGGAGGCAAAAAAACAGGAAATGACGGCTATCGCGCTGACTGACCATGGGAACATGTTTGGAGCTGTTCAATTTCATGACACTGCTCAGAAAGCCGGAATTAAGCCGATTATCGGTTGTGAAGTTTACGTGGCAAGGAATGGACGAAAGCTGAAAAGCGGCGGCTCCGCCAGCGCTAATCACCTGATCCTGCTTGCCAGAGATAAAACCGGATACCACAACCTGGTAAAACTTGTCTCCCTTGGTTACCTGGAAGGTTTCTATTACAGGCCCAGAATTGATAAATCCCTGCTGGCAAAACACACGGAAGGCTTGATATGCCTGTCAGCATGTATACAGGGGATCGTGCCCCAACTGATCATCCAGAAAAAATGGGATGCGGCGCGTAAGGAAGCCGCGGATTTCCAGGAGATGTTCGGGCCGGGTAATTTTTACCTGGAGCTCCAGGACCATGGTTTGGAAGAGCAAGCGGTCGCCAATGAAGGCCTGATAAGGCTGGCAAAAGAGTTGGATATTCCGCTGGTCGCAACAAATGACTGCCATTACCTGAAGCGCAAGCATAGCAAATCTCACGACGCCCTTCTCTGCATACAGACCGGAAAAATGGTATCTGACACTAACAGAATGAGTTATAAAACGGACGAATTCTACCTGAAAAGCTATGAGGAGATGCAGGCGCTTTTCAGTGAAGTGCCGGAAGCCTTGTCCAATACCATGGAGATAGCGGGAAAATGTAATTTCACCTTCGGTCCTACCAAAAATATTTTCCCGATTTTCGACTTTCCAGAAGGTTATACCGTAGACACATATTTTGAAAAAGTTTCCCGCGATGGATTTGAAAACAGAAAGAAACATTTGCTTAAACTCCAAAAGGAAGGCCGCCTGCAGCATTCAATGGAGGAGTATGAAGAGAGACTGGCCATGGAAATCAAGATCATTCAGGAATTGCAGTTTTCTGCTTATTTCCTGGTTGTTTGGGATTTCATGGACCATGCCAGAAAAATCGGGGTCCCGGTAGGGCCCGGCAGAGGTTCCGCCGCCGGAAGCCTGGTTTCCTACACCATGGGAATAACTGATGTTGACCCTCTTGCCTATGGGCTCCTCTTTGAAAGATTTCTTAACCCTGAAAGGGTGAATCCTCCTGATATAGATATTGATTTTTGCATGTTGCGCCGCAACGAAGTGATCGAGTATGTAACCCAGCGCTATGGACGTGAAAATGTGAGCCACATCATCACCTTCGGAAGCATGAAAGCTAAACAGGTTGTTCGTGATGTCGGCCGGGTACTGGAGTTCGAATATGCCGCCGCGGACAAGGTGGCAAAAATGATCCCCAGTGATCTGGGCACCACCCTCGCCGATTCTCTGGCTAATGTCAAGGAACTGAAAGATTTAACCAGGGAAAACAAGGAAATACGGGAACTGTTTGAGACCGCCCTCGACCTTGAGGGGCTGGCCCGTCACTCATCAACGCACGCCGCCGGGATAGTAATAGCTCCGCAACCATTGATCGACCTGGTTCCACTGCATAAGGACGAAAAAAAGAACGAGATTTCGACGCAGTACCAGATGAGTGACCTGGAAAGACTGGGCCTGATGAAAATGGATTTTCTCGGCCTTGCAACCCTGACGGTTCTATCCCAGGTTCTCGAACAGGTGAGGGACCTGCATGGACAAAACATTGTGCTGGAGGATCTTCCTCTCGATGATCCTGAAACCTTCGAGCTCTTTTGCGAAGGCAACACGGCCGGAGTTTTCCAGTTTGAATCATCGGGGATGAGAGATATCCTGAGACGCCTGCATCCCAGCAGAATTGAAGACCTGATCGCTTTAAACGCCCTTTACCGGCCCGGCCCAATCAAAGGTGGAATGATTGATGAATTCATACGCCGTCGCCACGGTGAGGTTGAAGTAACTTATGATCTTCCCGAACTGGAAGAGATCCTCAAGGAAACCTATGGCGTAATCGTATATCAGGAACAGGTAATGCAGATTGCCAGCCGTCTGGCAAATTTCACCCTGGGTGGAGCCGATCTTCTCAGGCGGGCCATGGGTAAAAAGAAAAAAGAGGCGATGGATGATCAGCGGAAAAGATTCATGGATGGATCTGCTGAAAAGGGCATCAATGCGGCCAAGGCAAAAGGGATCTTCGACCTGATGGAAAAATTTGCAGGTTACGGGTTCAATAAGAGCCATTCAACTGCCTACGCCCTTCTTGCCTATCAGACCGCCTACCTCAAGGCTCATTTTCCGGTGCAGTTCATGGCAGCCGTCCTTACCAATGAATTGTCAAAATCTGATTCTAAAATGGTCCAGTACATGGAAGAAGCACGGGAAATGAACATAAAGGTTCTACCTCCTGATATAAATAAAAGCGGTGTATATTTCCTGGGAACCAGGGAAGGAGAAATCATCTTTGGTCTCTCCGCCCTCAAGAATGCCGGGGAAAACGCGGTAACTGAAATAGTAGAGGCCCGCAAGAAAGAGGGGCCTTTCCGGGACCTTTTCCACTTCTGTGAAACAGTTGATCTTCGCAAGGTTAACCGCAGGGTTATTGAAGCATTGATTAAAGCGGGCGCCTTCGACTCGCTTGGTGAAAAACGCAAATCCCTTTTCGAAGCCATAAATCATGCCATTGACAGAGGCCAGAAAGCCCAACGCGACAAATTGACAGGCCAACAGGGCCTTTTCACTGACCTTGCGGTTGCTGCTGGACAGGAAAGCATGCCGGAACCTCTGCCGGATCTGGGAGAATGGGGGAAAAAGGAACTTCTCTTTTTTGAAAAAGAAGTATTGGGATATTATTTAACCGGACACCCCATGGAACAGTACCGGGATGAGTTGAGGAGTTTTTCCCGCTACCGGGCCAGTGATCTGGACAGCAGACTGGACCAGAAGGAAATTACTATCGGCGGAATGATTGCAAAAGTTGAAAAAAAACAAACAAGAAAAGGCGCCACAATGGCAATTATGCAGCTGGAGGATCTGTCCGGTTCAATTGAAGTCGTTATCTGGCCAAACAATTACGAACAAAGCAGAACCATACTGGACTCTGATAATCCAGTTCTTGTAAAAGGCAAACTCGAAGTTGACGGCCGTGGGGAAACCAAACTGATCGCGATGGAAATATCAGATCTTATATCACGCTGGAAAGAAGGCATAAAAAAGGCAATTGTGAGAATCCCCCTGGACAAAATTGATACTCCGCTGATTGACCATTTCGACGCCCTTGTAAGAAGGTTTCCCGGCAACAGCTTGCTGGAGTTTGAACTCTATGGTCATTCCGGAGGTTCAGTATCGGTCAGTCCCAGGGAAGAGCTGAAAATCAATGCGATCCCGGAGTTTGTAAACAGCGTTGAAAAACTATTTGGTTCAAAGTCCTGTATACTTGAAGCCAAATAATTCAGGAAGATTTAAACGATGGAGGCCTCTACCCCTGCAACAGTATTAAATCTTGCCTCTTCACTTGTAAAGATCTGGTATATTTTTGACCGGAAAATTTAAACGTTGGAGTTTCTGATTAATGCAGGATGTTACTCAAGAGCTTGAAAAATTAAGACTGCAGATAAAGTCCCTACCCAGGGAAGCCGCTGCCGATATAGAGGAGCTTGAAGAAAGAATCATTCACCTCGAAAAACTGGCAAGGGGGGAATTGACTTCCTGGGACAAAGTCCTGCTGGCCCGGCACGAAAATCGTCCATATACCTTAGATTATATTGAAAGAGCTTTCACCGGATTTCGTGAGATTCACGGTGACCGTCATTATGGTGAAGACAATGCGATAGTTGGGGGAATGGCCTTTCTTGAAAAGGAACCTGTTATGGTAATCGGCCAGCAGAAAGGCCGCAACATGAAACAGCGCCTTTTCAGGAATTACGGAATGCCTAATCCAGAAGGATACCGCAAAGCCATGAGATTGATGCGCCTGGCTGAAAAATTCAACCGGTCGATAATCTGTCTGATTGACACTCCCGGTGCATATCCGGGAATCGGTGCAGAAAAAAGGGGACAGGCTCAGGCGATCGCCAATAATCTCATGGAAATGGCCCAGGTCAAGGTGCCTATCGTCGCCACGATAATCGGAGAAGGAGGAAGCGGAGGCGCCCTTGCCATTGGAGTCGGCGATCGGGTATTGATGATGGAGCATTCCATCTATTCGGTAATATCGCCTGAAAGCTGCTCGGCAATCCTCTGGAAAGACCAGGATCATGTTAAAGAAGCAGCCGAAGCCTTGAAATTGACAGCTCCAAACCTTTTAAGATTCGGCGTGATTGATGAAATAATCCCGGAACCTCCCGGAGGCAACCACCAGGACTGGGATGCGGCCACGGCTCAGTTTAAGCTCTATCTCATTAAGCATTTATCAGCCCTCAGGGAATTAGACCTCCAGGATCTCCTGGAACAAAGATATCAGCGTTTCCGCAAAATTGGAGAATTTCTCGAAGCATAAATAAACGTTTCAAATTCTACCCAGGTAAGAAAACGTGGAGTAAAATCTTGGCCAGCAACAGAAAAACCTCGACAGTCAGGAGGAAAAATTCAGCATCTGCCCATTGCAGATCTGTATTTTTGAATCCCTCTCCGGCACATGCCGGTTATCACATGAGCTGGTAATGGCATTTAGCCATTAATTGAAATCCAGATAGGTAATCAGACATCATTATTTACCACTCAGGCCATTATCCCTGATGTACCAGGAGATCCAGCAGCATTTCACTGGTTCCTGTTTCCTGTTTCGGTGAATAGAGATGGATATAAATTGAAAGTTTTCGGAGCGTTAAATATGGATGAAATAGGCGAATTAAGAAGAACTTGCTACTGCAATGATATAAAAGATAAACAAATTGGCGAAATGGTTACCGTGATGGGATGGGTAGACAGGATCAGGGACCTTGGAAACCTGACTTTTGTCGATATCCGGGATCGGACCGGGATTGTCCAGGTTGTCATATCTTCTGATAAGAAAAACGGGCTGCATGGCAAAATAAAGCAACTCAGATCTGAATATGTAGTGTCAGTCAGCGGCCCCCTGATTGAGAGAGACGCAGAAACGTACAACCCATCCTTGCCTACTGGAAAAGTTGAGGTTGCTGTTGAAGACATCAAAATTCTTAATACATCCCTCACTCCCCCTTTTCCCATGGACTCAGAAATAAGTACGTCTGAAGAAACAAGGCTCAAATACCGCTTCCTGGATCTGCGTCGGAATAATCTTCAGAGAAACATGGAACTGCGCCATAGAGTAACCATGGAGATTCGCAAAGAGCTGGACGAAAATCATTTTCTGGAGATTGAAACCCCCATTCTAAACAAATCAACTCCCGAAGGAGCACGTGATTACCTGGTTCCGAGCAGGGTCCAGAAAGGTTCGTTTTATGCCCTGCCCCAGTCTCCGCAGTTATTTAAACAGTTATTAATGGTTGCTTCCTTTGACCGTTACTTCCAGATTGCCCGCTGTTTCAGGGATGAAGATTTACGGGCTGACCGCCAGCCTGAATTTACCCAGGTTGACATTGAAATGTCCTTTGTCCAACCAGAGGAAATCTTTGAACTTATCGAAAACCTCCTGAAGAAGGTTTTCAGGTTGATCGGCCAGGAGATTGAAACACCTTTCCCCAGGTTTTCCTATGATGAAGTAATGAATAGATTCGGCACAGACCGCCCTGACACCCGCTTCGGCCTGGAACTTCAGGATGTCAGCGACTGCTTTAAAACAACTCCTTTTCAGGTGTTCCGGAATATTGTTGCTGATGGAGGCTTCATTAAAGGCATTGTCGCTCCTGAAGGAGAATCCTATTCTCGAAAAGAGATTGACGATCTGACAGCCTTTGTTCGCCTATATGGTGCCACGGGGCTGGTCTGGATTAAATCAACCGACGAAGGGATCAAGAGTTCTCTCCCCAAAATAGTTCCAGCCGAAGAACTGGAATCCGCCGCCAGGGAAGTAGGACTTAAACCTGGTCAGTCCTGCCTCTTAATAGCCGGAAAATCGAAAACTGTGCATGAATCTCTCTCAGCCCTGAGGCTTCATCTGGCTAAAAAACACAACCTCATCCCACCGGGAAAATGCAATTTTCTCTGGGTCCGCGATTTTCCTCTCCTGGAATGGGACGAGGAGGATAACCGCTGGATTGCTACGCACCATCCATTCACTTCACCAAGAGATGAGGATCTTGACCTGCTCTCCACGGATCCCGGGAAAGTGAAAGCCAAGGCATATGACGTGGTATTAAACGGACTGGAAATTGGAGGGGGATCAATTCGTATTCACCGGAACAGTGTCCAGAAAAAAGTTTTCAAGGCACTTGGAATTGAATCCGAAGAAGCTGAAAACAGGTTTGGATTCCTGCTCCGGGCCTTGCGTTATGGCGCACCCCCGCACGGTGGAATAGCCCTGGGCCTTGACCGCTTGATTATGATGCTGGCCGGTGAAAAATCTATCAGGAGCGTAATCGCTTTTCCCAAAACCGCCAGGGCGATAGATCTGATGTGCGAGGCCCCCTCCGAGGTTGATGAAAAACAACTCAGGGAACTCCACATTAAAATCCGGGAATAATAAATCAATACCTGGGGTGGAACTTTATTATGATTCTCGGAATCAGTTCCACCCTCTGCCTGGAACCTGTCGTTTACAGGATCTCATGTTCAGTTGCCTGTTCCCGGGCCAGAACTGCAGGATAAGTGCCGGTTCTCATCCTCTTTCTGTATAATGGCACTGTGGCAAAAGTAAAAATTCTTCCAGAGGTGCTGGCTCACCAGATTGCAGCGGGCGAGATTGTCGAGCGCCCGGCATCCGTTGCCAAGGAACTTGTGGAAAACGCCATAGATGCTGGAGCTGATAATATCCTGGTTGAACTGGCTGACGGCGGCAAATCCCGGATCAGAGTTAGAGACAATGGCTGTGGAATGAGCCGGGAAGACGCGGAACTCGCATTTGAACATCATGCCACCAGCAAGATATTTTCCCTTGAAGACCTGCAGGAAATCACCACACTTGGCTTCAGGGGAGAGGCCCTTCCCTCAATTGCTTCAGTATCCAGGCTCAGGGTAAGAACCATGGACAGGGATTCTGCTGCAGACAATTCCAATCCACTCGGCTCAGAACTGATTTATGAAGGAGGTTTCTGCTCCTCAAAAACCGAAATCGCCTGGTCTGCCGGGACAGAAATCCTGGTTGAGGACCTGTTTTTTAATATTCCGGTGAGAAGAAAATTTCTCAAAACCAAGGGTACTGAATTGAGTCACGTATCCAGATTTGTAACATCCTACGCTCTCGTTTCCCCCAATATAACCTTCAAGCTTGAACATGAGGGAAGAAAAATCCTCGATACCCCTACCGTAACCAGCCTGGAAGAAAGAATCTTTCAGATATTCGGTGAAAAAACTGAATCAAACATGGTTGGAATGAATTATGAGCGGAATGGGATCCTGGTAAAAGGTGTAACCTCACTACCCCATGAGCAGAAGAACAACCCAAATTCCATGTACCTGTTTGTCAATGGAAGACTGGTCAGGGATAAAGTGCTTACTCACGCCATCAGGTTTGCCTACCAGGGCCAGATGCCCCATAATTCCTATCCCTTTACTGTGCTTTTCCTTTATATTTCTCCACGGGAAATTGATGTAAATGTTCACCCAGCCAAAATAGAACTAAGGTTCCATGATTCACGAAAGGTTCACAGTGCCATTTACCATGCAATTGAGGAAGCACTTTTATTGCAGAACCCGAGTCCTGACCTGGGGACGATAGCCCGCAGCTTGAATGTTTCAGGCGTTGAAGAACCCCAGCCAAATCCAAATAATTTTTATTCCAAATCGTTTTTTTCCGGAAAGTCATCCAGAGATTTTCCGGATCATCCGGCTGCAGGTGGAAAAAACTCTTTCAGGTCCAACCAGAATTTTTATAAAAATAGTCCTGCCCCGTCTCTTCCCGAAAGATTCCTGGGAGGGCTCGGTCCGGACCAACCAGATATACCCGCTGAAGCGTTTCCCTTTGAGAAGCAGGAAGAGGAATATTCTGAAGCAGATAAAACCTCAACCCGCTACCGGATTCTGGGCCAGTTCAAAGAAAGCTTCATCGTAGCAGCGGATCATGATGGACTGATGCTGATTGACCAGCATGTGGCTCACGAGCGAATCCTTTATGAACAGGCCCTGAAAGCTATGGAGGCCAAGGAGGGGATGGCATCACAATCACTGCTTTTCCCCGAAACTCTCACCCTGGATCCGGAACAGATTTCGCTGGCCGATCAATTCATGGAACATCTGAACCGGAACGGTTATGATATTGATTGGTTCGGAGCAGGCACAATCGTAGTCCGGGCTTTGCCGGTACTGGCAAAAGGAGCAAGTATCTCCAATCTTATCGATGACCTGTTGCAGGATTCCGCTACCCTTTTCAACGATATTTCTGAATGTGATTCCAGTGAAAAAATTGCCAGGTTGCGCGAAAAAATGGCCATTTCGCTTTCCTGCCGGGCGGCTATTAAAGTCAATACAGTTTTAAGCCGCGAAAAAATGGAATGGCTGGTAGATTCTCTTTTCCTGTGCCGCAATCCATATACCTGCCCGCACGGCCGACCTATAGTGCTTAAACTGGATACTGACGAAATACTGAAGGGCTTTAAGAGAATCTAAAACACCTGGCTGGAAAACCCATTGTATGGAAGCTTAAACCAGGATTTCCGAATTATTTTCTTTAAATAATTCGGTTTAGAACCACACTTCCTGACCAGAAAGGCGAAGGTTATCTTTCCCATTCACCACGGACCTTACAGTTCCTTAACAAATCACGAATTTTCCTATATAATTCATGCACCATCTGAAACAACCGTGAATTTCTGCGTATTAGAAAACATTGAGCTCAGACTTCAATTAAAACCCGTTGTGGCTCACCTAAACAATATCGTGTATGAGGATATTGTTTTTCTTCGGATGAAGGCTTGACTAAAACCTTTTAGAGGCAAAAAAATGGTCCTTTTTCCCGGGAAGAACTGTATCAAAATATAAAAAAATTTTGCTTAAAATATGTTAAATATGACAAAAATTTTGATTGTAGATAGCGACCTTGAACTCTCTGGACAGATAAAGAATTTCCTCGAAGAAGAGGGCTATTCGTGCCAATGCGAATATGATGGAATTGATGGTCTGAAACGTTTTTTGGAAGACGATTTCGATATGGTCATCCTGGCTGCAGTACTTCCAGGAATAAGGGGAGTGGAACTGCTTAAAAGCATCAGGAAAATTTCGGAAGTTCCGATTATAATCATAACCTACCGGCAGGATGAAACCGATATGATCATTGGCTTGGAACTTGGAGCTGATGACTATCTGAAAAAACCTTTTTCATTGAGAGAATTATTAGCCCGGATAAACGCCCTACTAAGACGCTACAAAATCGAAACCCAGACCCCGAACACAGGAGTCAAACTTAGTGAATTTGAAGGTCTCCGACTGGATTCAGCCTCACGCCGAGCATATCTTGACTCAAAACCTCTGGACATAACGTCTATAGAATATGACCTGCTCGAAGCACTGATGAGCCGGGCTGGAATTATTGTATCCAGAGAAACCATTTCCCAGAAGGTACTGCGAAGGGACTTCTCTCCCCTGGACCGCTCCATTGATGTCCACATAAGCAAGCTCAGAAAAAAAATAGGGTCCAGGAGAGACGGAAGCCCTAAGATCAAGACTGTCCGTGGCGCAGGTTACATTTTTGTTACCGACTAGCTTTGCTGTAGTGCTGTGGTGAAATTTTATTCTGATATGTAAATATTCTTGAAGTTCTAACCGTTTTTTAAAACTTGTTAAACTGTGCGCTCCGATCTGATAGATTTTTCTTCCTGAAACTTTTCCTTAAGGTTTTCATCAAAAAGTCATAATCCTGAAAAATTGCTTAATAGCTGATTTCATCCTGTAAACTGAAGCAATTTCGAAATATCCACAAATTTGTACCTAATCTGTTTTATTATGTTTAATCAGCTTAGCTAGATACAACGGCAGTATCCAGGATAGATATGTATAAATTACTGATCATTGATGACGATGTGGAACTCTGTAACCTGCTAGTGGAATACCTAGGCGGAGAGGGTTTCGACTGTTCGGTCGAAAACAGCGGGATCAGCGGCCACGAAAGAATTCTGAAAGAAGACTTTGATCTGGTTATCCTTGATGTGATGTTACCAGGAATCAGCGGGTTGGAGATTCTCCGCAGGATCCGCCCATCTTCCCAGGTTCCTGTGTTGATGCTTACCGCACGAGGTGAAGAATCCGACAGGATTAACGGTCTGGAATTGGGAGCCGACGATTATCTGCCCAAACCATTCAATCCCAGGGAACTGTCAGCCCGCATCAAGGCTATTCTAAGACGCTTCAACAGGGATCAGCATCCACCCACCGAAAAAAGAATCCTTGAATTTGCGGGAATAAAGCTGGATCCATTTTCCCGCACACTGTATCTTCAAGAAAAGCCTCAAAAAATAACATCGCTTGAATTTGATTTCATGGAGGCACTGATGCGGAGGGCCGGTGAAATAGTGACCAGGGATACCCTTTCCCAGGAGGTGCTGGAAAGGGACTTTTCACCCCTGGACCGCTCAATTGATGTCCACATCGGACAGCTCAGAAAAAAAATCGGGCAGCGGGAAGATGGTGAACCAAGAATTAAAACTATCCGCGGAACAGGTTATATTTTTGCCAAGGATTAACCAGATTTACCCGCGATTAAGACGATGAACAGATTATTTTTAAAAATTTTTGGATGGTTCTGGCTGACCATAATGCTGGTGAGCGCAGCGTTGATAATCGTGACCATGGCAGCCCTCCCTGCGCCTCCCGAAAGAATGTGGAACTCTGATCTTGGGGCAAACCGTTTCATCAGGCAGGGCCTTGTCCGGAACCTCCAACGCACAGTGGATCTATATGAATCTGCAGGAGTGGATTCTTTACTGACAAGAAGGAACCGGGCTGTATTTTTACATGATTCCTTCATCTTTGACAGTAATGGCAATGAAATCACTGAATCAGCACCTCCGCCGATAAAAGCGACTGAACTGGTGCAGGCCCTCCGGAATTCCCGCAGGTCTGACCTGTATATGCATCCTTTTGTCGGAATTAAAATCAGTTCTTCCTCCCGGAACCTGTATTACTGTGTTTTAAAGGCGGATCAGATCGCCATGGCCAGGAGGCAGATGGGTTTTTACAGCCGGTTCCAGGCATCAGCTAACGATAACCTGACCAGGGAAATGATCATAAGCCTGCTTTCAGTATTTCTGATTGCAGGAATCCTCTGCTTTTTTCTGGCCAAGTATCTTACTTCCCCGATAAGCAGACTACGGAATGCGACCAAGGAGCTGACAGGAGGAAATCTTTCGGTCCGTATTGGCCCATCAATGGGAAAGAGAAATGACGAAATTGCCTACCTGGCTCGGGACTTTGACCTGATGGCAGAACAAATCGAGAAACTTCTTACCAGCCAGATCAGGCTGCTCCGGGATATTTCCCATGAACTCCGTTCTCCCCTGGCTCGTTTAAATGTCGCCCTGGAACTGGCTCGTCTTTCTCCTGAAGAAGGCCGTAAGCCGGCTCTCGACAGGATAGAGCATGAATCCGAGTGCCTTAACAACATGATTGAACAGCTTCTGGCGCTCTCTCGCATGGAAAACGGAACTGTTGATTCCAGGAAGGAATATTTTAAACTTGGAGAAGTCATTGCCAGCATCGCCGAAGACGCCAGGTTTGAGTCAAAAGCCAGGAATATCAAAATAGAGGTTATCGAAAAAGATGAGATTCATTTAAATGGTCATGAACAGATTCTCCGCAGCGCACTGGAAAACGTAGTGCGCAATGCCATTGCCTACACCCGGGAAAACACAACCATAACTATTACCATGGGATCCTGCCTGGTGGATGAAATCCTTCACGCCAGAATTGAAGTACGAGACCAGGGGGAAGGTGTGCCGGAGTCCGAGTTGGATAAGATTTTCACATCTTTCTACCGGCTCGCTCCCTCCCGGGATAGAAATTCAGGGGGTTCAGGAATTGGTCTGGCTATATCGGAGCGGGCTGTGAAACTTCATAATGGTTCAATTAAAGCGGACAACCACCCTGAAGGCGGGTTGTTAATCACCATAATTCTCCCATTAAATTGACTGCCGGTGCTTCGATCGCGAGTCTGTCAATCCGCTCTCTTCACCGCGTGGTTACCCAAGTTGCCTGTAACTGAGGGGTTAATAATTCCCTTCGGCAATAGGACTACCGGTAAACAAATTTCGATGTCATCACACTTGCCTAGCGCATTTTGATCAGGTATGCTCATCCAACTGAGATTCGTGTTACATCATGATGAAACACGAATTAATTTGATTATCGCTTACTCCAGCATACAAATTTTAAGGAATTCTTTATATGGACAGCTCGATACTTGATAACCTGACCGAAATAATAAACGGCTTATACAGTTTTCTTTACCAGCCTTTTGCCCTTCCCATAATTCTGGTTGTTATCGGGGCTTGGCTGACCGTCAGAACTGGATTTGTCCAGATCAGGCATTTTGGTTTGGCATTACGAACCGTACTGGCAGGGGTTATGAAGCGCCAGAAAGGCGGGACCGGAACCATCACCCCCTTCCAGGCCCTTTCCACTGCACTGGCCTCAACAGTGGGAAACGGAAATATCGGAGGGGTGGCGACTGCAATTCTTGTCGGCGGGCCGGGGGCAATCTTCTGGATGTGGGTCTGCGCGGCCGTAGGGATGGCAACAAAATATGCTGAGGTTGTCCTTGGCGTTCATTTCCGGGTAACCACAGAACGGGGAGAGCTTGCCAGTGGTCCCATGTATTACATAAGCCGCGGTTTAAAATGGAAAGGTCCGGCAAAAGTACTTGCTTATATGTTCTGTGTATTCGGAGCAGCCACCGCTTTGTTCGGGACCGGGAATATGGCCCAGTCAAATACCATAGCCCGGACATCTGTTGAAGCGGCAAAAACAATTTTAAATCTTGATATTCCCTACTGGCTCCCCGGGATCTTTGTAACCGTTGCGGTAGGATTGGTCCTGCTGGGCGGCATTAAACGTATTGCTCATGTTGCGGAAACTCTGGTTCCAACCATGCTCGCGCTTTACCTGCTCACCGGAATCTCCTACGTGCTTCTCAATATTCCGACTATCCCTGCAGTTTTTGCCATGATTCTTAAACATGCCTTTACACCATCAGCAGCCATTGGAGGTTTTGCCGGAGCCGGTGTTTCTGTTGCCATAGCGGCCGGAATCAGCCGAGGTGTCCTTTCCAATGAAGCCGGCATGGGGAGTGCTCCCATTGCCCACGGTATTGCACAGGTGGACCACCCTGTTCAGCAGGGAATCGTCGGGATTTTCGAAGTATTTGTAGACACCATAGTTGTATGTTCGATGACTGCCTTCATTATCCTTTCTTCGGGAATGTGGACTGATGCCGCTTACCAGCAAGCCAGTGGAGACCTGACTTCAGCCGCATTGAGTACAAGTATTCCTTTCGCCAGCATTATAGTAGCGCTAAGTTCATTTCTTTTTGGTTTTTCTACTTTAATCGGGTGGTGTTATTACGGAGAAAAATGTACTGAGTTTCTCTTCGGATCAAAATCTGTAGTGCCATACCGTTACGTTTTTGTCGCTCTGATTATGGTAGGATCAGTCGCATCCGTTCCCCTTGTTTTCGCACTGGGAACTCTGCTCAATGGATTGATGGCTCTTCCGAATCTCATCGCCCTGCTCTTCATGGGAGGAATAGTCTCCAGGTTGACTAAAGAGTATTTCGATAAAAAGAAAGCAAAGTTCAAAAGCTGACTCGTATCCTTTATTCTGTAATTCGACAAATTAGAAAGAATACAGGTTCGGCCATGTTTAACCAGGCTGACAAAACCAGTCCTAGTTGCGCCTTAAACTAAGCCAAGGTGGACGCTGAGGCAGAAAAGACAGTGAGGATGGATGGATACATTATTGTACTAAACAGATGCGAAACGCGGAACCAGGCATCAGTTTTGTCCTGGTTTGGAAGGAACGGCAGTTATCCCGGCTGCCGCGTTTTTCAGGTTATCAGCTGACACCCGAATTCAGGACTATCTCAATACCCTCCCCTTCCCTGACAATAAAGGGAGAGTCTCCAGATAAATCCACAACCGTAGAAACCTTACTTTCGGAGGTTGTTTCTTCGATATCCTCAATCCAGAGATCCACTCCTTCGATAATCCTGGAGTCAACATCTGCAAATCTGCTGGCTGGTGGTTCTCCGGCAAAATTGGCGCTGGTTGAGACGAGTGGGCCGGAGATACTTCTCATGCAGTCCTGCAGAAACCTGCTGTCCGGCATTCTAACCCCTATTTTCCCGCTTGATCCGGTGAGTCTTCCAGGAAGTTCAGGTGCAGCCTCAAAAAGGCAGGTTATCGGCCCGGGCCACCAGGAACGACAGAGATGAACCATACCCGGATCCATCTTGCCTGCAATGCGAAACAGCCACCCATGGGAGGGAATCAGCACCAGCATACCCTTATCAGGAACTCTTCCTTTAAGGGTGAGTATCCTTTCCAGGGCATCACTGCTGAAAGGATCACATCCCAGTCCGTAAACTGTGTCAGTAGGATACAGGATGACCCCACCTTTCCTGACTACATCTCCAATCGTCTTCAGCCTACCCTGTTCCGGGTTGATTGTATCTATTCTCATATTTCCAAGCATCTGCATCCAGAGAACAATTTACCATCAAAGCAGTGATTTCCGACTAAAAAAACCGGTTGATTGTGGATAATACCATTCATGTTTATGCGCTTGTGTAATAAAAGTATTAAAATGACAGGAAGTGACATTATCAGCAATCTCTGCCAGACATATTACGAGTTCCGGGAATTCCAGCTTCAAACTGTGGGAAAGTTTCCTGAAAAACCCTGGAGGTGAGGAATGCCCATGGATCGCGGTTGAGGGACGGAAACAGATACTTGAACTGGAAAAAACCAGGGTGCCGGAACTGCTGCTGCTGAGTACAAGCCTGGATTTAACCGGGCTTGAGAGCCTTACCAAAAAAAGCGTGGACCTTTATCGTCTTTCGGACCGGCTTTTTAACAGGCTCTCCGCTGTCAGACACAACCAGGGTTTAATGGCCTTTTTTAAAAAACCATGCTGGTCCAGGAAAGATTTGACCGACAGGGTGATCTTTCTGCACAGCCTGCAGGATCCTGGTAACCTTGGCACCATAATCAGGACAGCGGCCGCACTGGGGGGCTTTTCTATTGTCAGTAGCCCGGACAGTGTATCCTTTTATAATGAAAAAGTAGTCAGGGCTTCAGCCGGATACCTTTTCACCGTTCCCTTCCTGACCGGTTTTTATCCGGAAGATCTGGAAGCTGCGGGTTATCAGATCTGGTATTCCTTTCCCGGGCAGGGAATCCCACTGCATCAAGCTGATTTAAGCGCTCCCCTTGCCGTGGTATTCGGGAGTGAAGGGAAAGGCCTGGATCAGCGGAAAATGAGCAAGACAGGAAAAAAACTTACCATTCCCATGGGTGGCGACACCGAAAGCCTTAATGTTGCAGTGGCATCTTCCCTGGTCATGTACGAAATAAGCAGAAGGATTTACAAAGCTGATGGATAAGGATCTCTTTTCCCGGGAGCAGCCGGCAGCCGATGAAGGTAATTTTCCGGGAAAGTCTCCCCTTGCCGATCGTATGCGCCCTGACAACCTCAGTCAGCTCATCGGCCAGAAACACTTGGTGGGAAAAGGAAATTTTTTACCTGAAGCCATTGCCGCGAATGAGATTCCCTCAATGATTCTCTGGGGTCCTCCGGGTATCGGAAAAACAACCATTGCCAGGATTATAGCCAACGAAACTAATTATCACTTCGTTGCCTTGAGCGCGGTACTTTCCGGCGTAAAAGATGTCAAGGAAGTTGTTGAAATGGCCCGTTTCCAGATGAAAGGCCACCAGAAGAGAACCATCCTGTTTGTGGATGAAATTCACCGGTTCAACAAAGCTCAGCAGGATGCATTTCTTCCCCATGTTGAAAACGGCACTCTGGTACTTATCGGGGCAACCACAGAAAATCCCTCCTTTTCAGTTATCGCCCCTCTGCTCTCACGATCCAGGGTCCTGGTACTCAATCCACTCAGTGACGATGAAATCACTGAACTCCTGAATCGTACCCTGGCGGATTCCGATAATGGCCTGGGAAACCTGAATATCTCAGCGGAAGAGGATGCCTTAAACCTGATTTCTCTTTTTGCCAACGGAGATGCCAGAGCGGCGCTCAATGCACTGGAAGTGTCTGCCAACCTCGCAAAACGGCGTAATCCTTACAAACCGGTTCTCGATAAGGATGTTGTAAAACAAGCCCTGCAGCAAAGAACCCTTCTCTATGACAAAAACGGTGAAGAGCATTACAACCTGATCTCAGCTCTGCATAAATCTATCCGCAACAGCGATCCTGACGCTTCTCTCTACTGGTTGACACGCATGCTGGAATCAGGGGAGGATCCAAGGTACGTGGCGAGAAGGATGATTCGTTTTGCCTCTGAAGATGTAGGCTTGTCTGATCCAAGGGCTCTTGGTTTTGCCGTAGATGCTTTACGCGCCTATGATTTTCTGGGTATGCCTGAAGGTAATCTTGCCCTGGCCCAGGTTGTCATATACCTGGCCGTGGTACCAAAGTCCAACGCTGTATACGAGGCCAGCAAAAGAGTAAAAAAAGATGTGGAAGAAACCCGTCACCAACCGGTTCCACTTCACCTGAGGAATGCCCCTACCAAGCTTATGAAGGAACTTGATTACGGTAAAGGATACCAGTACGCCCATGACTTCGAAAATGGATTAACTGACATGCAGTGCCTGCCCGATAACCTGCTCGGCAGGGTTTATTACCAACCTACACGGAACGGACAGGAAAAATCCATTTTCCAGAGACTTGGAGAAATCCGTAACATTAAAAAATCATTGGCAAAGCAGAGTAACCAGGAAAAATCCCGATAACACGGCTATCCGGATCCTGACAGGAGACTTTCCCTGCGGTTTTTAATACCCCACCAGTATCTCAAGAGCCTGATCCTGCAGGTATTCCGCAGACTGGCGAGGCTGATTGTAATTATTAACCAGCATCGAAAAGGCAAGGATTTCTCCCTTTTCTGTCTTAAGGTACCCGGAAAGAGCCCTGACCCAGGAAAGAGTACCTGTCTTGGCATAAACTCTTTCGCTGGCCCTGGTTCCCGTCATGCGTCCTTTGATGCTTCCTTTTACTCCGCTTTGCGGCAACATTTCCATAAACTGCTGCCCTCGATCATGCCTATACATGTACTGCAGAACCCTAATAATTGTGTCCGGAGCTAGGAGATTAGTGCGTGACAACCCTGATCCGTCACTGATCTCATAGGCATCTGAAGGGACTCCCATTGAGCTGAGCAGGCTCTCCATGGTTTTAACCGCGCCTTCATCGCTCTTTTCCTTCTCCTTTTTATCCAGAAGACGAAATATCGTCTCAGCATACTGGTTCTGGCTTACTTCCAGAAGCAGGGAGAGGATATCCTTCATCGGCGGAGAAACGTGGGTGAACAGGACCCGTTCCCCAACCTGGTGACAGGTATCAAGATCATCGCAATCCATGGTCTTGCCGGTAATGCTGATTCCATTCTTCTCCAGGGTTTCTCTCAGCATATCCAGAAAATAGCGGGTAGGGCTGGGCAGAGCGACAGTCTGGTAAAAAATTCCGGTTCCATCAGGCACCTGTCCGGACAACAAAAATCTTCGTCCTTCACGGGAAACAGTGACCTCCATTTCACATTCAGGATTCACAGTCTCCAGGAATGATTCGACACCCATTGATTCCAGTCGGGGAATAAGGCGTGCTTCAGCCGAAGAACCGATCTTTCTCCCAGGCTGGATTTCAATGTATGCGCTGGTTTCATTAAACTGCAAGGCGCCAAATCCAGCGGAACAGGCATAGTTTAAATCATCCCATGACCACCCATCTCCAAAATCCACCTGTTCAAATAAATGATCATTCCCTATTATATTTCCATCAATGCGATGAATATTGAGTTTTTTAAGATCCTCCGCCCAGGTGGCAAAAACCGCCCAGGGGTCTCCTGACAATGCATTGCTGCGGTTACTCCCGGTAAAACGCGCACTCAATGTAGGATCACCGCTTCCCGTTACAATCAGATCTCCCCTTAAGACTCCTCCTGAAATCTTCCCTGAAGTTGTGACAGGTGTTCGGAATACATAATCTTCCCCCAGAAGACACAGGGCGGCGGCAGCAGTGAGGATCTTCATATTGGACGCAGGAACAAATAATTTATGAGCATTTCTTTCATAAATCACTTGGCCGGTGTCCAGTGAAACAACTTTGACTCCCCAGAAAGCACGCTGAAAAGAAGGATCATTAAACACCTGCTCCATCTTCGCACTGATTTCAATTTCCGGATTATCAGCCCCGGACAAAACCAACAGGCTGGTAAAATGCACAATAACAGCTATAAAAATTCTTTTAATTAACATGTTAAACACCGTCTCTGGCAAATGCCTCCTGGAAACCATTATCCTGAAATCAAAAAAATATCTCTCACCTCTGACTGTTGTGGTAGTTTATAAAAAAACCTGCTACACATATACTAAACATTCATCCTGATTTTATGAAGGTTTACAAAAATGGCAAAGCTAAGCGACATGAAAATGAAGTACAGAATTTTCATGAAGAATTACAAGTACAACAGCCTGGAGTGGAAAACTGGAGTAAAGCTGGAAAAACCCTTAAACGCTTCGCGGATCGGAGTGGTTACCACCGCTGCCTTTCACAGACCGGACCAGACACCCTTTGACACTGGTTACCGGGGAGGAGATCCTTCTTTTCGCATTCTTCCTGAAGATACAGACCTCAATGAGCTAAAAGCGGTTCACCCCAGCGGGTCCTTTGATCACAGCGGTATTGATAGAGACGCCAACCTGTCACTCCCCCTGGACCGGCTTCGGGAATTAAAAAATGAAGGTTTTATCGGAAGTTCATCACCCCGGCACCTGAGTTTTATGGGCGTCATAATCTCACCCAGCATGCTTATCGCCGAAACGGCTGAGAAAGCTGCGGACATCTTAATTGAAGACCAGGTTGACGGGGTGCTGCTAACACCAGTCTGACCCATCTGCAACCAGTCCGTCGGACTGATAGCTTCTGTGCTGGAAAACAGGGGAATCCCCACAGTCACCATAACTTTGCTCAAGGAAGTAACGGAAAAAGTCCGTCCACCCAGATCACTGTTCGTGCCCTATTCACTGGGGTATCCTTTGGGTGAACCAGATAATCCGGATCTCCAGAAAAGAATCTTGAAGGAAGCGCTCTCACTTCTTACGATTGTGGTAACGGAACCACTGGTCAAAGATTTTCTGGAGTAAATTCTTGTCCTAGAAGTCTTCATGAAAATACCTGACCGGGACAAGAATCGTTGACCCGGATATCCCTCTGGCAGGGACAGTTTTTATTTAGCTGTTCCCATTCTCATACTCAGGGACCGTTCGGTTAACGAAGACCTGGTTACGTCCCCTTTCCTTGGCATGATATAGCGCCCTATCAGTTAACTCATAACAACTGGTGTAAACGCTGAGGTTGTCCCTTTGAGGTGTGAAATGTGACATTCCGCCGCTGACAGTATACTGAATCTGTTCCAGCCCGGTTATGCAGTCCCGCTCAGCCCTTATTCTTATTCGCTCAGCAACCATCAGAGCATCTTCCAGGGTGATGTCAAGCAGGAATACCCCGAATTCCTCTCCCCCGCATCTTCCCACGCAGTCATAGTGACGAACTGTCTTCTTCAGTATATCGGCAAAACTAATGATAACTTTATCTCCGGCCGGGTGCCCGTAGGTATCATTAATCTTTTTAAAATGATCTATGTCATAAAGCAGTAGGGCACTGGGCAGCTTTTTCCTGCTGGCAATTGAAATATGTTCAATACTTCTTTCATCAAAACTGCGCCGGTTAAAAATCCCTGTGAGTGAATCAGTCATGGCCAGAGTCGCGATTGCCAGTTCAGCCTGCTCTTTTTTTATCAGAATAAAGCCGAACACACCAAGTTGGCTGGCAGCAAATAGAACCAGGAAAGACATGTCATAAACATCTACCGTGGAGTAGATGTTTACATTATCTATCTCACTGATCCGGCTGCTCTTGATAAAAAGAAGGGTGGCATTAAAAAAATATACCAGGGAAAAAATCCTGGTGAGCCGAAAAACATTCTGCCCGAACATCAACCGGAGGCAAACAACCGAAAAATAAACACTGACCAGTGAAGAAGAAACTGTAACCTTCCACAACAGGGAAACACCCCCCATCGGAAAAAGCCAGATCACAGCCAGAATTACTGATGTATAAAGTATGTACTCGTAATACCGGTTTTCAACTCTTCCTCTGTCTACTGTTGATATGGAGATAGCTTCCAAAGCCAGCCCTGAATAAAGAGAGAGCCCGGCAATATGTATGGAAATGTAAACAGGGAGCACATCATTATAAAGGAATGCCAGCCAGGCAAAGCTTTGGACAACCTTGGAAAGAGCTAGAAGCCTGTCTCCGGACATGCTTCCCCGTTTCTGAGAAAGGGGGAAAAGCAACAGGAAAAGCGCGACACAGTTGCTGACCAGTAATAAAACCAGGCATGTACGAACATCAAAAACCATTATTCCCTCCCGTTTGTTCCTGCAAACCAGATTTGGTTATACTGTAAACCTGAACAGGACCAACAGCAACTGATTCTCGTCATGGATCAGATTATGTATTCAACTTCAAAAAAATAAAAATCAACTCCATCCTTTCAGATGCAGGTGTAATGCGATACATGTAAGTATACCTGCAAGGGGTGCAGGAAAAAGATGATATCAGCATCAAAATCCTTACTTTTCAGCAAAATCGTGAATTCATAAAAAATCTCGATGACCTCCTGTCTGGAATTTTCGAACAAGGTACCTTTAGGAAGTCATAAAATCTGCCTGACTGCTATGTATGAGAGTTAAACCGACAGTTAAACTGTCCATTTTTTCTACGATTGACGCAATTAAAAGACCACTTTGGACAGGGGTTTTCCCCATAAGAGGTGGAAATATCTTCTAAATTAGGGCATATTAGGGCATAATAAGTAAAATATTCAGCATATGTCACCATCTTTCTGTTAAAATTATCTCGATTTGTATACAGAGAATGTCTTGAAATTAAAAAATATATCAGGGGAAATTAACATCTATGTAGTTACCCTGTAAAATATGCACTGGGAATTGGGGGCGTAGCTCAGTTGGGAGAGCGCAGCGTTCGCAATGCTGAGGCCGTGGGTTCGAATCCCATCGTCTCCACCAGACCTCAGTCAACAAATACCCCGCCTCTCACATATTGAATGGCGGTTAAGAGACGGGCGATGCCAGCCCATGTCCAATGGCGTACCGACTCACTTTCTAACCATGGTTTGTGTTAGGGGAAAAAAAGTTACATGGTGGATTAAAAGGATTGAAGTATGAATATCTATGTAGGCAACATTTCCTACTCGACGAACGAAACAATGCTCGAGCAGGCTTTCTCAGCTTTCGGGACAGTTGACTCTGCCCGTATTATTACAGACCGCGACAGTGGTCGCTCCAAAGGCTTTGGTTTTGTTGAAATGCCGGACCAGAGTGAAGCCCAGGCAGCTATTGAAGCTCTTAATGGATCTGATATAGACGGCCGCAGCATCACAGTTAATGAAGCACGTCCGAAACCCGCCGGCGGCGGTGGTGGTGGAAACCGCAGGCGCTTCTAATATTTGACTGAAAAAACCGGGATGAGTTTTAATAAAACCATCCCGGTTTTTAATTCTAAAACCTTCATGATTTGCCAGAGGATTGGATATATTTGTGTCCAAACGCAGACATGACTTCCAAGGCAAGGTTTTAGCTGGTTTTAAATCAGACCTGTCAGTACAGGAACTGAAAAATCTCCGCCAATAAGATCCCGGACCAGGGAAATTCCTCACTAATTAAAACTGTCTCCCTGCACCTACTTCAGGTAAATACACCCATCAGGCATCAACTCAATCACATTGCCCCGATTATGATTTTGCTACTCTGACCTATCCAGCCCCGTCAAAAATTCTATCTGCCAGAAAGACTGAGTTGTGGAATCAATTTTTCAGCAAATAATTCCAGGCTTGGATTTCAAAATTAAAAAGGAATATCGTCATCTGTCAGATCTAGGTCAGATGGAGTGCCCTCATTAACAAGCTGCCTGTCACTGTTCCTGGCTCCAGAACCTGGATGGCGGTCCGAAGATGGACCTTTCCCGTAACCACTATTAGCCATGGATTCATCCTCACTACGGGAACTCAGCATCTGCATGTTATTGGCAATAATTTCTGTAGTACGGCGTTTATTTCCGTCTTTGTCATCCCATTCCCTGGTCTGGAGTCGACCTTCAATATAAACCAGCTTACCTTTCTTCAGGTACTGCTCGCAAATTTCAGCCAACCTGCTCCAGGCTACAATATTATGCCACTCTGTCTTGCTCTGCCTGTTTCCATCCTGTCCGGTCCACTTTTCGTCTGTAGCAACTGAAAAGCTGGCAACCGGTGTACCTGAACTGGTATAACGAATTTCAGGGTCCCTTCCCAGCCTTCCAATAATAATCACTTTATTTACCATCTTGTTCAAAACCTCCTTATCTGTACACAATAAACGTTTATAACCATAAAAAGACGAAAATCCGGACAACCCTTCCCTGTAAAAACGATCAGAACCTGAAACTCCGGCCCGAAGAACCCTCTCCGACTAATTCCACGTTGCTGATAATCCTCTCACTTCCCCGGTAAAAGACAAATTCCATTTTATCGCCAGGCCTCTTACCCTCCTTCAGCCTTAACACATCACGATACCGGACAACAGGCTCTCCGTCCATGGAAACCAGGATATCTCCACCAATTATGATTGCCGCATTTCCGGCCAAAACCCTCCTGTTACCCCCATGTATGCCAGCCAGGTCGGCAGAGCTTCCTTCCAGAACCCTTTCCACGAGGAGACCCTTTTCAACAGGGAGGTCCAGATATTCAGCCAGCCTGGCGTTTAGTGCCCTGCCGGTTATCCCTATCCATGCCCGGATCACCCTTCCATGTTCCAGGAGATCAGGGAGTATCCTGTTGATGGTTTTAGCATTTACAGCCAGCCCGATGCCGGCACTTTCTCCGGTCCGGGATAAAATGGCGGTGTTTATTCCAATCACTTCTCCACTCGTATTAAGAAGCGGACCACCGCTGTTTCCAGGGTTAATGGCCGCATCGGTTTGAATGAGGTCTTCCATGATCCCGGACTCAGTATCAATGCTTCGTCCCAGGGAAGAAATGATTCCCGAAGTCATGGTTCCCTGCAAGCCGAACGGATTTCCGATCGCCAGAACACGCTGCCCAACTTGCAGTTCCTGATTGTCTGCCAGCTTCAGGGGTCTGTATTTATTTTCAGGGCAATCAATCTTCAGTAAAGCAATGTCATTAATAGGATCACTTCCCACAACTTCAGCCTTTACATTGGTTTCATCAAAAAGAGTCACTTCAACTTTTTCAGAATTCTCAATAACGTGGTTATTGGTAAGGATCAAGCCGTTTGAATCAACAAAAAATCCACTGCCTGTGCCCCGGCGCGGGATAACCTGGAGCCAGAAGCCTCTTTCAAGCGTGGTACTGGTCACATTCACCACAGACTCACTGTATTCTTTATAAATACTGATATTGATTTCTTCGTCTTTAGTGAGACTGTTTTCAATTACCGATTTGTCCGGGGGATTGAATTCGGCTTTTACTGCCGGAGGCTGCGGCCATTGAGTCAGCACCAGGACCAGTGCCGCGGAAATCAGGCCGCTTAAAACTATTACTGAAAAAAATTCTTTCCTGCTCATTATCTTAGAGTCCTGTTCCTTATATTGACAAAACTGGGTCCGGCAAAAAGGGAAAACCCCCTGAGCCGGACTGAACTGTTCAGCAATTATAATACAGGAGAGACGTGCCGATTTTTGATTACCGCCTAACGATCCCCTGGCAACTCGACAATCCAGAATCAAGTTTGGCTTTAACAGCCAGGATCTGATACTGGATTTGGAATTTTAAAAAGATAATCGGAAAAGCTCTAACCGCAGCCTTTTCTATGCCGAGGTCAACAGGCCACCCTGTTCAACATCAGAAGGGCGAATATAGTTGGCTTTTAAATCACCGGCGGTTATGATTTCCCCTTTGATGAATCTCCGGTAGGCGAGTTCACAAAGCTCCGTGAGAATCACGTTGTCGGATCGTATAACCTGGTGTTGAGGAAGAAAGGCCTTGATTGTCTGAAAATACATTTCTGCTCCGTCACCAACGAAGGTACAGGGTTCAGAGATCGTTTTCAGCCAATCAGAAGGAGTGCCGACTGTCTCAGTTCTGAGATATCCGACACTGTTTTCCTTTATTTCATATAAGCCGGTATAAACCTGCTGCCTCCTGGCATCAACAAGCGGAGAAATAATGCTATCCGCGTACCTGAAACGGTAAGCCAGGCATTCCAGGGTGGAGATGCCTATGACCGGCTTATCCAACGACTGTGCCAACCCTTTTACGGTTGCCAGTCCAATCCGCAGCCCAGTAAAGGATCCGGGACCGTGGGCCGTGACAAAACAGTCTACCTGGTTGATGCCTATCCCTAGCTGATCAAGAAGGAAATCGATATTCAAAATCACCCTGTCAGAATATTTCATGGGTGTTTTCATCATGATAACACCCATGACTTCGCTGTTTCTGCTCAGGGCGACTCCCCCACTGTTTGTAGCTGTATCTATTGCCAGAAAATACATTTGCACCTGCTGTAATAACTAAAACTCTGAACTTTTGAGTTTGTTCCTTCAGAAAAGCTCTAATCCTCTCCAGCCTGGAAAGGGGCCTTCTCTCAGTCTTAGTTCCGGGATTATTACCCTTGTTAAAAACCCAGCCCAGATCAAAGGAATGGTTTTCCGGGGCTACCCTCAGCATCTCTTCATCCTCACATGGGCGTCCCAGTTCCTGCTAGTTAACATCATACCTTATCATGGCGCTGTTTCTCGAATATTTGAGAATTTCGCCTGCTCCCGGGAACAGGGGTATCTTTACAACTCAATGGAATTGTCTAACTCCATTGTTATGCTGTTTATACGCCATCCATCAGCTGGAAAAATAAAAGACCACGGTTGGGACCGTCCCTCGCTGAAAAAGCGGAAAGGTGATAAAAGGCATTAACCCAGGCTGCCTGACCTTCTTCATTTACCTTGAGGAAGAAAAGAAATTCAGCTACTCTTGCTACTACGATGACAGCCAGCAAAAACACACCCATAAATCATACCCCAATGATGCGCCAGCACCACAAAATCAAAATGGAGCATCCTGATCTGCTTCTTTTTTTCCGTTGCGGCGATTTTTACGAAATGTTTTTCGAAGACGCGATTACAGGAAGCAGGGAACTGGAAATAACCCTGACTTCCCGCAATAATGACCGCTCCGGCAATCCTATCCCTATGTGTGGAATACCCTATCATGCTGCCGAAACCTATTTAACGCGGTTGCTTAAAAAGGGATTTAAGGTTGCAATCTGCGACCAGGTTGAAGATCCCAGGGTGGCAAAAGGGATCGTCAAAAGAGAGGTCACGAGAATCCTTACTCCTGGAACAACTATCGAGAAAGGCCTTTTGGACTCCAAGGAGAATAACTACCTGGGGTGCCTGGCTGAAAACGACGGGACTGTTGCCGCCGCTTTCCTGGATGTATCCACCGGGGAATTCATGGCAGTTGAATACAGCGGGGCTGATGCCTGGGCCAAAGTTGAACAGGAACTGTACCAATTCCAGCCCCGGGAGATATTGCTGGCCGAAAGCTCCATGGCAACATTGGAACCGGTTTTAAAAAAACTCCTTGGACCTTTAGCGGTTTACACTCCTATTCCTGAGTGGGTGTTTCACCCTGATTATTCCAGGAGGCTTTTACTTCAGCAATTCAAGGTCTCAAGCCTGGAGGGATTTGGCATAGAGGAGAAAAAATCCCTGATTCCGATATCAGGGGCTTTACTCCACTATGTAAAACACACACAGAAAACTGAACTATCCCACATAAACGGACTGCAACTCCTTGATCAATCCACCTACTTGAAAATGGATGAATCAACGGTCAATAACCTGGAGCTGCTTAAGGGACTGGACGGAAACAGGGTATGGACCCTTTTTGCAACCATGGACGCCACTCGGACCGGGATGGGTGCCAGGCTGCTGCGGAACTGGATACTCAGACCGTCAATGAATACCCAGGAAATTGATGCCCGCCTTGATGCTGTGGAGGAGCTGGCAGGTTCAGTGATTGGTTCTTCAGCCCTGGTTAAACACCTGTGCAAGATCCTGGATATTGAACGCCTTCTGAGCCGGGTTACTCTGGAGAAGGCGAATCCACGCGATCTGCTTGCCATGAGAGATTCCTTCCGGATCCTCCCTTCCCTGGCTGAGACCCTGCTTCGTTTCAACTCTGCCATGCTTCATCCTGAAATGGATCTGCTTGAAGATTTGACCAAAATCCTGGAGGAAGCTATTGATGATGATGCTCCGGTTTCCATCAATGAAGGACGAATTATCTGCAAGGGTTATAACGTTGACCTGGATGAATTACGCCACATTTCCCATTCAGGAAAATCATTCATTGCAGAACTTGAGGCAAAAGAAAGAAAATCAACCGGGATCTCTTCTCTTAAGATTAAATTCAACCGGGTTTTTGGTTACTTCATAGAAGTGACCAAAACCAACCTGGATTCAGTTCCTGATCACTACATGCGCAAGCAGACACTGGTTAATGCCGAACGGTTCATCACCCCCGAATTAAAGGAATATGAAGATAAGGTCCTGGGGGCTGAGGAGCAGATTATTGAGATTGAAAAAAACATATTTTTGGATATCCGCAACCGGATAGCCGGGGAGGCAAACAGGATACAGTTAACTGCCAGGATTATCGCCCTGCTTGATGTGCTTCATTCCTTCAGTGAAATTTCCCGTAACTATCATTATTCCAGGCCTTCCCTCGACACAACCAAGCGGCTGAAGATAACTAATGGAAGGCACCCGGTGCTTGAACTGCAGGGAGACCAGTCCTTTATCTCCAACAGCCTTGATATTGACGCTGATGGAGAAAAAATGGTGATTCTTACCGGACCTAATATGGGAGGGAAATCCACTTATCTCAGGCAGAACGCGTTGATCGTGATCATGGCGCAGATGGGTTGTTTCGTTCCGGCGGACGAGGCTAGTATTGGGTTAACCGACCAGATATTCACCAGGGTGGGGGCAAGTGACAATCTGGCACGAGGTCGTTCCACCTTCATGGTGGAAATGACCGAAACCGCAAGAATACTCAATACCGCTACGGACCGAAGCCTGATACTCCTGGATGAAGTCGGCCGGGGAACTGCCACTTTTGACGGCCTCTCCATTGCCTGGTCCGTGGCCGAATACCTGATCAGCCGCAAACCCAGGACCATTTTTGCTACTCATTACCAGGAACTTACCAGGCTGGAAAAACTTTATGAGGGGGTTCGGAATTACTGCGTTACCGTGAAAGAAAACAGCGGAGATATAGTTTTCTTCCACAAAGTCCTCCCGGGAATGGCCAACAAGAGTTATGGAATTGAGGTAGCGCGTCTGGCTGGTGTACCCTCTCCGGTTATCCTGAGGGCCCGGGAAATCCTGAAACGCCTGGAACGAAAACAGCTTAATGTATCCGGACAGAACCGATCTTCGACCCTCTCAGAGGAAGCTGCGGACAGCCTGCAGCTGGACTTGTTTAAGATTTGACTGACCTGGAACAGGACCAGATACCCGGGAGGACCTTTCCCCTGTAGGGAATCTGAAATGAGATATCAGTTGACGGCAGAAAAAAGAGAAGTATCCAGAGTATGAACAGAGGCCAGAAGATCAGGAGCCTGCTCCTATTAGTGATGTTTTCATCGCCCTTTTTCATGGCGATGACCGCCTCATCCGTATGGGACGCAAACGAAGCTTTTTACGTGGAAACTCCCAGGGAGATGGTGGATTCCGGAGACTGGCTGGTTCCGCAATTTAATGGCAGACTCCGTCTGAACAAACCTCCCTTATCTTATTGGCTGGTAGGAATTTTTTACAAGTTTTTCGGTGTAAGCCTGCTCTGGGAAAGATTATTGATGGCTCTGTTGGCCAGCATTTCTATAATATCAACATTTTTCATCGGCAAAAATCTATTTGATCACCGGATAGCCCTGTTAGGAGCCGGTATCTTTGCCACTTCCTTCAGGTTCCTGATCGTATCCCGCCGTCTGTTGATTGATTCACTGGTGCTCTGCTGTGTTCTCTTGGGGATTGCCTTATTCCTTCAATGGATGAAGAACCGGAAGAGTTTTTACTGTTTAACCTCAGCTTTCTTTTTTGGGCTTGCTTTCCTGGCTAAAGGGCCGGTAGCACTTTTCCCATTCCTTTTTTTGGGGATTTACTGCCTCCTGCCCGAAAACAGAAACTGCCTGGTTAAGATTCCCTGGAAGGCATCAGCCCTGGTTTTACTGGCCACAGGTTCCTCCTGGTTTGCCGCCCTCGGACTATTCCATGGATGGGAGCCAGTAAAAAATTTTCTGCTATCGGAAAATATAGGGCGTTTCACCAGTGAAAATTTCGGCCCTAGCAGGGGCTTCTCTTACTATATCGGGGTATTTATGGGAGACTTTTTTCCCTGGTCCCTTCCCTTTCTCGCAGTAGGTGTTTCTGGTTTGTACGGAGCAATTGCCAGGATAAGGCATTCAAAAAAATTGTTGCCTTGGACTGAGATACTCCCGAATGGCACCCTTTTTCTCATCTGTTGGTGCCTTACCTATTTCATATTTTTTTCCCTGTCCCATAACAAGCAGGAATACTATATTTTACCCATGTACCCGGCGGCCGCGCTCCTGCTGGCTGCGTCCGCTTCCAACAAGACAAGGCCGATTACTCTCTCATTTGTAATTTCAGGGTTAATTGTCCTGGCTTTGCCCCTGCTGATCTGGTTCATGAACAGTGAACTGTTTCCCGATTTTGCGGTGCCTGTACCGTGGTTTCTTCCGGCTGGAGCGGCACTGGTTGCTGGATTCTGCCTGCTTCGAAGGCAGCTGCTGCTTGCGGTGCTGGGAATGGTGTTATTTTACCAGACAGCATTCTTTTCTTTTTCAACCCCGCTTGAGACCTATAAACCTGTGGTTTCACTGTCCAAAACAATCAGGAAAAATGCCGTAAGCTCTGATTATGAACTTGGCTACTACAGGTTTACGGCTCCCAGCCTGCGGTTTTACTCTGACCGGAATATCCATGAGATTTATGAACTGAAAGAAGCCACGGAACTGCTGCTTTCGCCCCGTGAGGTATACTTGATAACAGACCAGGCAGGCCTGAAGGAACTCCGTGAGGTAGCGGGGGACAGAATCAGGGTAGAAGATGAGGGAAGGAAAATTTCATCCAGGCTCAGGACCCTGATAGCCCGCCTCAAAAAACAATCCTCCAGGCAAGAAGCCTGGTCAGCACCGGTTTACCTTGTGACAAACCGGAAAGAGTTTTAAGATTCAAGATTAGTCGAACCACCGGACGGGCTGGATCATACAGGAGAAAAACTTGGGATCGTGAAAATCTGATCCAATGATAAATGTGGGTGCGGAGGACATGCAGTTGTTATTTTCACTATTTTGCTCGACCACCCAGCAGTTAACGCCGGAGGCGTGCCAGCCAATAACCCCAGGCGATGACGAACCGAAGGTTCGGAGGAACCTGGGGTAACGAAATCCAGCCCAAGCTTTTCCAGCCCTGGAAGGGCAACATAACGCCCTGTACAGCATTTTCGGTTAGTAATTCAAAAGTCGATCAGGTGCAAAATTACATCAAGAATCAGCGTTATCATCACAAAAAGACAAATTTTGAGGAAGAATTGAAACGATTTCTCGATAAATATGAAATTCCGTATGATGAAAAATATTTAAAGGGATGATTATTCTAGATTTTCTGCCGCCCTTCCAGGGCTTGGATCGTATTGTGATATCCCCTGACCCCAGGTTCGCTGACGCTCACCTGGGGCTACTAGCGGCCACGCCTCCGGCGTTTGAACAGAGGTTTCAGCAAAAACGTCTTTCTTATTTTCACAGTCAGGCCAACTCCGGCTTTTGAACTGAGATCCAGATAAAAACGATGATTTTGTATCCAAAACATCGCTAAACAAATGGGGTACCAAACTATTGCTCTTCCTGATCAAATCCAAGATTCAAGATTAGATAGCCGGAACTAACGGGTCTTATCGTAAGGGCAATAGGGTGTCGATATATGATGTTGGATCAATTTGGGTGGAAAAAACCAAACTCGACCCTGATTTGCAAAATCTTGACCGGTCCTCCCAAACTTCATCTTGAATCTTGAATCTTGAATCTGCCATCTTGAATCAAATCAGGTCACAGGCTTCGCCGGGCATCCAGTGCGCATCTTTGCCATCCCACTTGACATTGCAACCAATCGGATTGGTCAATGGAGTAGATACCGGCTTCCCTTCGAGAAGTTCGGAGAGGGTACGGTCAAGATCATTGACTGTCATTCGACTGGTATCGCGTGGGCTGTCAACCCCCCGGCCGGTATAAACAAGTTTCCGTTCCTTGTCAAACACATAAAAATGGGGGGTTCGAAGCGCTCCGTAACGTCTGGCAGTCTCCTGAGATGCATCATACAGGTAAAGCCAGGGAAAATTGTGTTCCTTCATCCTGGCGACCATGTGGGGAAATGAATCTTCTTCATAGGTGTTGACACTGTTTGAATTAATCCCAACAAACTTGACACCTTGAGGGATGAATTTTTCAACTGTCTTCCGTGTAATTTCATCAGAGCCAATCACATAGGGACAGTGATTGCATGTGAAAAAAACGACCAAAAACGGTGCGTAGGAAAATTCATTAAGTGAATAGGTATTGCCGTCAGTGGCCGGCAACCTGAAATCTGGTGCCTTTTCTCCAATTTTTAAAGTAAATGCCATTTTTTTCCTTTCAGATCGGAACTTTTATACACTTTACTGCTTATTATGTTTTGAAAAGTATGTTTGATTCATCAGAGAGTTGAACCTGCCTTTACAATACTGAAAAATTATTAAATTTGGTTTAGAAAACGTAAAATCTTAATAAGGAGAAAATAACATGAGACTGGAAGAATATTTTGAAAATACCGAGGGAACCGGAATCCTTTCCACTGCCGATGATCAGGGGAACGTAAACTGTGCAATTTATGCGGCACCTCATGTGATTGACCATGAGACGGTCGGGTTTATCATGCGCCCCCGTAAGAGTTACGGATATGTTAAAAGCAATCCCAAGGCTGCCTACATGTTCATGGAATTAGAGTCCGCCTACCGGGGAATAAGGCTTACCCTGGAAAAAATCGGAGAAAACAACGATCCCGAAGATGTAGATGAGCTGAGACGGTCATTCCGTGGAAGTGCTGACGAAGGTCCATCCACAATAGTCAATTTCAAGGTAACGGAAATCCGTCCCCTGGTCGGAGAAAAGTTACCAGAATAGTTACCTTATCCAAGATTTATGATGCGGGATTCTCGCACCTGGTATTGAGGTGGGGGAGTCCCCCTGTTTCTGAATCCTGGATCATCGGCCGATGCTTTCCATCTCAACCGCAACACTGTTGGCTGCAAACTGTAGCTATTTCTGGTATTCAACCGGGACAAGGCACATGAACCTTGCGGTTTTCGTTTCAGAAAGATTCCGGAACTGGTGTGCTTCATCGGGATAAATCAGAAGAGCATCACTGACCTTGAGTTCCTTGCTCCCTTCCTCGCTTACTGAAGCAATTCTGCCTTCCAGAATCACCGCTTCATGTTCGAATGGATGGGTATGAAAAGGAGTATGTCCTCCCGGACCAAGCTCAAAAATCCGCATGGCAAAGGTAGGGGCTTCATCGACAGGCCCCAGAACTACCCTGACCTTCACATCCTTTGCTCCATCCATTTTCACATCCTGCAAGGGGACGCTTTCAATACTCTTCACAATCATAAAACTTGTTCCTCCTTGAATAATCTTACCTGGATTCTTCTATAGGGCATGGCTTCGGGCAGTTAGTTTCCGCCAAATCTTCCCGCTAAAATCCGGCAGCAGGAATCAGACCTCAGCCGGGGTTTGCTCTCAAGATAATCCAAGATATCCGCCAGGGTTCCCGCACTGCCTGAACAGGTGGTGTCATCCAGTACAAAACGGGCAGCCGCGTTTCCGAGTTGCAAGCATCGGCGAAGCCCGAAATCTGAATGGAGGCCGAACAATACCCCGGCGCAGAAAGCATCTCCCGCGCCAGCTGTTCCGACAATGTCTTCATCCTCAACCAGGAAGGATGGTTCAAACACTTTTTCTCCTGCTTTAGTTATCCCATACGCTCCTTCCGGAAAATGTATGGCCACAACCCGGCCGACGCCTCCATCCAGGAGCATGTCGGCAGCCTTGATAACCTGCTCTTCGTCTACCTGGTCATCCTCTGATCTGATCCTGCATCCGGTGCTGTTTCCGGCTTCAATTTCATTAAGGATCAGATAGTCGATATAGGGGAGGCAGGGTGTAACAATCCGCTGGAACCTGGCGCTGTTTTCTGAAACAACATCAACCGAAGTCTCATAACCTGCTGACTGCAAAACATGCAGAGCCCTGGCAGCCCTGACTCCGAACTCAGGGTCATCACTGTCAAGCCGGTCGAGAAGCAGCAGGTATCCCAGGTGAACAATGCGGGCCGGAACGTCCAGGTTCTGCAAATCTGCCACGTCCAAACAGCCGTTTGCCCCCCGAAAATGGAAAAAGGTCCGACGTCCACTTTCCTTAACTGTCATCACATCGGTATAAGAAGAACTGACACCTTCCCGGACAGAAACATGGGAGGTATCAATTCCCAGCTTTTCCAGTGCTGCTGTAACAAAAACTCCATCAGTGTCATCTCCCAGGATTCCGCAGGCATAGAGAGGTATTCCGGCTTCAAGTTTAGCCAGGTCCACCAGCACATTACATGAAGAACCTCCGGTACTTTTCTCTTCATGGAGAACCGTGGAAAGAGTCCCTTCTTTAGGCCATGAATCTATAATCCTGACCCTGTCGCAAATCAGGTTTCCAGCTGCGGCAATCCCATTTCTTTTCATCAATTCTCTCCAACCGTCAATGTTCAGGAAGCATATTTACAAACAAATTTATCAGGCTTTACCACTGCCTCCAAATACCTCAATCCGCTCCTCCACAACCTCCCTGACTGTGTCCCTTATAACCTGGTTCATGCCGTCAAAGCTATTGTAATAGTTGCTGACATTTTTTAAATACTCTTCTGATCCAACCAGTGCCTTTCGGGCCATCTCCGTATAAAAATTTACCTTGGCGATCCCGCATTTAATAGCTCTGCGAAAATCATCATCCGAGATACCGGATCCCCCATGCAGCACCAGAGGAATTCCAGCGCGATTTTTTATTGCTGATAGCCTTTCAAAATCCAGGCAAGGATCTCCCTTGTATTTTCCGTGAACATTCCCGATCGCCACGGCCAGGGCGTCAATCCCGGTTTTTCTGACATAATCTCCAGCCTGCACTGGATCAGTAAAAAGTGTTGGATCTGCAGTCCCCCCGGAATCTCCCGCCTCAGCCCCTCCAACTGCTCCCAGTTCAGCTTCCACGGATATTCCAACCTGGCGGCACATCCTTACAATTTCCCTGGTCTGCCGGATATTTTCGTCATAATCAAGGCGCGAACCATCAAACATTACAGAAGTGAAACCATAACGGACTGCCCTGGCTGTTGACTCAAAAGACAGTCCGTGATCAAGGTTAAGGACAACTGGAACAGAGGATTCTTCCGCCAGCAGCCTGGTACAAGCCGCGATAGAACGGATATCGGCGTACTGAAAATGGACTTCTGCCAAGCTCACGATAACAGGTGACTTCCTGTTTTCAGCCGCCCGGATCACAGCCTCAACAAAACTCGAATTTATTACATTAAAGGAACCTACCCCATACCCCTTGCTAAAAGCAGGAGCCAGAACGCTGTTAAGGTTAACCAGACTCATTTATTTTCCTTTCAGATTTCCTGTTTTGTACCACGTACTCATTTTTTCAGCTATTGATCCGGGAGCATTGCCACGGCTCATCCCTGTTGTTTCTGGATATACCAGAGTTTCAATTACTCCTTCAAGGTAAGGTATATGCTTTCAGGGATTCAAATCTCTTCTAAAACAATAGTAATAGTAACTTATATTTATCTGTTATAACATTACCAGATAACTGCAGTTCATATTTTGCACTGCCATCCAAAGCGGATCTGATATCTGTTCGGGCAACGGCTGGTTTTAGCTTTGCTATGAAACGAAGCAAGTTTTTTTCCGTATCATTTTCCAGGTGCGTATTGAATACAAACTTGCCCTTCCAAGGTTTAGCCTCACCCGCTGGGCCTGAAACAGAGTCAGAATCTCTTGACAGTCATGATGGCGATTCGGTGAACACCATGAACAAATCAGATAGTTTGGAAAGATTCAGAATTCTCTATTCGAAAAAAAACAGGCCCCAGGAAGTTCCGTCTGGCCCTGCGCAGACCAACAGGATTCTATGCCTGTTCGTTTTCACCCTGCTGCTGCTTTTTGGTGTTATGACAAAATACAGTTTTGGAGAAGGATCGGACCTGCCGGGAACAGTAACGCTGAAAGGGCAGATAAAGCTGGTTGACGGGGGAAAAATCCTACGCAAAGTAAGGGTCCCTTCCTTTGAAACTGTTGAAGCCCCGGTTGGTAAAACTGCCGGCAGCCTGGACAAAGGCATCCGGGGAAGGGATATATTTGGCGGAACAGGCGAAGTAAGCTCGCTGAAACAGATATACTGGCGTGAAAGCACCAGCTACACCGAAATCATCCCGCTTATCTTTCTCAGGGAAGCCAGAGAAAAAGGAATTACCAGAGCCCGGATTACGGACAAAGGAGCCTTCAGATTTGAAAGTATTGCTCCAGGGGAATATGAAATTACCATTGCGGTTCCGGGGTATACCCCGGTGGTAAAAAAACTTGACCTGGTTTCTTCTAACAGCAGGAATGAACTTGAATTTACATATTCTTTTACTCCTTCCAACCCTGAAGAAAGCAGGCTGCTAAAGGATCATTACAATCCAGAATCAATTTCAGACAAATCCAGAGCCGATTATGAAAGGGGTGTTAAGGCTATGGATAACGCAAAGCTGGATGATGCCCTGGTTCACCTGTCCATCGCAATTAAACGGGATGAAGGATTTACTGAAGCGTTTGAAAAAATGGGACTTATCTACTTTTCCCGGAGCGATATGGAGGAAGCTGAAAAGGCTTTCAGGATGGCCCTCAAAGCAGATCCTTATTCCTACCGTTCCCTTTCCAATCTGGGGACAATCCTTTTAAACAATGGAGAAGCCGCCGAGGCTGTCACCTATCATAAACTGGCGGTTAAGGTACGCCCCCAGGATCCGCAGGCCAGATATAACCTGGCCATGTCGTTTTTTCAACTGGGTGATATGGAAAATGCAGCCGATCAACTTGCGAAAGTGAAGGCACTGGAACCAGCCCATTTTACCCAGCCACAACTCCTGCGCGCGGAAATTTACCGGGTACTTGAAGATTTTGACTCCATGATCCTGGAACTGGAGGATTTCCTGGTTTTCTTCCCCGATGATCCTAAAACTGAACAGGTGCGGCAGGCTCTTGCCGACGCCAGGGAAATAAAAATCGGATTGAACTGACCAGAGTTTTTTTGACCTGCTTAATATCTCCAGACCGTTCCTATCAATATTCTTGAATCGTGAATTGGCAGGCTTCAGGCTAATTGTATTCATTTACTATGGCATCCCTGTATTATAGAATGCCTTCCCATGGGATTCACCGGCTTAGACTATACAGTTCTTGCGATTTACCTGGTTGCGACCGCCGCTTTCGGAACACTTGTCGGACGTGGTCAAAAAAATATCAATGACTATTTCCTGGGCGGCAAGGATATGCCCTGGTGGGCGATATCCTTTTCCATTGTGGCCACTGAAACCAGCACCCTCACATTTATCGGTGCCCCCGCGATCGCCTATACCGGGAACATCACCTTCCTCCAGCTGGCTATAGGATATTTAATCGGCAAGGTCCTGGTAAGCACGGTATTGATTCCCGGCTATTTCAAAGGTGATATCCAAAGCGCTTATGAAATCCTGAATAACCAATTCGGGCCCAGGGTAAAAAACTTCGCGGCGTTTATTTTTCAGATAAGCCGCACCCTGGCGGATGGTGTCAGGTTATTCGCCACTGCCCTGGTGCTAAGCGTGGTAACCGGCATATCCGACACCTGGACCATTGCCATCATCGGCGCGGTAACCATCTTTTACACTTTTTATGGGGGAATGACAGCTGTTATATGGAACGATTTTGTTCAGCTGGTCATTTATATCGGCGGCGCATTACTGGCCTTCTGGGTGATCCTGGGACGAATTCCGGGAGGATGGACCGAAGTGGTGGCTGTGGCAGCTCCGGCAGACAAGTTCGCATTTTTCAATTTCAGCTGGGACCTGGCAGATCCCTATACCATCCTGGGCGGAATTATCGGCGGAGCTTTCATTACTTTTTCCTCCCACGGAACTGACCAGCTGATGGTGCAGCGTTACCTGGCCTGCGGAAACCAGAAAAAAAGCCAGCTGGCCCTGATAGTCAGCGGCGTAATCGTAATTTTCCAGTTCCTCCTTTTCCTGGTCATCGGCTTAATGCTTTTCGTTTTTTATCAGCATTTTCCTCTCGGACAGGAACTTGACCAGATCAACCGGATCTTTCCCATATTCATTGTCGAAGAAATGCCGTCCGGGGTCTCAGGATTGATAATTGCCGCGATATTTGCTGCCGCAATGTCCACCCTCAGCGGTTCCCTCAATTCCCTCTCTTCCTCTTCAATGAACGATTACTACCGCTCTTTTATTTGTAGGAATGCTCCGGATGCCCACTACCTCAAGGTTTCCAGGATCTGCACACTCGGTTGGGGTGTAATACTTATACTGGTTTCCTTTCTCGCTAAAGGTTGGGGAGAAGAAGTCCTTCAGGCTGCATTGACAATTACCAGCTTCACCATGGGGAGCGTACTGGGAATATTCCTGCTGGGAATCCTGAGAAAAGGCACCAGCCAGAATGTGGGATTATTCGCGATGATCACCGGCCTGGCTGTCATGGTTTTAGTTGGACTGAATCCCGGAATAGCCTGGACATGGTATGTCCTGATCGGTTCTTCAGTCACCCTGGTTACCGGTTTATTATTACCCGAAATTATAGTATTATTTAAAAGAAAATGACTGGCCTGGTACACAGAACAGAAAACATTAACTTGCAAGGAACTCTGCTCATTGTTCAGAAAATCAATAAGAAAGAATCTTATTTCGTCAATATCTAAACTGTTGCTTTCACTGGGGTTGGTCACCATTTTTGCGTCAGCCGTCTACGGTGCTGAACTTGGATATCCGGTGATTTACACCCGGGTTCCCCTAGATGCGGCCCAGTGGTTCGGGAATGCCAGGGCTGAGGGCATGATTCCCTCCGATTTCTACGAAGGCTCACAACTTGTACTTCTCAACCGTAATGGTGAGTTCAGGGTGATTTCCACCGGCTTCAGCAGTGCCTGTGACCCTGAGGTCTCCTTTGACGGGAAACGGATTCTTTTTTCCGGCAAGATTGCTGAAGCAGATAACTGGAATATCTTCGAAGCTGACCTGGCGGCTGGTTCAGTACGGCAGGTTACCCGGGATTTTGGAAACTGCAGAAGTCCCAAGTACATGTCCACCTTTTACACCATAGTCTCACCAGGACCCTGGTATACGCTGGCTTTTATCAGCGATGAGTCTGGCGAACTTTCCGAGTATGGTGGACTGCGCTCCACGAACCTTTATTCCTGTAATCTTGATGGAACCGGAATGCAGCGGCTCACCTACAATCCCTCGCATGACTTCGGACCACTCATGATCCCGGACGGCCGAATTCTCTATTCAGCATGGCAGAGGAACCTCCCCCAGCACGGGCCCAGGGGAGAAATTGATCTTTTTTCGATTAATTCTGATGGTACGGACATCTCCCTTTTCAACAGACAGGGTAAGCTTATCAAGCACATGGCGACGATAACCACGGATAACCTGGTCCTGTTTATCGAAAGTAATTCGCTTCCCTGGGATGGATCCGGAGATCTGGCAGGTATTCGCTTGAATAGATTTCTAAAATCCTATCTACCCCTGGATACCGAACCCGGATTGTATCACTCCCCCTCGGCGCTTCCTGATGGCAGAGTCATGGTTTCCCGCCGTCCGGCTGACGGCACCGGTAACCATGATATTTTCAGGCTTGACCCGACAAACGGGACAGTCGAACCCTTGATCTCGGATGCACGCTACCATCTCCTGCAGGCTGTTGCCGTAGTGGAACGGCCGATTCCGGACGGGAGATCAAGTGTGGTAAATGCAAAGGATCCAAACGGCCAGTTTTACTGCCTTGATATCCGAAACTCAGACTCTGATGAGTTCAGTGAAAACATAATGAAGGATGCCAGGAAAATCCGCTTTCTGGAAGGCATTCCTGGAACCTCCGCTGCCGGGGATGAAGATGAATTGCTTAACAGCAGGATTCTTGGAGAAACCGATATCAGCCCTGATGGATCCTTCTTCGTTGAGGTTCCTGCCAATATTCCCATTAAAGCCCAAATTATAGACAATAATGGGATGTCCCTGCGATCGGGAACATGGATCTGGGTCCGTAACCATGAACCTAGGGGTTGCATAGGCTGCCACGAGGACCCCGAACTGGTACCCCAGAACCGTATGGTTGACGCGGTGACCAGAAATCCGGCAAAACTGACTCTTCCCCCTGCAAGAAGGCGCTCCATATCCTTTCTCGAAAACCTGCTTCCGCTTATAGAGAAGCACTGCTCAACCGCAGCCTGCCATGGCGAGGGTTCCAATCACGTGGTTTACCTGCCAGCGGCTAAAAATAGTGTTGAAAAATCCCGTCAGCTCTATGAAACCCTGACAGCCGCTTCGCCCGGTTCAGCCTCGGAAGGTGGTGGTTACGTGCATCCGGGAGTAGCCAGAACAAGCCCCCTGATCTGGCATATTCTGGGAAAAAACACTTCCCAAAAATGGGACCCTGCCCAAATAAAGAGCTACAATAATACAAACCACGGCCCCGTCTCCCTGACGCCTGAAGAACAAAGGATGTTCATAGAGTGGGTAGACTTGGGAGCACACTGGAAACTTCCGCCTCAAGAAGACGGAATCAAAAACGGGCAAGATACCGAGAGGTAAAATAAGTGATTAAAGTTAAATATAATATTACACTGACTATCTTACTATTATTTATAGCTTTTTCTACTTGTGCGACTGCTGAGGATTCCGAGAATAGACAGATTACATTCACCGACATTACCAAAGAAGCAAACATAACATTCAAGCATAGTTTCGGAGATTACGACCTGACCAATATTGTTGAAGGCACAGGAGCAGGACCTCTCTTCTTTGATTACAATAATGATGGATGGATAGACATATACTTTACCAATGGTTCCTGGAGCCGCTCCGTTAATGACAGCCGGGGCAGGCGCCTCCGAGATAAGCTGTTTAATGCCCTCTACCGCAACAACGGTGACGGGACCTTTACCGAAGTAACAAAAAAGGCAGGGGTCAGCGATCCGAGTCCCAGCTACTCCTCCTCAGCCGCTGACTATGACGGTGACGGAGACCTGGACCTTTACGTGCAAAATTATGGGCCGAATGTTTTGTACCGCAACAACGGCGACGGGACCTTTACCGATGTTTCAAAAGAATCTGGACTGGATGACGCCAGGTGGAGCCTTTCTTCACCCTGGTTCGACTATGACAGGGATGGTGACCTGGACGTTTTTGTCGCCAATTACCTGGAATATGATGATGGCACCTTCAGGGCCTATTACGCGGCTGCAGGATATCCTGGTCCCTTGAGTTACAGTGCCCAGACTGACGCGCTGTACCGCAACAACGGCGATGGGACTTTTACCGATGTCTCCAAGGAAGCCGGAATAACCAAAACCAATGGGCGGGCCATGAGTTCAACCGTTGCTGATTTGAACAATGACGGGTGGCTGGACATTTACGTGGCAAATGATGGAACTGAAAATTTTTACTACGAAAACATGAAAAACGGAACCTTCGAAGAAAAAGGAATGTTCCTGGGTCTGGCTTTCGGTGAACATGGCCAGGGTGTTTCCTCCATGGGTCCGTTTGTTGGGGACATCAACAGGGACGGCCTTCTGGATGTATATATTCCCGACATGGGATACAGCAGCCTTCTAATGAATCAGGGAGATTTTTTTGAAGATCATACTACCCGGTCCAAACTGGCGATCACCTGCGGCCAGTATACCGGCTGGGGAGGTTTGCTGATTGACTATGACAACGATGGTTACCTCGACCTGTTTGTCTCCAATGGAGCCGCCCATCATGAGTATATTGAGGAAGATGTCCTGATGAGAAACCAGGGAGACGGCATCTTCCAGGATGTTTCACAGAGTTCCGGTCCTTATTTTCTGACAGAGCATGTGGGCAGGGGGTCTTCACTTGCTGACATTGACAATGACGGAGATATGGACATCCTGGTACTTAACCTTAACGACAAGGCTATACTGTTACGGAATGACGGTGGAAACAAAAATAACTGGTTGAAGGTTATACCGGTGATGAAGCCAGGCGGAATGCCAGCGTACGGTGCAAGAATTACGGTTTCAACTGACGGAATGAACAGAATCGAAGACTTGATTCCAGTCCGTGGATACTTAAGCCAGATTGATGCCAGGATCAACTTCGGGCTTGGTAAAAATACAGAAGCTGATGTCGCTATAAGATGGCCCGACGGATCAGTTCAGGAACAAAAACATGTTAAGGCAAACCAGATAATAACGGTTGTCAAGGAAAACCGGTAACCGGGAAAACGGAAAATGCTGAAAAAGTGGACTTCTTTTCAATTATTTATTTTAGGAATATTCCTTTGCTCTCTTTCGGGCCAGGACGCGCCTGAGCCTGTTTATGTCGGGGTTAAAGCCTGTGCCGACTGTCATAGTGGAAAACAAATGGGGCATCAGTACAGCAAGTGGCTGCTAAGCCGGCATTCCACCTCCTTTGCGGTCCTGGCAAAACCAGGGGCAAAAACCATAGCTGAATTAAGCGGAGTAAAAGAAGAACCCCAGAAAGCCGCCATATGCCTGGGATGCCATGCCACCGGAGCTGAAGCTGAGGATTGGGAAAAAGATGATGATTTCCGGATTGATGACGGTGTTCAATGCGAAAAATGCCATGGCCCCGGAAGTGAATACATGCCTGCTAAGGTAATGAGTGATCCCGAAGCAGCCATGAAAGCCGGACTCAAGATGCCTATCATCAATGACTGCATGGTGTGCCATGTTGAAAAGGGTTCTCACGTTGCAGTCCATAAACTTCCAGCCCTGGACCTTTCAGAAGCATGGGTCAGGATTGCCCATCCTACCCCGGACAGGAATGCAGCTGAAATCAGGAGCCCTGCCCCACTTCCGGTACCGGCCCACCAGGATCTTGACACTTTCACAGACCTGCCTAAAAGCGACAGCAAATATATTGGAAACCAGGCTTGTGCCACCTGCCACAGTGGCCCTGAAATGAGCTATCAGCACAGCATCTGGAGAATGTCCGATCATGCTAAAGCCTTTGCCATCCTCTCCACTCCGGCTGCTTACGAAACTGCCATGAAAAGAGGAATAAAGGGGAATCCGGAGGAAAGTCCTGAATGCCTCAAATGCCATGCCACCGGATCAGGCAACCTTGAGGGACGGGTTATGGATTCATTCTCAACTGATGAGGGTGTTGGATGTGAAGCCTGCCACGGCGCTGGAAGTGAATATGCCTATGAGGCAATAATGACGGATTCGACCGCAGCCAAAGCGGCGGGCCTGTTGAAGGGGGGTCCTGCCACCTGCAGGAACTGCCACACTGATACTGCAACTTCTAAATTCGACTTCAGTAAAGCCTGGGATAAAATCAAGCACCCTACCAATCCTCCCAAACGGCTGCAAACCAAGGTCCAGCCATATAAAACACCGCTGAATCTGGCCGTTGCGCCTGACGGAAGCGAAGTGTGGGTAGCCTGTGAATCATCCGATTCAGTAATCGTTGTTGATACCCAAAAAAAAAAGAAAATATCAGAAATATTCGTTAAGGGACAACCAAACGATCTGATTTTCAGCCCGGATGGAAAACTGGTTTACGTTACCAACCGCCTTGACGACAGTGTTTCAGTTATCGACAGGATCAGTAAGAAACTGCTGGAGACAGTTGACGTTGGAGACGAACCCCACGGACTGATAACTGATCCTGCCGGAAATAATCTCTTCGTGCTAAACACCTCTGATGACAGCATTTCCATCCTGGACGCGGAAACCCTGGAAGAAACCCGCAGGCTGCAGGCCAGCAGGTCTCCATGGTCGCTGTCCATTTCTCCTGATGGATCGACGATGCTGGTAACCAATACCCTGTCAAGGTTTGTCCCTTTCCGCACCCCTTCCATGTCTGAAATTACCGTGGTGGACGTGGCCAGAAGAGTTGTCACCAACCGGATAGTGGTGCCTGCCGCCAACCTGCTGCAGGGAGTAGCCTGGCACCCCAGCGGCGAGTTTGCTTTCATAACCCTGATGCGCACGAAAAACCTGGTGCCCATGACTCGGTTGATGCAGGGTTGGACCATTACCAACGGCCTGGGAATAATCTGGAAGAACGGGGAAGTTGACCAGGTACTGTTGGATGAACCCAACCTTTCTTTTCCTGATCCAGCAGACGTGGAATTTGCGGCCGATGGTAAAGTTGCCATGATTACCAGCGCCACTTCCAGCCGAGTGGCTGTGGTCGACGTCGATAAGCTTCTGGAAATTGTGACCTCCGCCTCTCCTGAGAAAAGAAAAAACGTCCTGCCTAATCACCTTGGAATTCCCACAGAGTTCATAATCGGACATATTAAAACCGGAGACAGCCCCAGGGGCCTGGCGGCAAGTCCTGATGGAAAAACCGTATACACGGCAAATGCCCTGGATGACTCCCTTACTGTTATCGATGCTGATTCACTCCAGGCTGTTTCCACCATAGACCTGGGTGGGCCAAAAGAGATTACCCAGATTCGTTACGGTGAAAAACTGTTTCATAATGCTGACATCACCTTTCACCGGCAGTTTTCCTGTCACAGCTGCCATCCGGATGGACATATCGACGGACTTACCTATGATATTGAACCGGACGGCGTAGGCAAAAGCCCGGTTGATAACCGGACCCTGAGAGGTATCCTGGATACGGCACCGTTTAAATGGGAGGGTACCAACCCTTCCCTGCAGAGGCAATGTGGCCCCAGGTTATCCGTGTTTTTCACCAGGCTCCAGCCCTTTACGCCTGAACAGCTTACCGCTCTGGACCGCTATATCTCTTCAATCCCCAGGCCGCCCAATCGCTACCGGCCTCTTGGCGCGGAATTAACAGATGCCCAACGCAAGGGAAAAAAAGTATTTGAACGGACCATGACCAATGACGGCAGGATAATTCCACGACAGAACAGATGCGTCACCTGTCACTCCGGCCCCTTGTTCACGGCCCGGGAAGTGCACGATGTGGGGACCAAGATGAAGTACGACAGGGAAGCAAAATTTGATGTTCCTCACTTGAACAATATCTACGACTCCGCGCCATATCTCCACAACGGAATAGCTCCCACTCTCGAGGAGATCTGGACCACGTATAATCCTGATGACCGGCATGGAGTTACCAATGATATGACCAAGGATGAATTAAATGATCTTATTGAATACCTGAAAACCCTGTAAAGACAGGCCCGGATATTAACATAAATGCAATAACTGACTTAACAGACTGATTTACTGCCAGAAATTTATAAGTATTAATCTGAAACGAATAAAACAGACCTCCCGGCGGTTTCCGGTTGATCCGGAGAATGCGATTGGACGAATTTCGCCGACAGGATGCTCAGTGGGCTTTTAGTGTTATGAAAAAAATATTATTTCCTGTAATTATTCTTCTCCTTCTTTCTATCTCCTCTCTTCCGGCTCAGGAAACCAAACCGGCAAGAGATACGGAACATAAGGGTCTCCCTTATGTTTACACCAACTGGGAGCACTTCACTGAAAAAGATGGATTACCAAATGAACACATTTTTGCCATAGCGGTGGATGGCCCTTACCTCTGGGTAGGGACCGAAAACGGCCTGGCCCGCCTGGACAAGAGAACCAAAGAAATTAAAACCTGGAATGAGGAAAACGGACTTCCCTGGAGGGTTGTGTCATCGCTGGCCCTGGATCCGAACACCGGGGATCTGTGGATCGGAATGTTCGGCGGAGGCCTGGCGCGTTTCAGCGGCGGCCGGTTTGATCATTTTCACCAGCTGAACAGCGGCTTGGTGAATGATGTTGTTTACGGTGTAGCCATGGAAAGTCGGGACGTCTGGATTGCGACCACAGCCGGGGCAAGCCGCTATAACACGGTTTCAGGAGAGTGGACTATATATACCGAAAAAAATGCCCCGATGGAGGAAATCTGGAATTACGGAGTTTCCACTGGAGACGGCAAGGTATTCCTGGGGGTCTGGGGCAGCGGGGTGCTGGAGTATGACGTCGCTACCGACAAGTGGAAGGATTACATAGACCCTGATGGAGAAATGGAAATTGATCTGTATCGCGACGACGGGGTGGTCCACGTTATAACAACCGGCACCAGTTACGTGGATAAAATCCTTTGGGTTTCTTCCTATTTTGGGGCATGCAGGTATGACGGCAGCAGATGGAGGGGATTTTACAAACATGATTCTGGCCTGGCCAGCGATTTCATCAATGCCGTGGCCGGCAGGAGCGCTGATGAAGCCTGGTACTGCACGGACAAAGGAGTCGGGGTAATCACTGATTTCAAGACAAATACCTGGGTGAAATATACCAGGGAGACTGATTCTCCAAAAGGCACTGCCCTGATCATGCGTGATGACAAGGTGCTGAAAACAGTATCACTCGAAAAAAGCCTTCCTCACAATTACGCGCTCTGGGCTACAATAGATGGTGATGATGTATGGATCGGTACATCCAAAGGACTGGCAAGAGCAGTTGGTACCGGGTATTATAAGGGACTCAGGACCACCCCGGAATAAAAACGTCCCGGGAGAACCTGCCCTGGCTTGATTCGGTGTTATGATATTGCTTACAAACGGGCCCTTCCCCGTATGGAGTGCCCTGACCCACAAAAAGAGGCTGATATGAAAAAATTGTCATTTATCTTACTGTGTGCCTTTTTATTTACATTTTGCGCGCTTATCGGCAAGGATGAGAAGGATACAGCTGTTCAGGACATAAATCCCCCTAACACCCTGGATGATCCCAGCCTGGCCAGGTTATTAGAGGAACTTGAGTCCATTTCCGCTTATGAAGCTCCCTCCGTTCCCCTGAAGATAGAAAAAAACTACGCCAAAACGGCTTCTGATGTTGAACCGTTCTCAGGAGTAACCCCTTACAAGGAACATTTTCTGGAGCAGATGGAGTACCTGGGCCCGGGCCGCGCCAAACCGGAGCCGGAAAATCTCGAATCAGTAAAGATCGGGTTCATAGGCCCCATCATGGCAACTGTTTCCGTTGCCACCGGCGCCGGGAAACAGGAGATTCCGCTTGGCATACAGATGCTGCAGGGAGCCCGCCTGGCTATTGAACAGGCAAATGAAAGAGGCGGATACCTTAAGAGGAACCTACCTTTTGAATTGGTTGTGAGCAATGACAATGGGTTATGGGGCGCCTCCGGCAACGAAATTGTCGACATGGCCTACAAGGATAAGGTCTGGGGCATTCTAGGGACCATTGACGGAGCCAACAGCCATATCGCCATCCGGGTAGCCTTGAAGGCCGAAGTTCCGATGATGAACAGCGGTGATACTGACCCGACCTTTATTGAAACCAATATCCCCTGGGTCTTCCGCTGCATCAGCGATGATCGCCAGATGAGCTATCTACTTTCAGATTACCTGTTCCGGAAAATGAAATATGAGCGAGTTGGCATTATCCGCTCCAGCAGCAGGTACGGACGTTTCGGAGTGAGGGAAATTAGGGACAGCGCCAGGCGCCTGGGTAGACCGATAACCCTGGAAATGGCTTATCCCCTGGGCGAAGAAGATTTCTCCCTGCAGCTGGAAAGACTGCGGGATGCCGGGTCAGAGGTTATAGTGCATTGGGGAAATGCTGAAGCAGGGGCAAAAATTCTGAATCAGATGCGGAAAATGGGAATGGATATGCCTTTCTATGGCTGCGATCGCCATGTAAAAGACAGCTTCCTGAAAATCGCCGAGGATAATCTCGATAATGCAATGTTTGCATACCCCTGGAATCCGCAAAGGGATGATCCCAAACTTGCTGCCTTCAAAAAGTCTTTCCAGGCCAGGTTCGGAGTGGAGCCTGATACCTACGCAGCCCATGGATACGACGGAATGAACATGCTAATCTGGGCCACCCAAGTGGCAGGACTCAACCGGGCCAAAATCCGCGATGTCCTGGCTTACAGGCAAAAACCGTGGCCTGGTGTAGTGGGCGATATTAAGTTCAGTGCCGCACTGGATAACAACAGCCCGGTAACCCTCACAAAATTTGTTGACGGGAAATGGACCTTCTTCACTCGTGAGGATCTGGAGATACCCGAGGGATACATCCCCCCTGTTTCCAGGGTGGAAAGGCAGTCTGCCGCGGGTGATGAAAAATAAATTTCCTGCCTTAAATCTAGACCGGGTTCAGCTACATACTGCATCTTCCTGGCTGAACCCGGTTTTTCTGCCTGCCTTCCTCTTGCTTCTGCTGGCACCATCATTCTGTCTTGCCCAGGAAGCAGAAGAGCCCTCCCCCTTTGAATACCGGAAACAACAGGCCGGCTATTTCGGGCCTGAAGCGAAGGTGCCTGAGCCTGATGGAACAGAGGAGATCCTGATTGCCTACTTCGGCCCGGGTGACCCGGACCATCCAGAATACGGGGAATTCTGGACCGCCCTGCAAATCGCGAAAAAAAATATTAATGCCGGCGCGGGCATTAACGGGAAGCCCGTCAGGTTCCTTCCGATCTGGACTGAAGATCCCTGGAAGGGTGGAATCAGCGACATGGTCAAAACGATCTACAAACAGGATATCTGGGCCCTGATCGGCTCAGTAGACAGCGCTTCCACCCACCTGCTGGAACAGGTGGCTGCCAAAGCCAGGATTCCGGTAATTAATCCAGTCAGCACTGACAAGTCCGCCAACCTGGCTAATGTCCCATGGCTTTTTTCCCTGCTCCCCGGAGACCATATACTGGCCCGGGACATGATCCCAAAAATCAGGTCCCTGCTGTCAGAACCCGGGCCGTTCGTTTTGATTTCGGGAACTGACCACGATTCCCGCCTCCTGTCCAGGGAAGTAAAAAACCTGTTATCAGAAGAAGAACTCGTGCCCGCGTACATATTCGATTATCAACCGGATATACCCCTGCCCTGGGACCTGTTTGACGAAAAAACAATCCTGTTCATCGTTATGGCACCCCCGGAAGAAAGTGCTGCCCTGGTCAGTAAAATCCGCGATAGGTTTCAGGCAGCAAAGATTATCGGCGGCCCTTTCATGGGACGAAACAGGTTCAAGGAATTGTGTGGGAGTGAATGCCCGGACTTCAGTTATGTTTCTCCCGGCTCTTGTTCATCTGACTCCACTTTCGCCAGGGAATTTCACTGTATTACCGGGTATGATCCGGACTACGCCGACTGCAGCCTTTATGACGCAGCCCTGCTGCTTCGTGACGCCATGGAGAAATCAGGGCTGAACCGGGTTCGGCTGCTGGAGGCAATCAGGGATATTACGCCCTGGAAGGGAGAAAACGGGACCATTTCCTGGGACCCCCTGGGGCAGAATACCAGGCAGGGAAGCATTAAAGCGGGAAAGAATTAAGTTACAACTTAAGTTTCAGTTATTCAGCATTAGAGGAATTTTTTCCCCTGGTTTAATGACCAGGAACTCTTCATCCCAGGGCCCGTTAATCAGCTTCTCAAAAAGGCGCAGGGATCCTTCCATTTTCACGAACTCCCATCCATTACGTTTACTCTCCTGCCGGATCTCTTCTTCCAATCCTGCGGGGGTGGTTCCAGCTTCGATTTCCAGCAGGACCGCCCTCCGGTAACGTTTTTTCCAGGAACTCATCTCCTCCCGGATATACGCGGCATTCTCTTCGCTGTATCTGTCGCAAGTTTCCGGCAGGTGTTGGCCCGGGACTGAACCGAGAGGATTTCCGGGATTCCACTTGCCGCCGCATCCGGAGTCCCTGCTTTCCAGGTAGTCGGGGATATACCAGAATGTACCCGGTTCCTTCCTGAATTCCCGTAAATACCTGTCATGAGTGCCCAGGAACATGCTGACGCAGTCATGGACAGTGGGGAGAACAAGGGGAATATCTCCGGCAACAAGCCCCGCGGTTGCGTTTCCGCACATTCCGTATCCCAGGATTACGGCGTCGTAAAACCTGCGGGAGGCGCTGTTTATCTTTTCCTGCAGGATTCTTCCCAGGTGTTCAGGTTTTTCATGCAGGAATTTCCCGATGAAGTCGATATCAACCTTGTGCGGAGAAGCAGCTGCCTGGGCCACGATCGGGCGTGAGAATACCTGGCAGGAGATGACCTTCAGCCTCTTTCTACTCAGATTTTTTATTTCGGGTTTGCCTGGCACCCAAGTCTTTTATCTTAAAATAAGGCTCTAAGGCAAGTTTTACCGGCGGGAATTTGAATAGTGGACAAACATGGACAAATTGGACGGAGTGGACCATGTGGGGCGAATGGACAAATGAGAGGCTGTCTTTGGTAAAGAGCCCTGAATTTCAGGATTTGGAATTCAAAAAAAGGTGGCGTCCCCACGGGGATTTGAACCCCGGTCGCCGCCGTGAAAGGGCGGTGTCCTAGGCCAGACTAGACGATGGGGACGCAGTCTGGATATCTGAGCAGGAATTCTACAAAAAAAGTACATCCAGTTCAAATTATTTCACTGAAAAGGAGCAAATTTTTATAATTTTCCTGATTCCTTAATCCTTCCCATAGCATATTAAAATATATGACCAAAAATTACCCGCCACTGCTTGATTTTAACTTGCTTTTACCAAATCATATACCGATGGAAGAAAAAATTCTGACTATCGGCCCTCTTCCCGACTGGGTCCTGAACAGGTTTACACCGCAATATGAAATAGTAACAGTTGAAGACTCCGACCGCTCTGAAGTACTCAAGGCCTGCGATAAATCAGTTGTCGCCATAATTGCCAGGGGCGCGGTTATAATCGACGCCGAAATTATGGACAGCGCCCCATCTTTAAAACTGATAGCCAGGACGGGTGTAGGTTATGACACTGTATCCATCCCCGACGCGACAGCCCGCGGGATCCCGGTTACCTATACTCCCGGAGCCATGACCAAGTCCGTGGCCGAACACGCCATGAGCCTGATCTTTTCCGCTTTCAAAAAACTGGCATACTGGCAGAATTCCCTCGTGCATAATGACTGGAACGCTCGTTATAGGGAAAAAAGCCGGGACCTGGAGCAGTCAACCCTGGGGATTATCGGATACGGCAGGATAGGAAGGCACCTTCGTCTGATTTGCAAGCCCCTGGAGATGAAAGTGCTGGTAGACGATCCCTATATCGACCACTCCCTGTACCAGGATGATGATGTCACCTTTACCGACCTGGAAGGAGTTCTCAGGGGATCCGATGTCGTCTCTTTACACGTACCGCTTAACCAGGAAACAACCGGGCTCATAAACCGGGAGAACCTGAGCCTTATTAAACCAGGGACCACACTGGTCAATACCTCCCGCGGAAGGGTAATTGAAAGCCTGGACATCATTTATGAGGCACTTGAAAATGGTTCCTTAGGGGCCGCAGGGCTTGATGTGTATCCGGATGAACCTCCTGAAACTCATCACCCGATTTTTACCCATCCCCGGGCCATCCTGACCGGCCATGTGGCAGCCAGGTCCCCTCTCTCTCAAAAAAGAATTCTTTTGACCATGCTGCAGGAGGTTACGGCTATCCTGGAGGGGAAAAGTCCTGATCCGGTTAATATCGTCAATCCGGAAACGCTTAAATAGTTGCAGGTTGCAGGTGGCAGGTGGCAGGTGGCAGGTGGCAGGTTACGGGTTCTTCTCCCCTGTTATCTGCAACTATCGTCATGCTAATATATTTACATGACTACGTCCTCTCATCCGGCCCGTTACTGGGAACCAACAGATAAAGGCCGTATCAAATGTCTCCTTTGCCCTAGATTCTGTACCCTGGCCGAAGGACAGGAGGGATTCTGCTGGGTTCGTAAAAATGAAGCGGGAAAACTGGTCCTCACCAATTATGGCAAATCGAGCGGATTCTGCGTGGACCCAATCGAAAAGAAACCACTTAATCATTTTTATCCGGGCACTGAAGTACTCTCCTTTGGCACTGCCGGCTGTAACATGGGATGCAAATTCTGCCAGAACTGGGATATCAGCAAATCCCGCCAGGTGGAAACCCTCTCCTCAGCGGCAGAGCCCGACCAAATTGCTGTTTCCGCCCTGTCAAACAACATCAAAAGTGTGGCCTTCACCTATAACGACCCGGTCATATTCATTGAATACGCCATAGACACAGCCATTGAATGCCGGAAAAGGAATATCAGGACAGTGGCTGTTACCGCAGGCTACATCTGCGACGAGCCCCGAACCGATTTTTTCAAATACATAGACGCCGCGAATGTTGATTTGAAATCATTCAGTGAAAATTTCTACCAGAAATACACCGGAACCCACCTACAGCCTATCCTGGAAACTCTCATGCACATCAGGCGGCATACTGAAACCTGGCTGGAGATCACGACACTTATAATTCCGGGCTTGAACGACAATGAAAAGGAGATTGAAGCCGAAGCTAAATGGATTGCGGAAAACCTGGGCCCTGACACGCCTCTCCATTTTTCTGCTTTTCACCCCGCCTGGAGAATGACCGAATTTCCGGCTACCCCGCCTTCAATCCTTACCCAGGCGAGGGAGATTGCCATGCGGGAAGGTCTGCGTTATGTGTTCACCGGAAATGTTCACGATTCGACAGGTCAAAGCACCTGGTGCCACAACTGCGGCAAAATCCTGATCGGAAGAGACTGGTATAAACTATTAGAATGGAACCTTACTCCTGACGGCAGGTGCAGCAGCTGCGGAACGCCCTGCGCCGGGGTGTTTGAAGAAGAACCACTGCAGCCCGAACCAGGCAGAAGAAGGGTTTTTCCAGGGCGGATATGACCAGATAAAACTCGGAACAGGTCAATTCACTCTTCAAAACCATGACCTGTTCTGGATATTTTTGTTCATCTGATATAACCTCCTTGATTCAAACCGAACATTTTTTTATACACGGGGAATTTTGCATGGCACTGCTTTTAGCAATATCGGCCGCTCTGGGATTTACGGCACTGGATGTTTTCAGGAAGGTGCTGGGGAGACGGTACTCTTCCATCAACATTGTCATCGGAATGAGTGCCGGCGCGGTCCCGGTATTCGCGGTGCTGGGATTCATGGAAGGATTCCCCGTCCAGTGGCCCTTTCCTCTGCTGGCCACCCTGGAAATCCTGACCTTCAGTTTTGCCTCAATCCTCTACGTGCAGGCCGTAAAACTCTCTCCCCTTTCCCTGACCATTCCCTACCTGGGGCTGACTCCGGTGTTTTCCATGGTTATATCCCTTTTCCTGCTCCACGAAACTCCCGACTACTCCGGATTAACCGGAATCCTCCTGGTAGTAACAGGTGCCGTAACCATACAATGGGATAAGGATCGTTCCTTCTCCGAATTGCTTAAAGCGCCTTTTATCGAGCCGGGCAGCATGCGAATGATAATCGTCTCACTGCTTTTCGGCCTGGGCACCGCTATTGATAAAATATCCATCTCTTTTTCTTCAGAAATAATGGTCGCCCTGGCCCTGACCGGGGGCAGTACTGTTGTGCTTCTTTTCTACCAGCTGATATGGAACCGTAAAGATTTTGCAAACCTGCGCGAGAATCGGTGGTACCGTGACCCTCTTCTTTACGGAGCCGCCCTGGTCTGCGGAATAGCCATGGCTTCCCAGTTTTTCGCCTACCAGGGTATGCTGGTTTCCTACGTGGAGGCGATTAAACGGACCGGCGGCCTGATCTCCACCCTGGCCGGAATATTCATCTTCAAGGAAGGACACGCCTGGTCCCGTCTTCCTTCAGCCCTGCTCATACTGGCTGGAGCGGTGTTGATCATGATCTGACCAGGACAGCACCTCGCAGTCCCTTTTTCAGATTTCGAGTCTGATGCCGGCCTCCTTGAACCTGAAAGCAGAACAGCGGACCAGGTACTATCCGGTCCGCTGTTTCACGGATCTTCTTTTTCAATCACCTCCTGCCGGAAAGACTTTAGCAAAGAATCAAAATAACCGGTCTTCGCTTGCCTTCAAGGCCTGCCCTGCATAAAATTACCTGAACGAGATTTAAACAGGCCGTAATTGAAGGATTCCAGAAGCATGACCAAACTCAATCGCAGGCATTTTATTACCGCAGCCGGGCTTTCCTCCTACTCCCTTTACGTTAAGGCTGACAACACCATTCAAACCGGAGAAGAAAGCCCCATATGCACCCAGGAGAATTGCGATCCGGTTATTGATATACCGGTTTTAACTGAATCCGGCGATACCAGGTTCATGGGGGAACCACACCGGGAAGTCGTGGACCTAAAAGCTGACCTGATGGTCGCTGGTGGCGGCTTGGCTGGAGTCTGTGCTGCCCTGGCAGCTGCCCGCAACGGAATCAGCGTGATCCTGGTGCAGGACCGCTCTGTCCTGGGTGGAAATTCAAGCAGCGAAGTACGGATGCACGTAGTGGGCGCCAACTCCCACAATTCCCGTCCCGGATGGCGGGAAGGAGGGATAATCGAAGAACTGCGGCTTGATGATGCGGTAAACAATCCACAAAGGTCATTTGAAATGTGGAGCCTGCTGCTCTATGACAAGATTATGCGGGAACCCAATATTAAACTGCTGCTCGATACCTCTCTCTATGCTGCTGAAAGCGCAGATCAAAAAATTACTCGGGTCATGGCTCGCTGCGACAACTCAGAACTGCTTTACCGGATACGGGCATCATATTTTGCTGACTGCACTGGAGACGCCCGCCTGGCCCTGGAGGCCGGGGCCCCCTGCATGTGGGGGCACGAGGATAAATCGGCCTTCGGAGAAACCCTGGCCTGGGACAAATCATCACCTTATACCCAGGGCAGCAGCATCCTCTTTACCGCGAGGGACTGGGGAAAATCCATGCCTTACACACCGCCTTCCTGGTCCAGGGATATCCAGGAAAAACATCTTAATTTCAGAAGCCCCAATCCCTGGGAATACGGCTACTGGTGGATTGAGCTGGGGGGTAAAGGCAACACTGTTAAAGACAACGAACAGCTGCGCTTTGAACTCCTGTCAGTAGTAACCGGGGTGTGGAACTACATCAAAAACAGCGGAAAATTTCCAAAATCAGAAACCTGGGCTATGAATTGGATCGGGATGGTTCCCGGCAGAAGAGAAAGCAGGAGAATTATCGGTGAACACATACTGACCCAGAATGACCTGGAAGGCGGAAGCGACTCCTTCAATGATTCGGTCTGTATCGGGGGTTGGAGCATGGACGACCACCCTCCCGGAGGATTTGATGATACTGATAAGCTTCCTGCCGAGCAGGTGGTTCTGCCTGAAGTTTACAACATACCTCTCCGGTCGCTTTTCAGCCGGAATATCAACAACCTTTTTATGGCTGGAAGAAACGCTTCCTGCAGCCATGTGGCTTTTTCCTCCACCAGGGTCATGGCTACCTGCGCGGTCATGGGACAGGCCGTCGGGACTGCCGCCGCCCAGTGCGTACAGGAAAAAATTTCTCCCTCGCGGCTGGCCAACCTCCCTGAAGCCATTACCCGCCTTCAGCAGACCCTGTTAAAACAGGATCAGACCATCAAGAACACGGTAAACCAGGACCCCCTGGACCTGGCCCGGAAAGCCAGAATAACTGCCTCTACCTCTGCCTCAGGATCCATGCCGGAAAACATCCTCGACGGAGAAGTACGTGACATGGAGGGAGAATATCTTCACCGCTGGGCTGCCGAAATGGGTTCTTCGTCTCCCTGGATCAGGATGGAATGGGAGAATCCGATAACGGCAAGCGAAATCCGAATAACCTTTGATACCGGTTTCCAGCGGGAACTCACCCTCTCCGGATCCGACGGAGTTACCAATCGAACTATCCGTGCCCCCCAGCCGGAGACAGTACGTGACTACAAGGTGTCAGTAACTGATGCCAATGGTAAAACCATTGAAATGGGAAATATCAGGAATAATTATCAACGGATGCGGAGACACCAGTTCAGGCCTGCGGATATCCTTTCGCTGACCATCCATGTCGAAGCAACCAACGGATCGGAATACGCCTCAATCTATGAGGTCAGGGTTTATTGAATAGCGGGCCTTCGGCTCGCATTCTAGTCCTTAATTCCACGTTCCTCAATAACCCGCTTAACTGTATGCAGCACAATCGGCTGATCAGGACGGATCGTCTCCATTTCAGCAAAACAGGCATAACAAACCTCTTCATAATCCGCATTAAAACCCTTGCCGTGCAGGAGTATCCTGGCGTAACGGATGGTGCGGTCAATAAGTTTGTTATTACTGGAACGAAGCCAGGTCATGAGATTGCCTTCATATCTCCCCAACCTTCCCATAACCAGAGTTGAATGTATATTTAACAACATCTTAAGTACTATATGCTGAGATAAAACATCAATGCCCGTCAAATCCAGGTTAAGCCTGTTTTCACCCAGCTCCAGGGCAATCACCTCTCCCCGTTCCAGGATGGTAAAAGTATAGTGTCCGGCATCTTTTAAGTAGGACTGCCGAAGCTCTACAATATTCCGGCTGAAATCGTGCCCATACAGTCTGGCGGTATTTATGGCTCCATTCAGTTCTGGCCATTCCACGGTTCTCGGATCACGCCCCAAAAGCATCCTGTATCCTTGAGGAGAATCGGTTGCTTCAGGCAGGACAAGGTAGCAGAGGCATGGATTAAAGTTATCCTTTTCCCTGTCCTGCTGGTTCTCAAAGGGATAGAGGCTGAATGTAGGAGCCCGTTCTGTGGTGTCTGTGAGAATGGTGATGGCAAATTTCTCACCTGATTCATAGAAAAGGTAATCACCTCGGTTGTATATACCGCTTTCTTCCTCCGTAAAAGGTGCCAGTAACCTGATATCAAAAGCGGAGTAAAGATCACGCATTTTTTTAAAGGAATCCCTGATGGAATCGGGATCGTTGTAAAAGAGGGCAAGTCCGGCGGCCAGCATCTGGACCGTGGTTGCCTGCATTCTAGTGGAACCGGATATTCCCATAGGGCCGACGGTCAGGTTCATTTTCCTGATCCGGTCTGATTCAATTACCTCCCTGGACCGTTCAACCCTGGCCCGCAAAATCTCATCCGGGTTACAGTATAAAAAGTATGGCTTTCGCTTGGAAACTTCAGCAGCCTGCCAAGCTGTTCCGATTACAAAAGAAGTCTCCCCGCCTTCAGTAATCGCCAGGAGCAGATCATTCTCTCCAAATCCCAAATCCATCAGCTGCCGGGCTCCATAGGCAGTATAATCTTCAAATGCCTCCACTGCCTTTATCAAGGCAAGGTCACCTCCTGCCATGAAACCAATCACCCTGTCCTTCATTTCTGTTTCAGGATGAACGTTTCTCCAGATGGTTTCCAGTGCCAGGGACAACCTGCCCGTAGAACCGCACCCGCTCATATAGATGTTGCCTCCGGTGGACAGGGTATCTCGTATTTCAGAGGCCAGGACAGCCACCTCGGGAAGCTTGCTTTCCAGGACTTTCAGCATCTCCAAATCAATACTTTTCAAGAGTTCCAGTGCCAGGGGCAAATCTTCAACTGACTGGCGCGACAGGTCAGAGGTAACGGGATGGGGCTGTTCAGTAACCAGGTCCCCCAGCATGAACTGGGAAGAAATCTTCAAAAATGATTCTGCTTTAACCCTTGAATCCTGCTTTTCCAAATTTTCATGACTCATTCTTTATTAAGGCCTTATTATTTTCTCTATTAACCAAATACCAGGCTTGTTGCCAATATGACAGATTCAGGAATTTTACCTTATCTTACTTCTATTATTTCCTTTTTGGAGTTGACGCAAGAATAAATTCCGTAATCCTGGTTGGATTGCCCAGGCTGTGGGGATGGTGCCCGATTCCCGGCTTGGCAATCAACTGAATATTCCCTCCGTAGCTTCTAATTTTATCCGCAAAAGGAATGGTATTCTCCTGGGGTGGCACAACCGTGTCTGCTTCTCCGTATACATGCAGCATCGGCTTACCTGACTTGGCCAGGATCAGGGCATTATTCATGGGACTGCTTCGATATTTTTCCAGGTCTGCTTCGCTGTTTAGGCCGTACGCTTTCAGGCACCTGGCCCAGTCGTCCGCGCTGAAATTTCCTTTTCCCTTGCCTCCAGGCCAGCTCCTGATGTCCAGTACCGGCGCGTCGGCATAAACACATGAAATCTTTTCCGGATTGGCGGCTGCCCAATTGTATATTATCAGCCCTCCCCTGCTGAAACCTTCCAGGGCTACCTTGCACTGCAGTCCATTAGTCAACATGATCCGGAAACAACTGTTCCATCGATCAACCGCTTCAGGGCCTCCATAGAGATCAGCCACATCACAGTACACCACGTGAAATCCACGCTCCAGGAGGGATATGTCCACCTGAGGTTCATGACCGAAAAACCTGGCCCTGATTATCCAGGAATGATCCGGGTTAGCCTGCCAGGGTCGTACCACTTTCAATTTCAGTCCATCCATTGTAAAATTCATTGCCCGGAAGCCATGAAAATTGAATGTTTGCCCATTTGCCCCCAACCTGCTGAAAATATCGTATCCAGGATCTGACCTCTGCAGCAGTGCTTCCTGAATGCGCAGGGCCATTATAAGGGCCCCATCCCGGTTTGGATGAATACCATCCGGGAACAGCTCCTGCTTATCCAGAAAAATGTGATGAAGGTCCAGGATCTCACATCCGGATTCGTAAGCAACTTCCTCAATAAGAGGGATAATTCTCCGGCTGATCGTTTCCGGAATCGCTCCGGTCGCTTTACCATTGATAAAGGCGGGTACAGGCAACAAAATTATTACCCTGACATCGGAATTCAGATTTTTGAAGGCACCGATTAGCTGGTGATAGTCAGATTTGAATTCACCGAGGAAAGGCCGGTTTTTGGATGTTGAATCGTTAGTCCCCAGTTTTATCAGGACTATGTCAGGATCAAACTGCAGCGCTTCCTCGAAGGCCGGAAGGCTGGTATAGGGTTTATTGCCGTTACGCAGCATGGTGGCCCCTCCAACCCCGAAATTCCTCACCTCATACCCGGATCCAAGCATCCGACCCAACTGAAAAGGATAGGCATTATATAAACGGTTTTCTATCCGTGAACCCCAGGTGATGCTGTCACCGACACACGCAACCTTAACCGGTTCAGCAACCGCTGTTGTTGCCGAAAAGAACAGCAGGACTACGGTTAACATGATTCTCTTGAACATCTTCCCTTATCCCCTCTACACAGTTATAAAATCTTGTAAATTCGAGTGCAGGATCCACTCCAGTTCCTGTTGGTTTTCTTTCCTGTTTTTTAGAAAAACGAATCCGAAAAAATGATACTCCCGATGGTTAACACGCCTCGTTTCCAGGGTACATTCAAATCGCTTAACCAGGCTGTCATAATCAAATTCCCTGATTTTCCCCGCATCAACTCCCGTAGAATTATTGAGCATCACCATCCCGTAAATATCATTTTCCCGGCCTTTTAACAATGCTTCCCACATCGGTTCCAACTGTCCAAAGCAGTACTCATAAAGATTATATCCATAGGCAAGGCTTGCCAGGTCGGCGGTAGTGCACATCCCACCGAATCTCAAGGGATTTATTTCAATCGGTAAAAGCCTGCCTTTTGCATCAATCCGGACTTCAGCATGCAGCGGGAAATTCCTCAGATTCACCAGCTTTCCCAGATTTTCCAAAAATTCCGTAAACACCGGCTGGTACTTCCGGACTATATCAGCGGAGGTAATGTACAGCCTGTCGCTGACATCGTCTTCTGAAGTGAAAACGTGTTTATATGCGGAAAAAATTACCGGCTTGCCATCCTGGTTGTAACAGGCGTCAAAAGCAAACTCATCACCTTCTATAAACTCCTCGATGATAAGGTTGTCAAAAGCCAGGACATCGGCCGGGTAAATTGACCTGGCGGTTTCCAGGGAATTCCATATTTCCTGCTTTGCCGGATCCCAGTCATTAGCGGTAACGACCTTACATACCGCAAAACTGCAAAAGCCCACCGCAGGTTTTATGATGAATGGCTTCGGAATCTGAGCTATATCCAGCTTATCCAGCTCAGCGAGTTTAACCTGCTTGAAATAATATTCCGGAAAGAGAGCCTCCATGAGCCTCCTGCTCTGCACCTTATCCTTAAAAAGCCTGATAAGGCCAGGAAGTCTGGTGGCTTTGAGATGCTCCGTTACCCATCCGATTGAATTTTCCGTCGGCATGTATACAAACGGATTTTCTTTTGAATTTAAATCTTTAGTTGCATTTTCATCATCTATTAGATTATATGAGCTGTCAAGACCGCTACGCAGCGCAAACTCATTTCTCAATACGGGAAAACCATTTTTCCTGATGGTATCCCTGAAGAAATCTGAAATATATGGCTTATCTAGAATTATCATTTATCTATTCAGTTCTTCCCGGCCCGATTCTTCGGTCCTGATCGTTCAGCAGTGTTGCAATATTAAGAATATTTATTCTCGTTTGTTCTCAAGGTAGTAGAAGCAGCCGTCCTCCGCGCCGACCAGAAGATCCGGAATGCCGTTTTTGTCCCAGTCCACCACGGTCGGGCTGGTGGTATGCCCTGCCAGCCTGATGCTGCCAAGGGTGCCTCCATTCCTGAACACCCAGGGATTATCATCAGTGCCAACATTCAGCAGCAGATCCACTCTGGAACTGTTAGCCAGAATATCCAGCCTGCCGTCCCCGTTCCAGTCAACAAAAGTAAACTTACGGCGCCCGCTGATTCCCACTTCACCATTGTTTAAAACAAGGGATTCAGAGAATCCATCTACCACGACATTATTCCGGTTATAAACGAGTCCATTTTCTGATCTAAAAATTTTCTCTCCTGGAAGCAGATAAAGTCCCGATTCATCCCTTACCCTTCTAAAAAAGCTGAGATACCCCTGGTGATCCAGAGATACCAGATCCGTCAATCCATTTCCATCAAGATCAATGGCAACCGGAGTGGTACGCCACTGCGTAGACAGCATTTCAGGATCAGGATTCCACCATCTCCACGAAGGTTTAGGTACATCTTTCTCCCATTTAACTTTAACAGGTTCCGGTTTGGAGATTACCAGTTTACCGACCCGGCGGGACCAGGCCACAACCCCGGTGATGCTATTAAAAATTACGTCTTTGAGTCCGTCTCCGTCCCAATCTTCCACACTGAGGGTAGTGTAACCCCACTTGGCTTCACAGGGACCCTGTATGGAACCGTTGTACCCGGCCATAATCCTGAAAGGTTCTTTGGCAGTATCAGTATCACTGACTCCCGTCTGCAGGTATCGGGGTTCAGCCCACTTGGGAGGATTGTTACCGTCCAGGTTCTCTATAAAACCGATATATCCGGCTGTATTTCCACAGATGAGGTCTTCGTCTCCATCCTCATCCCAATCAACACTCCAGGGAGTGACCAGCGCTCCGAATTTGAGATCGCCTGCTTCCTGCCTGAAGAAGACCGGATCTTTAAAAATCGGCATATGCTCCTTTACGCTTCCACTGTTTTCAGCCAGGGCGATCCGTCCATCCTCCTCTCCTATCAACAAGTCTTCGTCGCCATCCCGGTCCCAGTCTATGGAAGTCACCACCATCATTTCCAGGTCCATCTTGATAATTTTTCCTTTGCTTGCCAGGTAGCGGCCGTTCGTGTAAACCGGCTCCCTGCGGGATCCGATATTTTCAAACCAGGTCAGTTTATCGAGGAATTCTCCGCAGATAAGATCAAGGTCGCCGTCGCCGTCATAATCGGCAAAATTGGGAGAAGGCATTCCGTAAACGTCAACCGGAAAAGTAGCCGCCTTTACATTAACGGCCTCACCCCATTTCGGGAATCTGTCTGAACCGAGGTTGTGCAGCAAATAAACCCAGCCATGAATCGGACCATTAGTCCAAATACCACGAGAATTAAAGGAATCAGCCCAGCCGTAATCATCGTTTGAGCCGTGTCCTACCACCAGGTCTGAGTTTCCATCCCCGTCATAATCAGCCAGTTTCCATTGATTAGCCCTGATTTTTTTCAGGGTATCGTCGACCTTCACTCCGGGGTATATCTGTTTGCGGGTAGTAAAATCTCCACTCATCGCCCCGGGCAGTTCAAATCCTGGCACCAGGAAGCGGGGCTCTCCATTCACGTAAGAAACCGAAAGGTTGCTTATTCCGGGCCCCAACCTTACTGGTTTTTTAAAAACCGGCAATCTGGAGCCATCCGGATTTTCGAAAAAGTAGAGACCGTTGTAAGGTACGTCAGTGCAGGATACCAGCAGGTCCAGGTCACCGTCCTGATCATAATCCACAGGCAGAGGCCAGGCCCATAGCCCGACTCCCAGATCTACTTCCAGGCCAGGATTGTTGTAGGTGAGGCGCTGGTAATCTCCGGCTGTCACAGCCCCTATTGCCAGCATGAATGTGAAAACAAAGGTTATAGATTTTTCCGTGAAACTCATGTCAACCAGTATTCCTATAGATGGATTGTTGAATGGGATCAAGTAGTTTTAATCAGAGTTTAGATTAAAACCGGGAGGGACGCAAAATGCTCCATGAAATACCCGGGGAAACCAGTACTAAAATTCAGATCAACTGGTCAACAAAATGCTTTATCATCCTTGCAGTGAGTCCCCAGACTACCTCCCCCTGGTAATTATAAAAATAGACTTCAAAACTCTGCCCGCCACGTTCCCAGATTTCTGTACGAGGTGTACTATCCTTGAAAAAACTCAGGGGGATCTTTAACAGGTACTCCACTTCATCAGTGTCTGGTTTAAGTTGGCTGGCATCCCCGAGAACTCCAAGCACGGTATGAATTACAAATCCTTCATTGGCCAGATAGTCATTAAACTCTCCCAGTACCCTGACATGGCTGGCCTGTACACCTATTTCTTCATTTGCCTCTCGCAGGGCAGTTTCCACCCGGGAACTATCGAAACTCTCCCGCATTCCACCGGGAAAAGAAATGTGCCCCTTGTATGAGGCCACATTCTGGCTTCGCTTGGTCAATAGAAAAGCGGGCTCAGATCCATAGTCAAATAGTGGCATCAGGACAGAAGCCTCACCCCTGCCGTTGGGATCGATCTTCCTGGCTTTGAAAGTCGTAATCCGTTTTAAAAGTTTGGCTTCAAATTTGTTCATAAAGAATGTCCGCTTCAAATGTGTCCGTAACTGTTTGATTCACAATTTAAAATTGCTTAACACCAAGATTATTAAAAATATGAGGTGTCATACATTATAAATCCTTGGCTGGAGCAGCATGCCGAAATCTGCAAATGAATCTGAGCGTCACCATCTCTGAAGGGCTACAGCCTTGCTTTTGCCCAGTGAAACAAACAAGCTACAGGAAAATAATCTGATATGGAAGAAGGCAGAATTCAATCCACTATCTGAATCCTGCCTTCAAGGTTTTAGGCCTCTGTACCTGTAAAAACAGAATCTCTCCCAGGGAACTCTACTCCTCTCGCATCGGGGAAATCTCCTGGGTGAATTTAATCCCGGTAATCCGGCAGGTATTGTCGCCGCGTCTCCTCTTCCAGGAGGGAAAATCACCGGTTTTTTCCATCCACTGATCCAATACCGCCCCCATTTTCTGTACTTCAACGGCAAAGGATGCTTCGCCTGCCAGGTTATTGCATTCTCCCGGGTCATTCTGCAAGTCATAAAACTCCACTGCCGGTCGGGGTACCGTAAAATGCCGCCGTTGCTCCCTGCTCAGTTCACCTTTTTCCTTTTTATCCATCAGGCTGTACCAGGACGGAGACATACTCAGGTCGGCAGGATTCCCGTATGGCAATTCGGTATAGGCATTTCTGATCATTTTGTACCTGTTAGAACGCACGTATCGCATATGCTCGTCACAGTTATGCCAGTTCCTTTCACCGAATACATATTCACGTCCCGGCGTACTCTTTCCATCCAGGGCCTCCAGCATGCTTCTCCCCTGGACCGTTGATGGCACAGAAAGGCCGGCGACCTCCAGAATGGTCGGCGCCAGATCTATCGTGCTTGCCAATCCGCTGAAACGGCTCCCGGGCCTGATCTTTCCTGGCCAGTTAAACAACAACGGAGTTCCAACACCGGAATCATACAAGGTTCCCTTGGCCCCGGGAAAAGGCATTCCATTATCACTGAAGAAAATTACCAGTGTGTTATCCAGACCACCTTTCTTTTCCAGGGTATCCATCATTTTCCCTATATTGGTATCCATGCGGGAGATCTCATCGTAATAGTCAACCAGGTCTTCCCTGGTCCTTTCGTCGTCCACAAGGAAAGGGGGAACATACACGGAATCGCGGGTGTGCTTACGGGCCATGGTTTCACGATTATAGGGGCGGTGCGGGTCATTAAATCCCACCCACATAAAAAATGGATTCCTGCCTGCCTGGGTCAGGAATGAAGAAAAATCATCCAGATCCTGGGAATACCAGTCAAACTGTTTTTCTCCTTCCGGACCGTAGTGGGTTTTTCGCATATGCCCGGTGAAATAACCAGCTTTTTTCAACCACGTTGGCAGGAAGGTTGTTCCTTCAGGAAGGGGCATGTGCAGGTCTTCCGCGCCCGTGGCATGGGGGTAGCGCCCGGTGAGGACGCTGATCCGGGATGGACTGCACTGGGGCGCAGTTAAAAAGGCATTGTCACAGAGCAATCCTCCTTCCGCCAGCCGGTCAATGTTAGGGGTCTTGATACCACTGTTTCCATAACAGCCGAAATCCTTCCATCCTGCATCATCAGCCACAAAAACCAGGACATTGGGCGCCTCAGCAGCTGAAACAGCCGCGAGGTTAAGTACGGAATTTCCAGCCATAGTCGCAGCGCTTACCCCTGAGATGAATGTTCTTCTGTCAATTTTCATAATAGTCAAATTCCTGATCGCGGAACAAAAGCCCGAAATCGTCAATTGTTAATCGTCAATTAATAATTTTCTTATCCCCTTTTTTAGAACAGCCTCCGCCCCTGGAGCAAGCCTGGTGGCAGTTGGTTCGTATCCGCCTTCGTTAAATGCCGCATCAGTACAGATGTATCCGGGTCCGCAATCACCATAGGCAGCCACGGCAACAAACGCATCGGGCTGCTGTGACTGGCTGAAATGCTGATATTCAACCATGCATTCACCTGGGAGATGCAAAATCCAGGCCCTGTTAATCCGAAGGGCCGACAGGAGATACGGCACATCACTCCTCTGTTTGGTCACCAGGGACATGGCCCCATTGAGCCGCGCGGAATGCGCGATTTCTTGGTTTAACATTTCCGCCCGGGCATCTTCGGAAGTAAAACCAGGATCCTCCCGCAGTGGCAACATCAATGGGACGGTTTTCCAGAGAACGGACTTGATCGGTTCATATTTGGTTACGGCAACGGACTCCCGCATACCGGCCAGCAGCTTCGCTGCCAGGAGGTCCCGGGACTCCGGAGATCCATCGTTATACTTTCCGGCGGTTATGTCCCCGGCACAGCCGGTGAAATAGACCTGGAACACGCCTTCCTCCTGCTCCAGCTCCTGGCGGGCCATCCCGGGAAAATCGTAACTGGCCCGAGGATCCCCATAAAAACTCTGTGGATGGGTCGTGTAGTAGTGGAGCCTGACCAGGGGATGTTTTTCCCGGGCGAACGTCAAGGTCTTCAGATAGGGGTCAATCAGGCCTTCCGGTTTAGCGCGCAATCCCGGATCAGTACAACTGCTCCACCTGGTAATGATGGTGCCGTCTTCGGCCTTGACCCTGCGGGTTGCAGCTACTTCAACAACCCTGGCCTGTCCAGTTCCTATTGAGTCGACAAGCTGCATCTCCGCCAACGAATTTCGCAGGGCTTGGGCTACCTTCTTAGCTGCTTCTTCAACAACCTCCGGATCAGGATGGGGAGGCGGACTGTCAATCGTATCCAACAGCCTCATGGCATCAGCATCGCCCATAGGTGCGGTATGCTGATGCACAGTCTGTACAGATACATGATCGGCATCCGTGCCAGCGGCTTCCGCCAGGGTTTCGCGAAAGAGAGAGTGGGTCGCATTGCAGATTTCACACCAATCCAGCACACACAGCACATAACGCTGACTGTCATTCTCCAATACTATTCCCTTGGCTAATAACGGATGTTCAATCACGGCCAGTGGCTCATAACCGCTGTAAATCGGAGTTCCCAGGGGGGGAGTCACATCACACTGGAAAGTCGACAAACGAACATCCGGCCCCTCTCCAGTATTATGGCAGGAGTTCAGGGTCAGCAACATCAGTATCAAGAGGAAGAGGAAGTTTCGGTTTCTCATGGATGCTCCTTTAAAATCTTAAATCCGCGGGCCTTCGGCAGGTTAATGCATCGGCGGAATTACGTTACTGAAATGTAACCCCGTAATTCGATCGGTATGGTCTCCCCTTCTCCGTTCCCATGGCGGAAAATCTCCGGTCTCCGCTTTCCACTGGTCCAGTACCTTTCCCAGCTTCTGAACTTCTCCGGCGTACTCCGCTTTCCCGGCCAGGTTAGTAAACTCATCAGGATCAATCGTCAATTCATAAAACTCCACCGCGGGACGGGGCACGGTAAAAATCCTGGCTTGTTCTGCCGTCAATAATCCTTCTTCCTTTTTCTTCATCAGGCTATACCAGGACGGAGACATGCTCAGATCTGCAGGATTGCCGAACGGAAGTTCCGTATAGGCATTGAGGATCATCTTGAAACGATTAGTGCGCACGCAGCGCATATGTTCATCACAGTCGTGCCAGTTCCTCTCAGCGAATACGTATTCCCGCCCGGGGCCTTTCCCGGACAGGAGTGTTTCCATCATGCTTTTCCCCTGCACTGTTTCGGGGATGGGCAGCCCGGCAATCTCCAGGATGGTCGGAGCCAGGTCTACGGTACTGGCCAAGCCGCTGAAACAGCTCCCAGGCTGGATTCTGCCCGGCCATTTAATAATCAGGGGTGTTCCTATTCCGGCATCGTATAAAGTCCCCTTGGCGCCCGGAAAAGGTTTTCCATTGTCGCTGAAAAAAATGATGAGGGTATTATCAAGAACTGCTTTATCCTTGAGGGCATCCAGCATCATCCCAATATTACTGTCCATTCGGGATATTTCATCGTAATAGTCCGCCAGGTCAGAGCGGGTGGCGGCATCATCCACCAGTTGGGCCGGCACGGTCACTGAAGCCTCATCGTTCCGGTGATCAATAGTCGAACGGTCATAAGGTCGGTGGGGATCTGAAAAACCTGTCCACATAAAAAAAGGTTTCCCCGATGACCTGTCGAGAAACCCGGGAAAATCACTGACATCTTCCGAATACCAGTCAAACTGCTTCTCCCCAGTTTTCCCGTAGTGAGTCTTTTGCATATGCCCGGTGAAGTAACCTGAATTTTTCAGCCATGTCGGGAGAAAAGTAGTTCCTTCGGGCAGGGGCATGTGCAGGTCCTCGGCGCCTGTAGCATGGGGATAGGACCCGGTGAGAACACTTATCCTGGAAGGGCTGCACTGGGGAGCAGTAAGGAACGCGTTTTCAAAGAGCAAACCATCCTCAGCCAGTTGATCAATATTAGGGGTCCTGATACCTTTGTTTCCGTAACAGCCAAAATCACCCCACCCGGCATCGTCAGCCACCAGTACCAGGATATTAGGCACATCCTTCCCTGTCGCGTTAGGCTTGCCGTTAATGGCCCCGGCGGCGGCCGTAGCGGTCAGGCTTCCAATAAAGGTTCTCCTGTCTATTTTCATGAATCTTAATATATACTGATTTCCAGGGTGTTAAAAGGAAAATTCCCGCGATAAAAGGAAGGCTTGAAGATCATGCGTACAATCATGGAACCATTCAGAATCAAGACAACTGAGCCAATAAAAATCACCTCTCGGGAGGAGCGGGTCCGAGCTCTGAAAAAAGCAGAAAACAATGTTTTCCTGCTTGATGCTGAAGATTGCTGCATTGACCTCCTTACCGACAGCGGGACCGGGGCAATGTCCACAAAACAGTGGGCGGCCATGATGCTGGGTGATGAAAGTTACGCCGGCAGCAGATCCTGGAAGAATTTCGAGAAAACAGTAAAAGATATTACTGGGATCAACTTTGTCTTCCCCACTCACCAGGGACGGGCTGCGGAGGGAATCCTGGCTCAGTCGCTTCTTAAAAAAGGAGATGTTGTTCCCAACAACAGCCATTTTGATACTACCAGGGCAAACATCGAATTCATGGGGGCCTTTGCTGAAAATCTGCTTTGCGCTGATGGCCTTGACACTGGGAAGGTCTCTCCTTTCAAGGGCAACATGGACCTTGAAAAACTTAAGCGCTGCATCGCAGAACACGGGAGAGGAAACATTCCGTTCTGCATGATCACTGTCACCAACAACACCGGTGGAGGGCAGCCGGTCTCCATGGATAATATCAGGGGTATCAAAAACATCCTTGATGAATATGATATTCCCCTGGTAATTGACGCGTGCCGTTTTGCGGAGAACGCGTTCTTCATCCATGAAAGGGAACCTGGTTACCAGGATAAATCCTTGCCTGAAATCGCCAGGGAGATGTTTTCCTATGCTGATGCCGCAACCATGAGCTGCAAGAAAGACGGGCTTGCCAATATCGGTGGGTTCCTCATCTGCAACAGTGACAAATGGGCTGAAAAATTCAGAAATCTCCTGATCCTGAGGGAGGGATTTCCAACCTATGGAGGGCTGGCTGGACGGGATCTCGAAGCCATTGCTGTCGGACTTGTTGAAGCGCTGGAGATGGATTACCAGATTTACAGGCATGCAACAATCAAGTATTTAAGTGCGCGACTGGAAAAAATGGAAATTCCAATCGTTCGGCCCGAGGGAGGCCACGCGGTATTTCTGGATGCTAAAAAAATCCTGCCTGAAATGGATGCTCTTCAATACCCTGGCATAGGTATAGTCAACGCCCTTTACCTGGAAGGAGGTGTTCGGGGAGTTGAGTTGGGAAGCGTTATGTTTGGGAAATTCGACAGCAACGGAAAAGAACTCCCCTCACCTTTGGAACTGGTTAGGCTGGCATTTCCGAGACGGGTGTACACCCAGAGTCATTTTGATTACCTGCTGGAAGTCATTGAGACAGTCTGGAAGAATAAAGCTGATATCCCGGGATACCGAATTTCATACCAGCCGGAATACTTGCGGCACTTCACCTGCCACTTCGAACGGATCCCGTGAATTGATCGAATATTAGGTAACGATACCCTAAAGTTATTTGAGAGATGAAGGCAATATTAAACCTGTAACTTGCTACCTGCGACCTGCTACTATTTATGCTTGAGTTATGAATCTTAAAAACGCGCCTGTTTCAGAAATGACCGCGTGGCTGGCCGCAAGGCTTGGCAAACACGTCTCTGTCACTCTAGACTCGATAGACAATTTGCAAGGGCATTTATATGCCATGGAAGAATCCCTCCTTGAAAAGGCGATTCTAAAAAGGGAAAGGGAATTCCGTTCAGGACGCACTGCCGCAAGAAAATGTTTAATGGAACTGGGGATTAAGCCTGGGCCAATCCTGATGGGTGAGAAGAGAGAACCGGTATGGCCGGAAGGCTGTGTCGGCACGATCAGCCACTGCAGTAACTACTGCCTGGTGCTGGTCAGCCAATCCGGCGGCATGGCAAGATACAGGAGGGGAAGCTCCTCCACATCTCTATCCCTGGGTGCAGACATAGAACAGCTGGGCAGGGTCAAACCTCACCTCTGGCCGAGAATCTTCACTGAAAGAGAAAGTACCTTCCTGGGCACCTTGGGCCAAAGTGAAGCCGATAGCGCAGCCACGGCCATGTTTTCGGCCAAGGAAGCCTTTTTCAAGCTCCAGCACCCGCTGACAGGATTGTGGCTGGACTTCCATGATGCCGAAGTAGCCCCCAGCGAGGATAACCGTTTTACTATTAAGGTGTTGAAAGACCTGGAGAGTCCGATGCCGGGACAGCTCTATCCAGGATCATATGCCGAGTGGCAGGGCTGCTGCATCGCGATAATGGAGATCTGAGCCATGAGTTTTACATTCTTGAATCTATGCCCCTCAAATAAACCTGAAGGCGAGTCCCCAAAAAAGGGTCAGGATATATCCAGGATAGAAAAGGCTTACGATACGGTAGCCCGGGAGTACTCGGAAGAGTTTTTCGCTGAACATGAAAAAAAACCGAAGGACCAGGAAGTGCTCCGCAGGTTCGCCAGGGAAATCGGAGATAAAAAACCGGTCTGGGACCTGGGCTGCGGACCTGGACAAACCACAAAATATCTGCATGACCTGGGAATAAAAATATCAGGCCTGGACCTGTCTGAAAAAACAGTGGCAGAAGCGAAAAAAAACTATCCTGAGATATCTTTCAGCAGGGGTAATATGCTGGATCTAGATTTTCCTGACAGCTCCATAGCCGGGATAGTTTCCTTCTATGCCATTGTTCATTTCACCAAAGACCAGCTGGAAACAGCCGTCCGGCAAATATATCGAGTATTACAGCCAGGAGGATTATTTCTTCTCACCTTTCACATCGGGGATGAGACAATTCACCTGGAAGAGTATCTCGGTAAAAAAATCGATGTGGATTTCATGTTTTTCTCCACTGATTTTATTTCAGGCTGCCTGGAAAAGACCGGCTTCAGGGAAATCGAAATCATCGAGAGAGAGCCCTACCCTGAGGTGGAGTATGAAAGCCGGAGGGCTTACGTGTTTGCGAGGAAACCTCAAGGTTGATCTGATGCCGCCGGATCATGGGAAAGCTGGAGCTTTCGCTCCAGCTTCAGTCGTACCTCCAGCTACACCTGTTTCTTCCAGGGAGGAGTATCCGGCAGGTGCCTCTCAAACTCATCGTTGAGGGCTGAGGCGTACTCGTCAGAATATTCTCCGTTTTTAAATCTTTCGGCAGCCTCGTTAAGGAATACTTCCCATGATTTCTCTTCTTCGCCAGGATTGATCGGGTAGAATCTGGCTTCATTGGCCTGGGCGGCGCGCCGGTCTCCAGGGGCGTCACCCATCATCAGGATCTTATCCTTCTCATATTTACCCGCGGAAGCCAGCTTGATATGTTCGGCCTTGCTCCCATTTTCCTGCCCGGCGATGACCCTTACGTACTTGGCAATGTCGTGTTCTTCCCATTCCCGTTTAAGCGCTTCGATCGGCGTGGCGGAGCAGACTATGATATCGGCCCAGTCAGATAACTTTACCAGGCTTTCCCTGACAAAGGGAAACGGGGGAACTCCGTGTACGATATCCTCAATTGAATTGTTCACCGCGACGCTCCAATCAAGGGCATTCCGCAATACCCCGTTACCTGTAGCTTCCACCTTGGCCTTGAGTGCCGGATTTCCGAGTTTGGTTTCAGTTTCAATCCAGTTGCGCAAGGCAAGTGAGTCAGGTATATGAAGTCCGCGCCGGGTTACTTCAGGCCAGTCCTTCAAAAGATCAAATACCATGATCAGGGCCGGGAAACGGTTGATACCCCTCCACTTGGAGTAAAGGTTAACAAACTCTGCCGCGGCCCGGGCATACTTGGAAACGGGCTGCAGCTTCCAGTATTTTATGATATTGGGGATAAAACACTCCTTGTGTTTGATCTCCATGGTATCAAAGGCGCAACCATCAGAATCAATGGCAATCAAATATTTATGCTTCGGCTGCATGTCTCTTAATTCAGCCTGGGGATCGGAACTCATATTACTTTTCCTTTCGCTCTCTTCAGGATTACTTTCATTTCAGTCTTCAGTTTTTTTAAAAATGTCGCATCGGCACCCGGAATGCGTAGTAACTATTTTTTTCGTGCTGTCTGTGGGACATATTCCGGGAGCTTTTTATCTTCGAATATCGGATCAAACCTAGTGAATCGCTGGATCCCGTCAACGAGCGGGACCGAGACCCAATCCTCACCTATCAAAGGTTTGGCATAGGCTACAAAATCATCGGTCACATCTATACGGTTTTCAGAAATCCACTCACGCGGAAATTCCCGTTCTGAATTGGCCACTTCAGACAAGAGAACCCTGTCGTAGTTTACAGAATAGATGCTCCCGGGCCTGCGGATAATAGTGGACATGTATCCTGATCCGTTTTTAAGGGCGATTTCCACGGCATTACGCCCTACTTTATAAGCTTCATCCAGATCCACGGAGGAAGCAAAAACCGAAGTATCTCGCTGGTCGGTTCCCGAAACCTGGCCCCGGGCCGCGCCGCGGGCTTTCAGGCCGACCTTGTTAAGATAGTTTACTACCAGCTGCTGGGCGGTTGAGGCACTGGAGCTGAATTCCACGTGCCCGAAAGAATCTTTCAGAGCGCCCAGATCTCCGACATCGAACCCTTCACTGAGGACCACCAGTACCCTGCCCCGACGAAGCAGTTCTTCGTTTACATTATCGGCCAGCTCTTCGATGTTCAGTCCTGACTCAGGCATATATATCTGGAGAGGCATTTCACGATCGGGATCGCCCAAGCGCACGGCGGCAGGTATGAATCCAATTTTCCGGCCCATTACCTGGGTCACCAGTACCGGATCCGAGGGGCATGCCCCCATATTCTCCTGGTTCAGGTTCTGGATGTTCAGCGCCCAGTAACGAGCCACGCTTCCATAACCGGGAGTATGATCCACCAGCCTGAATTCAGCGTCTCCCACGTCATTGTCAATGGTTTTGGCTACTCCGGTCGCTACCAGGTCCAGCCCTTTTACAGAGGCCAGTTCAGCTACCTTGGCGGCAGTGTCCATGGAGTCATTGCCTCCGGTGTAGAAAAAGTAACCTATATTGTGGGCTTTAAAAACCTCAATCACCCGGTCGAAATCTTCCTGTTGATCAGTCTTGATTTTATAGCGGCAGGTTCCGATGGCCCCGGCAGCCGGTGTGTTTCTCAATAACGCTATTTCTTCCAGGCTCTGGGCGGATATATCCAGGAGATCCTCCTTGAGGATTCCCTCAATTCCATGGTATCCGCCATAGATGGTACCAAACTCATCGGGATGCTCCAAACAAGCGTCGATGACACCCCGCAGGGAATTATTGATTACCGGGGACGGGCCACCGGACTGGGCGATCACTACATTTTTTACCTTGGACATTCAATTCACCATTTTGATTCAATAATAATTTTCAGTTCAGGCAGAGCTTAAAAAGTCTTCCACTCGGTATGGAAAAACTCCTTGCGCGGACGGTCGATCCTTTCATAGGTATGGGCTCCGAAGAAATCTCGCTGCCCCTGCAGCAGGTTAGCCGGAAGCCTGGAACTGCGGTAGCTGTCAAAATAGGAAAGCGCGCTGCTGAATGCCGGAACAGGGATGCCCCTCTCCACGGCGAAAGTGACAACTTTTCTCCAGGCGTCCTGATTCTCCGTAACAGCTTTGCTGAAATATGGATCCAGAAGCAGGTTATCAAGCTTCGGATTTTTATCGAAAGCAGCTTTAATGTCGTTCAGGAAAGCTGCCCGGATGATGCACCCTTCCCTCCAGATGGACGCGATACTGCCGAAGTCCAGATCGAATCCAAACTCTTCAGAAGCCGCCCGCATCATCTGGAAGCCCTGGGCATAGGAACATATTTTTGAAATATACAGGGCCTTGCGGATAAGCTCGACCATTTCCTTTCGGTCTCCATTTTCAACTTGTTTTTCAGGACCTTTGAGGATAGATGAGGCCTTGACCCTTTCCTCCTTGATGGCACTCAGGGTTCTGGCGAAAACAGCTTCAGCAATAGTGGGAGCGGGGATGCCCAGATCCAGGGCAATCTGGCTGGTCCATTTTCCGGTGCCCTTCTGGCCGGCGGTATCCAGGATTACATCTACCATCGGCTTCCCTGTTTCCGGATCAGTATTGGCCAGGATGTGCCCGGTGATTTCAACCAGGTAGCTTTTCAGTTCTCCCTGGTTCCATTCAACAAAAACCTGGTGCATTTCAGCTGGGGTCATTCCAAGAGCCTGCTCCATCAGGAAATAGGCTTCGCATATCATCTGCATGTCGCCATATTCGATGCCGTTGTGGACCATTTTCACAAAATGTCCGGCTCCGCCTTTGCCTATCCATTGGCAGCAGGGTGTTCCGTCATCTGCCTTGGCCGAGATGGCCTGCAGCATTTCCCTTACTTCCTCCCAGGCTTCAGGAGAACCTCCCGGCATAATGGCCGGGCCCCACAGGGCGCCCTCTTCACCTCCGCTGACCCCGGTACCGATAAACCTGAGGCCGGCAGACTGGATTTCGTTGAAACGGCGGGCTGTATCCTTAAAAAAAGAATTGCCTCCGTCAATTATGATGTCATTTGCTTCGAAAACTCCCAGGAGTTCCCGTATTACGGCATCTACCGGGTCTCCGGCCGGAACCAGCAGGAATGCTTTTCGCGGGGTCCTCAGGTTATCTGCCACTTCCCGCAGGGAAGAGGCCGTCATAGCTTTTTTCCCGGCAGTATTGCGGCGGAAATCTTCTCTTTTCTCCTGGGAAAGATCAAAGCCTACAACACCATAACCGTTTCTTTCCATATTCAGGGCCAGGTTCCTTCCCATGACACCAAGACCTATTACTGCAACATCATAATCAGCCATTTTAAAACTCCATTTCCCAGAAATATTATTCAAACCTCCAGAGCAGCCCTGGATTCCTGATCCGTCACATTATTATACTGTTCAGATAACCATATGCCTCCCCGGATACACGGGTACAATCTGGTTTAATCCCTGATATTGTACCTGATTTTCCAGCTTCATTTTTTACCGGCCGGATGGATTCAATCGATCCCCCTCCATTCGGTTCAATACCTGTACTATCTTAACTGAAGGATCACTTAACTATATTTATTTTCTGCAGCTACTGCAAAAACAATTAAATAATTGTCACACTGATATATCGGCTGCAAAAACCCTTCTATCATTCTCATCATTATGAAAACAAACCCAGTTAGAATTATTATCGGCTTCTTCTTAATGATTATGCTTGGATCAGGCCTGGGGATTGCCGCGGACAAGCTTGAAGAATTGTACGGCAAGGAAAAGTCAGCCAATATCGAGTATGTGGAGGCGCTTCAGGTTTCAGAATACGAAAGGAAGCCGGGAAAGGAAGAGCTGATGGAACTCTTTCCATTTTTTAACCAGGCCGAAAAATAATTATCTGGCAGCTATAGACGGAAACATGACTCTCTGCTAATTTTGGTTATTATGAAATTAACACCAACTAAAATTATTATTGCTCTCTTCTTACTATTTTTTGTTGCTTCAGGAACAGGTCTGGCCGCGGACAAAAAACTTAATATTATCGTATTCGGGGCCCACCCTGATGATCCTGAAGAAATGGGCGGAACCATGTCCAAGTTTATACAGCAGGGGCATAACGTCTGCCTGGTATCTCTCACTAATGGCAATGGCGGCCATTACAAGGAAGGCGGTGGTCCGCTGGCCCAGAGAAGATATAAGGAAGCCCAGTGTTCCGGGGCTGTCATCGGCGCCAAATACATCGTGTGCGACGTTGACGATGGTAAGTTGATGCCTACCCTGGAAAACAGGGAAATGGTCATCAGGCTGATCCGGGAATGGAATGCCGACATTGTCATTTCTCACCGGCCCAACGACTACCACCCTGATCACCGCAATACCGGACTCCTGGTCAGGGATGCCGCCTACATGGTCACTGTTCCGAACATTGTAGCCAATACACCCCACCTGAGAAAAAATCCAGTATTCATGTACAGCCCGGACAGATTTTCTGTTCCAACGCCTTTTATTCCTGACGTGGTTGTAGATATCACCAGTGAAATAGAAAAGAAAATCGATATGTATCACTGCCATACATCCCAGATGTATGAATGGCTTCCATACAACGCCAACAGGTTGGAAGAGGTTCCTGAGGGCGATGCCGCCCGCCGGGCATGGCTAGCTAAATCAAGAGTACGCCATAACAGTATCTCTGATGCAGAGATGGAGAAACTTGTAGAGTTTTACGGTAAGGAAAAGGCTTCGCAGGTTAAGTTTGTCGAAGCATTACAGGTTTCAGAATACGGGAGAAGGCCAAGCAAAGAAGAGCTTAAAGAGCTTTTCCCGTTTTTTGATTAAAGACAGTTTGTTAATAAATTCTCAATGTGATAAAGACAGGGGTGTTGTCACTGACAGCACCCCTTATTTACTTCAAGTTTCCCGAGATGCATTTATGATTCCGGTTATCAAGCCACTCCATCAGCATTAATTTCACTTCATTAAAATCTGAAAAGGGAATATTGGGGATATTGTTATCCCGGCAGTATGCTTCAAGGTATCGTCCCCTCCGGGCAAAAAGAAGTTCTGCATAGGGAATGGCAGCCAGGTCAGAAGTCCCGTCCCCTATGTAGACTACCGGCCCCTTTTTGCGGATGGCCTCCAGGATCAACTCCTTGCGGTGTTCTTCAATTACTTTAAAATTCCATCCCTCAGGAGAGACTTCCAGCTTGTGGGCATAGATAGGAATGCCAAGATGACCGGTATATAGTTCAACCACAGGAGTCATTCCTGAACTTAGTATGGTCATGGGACAGGCTTCATTTTTGCTCCACTCAACAAAGTCTTCGAAGCCAGGGTCCAGGAATACATTGGCCTTCAACGTTTCAACTGCTTCCTCCCAGGATACTTTTACGGTTTCCAGCTCCATCCGTATTCCCTGGAACACTGAAATTTTACCAGTTTTAATATCGTTAACTATCCGGATCCGGAAATCCTCTCCGGCTCCGAATTTTTCGGTCACAAAAACAATGGTGTCCCTGGTAGTTATGGTTCCGTCAAAATCAGTGCATATCTGTATCATGTCTTGATCCTGATTATAACAGGCAGGCGGGTTCAATGCCTGCGATTCACCAATCCACCATTATCCGATCATATATGACCTTGAAGTTGGCGGCTTGAAGTAAAGCCCCTTGTATTCCTCCTTCCGAATCACCATAATTCTCAATTATGAGCTTAAAAGAAAAAATATCCGCAGATGCCACAACCGCGCTCAAAAAACATGACAAGGACACCCTCGGCGTCCTGAGAATGATCAAGTCAAGAATCCTGGAACTTGAAGTGCAGCTCCGGGTCAAAAAAGGAAAAGACTACCAGCTTGCTGATGAGGAAACCCTGGGCGTCATATCCAGTTATGCCAAGCAGAGGAAGCAGTCCATAGATGCTTACACAGATGCAGGTCGAATCGACCTGGCAGATCAGGAGAAAAAGGAACTTGAAATCCTCAACCGCTATCTTCCCCAACAGCTTTCCCGTGAAGAAGTGGATAAACTTGTCGAAGCGGCCATAGCTGCAACCGGAGCGTCATCCATGCAGGATATCGGGAAGGTAATGAAGGAACTGATGCCAAAGCTGAAAGGCGCCGCAGATGGGAAAATGGTAAATGAAGCGGTCAGGTCCAAACTGGGATGAAACCCGGGGAATCCCAAGCATTTCATTTCATTTGAAAAACGAATCAGGCCGGCTGCTCCAGCCCGTTTTTAGGCCGGAGAAAAAAACTGTTCAGAAATGAGCCATTGAATAGCAGTTTCACAAATCAGTCTGCCAAGAATGTTTTTACCTACATTTTCAGAAACATTTGCAAATAATTAAACTTTAAGGAACTTTTTATCGTCTTAATATTTGTAACCAAGCGAAAGTCATTTGTTCTCCAAGTGACATTGATTCCTGATTAAGTGGCGCTGAACTACCTCCCTCAGCGCCACTTTTTTTTAAAAAATCTGGAGAAAGGCCAGGCTTCGCCTGGAAAACAGTCCTTAACGCTTCTGAATAACAAGCCTGCCGATGTCACAGTTGAGGTCCCTGGCAATAATCGGGCATTTTGCCTTCAATAGATAAAAAATCCGGTCATCAGAGAAAGAAGAAAGCGTCTCATAATTCCCCTGCCCTTTTGAAATTATCAGGTCCGCTTCATCAAAAGCCTTCCTGAATTCATGGCTGCAGTCTTCCAGGATTGTCCCTGGAGCGTCAGACCCGTTTTCAATTACCCGGTACATTGAAGTGAGGCCGATTTCCCGGGCATCAGAAAGGGTGGCATCGTTTAATATGGGCATTCCCCTCACCGCAATAGTTACGCGCCCCGGATCAACAAAAGAGAGAAGCAACTGGTCCAGTACAATCTCTCCGGCATTGTCAGCAAGCCACAGTATCTTATTGGCATTGAGAAAGCTCTCCCGCAACGGTTCTATATCGCCAAAAAGCTCCTCCTCTGAAGCATTCATAATCTCCTCAGTCACCGCATCCTCTTCCAGTTTGTAGGACACCACTCCTGAATCGATGACATTCCCGACAATACAGAGCCGGGCGGCCAGTCCGAATGGATCGGGTGCTTCCTTCACTCTAATCTCAAGACCGGGAAGAATGTGCATTGCCAGATTATTGAAGCGCTCCTTGATATCATGAAAAGGGTCCCTTCCTTCCAGGTACGGCCTGGCTATCCTGGATAGCCGCTGGGCAAATAAAGGCGGGGAATCATCAAGGTCAAAATCCGCAAAGGCTGCCATCATTCCCCTGACTGCCTCTCTCTGCTTTTTTTCATCCCCTTCCAGCATTCCGGCTACTTCAACTATCTGCTTCCCAAAACAGGGGATGCACTCCAAACAGGTCTTCATGTTATATCCTTTCTATTTCCGAACATGATAGACGCTACTCTGTATGAGGTGCAAATCAGTGGCTCCGGGAATGGAATCGCGCCCTGACTGAACCGGGTGATCCCGGTGCAAGCAATTATCGAGTGGCAAGGAAGGTTATTACAGGACAATACAGGAAGATTTTAAAAGTGTCTCTAACTTGAATTCATACATTAAAAGAACTACCTTTAAATGCCGTCGGCTTCGTCTGACGTTTCTCCCTTATGTAATGGATCTTTCCTGGAAGACTTAAATTAATGAAATCGACTGGAAACTGGAAACTTGGTTTTTTGCTGGCGATGACGACCGCACTTATGTGGGGCCTGTTGCCTATCGCGATGAAGGTGCTTTTGAAATCGATGGATCCATTCACCTTAACCTGGTTCCGATTCGCGGCTTCCCTGGGCATGATCGGCTTGTACCTCCTCTACAAGAAAAGAATCCCCTCAATTCAGAAATTCAGCAGGAGAAACATAATACTGCTATCGGTTGCTTCATTAGGCCTGGCAGGTAATTACGTCCTTTACCTTAAAGGACTGGATTATGTTTCTCCAAACACCGCCCAGATACTGATACAGCTGGCACCAATGCTGCTGTTTCTTGGAGGGATCATAGTTTTTAAGGAATCCATACGGGGAGTGCAATGGATAGGGATTGCCGTTCTTTTTGGAGGCCTGCTGCTTTTCTTCAGGGACCGCCTCTTAACAATGGTTTCAGAATGGCGGGGAGATTTTTACAGGGGGAGTATCTTCATAATTCTGGCCGCGTTTTCCTGGATGGCCTATGCCCTCGCCCAAAAGGCTTCACTCCGGGATTTCTCATCAGACCAGATCCTGGCCGTGTTATACCTTGCAGCTTCAGTTTTAGTCCTTCCGGTTTCAGACCCTGTTACTGTATCAGTCCTTACTCCGGTGCAGATTGGGTTCCTGGTCTTTGCCTGCCTCAATACTTTTATCGCCTACGGATGTTTTGCCGAAGCCCTGAATCTCTGGGATGCGTCCCGGGTAAGCGCGGTGATAGCTCTCGCGCCAATTTTCACAATAGTTTTCACCAAAATAATCCTTTTGGGGGACTACCTGGACATGGGAGCGAATCCTGACATCACCTGGATACAGGGAGTCAGTGCCGCGGCTGTTGTGGTCGGTTCAGTGCTTGTTGCGCTGGGGAGCAGGGCCAGGATCAAGGATCTGGATGAGGTAAAACTGACACTGCCGGATTAAATAGTTGAGGATTATAATGGGCACGGGCTGCCCGAATCATCCCTGCCGGTTCCTCACCAGGGTCAAACCTGGAACGCGGGCAGGTAGCCCGCGCCCCACAATCAATAATAAAAAAGATTACCTGGCTGAAAGATAAAGATCTTCTACTGCTTTCCAGTTGATGACATTCCACCAGGCCGAAATATAGTCATTCCTCTTGTTCTGGTATTTCAAATAATAGGCATGTTCCCATACATCCAGGTTAAGCAAGGGAAAATGCCCGGCCGAAAGGGGGGTGTCCTGGTTCGGGGTTGAAAGAACTTCCAGCCCGCCTCCTTTCGCCAGTACCAGCCAAGCCCATCCTGATCCGAACTGGGTCAAAGCCGCCTTATTCAACTGATCTTTGAATGCCTGAAAAGTTCCAAATTTCCTGGTTATTCCTTCAGCAACCTTCCCTACTGGCTCGCCGCCCCCGGATGGGGACATCGTGTTCCAGAAAAGGTTATGGTTCCATACTCCTCCGCCATGATTCCTGACCGCGGTCCTTATCGATTCAGGAACCGCACTGAGATTGTTGGAAAGGAGCTCATCAAGGCTTTTTCCATCCAGTTCGGTAAAAGGCTCCACTGCATTATTCAGGTTTGTCACGTAGGCATTGTGGTGGCGAGAATGGTGGATCTCCATGGTTTTGGCATCTATATAAGGTTCAAGTGCGTCATATTTGTATGGCAGGTCAACTAATTTTGTAAACATTTGCGTCCTCCGTTGTATGTTCAGGTTTTTCCGTTTGTCCTAATTAATAAATTCGCGCTGTACACTTGGTACAATAGGTTTCGCTTTAAGAACTGCCTGTCAACCTGTTTCTCAGGGTAACTTAAAACTGTTCTTATATATGCTGAATGCCTTATTTAGGTTTCACTCAGGAAGAGGAATATAATTATTATTTATTAATAGGATAAACGGAGAAGCCCAGGTTCCTGAAACTGCGCCTTCGACACTAAAAGCAAAAGAATCAGGTATCTCCATACCGCTTGCTGACAGAAGTGTATGTGGTTTTCCAGTTTCGGGGGTTACAAATATGATTTTTCCAGCGAAACGAATACAGAGGACATGAGGCTTACTGCGAAGATTAGCGGCTTCAGGCAGGAGTTGAACTGGGTTTTATGCACCCAGAGGGGAAATATACTCATCAACGGAGCAGTCTGCTGGCGAGAAAGGCGGATTGAATCCGCCTTTCAGTACTTTAAGCTGCCGTTTTCATACGCGACATTCAATCCCGCATTTTGAATGCTTCGGAATAGGGGCTGCCGTCAACAAAAAGAGTATCATCACGATCGGGGCCAACTGAAACAATCGAAATATCTGTTTCAAGCAGGTCTTTCAAACGATTCAGGTAATCGCGGGCTTCAGCTGGGAGAGCTCCATATTCACGAATTCCGGTAGTAGGCTTTTTCCAGCCTTTCCAGGTTTCAATTACAGGCTCCACTTTCTCCAGTACCTCGGAATGCATGGGCAAGGTCTTCAGAATCTGATTCTTATACCTGTATCCGGTACAGACTTCTATCTGTTCCTGCTGGTCAAGGACATCCAGTTTTGTAATAACCAGAGTGCTGACGCTGTTCACATTGCAGGAATAGCCGGTAATCACGGCATCAAAGCATCCGCATCTCCTGGGCCTTCCGGTAGAAGCCCCATATTCATCACCGATGCTGCGGAAAGTTTCACCGAGGCTTCCGTCATATTCAGTCGGAAATGGACCGGCTCCAACCCTGGTGGTGTATGCCTTGCTGATACCAACCACACCGTCTATCCGGGCAGGACCTATCCCTGTTCCCGTACAGACTCCACCTGAAGTGGAATTGGATGATGTAACGAACGGATAGGTACCGTGATCTATATCCAACAGGGCTCCCTGGGCTCCCTCAAACAGGATCCGTTTACCTTCCTTGTCCAGCCTGTTCAGAAGTTCCGATGTTTCTGTAACCATCGGTAACACCAGGTCTGCCAGGCTCATATAATCATCGTATATCTTCCCGGAATCAAGAGGTTCACTGTTATAAACCTCCTTTAACAGCAGATTCTTGGATCGGACAACTTCTTCCAGCCTTTTCCTGAAAATCTCGGGACATCCCATGTCCCCAATCCGTAATCCCCTGCGGGCGACTTTATCTTCATAGGCAGGGCCTATGCCACGGTTGGTGGTTCCAATCCGGTTTTCCCCCAGGAGGAATTCTTCTGCCTTTTCCACTGCACGGTGATAGGGCATGATTAAATGGCAACGGTCACTGATAAACAACCGGCCTTTGTAATCAATTCCCGCAAGCCCCAGCAGTTCTTCCCGGAAAGCGAAAGGATCAAACACCACCCCATTTCCGATAACGCAGATCTTTCCTGATCGCAGTATTCCTGATGGAATCAGATGAAGAATATACTTGGTCCGGCCGATGATGACGGTATGACCGGCATTATGTCCACCCTGGGCCCTGGCAATAACGTCAAATTTTTCTGTCAGAAGGTCGACAATCTTGCCCTTACCCTCGTCGCCCCACTGTGTACCTACAACTACCACGTTCTTCATCATATTTTTCCCTGCCAGCTGCTCTGAAAAGATCCTCGCCCCGGAGTTGCCGGAACATCAACAGAGAATTCTGGACTATTGCTTATTTTTCCTGCCAGGCAATAACGATGTTTATAACTGCGCCTGGATCATCCTGGTAATATTGTCTTTGGATGTAACTCCGACCAGCTGGTCCTTGAGTTCTCCGCCCTTGAAAAGCAAAAGAGTCGGGATACCCCTGATCGAATATCTTCCGGCGGTCTCTGAATTATCATCGACGTTCAACTTGACAAATTTCGCCTTGCCCTTGTACTCCTCGGCAACCTGCTCTATAACTGGGGTCAGCATCCTGCATGGCGCGCACCAGGTAGCCCAGAAGTCTACGAGAACAGGCACTTCAGCCTGAAGGACATCGGTTTCAAAACTGCGGTCAGTTACATCTTTTACATATTCACTCATAATAAAGTCTCCACTGTTTCAATCATAATCTGTGAGGGTTTTATGGTAGCATATCACTCGTTGACTAAAAATGATTCAACCTAAAAAATCTCTCGGCCAGCACTTCCTGACCAACCGACACTACTGTACACGAATTGTTGAACTGGCTGAAATAGACCAGTTTGATATCGTGCTTGAAATCGGTCCCGGGACCGGCGCCCTTACTTCTTCCCTTCTTGAAAGATCAAGGTTGGTGACGGCAGTGGAATTTGACCGTGACATGGTTAAAACCCTGGAAGGGAAATACCAGGCAGTAATGAACTCAGAGCCTCCCCGCCTCAGGATTTACCAGAAAAATATTTTAAACAGCGACTGGGAGCCTTTTCTTCACTACCCTTTTCCCGAACAGGAGCAATACAGCATCAAACCGGATCAGATCAAAGCCAAGGTTATCGGGAATCTCCCGTACAATATCTCCACCAGGATTCTTGAACACTCCGTGAAATTTAAAAAATTCTTTGCCAGCTTCACGTTTATGACTCAGAAAGAAGTCGCACTGCGCATCCTGGCAGCGCCTGGATCGAGTGACTATGGATATTTCTCACTCCTCATGGCTTTTAATTTTCATCGAATAAGCGGCTTTGATGTGCCCCCCGGATCTTTTTATCCTCCTCCCAAGATTATGTCGCATGTGTTGCAGCTGAAACCAAGGTTCATCCAGACTGAAGCAGAAAAGGAATTCATACAACTCACTAAAACAGCTTTTTCTCAACGACGAAAAACCATTTACAACAACCTGAAACGCCTTTTTCCTGATCCTGAGCAGCTGCTCCTGGCATTGGAGGAAAGCGGTGTTTCCCCCCAGGCAAGACCTCAGGAAATCAGCCTGGAAAAGTTCCTGGCTATTTCAGAGGCCAGCCGGCGCGTGTTATCCTTCCAATCATGATTAAACCTGTTGAAATTATTCCACTTGGGGGGCTGGGACAATTCGGGATGAACTGTTCTCTCCTGAAATACGGCAAGGATATGATCATGATTGACTGCGGCATGGCATTTCCCAGGGGATATCAGAGATCAATCCCAGGTGTCAGCCTGATGATACCTGACTTGTCCGCACTGAATAAAATCCCCGCCAAGGTAAAAGGTATTATCCTGACACACGGACATGAAGACCACATCGGCGCGCTTGCCTATGTACTAGAAAACATCAATGTTCCTGTATATGGCAGTCCCCTGACTCTTGGCCTGGCAAAGTCCCGACTGGAAGAAAGAGACGTGCTGAGCCGGTCAAAACTGGTGGAAATCAAAAGCGGAAATAAATTCACCATTGGCCCTTTTTCGATAGAACCTGTCTTGATTGACCACTCGTTCCCAGACAGTTTCAGTTTTGCTGTCACACTGCCAGCTGGCACTGTAATCTGGACCGGGGATTTCAAGCTGGAAGAAGAGAGCCCGGACCATGACGCTTCTGCTGAAAAGATACTTTCCGCCTATGGAGATGCTGGGGTACTGGCCCTTTTTTCTGACAGCACCAACAGCTGTTCTCCAGGATTCTCACCTCCGGAAAACTCCATCAGGGAGCCCCTGAGAGAGCTTTTCCGCAAAGCTGAGAAAAGAATTGTCATTTCGGCTTTTGCCAGCAGTATTAAAAGAATCCAGTTCATCATGGAGTTGGCTGCCGAGTTTGACCGGATTGTCATTCCTGTGGGCCGCAGCATGATTCGCAATATTAATATTGCCCACCAGCTCAACTACCTGTCGGTCCCTGCCGGGATCCTCCGATCACTAAAAGAGGCCCCCTCCATCGATCCGGAAAGAATGGTCATACTGGCGTCAGGAAGCCAGGGGGAACCGCTTTCAGCCCTGACCCGGCTTTCGAATGAACAGGTAAAAGAAATCCATATAGATAAAGGGGATACAATCATCCTTTCTACCAAGAAGATACCTGGCAATGAAAACTCAATCAACTGGGTCATCAACCAGTTTTACCGGCATGATGCTATTGTATACGACTGCGATAACTCCGTAGTACATGCCTCAGGACACGCCTACAGCGAGGAGCTGGGAAAGATGATCAGACTGGTCAGGCCGCGTTTTTTCATCCCAATCCATGGAGATTTCCGCCAGTTGAAAACCCATGCCTCCCTGGCTGAATCCCGAGGTATAGCGGAAGAGCGGATTTCTGTCATTGAAAATGGCGATCACCTACAGATAAACCAGGATGGTTTCAAGATTATCGACAGGCTGGACCTCAACTGCCGATTCATTGATGAGGAATTTCTGGATGAAGTTAATGAAATTGTCCTGAGGGAACGGAGGCACCTGTCACTGAGGGGCCTGATAATTGCAATTCTGCGCCTGGACAGCATGACCGGAATCCAGGTGGGTGACCCCGAATTGACCTTCAGGGGATTTATCGATCAGGCTGATTATATGGACATAGCTGCGGAAGCAAAAAGAAAAATCACCGAAATTGTTAAAAAGACCTCTCTGGCTGAAAAGCGGGATATTGAATCATTCAATGAAACCCTGCGGATTGAAATAAGGAAAGTCTTCAGAAAAAGAACCGGAAAAAAACCGATGGTCATACCTTTCACGGTTGAGGTGTAGGGGGTTAATTCAATCCTCAGGTCAACATTCAGGATTGTTTGCCGCCATAGTTCAGGTTTGCATAACCCAACCGGCCCATGCCTCTGATCCTGCACCATCCAGCTGCTGCCTCCCCCTTCCATTTTAAACCCAGGCCAGCTGTTAACCATGTCCCAAGCTTCAAGCGTCAGCCCCGATCTGACTGCGCCTATACCTATACAGTCACCGACAATTAAATCGTCCTACAGCTCTGGTATTCTAGAAAAAATATTTTTAAATTCCTTATTTTCGGGATTACAACAATGAATACTGGCCAACGCAATAGATATGATGAAGTTTTCGGAGTTCTCCTGCTGATGACCGCGGTATTTTTAACTGTGGCCCTGGCAAGTTACAGTTCATCAGACCCTTCCTTTAACACTGCGACAACCGAAATGCAACCTCATAATCTGATTGGCCGTTTAGGCTCGCATTTAGCGGATGTTTTGTTCCAGGTCATAGGTTTTATAGCCTTCCTGCTGCCCCTGCCTTTTTTATTGGCTGGAATAAACAAGGTTCGCTCCAGGCCTATTGAAGACTTGCTTCTCAAAACCCTGGGATTCATTGCTGTTGCCTCTTCACTTTGTACAGCCCTGAGCCTTTTTGATTTACCGGACCCATCCTGGGCAAATTTTTCGCAGGGAGGCCTGCTCGGCACCCTGCTGGCCGGCCCGCTTCTGAGATTCCTTAATTTAACCGGTTCAATCCTCCTGCTGACCACAGTTTTTGTCCTGGCCATCCTGGCCATAACCCGCTTCTCCCTGCGAGGTTTTTCAGTTTTGCTGAAAAAAATCATGGCTTTTATTCTACGCCCCTTTCGCCCGCTCAAGGTCAGGTACAACGAAAGGAAAAAACTCAAAGAGCTGAAAAAACGAAGAGAAATGCTCATCAAATTAAAAGAGATTCCTGAAGATAAACCTCAACTGGAAACTGAAAACCTGTTTGCAGAGAAGACTGAGGCAATTCTCTATGGAAATGATGAAGCGGCAGTTACCGGGAAACAGGCTCCTGCCGGGAGAACCAGAAAAGTCACAGCTGATGCAGTTCTACCGGTTTCAAAACCGGTCCAGACAGCTTTTGAATGGGATGACAAGGATAAGAGAAGAATTAACAACTCTGAATACCAGCTTCCGCCCTTATCCTTCCTGAAGGCTCCTTCGGATGAGATTGAATACGACATTGAAGAACTGCGGGAAAAAGCCGCCGTACTTGCCGCAAAATGCGCTGAATTTAAAGTAACTGGAGAAGTAAAGCATATCCACCCCGGCCCGGTAGTAACCACCTTTGAATTCAAACCGGATCCTGGCGTGAAATACACCAAGATACTTGCTCTTTCCGATGACCTGTGCCTGGCGATGAAGGCCGAAGCCATAAGGATTGACCGGATACCTGGGAAAAGTACGGTAGGGATAGAGGTCCCCAACGAAAATCGTAGAATGATCCTGTTAAGGGAAGTCCTGAGCTCCAGGTATTTCAATGAATCCGAATCAGATCTGACTCTGGCTCTGGGACAGGACATCAAGGGAGGAACTGTTATTACCAGCCTTCCCAAAATGCCTCACCTGCTGATTGCCGGATCTACCGGCACCGGAAAAAGCGTGGGGCTTAACTGCATGGTCTGCTCAATTCTATACAAGGCTGTTCCTGAAAATGTGCGCTTTATCATGGTCGATCCCAAGCGGCTGGAACTGGGTCTGTACGAAGACATCCCCCATCTTTTGACTCCAATTGTTACTGACCCGAAAAAGGCTGCCAATGCACTGCACTGGGCAGTTAAGGAAATGGAAAACCGCTACCGCCTGCTCGCTCTTCAGGGAGTGCGCAATCTAGACCAATACAACGTGCTGGCCGCGGAAATGTCCCGGGAGAAAAAAGGGAAAACAGGAACTGATGAAGAATCCGAAGAATTCCAGAAGCTTCCTAAAATTGTTATTGTCGTAGACGAACTGGCCGACCTGATGATGACCTCAGGAAAGGATGTGGAAGCTTCCATAACCCGCCTGGCACAGATGGCCAGGGCGGTTGGAATCCACCTTATACTGGCTACCCAGAGACCTTCGGTTGATGTTATCACCGGCCTGATCAAAGCCAACTTTCCTTCCAGAATCTCTTTCAGGGTTTCATCAAAAATAGACAGCCGCACCATACTTGATGCCAACGGGGCCGAACAGCTCCTGGGCATGGGTGATATGTTATTTCTCTCGCCGAGCCATGCCCGTCTCAGCCGCATACATGGAGCCTATATTTCTGAAAAGGAAATCTCCAAAATTGTTACTTTCCTAAAGGAACAGGCTCGACCTGAATACCACGAGGAGATTCTGGTGGGAGAAGACAGCAATGAGGAGATGGATGGGGAATTCAGCAGATCTGAGGATCCTCTCTACGATGAAGTATCGCGATTTGTGGTGGAGCAGAGGAAGGCTTCCACCTCCCTGCTGCAGCGGCGATTCGGAGTCGGATACGGAAGAGCTGCGAAACTTATGGATGCCCTTGAATATGAAGGGATAATCGGCCCGATGGAAGGTCCCAGTAAACCCAGATCCATCCTCGTTCCTCCGGACTATTTCAGTGAAATTGACAGCAGGGACCCTTTTTAAAAATACCCTTCCTTCCTGCTCCAGGCTGACAGAGTGCCTCCGTTTTCCGTGCGGTTAATGTGGAGAAGCGGCCTGCCTTAACAGTAAAATGAAGATCCCGGAGTTCATTGTCACAGTCCCAGGTTTTCCAGATTTTTTTGAATCAAACCGCCAATCTTCCCCATTTTAGATGTTACAATTCTTATGGAAACCAAATCCTGAAAGGCTTTAGATACAAGGCTATTTATCAGCCTTTGTTTTGGTTTGTCAATATCAGGGTAAAGCGCCAGGATGGGCTTATAAATGGAGAAAATAATACTTCTTGCCAGCTTATTATTCAGCCTGCTACATCTTTCTGCCGCCCCGCAGGATGCCATTCCGCAGGACGGACCTCCCCGTTTTTCCGTAAAAGTCCCCACTGTCATTGTAAGAGTCAGTGTCATGGATCCTTTAGACAGGTATGTAGTGGGCCTTGAATCCCGCCATTTCCAGGTTTTTGAAAATAAAATTGAGCAGCCCATCTCGATATTTTCGAATGATGCGGATTCAATAAGTGTAGGCATTATTCTGGATACCAGCGGATCAATGGGGGACAACATGCTTAGTGCCAGAACTTCAATAAATCGCTTCCTCAGCCAAGGTTCCCCGGAAGACGAGTACCTGCTGATAGGATTTAATAACCGGACCAGTGTTCTCCAGGATTTTACTTCGGATAGCCGAAATGTCATTAATGAAGCCTCCATTTCATCTCCGGGTGGGGAAACCGCCCTTTTTGACGCACTTTACCTTGGCCTGGAAAAAATCAAGGAATCAAAAAACCGGAAAAAAGCCCTTATCGTTATTACCGATGGCGAGAACAATGCCAGCAGGTACACCTTCAGGGAAGTCAAGGAGTTTGCCAAGGAATCTGATGTGCAGATCTACATAATAGGCGAACGGGGAGAACAGGGTTTTGGACGGAACATCATCTCTGAAATTGTAAGCCTCACCGGGGGCCGTGCTTTTTTTCCGCATAATTTTAAACAACTTGATTACTATATTGATCTAATTCATACAGAACTCCGAAATCAGTATATTCTCGGCTACATTCCACTGGACCAGAATTTTGACGGAAAATGGAGAGAGCTTAAGGTAACTCTGAATCCTCCTGAAGGTATGCCAAAGCTCAGCCTTAGGGCCAGGGAAGGATATTACAGCCCCAACGAGGTTAATTAGAATCTCCTGGTAACGCGAAAAATTGTCATTGATGGATAAAAACAGAATCATTCATATTACCTTGCTGTTGCTCCTCTGTATTCCAGCGCTTGCGCAGGAAAAAGAAGAGATCCCCCTTTTCCGGGCTGAAGTTAACCAGGTGGTTATTTACACCTCGGTTTATGACAGCAAAGGGCAGCTTGTCGCAGGGCTTACCTCCGACGATTTCACTGTTTATGAAGACAAGGTTGAACAGAAAATCATCAATTTTGCCCAGACTGACATTCCTTCTTCAATAGGAATCGTTCTTGACAGCAGCGGAAGCATGAGAAACAAGATCGGAAAAGTCGAGCAGGCCCTGGCTTTATTCCTGTCTTTTGACAACTCCCAGAATGAAATGTTCCTGATCAGGTTTGATGATGAAGTCGAACTGGAAGAGGATTTCACCAGGGACGTTGAAAACATTAAAGATGCCATATCCAACATTATAGTCAAGGGAGGAACTGCACTTTACGACGCGATCCACCTGTCAGCTGACAAGGTGGCCGAAGGCCGTGAACCCCGAAAGATATTGCTTGTCTTTACTGATGGTGAAGACAAGGACAGCTATTATGAACTGGCAGAACTTGTGGACAAAGTTGAAGAAACCGACTGCATCATCTTTATTGTCGCTTTTCTTGATACTGACCTTAGCGAAGATAAAGGGTTCTTCGGGCTGGGCAAATCTAACCGGCAGAAAGTCCGGGAAGAGATTTCAGCCATTACTGATTCCACTGGCGGCAAAGCCTTTTTCCCCAGGCAGGTTGAAGAACTGGACCCGATCTTCAAGCAGATAGCCGTTGAACTTAAAAACCAGTACAGGCTTTCCTACATTCCTTCCAATGACACCAAGGATGGTATGTGGAGGAGGATTGATGTAAAAGTCAGGGAAGCCGAGGAAAAAGGATTCAGAGTCAGAGCTAAAAAAGGTTACTTCAGCGACGGGGAGAAAAAGCCAAGGGTACGGAAACCACAGGAAACAAAAAATTAGCCTCTGCCTCGCAGGATAATTCTGCTTTCAAATCATCAGAGCCGCAAGGACACGAAATGCTTCAGAGGTTGCAGACAGTGGAGCATTCAACATTCGAAAATCGACATTCGAACTTTGGCATTCTCAAGGTTCGGCATCCGACATTCCCTCGCTGCTTATTCCGTTTTTTAGAAGGGGGAGAAGAGGTAAAAAATATTCCGAAGTGGGAAGGTTGAGGCGCGAATGTCCAAGTGGGAATTGAGGGGTGAGACAATGGGGGAAACAACAAATTAAATGCAAAACAAACCGCATTTTTCCAATACTGGCTTAACCCTTGAATAGCTTGCCGATGGCGCCCTGTTGTTCGATTTCTACAAAAACAGTGAGCTTGTCCCCGGCTTTTATGACAGTATTTCCTCGCGGAATCATCAGTCTTTCATCTCGCAGGATGGAAACAACAATACAACCTTTCGGGAAAGGCAGAACGGCCAGAGGCTGTCCATCAGCCATTGATCCATCTGCAACCTGAAACTCGGCAAACCTGTTGCCGCTCTGATTTACCAGTTTTGCCTGGGCGACTCTGGCTTTAATATCCATTTTCCTGATTGAAGAAAGATTGTAGGCCCTGACGATATCCCTTCGTCTGATGACACCAATAAGTTTTCTTGGATTACTCTTATCAATTACTGGAAGGATTCCCAGTTCCTTGGGCCTCATACGCTCCAGGGCAACTGACATTTCATCTTCAGGAGAGACGGTAACCAGGTTCTTGGAAGCCATCTCCCCGACAGTCAGGGTATCATTGTTCCTGCTGCTGTCGTTAAGTGCTGCGTCCAGATCGGAAAGGCTTATAATTCCAGTCAGATCACCGTCGGTGTTAAGAACCGGAAAAGAATTATGCCGATTGGTCTGAAAATGCTGAAGTAGTTCCTTCATACCCATGGATTCCAGTACCGGATCAGCATCTGATGTCATTACTTCCGAAACCATTATGCTTTGCATCAGGTCAATATCACGGCCCTTCGATATATTTACCCCCTTTCGGCTTAGTCTGAGAGTATAGATGGATTCTTTATCAAGGTAGCCAGCGACAACCGTGGCTATTACCGTGGAAAGCATCAGCGGCATTATGATCCGGTAGTCGCCGGTCATTTCAAAAAGGATCAGCACAGCTGTTATGGGGGCCCTGGCTGCTGCAGAAAAAACCGCTGCCATGGCGACAATGGCATAAGCACCTGAAGGAGCTGTCATTCCCGGGAAAGCCATGACAACAATGTTCCCGAACAATCCTCCAAACATGGCTCCGATAAAAAGGGCCGGGGCGAAAACTCCGCCGGAACCTCCCGAACCCAGGGTAAAGGATGTTCCGATAATCTTGAAGACAAGCAGTAGACCTATCCATAACAGGGTGCTGCTCTCACTCCGCAGCACCTTTTCCATTGATTCATATCCAACACCAAAAATTTCAGGCAGCCAGATTCCGATGATTCCCACGCCTATCGCGCCAATCGAAGCCTTCAGGTAACCAGGGACTTTAAGGTTCTCAAAAAAATCTTCAGCCAGGTTAAGAATCCTTGAAAATCCCACACCAACTGGTGCGGCCAGCAGGCCCAGCAGGATATATAATCCGAACTCCCAGGATGTATGCATCGAATATATCGGAACGCTGAAGGTGGTTTCACTGCCGATAAAAATCTGGCTTACCACACTGGCGGTCACAGCAGAAACCACGACTGTGGAAAAATGTCTAACTGCGAATTCACCCAGGATTACCTCCAGGGCAAAGATCACTCCGGCAACCGGGGCATTAAAAGTTGCCGCGATGCCGCCCGCAGCGCCGCAGGCAACCAGCAGCCTGACTCTCTCGACTGAAAGATTAAAATACTGCCCGACGGTAGAGCCAAGGCTGGCGCCGATCTGGACAATAGGCCCTTCCCTTCCGGCCGATCCCCCAAAGCCAATACAGATTGCCGAGGCAACAGCTTTCACTACGACCACAATCGGACGGATTCTGCCTCCTCTCAGCGCAACTGCCTGCATCACTTCAGGGACACCATGCCCTGCAGCTTCCCTGGCAAAGAAATACACGATCGGCCCTAAAAGCAGTCCGCCGATGGACGGAATAATAACCACATAATACTGGCCCATGAAACCGAAAAGCAGGGTCCGCCCGACATCAAAGGCTATCCAGTGGAAAAAAGTAATCATATGGCGAAAGGCAAGTGACCCGAACCCTGTTCCCAGGCCGACAAGCACAGATATGACCATCAGGACCGCCATTTCCGGCGGTTTGTGTTCCCTCAAATAATTTTTAACAGCCCCTGCGTCTAAACCCACTTACTATATTCCCTGATCTGTTATTTATACAGATTTTTCCCGATTTATGCTATTTCCCGATGCAGTTCTATATATTAGCATTTTATGGATTTACTTTTTAAAGGCTACTATCACTCCTCTTCCCACAGAGAGATAAGACCGCCGGCTCAAGAGTCGTTCCTGTTTATGACACTAATTGTAAATCCTGGACTGAGGCCCTGCCGATACAGAATTAAAAATAGCCTTCAGGCTTGACTATATCAGGATAAAAACCTATCCTGCACGGATGGGAAAGGCAAAAAAAATCTGGAAAAACGGATCATTAATCAACTGGGAAGATGCGAACATTCACGTAATGACCCATGCTCTCCATTATGGCACCAGTGTTTTCGAAGGAATTCGCTGTTACAAAACGTCTCGCGGTTCAGAAGTTTTTCACCTTCAGAGACATGTGGACAGGTTGTACAATTCAGCAAAAATCTACAGGATGGACATCCCTTTTACCAGAGAGGAATTCTGCACAGCTGTCTTGGATACAATCAGGGCCAATGAATTGGAACACTGTTATGTAAGGCCTATTGTTTTCAGGGGATTTGGACCAATGGGAGTCAATCCCCTGGGAAATTCAGTGGAATCATACATAGCAGTCTGGGAATGGGGTAAATACCTGGGTGATGAAGCCATCGAGCAGGGGGTAGACGTGTGCACTTCCAGCTGGAATAGAGCAGCCCCCAATACAATACCGGCCATGGCCAAAGCCGGAGGAAATTACCTGAGCAGTATCCTGGTAAAGATGGAAGCCCTTACCAATGGATACTCCGAAGGGATTGTCCTTGACACCAATGGTTATGTCAGCGAAGGAAGCGGAGAAAATATTTTTGTAATAAAGGATTCAGTTGTCTGGACGAGTCCGATTTCCGGATCAATCCTTCCCGGAATTACACGGGAATGTGTTATGAAAATTGCCAGGGAGAAGGGTTATGAAGTCCGGGAGCAGTTTATTCCCAGAGAATTCCTGTACATAGCGGATGAAGCATTCTTAACCGGAACCGCAGCAGAGCTGACCCCGCTCCGGTCTATCGACAGAATCCAGATCGGTGCCGGGAAACGCGGATCTATTACCGCAGACCTGCAGTCAGCTTTCTTTGATTTTGTGGAAGGCCGGGTGGAAGATAAATGGGGCTGGATGACAAATGTCTATGCCTCATAGATTCCAGTAAAACAACGGCAGAAGGTTCCGGCGATATTTCCAATAATGGAGCGTTCTGCCCTTCCGTTTGAACCAATGAACTCCAGGAAATCCGGATTAAATCCGAAAATATACAACTCAGCTCTGAAACTTCTCTCCATACGAGCCCATGGGAGCGAAGAGCTCCGGATGAAACTGCTTAAAAAAGGTCCGGCTGAGGATGTTGACGCTGTAATAGCTGAACTGCTTAGGAAGAAATACCTGGATGACCAGGAATTCTCCTACATGAGAGCCCGTTCCTGCTGCATTCACAGGCACTGGGGACGGCTGCGGATCTTCCTGGATTTAAAAAATCTGGGCGTGAATGATAGAATAATAGAAATTTCGCTGGATAGAGTACTGGCTGAACTTCCCGAGGCAGACAGGTTGCAGAAGGTCATCAGCAGCTACCAGAGGCTGCATGGCAGGCCTGCTTCCATTAAAGATGTTAAAAAACTGTTTGATCGTTGTATTCGGCTTGGTTATGAACCTGAAATGGTAAGGAATCAGCTGGATAGCCTTTTTACTTCAGTACCATGGGAGTGATCACTCCTCAATAATTCCGTCTCACAGACATGAGGGCCAGCAATAATTATATTATATGGGGGCTGAATCCAGATCAGGGAGCAACTAACTATAGGACTTAATATGAAAAGCTCAAATGAAATTCGTGAAGCATACCTGAAATTTTTCGGAAATAATGGTCACAAAAGAGTCAAAAGTGGCGCGCTGGTTCCGAAAGACGACCCTACACTGCTATTTACCAACGCCGGGATGAACCAGTTTAAAAATGTTTTCCTGGGAATGGATAAAAGAGAGTACTCCAGGGCCACTACCAGCCAGAAATGCATGAGAGTAAGCGGCAAACACAATGATCTGGAAATGGTCGGGAGGACTCCAAGGCACCATACCTTTTTCGAGATGTTGGGAAACTTCTCTTTTGGAGACTATTTCAAAAAAGAAGCCATAGAATTTGCCTGGGAGCTTTGTACAGAAGTTTATAAACTTGAAAAAGAAAAACTGATTGTCACGGTCTACGAGGATGACGATGAAGCCTGGGATCTCTGGAAAAACCATATGGGAATTCCCGAAAATCGCCTGTATCGCTGTGATGCCAAGGAAAACTTCTGGGCCATGGGTGATACCGGACCGTGCGGCCCTTGTTCAGAACTGCATTACGACCTGGGTGAACGAATTGGAGACACCTCCTCAAAATTTGGTGAAGAAAGCAACCGTTTTGTTGAAATCTGGAACCTCGTATTCATGCAATTTAACCGGGATGCCAGTGGGGAAATGGCTCCTCTTCCCCGCCCTTCCATCGACACCGGAATGGGCCTGGAAAGGATTGCCTGCGTGCTGCAGGGTAAAGCCAGCAACTACGAAACAGACCTCTTCCAACCGATTATCAAGGAAGCCGCCAGGTTGACTGGGGTGCCTTTCGGCACTTCTCTTGAGAATGACACAAGCCTGCAGATCCTGGCCGATCACAGCCGGGCTTGCATGTTCCTGATTGACGACGGAGTGGTGCCTGGTAATGAAGGGCGCGGTTACGTTTTGAGAAAAATTCTTCGCCGGGCTATCCGGCATGGACGTTTCCTGGGAAAAGACACTCCTTTCATTTTCACCCTGACCTCACTGGTTTCAGACCTTATGAAGGATGCCTATCCGGAACTGATCAACAGCAGGGACTATGCCGCCACGGTTGTCAAAAATGAAGAAGAAAAATTCAGTGCCACACTCAGCCATGGACTCTCTATCCTCGAGGAATTGTTTGAATCACAAGGAAGAAAAAACGACAGGATAATTCCCGGAAAAGAACTCTTTAAACTCTATGATACATTCGGCTTTCCCTTCGATCTTGCCTCTGAAATAGCTGAGGAAAAAGGATTTTCTCTTGACGAAGCAGGCTTTAAGAAAGAACTTGAAATCCAGCGTGACAGAGCGAGGGCCAGTTGGAAAGGCGCAGGACAGTCAATTAATCCCCTGTACCAGGAACTGGCGGCCAGGGCTGGCATGGAAACCGAGTTCACCGGATATGAATCAATCACCGAGGTACAAGGAGTCATTAAAGCCATTGTAAAGGATGGTAAAGAATCAAAGCTGCTGAAAGCCGGTGAAACCGGGGAAGTATCGCTGGACCGGACTCCGTTTTATGCCGAATCCGGTGGACAGACCTCTGATAAGGGAATCATGGAGTCTCCCCTGGTCAGGGCTGAAGTGATCCAGGTAAGGCTGCCGGTATCCGGGCTCCGCATGCACGAGGTTAAGGTATTGCAGGGTGAACTGAATCTTGGGGAAACTGTGTCGATGTCAGTCAATGTCGAAGCAAGGGCCGCAACCGCTGGCAATCACACATCAACTCACCTGCTGCAGGCGGCTCTCAGGGAAGTGCTGGGACCGCATGTCAAACAGGCTGGATCCCTGGTGGCTCCGGAACGACTGAGATTTGATTTCACTCACTATAAAAGCTTGTCAGACTGGGAGATTCAACAGATAGAAAGAATCGTGAATGAAAAAATCCGCAGCAACATAAAAGTCATTACTGAAATCCAGGATCTGGATGAAGCAGTGGAAAATGGTGCCACAGCCTTGTTTGGAGAAAAATACGACCAGAAAGTTAGGGTTGTTTCTGTCCCAGGATACAGCAAGGAATTGTGCGGGGGAACTCATGTCAATCGCACTGGAGATATTTCAGTTTTCAAAATAGTCTCGGAAAGCAGCATCTCAGCCGGTGTCCGCAGGATCGAGGCATTCACTGGAGCCAGGGCGGTACAGAAGTTTATTGAAGATGAAAAAATTCTTCGGAATATCGCAGCCCGCCTCAACGCTGGGCCGGCTGAGTTGGAACACTCAGTTTCGGAATTGCTGGACAACCTCAAGGGTTCTCATAAGGAAATTGAAAAACTGCAGGTCCAGCTGGCGCAGCAGTCTACGGGTAACGCCGCTTCTGAAGGCAGGGAGATCAAAGGCATCAAGGTAGTATCCCGTGAAGTTAAAGATGCTGACCGCAACACGTTGAGGCAGGTTGCTGATGATATCCGAAACAGGCTTCAGTCAGGAGTGGTTGTCCTTGGTACAGCCTCAGGTGAAAAAGCAAACCTCCTGGTAATGGTCACTGAGGACCTAACAGACAGGATTAAAGCCAATAAACTAATCCGTCCGGTGGCAAATCACGTTATGGGCGGAGGCGGAGGCAAGCCGGACATGGCTGAAGCTGGGGGTAAAAATCCTGCCGGTCTCATGGATGCCCTGGAGAGCGTCTACGAACAAGTTGAAAAGATGCTGGATAAATAAATCAGTATCTTAACGTCCCAGTTGTTGGAGATTACTTAAAGACAGGGCTAGCAAACATGCCGGAATTCCATACCGCGAATTCCAGCCTGCAGCTGGAAGCGGCCGGTTTCCGCTGCTCCACCCGAGACCCTGTTTCGAAATCCTGATCACCTTAACCGAAACATGGCCGTTTTGGATAAGGATGGTTTATAGGTCTACAGGCTGGAGTTCCCGGAAGAACCGCCAGCCTGCGTTATCATCTCAGTAAGTTGAACTGCCCGCGTTTCAGAGAGAATCCCCCCTGTTATTTAAAGATCATTGAGGATCAGTTCTATAACTGGGATCTCTACGTCAGGTTTTACAACCGGAAGCATCAGAATCAGGTCATCCTTGGACAATTCTTCCTGGTGGGTCACATTATGCCTCGGTTCACCAAATTCTAACTCTGATCCGTCATGAAGAAACTGGGCGTATTTAACCTTTCCTCCGAACCCTTTTAATGTATATCGCTGCAGTGGGTAATCTATCAGGTGGATATACAACCTGTTTGTTTCCTTGTTATAGGTCATCAGGTTCAATCCCAGTGAATCAAACTCAGGAGGTGCTTCAGTACAATTATAAATTGAGCGGCTGTTGAGCTTCATCCATTCACCTATCTGCTCCAGCTTCTGATTTGCCCGATAGTCAAAGGTACCCCTGGCAGTAGGGCCAACATTTAATATTAAATTTCCGCCCTTACTGACCGTTTCTATCAACAAGGTCAACAATTGCCTGATATCCTTCCATGTCGCTTCATCCCTGTAATAACCCCACGAGCCTGAAAAGGTCTGGCATGTTTCCCAGGGGACCCTTTTTCCATTTTTTTCGGGCCACTTCGATACCTTGTATTGTTCGGGTGTCGTGAAGTCCCACCCTCCTTCTACATCCAGCAGGTCAAGCCTGTCGTTCAAGATTATTCCAGGTTGTAGTTCCCTTACCATTTTGAGTAAATTTTCCGAATCCCAGTCGTCTCTTCCTTTTCCATGGTTCCCGGTAGGGAAAGAGTAATCCAGCCAAAGAATATCTATTTTTCCATAATTGGTAAGGATTTCCCGTACCTGGTTCTTTATATATTCCCGGTAAATATCCATATCCCTGCCTTGGTTCCACTCTTTGTACTTTTCTTCGTACGCTTCGGTTTCCCCAAGACCCCTTTCAACCATCGGGTGGTTCCTGTCAATGGTGTAATGGGGGTGGTGCCAGTCAAGTAAAGAGTAGTAAAATCCCACCTTTATACCTTCCGCCCGGAAAGCCTCAACATATTCTTTAATTAAATCTTTCCCAATAGGAGTATTGGTGGCTTTATAATCAGTGTATTTTGAATCAAACAAGCAGAAACCATCATGATGCTTGGTAGTAATAACCGCGTATTTCATCCCAGCCTCTTTGGCCTTACGAGCCCATTCAGCGGGGTTATAGAGGTCAGGATTGAACAGTTCAAAATACTTCTGATAATTTTCATCAGGTATCTGCTCATACCTCTTTACCCATTCATGCCTGGCTGGCAGCGCGTATATTCCCCAATGGATAAACATCCCGAACCGGTCGTTTTTCCACCAGGACATCCTTTCTTCTTTTTGTTCTTCTGTCTCAGTAAATGAACTTACCTGGGCGGGTAGATTCATCATAAAAGCCACTATGCAGACTAAAAAAATGTTAATTTTTCTTTTCATATATAACTTCCTATTGTCCGGCATCTCCCTCTGGAGAATACCGGTAATATTGATACTTCCTGGCATCTGGTTATTCAGCCCCTGGAGGTAATCAATTAATTAATTCTTAAGGATCAGTTCGATAACGGGGATCTCCACTTCAGGTTTTACAACCGGAAGCATCAGAATCAGGTCATCCTTGGACAATTCTTCCTGGTGGGTCACATTAAACCTCGGTTCGCCAAATTCTAACTCTGATCCGTCATGAAGAAACTGGGCATATTTAACCTTACCTCCGAAACCTTTTAATGTATATCGCTGCAGCGGGTAATCTATCAGGTGGATATACAACCTGTTTGCCTCCTTGTTATAGGTCATCAAGTTTAGCCCCGGTGAAGCAAACTCAGCTGGCGCTTCAGTACAGTTATAAATTGAGCGGCTGTTGAGCTTCATCCATTCACTGATTTCCTCCAGCTTCTGATTTGCCCGGTAGTCAAAGGTACCCCTGGCAGTGGGACCGACATTTAATATCAAGTTTCCGCCCTTACTGACCGTCTCTATCAGTAAGGTCAATAATTGCCTGGTATCCTTCCATGTTGTTTCATCCCTGTAATAGCCCCATGATCCTGAAAAAGTCTGGCATGTTTCCCAGGGGACCCTTTTGCCATTTCTTTCGGGCCACTTCGATACCTTGTATTGTTCGGGTGTCGTAAAGTCCCACCCACCTTCCACATCAAGTAAGTCAAGCCTGTCGTTCAAGATTATTCCAGGTTGCAGTTCCCTTATTAATTTCAACAATTTTTTTGAATCCCAATCATCCCTTCCCTTTCCATGGTTCCCGGTAGGGAAAGAGTAATCCAGCCAAAGGATATCTATTTTCCCGTAATTGGTAAGGAGTTCCGTTACCTGGTTTTTTATATATTCCCGGTAAATATCCATATCCCTGCCTTGGTTCCACTCTTTGTACTTTTCTTCGTACGCTTCGGTTTCCCCAAGACCCCTTTCAACCATCGGGTGGTTCCGGTCAATGGTGTAGTGGGGGTGGTGCCAGTCAAGAAGGGAGTAATATAATCCTACCTTTATGCCTTCCAATCGGAAAGCCTCAACATATTCTTTAATTAAATCCTTCCCGATCGGTGTGTTAGTAGCTTTATAGTCAGTGTACTTTGAATCGAACAGGCAGAATCCGTCATGGTGCTTGGCTGTAATAACCGCGTATTTCATCCCTGTTTCTTTGGCCTTACGAGCCCATTCAGCAGGGTTATAGAGGTCAGGATTGAAAAGGTTAAAATACTTCTGGTAATCTGCGTCAGGTATCTGCTCATACCTCTTAACCCATTCGTGCCTGGCTGGCAAAGCGTATATTCCCCAGACGATAAACATCCCGAAACGGTCGTTTTTCCACCAGGACATCCTTTCTTCTTTTTGTTCTTCTGTCTCAGCAAACGAATTCACCTGCGCTGGTAAATTCATCAAAATGGTCAACATACAGAGAAATAAAAGGATTGCTCTTCTTTTCATATTTGAAACTTCCCGATTATCCGGCATGACATTTTGGCGAGACTCGAAATACTGATACTTCCTCGCATCTGGTTACTCAGCCCCCCGGTTTTATCAATTTAATTCATTTTAAGGGATTAGTCCAATAAACGGAATTGCTACATTTGGTTTTACATTCGGCAACATGAGTACCATTTCTTCTTTGGCTTTTTTCCTGATGGGTCACACTAAACCTTGTCTTGCCATATTTCATTCTGACCTGTTTATCCTTTTTTATTCATCTTGTCCCAGTGTTTCATAGGGACTGTTCCATTTTCCCTTCGGGTGTTCTAATATCTATGTCCAGGATAAATATTAAACGTACTAAAAAAAACGGGGTGAAAGAATGAAAATTAGCAGGCGATCTTTTATTGAAACATCAATAGCAGCTGGGAGCATGGCATTCTCATGCGCAACAGGCCTATCAGCTATTGCCAGGGCAGAAACGCCTTTGAAAATACTGATACTGGGAGGGACTGGTTTCATCGGCCCCCACCAGGTTAATTACGCTTTGCAGAGAGGTCACACCGTAACCCTTTTCAACCGCGGAAAAAGCAATACCCATCTCTTCCCTGATGTAGAGAAGCTGCGGGGTGACAGGAATGATGATTTAACCGCCCTGGAAGGCGACCGGAAATGGGACGTGGTCATTGACAATTCCGCCACCGTTCCCCGCTGGGTCAGACAGTCGGCAGGTCTTCTAAAGGGACGGACCAGCCAGTACATTTATGTTTCCTCCCTCTCTGTCTACTCAGAAACAAGCAAGGTCGGGATTGCTGAAGACGGAGCAGTGTTCAAGCTGAAAGATCCCGCTGCTGAAAAAATCACTGGTGAGACCTATGGAGGGATGAAAGCCCTGTGTGAAGAGGAGAGCAGGAAAGCCTTTCCTGACAGCCACACTGTTTTACGTCCTACATTAATTGTCGGCCCCGGAGATCAAACGGATCGATTCACTTACTGGCCGGTTAGAGTTTACAAGGGAGGAGAGATACTTGCTCCGGGTACTCCGGATGATCCTGTGCAGATTATAGATGCCCGGGACCTGTCCGAGTGGATGATCAGGCTGGCGGAACAGAAGACTTTCGGTACGTTTAATGCATCATCGAGACCGTTTGGAATCGCGGAGATGCTGTATGGCATCAAAGCTTCCACGAGTAAACACGGTTGGTTCACATGGATTCCTGCGGACTTTCTTGAAAAACAAAAAATTCATCCCTGGTCAGACATGCCGGTATGGTTTCCTCCTGTCGGAGAATACCTGGGATTTTCCATGTTCAGCGTAAACAAAGCCCTGGATGCCGGGCTGACATTCCGGCCACTGGCGGATACATCAAGAGAAACCATGAACTGGTTCAGCGGGCTCCCCGAAGAAAGACAGAAGAACCTCGAATCAGGACTAAGCCCGGAGCGGGAGTTGGAAGTCCTGGCACTTTGGCACCAACACAATAAGTAACTCTGGAAAGTTAAATAACATTGTCTTTCTCAAAAATCCTGGATTTAAAAAAAAACGAGGTTTACGGCCTGCTTTTTTCAGGAATGTATTTCTTTTTCCTGCTGGCGGCCTACTATATACTGCGCCCGATACGTGACCAGGCCGCAGTAGCCGGCGGCGTAGACAACATCCCCTGGCTTTTCACAGCCACGTTGACAGCCATGCTGCTGGTCAATCCGGTTTTTTCCGCCTTGGTGGTACGGTTTACTCGCAGATATTTCATACCAATAAGCTACAGGTTTTTCACCCTCAACATTCTGCTATTCTTCTTTCTATTTCTTCATTTCAATGCCGGTGAGGCAATATGGATAGGCAGAATTTTCTATGTCTGGACCAGTGTATTCAATCTTTTTGTGGTATCAATTTTCTGGGCTTTCATGGCCGACACCTTTTCCACGGATGAGAGTAAAAGGCTTTTCGGGCTTATCGCTGTGGGAGGTACCCTGGGCGGAATTGCCGGGTCCGCGCTTACTGCTATCCTTAGTGAAACAGTTGGCCCCGTTTATCTCCTCCTGGTATCCGCTGTTTTCCTGGAGCTTTCGGTCCAATGCTTCCGGAGGCTGTTGAAACAAAAAGAGCTTACTGGTCGCGACCCGGTAAGAGAGGGTCTACCTGAAACAAAAATTGTACAGGCCCCCGGAGAAGATCCCTTTGTGCCAATGGGAGGCAAAATAACAGCCGGTATCAGCAACATCCTGAAATCCATATACCTGAGCGGGATTTCCGGATATATCCTGCTCTACACTGTACTTTCCACTTTCCTCTATTTTCAGCAGGCACAGCTGTTTCACACTTTTTTTACCGATGCGGCATCCAGGACAGCCGCCTTCGCCAAGGTTGACCTGGCCGTAAATTCCCTGACCCTCTTAACCCAGCTTTTCCTGACTGGAAAGATCATAAAAAAATTCGGGGTAGGAATTTCACTGGCTTTGATGCCCATGGTCTGTGTCATAGGTTTTCTCTGGATGAGTTTCGCCCCGGGAATAGTCGCGCTTATAATCCTCCAGGTTTTGCGGAGAAGCAGTAATTACGCGGTCTCCAGGCCTGCCAGGGAGACCCTTTTTACGGTGATGAGCAGGGAAAACAAATATAAAGCTAAAAGCTTTATTGATACCTTCGTATACAGGCTCGGCGATCAGCTTGGGGCCTGGAGCTGGGCTGGTCTGTCAGCACTCGGGCTCAGCGTTGCCGGGGTGAGCATGGCCGCGTTTCCCCTCGGTTTAGCCTGGCTCACTCTCTCAATTTGGCTGGGAAAAAAGATGCGCCAGGTCAGAATCTGATGATACCCGGATTATTATCGCGCCCTGCTTCCTTGAGCCTCTCTGCCAGAGTCACCACACCCAATGACAATTCATATCTAATCTAAATTTCTATGTCTCTTGTATCTTTATAACAGAGATGGAAAGAGGCTGAAAGATCAAAAAAACAGGCAGTGCGCGGTCCTGAGGTTGCAGCAGGGAAACCTCGAAGACAAATTCAAAAGATCCAGAATTCAGGACAGGGGAATCACCTGGACCTGAATCCTGGATCTCAAATTACCAGGGTAACCGGGATTAAGCCTGTGCCGGAGTGGCTGGTGTAATCACCCGGGTACTGAGTTCCTTGTCCATGAATAAAAGGCCCTGGGGACTATTTCCAACCAGTGCCAGTTTATCCCGGACTTCTGTAGCTGTCTCCTCTTCTTCTACCTGCTCCGCGACAAACCAGAGGAGAAACTGTCCGGAGGCATAATCATTAATTTCACCGGAAAGTTTCACCAGGTCATTAATCCGCCCGGTAATGTACTGTTCATGTTCAAGCACCTCGGAGAAAGCTGCCAGAGGAGATTCCCACTCATGGGCAGGTTTTTCCAGCTTTTCCAGGATAACCCTTCCACCCCGAGCCTGAACATAACCAATAAACTTCAAGGCATGCATGGTTTCTTCCTGAGCCTGCAGATTCATCCAGTGAGCGAACCCCGCGAGGTTCTTGTCAGAAAAATATGATGCCATGGAAAGATACAGATAGGCTGAAAACAATTCGGCATTAATTTGATCGTTATAGGCTTTTTCAATTTTTTTATTTAACATGGAATATCCTTTCCTCAATTCATATATGTGCTTTTATCAGAATTTCAACTTGGAAGTTACTGAATTTAATATTTTTTTTTACATCCAGAAGATCATAATAAAATACGATCAGCCCTTGGGATTAGTTTCACTATTTACGCATTATGAAACTGGAATTAATCAGGGATTTTCTTTTATCGGGACAATATTTCTGTTGGGCGTAACTGGCCTTACTTTATTCGTTTGCCGCGGAGCTTTTCAGTGCGACTTCACGCCACAGCCGGAGCAGGTTGCCTCCGCAGATCTTTTCTATATCACCCCTGGAAATCCCCCGTCGACTCATTTCCTCCACCAGTCCCCGGTAACCCGATACATCCTCCAGTCCAACCGGGACGGCGTCGCCGATCCCGTCAAAGTCAGAACCTAATCCAACATGGTCGGCGCCTACCAGGCTGATTACATGTTCGATATGGTCAACAACCCTGCTGAGTGGTACTTCAGGAAGAGGATTATCCTTCATCAGTTTCTCCCTGAACTCCACCGCCTTATCATCTCTCCAGTCAAGATTCTCTCTCTTGAGATACCGCCTGAATTTATTTGAGAATTCATCATCAGCCTGAGCGTATTCTTGATCCAGAAATGAGGCACAAAAATTAATCTGGATAATACCTCCTTTTGCAGCAAGTTTCTTTATCATGTCGTCGCTCATATTGCGTTCAAAGCCTGGAATAAAATGGCGGCAGGATGAATGGGTGGCCAGGACAGGTGCTTCTGAGAGTTCCAGCACCTGAAAGAAGGTGTCATCAGAAACATGGGAGATATCTATCATCATTCCCAGCCGATTCATCTCGGATACTACTTCTTTGCCGAAGGGGCTCAATCCCTTCCAGACTTTTTCTTGATCAAAGGAAGAATCACATATCCCGTTAGCTCTGGAATGGGTCAGGGTTATGTAACGAATTCCCCTGTCATAAAAATACTTGATATTTTCAAGCTTTTCCTCCAAAGCCGTCCCATTTTCAATGCCCATTGGCAGTGAGATCAATTTTTTTTTAAAATTATCCTCAATATCACCAGGAGTCAGGGCAGCGGCAAATTTATCCGGATTCTTGCTGATCGACTCCTCGATCATGTCAATCATTTCATTGGCCAGATTAAATGCCCCTCCCGTCTCTTTCATGGATGGGGGAATATAAACCGCCATAAAAGCGGCATTCAGGCCTCCCTTTTCAGCCTTTGCATAATTAAAATGCCCCGGGGAATCAGCCAGCGTAAACTCGCCTCCTGAACGATGAAGCCGCATGGGGCTGTCCATGTGAGTATCAAGGATTAATATTTCATCAGCCAGATCCATTTCAGCCTCGTCTTGCGAGCTGGGATCAGCTGTTGAACATCCCCATAAAATTAAAACAGCAGACGACATAACTATCAATAAAATCTGAACAATCTTCAATTTAATAAATCCTGGATATGAGGTTAATAACGAGAGAACAACCAGTCCATAGTACACCAACTCCAGCCGCATTAAAACAACAAAACCGATGGCTTCATTCTGGCAACAGCAGGCTGCGGGGAGAATCAAACTATCTTCAATCCGCGAGTAACCTGCCATTTTCCAGGCGTCCAAATAAGGCCTGTATTCATATCTGTTTATCTGTTTTAATATTACCTGGATATCCATGACGCACCTGGCTCTTCCTGCCTGGTGTCCAGGGATGCCTGAACAAAACAGGGGATATTTATGAGCAGGAATTTAGCGCAAACCACTACCTTAATAATCTTCATGGTCATTTTTACAGTTGCCGCTCCGGCGGCAGACCGCATTACCGGACGCGAATTTGCTACAAGGTCAGAAGTTATTGCGTCACACGGAATGGCTGCGACAAGCCAGCCGCTTGCAACTGGAATAGCACTGGACATCCTGAAAAAAGGCGGTTCAGCAATTGATGCGGCAATCGCGGCTAACGCTGCCCTGGGATTGATGGAACCGACAGGTAACGGACTGGGTGGAGATCTTTTCGCCATTGTATGGATAGACAGCGAACAGAAGCTTTACGGGCTGAATGCGAGTGGAAGATCCCCAAAAGGATTGACCCTGCAGGAATTCCGGAACCGGGGACTTGAAATGATACCCAGCAGGGGCCCCCTGCCTGTTTCAGTCCCGGGAGTTGTTGACGGCTGGTTTGAGTTGCATGCCCGTTTCGGCAAGATCTCCATGCAGGAAGTCCTGGCACCGGCAATAGATTATTGCCGGGAAGGATTTCCGGTCAGCCAGGTTATTGCCTACTACTGGAAGGCTTCGGAATTCCTGGGGGAAAACCAGAATTTTGCAGACACATTTCTTCCCGGTGGGAAAGCACCAGAAGCCGGACAGATTTTTAAAAATCCTGACCTGGCCAGGACCCTGACAAAAATTGCTGAGGGTGGAAGGGATGCATATTACAAGGGAGAGATAGCCCGGACCATTGACGAGTATTGTAAGAGAAAAGGATGTTTTCTCAGGTATGAGGACCTGACCAGCCACACCTCCACCTGGGTTGAACCGGTGAGTACCAACTACAGGGGATATGATGTTTGGGAACTTCCGCCGAACGGGCAAGGTATAGCAACACTGGAAATGCTTAATATCCTTGAAGGATACAACCTGGGTGCGATGGGGCACAATTCCGCTGATTACCTGCATCATCTGGTTGAAGCAAAAAAAATCGCTTTCGCTGACGCTGCAAAATTTTACTCCGATCCTGCTTTCAATGATCTGCCGGTTGACGAACTCATATCCAAGGAGTATGGGAACGAAAGAAGAAGGCTCCTGGATCCGATGAGAGCTTTAAGAGAGGTCCTTCCAGGAAATCCAAGACTGCGGAATGGTGACACCATTTATCTGACTGTAGCTGATAAAAACCACAACATGGTCTCCTTGATTCAGAGCAATTACATGGGCTTTGGATCGGGGCTGGTTCCGGACGGACTCGGTTTTGGCCTGCAGAACCGCGGGGCGCTTTTCACCCTGGAAGAAGGACACTTCAACCAGTATGAACCAGGCAAGCGTCCCTACCATACCATTATTCCAGCTTTTATCACCAAAGACGGAAAACCATATATCAGTTTTGGAGTAATGGGAGGAGACATGCAGCCACAGGGACACGTTCAGATAATATGCAATATTATTGACTTCGGAATGTCTCTCCAGGAGGCGGGAGATGCCCCCAGGTTCCGCCACGGCGGTTCCGCTCAGCCTAACGGGGAGCAGGCTGATCCAACCGGAGGCATCGTGTACCTGGAATCTGGTATTACTACATCTGCCAAGCTGAAACTGGTAGATAAAGGACACAACATCGGTTTTGGCCTAGGTTTATACGGCGGATATCAGGCCATCATGTACGACAAAAAAAATAATGTCTATTACGGGGCAAGTGAATCCCGTAAAGATGGCCAGGCCGCGGGATACTGAGACCATGGCAACGTGGGGCAAGCCTTCCCGGGAGTTCTTCCGGGGATATCAGGGAAAAACATTTATAATTCAATAGAGATAAGCTATTCCCTGCCCTTTCGGTTCATGCTAGGATTATCATCTTCTATGATCCTGAGCTTACTTTGGGTTAGGCAACTTATGACAACAGCACAGACTGAATAAGAGTGGAAACAAATCAAATATGGAAGAACATTCAAACACCGCATCAAATGACACCGTAAGACTAATACCAAAAGGAATCATCTGGCCTTTCATTCTCCTGACCAGCTGTTTTGCCTGGTGGGGACTGGCCAATAACATGACAGACACCCTGCTGGCAGCTTTCAAGAAAATCATGAGCATGTCTGATTTTCAAACATCCTGGATTCAGCTGGCTTTTTATGGATCCTATTTCTGCCTGGCCTTTCCGGCCGCTCTGTTCATCAAAAGGTTTACTTACAAGGCGGGAGTCCTTTTGGGACTCGGCATGTTTGTAGCTGGTGCGTTTCTTTTTTACCCGGCAAGCATTACCATGAACTACTTCCATTTTCTGGGAGCTCTTTACATACTTGCGGGGGGATTATCAATCCTGGAAACAAGCGCCAATCCTTACATAATTGCAATGGGTCCAGAGGAAACCGGAACCCGAAGGCTGAACTTTGCACAGTCATTCAATCCCATAGGCTCCATTCTGGGAGTATTCCTGAGTAAGTTTTTTATTCTTTCCCAGCTGAACCAGGCCAGTGCTGAAGAGAGGGCCAACATGTCAGTTGAGAATCTTAAGCAGATTCAATCAGCAGAACTTTCCGCAGTAATGGGTCCCTATGTGGGGGTGGCTATCTTCCTTCTTTTTCTGTGGGTATTGATGGCATCCTGCAAAATGCCTGCCGGGTCCGATTCCGACTCCAGCCTTAACCTGGGTCCGACATTGAGAAGACTCTTGAAAAACCGCAATTATGTACTCGGTGTTGTAGCCCAGTTTTTTTATGTCGGAGCACAGATAGGGGTATGGTCATTCACGATCAGGTATATCATGCAGGAGCTGCACCTGAATGAGGAGCAATCCTCGAATTATTACCTTGCCGCGCTTATTCTCTTTGTTCTGGCAAGGTTTGTATGTACAGGTCTTATGAAGTTCCTTTCTCCTGGATTCCTGCTTACGCTTCTATCAATTCTTGCCATCGGGTGCTGCCTTGGGGTTATTTATGTGGGAGGAATGTTCGGGGCAGTGTCACTGGTCGGAATTTCAGGATGCATGTCCCTGATGTTTCCCACCATCTATGGCCTGGCAGTCAGGGGATTAGGTGAAGACACAAAAATTGGAGGCTCCGGTCTGATTATGGCTATACTGGGTGGTGCGGTGATGACAAGCCTGCAGGGACAGGTATCTGATAATTTCGGAAGTATCAACCTGGCCTACTGGGTTCCGCTGCTTTGTTTCGTGACCATCGCCATATACGGATTCCTTTGCATCAGGAACAATCGGCAAAATGCTTGATAATAAATAATAATATTTATCATTTTTATACTTACCAGATCCGGAAAGATCATACGGCGGGATACGGACCTTTCCCTGATCAAACGATATGAATGGAGAATAATATGCTTACCAGAGAACAGATAGAAGCTGTACAGGATGAAGCCATGCAGTATATAAACAAAGCTGCAATCAAGCTCACCCAGAAGGAAATAGACAACATTGAAGTGGCTGATTTCGGATTCGGGATTGAAGAATTAAGGCGGACTGGACTGGAACTGGTTGTGTATGAGAATAACGACCGGTACTGCGCCAAGGAAATGATCTTGTTTCCGGGGCAGACCTGCCCGGAACACCGGCACCCGCCGGTAGCATCTGACCCAGGAAAAAAAGAGACTTTTCGCTGCCGGTGGGGCAAGGTTTATCTCTATGTTGAAGGACCTGCGACAAAACCTATCAAAGCTGCAGTCCCAGCTGGAAGTGAAGACTATTACACAGTTTTCAATGAAATAATCCTGAATCCCGGTGACCAGTACACCATTGATTCCGGGATCCTTCACTGGTTCCAGTCTGGCAGTGAAGGAGCTGTTGTATCAGAATTCTCATCAACCAGCCGGGATGAAACAGATATTTTCACAGATCCAAGGATCAAACGTATTCCTGAAATAGCTGATGAATGAACTCTGGTTCTATCCTATCCTGTTCCTGTCCGGCATCATAGCAGGGACTTTAAATGTCGTTGCAGGGGGTGGTTCATTCCTGACCATCCCCATGCTGATTTTCATGGGGCTCCCCCCGCTGGCGGCAAACGGTACTAACAGGATAGGAATCCTCTTCCAGAATATAGCGGCCACCTGGTCCTTCAAGAGACATGGGATACTAAAAAACCTTCCCGTTTTACCATGTATTGCCGCCGTAATCGCGGGTTCAGTCATTGGAGTTCCAGCTGCAATCCTGGCCGGAGACATCGCATTCAAAAGGATCCTGGCGATAGTGATGATCCTGGTCTCACTCTGGACGATTCTTGATCCCTTGAAAAAAATCCAGGAAAAACATCGCGGAATAGAATTCAACCGGACTGCGGCAATTATCGGTTTTTTCTTCTGTGGTTTCATTTCCGGGTTTGTGCAGGCCGGTGTCGGATTCTTCATCCTGGCCCTGACCACTTACCTGGGCCTGGACATGGTTCGCGGCAACGCGCTGAAAGTTACAGTAATCCTGGGCTCAATGATCGTTACCCTTGCTCTCTATGCCTGGCAGGGATTTGTGCTTCCTGTGCCCGGTCTCGTGCTTGCCGGCGGCACTGTCCTGGGCAGCCAGATCGGTGTGAAGCTGACTATTCTGAAAGGCCATAAATGGGTAAAAGGAGTGGTCACCGTTATGGTAATTATTTTTGCACTTAAGCTCTTTATTGATAGCTAGGACGCAGGCCTTAAAACCGGCTGCTGATTCCATAGAAATAAGCAACCACAAGCTGGGATCCTATCCCTGGAAAAACCTCAGATTCTAAATCCTGAGTTTAAGTATCCAGCATCTCTCTGCAATGTTTCAAATCCCTTTTCATGGCCGCTTTAACATAGTCCCTGCTGATAGACAGTTCCCTTCCCCCATGCTCCGCCCCGCCAAGAGGGTATTCAAAATGCAGGGATACCGGCCCATTAAAGACATCCTTTCCCAGGATTCCCATCATTTCTGGGAAATCCGCGAAACCCTGCCCCAGGGGGCAGTATTCAGCATTCGATTCACCATTTCGACCAGTTTTCCAGCGAGAATCCTTTACAGCCAGGGTGTTTACATAGTCCGCAACCAAGCGCAAATCGGTCTTCCAGCTCAAGGTGCTTTCTGTCATGGCATGGCGCAGATCAAACTGGCTGCCTGTCCAGACAGGAGACAAATCCTTCAGGATAAACCAGAGATCCCAGATTGAAGAACCAAAATAACCGTTCCCGGCATGATTCTGGTAGGAACCCCTGATCCCGACAGATTCGTTAAGCCGCGCCAGTCCTTCCATCTTAACCTTAACTTCACTCAAAATCTCAGTTACCCTTTTCCCTGGAATGTACCGGTAGTATCCAAAGCGATAGAACTTTATTCCCTGCCCTGCCGCTGTTTCCAGGACCCTTCGGGAGAGGGGCAGGTCTGGTTCAGTCACTGCGGAAGTCATCATCGGGACCTCCAGGCCTTCTTCCCTGATTATTTTTACGGCTTCAGGCAGATCATTTACCACATTTTCAGGTTCCACGTGACCACCGGGGCGAACCGTTAGGTCAATCCCGTCAAAACCGACTTCCCTGGCAAATCTGGTCATTTCTCGGAAATCAAGCCACTGCAGGTGTTTGGAAAATACACACACTTTACTGGTCACGCCATTTTCCAGAGCGGGTTGATCTCTGTCAGCATTTACTGCTACCAGGGGCCTAGAGGCTAATGAAGCGGCAACTCCTGCAGCCGTTCCAACTGATATAAACTCGCGCCTGTTTAAATTGTTATTCATTATTCCTCTTTTCCACTGCCCGGCAAGACAGGCAATCATCTGACCTCAATTAATCATGTTCCTTCAAATAGGGAATTGTCTGAGGACCTTCGGGCAGAACACATATTTTTGCATTTCTATTTTCCCCCACTATTTCGGCCAGTTTCTCCTCGATCCGGACAACAGGTTCCATCTGGGCTAACCTTATCTCGGCATCTGTCAGGCCGCCTGATTTCAGGCATACCCTGGCCTTCCTGAGTACCTGGGCCAGAACCTGTACCTGCCACTGATCCTGGCGCCTGAATCCGGGTTCAGTAACTCTTTGGAGAAAACTCTCCGGATCTCCCATATCAGCAACCATTTCGGCAAAATCCGTACCTGCCGGAATTCCGTCAGAACACTCTGCCGCGCATATGATTGTCCCACCTGGTTTAAGCACTCTGGAAGCGCCGGAAAGGCCTTTCACTGTCTGGTACAGATTGAGGTCCAGTGGATACCCGCTGTTGGTAGTCACTACCGCGTCAAAAACATCCTCAACTTCCTGCATAGCGGCAGCTTTTGTGAAGGTTCGGGCTTTTTCATGAACAGCAAACAGCTCTCCGGATTGCACACTGGTAATTTCATGGTGGCTGTTGAGGGTAACGTCCAGGGAAAAATGAACACCAGTAATCGCAGAGATCTCACGGATTGCTGTGTGGAGCGGATTATCGTCAATTCTTCCCCAGGTGGAGTTCTCACTGCCGATCAGCCTGGCACTGTGCAAAGCCATTACCGTCTCAAGGCCTGCAAGGCCCGGCGCTACCAGCTTGGGACCACCGCTGAAGCCGGCAAAAAAATGAGGCTCGACAAACCCCGTGGTGATCCTGATGTCACTCTCAACCCAGACTCTGTTGAGGCTTATCGGGATTCCGGAATCTGTATATCCCAGAAAATGGAGCGAATCATAGTCAGTGCAGACGTGATTTATCACCTCGTATCTATCCAGAATCCGGCTCCCCAGCATTCGCCTCAATTCCTCGACCGTGCTGGGGCGATGGGTCCCGGTTGCCACCAATATCCTTATATTCATGTCCGGCAGATGAGCCAGCTCCCCCAGGATAACAGGCAATACGATCCGGCTGGGCATGGCCCTGGTAGAATCACAGATCGAGATCGCCACCTGGTCCCCAGGTTTAACCATTTCAGCGAGAGGAACAGTGGCAATAGGGTTCCTGATGCTGTTTCTCAAAGCGGCAAACGGATCAACAATACCCGGAATAAACTGTGGCTCCACCACAGTAACTCCGTGGTCAGGAAAATCTACTTCAAGCCCGTTTCTCCCGTAATCAAGCCTGATTTTCATACTGGCGTTCCTGCATTAATGCTTCTGCAAAAAAATATATTCCTGAAAACACCCGTCCCGGATGGTTCTTGGAAAATAAATCAAAGCGCCTAAAAAATCAAACAAAAAAAGGGCGTTCCCCGGGGAAAAAGGGAAACGCCCTTGCGCATTTACTCAACTACCTGCCTGGAGACTCAGGTCAATTCAAGGATCTTGTCCATTCTCTGTTTGACATCTATCAGTCGGGCTTTGTCTCCACCTCTCACTTCAGAGGTGACCCAGCTTCTGTATCCCACCTTAACCAGGGCTTTGGTTATCGCAGGCCAGTCTATATCACCTTTATCACCCATTTCGATTTTGAAACCGGCTCTTGGTCCTTCCTGGTTCTGCAGATCCCTGCTGTAAGCCTTGACATGTACCTTGACGATACGTTCTCCCAAGGCCTCAATCCATTGAGCCGGCCAGCCGAATCTGGCTACGTTGCCGCAGTCAAAGTAGGCCCCGATTATTGGATTCTCGAATTCGTCGATATACCTGGCCATTTCAACCGGGCTCAGCAGAAAATTATTCCATACATTTTCCAGGCCGATTTTAACATTCAACTTTTCGGCATATGGAATAAGCTTACGGATCTCCTCCTGGGACTGTTTATAAGCAGCTGAGTATGTCACTTCCTTGCTTACCACAGCTGGAACGAGAAGAACGGCTTCAGCGCCGTAAGTTTTGGCCTTGTCCAGGGCTCCCTTCATGCCAACCATCCCGGCTTCCCGGACTTTGGGATCCGGATCACTGAATGGATTCTTCCAGTGACCCATATTCATAATGCTATGGATTTTAAGGCCGGTTGCATCCTGGGCAGCCAATACTTCCTTATCATCCAAATCATTTGGGCCTGGCATTTCAATACCATCAAAGCCGACTTCCTTAGCCAGCTTGAATTTATCCATAATGGACATACCTTCAACACGGATCATGCCAAACCCGATGGCCTTCTTGAAATCCTGATCTCCTGTGGCAAAGGCAGCCGCAGTTCCGAATCCGCCCATAGTACCGGCCGCAGTCAATCCGGCCGCGGATATCTTCAAGAACTCCCTGCGCTTGATTTCTGAAATCATCTTAAATTTACCTAACCTTTCTGAATAGTCACCAATGCTTTTTGAAACATGGTATCCATTTTAGCTTCATTTTATTCTACTCTCTATTATCTCCAAGGCCGCACAATTATCAATATTTCCCGCGGTAAAATGTATGGCAGTAGATAAGCTGAAGTTTCAAGGAGAGAAGTTCAGGGATTCCGTGCGGGGATTTGATAGATGAAAAGATAAAAAATAGAACAAAACTAGCATGCAGGGATACTGGACAAATCCATGTCCAATATCCCTTTATGCAATCGATCAGGCTTCTGCAGGAATAGTCAGGATATTATCCATCCTGGCTTTTATATCAGCCAGTCTCTCTTTTCCACCGCCTTCAACTTCCGAGGTCACCCAGCTCAGGTAACCGGCAGCTACCAGCGCTTTGACTACATCAGGCCATTCAAGATCTCCCTCATCGCCCATTTTTGTATCAAATCCAGCCCAGGGCCCTTTTTCATTCTGAAGGGTTCGGCTGTATGCTTTAACATGGACCTTGACAATCCTGCTTCCCAGGGCTTCAATCCATTGGGCCGGCCATCCAAACCGGGCCACATTTCCACAGTCAAAATAGGCTCCAATAATCGGATTTTCGAATTCGTCTATGTATCGGGCCATTTCCAGGGGACTTAATAGAAAATTATTCCACACATTTTCCAGTCCAACCTTGACTCCCTTTTCTTCAGCATAGGGGATGAGCTTGCGAATTTCCTCCTGGGACTGCTTGTAAGCAAAGGAGTAGGAAACATCCTTGCTTACCACTCCGGGAACCAGAAGCACCGCTTCAGCTCCATAAATCTTTGCCTTATCCAGCGCGCCTTTCATACCAATCATGCCAGCTTCTCTTACCGCGGGATCAGGACTGCTGAATGGATTCTTCCAATGACCCATATTCATGATGCTGTGGATTTTCAGGCCGGTTGCATCCTGGGCGGCCAGGACTTCCTTGTCGTCCATATCATTGGGTCCCGGCATTTCTATTCCGTCAAAACCGACTTCTTTTGCCAGTTTAAACTTGTCCATGATGGACATTCCATCACCTTTGATCATGCCGAAGCCAACAGCTTTTTTAAATCCTTTTTTTCCAGCAGCCGTCAGCCCGCAGCTCATCCCGCCTACAGCTGTGGCCACAGTAAGTCCCGCGACAGACATTTTTAAAAAGTCTCTTCTTTCAATTTCTGAAATCATCCCTATATCTCCTGTTTGAAAAACCAGACTCCCGATGAAGGAGTACCTTATTATTAGTTTATGATGTTCTTCTCGATCCTCTAATTATCCCTAAAAAGCGACGCATATCAAGGTTTGATTTATCCGCTTCCATCCCGCACCTTATCCATTTTTGTTGTTCCTTCGCCTCGGACACTCAAAAATCATCAGCCACTTAACTGAATCACAGAAGTGTCATTAATTATTGTATTATTGTCCGATGCATAAACCGAAACCGGAATTCCTCAATCCTATCACGCCTTCTGATATCCGCCTCGCTCTTTTCGATTTTGACGGCACCCTTTCACTGATCCGAAAGGGTTGGCAGGAAATCATGATCACATTCATGGTCGACACCCTGTCAGAACTCAATACCGGAGAGACGGCTGAAGAGATTTTTTCAGTTGTTGAGAACTTTGTGGTACGCCTGACCGGGAAACAGACCATATACCAGGCCATACAATTAGCTGAAGAAATCCGTAAAAGAGGTGGGACTCCCCTTGATCCCCTTGAATATAAAAAGGAATACCATTCCCGCCTCTGGACCCTGATCCAGGAGAGGGTGGAAGGGCTGCGTAATGGAACAGAGAAACCCGTAGACTGGCTTCTTCCCGGCAGCATCGATTTTTTGGACGCACTGCGAGACCAAGGAGTCAAACTCTTCCTGGCCAGCGGTACCGACGCTGAGTATGTAATTGATGAGGTCAACTTGTTAGGGTTAACCCCCTATTTCAGCGAGGGAATTCACGGTGCCCAGGACGATTACCATAAATTCTCAAAAAAAATGCTGATAGACCAGCTTTTCAGGACATACAAGCTGCAAGGGCCAGATATGGTTGCCTTCGGAGACGGTTATGTTGAGATTGAGGACACTAAACAAAGGGGTGGAATTGCCATAGGTATTGCGAGTAACGAGGAAAGCGGTTATGGCATCAATGAATGGAAACGCAACCGTTTAATCCAGGCTGACGCGGACTGCATAATACCGAATTTTGAAACTGGAAAAGAGCTGCTGCCTGTATTGTTTCCGGCTGGTTAATGTCCCTTGAAACTGAGAAGTGAGATTTGAAAGGACTGAATGGCAGGACTTTGGGAAGCGGCATCAGTTATGCTTCCACCACGTTACAGTTATGTATCGGTTTGATTCACCATTGATCTGAGCAGTTAGTACCACCGGGAAAATCCGGGAAATTAAAATAATGGATATGACTTATGGAAAACGAAAATACCAGATATACCCGTTTCCAGAGAGAAAAATTAAAAATTAAACCCCTGTCGGAAAGGGACAACCTGCTGGATCTTTCAGTTATGGCTGACCCGGACAGGTTTGCCAAGATTGAAGATTCAAGGTACCGGGACCTGGCAGACAGGCTCTGGGCGGCAAAAGAAAAAGGCACATCCTCTCTTTTGCTGATGGGGGCACACCTGATAAGGGCAGGAATGTCTCCTCTTGTTATCCGGATGATGGAGGAGGGATTATTTACCCACATAGGTTTTAACGGGGCATGCGCCATCCATGATTTTGAATTTGCACTGATCGGGGAAACAACCGAAAGTGTCCCCCGTTATATCCAGACCGGAGAATTCGGACTGTGGGAAGAAACTGGAAGGTTGAATGATATTGTCCGAAATGGTTCAGGCCTGGGCCTTGGTTTTGGAGAATGCATCGGGAAGTATATCCTGGAAAAAAATCTGGAGAACGCAAAATACAGTATCCTGGCAGCAGGCTACAGGCTGGGAATCCCGGTTACGGTACATATAGGCCTGGGTTATGACATTATCCATGAACATCCCAACTGTGATGGAGCAGCCCTCGGAAAGGCTTCCATGGATGATTTTCTAATCCTGGCTGAAAGCGTTTCCAACCTGGAATCAGGTGTGTTTCTGAATTACGGGACCGCGGTGATGGGACCGGAGGTCTATTTAAAAGCACTTTCAATGGCCAGAAATGTAGCTCTTCAGGAAAACAGGGAAATCAAACATTTCACAACTGCTGTTTTTGACCTGGCTGATCTCGGAGAAGTGTCAGATACCGAACCTGAAAAATCAGAAGCAAAATACTATTTCCGCCCACTCAAAACCATCCTGATCCGCACAGTGAAAGACGGGGGAGAGGGTTTCTATTTCAGGGGAGACCACAAGTACACTTTTCCCCAGTTATATTCAGCAAGCTTGGGAAGAGGCTAAATCAGTATCCATATACCATTCAGTTCAGCTGAATCATCAACATCAATATTGATTTTTTCTGTTTCTCCATTAAAAATTGAAAACCATGAACATTATCAGGCTGGAAGGATTGCTGCAGAGCATTAAAAAAACCAGGATACTGGTTGTGGGTGATTTTTTCCTGGACCAGTACTGGAGCATAGACCCTTCTCTTGTCGAAATTTCCCTTGAGACCGGACTGGACGCCCACCAGGTTGAGGAAGTCCGACTCAGCCCTGGTGCCGCCGGGACTGTTACCAATAACCTGGCAGCCCTTGGGGTCGGCAGGATAACCGCGCTCGGTTGCATCGGAACCGATGGAAATGGTTATGAGGTAAGCAGGCGACTAGAAAAGCAGGGTGTCTGCATAAAAAACCTTCTCTCATCCAGCCGTATATACACTCCAACCTATACCAAGCCAATGTTCCGTCAACCTGGAACTGCCCCGGAAAAGGAAAGCAGCCGGTTTGATATAAAAAATCATAAACCTCTTCCTGAAGAAATAGAAGTTAATATTCTGGAAATGCTGGAAAAAAACTTTCCTCTGCATGACGCGGTTACGATCCTTGACCAGGTCCAGGAAAAAAATTCCGGAGTAGTCACAGACCGGGTTGTGCGGCTGCTGGCGGAGTTGGCTGTAAAATATCCGCATGTTGCGGTAATGGCGGATTCCCGTACCAGGATTAATGAATTCAGGAACGTCCTGATTAAACCAAATATTCATGAGGCAGCCCGGGCGGTTGGAAAAGAACCTGACCTGGACATCGAATGCCTGGTCAGGAAAATAGGAGAACTATGCCATTCCAGGGTCCTGATGACCAGGGGATCGAAAGGGATCACCACCTGGGATGGAGATAAAATTGCCACCTGCCCCGCTCTTCCCGCCTCTGAAATAATAGACATAGTCGGGGCCGGGGATAGTGTTACTGCAGCCGCTATAAGCGCTCTCGCAGCCGGGGCCACCCTGCCTGAAGCAGGTGTCCTGGCTGTCCTGGCGTCAAACGTGACAATCCACAAAATCGGAACAACCGGCACAGCCAGCCAGGAGGAGATTCTTGAAAAAGCCCGCTGCCATCCACATCTTGGTCTGGATCTAAAATAGTCTGGAAACAGTCTCTTTTAACAAAAATTTTATCTATATTTATCAACATATAAAATGCTATACCCTCAACCTTTATTAACATCTTTTCCACATGGCTTTGACCGTCAGTTCCAGTTCAAACCCGTGACTGGGAACCTGAGAAATCAACCTTTACTAAAAAATTGATGAATAATATAATCTTCCGAATTCATCAGTTATGGGAGTCTCAAAATGCTCAGTGAATATTATCGCGACAACAACATCAGTGAACTGGATTTAAACTGCGCTGAAGCTGTACTGCATGTTGCAAACTCGGTATACGGGATGGGGTTGTCTCCTGAAAACATGAAACTCTCCTCTGCCTTTGGAGGAGGAATGGCCATCGAAGATAAATGCGGGGCTGTAACCGCTTCCCTGATGGTTCTGGGTTACCTTTTCGTGGACAAGAAAGCGCACGAGAGCGGATTCATCAAGGAAATCACCCGAGAATTTTTCAACACCTTCGAATCATGCATGGGCTCCCTAGACTGCAAGCCGCTTAAGAAAACACATCGCACAGAATCGGAAGGCTGCCGCCCGGTAATTTCTTCAGCCTTGCAGGTTCTGGACCAGGTCGTCAGCAAATACTCGGAAAAGCGAGTGCGGACTGTTTTATAGAAATTATTTTCCCGCAATACGAAATTCGCCTGAGCAGTAAAATACGCTATCATGTTTTGCTTTACCGGACAGATGAGTGTGTTGGGGATTCAAGCAGCATGGTCCGGATATGGATTGAATGGCCACAAAGGAAAAACCTCCGAACGATACGTTGTAACTGCGCGGCGAGTACAATCGCTTTGCGATTGGGGACTGATTGAAGGCACGACGCGGTCAGGCGGCTGCTGATTCATGAACAACTCCAATAAGTCGATTGACGTCAGGGGGACAGCCGCGATAGTTCCAAAAACAATCTAAAAGCGGGCGGGAAAATCTGGGATGGGACAAAACAGATCATCACTATCCACAAACAATGCGGCGAATCAGCTCCGGACAAACAAAACTGGTGGGATCGGAAGGTTTGAGGAATGTTGCCCTTTATGAAGCATTAAAGGCAATCATGAAACTGCGAATAAGCGCTCTTCACTGCTATCGGGAAAGGAAATGAATTGACGCTCAAATACGCAACTCATCACTCCACGATTTCTCATCCGATCTGACGGCGCACTGTATTTACCTGGCGTACTTCCTGTTCATAAGGCGCGAGTCGATCCAGGCAACCCATCACCCTCTTCAAGCATCATTCCGGCTTCCCAGTTACTGGAAGCCCCCGGAAATCAGGTTTCCAGGCATAAACCTCAGCCTTCAGAAAAACAGAACAAAAAAAGAATAAAAAATCCATTTTCACGCTGTTAGAATTGTCAGGAACAGTTTCTGGATATGGATATCATAGAAGAGATCGGTCCCTGCGCGAGAGAATGATTGGCTGACTTTGGAAAATCCAGGAAAGTCGCGGGTAAACCAGAATCTTTGATAAGGCAATCGAAGAAACAATCAGTTGTCGCCAGGTGTGACGCGGGCTCTGAATTGTGCTTAAACAGGCTTGGTCCCTCTGCTGCGGCCAGGTCTCCTCAGTTGATTAAATCAAGCATCTGGGGCAAGGAAAGGAAAGGTTATGAACGAAAAAATTGACCGGAGAAATTTTCTTCAAAGATCCTCAGCTATAGCCCTGGGAGGGGCCATGGCGGGGACTGGATTCTCAGCTGCCGCCAGCTATGCCTCAGCGGCTGCCGGAGGCGGCGACCTGTTAAAAGGTGCCTGTATAGGAGTCTTCCCCCGAGATCTAGCTGTGATGGAGAGATTCCGTATGGCCAAGGAAGCTGGATTCATGGGCATTGAGCCCAACACCCTGAAAACACCTGAAGAGGTTGCGGAGTACAAAAAAGCTTCGGAAACCACCGGAGTTAAAATTCTCTCAATTATGAACTCCGACCACTGGAATTTCCCCCTGACTGATGATGACCCGAAGGTAGTCAAAAAATCAGTCGACTGCGTCAAGACTTCGATGCAGAATGCCAGGGAGCTGGGGGCGGATACTATTCTCCTGGTTCCCGGGGTTGTTACAGCCCAGGTTGGGTATGATCAGGTTTATAAAAGGTCACAGGTGGAAATCAAAAAACTGCTCCCACTGGCCGAAGAGCTGAATGTTATTATCGGCATTGAGAATGTCGGAAATCGTTTTCTGATGAGTCCGCTTGAGTTTGCCCAGTATGTTGATGATTTCAACAGTCCTTATGTAAGGGCCTACTTTGACGTAGGGAATGTTGCCAGGAACGGTTTTCCTCATGACTGGATCAGGATTCTGGGTAAGCGCCTGGTCAAGATTCACATCAAGGCATTTCAACCGGGACGGGAACATCCATTATTTGACCCTGATAACCGTCGTACCGAAGGCATTAACTGGCCGGGTGTCCGCAAGGCTTTAAGCGATGCCGGATATAAGGGATGGGTCACATCCGAAGTAGGGAGCGGAGACGCAGCCTACCTTAAAGAATTAAGCGCACGGGTAGATAAAATATTTAAAGGAGAGAATCCTGTTCCTCCTGACGAACAGGCGAAGCCACCTGCCCGCAGATAATCGACCTGCTCATGGTAAAACTCAGGGCGCCATTTATTCCATTCTACTGGGATGGGATGGCGCCCGTCTCTTTCCACTGTCTAAAGTCCACCAGATGTTCAGCCAGTTTCTCCCGAATGCCCTCAGGAATTGGACCCGCAGTTTTCGTATTAAAATCAAAATGCACATGAACCGCTGTCCCCCTGGCACACAACATCCCATTCTGCCATGCCTCCTGTCCGACAGTGAAGGAGCTGTTCCCAATCTTCACCACATGAGTTACTATCCTGACATCATCTCCCCAGTGCATTTCCCTCAAGAAATCAGCTTCTATCCGGGCCATTATCAGGTTCCAGTGATCAAAATCCACCTTCATGGAAGGATTAAATATCCGAAAAATCGGACTCCTGGCGTTTTCAAACCAGATGGGTATCATGCAGTTATTAATATGCCTCAGTCCATCCAAATCGCCAAAACGGGGAGTTATAGTAAGTTCAAACATTCAGGCCTCCGAGGAAAATAATCCATAATTGATACTCCCCTATCTTATCAGACGGGTGAGTTAGCTGCCTGCGCGGAAAATCTGAGGGTACCAAACCATATTCTCTGCCTGTTCCGGGAAACCTCAGCCCGCTTCCCTTCTCCAGACCATGAACCCTCTAAACAATCCGGATCTGGTGAATCCATGTTGCTTCAGATTTTCGATATTCCCCGTTCTTGCGGCATTTGGAATCTTGGTATCCAGAAAAACCATTATTTCAGAATCCCTGCGCAAAAGGCTTTCCGGAACATCATTTAAACAAAAAGCCATTGCCCTGGGAGGAGAATGATACAGAATCGGCCTGATTTTCTCCTTGGGGCTGCTGGTAACAATGATAACTGAAGAATCAATGGCAAGATCCGCCAGGGACCGCTCTGTTCTCCATGAAGAAATCAATGCTGATCCAGGCAATTCTCCCTGTGAAACCTTGGCCAGACTGTAAATATTGAAAGTGATAAAAAAAACTGAAAGAAACAGGGCACTTCTCAGCTGGATGTTGTCGGGTAACACCTCCAGCATTCCCGCCAGTATTACGGCAAATATAGGCAGCAAGGGAGCTACATAACGAAAATTAAAATAAGGAGAAATAAATATGATGAGAAAGTAATATGCGAAAAAATAACCGACCAGGACTGGATATCTCTTGCCTGAACTCATTCTTTTCAGGCTGAAACCACGTGGTTTGGCAAACGCGGCCAGGATGACTAAGGTGGCAATGCTTGTTATCGCAAACAAATAAGGTGTTGCCAGGCAATTTTTCAGGAACATCCCGATCGCAATTTTCATTTTATACATGAAGATCGAATCGGCGGTGGCCAGCTTCTCCTGAATCTCAAGTGACCTGTGATCCATCAGAACGTCCTTGATGGATGGGGGATAAAGCAGGAATGCAGTCGTCACGGCTATGAGCGTTGTGATTCCCAGAAAACATAATCTTCTTAAATCCCTCCTGAACCAGACATACTGAAAAAATACAATCAGGCAGATGCCGGCCACAAAAAAATAAGAGAAGTAATGAGTCAGAAAAGCTGACAGGCAGGCAAATCCATAAAGAAGATAATGCTCCAGGCGGAGACTATCTTGTTCAAAATATTTAAATACAAGGAAGAAAATCAGCAAAATGAATGTTGTTTGCAGCTCGTATCCCTTGTGGATCACAAAAACTTCCATGGACAGGAACCCTACAGCCGACAGGAATGCGGCAAACAGAGGCACGACACGGCTGGTAAACAGGATTGAACTCAGGAAGTAAACCAGGAATACATTGATCCAGAAAGCAGTCAGATTGATGAAGAAGCCGATATTCAGTGTGGCCGTTTTATCACTGGTAAAGCTGATGATGGTATGCATTAAATAGTAGTAGAGAGGGGGATGATTACTCCGTGAAAGCTCATGAAACAGGCGGCTGTACCCAGTCCCCTCTTCATCCATGGTGAACAGTTTCTTGAACAACTGCCTGCTGTCACGCCATGTTCCTTCTCCAGAAAGAATATCCTTATTCCCGGAAATATAATTCAATGTGCTCTTCATATAGGATGAATATCCACTGGCAGCCACATACCTGGTCTGGTACATCACGGCCTGGCGAAATCCAGTGCCAATAAGCAAAATCAAAAAAAGCATCAAGGCTGGCTTGCAGGTTGTTTTTCCGGGAATAATTATTCTTTTCCAGGGGCGCCGTGAATGGTTCGAACTGCAGCAATTTTCATTTTCCCTATTCATCATCTTTAAACAGATCTTTCAAATCGGCGCTTTTATCGTAATTCATTCTGGATGGAGCCACAGCTCCGCCACTCATGATAAATGACATGGCCTCGTCAAAACTCCAGTTGGTGGAGGTAATATTTTCCAGGGGAACAATCTCCAGGTACCCGGAAGTTGGATTGGGAGTGGTTGGAACATAGACCGCGGCCAGGATGCGTCCGCTGTCTTCATCCACCAGAGTGCGGGTTACAATTCCAACTGTCTTCATATCCCGGGAAGGAAAATCAATTAAAACGACTCTCTGCACTCCATCAGGCCTGGTCTGAATGACGTCGAGAAGCTTTTTGACCGAGCCATAGATACTGCGGACCAGTGGCACAAGATTCATAATGGAATCAAAGAAAACCAGGAACCTCCGTCCGATATAGCGGGTTGCCAGCCATCCGGTTAAAATTAGTGTTGAAACTACCAGGACAATTGCAACGGATGCCTGAAACCAGGGTTTTATCAGCCATGTGGAAAGCCCGGGAATATATGCCACCAGGTGGTTGAATAACCAACGCACTACCGGCTCACCAAAAGATCGCATAAGATCCAGTAAAAAATCCACCATTACCCAGGTAACAAACAAGGGTATTGCTGTTAAAATCCCGGTAAAAAAATAACGCTGCATGGAAATTAAAACTGAAGATTTCTTTTTCATAATTACCCGTCCGGGCTAAGCACTGCTTTACTTCTTATCAACCAGCTAAAATATGAACTGTCTCACTTTGCGCATAGAGTTTCTCCCTGAACCGGATGTCCCAAAAACCAATAACCCAGAGCAAGACCGCTGAGAGGTAATCCCTTTCTATTCCAGAACCAGTAATGAAGTCAATTCATCCAAACCAGAGCCAGCCGGGTCAGATTCTGAAGAATCTAACATTACTACTAAACTCTCCAGGCTGAAAGCCCAAAATATAGACAAATTTGATATCACTTACAACCAGTCTTGATTCCGTGTTTGAACAGGCATTGAGGTTTAAAAAGCTTGCCCATCTAAAAAATTATCATTTCCAGATCCTGGTGCCAGGGTTAATCCCTTCTTTTCTTTCCGATATTGGAAACCGTCCAATGCCCATCTCTTTTTTCAGTTTGAAACGGGGAATCTCTCGAGAACATCTGCTTAATTGCTAATAAAAAAGCATATTTTTTTGTTGTTGGGCAAAATCAAAAATTTCTATAGAAATAATTCCAGCCCAGGCATATACTGGAATGTGGGAATTTCAAAAAAGGGGGAGATTTATGAAGAGGAATTTCTTGCATTTTACCTTCCTTCTGGGGTTACTGCTGATTTATTCATCCTGCGGACCTAACCCCGAACAACAACTCACAACAGCCATCGAAAATGGGGATTTCGCGACTGTAAAAACACTGGTTGAACAAGGCATCGATATCAAAACCAGGCTTGCCAACGGCAGAAATATCTTCATGTATGCCGCTGAAAACGGCGAGAAGGAACTAGTTGATTTACTCCTGGGGAAATCAGTCAATGTGGATTCCAAGGACATGCAGGGTCATGCTGCTCTCTACCTGTCTGCCGCCAACGGACATACCGATGTGGTTTCCGTACTTCTGCAAGCAGGAGCCGATCCCAACCTGACTGATTCAGAAGGCAAGACTACACTTATAGCCGCGGCCTCGGGTGGGTACCTGGATACTGTCAAAACACTGCTCCAGGGTGGCGCTGACATTTCCAAAACTGACAACTCTTCCCAATCAGCACTCTTTCACGCTGCAGTTGAAGGCAAGGAAGATGTCGTCTGCTACCTGATCGAAAATGGGGCCGATGTAGACCAGCAGAATTTTGAAGGATGTTCGGTTCTGGTGATTGCTGCGGCCGGGGGACAGGCTGAAGCAGTAAAAGCGCTCCTGGATGGCGGCGCAAAAGTCCATTCCATTGACAAAGAAGGTTGTACAGCCCTTATTCGCGCAGCCGAAAACGGTCACCTGGATACGGTTAAATACCTGGTGGATTACAAGGCTGCTGTCAATGCCAGGGACCGGACGGACCGGACCGCTCTGATGAGGGCAGCTGAAAATGGTAAGCTTGAAATGGTAAGCTTTCTCCTCGAGAAAAAAGCCGAAGTCAATGCCTGCGATAAATCCATGCAGACAGCTTTACTTTGGGCCGCGCTTAGAGGGCATGCTGACGTTGTCAAGGTCCTGATTGAAAAACGGGCCGATATCAATGCCAAGGATAAAAACGGCTGGACACCCTTGAAATGGGCGGAAAGTAAAGGACACACTGACACCATAACCCTGCTGAAGGAAGCTGGCGCTATTTAATAGCAACCCGTCAGGCATGAATCCAGGATTCAAAATAGTACTGAACTGTTTTGGTTCAGAAGCTGGGTCCCTCTATCAATAACAGAGTGATTCAGCTTCTCAAACCGCCTCCCCGTTAACTCATTGAATTCAGCTTTAAAGTAACTGTGAATCCTTAACAAAAATAGCGGTGCGGCGGCTCTGCTGTTCAGATGTTTAAATTGTGACAGGCGCTTTTTCTGCCACCAGGATCAACGTCTCATTCCCACCTGGGTTTCATAGCAGAATCGTGGAGACGAAAAGCTGCATAATGACCAGGACTGCCACAGTGATCACCTGTTGAGAAACCGAGGTTAAAACGTCTCTTCGGGCCGTTATAATGGCAGGATTGATTCATCACGATCCCCTGGAGTTTCAAAAAGGACGGATGACGGTCAAAAAAGGAAACCAGCAATGTTATATCCATCCAAAAGAATTTCTTTTCTGATTACTGTTTTTGCGGTAGGTTGCTGCCTTTTTCTCTTTCTTGAGGCAATCACCCTGGCCGAGACGTCTGCGGAATGGCAGCCTGTGGCCCAGCGGAAAGAAATCCAGCCGATATTTCAATCAGATAACAAAACTGTGCTATTTGAAGGTATGCCGACCCTCTCCATCTCAGGTAACGGCAAAGAATCAGCCAATGGATGTTGGAGCAAATCTGTCCCTGCCTGGCCGGAAGGTTTCTTCGAATTCAGGACACATTTTTGTTCCGAAAAAGTGGAGGAACCATCCAGAAGCATTCTGGCCCGAGTCATATGGCTGGACGACAAAGGTAAAAGTATCGACCTGCCTGAATATCCCCAAACCCTTTATACAGGAGATTCTGCGGGATGGGACACAATCCAGCAGAAATACCTTTCACCTCCGGGGACGGCTTCCGCCAGACTGGAACTGATCTTCCGCTGGGATACTGACGGAAGTGTGTTCTTCGGAGGGACTTCTTTCAGGAACATTCCTCCCCCTGCTCCCAGGGATATTGTGGTTGGCAGCATCCATTATCGTCCGCGAGGCAATAACAGCTCCCAGGAAAATCTGGAAAAATTTTCTGGATTCATAAACCAGGCCGCTGAAAAAGGCGCTGATATTGTCTGCCTTCCCGAGGGGATTACGCTGATCAGCACTGGAAAAAACTACCTGGAAGCCAGCGAACCTGTTCCCGGCCCGACTACCGGATTCATGGGCAGAGTCGCGGCCCGTCATGGAATCTACATTGTGGCCAACATATACGAACGTGAGGCAGAAGCTGTGTATAACACTTCGGTCCTGCTGGACCGTCTGGGCCGGATTGCCGGTAAATACCGCAAGGTCTGCCTGCCCAGGGAGGAAATTGACGGCGGACTTACCCCCGGCGATTCGTTCCCCGTTTTTGACACCGATTTCGGCAGGATTGGCTTGATGACCTGCTGGGATGTATTTTTCCCGGAACCGGCCCGCTGCCTGTCTGCCAAAGGGGCTGAAATTATTTTTATGCCCATCTGGGGGGGCAACCTGGATCTGGCTGAGGCTCGGGCTATTGAAAACCAGGTATACCTGGTCTCCTCATCCTATGACATGAAAACCGGTGTATTTGACCGCGACGGCATTCTCCTGGCCGAAGGAACCGAAACTTCTCCAGTCGCCCTGGTGAAAATTGACCTGAACCAAAGGAAAATATGGCCATGGCTTGGAGATTTCAGGAACCGAATAGCCAGAGAGAAACCCCCGGCAAGGGCTACAGGGAAGGATTGAATCAATATTATCTGTTAATCTGATAAAAATCTCCCGACTCGATTAAGGCGGGATTCAAACCTTTCTCTCAAATTGCCCTTACCAGTCAAAACCTGTTTCATAACCCAGATGAATCAGCAGATCTCCTTGGTGCTCTTTGAAAATATCTTTCATCAGCGGAGAGAAGGCCTTTTTCCACTGGGCAATTTTTCCGCTTCGAACATGCTTGATATTACCGCTGTTGTTGCCCAGGGATAATCTATCGGCAAAATCCACACCAGTCCTGATCCAGGAACGGGGGAATCCGTAATGCCTGAAAATCCTGGCAAACGTTTCTTTTTCATTTCCGATTATTTCTTCATACCTTATTTCGATGAAGTCGGGATTACTGTAGTCCCAGTTCCTCAAGGCCTTAAAACTCTCAGTCATTCTTAACAATTCAATAATAAATGATTCTTCAACGCTATGTTTTTGCAGGTAGGATTGGTAAGTATCTCCCGAATCAGGTTCTTGCAGCGAGAATTCCTGAACCAGGGTCCCGACAGTCTGGGGAGGAAGGACTTTCTCCACTGCCAACCGGCACCATTTTTCGTCGCAAATATGGTGATAAAAAGCGGCTGATATAACCAGGTCCCTGGGATCCCGGATTACATGGCTGCCCTTAATCCCCGGGAAATACCGCTCCCGAACCTGGTCAGTGACATCATCGGCATGAAAAACCATTGTCACTGCGGCACAACTCTCCCTGAGTTTCAAAAGAGTGGCCTGGTCCAGGTCTTTCCTGGTGATTTTCTTCCATTCCAGTTGATGCCGAGAAGCAACTCCCAGGAAAACCCGCTGGAAATAAACAGTCAGGCACTTATGAAAACCTGCATGCAGGATAAATTTATTGGATGGCGTTTTTCTGAATCGGAACATGTCACTGAAATTCTATCAAAATTCTCCAGGGCTATCCTTTTGAGAGCTTATTCCGAAAAAAATATTTTCTTCAGATTCCTGTTGTTCTGCTCCATGTATTTTTCCACTGCCTTCCGGCAGGAAATGTGCATCATCTTCAAACGGCCGGGATTATCAAGGGTAGATTCAACTGCTTCTCTGAACTCATGGCCACTTTTCACGGCTATATAACAGTCACGGAAAACCTCGGGCACCCCTGTTAAAGAATGAGCTGTACCAATAACCGGTACCCCGTAGGCAAATGATTCTATGACTTTAATCTTCAAGCCGGTTCCGACGTTGATCGGGGAGACTGTCAGATCAGCCATCTTATAGGCATCAGCCAGGTCTTCAATTTCTCCCATACAGACAATCTCATCCATCTGCCGTTCCAGAAACTTCCCCACGTTACCGGCCACATAGAGCCGCCAGCCGGAGCGGACTGCCACCAGCGGGGCAAACACCGATTCCACAAAATTATTTATTCCTTCAATATTCTCCACGTTTCCGGCACCGACAAAAAGGATACTCCTCCCTTCACCGCTGTACGAGTCAGTCCCGATATAAGGAGTGATATGCCCGACTGTAACTACCTCAGCCGAAGAAATTCCCCGGAAAAACTCTGCTTCCTCCTCCTGGATGGCAATGACCGTATCAGCCCTGTCCAGGCCCTTCCCTTCCTGGTCGGATGAAGTGTTAAAAAAGGTATTTTTCACCTGCTTTTCCTTCAGTTTTGCAGTCCTGTCAGAAAAAACGTCGTGGGTGTCAATAACACCGATGGAGCCAGGAAATCCAAGAAGTGCCCTGGACATGAAAACATACTCTACCAACATCGCGTCAAATTTCCTGGTTTGATAAAGCTCAGCCAGAACCAGGCTTAATGAGCTGTTGTAGCGGCTATCAATACTCCAGGGCCTCCGATCCAGGACTTCTCCGCTTTCGGTCTCCTGATGAATCAACATCCGCAATCTCAGCCAGGAGGGAGCCAGTATTTCATATAAACCGTAAAAATATTTTTTAAGGAAAGCCCCAACTTCCTGCATAAACCTCAGGCGGTAAGGCCCCTGCCGCGCAGGTAGAAATTCAAAATCCTGGACACGAAAAAAAAACTCCCATTCCTTTTTCATTCCTTCAAAATCGGTCTGCGCCGTAGTATGTCCCCCTGTTCCTTCCTGGTCATCCAGAACATAGGTTATTTCACATCCCATTTTCTGCAGGGACTTCAGCATTGTGAAAATTCTCTTCCGGTTCCCCGCGATAGCAGGATGGGTAGGCGTTGGTGAGACCACCAGTATCTTCTTTTTCATCTTTTCCCTATACACCGTAAATTTCAGGATGTTGCCTGGTTCAGGTCCGTAATCCGAGGTTGAGCGAACTTCTTAAAAAAAATCCATTTAGCAACACCGGCTTATTGCCGTCTGGACAGGAAAACCACGCTATCCAGGCTCAAAAGTATTCCAGATCAGGCAGCGCGAAAACCTTGCTTATACACCTGCACAGCCTCCTGAAAGAATCTCCAGAAAGTGATTCAAAAAAATCAGACTCTCTCTATAATATACATACAAAGGTTGCAAACAAAGATAACATCTGTGTCCGGCCCAAATAATGAGAGGAGACCCCTGGATAACATGCGATCACTAATAATTCATGAGGTTGGAATGAGAGACGGGTTGCAGATTGAGAATAAACTGGTCCCCCGTGAAACCAAGCAAGCCTGGATGGAGAAACTCCTGGATTCAGGGGTACAGGTCCTTCAGGTTGGATCCTTTGTTCATCCTGAAAAAGTCCCCCAGATGAAAACAACCGACGATCTATTCTTTCATCTCCGTGCCCTGCCGGACCGAAAAACCGTGCTCTCCGGCCTGGTGCTTAATGAAAGAGGACTTGAGAGAGGCCTTGATTGCGGGGTTGAACTCTTCTGCATGGGAGTGTCAGCCAGTGACACCCACAGTCGAAAAAATACAGGTATGGGTACGGATGAAGCCCTTATCCGCATAATGGATATGGCGGACAGCGCCCTGGCTGAAAATAAACAGGTCCAGCTTTCCGTGCAGTCGGCCTTTGGATGCGGATTTGAGGGAGTTGTCCCCCCTGAAAGAGTTTTAAACATCCTGGATAAGTATCTCTCCCGCGGATTCAAGGATATCAGCCTGGCGGACACTGCAGGCAAGGCCAATCCCAGGCAGGCGACGGATCTTATCGAACAGGTATATAAACTCTCGGAATCTTTCCATATCACCTGTCACTTTCACAACACTTACGGTGCGGGCATAACCAACTGCCTGGCAGCATGGGACGCCGGGGTGTCTACTTTTGAAACTGCTTTCGGGGGACTGGGAGGATGCCCCTTCACCAAGACCAGCGGGGGCAATGTCTGCACGGAGGACCTGGTTAACCTCTTCCGGCAGATGCACATTTCCACCGACATTGATACTGCACCACTGGTAAATGTAACTTACGCGGCAGAAAGGTTTTTCGGCCGGGAGATGTCAGGCTGCCTCTATAAAACAATACCTGAGGATGAGAGATAATTACGTTTTCCGGGCAGAAATCTTACCGGAAGTCTGGAAATTCCATTGTCCCATATAAATTTTTCATTGACAGGATAATGACCATGAAAATACTCGAAGGAATCAGGGTTCTTGACCTTACCAATGTTCTATCAGGACCTTTCGCAACCCAGCACCTGGCTCTCTGCGGAGCTGAAGTTATCAAGATTGAAAATCCGGATGGCGGAGACCTGGCCCGTAAACTGGGAAATGTACCTGAATACAACCAGCAGTTAATGGGTACCAGCTTCCTGGCCCAGAACAGCAACAAAAAATCTCTAACCATCAACCTGAAGGAAGAGGAAGGAAAAGAAATTTTCCTGAAGCTAGCCGTAACCGCGGATGTAGTTATAGAAAATTTTCGCCCCGGGGTAATGAAAAGACTCCGTTTGTCTTACGAAGATCTCAAAGAAATAAATCCAAAGCTGGTTTACTGCGCGATTTCAGGATTTGGGCAGGAAGGCCCGGACGCGCTGAAACCAGCCTATGACCAGATCATACAGGGCCTGAGTGGAGTTATGGCAATTAATGGTGACGAATCTTTCAATCCCCTGCGCTGCGGATTTCCGGTATGTGATACCGTGGGGGGACTCAATGCGGCTTTTGCCGTGATGGGCGCTCTGCTGCACCGGGAAAGGACCGGGGAAGGACAGTTCATCGACGTAGCACTGCTTGATTCCATAATGCCCTTGATGGGCTGGGTTGCGGCCAACTGGCTCATCGGGGGAAAACCGCCTGTGCTGATGGGTAACGATAATTTTACCGCAGCTCCTTCAGGCACATTTGCCACCAGGGACGGATACCTGAATATCGCAGCCAATAAACAGGAACAGTGGGAAGCGGTCACTGAACTGGTAGGTTTGCCGGAGCTGAAAACTGATCCCCGGTTCCAGGAGCGTGATACCCGTAAAAAAAACAGGAGGATCCTTACCCCGATCCTGGAAGAAAAACTAAAACTGGAAGACACCGCCTATTGGGTTGATGCGTTCAATAAAAAAGGGGTTCCGGCCGGTGCGATTCTCTCCCTGCAGGATGCCCTGAAAGCTCCCCAGATTGAGTTCCGGGAAACCCTGGAAGATATTGATGAGCAAGGCATCGGAACGCTGAAACTGTTCAACCTCACCGCCAAGTTCCAGAAAACACCAGGAAAGGTGGAATCACCCCCGCCCCGACTCTCCGCCCATACAGACGAAATCCTGCAAGAAATCGGCTATAGCACAGAAGTGATCGAAGACCTTAAAAAGCGAAGCGTCATCTGAATATTGGCAGGTGGCAGGTACAAAATAAGTGTTGCCTGTCACCTGCCTGTTACTATCTAAGACTCCATCAGCCTTTTTTTCGTATAAGGAATCAGGCCTCCTGCTTCAACAATTGATTTCCTGGCCTCAGGCAGAGGGTGGACCGCAAACTGTTTTCCGGTGCTCTTATTTATTACCAGGGACCCGGTTATTTCCAGTTCATCCCCTTCGTCGGCTTCAATCTTCGGACAATCCACAGTCCGCAGGCCCAGGTTAATGGCATTTTGGAGAAAAATCCTCGAGAAACCTTTGGCCACAACCACCAGTTCGTGACCTTTTAGAGTTGATGCCGCCTGCTCCCTGGACGAACCGCTGCCGAAATTCTGTCCGCCTAGAATAATGTCGCCGTTATTGAATTTCCCGGACCGCAGCCTGTCATTCAGCTCAACATCGTCGGCAAAGGCGTATTCAGGAGTTTCTGATGGAAGGACCGTCGCCATAAATCTTCCGGGGTAGATGATGTCAGTGGAAATGTCATCTCCGAATTTCTTGATTACTTTTCCCATTTTCTAAACTCCTTCTCTCGGATCGGTTATAACCCCACATAAAGCGCTTCGGGCCGCGGTTGCCGGTGAGCAAAGATAAACCTCAGCCCTGGGGTTCCCCATACGTCCCTGGAAGTTCCTGTTGGTAGTAGAAAGGGCGACCTCTCCGTCAGCCAGGGCTCCCTGATGGACGCCCAGGCAGCATCCGCAACCTGGATTCATGACTGTTGCTCCGGCGCTGATCAGGGTTGAAATGTATCCCGCTTCCAGAGCCTGTTTATAAATCCTCCAGGTGGCCGGAAAAACCAGCATTCTCACTCCGTCGGCAATTATTTTCCCCTTCAGAATCCGGCAGGCCATCTCCAGATCATCCAGGCGGCCGTTGGTACAGGAACCGATCACGATCTGATTGATCCTGGTTCCGGAAACCTCCCTAACAGGGACAACATTGTCTACCCGGTGCGGGCGGGCAACCTGCGGTTCCAGTGTTGAAACATCAATCACCAGTTCCTGGTCATACCGGGCATCTTCATCCGGGATCAAACACTCAATCGGACCCCTTACACCAGCTGTATCCCTGAGGTAGCTTACAGTCTCTCCATCGGAAGGAACTATCCCCGAAGTAGCGCCAGCTTCCACTGCCATATTACAGATGGTAAGCCTGCCGGAAGTACCCATGTTATCAATTGCTGATCCATGGTATTCAATGACTTTGAAGTTAGCTCCCTCGGCTGAAAGCTCTCCGATTACTTTCAAAACCAGATCTTTCGGGGCTACCCATTCCGGAAAAACTCCATTGGCAATCACTTTGATTGAAGGAGGCACTTCCACGTTCAGCACCCTTCCCAGGGTCCAGACTGATGCCATTTCTGTGGCACCTATACCAAACGCAAAGCTTCCCAGAGCTCCGTGACTGGTAGTATGTGAATCCGTACCTGTCACCAGCATTCCGGGGCGGACATACCCGTTTTCAGGCAATATCTGGTGACAGATGCCACCCTGGTCTCCACGGAGATCATGAAATTTCCTGATCCCCTGGCTGGTCACAAATTCCCTGATTTTCTTCTGGTTATTGGCAGTCTTGGCGCTTTCAGCCGGTACCCGGTGATCAAAAATGATGGCTATGTTATCAGGATTCCAAACCCTGGGTTCCTTCCCGGTCCCTTGAAAAATCTGCTGAAACTGGTTAATGACCAGGGCCGCGTTTTCATGAGACATAGCAAGGTCAACCGTTGGTTCAACAACACTTCCAACCTCAATATGGTCCTTATCACAGGCCCGGGCCAGAATTTTTTGAACAATTGTCATGCCCACTTCACTTCCTCCTCTAACAACAGCATTAAAATCCATTAACACCTATCCTTCCACCCTAAATCCTCAGTTTACAGCCTTTCAGCAATGGCTTCAGCCATCTCCAGGGTGGAGTTGGAACCTCCCATATCATAGGTCCTGGTCTTTCCAGCGGCTATGACCTCACCTACGGCACTATCAATCCTGGCTGCCATTTCCTTTTCACCCAGCCAGTCAAGCATCATTTTGCAGGCAAGAATTGTGGCAATCGGGTTCACCTTGTACATCCCTGAATATTTGGGGGCAGATCCATGGGTAGGCTCAAAAACCGCCAGTGTATCCCCGATATTTCCCGAACAGGCAAAACCAAGCCCGCCGACCATTTGGGCACAGAGATCAGAAATGATATCTCCGTATAAATTGGGAGCAACCAGCACATCATAATTAAAAGGATTCTTCAACAGCCACATGGTCATGGCATCGATATTGGCTTCATCAAAACAGATGGATGGGTACTCTTCAGCCACTGACCTGGCAACTTCCAGAAACAGTCCATCTGTTGCCCTGACGACATTGGCTTTGTGTACCGCAGTAACTTTTTTCCGACCATGGGCGCTGGCATATTCAAATGCCGCCCTGATGATTTTTTCTGAACCGGTCCTGGTATTAATCTTGCATGAAATCGCGTAATCCTCAGGGGCAAGATTGGTAAAGCGGTTAAAAGCGCCCGAAACTCTGGCAAGAGCGGATGAGACCTCATCAGGAACCGGGCTGAATTCAACACCTGAATAAAGATCCTCGGTATTCTCCCTGAAAACCACCAGGTCGATACCCTCTTTGAAATTCAGGGCATTTCCCTTGTAGGCACGACATGGCCTGAGGCAATTGTAAAGGTCAAACTCCTGTCGCATCCGGACAATCGGAGATCGATACAAAAGCCCCTTTCCCCTGAGTTCAGGCGCCAGCTCAGCCTCAGCCGCACGAACAGGTTTGGAAGTAATGGCACCGAAAAGAGCCGCATCCACTTCCCTGAGAAGTTTTATGGTCCGGGATGGAAACGCGTCGCCTTCCCTGCACCAGAACTCCCAACCGATATCCCCGTTTATGTATTCCGCGTCAAATCCAAGCTTGTCAAGAACAATCCGCGCAGCCTGGCATATCTCTACCCCTACCCCGTCACCCGGCAACCAGGCGATCCTGTGTGTGGTCATAAAACCCTCCTGCAAATTCAGTTTTAAAAAGCTTACCTTTTTCCCTTTAATAAAAACATTAACGGCTAATGTATCACCAGACACTGAATTAGAAAATGTATTTTTTTGAGGAAAATTGAGAAAGAAGGAAGGCAGGTAAATCGGGAATGCCGAAAGCTTGCTGAACACTCCCTGTCCCCGCTGTAGTTTCAGGAATGACGCCGGGGTGAGGCAGCGGTCAGAATTTTTGTTTCCAAACTCGCGTCCAGCCTGCAGGTGGTGCGAATCAACCTATCTGGCTCGCACACCCAGGCTCCTTAATCGATGGTAGCCGATGACCTGGTAACCGGAACGGTCCCAACGATGTCTCGAATTTCACCGGGAAGCAATCCGGCCAACTGAGCCTCCTTCCGGACCTGGTCCAGCTGCTGCCGGGCTTCTGCTTCAGATTCCCGAACCTTCCCGATATCTATCGTGGCCTGGTTAAGTTCCTCCTGCAGCATCTGTTGCCGCTGCGGGTCAGCCTCAAGGTATAGGTGATTCCGGATATTATTTATCCTGAGTTCAAGGACCATGTAACTGTTGGAGGCTGTTTCCACTTTTTGCCGGGCTTCCCTTAGCGCATCCCGCATCTCATCCAGTAAGGCCTCCTTCTCATCCTTGGCGGAATCAGGCAGATCATCATTGCCAGCAGCATCGGTTCCTTCAGGAACATCAAGAGCAACAACTGAAGCAGCAGGTGTTTTGCTGCTTCTCATATCTCCCAGGAGCTTTATAAGTTCTATGTTAGTTATAACTTTTCCACGTTCAGGGAGAGATTGTCTCCTCAAGGCCTCTTTTTTTGCCAACGCGGCCAGTTCTGATTCTGCCCCATCCTTTGAATTGACCGCAGCAGACTGGTTTTGTCCTAAAACCAGTCCAGTTGAACAGAAAATGATTAAAACAGCAATTTTGATTTTCATGGTAATCCCCAATGCCGCCGGTCGCGTCCATTTATCCCTCCCTTTGCAAAAAGAGGATGCCCCGGAGGTTAGTCAAATTCCAGGCGTTCCATCAAATCCTTCATCTTTCGCCTGCTCACTTTCAGTAATTTTCCATCAGCCATGCGGATTTTTCCATTCTCTCCCGCGACAGGAATTATTTCTTCAACATGGTCCAGGTTTACCAGGTGCTGCCTGGAGACTCGGTAAAACCCGGCCTTATCAAGCCTGCTCTCCAATTCAGTAAGAGACGGTTCCATCCAGAAAAATCCTTCCCTGGTATGAATCCTGGCCAAACCGCCTTCCGAGCTGAAATAAAACACTCCCTGTTGGGGAATCACAATGTATTTATTAGCTCTACGGCCCAGGAAACGGGTGGGGACTGTCAAAGTATCTGATGCGTGTCCCATGCGGGAACGGGCATCCATGTCAGCTTTTACCGCCCTGGCCACTGCAGGCTCCAGCCGCTGCCGGGTTACTGGTTTGAGCAGGTAATCAACGGCATTGGTCTCAAACGCATCAATTGCATATTGGTCATAGGCAGTACAAAAAATAATGGCAGGCCTTTCATCCGGCAAGGAAGCAGCGACCTCCATTCCACTGCACAAAGGCATCTGGATATCAAGGAACAGGAGATCAGGTTTCAGCTCCATGATCTTCTCCAAAGCTTCCTCCCCATCCTCAGCTTCAGCAATTACTTCAATATCGGGGTATTCCGCAAGCAGTCCGGCCAGTCTTTCCCTGGCTGGCTGCTCATCGTCTATGATTATGGTTCGTAACTTAGCCATCAATTCTCTACCTTCAATCTAATAAACAAAGATTTAAATCCAACTGATCCCTATTCTAGTTCATTAGGCCGTTACAGAAAGTGAAAATCTTATTTTTTTTCAAAACAGATCAAAAAAAATTATCATTCCAGGGCCTATTTCATCAGTGGCCGTGACTGTTCAACCACCGGGATGACAATTTGTGCCTCGGTTCCAATTTCAACCTGCTTAAAACTGAACTGAGCCTGTTCACCAAAATAACCGCTCAACCTGTTCTTTATATTTGCCAAACCAACTCCAGTACCAGGTATGTTCTTTTGATTTAACTTTAAGCTTTCCTCAAATCCCGGACCATTATCCCAGACGGTGATCCATAATTTGGTACCATCAGTCACAGAAGCAATCTTTATCTCACCCTTCCTTTTCACTCGGCTGATACCATGTTTGACAGCATTTTCCACCAGGGTCTGAACAATCATTGAGGGAATCAGAAAACTCCCGGTTTCGACTTCCATGGAAATCTCTGCCGACAGTCGATCTCCAAAACGTGCTTCCTCTACTTCCAGGTAGGCTGAAATGAAATCCAGCTCATCCTCAAGTCTCACCCATTCCTTTTCAGAATGCTGCAGAGTGTAACGAAAAACCTCAGAAAGAAGCTCTACCGTCTTTTCCGCCCTGGCAGGGTTTGTTTTGGTAAAACTGGCTATAGCGTTCAGTGCGTTAAAAAGAAAATGCGGATTAACCTGGGCCCGGAGAGCCTTTAACCGCGATCTGCTGGCATCCAGCAGAAGCTCCTGCTCTCGCATTTCGCGCGTCCGTCTCTCTTCCTGCAATCGAATCAGTTTCAGGTAATAAGCCAGTATTTCAAGCAGTCCCCTGAGCAGAATCCGGTCCTTGTCGTAATACGGAATCCGGTTCGGCCGAGGGTACATCCTGAGCCTTAATTTCTGATCCTTTTCAAGTTGCTCCTCTTCAATAAGATCCAAATCCAGTTCCTTTGGATTACCTGCAGAAACAGGAAGAATAATTACTTCAGCCGTGGAACTGAATACTTCAGTCAACAAAAGACCTGCTTTCTGGAGTACTACATCTTCCCTTGTCTCAAAATGAATCACCTCCATAAACCGCCTGATCACGTTCTCAGGAGATTTTTGCCTGTTCAACCAGATTCTGTCCAGAGAAACATCCACCAGCTTATATAACCAGGGCGCGATGAGAAATATAAACAGCCAATCAAGCGCCATCATTCTCATTGAAATCTCGTCATTTTTTATGACTTCGGTGACGTGCATGAACATCACAAAATAAAGCACAACTCCCATCAACGCCACAATGAAAAAGGTTGCCCTTTTCACAAACAGATCGAAAAAGGTTAGTCTCTGCTCATAGTAAACATTGAGAAACAGGAACACCAAGGGGAGAAACCTAACCAGGGGGCTGGCCATTATTTCATTTGTCCCAAAATCCCTGACGCTCTGGTAAAGGAGATAGGTAAAAAGGATCGCAACGATCAGTTTGATGTGAAGTCCAAGAAAAAAAGGGCCTTCACCGCGCCAGTTCCAGAAACGTGTCTCTGAGCTGAACAGACTTAAGAGATAATTAAAAATAAAAAGAAGGCAGAAGAAAATCAGCAGCAAAGAGACGAGGTGATCATCGGTAAAGGCAATCCCCCCAAAATTGTCACCATCAGCTATGCGGATATTCAGAAACCACCTGGTAGCCAGATATCCAGAAACAAGGAAGCCGGTAATAGAAAGCGATATCAATACAAAATAAAACCGTTTGAAAATCCGTTTATGGGAAATGCTGGATTCCGCCTCTGAATAGAAGTGAATCTGATCAAGCAGAGGGAACAGGAATGCCAGGGGAAGAAGTGAAACCATGGACAGGCGATAGACCTCCAGATAAAAAATGTTAAAAGGGTCTTTCGGATTAACATCCTGCAAGGCTGACGCAAACTCTGGTTCCATGGATATTTCAATAACCATATTGACAATGAACCAGAGGATGGCGATAAAGAGGAAAGTGCCGCGAATACCCCATCCCCGGGAGGAATTCTCTTTCCGGTTCCTTATCCATTCCGCAAATAGGTAGGTGAAGCAAAACAAACCAAAGGCAAAGGTATGGAAGGATCCCATCAAAACCAGCAAGGAAAATATTACTATCGCCCACAGGGTTATCAGATTAGATTCAATTTTTTGTCTAAAAGTCATACCTTAAAAACCTGCGTGTAACTTACTATGAAAAGGTATAAACCTCCAGATGAAAATCGTGAGATGACAGCATCACCCATCCATCGGCAGGATTAAGTCAATGACCGGTTTCACATTTAACCTTCCAGTGTCCAGTTATTCTCTTTGACCAGAAGCCGCTTGTCATCCAGGAATACTTCTTTACCGGCTCCACCTGTGCGGAAATCGATTACTATATCCACATGTCGGGCTGAACTATTGATTATCCCCTTGTGTAACAGACGGCCGCATTCAGCCCTTCCCTTTTTCGAAGCTGGATCATCAACGTAACATTCAAGGTAGCTTTGACCAATCGCTATGTGCATTGTTCCCCCGACCTTCTCAACAAACAAAGGGTGTTTCAACACTCGATTTATTCCGGCATTGGTTCCGAAAGCAACTTCACCCAACCTCCTGGAACCCTCATCAGTCTCGATTATTTTTTCCAGGCTGGGCATACCCTCCATGGCTGAATACTCTTTTATCACCCCACCTTCAAACCTTAGATAGATGCCTCTGATAGTAACTCCTTCATAAAACACGGGCAGGTCGACAAAAACCTCCCCTTCCACGGAACGTGCATCGGGGCTGGTAAAAACCTCTCCGTCCGGAAGATTATGCTCTCCAATGCATTTTCGGATATTCCGGGATGCTATATTCATGCGGAGTTCCAGTCGACGTCCTTTTTTCGGGTGCTCGGTAACAATCCGTACTTCGCTGCTTTCATCCATCAGCTTCCGTATAGGTTCTTCAACTTCCTCCAGGAGACGGGGATCAAAGGTAGAAGCAGACACAACAACATCCGCATATTCGTCTAGCGGCATACCTTCCAGGTCCGCGAAACCCTGTGTGGGGAAAAGCGTTATTACCCATTTTTTCAGGAGCCTGATATTCTTGAATGGTTCATCAGCTCTGACCAGGGCCAGCCCGGTCTCATCAGGCAGATCGACAAAGAGGGACGGCGATTCAGCTCCCATGACTTCAATATACTTGGTCATCGTTTCATAGCGCTGCTTTTGCCAGTCAGGTACGCGGTTAATCTGTTTCACAGTTCCATGCCGGGCTATGGAAGAACCCCACACTTTGCCCCGGTCATTATCAGGCGCTACCAGGTTTATGTCGGCTATGGCTCCGGCTGAAAAAATCATGTCCTGGCATATCGAGATCAGGGGCCAGGCAATCCGCTCTCCCTTGACCATAACTACATCATCTTTGTTAACTCCCCCGATTGAATGATTTATTAAATGACCCGCCCAAATCTCCAGACTTTTCCTGTCTATCTCCATTTTTCTGCAGCCTCCATATTATTGTTGCCTTAACCTTTCCTTCATCTATATTAATTCCTATATCTGAATCATACCAGGAAAAGCCCCGCCTCCTGCGTTGAGTATAAGGAACTTTTTCTATATAGTTGCAGCCTGAAGAAGCCGCGATCGTACCCTGGAAAAACCTGAAAATGACATTTTCTTTTTATTCATTGTTGTTCATTGTTATAAAAAATCAGTCAAACCGTGATTTTTTCGCGGCGGGATTCAAGCCCAGGAAAATAACAAAACTTCATAATTTCCCGGAGAAAAACTCTAATGATAAAACCACATGGTTCTGATAAACTGCACCCCCTTTATGTACTGGATAAGTCTGTCCGTGCCAGCCTGCTGCGGGAAGCGGCAAAACTTCCATCCATAACAGTTTCCTCTGCAACCGCGGCCAATGCCGTAATGCTGGGGTGCGGATATTTCAATCCCCTGGCAGGGTTCATGAATAAAAAGGACGCGCTTTCAGTCGCGGACAAAATGGAAACTGCATCAGGCCTGTTCTGGCCTATCCCCGTGTTGAATCTGGTTCCTGAAAACTCTGTCCCCAGCGATTGTAAAAAAATTGCTCTCCGTGATCCTAATGTCGAGGGAAACCCAGTCCTGGCCATCCAGGAAATCAATGCCATTGAAACGTTTTCAGAGGCTGAACTCCGGCATGTTACTGAAAAGGTTTTTGCCACAAGAGATTCTTCCCATCCAGGGGTAGCGGCGTTTAATTCACAGGGTTCATCCTTGATTTCAGGACCAGTCAAGGTACTCAATTTTTCCTATTTTGCGGAGGATTTTCCAGAAACATTTCGCACTGCATACCAGCTCCGTGAATCAATGGCTGAAGCAGGATGGGATAAAATTGTGGCATTCCAGACCCGGAATCCCATGCATCGGGCCCATGAAGAGCTGTGCCGCATGGCTTTTGAAAGTCTTAAGGCAGACGGAATACTGATCCACATGCTGCTTGGAAAGCTTAAACCCGGAGACATACCTGCCGACGTGAGGGACAGTTCCATCAGGATCATGGCCGAAAAGTATTTCCCGGCTGGAACTGTAAAAATAGCCGGGTACGGTTTTGACATGATGTATGCCGGGCCCAGGGAGGCTGTACTGCACGCAATATTCCGGCAGAACAGCGGCTGCACCCACCTGATAGTAGGCAGGGACCATGCCGGAGTTGGGGAATATTACGGACCCTTTGATGCCCAGAAAATATTCCATGAACAGGTTCCGGAAGGAGCACTGGAAATTAAAATTTTCGAAGCTGATCACACTGCATGGTCGAAAAAACTGAACAAGGTGGTGATGATGCGTGATCACCCGGATCATACCAAAGAAGACTGGCTCTTCCTGTCAGGAACCCGGGTCAGGGAAATGCTCTCCAGGGGAGAAGCCCTGCCTGAAGAATTCTCCCGTCCTGAAGTAGCCGAGGTCCTCATGAAATATTACCAGTCCCAGTCTTAATTTCTGCCGATATACAGGCCGGGGGATGGATCAGCCCCGGCCTCAAAAACAGGGTCAGCTTTGGCACCGATTATCTAAGATCAACTCTATAAAATCCTTTTGATGCAGTGACATATAGAGTCCTCATCCCTTCACCCCCAAAACAGACATTGGCGGTCCATTTTTCAGGAATCTCAATCTGGCCTATTTTGACTCCTTCCGGAGTAAAAATAGTCACTCCGTTACCGGTCAGGTACAGGTTTCCATTCCAGTCAACTGCCATTCCATCAGAGCCCATGCTGCAGAAAAGGCTGCGGTCTGCCAGATCTCCATTATCCCTGATCCGATACCTGTAAGTCTTATTGTTCCCGATGTCAGCTACATAAAGAATCTTACCCTCTGGAGAGCCGATTATACCGTTAGGGCGTACCAGGCTGTCTTCCACTACCCGCAATTCTTCCCTGTCCGGAGATAAATAGTAGACATATTGCCCCGGCTGTTCCATTTCACTTCGATGCCAGTAAGGCCTCTGGTAAAAAGGATCCGTGAAATAGAGTGAATTGTCGGGGCCCACCCACAAATCATTCGGGCCATTCAGCAGCTTGCCGCCGAAATCACTGACCAGAACCCGAACATCTCCTTCAGGAGAAATTTCCCAAAGCTGATTTTCCTCATCAGCGCAAGCTATAAGATTTCCTTTTTTATCAAAAAACAAACCATTTGATCGCCCGGAAGGGCATTTCCAGGTAAAAAGGATATCTTCCCTGTTCCAAAGCATGATCCTGTCATTAGGCTGATCAGTGAAATAAATATTCCCCGCCTGGTCAGCAGCAGGGCCTTCAGTGAAGCTGAATCCCACCGAAAGCCTCTCCGGTTCACCCCACCTAATGATTGTTCTCTCCTGGCCTTCAACTACTTCCGAAAGCAGAGCCAGCAAAAATAAACCTGAAACAAGCGCCCAAGCCTTCATAGCACAACGTAACCTTTCTTGTCATAACTTCATGAATCTTACACCTATTCTTGATTATTCATCATCTGTTTTGCCGCAAAACTCCAGGAAAGGCACCAGGATTTTAAAAACTCCGGCACCTTGTGGAAAATTGTTATTTCAGAAGGAAACTACAGGAAATTCCCCAAAATTCGTGATACGATTTCCCTGATAATAAGTTAGATTCCACTGGGAATGGTTTTTTAATACCAACCCTGGTTGAAAGGAAGTATTTTCCGGTGAGTACAGGATAAAAATCTGTCAGGACCTGTCAAAGCCCAGGCAGAACACACAGCCTCAGGCAACAGGATTTCATTTGCCAAAACCATTTATTGCCGGGGTAAAAAAAGGACGTTATAAATCATGTTAATTCTTGAAAGATCAGAAAAAAATCAGAAAATTAGATTTTCAGTCAGGGCATTGGCGCTCACATTGACTTTCCAGTTTGCCGCCCTTGTGTTTCTGTCATTTACTCCGGTCTGGGCCGCTCAGGGGGAACAGGATCTCAGAATAGGACTCATCGGCCTTGATACCTCACATTGTATCGCCTATACCAAGATGCTCAATGATCCAGCTAATCCGAATCACGTTAAGGGGGCCAAGGTTACCGCTGCCTATCCTGGCGGAAGCCCCGATATTCCCTCCAGTATTGACAGGCTTCCCGGCTACCGGAAAGAACTGGAGGAAACCTGGAAAATAACCATAGTTGAGACTATTCCTGAACTCCTGAAGATGGTGGATGCCGTGATTCTGACAAGCGTTGATGGAAGGACCCACCTGGAACAGGTCAAACCCGTGTTTGAAGCCGGTATGCGGGTTTTTATTGATAAACCCCTGGCAGCGGATCTGCAAGAGGTAAAGGAAATAATTGCTTTGTCAAAAAAATCCGGGACTCCTTTTTTTACAGCCTCCAGCCTTCGCTTTTTCCCTGGTATAACCAAGCTCAGAAACGCCGACGAATATGGTGAAACACTGTCAGTCGACGCTTTTTCGCCTGCGGCCTTGGAACCGCATCATACTGACCTCTACTGGTATGGAATTCATGGTGTCGAAACTCTCTATGCTTTGATGGGACCGGGATGCAAAAAGGTTACAAGAATTTTTAATGAGGATGGAGAGGTTGTAGTCGGCCTGTGGGAGGATGGGAGAATTTCCACTTTCCGGGGAGTCAGAAAGGGTTCTCATGGTTACGGTGCCCGAATATTCACAGAAAAGGGCATGTTCATCTCTGACCCGATTGACGGATCTCTCTACCAGTCGCTGCTCAAGGAAGTTGTGTTGTTCCTGAAAGGCGGCCCTTCTCCGGTAAGTCTTGAAGAGATGGAAGAAGTATTCGAATTTATGACTGCCGCCCAGAAAAGCAGTGACCAGGGAGGTATTCCTGTTGAGATGTAAATATTTGCTTTTCGGGAAAAAACCACTCGCCTCTATGCGGCGCTCAGATAAGATTGAAAGGATATTGGCACATGAAAAATTTTAATGTCGGAATAGTTGGCCTGGGTTGGGTGGCTGGGGCCCATATTGAAACTTACAAAGCGATTGAGGGAGCCAGTGTTACAGCTGTATTTGATGTGCGCCCCCTTAATTCCGCTGAACTGGAAAAGCAATTCGGAATACCTATCAAGGTTTACAACGACTATGATGATATGCTGAAAGATGATTCCATAGACATTATTGATATCTGCTCCCCGCACCCTTTTCATCCAGGTCAGGCCATCAAGGCCGCCCATGCCGGAAAACACGTGGTCATTGAAAAGCCCCTTGCCCCCTCCTATCCGGAAGCCATTGCTATCAAAGAGGCAGTGCAAAAGGCTGGGGTATTCGCCTGCGTCTGCCTGGAATGCCGGTACAGTCAGCATTTCACAATGATTAAATCCTGTATCGACCAGGATCTATTCGGGGACATCCATTTCGGTGAAGTGGATTACTACCATGGCATTGGACCCTGGTACGGACAGTATGCCTGGAACATAAAAAAGGCAATGGGAATCAGCAGCCTTCTCACTGCCGGAGTTCACGCTCTGGATGCCCTGATGATGTTTATGAAGGACAGGCCGGTCGAGGAAGTGACCAGCTATTCAACCAAATCAAAAAATGATCTTTTCACTCCCTATGAATATGACACCTCCTCCACTACTATTATCAAGTTCAAGGATGGCTCAATCGGTAAGGTATCTTCGATAATTGACTGCCTGCAACCATATTATTTCCATATACACCTGGTTGGGCAGCATGGAAGCCTCCTGGATAATAAATTCTATTCACAGAAATTGCCCGGGCTGACCAAAGAACGCTGGAGCACCCTGGAAACCTCCCTTATAGATTCCGGAGATGTATCTGACCATCCCTATAAACCCCAGTTCCAGGCGTTTATTGATGGTATCAGGGAAGGCAGGAAAATGCCGCTTACCGATATTGAGACCGCATTCCAGAGCCACCGGATTGCCTATGCGGCGGACATGTCGGCAGAGGAAGGACGACCGGTGAAACTGTCGGAACTGTAAACCTCCAGAAATTTGATTTGAGGATATGCATTGGCAGGTCTTCACAAGTGATGATAGCGGTATTTTTTTAAATTGCCTTGCTTCATTTACCTGCTTATTTTTGGAGTTTTTAATCAGAATAAACTGTAAAATCAATATGCTGTTCATATGGGAGTCCTAAAGATTAACTCTATTAATATTTATAATTTCCAGGTTCTAAATATCTTATTTAATTAAAGCACTCAGACTGAAAGGAAACCGGCATTTCAAGCTGGTTTGGAGGATGCAATCATGCGTATTGGGGTACCGAAAGAAATTAAGAACAACGAATACCGCGTCGGAATGGTTCCCGGGGGAGTATTGGCTCTCACCAGTGCCGGTCACGAAGTCTACGTACAGCAAAACGGAGGAATCGGTCCGGGCATAACAGACGAACAGTACGAAAAAGCTGGAGCCAGAATCGTTGATAACGCCGAAGAGATATGGAACCTGGCGGACATGATTGTCAAGGTAAAAGAGCCGCTCCCTGAAGAATGGAAGCTGATGAAAAAAGACCAGACGGTTTTTACCTATTTCCACCTTGCAGCCAATGAAGAACTGACAAAAGGCTGCCTGGCAACCGGCGCTCTTTGTATCGCCTATGAAACGGTCGAGGTCAACCACTCGCTTCCGCTGCTGATTCCAATGAGTGAGGTTGCGGGAAGAATGGCCTGTCAGGAAGGCGCGAAATATCTAGAGAATCCAGTCAAAGGCAGAGGTGTTCTTCTGGGAGGAGTCCCAGGTGTTGATCCAGCGAAGGTAGTCGTTCTCGGAGGGGGCATAGTCGGAACCAATGCCGCAAAAATGGCGGCAGGACTTGGCGCATCTGTGAAAATTCTTGATGTTAATCTTGATCGTCTGCGCTACCTTGATGATGTAATGCCGAAAAATGTGACTACTCTTTTTTCGAACCAGGTCTCAGTGCTTGAATCCATAAAAGAAGCCGACCTCGTCATTGGCGCAGTCCTGATCCAGGGAGCGAAAGCACCCCACCTGGTCAAAAAGGAATGGCTCAAAGAAATGAAACCCGGAGCAGTTATAGTTGATGTCTCAGTCGACCAGGGAGGGTGTATTGAAACAACAAAACCGACAACCCACGCGGAACCTACTTATATAATCGACGATATAGTTCATTACTGCGTTGCTAATATGCCAGGTGCCGTTGCCGGCACATCCACTTATGCGCTGACCAATGCGACTCAGCCGTATATACAGAAACTTGCCGAAGGGCCGATGGAGACCATAAAAAAGGATATGGGACTTTGGAAGGGAGTTAACTGTTACCAAGGTAAACTCACTTACAGGGCAGTCGCTGAGGCTTTTAACATGAATTACAGCCCTCTGGAAACACTGCTCCCATTAAATTGAAAATAAAACCGGCGGCATTGAATCAACATCTTGCCCTGATATGTTTATTAACCAGGAGGAATTGCTCCAAAACAAAAGAATAGCATGAAAAAAACTTTCCTATTATTATCTGTTTTTGTATTCCTGACTACTTTTGTCCTTCCCGCACCGCGGTATGTAGAAACAATCCGCAACGCCAATATCAGGGCAGCTGCTGCGACCAATGCAACACTGGTCGCGACATCCAGGAAAGGTGACATATTTCAGCTTATTAAAGAAACTGATAAGTGGTATATAATCCAAATGTTTTCAGGAAAAAATCGATATATTTATAAAACCCTGGCCAGAATATCTGCCTATACTCCTTCTTTGCCTGAAACAATTGAGCAGAGAAGGCATATTTTCAGGGAATGGAATGAAGCTGAGGAATCAGCCCAGGTTGACGCCAACCGCAGATATCCTCCTGAAAAGAATCTTAAGAGGAACCTGGATTACCTCCACCTTCAGTACGACAGGAAAAAACTGGACCTGGCCCATAAATACAATCTTAAGCCTCCAGACTTGCGAAGAATAGTCCTGGAAGGGGGCTTCAAAGGCTGGTAAAGAACTGGCTGTATTCTCTGAGGCTCAAGGTGCGTACATAAGTGTGTGAACCCATTCCAGGTATTCTGCCTGGAACATGGGCTGATGCAGTAGAATTACCGAGATTAAAAAAAGGAAATTATGACTGAAAGAAGATACCTGCTGAAAATATCTCTGATGCATATTGAACCGGAAATCTGGAGAAGAGCCATAGTACCAGGCTCGATCACCCTGGACAGGTTACACGACGTGATCCAGATCATAATGGGATGGCAGGACTGCCATCTACACCAGTTTACTATCGGAAACAAGAATTATTCGGACGATCCCGAAATAAAGGCGGCCGGTCTGGATGAGGAACGTTTCCGCCTCGTGGATCTGGTCAGGCAGAAGGGCCGCAAGTTTAAATACCTCTATGATTTCGGTGACTGCTGGTTTCATGAAATCACAGTTGAGGACAGTGACATCGCAGCACCTGAAATTGCGGAGCCGGTGTACTGTATAACCGGTGCCAGGTCATGTCCCCCTGAAGATGTGGGAAGCGATGCCGGCTACTATGAATTCTGCAAGGTTATAGCGGACCCAGGCAACCCACAGCACAGTTCATATATCGACTGGTTAACTCATTTCAGCAGTGATTCGCTTGATATGGAATATGATCCGGAATTTTTCAGCTCTGATTCGGTTAATGTGGAGTTGCGCAAGTTCATGAGATGGTCAAGGAACCGGAGCCTCTCCTGGGAAGCACGGTAGCCGCAAATTCCAAATCACGCTGCGCAAAACTTGTTCACCGCTCCTCGTCCTGTGATCCGGAGTGGGTGTCGAACCACGTATCTTCATCACGAACCTTACAGGGATCGGGTGCCTGCAGTTTGCATTTGAGGAAAGGAAAACCATGAGAAACTTCACCTACTATAATCCGACTACTATTTTGTTCGGTAAAGGCTCAATTGCTGAAATGAACACACTCCTGCCAATGGACTTAAAAATCATGATCCTGGCCGGGGGAGGTTCAATAAAATCCAATGGAGTATACAACCAGACCAGGGCAGCCCTCAGCGGCTACTCGACTGTTGAATTTTGGGGAATCCCACCCAATCCGGAATATGAAATCTGCATGAAAGCAGTTGCCAAGGTAAAGGAGGAAAAAGTGGATTTCCTTCTAGCCGTAGGAGGAGGTTCGGTATTGGATGCCGCAAAATTTATTGCTGCGGCCGCGCGTTATGAAGGTGTTGATCCCTGGGATATGATGGGTGACAGGAGTTCAATAAAACCAGCCCTGCCTATAGGCTCAATCCTGACTCTGCCAGCTACCGGCTCTGAAGCCAACGGAAATGCGGTGATATCAAGGAAACAATTCAGCCAGAAACTTGCTCTATCCAGCCCCTCACTCTGGCCTCAATTTGCTGTGCTTGATCCTGAAACGACATTTTCCCTGCCGGATCGGCAGACTATCAATGGAATAGTTGACGCTTTCGTCCATGTTGCGGAACAGTACCTGACCCACGATGTCAACACTCCACTTCAGGACAGGCAGGCGGAAGGGATACTGCTAACACTGATCGAAGAAGCCCCAAAAGTGCTGTCAGAGCCAGGCAATTACGACGCCCGGGCTAACATCATGTGGTCCGCCACCAATGCCCTCAACACCCTCATCGGATGCGGAGTGGTCCAGGATTGGGCGACCCACATGATCGGACACGAACTTACTGTTATCCATGGACTGGACCATGCCAGAACCCTCGCCATTGTCCTGCCTTCACTTCTCCGTTTCCAGAAAGAGCACAAATTGGGGAAACTGGCCCAATATGGCCGTCGGGTTTGGGGCCTGAATGGCCCGGATGACCTGGTAGCTGATGCGGCTGTCAATAAAACCGAAGAATTCTTCCGGGAAACCGGAATCAAGACAAAATTTTCTGAGTACGGAATAGACGCAGAGAGCTGTTTAATCGCGGGGGAACGGATCACCACCCGTATGGGACCAATCGGAGAGCGGGGCAACCTGACAAAAGAAGCCATTGAAACCATCCTGAAAAACAGCCAGTGATTCAGTTGATAATTGGCGGATGATCCCCGACAATTAAACCATGAATCCCCGCAAAACCATAGTACCGGCTATAGCAATGCTGCTGTTTCTGCTTACTGCAGGAGCAGCAGCAGAAACCATTTACCACCCTGACTGGACTTCGCTTGACACCAGGGCGACTCCCCAATGGTGGACCAGTTCCAGGTTCGGGATCTTCATATACTGGGGGCTTTCTTCAGTTCCAGCCTACGCTCCGCGCGGAGAATACTCTGAGTGGTACCAGTACAGGCTGGAAAAGCCCGAGCCCGGTTCCACTTCAACCCGCGACTTCCACTATAAAACATATGGTCCTGAATTCGGTTATGACGATTTCGCACCAGGGTTTAAAGCTGAGTTATTCAATCCCGAAAACTGGGTGGAACTGGTAAAGAAATCAGGGGCAAAATATGTGGTTATAAACGCCAAACATCATGACGGGTATGCCATGTGGCCCAGCCGGGACGCGGACCGGACCTGGGGTCGACCCTGGAACAGCTTCAATTCCGGCCCCGGCCGGGATGTGATAGGAGAGCTCAAACAAGCCTTCACTGGTTCAGGCATACATTTTGGAGTGTATTACTCCCTGTACGAATGGTTCAATCCCCTCTATCTGGAAGATCCCTCAAGATACTCCGTAGAACATCTTTTTCCCCAGTTCAAGGACCTGGTAACACGTTATGAACCTGAAATTATTTTTGCCGACGGGGAATGGAGCCATGATGACAGTACCTGGAAAAGTAATGAACTGATTGCCTGGCTGTATAACGAATCCCCGGTTAAAGACAGAGTTGTCATTAATGACCGCTGGTTTAAAGGCTGCCGACATAAACACGGGGACTATTTCACAACGGAATACGGTTCAGGTCTGGAAAATGGAAACCATCCATGGGAAGAAAACCGGGCCATCAGCAAGTCGTACGCCTACAACCGCATGGAAAAAGCTGAAGACTACTCCACGGCCAGAGAACTTGTCCTGATGCTTGCAGATATAGTGAGCAGGGGAGGAAACCTGCTGCTTGATATCGGGCCTTCTGCTGACGGAAGGATTCCGGAGATCATGGAAGACCGCCTGGAGAACGTGGGGGAATGGCTGGAGGTTAACGGAGAGGCTATTTTCGACACTGTCCCCTGGCATAAATCGTGCCAGTGGAGTGAGGGGCGCGTGGCAGATGCTGCCAGGGGAGAATTCAAGACCGGCTACGACATCCTCAAGCTGACCATCTCTCCTGAGCCCGGAGACGCTGTTAAAAAACTTCTCTTCACTTCCCGGGGCAACATCATTTACGCCATAACTCCGCTTTTCCCTGAAAAGGACCTGTTAGTGAAAAACCTGAATCTTCCCCCAGGTTCTGAAATAAGCCTGCTGGGTTCTGATTCCGGCCTGATATGGGAAAACAGGAATGATGACCTGTTGGTTGAAGTCCCGCTGAAAACACCGGATGAACTGCCCTGCCGATATGCCTGGGTTTTTAAAATCATCCCGGCTGAATATTAATCCGAATTCCTCACCCGCCTGCGAGGCAAAATGACGATAACGATTTTGATACCGACGCCGGCTTTGATGGAAAAATCATCAAAATCGCCGCAACCTGTAACCCCGTCACCCACGACTGTTTCAGGCTGACTGGTAACATCCCAGCAACTTAAACGTTGCTGTCTTCCGCTCCACTTTGTGCAGAATATCCTTAACAGCCGGATCATCAGATGAGCCAACGAAGTCGAGGAAAAACTGGTAGTTGCCAGGATCATTACGCTTGGGCATTGATTCAATCCTGGTAAGATTCATCCCTGCCTCAGCAAAATCACCCAGAATCTCAACCAGTGCGCCGGCACGGTGTTCAGTCATGAATACCACCGAACATTTGTTGCCGGAACTTAGTTTCACCTTCCTGGAAATTACCAGGAAACGCGTCATGTTTCCGGGATTGTCTTCAATTTCCTCTTTGACAATCTTAAGGTTGTAATAGTCTGAACAGAAGCGGCTGGCAATGGCTGAGCTGGCCTCAGGCCGGTCCTTCTGCAGCATTTTCGCGGATGCCGCGGTTCCGTAAAATGGCCTGGCTTCAAGGCGGTTGGCACGAATATATTCACTGCAATGAGATAGTGTTGTACTGCTTGAATACACCACCCTTATTTCTTCAGGGTCTATATCAGGAAGAGCCAGCAGGCTGTAACTTATGGGAAAACGGATTTCACCAACTATCTGCATCTTAAGTACAGGATCGGCCAGGAATTCATTAACTTCCATCACGGTACCGCCCAGGGAACTCTCAACCGGAACAATTCCATAATCAAAAAACTCGTTTTCCACTCCCCTGAAAATTTCGCCCACACTGTTGCAACTGATGCAAAAAAGTTCCGGATTATAGCTCATGGCTGCCACTTCACTGAATGATCCATGTTCCCCCTGGAAGCCGATCAGCCTCAGGTGGTCACCCTGCAGGCGCTTGCTTTCTCTAATTATCTGCAGGAAAAGGCTCCTGCAGAATTCAGGTTGTATCAGCCCCTGAGAATGGGTCTGTATGTAATCCAGGACCTGGTCTTCACGTTTGCTGTCAGTGATGCCTTTCTTGAGCGTAGTAGTCCTGAGAGCGTACTCCATGCGGGTGTTCAGGAGTTTAAGCAGCTCAAAATCAATGGTATTTATCTTCCTGCGGATCTCATCCAGTGTCATTGCCGTTATTCTACCTCAGTTGCTCTGAAATTGATAACCGATGTTGTCCGAAACGCATCGAATGTATGGGCTGAATCTGTTCAACCTGATTCAAGCCTGAAGCGGTTTTCAGTTATTCACGAGCGGTCCGCAACATTTTGGGGTTCACTCATGGCAGAATGTGGAGCAAACCCTCCGGGCAAAGCAGATACTTCTGATTCATCGCTTATTTTTCAGAATTTTCTACCAAGCGCCTTAAAATGTTAAGTTGCTCTTGTTGAATTGAAATAAGTTCATTCCATTGCTTCTCCCTGAGCAGGTCCATTTTTTCATGAAGCGCCATAATTTCAAGCTCCGCTTTGAGGTTGACTTCATAATCATGTTCAGCTGTCAATCGGTCCTTAAATGCCTTGCGGTTCTGTGACATCATGATTATCGGAGCCTGGATAGCGGCAAGCATAGATAAAAAAAGGTTCAGCAGAATGTATGGATATGGATCGAAGCTGTCGTTGTAACTGATCAGAATCACTGAATTCAGGAGAATCCAGCCTGCCAGGAAAACCATAAAAATAGTTATGAAGGTCCAAGATCCGCCAAAGCCGGCAACACTATCAGCCAGCCTCTGGCCGACTGTCAGTTGCTCAGAATAGTCCTTATCCACATTTCTTGCGATCTGGGTTCTTGCGGCAAAATGATGGACAACTCTCTTTTCCAGCCTGCCAAGCTGTTCATATTTCCGGTGAAAAAGACTTTCCGCCATCCCAACAACTTTATTGTTCATTGCATAATCCCCTGGATTTTGTACTGAATCACAGCAGTATATTGTCAAAATTCACTGTGAAAAACAAAAGGGGCGCCAAAACAAGGCGCCCCTTTTGTTTAGAACCATTGTCAAAAAATGACTTAGAATCAGGGTCTGGTTTATTTCGCTGTTCCTGGAACAGGAACTTCAGCCTTGAATCCTACTTTACCAAGTTTGTATTCCTTGGGGCCGAGATCCATATCAGACTTGGTCACTTCATCCCAGGTGATTTCGCGGCCGGTGTATGCGGCTTCACGACCCATGATGGCTGCCATGGTGGATGTAGCCGTATCAGTAGCCCGGTTGTATGGTCTGCCTTCCCGGATAGCGGCGATCACGTCGATATGTTCCTGGACATATGGATTATTATCCATTTCCACGCCTTCGATGCTGCCTTTTTCCTGTTTCCCCCATGTAACCTTCTTCTGGTCATACTGCCAGACAATCTCTCCGTTCAGGTCGTAGATGGTGTCGCGGCAGTTGGTGGCACCCTTTGTTCCCACGATAAAATCGGAAACATTATTGATGCAACCGTCAATCTGGCGGCACTTTGCTTCCAGGTGAAGTCCGCTTTCCATCTCGTAATCAACACTGAAGAAATCATACTGGTCTCCGGTTACACGGCGCATCCTGGCACCCATGCCAACAGCCTTGACCGGTTTTTCACCCAGGAACCATAACTGGTTGTCCATATTGTGTATGAACTGTTCAACGATATGGTCTCCAGAGAGCCAACGCCAGTTAACCCAGTCACGGATCATGGCTTCCATTTCTGACCATTCTTTCTTCGGCTCCTTGTACCAGAGCTGTCCGGTCAGGTAATAGGCGCGGGCGGACCTTAACTCACCAATAGCACCATCCATTATCCGGTTGTAGGTTTCAATGTAGCTGCCCATGTGGCGGTACTGGGTACCGGTTCCTACACAGAGGTTCAACGCGGACGCTTTTTCCGCGGTCTCCAGGATTGACCTTACTCCGACCGGATCAACAGCAAGAGGTTTTTCAAGGAATACATTTTTTCTGGCTTCCACCGCAGCCTTGAAATATTCAGGTCTGAATTTCGGAGGAGTGGCATTAATGATGTAATCTACATCAGTATCCAGCAACCTTTTGTAGGCATCAAATCCAACAAAACAGTTCTCGTCAGTGACTTCCATTCCTGATTCTGCCCTGGATGCGATTCTCTCCCTGGCACCCTGTAGCCTGTCTTCAAAGAGGTCTGCCATAGCCACAAGTTTCAGGTTAGGTCCTGCCTCCAGAAAATTCATTGCCGCTCCGCTTCCGCGTCCGCCGCAGCCGATGAGTCCCGCCTTGATCACCTTACCGTCAGGAGCGACAGTCGGCCCCTTGGCCAGCTTGGGACCTAAGCTGGCAGTAGTCGCTTCAGGCGCAGACTTGGCACAGGCCACGGCTGTCGCCCCGGCAGCCGCCGCGGCAATAAACATCCTTCTACTAAAGGCGGAGTCCAATTTCACGTCATCCATTGTTCTGATTCCTTTCTCTCTCGATTGATTCAGCATAAAACTGACGGTGGAACACTATAAACATAAACCTGCCCCTGACGTTACGTATACCAAAAAGGGGCAGGAGGCGAATTCTTCCAAGTCAAGTTTATCAGGGTTAAAAACATCCCTCAAATCTCACTAACCAGATATCCTTTATATTACATATTTCCTTTGAAATCATGCAAATTAAAAAAAATATACATAATCTTCATTATTTTTTTACAATAAACACCAGGTTGTTGAAAAACCTTGGCAGCAGGTTGATCACCGATTTAATCCGGGAGAAATCCTCCCTTCAGCACCGTCAACCTTTTTCCCTGAAAACTATTCCAGAATTTCGATTCCAAGTATGTAATCCAACTTTGGAAAATCCCTTTTCAGGTATGCATTTCCCTGGGTATAAATCAATTTGTACAGTGGTCCGTTTCCAACAGGCCTGCCCTCCCCATACCCGGCATAAAAAGAATCCAGAACATCCATGCCACTGACAATTCTGCCTATGGGAGGGAAGCGTTTCCCATCCAAAAAATCATTGTCCTTTAAATTGAAAAAAAGTTGAGTGCTTCTTTTTCCCGGTCCATCCTGGGCAAAAGTCAGATATCCTTTCCGATTTCTGATTTCCGGCAGGTCCGGGTCATCCGGAATAAAGGCATCCTTCCAAACCTGGTCAACTTCAGGATTGCCATTGTAGGCAAACTGGGCTACAGTCCCATTCACCCGGTACAGCGGAGATTCGTTAAAAAATCCCGCTATGACAAGGTTATAAAAACGATCAACTCCAGCCGGTGCCCATTCCCGGTGAAGCTCCAACCTGATATCCCCCTGGCTGGTCCGCATTAATAGATCGAGCCTCTCCGGGGCCTTTGCCCTGTGGATTGAAGGCACCAGCAGTTTGGTGTCAAAACCTGCGGCACTATCCAGAGTGGATTTTTTTTCGTCAGGTGAAACATTTTCCCCCTGGGATGTGCACCCCGCCCCCAGGGCCACGGAAAAAATCAGCATCAATATTATAGATACTTTCAAACTTCTCTTACTCATAATCATACAACCGATAAACTGAAATTCTAGCTTTTTCCCCTGTCAATTAAAAACGGAAAAATCTGTACTGGAAGCCAGGGATCCAGGAGAAATTCAAAGAAGCCTTCTCTGCAGGTCACTTACCTTCTTTTCTGTTAATATTACCGAATATGAGACCTGATGAAACTGGAAAATCTTTTCAACAGATCCTTGAAACCGGAAATCCGGATAATGCCGTTCAACTGTTGCAACTCGCAAAGAAGGCTGCAGCAGAGAATAATCCTTTTTTTTCTCCCGATTTGTGGCATCGTTACCTGGATATTTCACGAAAACCAGCCTGGTTGAAATCCCTGGGCAGCCCTGAATTATGTAATGAATGGGCTGAAACAGTTTTTAAGATAATTGAAATCTCTGATTATTCAATTGAAATATTGTTCCGGCAGAGAGTTGCGGAGCATCCCGATCTCCCTTTTCTCCAGGAGGCTTCCACTGAAGTAATGCAGGCCTGGTCCTACAATGCGGTTTTCCGTAACATAAGTGTCATCGCAGCAGTCCTGTTTTCAATGGTCACGGACTCCTCCCCCAGGGTGGGAATTGTCTCCGAAAACTCCCCGGAAAGCGCCAACTGCGACCTGGCCTGCCTGGTCTACGATATCCTGGTGACCCCCCTCAGCCCCCACCTCAACCAGAAAGAACTGGCCTGGATCATCCAGAAGCTTCAGCTTAATATCATTGCCGTTGGGAGCGCGGCCCTCAGGAGTCGGGTGGTTGCGGCTGTCAGGGATCTTGAGAAAAATATCAGGGTTGTCCTCCTGAATCCTGATATTCCCCGGGTAAGTCCGATAGAGGTTCCGTTGCACGCCAGCTGCGCCCGGATTGACGGAAAAGATGCGGCATCAATCCTGGAAAAAAGAGAAAGAAAAAAACTTCATCAGACATTGACTGTCATGTTCACTTCAGGCAGCACCGGTTTCCCCAAGGGCATACGTTATTCGGCCTACAATCTCCTGACCAAGAGGTTTGCCCGGGCCGCCGCTCTGCCTGACGTTGGCACTGATGAGGTTCTCCTGTGTTACCTGCCTCTTTATCACACTTTTGGGCGTTACCTGGAGCTGATGGGATCACTTTTCTGGGGGGGGACCTATGTATTCACCGAGAATCCCTCTTATGAGACCCTGCTCAACGGGCTGCAGCGTATCCAGCCAACCGGCCTGATCAGCATTCCGCGAAGATGGCAGCAGATAAAAGGCACTTGCCTCAGCAATTTCGGAAAACTTAGCGAAGGAGAATTGAGAGACACCGCTTTCCGCCAGATAACCGGAAATCGATTGAGGTGGGGCCTGTCCGCTGCTGGAGTCCTGGACCCCCAGTCATTTCGTTTTTTTCAAAAATACGGTGTTGAACTCTGCAGCGGGTTTGGCATGACGGAAGCGACCGGAGGAATAACCATGACTCCTCCGGGGGAATACATGGACCACACTGTTGGGATTCCACTGCCCGGCATGAAGGTGAGGCTGGTTGAAAACAATGAACTGGAAATTGCCGGACCTTATGTCGGACGCTACCTGGAAGATCCTGAACCTGATCCGCCCGGGGAATACTGGCTGGCAACAGGCGACGTTTTCCACCAGCACCCCAATGGCTACCTGCAAATTGTGGACCGGGTAAAAGACCTCTATAAAAACAGCAAAGGCCAGACAGTAGCGCCGACTGTGGTTGAACAGCTCATGGACCAGGTCCCGGGAATCAAAAGGTGTTTCCTGGTTGGGGACGGCAGGGCGTATAACGTTCTGTTAATAGTACCCGATACCGGGGACTCAATCCTGGACAAGAATCCAGACCCTGAAAACTACAGGGACTATTTTGACCAGGTAATAACAGCTGTCAACACCGATCTCGCCCCTTATGAAAGGGTTGTGAACTTTGCGGTTCTTGACCGGGATTTTTCCCTCAAACTGAATGAACTGACTCCCAAAGGATCCCTATGCCGCAAAATAATTGAACAGCATTTCAGCGAAATTATTGACCAGATGTATGTTCAGGATCACATTGACCTGGAAATGAGGGAACTGGCCTTAACCGTCCGCATTCCACGCTGGATTTTTAGAGATCTGGGGATTCTGGAGACAGATATAGTAACCGACAGTTCCGGCCTGCGCAATAAGCGGACAGGGAAAAGACTGACCATCTCCATCAACCGGAAACGCAAAACAGCAAGAATTGGAGACCTGGAATACAAGCTGAAAGAAAACATTGTCAATCTGGGACTTTTTGCCAGGCAGCCAATGCTCTGGCTGGCTAATCCATCGCTGGTGGAATTCTGTCCCTGCCGGGAAGGATGGGATTATCCAACAGACCAGGTTTCGCTTCAGGTTTTTCTGCCTGCTGACTTAAAACACCATCCCAGCAGGGAAATCCGGGAATCCCAGGAATCAAGGTGTCTTTCCGAGATCAGGGACCGACAGGCCGTGTCAGGGCATCTTCTCAGTGTAATTGTGCTCTTTTCTGAAACTGATGAAGCCCGACAAGCGCTGAGCAAGCTGGCAGAAATGCTTCCCGATGTAAAACTGCATACAGGTAATGCCATCCGCAGAAGATTGGAAGCCCTTTCTTCGCACCATGATTTTCAGGTCAGGTGTGATGCCTATAAAATCCTGATCCTGGACGAACAGGTTCCCGACTATAGCCTCATGCTGCCGACCTTTCTTCTTTCAGGAAAACCTTTTCTGAGTAAGTCAAGCATGGAGGAGATTGCGCAATCGGGATTTGAAAGATTCCGGCTGATTTCCCTCCGAAAAAGGCTCCTGCACTACCGTACGGTTCTCTCAGCCTCACAGGACAACAGCACTGTCCGGGATCAGATGAATGATATTTTTACTCTTCTGGGAATCCTGGTGGAACACCACCCGGAGTTCTATACCCAGATAAGAGCTGAACTGGTCAGCTGGCTGCTGGACCGGAGAGTTCCCTCAATTTCCAGCCTGGCAAAACGCCACCTGGAAAAAATAGTAACTCACTTTGAGGGAGAACTCGCCAAGACCATGGACAGGGAAAGCAACAATTACTGGCTGCAGAGAATTATCTTCGATGACAAGCTCTCCGTCAAAGAAAAACGAGACCTCAAAACCATCCTGATCAACACAACATTCCTGAAGGAATCTGTCATTCTTGCTTTTGATGAACCGGACTTCAGCATCCAGCAGGTTCCCCAGGATGGCATCTGGATTTCCAAAGTCTTTTCCTTCCAACATCGCCATCTCTACCGGGCCAGTATCAATAAAATCGGAGGGAAGCACCTGGACCTCCTTATTGCCATCCAGCCGGAAGAAGATCAGTATGCTTTCAGGTCAACTACCCACTGGATGGTTGCCCTTCATGACAGGCCCGATGCAGATCCTGTTGTTAGGCAGTTTGGATGCTACAGGCCAGAGTTGAAGGCCATGTCCATGGGGCTGGTGAATGAACTGACAGTCTGGGAAAAAATCAGGGACTACGCTGAAGCTGGATTTGTGGAAACCCTTCCCTCGAGGCGTCAATGGAGAAACCTGTTTATCCGTGGATTACAAGCTTTCTTTACCGGTTGGATTCACAGTGACAGGCAGATTGTACCGGGACCGGTTTCGCCCATGAATGTGGCTGTGCACACAGCTGACTTCAGAACTGATATCCGAATTCTCTCCCTGGTTGACTGGAACCGTTATAAAGATCCCCTGACTATGATAAAACCGATGCTCAGGAATTTCTTCCAGCAGACAGTTTCACATTACCCGGCAACCCTGGAACGCTTGGACCTCAAATGGCTGATGGAAGCCTGCGTGGAGGCGGCCGGGGTCACCCAGGCTTCTGAATTTCTGCAGGAGTTGCAGCGGCAGATGTCAACCTCGGATCTTAATAACTATGAAAAAGAGTTGGAAGACATTATCCCCGACTTTCTGTCAGAGCTTGAAAATCAATATTTTGTCCCGCTCAGTATCCGGTGCGCCATAGAAAAATACCGCGACTGGCTGAAATCCAATCCCACTTCAACCGCACTCGCCCGGGAATACCAGTTAAAGGGCCTGATGAACCTCTACCAGATTGACCGCCACGGAGATATTGGAAGGTATCATCTCTATCGGCACTCCTACTTTACCGGAACTCCAAAAGCCACCAGGGAAGCATTTGATAAACTGCTCCGCCAGATGTTTCTGCACCCGAAGAAAAAGCCGCTTCATATGCTTGAGCTCTCCACCCTGCAGTCAGCTCTTGATAATCCGGATGACCGCCTGGTATTCAGCCGACTTCTCTTTCCGACTCTTAAGGCTACAGAACCGGTGGATGTCATGACCTTCGGCAGGGGAGAAGAGCCTCAGGTAGTAGTGGCATCCCTGATCAAGGATAACCGGGGAGAGCGCTATTCACTGAGAGACATTGTAAATCCCGCTGAAATTGGGAAGCTGCATAAAATCTTCCTGGAAACCGGCCTCTCCCTTAACCTGGGACAAAGAGAGGAGTTCCTGATTCTGCTGGACAATGATGAGGAGGTTGCAGGAGGGATCTGTTACCGAATGATTGATCCCTTTGTATCCCAGCTGGACGGAGTAGCTGTGCTGGGTTCCCTGAAAGGAAGAGGCCTGGGAGGACAGCTGCTGGAAGACTTCTGCAGCCGTATGAGCAGCCAGGGAGTCAGGCTGGTCAACACCCAGTTTATTTCCAGGGAATTTTATACGGCGCATGGCTTCAGGGTTAATGAACGCTGGTCCGGCTTGGTCCGATTCCTGCATGAGGAAGAAATCGAGGAATGACCGGAAGTGAGACCGGTGAACTTCGAACTTCGCAGATCTAAGTTCCGATCATTGCACAGCCGGTTCCAGCAGGTTGATCGTCCCCTCAACGCTATTGATAGCAGCTTCTATACCGACAGGGAGGGTAAATTTATCTGCTTCATGCCCTATCATGGCGCCCTGCCAGGCCGGAATTCCAAGCGGCTTGATGTGGTCATCAAACAACTCTTCCAGGGTCAGGGAACCATATCCCTCTCCAGGTCCGCATTCGGTGCACTTGCCAAAAATAAATCCTTTCACTGCATCCAGGATTCCGGCCAGTTTAAGTTGGGTAAGCATCCTGTCGATCCTGTAGATGTTTTCACCCACGTCCTCAAGAAAAAGGATTGAATCCTTCCAGTCCGGAAGGTACCCGGAACCAATGATGGATGAAAGCACAGTCAGGTTGCCTCCCAGCAGCCTTCCGGTTGCCCTTCCCGGAGTAATCGTGACCACCCTGTCGCTGACCTGGGTCAGGTTATTCCCCTTGTTTTCCGGATTCTTAAAAACCGGAGCCTGCTTCTGAAAAAGGATCTTTTTGAAATAGTCCGTTGAGAAGGAATTCCAGGGGCCCATCCCTACAGGGCCGTGAAATGTAACCAACCCTGTTTTGGCATAAATGGAAAGAAGAAGGGCGGTTACGTCACTGTATCCCACTAGTATTTTGGGGTTATTCCTGATATTTTCGAAATCAATCAGGGGCAGCAGCCGGGCGCAGCCCCAGCCTCCACGCACAGCTATAATGCCCTTGATTTCAGGATCTGCGAACTGCCGGTTCAGGTCCTCTGCTCTTTCCTCATCTGTACCTGCAAAATATCCCCGCCGGCCCAGTACGTATTCACCCATCCTGACCTTGAGTCCCAAGGCTTCCATGCTTTCCTTTACGATCTGGACACTGTCCCGGAAAGCGGTGGCACTGGCCGGATTGATCAGGGCCACGGTATCTCCCCGCCGGAGGCGTACGGGCTTGATAACAGCTGCATGTTCCCCCTGTCCAAGGCTGAATCCAGAGTTAACCGTAGCCAGCCCAGCCCCTGACGCGATCAAAAATCTGCGGCGATCCATACTACTCATCGTATCTCTCCAATATGAAAAACCAGCTGTAATGCAAGCTGGAGCGTATCATGCTTTCAACAGGAAACCGGTTTAAAAACTACTAGCTCAATTGCTTCCAGCACATGTAAAGAGCCCGGGGAAGATGAAAACATCCCTTCCATTTTCCCCCTTTAAGGTAAAGATTAACCTTCCCCTGCCGGTTCAGGTAACCAAACCATTCTCCATTCGCCGGATCTGCAAAATGGCTCCAGGCGTATTCATGGACCCGCTCGAACCATTTCAGGCATTGCCGGTTCCCAGTCAAGCGCCAGGCCATGCTCAGCGCCACCAAACTTTCCAAATGAACCCACCAGAGCTTCTGATCCCATTCCAGCTGCTGCGGGGGTTTCCCTTCAGAGTCCAGGAAATAATAGAGGCCGCCATAATGTCTGTCCCATCCGAATTCCAGGATTGAAAGCAGTATTTCCAGTGCCCGGTTGATCGTGTCCCTGTCACTTCTCTGCTCAGCAATCTGCATCAGGAACCAGAGGGCCTCTATCCCATGCCCTGGATTGATCAGCCTGCCGTCAAAGGTATCCGGAAATGTTCCGTCAGGAGAAACAAATTCGTGCAACAGCAACCTTTCCCGGTCCAGGAACCGGCTAAAGACGGCGTCTCTACACTGGCCTATAGTCTTTTCTGCCTGCCCGGAGGGAAGCAGCCACTCCAGCTCCATTGTCAGGTTGGCCAGAATCATCGGCAAAGCCAGGTTTTCCAGGGGCCTGGTCCCGGGATAAGCTTTTTCGTATTTTCCTTTCGGCGTTTTCTGTCTCTTCAAGATATTTTTAAAAAGCTTGATCGCCAACTCCTTCATTTCTTCATTTCCACTGGCGCGGGCATATTCACTGGCTGCCATGGCAGTAAAACAGTCTGAAAAAATGTTGTAGGGCTGGACCAGCGGTTTTCCCTCACGAGTCAGGGAAAAATAGCAGTGACCGCTATCATCCATGGCGTTATCAGCCAGGAACTTCATTCCCAACTCAGCCATATTCAACCAGGAAGGCCTCGGCTCGAGGCGAAGATAAAACATGGAGAAGGTCCAGACCTGTCGAGCCTGCAGCCAGACAAACTTATCCTGGTCATATACCTTTCCTTCCCGGTCCAGACAGGTAAAATAACCTCCACACTCCCAGTCCGGGGAAAATTTCTCCCAGAAGGGAAGAACATCCTTCAGCAGGGTTTCACTGTAAATCCTGGCCAATTCAGGCTGGAATGCATTGCTATCTTTGCTGTCCATATCTTATCCGGAATAACCTGATTCTATCCTGATTTTTTCCTTATAAAACTTAACTACGGCCGAGAATCCGTTTCCAGCGGAACATCACACTGGATGCTGCTTCCTTTTCTCCTGAGCTTCAATTTGATTCGTTGATTTTTACCAGGAGAAAACCCGTGTTGTTATTGTCTTTTAAAATAACTTGATTATCAAGGACTTGCCATCGAAATTAAAGAAGAATCTTCGGGAATCTGGGATGCAAACGGGATGGCAACCCAATAGTCACCAAAATAACTCTACCGGAAAGCAGTTGGAGAGTTTTGCTCCAATTCAAAAAGGGCGCAAAATATCACCCGGTTTGCAGCCGGCAGGAGGCAGCTTTGATCCGATTCATTAACCTAGAAGAAAACCGTGTATAGGCTCACCACGGTGATCACGATACCGGCGATGGCAATCTTCATGCCCGGAGTAACCTCACTTTCCACTTTACGGATTACCGGCAATGGCTGGGGATTTTTCCTGGGCTCAAGCAAGGTGAAGGTGATCATGAATAGACTGATAATGACGAAAGTTATGGCCATATGGTGCAAAAAAGCGACATCGGGGAGGAACCAGAGCAGCAGCCCGTACACCGGAAGATTGAGAAGCATGCCACCAATGGCTGCATTTGCCGGCACCTTTTTCCAGACTATGCCATAAACAAATGCCGCTACCACGCCTGGTTGGATAAAGCCCCAAAACTGCTGAAGGAACATGTATAAACCCTTGTCAAAGGTGTCTACAATCGGGGCCCAGAGGCATCCCAGAATTATCAGGGCGACGGTCACAATCCGTCCTATTAAAACCAGCCTCTCCGTTGAGCTGTCTTTCTTGATATGCCGCTGGTATATGTCGAGGGTGAGTATCGTGGCTGCTGAATTCAGCAGGGAATCCAGGGTACTCATCACTGCGCCGAATAGTGCCGCGAACATGATTCCGATCAGCCCGGCCGGCAGTACCTGCTGAATCAGGTAGGGATAGGCCTCATCCGCGGAGGGAATCAGATCCCCATACAGTTCAAAGGCGATGATTCCTGGAAACACCACAATAAAAGGAATCAGAATCTTCATGGAAGCGCCGAAAATCATACCTTTCTGCCCTTCCTGCAGGGTTTTGGCGGCCAGGGTTCTCTGGGTGATGAACTGGTTCAGCCCCCAGTAGAATATGTGAGGAACCCAGAGCCCGCCGATAAAAACCGCGACCCAGGGCATGTCTGGATGATTCCAGGGAAGCACCGTGTGAAGCCTGTCTCCTGAAAGTTCCACAAACCTGCTTATTCCTCCCACTTTCACAAAAGAGAGAATCGTGACCAGCAGACCTCCCAGCAGCAGGGCGGCCCCCTGGATCAGGTCCGACCAGACCACGGCTTTCAGCCCCCCGTATACAGTGTAACCCCCGGCTATTATCCCGATCAGCCAGATGCCGGTCACCAGGTTCAGCCCAAATATCGACCTCAGGGCAAGAGCTCCGGAGTAAAGAACCACGCTCAGGGAAACAAAAACATAAAAGAAGACCATGAATATGGCCATGATCAGACGGGCAGTTCCATTATAGCGGAATTCCAGGTATTCCGGCATTGTATAGATCCCAAGGCTTAGGAACCTGGGAAGAAATACGAAGGCGATGATAATCAGGGTAAGGGCAGACATCCATTCGAAGCTGGCTATGGCCAGGCCGAGGCCGAAACCCTGTCCTGACATGCCGATAAAATGCTCTGAAGATATGTTGGAAGCAATCAGTGAAAATCCGATCAGCCACCAGGATAATCCCCTTCCCGCCAGGAAATATCCTTCAGTAGTAGTTTTTTTGCCCCGGGAAGCCCAGAGGGAGACTCCCACGACAAGAGCAATAAATCCTACGAATGTAATAATATCAAATACACTGAAAGCCATACCTGCTCCGATCCTTCTTCGCCTGCGGCTGTAAACCCGAAACTTTAAAAAAGGAGATCCGGATGATCAGCCATATGCCAACTGGTTTTTACTGGTCCGGGAAGCTCCAGCTGCTTCCTGATTTTGAATCCAGAATCTGCGGGCCTACCGGACCGCAAAGCGTCAATCGCCAATCGTTAATATTTCCGAAAGCTTTACCGGCCGGTTCTCAGCCATCGATTTTTTAGCGGCAAGGCCTACTGCTATTGACCTGAGTCCGTCTTCGCCGGTTACCGGCATTTCAGCTCCACTGTTTACGGCCTCAACAAACGCCTTCATTTCGTTGGCATAAGCCTCCGCATAACGGTCCATGAAAAAATCAAGTGGCAGTGCCTTGTGGATTCCTCCGGCATTAAACAGCTGGTACTGGTTGTGCAGGTTGTTTTCAACCTTAACCATTCCACCGGAGCCGAAAACCTCCAGCCTCTGGTCATACCCATAGGCCGCTTTGCGGCTGTCATCAATCACCCCCATCGCCCCATTATCAAAGGTCAGGGTGATTACAGCCGTATCCACATCACCGGCTTCTCCAATTCTCTTGTCCACCAGCACAGCACCCCTGGCGAACACTTCTACAATTTCAGCTCCCGTGATAAACCTGGCCATATCAAAATCATGAATAGCCATATCCAGGAACAGTCCCCCTGAAACCGCGATGTAGTCAAAAGGAGGGGGAGCCGGGTCCCGGCTGGTGATCCGCAGGATGTGGATATCTCCAACTTCGCCTGCTGCCACCAGTTTCCTGGCTTTCATAAAATCAGGATCAAAACGGCGGTTGTAACCCACCATGAATTTTACGTTGTTCTTCTTAACCTCATTAATCACATTCCTGATTACAGCCAGGTCCTGGTCAACCGGTTTTTCAGAAAAAATGTGCTTTCCAGCCCGGGCGCTGGCTATTATGTAACGGGCATGGGTGTCAGTTGGAGAGCAGATAGCAACGGCGTCAAGATTGTCGGCTTCCAGAAGTTCCTCAAAGCTGCCTGGCACAGATGGAATCCCCAACCGGGCCGCCAGCTTTTCAGCTTCCTCCCGGCAGGGGTCAGTGACCGAAACGACCTCTGCTCCGGGAACTCTTAAACATAGGGCTTCACAGTGGACCTTGCCTATTCTGCCAGCCCCTACAACACCAATTCTCAAATTAGTCATTCATTTATTCCTCAATGTTAATTTTCCCAAATGCAATCACATACTATAACCCAAGACTCAGCAGGTACTCCCGGTTTCTCCTGGCGCATTCCAGAGGAGCCCCCATTCCGGGCAAAACATCCTGTTCCACTACAATCCAGCCCTCATATTCCCGGGTTTTCAGTTCTGCCGCAATCGAATGAAAATCAACACGTCCCTGTCCCAGTTCACAGAAAATCCCGGCGTGGACTGACTCGAAATAATCCCGGTGCAGCTCCGCTGATTCCAGGGCTATCAACTGATCACAATCCTTGAAATGAACGTGGCGAATACGGTCATAGTATTCCCTCAGCCCAGTCAGCGGGTCTCCTCCCCCGAACCTGAAATGCCCGGTGTCAAAGACCAGCCCCACCAGGCCAGGATCAGTCAGTTCCAGGAACCTGGATATTTCCTCAGGAGTTTCCACGTAACCGCCGCAATGGTGGTGAAACGCGGTTAACAGGCCGGTTTTTTCCCTGACAGCAGCAGCCACAAGCTCAGCGCCCTCGGCAAAAACTTTCCAGCCGGAGTCATCAAGCCCCATTTCAGGAGTTACCCTCCCGGCGTTCCTGGTTCGTTCAGGTATGGTACCGTTATTGTCAGCCAGAACCAGGAAGGCGCTGGAATAACCGGAACTGGCCATCAGGTCGGCCGTCCTGACGGCATTTTCAATACCCCCGGGATGAGCGGCAGGGTCCGCCAGGGCGACAGGGACAAATGCTCCCACCATTTCCAGCGATCGTTTCCCCAGCTCGGCGCGAAGAGCCTCAGGTTCAGAAGGCATAAAACCCCAGTCACCCAGCTCTGTACCGGCGTATCCGGTTTCTTTCATTTCATCCAGAACCCGTTCAAATCCGGCTGATTCTCCTTCAAGGCCAAATTCAAGAATTCCCCATGAACATGGGGCATTGGCAATCTTTATCATTCATTTCTCCCACTGATCCACAATTTGCACAGAATCAATTACTGATGCTTGTGTGTAACCGGTTAATAGTCTCTGGCTTTTTTAATATCATCCAGCATTTCCCTGGATGCCTGATTAATCTTTTCACTTTTGGCTTTCTGGGACACACCGCATCTCCACCAGGACTCATAACCATTGGTCATGGTCTTGGGAAGCACCTTGATATCCAGCAGTGTTGAACATTCCTGTTTGCGGGCATCCTCCACTGCTTTCCGGAGTTCCTTGATGGTTCGCACCGAATAGGTTTTAACTCCGTACGCGGCGGCACTGGCGGCAAAATCAATTACCATCAGTTCCCCATCTGTTTTGCCGGTCTCCGGATTACGCTTCCTGAATTCCGAATTGAAGCTTTCCATTCCCATGCCCATCTGCAGGTTGTTTATGCACCCAAAGGAATTGTTGTCAAAAAGCAAGATATTAATCTTCATTCCCTCCTGGATGGAGGTGATCAGTTCTGAATGAAGCATCATGTAGGAACCGTCTCCCACAAATGAATACACTTCCCTGCCGGGCTGGGCAATCTTGGCACCCAAGGCGGCACAGATCTCATATCCCATGCAGGAATAGCCGTATTCCATGTTATAGGTATCCGTACTCCTCGCATTCCACATGCGCTGCATACATCCGGGCAGGCTTCCCGAAGATCCGACTACGATGGCGTCATCTTCCAGTATCAGGTTGAGCTCAGCCAGTACCTGGGTCTGGGTCAAACGGGTGTCCAGTTTCTCTGAATACTCGGGAAGGAATTCGTCCAGCTGACCCGGCACCTCAGGCACAAAATCTTTACCGGTATATTCCAGGGAGTGCAGGCGTTTCCATTCCGCATCCCATTTATCTTTGCCTTCCCGGATTTCATTCTGGTAGGAGGAGCGGTAATTGCATTGTTTCAGTGCATAGGTCAGGACTTCCAAGACCTTTCGGGCATCAGCCTGGACTACAATGGAATCCATTTTATGGGCGTCAAATGAACCGATATTAATGGAAAGGAATTCCACATCCTGATTCTGGAAAAGGGATTTGGAAGCAGTGGTAAAGTCAGACATCCTGGTTCCCACTCCTATAACCAGGTCAGCCTCGCGGGCGATCAGGTTGGCCGAAAGGTTACCCGTTGTTCCGATGCCGCCCAGGTTCAGTTCATGCCCGGCTACAACCGCGCTTTTCCCGGCCTGGGTTTCAGCAAATGGAATATTAAAGTCCTCCGCAAAAGCGGCAAGTGCCTCTCCTGCACCGGAATACCTAACCCCTCCTCCGCAGATTAACAGAGGTTTTTCCTTTCGCCTGATCAGCTCAGACGCTTCACGAACCATTTCGGGTGTCGGTCCGGTTCTTTCAATCCGGTAGATTTTTTCCGCAAAGAAATAATCCGGAAAATCATAGATTTCACCCTGCACATCCTGGGGGAGGCAGATTGCGACAGCACCTGTATCTGCGGGGCTGGTGAGTACCCGCATGGCGTTGATCATGGCAGTCATCACCTGCTCAGGCCGGCTGACGCGGTCCCAGTACCTGCAAACCGGCTGATAGGCATCATTGGTGGTGATGGTGTAATTGTGGGGATGCTCAATCTGCTGCAGGACCGGATCAGGCTGTCGTACCGCATAGGAATCACCAGGAAAAAAGAGCACTGGAATCCGATTAACCGTAGCGGTAGCAGCAGCTGTTACCATGTTGGCTGCCCCCGGCCCGATGGAGGAGGTGCACGCGAAAATCTGCCTCCGCAGTTTCTGCTTGGCAAATCCTATGGCCGCGTGGGCCATGCCCTGCTCATTGCGTCCCGGGATCAGGAGAAAGTCACCGGGGTTCTCCTGCAGGGCCTGCCCCAATCCCAGGACATTCCCATGTCCAAAAAGAGTGAAAAATCCGCGGACGAATTTAGTTTTCTGCCCGTCAATCTCAATATACTGATTATGTAAAAACTCCACAATCGCCTGGGCCGCAGTAAGTCTTTTCCTGCCCATCAAAAAACTCCTTTCCCCATCTCCGGATTCACATCAGATTCCTCGGGATCTGCCGGAACTAAAAACCACCCTTCTCTTCAATAAACGCAACAACCTCATCGTAAGTGGGATTAAAATTTGCGCACCCATGCCTGGTTACCAGGATTGCTCCGCAGGCATTACCCAAACGGCAGGATTTGTACCAGTCCCACCCGGCCAGGACTCCATAAATGAAGCCGCTGGCAAACGCGTCTCCAGCTCCCAGTACATTGACCACTTCAACCGGGAAACCCGGAACATCAAACACATCTCCATCATCCAGGTAAACAGTAGATCCTTTTTCCCCTCTTTTAACGACCAGGGCTTCCAGCCCGGTTTCCAGGAGGGCCACGATGGCCCCTTCAATATCTCCTCCTATTTCCGGGGCTGAAATCTGCTGGTTGCGTATCCTGATCTGCCCGGGATCCTTCAGCATGGTGGCCAGGATCTCTTCCTCGGTCCCGATCGCCATGGTGCAATGCTGCAGGAACGCCCTGGTTGTCACCCCGTAAGCCCTGGGGTCATGCCACTGGTCTGCCCTGAAATCCAGGTCAACCAGCACCGGCACATCGTTCCGCCAGGCCTCTTCCGCCGCGTAAAAAGCGGCACTCCGGGAAGGCTCAATATTTAGGGCAGTGGCCGAAACTTCAAACAATTCACACTGCCCGATCGGAACTCTGTCCACATCATCAATATTCACCTGGGAATCAGCGCAGTTATCCCGGTAATACACCAGGGGGAAATTATCCGGAGGTTCAATGCCCAGGATTACAGCGCTGGTACGAAATCCTTTTTTCCGGGAGACAAATCTGGTTTCAACGCCCTCGTCGCGCAAGAACTTGAGCAGAAATTCTCCAACCTGGTCCTCCCCGACACCGCTAACCAGGGCCGAACGTAATCCCAGACGCCTGGTGCCTACCGCGATATTCAGGGGAGAACCGCCCACGAAAGCACCAAACTCCTTGATATCCACGAAAGGAGCTCCGATGTTATTGGAATAGAGATCTATCGAAGAACGCCCATACGTAATAACGTCGTATTTCCCCTTTTCAGCTTTTGTCTTGTCAAGCCCGCCAAGCTTCACCAGGCCTCCATTGTTTTCATTTTTCATTTGTTCATTTCCAGGGTTACCAGGGGCAGCCTGGGATCCAGGCCTTTCCAGGAATTATAAATCCACTTGTGATCAGGGTCGTCAGTGTTGGTCAGGGCCTGGTCACTTCCAGCCAGAAAATTCAGGTAATAGGTATTGTATCCATGTCCCGCGGCAACAGGATGATATCCCCTCGGAACCATTACCACATCGTTATTCATGGCCAGGTTCAACTCGTCCAGTTCACCGTCACCGGTATATACCCGCTGAATGGCAAATCCCTGCGGTTTTTCCATCTTGTAAAAATAGGTTTCCTCCAGGCAGGCTTCCACCAGGGTTCCTTTTTCATCCACTTTCCGGTCATCATGTTTGTGGGATGGAAAGGAACTCCAGTTGCCGGAAGGTGTATAAACCTCTACACAGACCAGGCGGCCGCAGGCAGAACCTGGCGGCAGGATGCTGTTAATCTGTCTGGAGGCATTGTCTCCGCCCCGGAATTCTATTCCCATTCTGTCCACGTCTTCAGGCCTGATCAAACGAGCCGGAAAGTCCTTCTCCGTGACACAGAATCCGCAGGCTATATCAAGGACTGGACTTTCCGCGGTCAGGGTAAAAGAGGTATTTCTCGGCAGGTACGCCGCATGCGGCAACCCACTGAAAACATCCTTTCTACCCCTTTCGATCTCCCAGTCTCCCCGGGATGATTGAACCGAAAAACTCCCTCCCATCAGGACAATCGCATATTCACAATCCCCGGTGTTCCCGCTCCAGGACTCACCCTGGGCCATGCGCCTGGCATTGAAATTCAAATCCTTCCATCCGGCCGTCGCGGGAGTGATTTCCTGGTACACACCCTGATTGACTTTTTTTGATTTTACGAGTAATTTATTCATATTTGTAAACTCTTTAAATCTTTAAACCTTATTTAATTTATCAGGTTGATAAACCAGGTAATTATTCGTTTATGACCTAGCTCATCCAGTCCTGTTTATCCTCTGGATTCCACTTGGATGTTACTTTTTTCATCCTGGTCCAGAATTCAATTCCCGCCTCTCCGGTAAGGTCTCCGGCCCCGAATTTTGAAGAGTTCCAGCCTCCGAAGGAGAAAGGCTCCCTCGGCACGGGTACTCCGATATTGATCCCGCACATTCCGGCGCTGAACCCGTTTACCGCTTCCTGCGCGGTGCGCCCATGCTGGGTAAAAATGGAAGCGGCATTTCCGTAGGGAGAGAAATTCTCAATTTTCAGTGCCTGCTGCAGGGTATCAGCTTTCAAAAGTTCCAGGGTTGGCCCGAACACCTCTTCATCTGACATGCGGCCCCCATTCCGGTAATCGATAACTGAGGGGCCAAACGCGTAACCTGAGTATCCTTCCTCCGGCTTAAACTTTCTGCCATCAACCAGGATCTTTGCCCCGCCTTCTTCAGCTTCAGCAAGATAACGGCAAAGCTTCCCGATTGCCTCCGGAGAAATAATCGGGGGCATGTCCCTGCCCGGAACCATGGCAAGTGCCTTCTCACAAATATTTTCAACAATCTGTTCCACATCTCCAACGCAGACGAGCACCGAAGCTGCCATGCACCTCTGTCCTGACATCCCGGTTACAGAAGCCAGGATGTCATGGGCTGTCATTTCCGGATGGGCATCAGGAACAACCACCAGGTGGTTTTTAGCACCGCCCAGGGCCAATACCCGCTTGAGGCTCATGGAACAACGCCGGTAAACGGTCTTGGCAACCGCGGTTGATCCCACAAAAGATACAGCCTGGATTTCAGGATGATCACAAATGGCTTCGACAACCTCCCTGCCTCCGTTCACTACGTTGAAGATACCGTCCGGGAGGCCGGCCTGTTTCCAGAGTTCCGCCATAAGGGAAGCTGAGACCGGGGTTATTTCTGAAGGTTTCAGGATTATGGCATTACCGAGGGCTATTGAATTCGGCACTGACCAGTGAGGAACCATCAGAGGGAAATTGAAAGGAGTAATCGCCGCGGTTAATCCAACCGGGGCCCTTTCAGTCCGACAGGTCACGCCACGGCTTACCTCCTGGGTTTTCCCTGAAACCATCTGTGGAATGGAACAGGCAAATTCCGTCAGTTCCACTGCCTTGTCCACTCCCGCATAGGCTTCAACCATGGACTTGCCGTTTTCAATATGGTTGATTTCCGCCAACTTGTCCCGGTTGTCCAGGAGAAGCTGCCTGTAGTTGAACAACACGGTTGAGCGGCTTTTGGCTGTCATCGCGGACCATTCAGGAAGCGCTTTCGCTGCGGCTTTTACTGCTTCATTCAGCTCAAATATCCCGGACATGGGTACGGTTCCGATCAAGGTCGCGTCAAGTGGAGACATTATATCCAGAGTTTTGGCTCCGCTTTCGATAAATTTCCCGCCGATATAATTGTTAATTTTTCCAAATTTCATATTTCTTCCGTATTTATTTGTTTAAGGAGCCGGTTTTCTCATCCTGCAAACGGCCCGGTGCCGCAGGCTTTTCCAGACGACCCCAGCATTGTACACTTTTCAGCCACGAACTCAGTGAGGTCCTTGATATAACCTTTGCCAGGCAGCACCGGGTCAAAAGCTTCCGGTTCATCACGAAAGAATTCGCGGTAGCGCCTGGCCCAGATCAGCCTCATATCCGTGGCTATATTTATTTTGCAGACGCCCCTCTTTATTGCCTCCCTGACCTGGTCATCGGGAACACCAGAGGCTTTAACGGAAATATTACCGCCGGCTCTGTTAATTCCTTCCACTTCCCGGCGCGGAACTGCGGAAGCTCCGTGTAACACCAGGGGGAATCCGGGCAGCCTGTCCCTTACTGCTTCCAGTATGTCCATTTCCAGTGTGCCGGTTCCTTCAAACTTATAGGCTCCATGGCTGGTGCCCACGGCCACTGCCAGGCTGTCACATCCCGTCCTTTCCACGAATTCCACTGCCCTGGCCGGGTCGGTAAACCTGGCTCTTTTTGCTGATACTGAAATGTCATCCTCCACGCCTCCCACTACTCCCAGCTCAGCTTCAACCGCCACTCCTGCTGGATGTGCCAGATCCACTATCTCCCTGGTTTGAGCGATGTTCTGCTCAAAATCTTCATGAGAAGCATCAATCATCACAGATGAATAAAAATCGCTGTCAATACAGGAAAGACAGTGCCGGTAGTCGCCATGGTCCAGATGAACCGCAAATTCCACGTCAGGATAAGCTCTGGCCGCGCCCTTTATTAGGCCTTCCAGTATCCAGGGGTAAAGGTATCTGCGGGCTGCTGGAGTAATGGCAACCAAAACCGGGGCTTTGGCCAGGGCGGCTCCTTCGAACACAGCAGTCACCTGTTCAGCATTAAACACGTTAAACGCGCCTACACCGAATCGGCCATATGCTCTTTTTAGTATTTCAATAGATTTCATAGGTAAAATCAGTCCCTAATTGCAGGGGTTTGCCAGTTTAAAAAAAGCTGGCAGAAATACAAATAATTTCGCATTCCCTGCCATTTTATCGATAAAACGGGTCGATTCCCGCAACCTTAAAGCAGGGGAAAATGAACCCGCTCTATCTAAGTCCAGGACTGTTTTCCTTTCTGCCCTTTTACGATTAAAAGACTGCCGGATTATAAGTAAACTCATAATCTCCGGAAAGTACCTCCAGAACAACACTGTTTTCAGCCGACGCGGGACTGTAATCTGCCTGGTCCTTGAGCAGGCTTCCATTCAGCATCACCCCTTCCAGGCTGGCATCAGGAAGCTTCACAGTGGCCCTGGTGTTAGGAGGAATCCGTACGTTCAGGGTAAATTTTCCATTCTCGATCTTCCATCCTGACCTGATGGTTCCATACATGGAATCCAGCTCAGCCCTGGCCCAGGTCAGGCCCCCTCCCGGTTCCGGGCTGATATTGATGTGCTTGAATCCTGGATCATCAGGATCAGGCTGAATCCCCGCGACTACGCCATACAGCCATGATCCTATGGCCCCATAGGCATAGTGGTTATAGGAATTCATCCCTGGATCCTGGAATGAACCATCCGGCTTGATTCCGTCCCAGCGCTCCCAGATAGTTGTGGCTCCCATCTTTACAGGATACAGCCAGGAGGGGTACGTTTCCTGGTTCAGCAGGTCATAGGCGGCTCCTGTCTTTCCATGGCTGCTCAGCACATGGCAGAGGTAGGGGGTCCCCAGGAAACCGGTGGTCAGGTGGTTGTCAAAAGCCCTGACATCATCAGCCAGGCGGTCGGCGGCCTGGGCAACAAGTCCTCGGGGAAGAAGCCCGAATTTCAGGGCGATGGTATAGGCGGTCTGGGTATTGGAGGCCATCCTGCCATTTTCAGTCACATATTCCTCTACAAATGCCTGCTGGATCCGTTTCCAAAGTGAAGCATAACGCTCCGCGTCATCAGATTTCCCAAGAACCCTGGCTGTTTTTTCCATCAGGTTGGTGGAATAGGCAAAAAAGGCAGTAGCCAGCAGGTCCTTATCTGTTGTGGCTCCCGGATAGTCAGAACGGTTGGTGGCAAATGCCAGCCAATCCCCATAATGGGTCCCGTTGGTCCAGAGATAGGAATCTCCGGCTTGCCTCTTCATATATTCAACCCAGGCGGCCATGGAATCATACTGCTGTTCCAGGATACCTTTGTCCCCAAAACGCACATACATGGTCCAGGGAATTATCACCGCGGCATCGGACCAGCCGGTTGCCGAGAATCCGCGCAGGACGTTGGGAACCACATGCGGAACCTGTCCATCTTCCGTCTGGTCAGCAGCAACGTCACCCAGCCATTTAGTATAAAAGGATGCAGAGTTAAAATTAAAACTGGCTGTTTCAGCAAAGACCTGGGCATCTCCTGTCCATCCCAGCCTCTCATCCCGCTGTGGACAGTCAGTGGGCACATCCACAAAATTACCCTTCTGGCCCCAGATGATATTGTGCTGAAGCTGGCTGATCAGAGGATTCGAACACTCGAAACTGCCAGTAGGTTCCATGTCGGAATGGATAACAATTCCAGTGAGGCTGTCCAGTGTCAGTTCTCCTGGGTAGCCTTCCACCGCAACGAAACGGAATCCCTGGAAGGTAAAGTTAGGTTCGTAAACTTCAGGCCCTCCCCCTTTGAGGGTATATTCCAGCCTCTCCTTGGCAGCCCGCAGGTTTTCAGTATAAAAATTGCCGGCTTTGTCCAGTACCTCCGCGTGTCTCAGGATAACCTTCGTCCCGGCCTCACCGGAAACCTTAAGCCTGATCCTTCCAACCATGTTCTGTCCCATATCTACCACGGTGTCACCCTCCGGAGTTTCCAGGATCTTGACAGGTTTTAATTCTTCGATCCTGCGTACAGGCGGGCCGGCAGGCGCGATCAATTCCGCATTATTTTCACTACCCAGCTTCACGGCATTCCAGGCAGTATCATCAAAACCTGGTTCACTCCATCCCGCTTTCTCCAGGCGCGCGTCGTAAACTTCTCCGTTGTAAATATCTGAAGACAGGATCGCACCGGTCCCAGATTTCCATTCATTGCTGGATTTTATGATTTTTGTTTTCCCATCCTCATCTGTTACTTCCAATTGGCACAACAGCCCGATACGATCACCATAAGCATTGCGATTCCCCCTGAAAGCAATAAATCCCCGGTACCATCCATCCCCCAGCATGACGCCGATGGCATTATCGCCCTTCTTTAACAAATCCGTTACATCATAGGTCTGGTACTGGAGGCGTTTACCATATGAAGTCCATCCAGGAGTGAGGACCTGGTCACCTACGTCAGCTCCGTTTATCTCAGCCTGGTAAAGCCCTCGGCTGGTTATGTAAAGCCTTGCCCGTACGGGATTTTTATCCAGATTAAACTCCCTGCGCAGCATTGGGGAAGGTTCAGATTTTGTTACATCTTCCTCCCTGGCGGATTCGATCCATTTTGCCTCCCAGTCAGAAGGGTTCAGAAGCCCCATCTCCCAGTATGCCGGCTCACTCCAGTTTGAAGCCTCTTCTCCGGTCCAGACCATGACTTTCCAGAAATAACGCTGCCGTGACTCTGTTTTCTTTCCCTGGTAAATGATGTGTAAAGATTGGGAAGATTCCACTTTTCCGGAATCCCAGACCAAGTCCTTGCCTGCCTCCAGGCCCTCCCTGCTGGTCGCGACCAGCAGCTGGTAGGCCTTCTGCATCGTACCCGCGGCTGAGCTTTCAATCTGCCAGCTGAGACGAGGATTTGGTGTATCAATCCCTATTGGGTCAACCTTGTACTCACATAACAGCTTGACAGCTGCCGGCTCGGCTACAGCGACAACCTGTACCAGGCAAAACAACAATCCACAAAAAACTAATAAAGGAAAATGGCGAAATCTTTTCAAGTAACGGAAAGGCATTTGTTTATACTCCAGGATTAATAACCATGATGTTGAGCCTCATAACTACTGTTGAAATAGCGGAACCTGCTTCCCGCTGCCTGGACTGGCACAATATCATGATCATGGTGAAATCATTTCAGTTTATTCTCTCCTGAAACAGTGTCGCAATCAACATGCTTCGCTGGAAAATCATCGCTGTTTTCAGATAAGATAACGAAGGAATCCGGATTAGCCCGCATTAACAATTGGTATCTTTAGAAAAGGAGCCTCCTTGCAACATCCTGATATACCCCCGTACATGAAAGACGACAAGTTTGCTGAACTGACCGGAATAAAGCTGATCATCGACCAGAACGGCAAACCAGCTGCCAGTTTAAAAATCGGCGAAAAACACCTGAACGGCCTGAAGACAGCCCAGGGAGGCTGCATTTTTACCCTGGCTGACTATGCTTTCGCTCTGGCCTGCAACAGCGATGGGCGGATCTCAGTCGCATTAAATTTATCCGTTAACTTTATCAATGCCTCCAGGCTGGGGGACACCCTGACCACCAGGGTTGTTGAGCTCTCACGGCGCCGGGTCATCTCAGTTTACGAAATAACCGTCATCAACCAGGAGGAAAAGGTAATCGCCAGGTTCACCGCGACAGCTTACAAAATCGGAGAAGTCGGCGATTGACGATTGCTCCTTCAAAATTATCCGCTAAGAGTGCGCATTTTTTGATTTGAATTGCAGGCCATCGGCCCGGCTGATATCATCTTGTACATATGAGCGGATGGTACCAGAAGGGATTCGAAAAACTGCCTTTATTCCTGAAACGCAGGATTAATCCGATTAAATATGAGGTGGAAGATTTTGCTTCCCGCTCAGCGCAAGGTTTGCCAGGAATCCTGGTCCTGGATACCGGAGCCGGAGAAAGCGGGTTGCGCCGGTTTTTCAGCCACTGTGACTATCTAGCGCTCGATCTGGCCTCCGGAGACCAAGACTGGGACTATTCCGGGCTGGACCTGATCGGGGACCTTGCAGCTGTTCCTGTTGCTGCCGACCAGGCCGATATAGTTTTAAATTTCCAGGTGTTGGAGCATGTCAACTCCCCTCAACAGGTGATTAGAGAGCTCTTCCGTGTATTGAAACCGGGAGGCCGTTTATGCCTGACAGCCCCGCAGGGGTGGCACGAACACCAGCAGCCTTTTGATTATTTCAGGTTCACCAGCTTTTCCCTGCGAATGATGATGGAAAAAGCGGGATTTAAGAGTATCGAAATCACCCCTATGGGCGGTTATTTCAGGTTTATGGGCATGTGGATGTCATTCATACCCAAAATCCTGTTTCAGCCCAGGTCTATCCCACTAAGAATAATCCTGTTCCCCCTGGAACTGTTAAGCCTTGGCCTTTTCTCTTTCCTGGCTCCGCTTTGCTGTTATTACCTGGACAGTCTTGACCGGAAAAAGGAATTCACACTCTGCTACAAATGCAGTGCCCTCAAGCCGAAAAATTTTTAATTTAAAATTCTTCGGCCATGGGATAGTGTTCAAGATTCTCCGGCAAGAGGCTGGAGTTCACTGTTAATAGTTCAAGATTTCTCGAAAAATTTCAGGCGCCTGCATTTTTACCAAACAACCAACCTCACGATCCCAACACCGGAGATGTGACAGGAAATGACCCCAGGTGAGCGAAGCGAACCTTAGTTGATGCCTGGATTCCAGTTCTGCCCTTGCCTGTGCCGGGCAATCAGGCACAGGCCACCAGCAACTATTTTTTCTGTTTTCGCCCTACTACCATAACCGTATCACGGGCAATCAGCAGCTCTTCGTTGGTAGGGATAACCCAGGCCTCAAGGGTTGAGTCCGGGGTATGTATCGGTCCGGACACGCCTCTCCAGGTTTTATCGTTAACCTCCTTATCAAGCTTCAGTCCGATTGACTCCAGTCCCCGGCATATTTTTGCCCTGAGCATCGGGGAATTTTCCCCGACTCCGCCAGTGAAAATGAGTGCCCGGGCTCCGCCAATTTCCACGTAATATCTTCCCACATAGGCCCTGGCCCGATGGGCAAAAATATCCAATGCCAGGTCACACCTTTCATCACCCGCCAATGCGGCGTCTTCGATATCCCTCATGTCGCTGGTTTTTCCGGTAAGTCCGAGCATTCCTGACTCTTTATTCAGCATGTTCAGCACCTTGCGCGGGCAAAGATCCTTCTTTTCCCCAATGTATTCGATAAGGGAAGGATCTATGTCACCACTGCGGGTACCCATGACCAGCCCTTCCAGGGGAGTGAATCCCATGGAAGTATCAACAGACCTGCCATTTTTCACGGCGCAGGCAGAAGTGCCGTTGCCAAGATGCAGGGTAACGAGATTAGTCTTGTCTGGGCTGATCCCTGTTTCACTGGCATACTGCATGGTGACGTAACGATGGGATGTTCCATGAAAACCATATCTCCTGACGCGAAAATCCTCATAGAGTACATAAGGGATGGCATAAAGATAGGCCTCTTTCGGCATGGAAGAATGAAAGGCGGTATCAAAAACGGCTACCTGGGGCACACTGTCCCCCAGCAATTCCCTGCAGGCTGTTATGCCCATCAGGTTGGCTGGATTGTGAAGAGGAGCCAGTTCACTGCACCTCCCTATTATGGACACTACTTCATCGGTTATCAGGGCTGATTCCTGCATATCTTCTCCGCCATGCACCACCCGGTGGCCAACAGCGAAGATGTCGGAAATGGAATTTATACCCTCAATATTGCTGTCCGGAGAAGAAATCCAGTCCATTATCACATTCAGTCCCGCCACATGATCTTTAAGCGGCAAAACCGTTCTTTTCTTGTCCTGCCCTTCAGCCTGCAGGGTAATAATGGAGTCTTCAAACCCTATTCTCTCCAGGAGTCCCTTGGCGAGACGTTTATCCGAGTTATTATTGATGAATTCGGGGTTTGTTTTTATTAATTGAAATTTTATTGAAGAAGATCCGCAATTAAGTACTAAAACATTCATAATGGCTGGCTATTTTATCACCTTGGGGATTTATGTTCATGCCGGAGGGATGAGTATTTGACCTCTGTATAAGAAAACTTTCAAGTACTGTCCCAGAATCATTTTTCAGCAGCCATGAGCCTGGAGCATCCCCGCTTTTTAATACTCGTCAGATCTTTCGGGCAACTCTTCCGTAATAGTTGCAGATATCCGGATTTAATATTAGAATATGTCACTTGATTGAGGTGGGTGTAGCTCAACTGGCAGAGCACAGGATTGTGATTCCTGCGGTTGTGGGTTCAATTCCCATCACCCACCCCACTCTTTTCAACGACTTACCGCCTTTTCCAAAAACCCTCGGCTCTTAACTAAAGATGGGGTAGAGACAATTCTTAATCCACACAGATTAATAATACGTAACCTGTAATTATTGGACCTTTTTTAAAAGTGCCTTCAATACCCAAATTTCAAGGTTTTTGTTGTCCGGGTCTCTAAAAACTCTTTCATACTCATCATTAATTCCTTTGTGCAGTGCTGTAGTTATGGCTTCTTTCCATTGATCACTGAGTAAGATCACTTCGGGCCGATATCCCCGAATGTCGTCCATGATTTCATCCGCAGTCAGCAATTGGGCTCGAAACCGTTTTGTGGAAGTTACAGCCAGGTTGGGAGGTACCAGACGATTCACACGGAAAGCAAATATCTGGCGCGCCGATACCATATACCTTATATCCGGCAGGTATCTTTCAATCACCTCCTGCGCCTTTGTATCCCGAAGGGTGCGGTTGCTCAGATGATTGCCTGACAAAAACAGCTTTTCCAGATTCGGATAAGAGGCCAGAAGTAATCCTGCAACTGCGATGGCCGGAACAAAACCACGCACTGCCAGCAAACCGGGCGGCCACTTTCGTATCAAGGCGGATAGCATTTCGCCCAGGGCATATCCAGCCAGTATCGCTCCCGGCACGGTCAGAAGCAGGCGATGATGGCTCCAGATAGGTGAGTGATCATAAAGAAAAGCAGCCGCGGGAAAAAGCCAAAATGACATGAGCAAGATGCCTGTTTTGCGCATTTTCAACGCCTGAAAGGTTCCCAGCAACGCCAGCGTGAACAAGTACCCATCCTGGCGAATGAACCGCAGCAGCCGTCGTAATCCATCCGCATCCCCTTTTCTGGACAGACGTGTAATAAGATGCGGTTCCAGTAGCTCCCTACCAGCGCCATGCAATAATATTGGACTAAGACAAATCAGCAGCACACCGAGGCAGCCTGAAAGTAGCAGGGTGACAGGTATCAGCGCCCGCCTCCAGCCACCCGAACGGTCACCCCGCAAATGATGCACAATGAGTACGGTCGCATAAATTGGCACGAGGAATCCAGTAAACAGCTTGATGCCCATTGAAAAACCCATTAGAGCACCGCATATTACCAGCCAGTGTCGTCGCTGTGATTGCAGATATTCGTTAAGGCTCCAGACCGCCAGCATCATCACCGCAATCGCAGGAAGGCCTATCATGACCGAAACACTTAATCGGACAAAAAGAGTGGAAAGCATCAGGATCACACAACCGGTAACCGCCGCGGGATGGCCGCATCGATTTCTGGCGGATGACTGCAGCACATCATAGGTGACAAAAACGATGATTCCCGCGAAAAACAGCACAGTAAGCCTGGCAATGGGTACAGACCAACCGAAAACCTTAAACACTCCCCAAAGGAGATAAGTAAATCCTGGCGGTTGATCGGTCCAGATTTGATAACCAAGTGAATACCCCCGATCAAGCAACAGGGATTTAATCAAATTGTTACCTTCGTCCGGATTAAACTCGAAAACATCGGCGTACTCAAAAACCAGACTCATAATGCCGATATATGTCAGTGCCGCGGCCACGGCGAACAATCGCGGGTGCATAAAATTCCGCCAATGGGACATGCTGGCACTGTCTGTACAGTCCGTCTCAGCAGTTGCTTTATTTTGCAGCAACCTCAAAAGAGAATAAAAAAAGGACAGAAATTGTTTCGTCATTGTCCAACCTTAACCAGGCTTTCACCGCTAATTTATCCAGTCGAGATTCCAGGTGTTTTAAATTGAAATAGTTACTAATGAATCGGGTAAATGTTCAATAAATGAGATCATCAAAGCGCGGACTTGTTTCCCGCTCATTCCTGTCGCGGCTTCAGCACATCCCGGCCCGGTGCCCATTTTTGCTGCCATTTGAGGTACTCTTCCTGCAGCAGCTTGGCTGGATAGTAACCGTACCAACTATAACCTGTCCTGCGCTCGCGGCTAAGGTCCGTGTAGTTACTTGTGATCTGCCGCCACTGCGTACAGAAGATAGGCTTCTCTGTGTTCAGGTCATAGAATCGGGTCCAGATGGGAGGTGCCTCAGGGTCTTTGACCTCGACGCGGTCAACGTCAGACCAGTGGTAGTTGAACTTCAGGGGTTCCGCTTTGATGTTCTCGATGCGGAGACCATGAATCTTGACATGATCAAACCATGCGACGGCAGACTGGATAGATTCAATGACTTCCGGTGAGGGATTTTCAATGGACATCAGGAATCGAACTACGCTGACGCTTTCTTCCGTCACAATGGAAGGTGGTTCGAAAGCGCGCGCCCAGATGGGCTTCAGGGTCTTATGATCGTGTTGCTGACACCACGCTGTCAGGTGATCGCCAACTTTGATCTGGCACTTGAGGACACAGGTCAACCCCTTGTCGTACGAGTCTTTTACGCGTTCCAGCATAACATCGCCTGTAAAGCCGTAAAGCTCCCTGTCCTCTATGATGGCCTTCAATGTCTGCAAAACACCACTCATGACATCATCATTGAAGGTAACCGCTTCGACATCCAAACCGCTCCACCCTCCTGATTGCCGTTGCTCGCCCAGTATGTACTCAATTCCCCTTGTTGCGGAGTCTGCGTATCTCCTTAGTCCTGTTTGTTGGTAAACTCTTGCGAGATAGTCAACCTGGGCCCATGTTGATCGGTTGTCCAGGGTGCTGCGGCCACTGCTTAACCTGGGAAGCTCGTCAGCGGAATAAACTCTGATCCAGTCCTTGTTTTTCGGCCAGCCGCCATTGGCATTCTGCCCGGCGAGAAGGTTTTCCGCGATGTGGACAATCTGCCTGGGTGAGTACTGCTGGTATGGGGCTTTTTTCTCCTCGTATTTCATCACCGCGTGGCTGATCGAATCAGCAAAGGCTTCGATGGAAACCGGTTCCCATATCTGCGATTTAGCCCTCGTGACCTCAGCGGGTTCCGCGACAAGTGCTGCCTGTACACACAGCGTGATTGAAATTAGCAGGAGCTTTCCCACAAGTTTGCGTAGTAAAAGCTTCAACCTCATCGCCTCTTTCCTGCTTGAGCCAACGGCTGAATTCACTGGATTTTTCCAGAGTGTAGCGAGGTTAAAAAATTCCTCTCCAAGCCGTTTCCCAGCTCATTCATCCATTTTTTTAGTCGTTTTCCAAGGCTGACAGCATAAGACGCAAAATTGTTTATTTTTGTCCGTGGAAGATGCCCTTGGATATTTTTTCAAAATCTTGCTGATATCCATCTTCTCTCTAATTTCACACTCATCCACGTATTCATTCGTAGATGTTATCCAGGTCAATATTAAACCCCTTCTCATATCATGTCCATAGGGTCACGAACTCTGCATGCCAGCGGTTAGGGAGTATCCGTCAGATCCAGAAAAACGTGATTTCACTTCGAAACCAGTACTGTCCGGTTAAAAGTAGAATAATTTCAACTGGTTAGAGGGTTCCCCTTTTCCGAATCCAGGATTTTTTTGACTAAACAGCTGAAAAATAGTAGTTTTTTAAACAAGTGCACTCTCAAAACTTGCGACTTTTCTGCCATTGATTGATCAACACCTTTATTCTTTGTTAGCTCAAACAGTACCAAGCAACGTTTGCCGAAAATTTTGTATTGGAAATTTCTGCCGCCCTTGCCAGGGCTAAATTTTTGTCGCAAGACTGTTTACCCAGAGTTCGCTGCCGCTCACCCTGGGCTATTGGCTAACGTCCCTCCGGGACTCCTATATTCAGCAATAGAAAAACCAAGGTTAGTTGGGTAGATTAATTTGAAATCGAAAAATTTTGATTTTCCACTTAACTCATTTTATTGCCAAGGTTTACTGGGCGACTAGCAAGCGTTAACCGGACAGTACTGTTCGAAACCATTTAGTAGAGAATTCCTCACCCCCTTAGTTTCAAACGCAGAATCACCAGAAAAGCAAGATCGGATCTCTACAGGAAATTCATGTCTAAGCAATAAACCTCATCTCTGATCTACAGATGCTGTAAACTCATTTGAATATCATATGGATGTTTCAGACGACTTTATTGAATATATTCTTGAACAATTCTCAGGATGGGGTGAAGTCTATGTACAGAGAATGTTTGGAGGTTTCGGACTTTACCGTGACGGGCTGATGTTTGGCCTTGTGGCGAACAATGTAGCTTATTTGAAGGTTGATGAAACAAACAAAGACAGTTTTATTGCTGAAAGCTCCGAGCCGTTCAAGCCGTTCCCGGACAGGCCAACAATCCTTTCATATTTTGAGATTCCCCCGGACATTCTGGATAATCGGGATGAATTGATTAAATGGGCTGAAAAATCTCTGTCCATACAGAAGAAAAAGAATTAAATTCTCCAGCAACTAAATGACAGAATCACTCCCAATTCAACAAGCCAGAAAACTGGTATTGCTGGCACAAAGACTTCCGCCACATTCTTCAGCCTAAGTTCGCTACCATAGGCAACTATTGTTGCAATACTCCATATCGACGAGCAGCCAAGCCTGCCTTACTCCGGAAATTCTACCAAAGTACCAACCATAATCAGTTTCATCTCCTCAAGCGACAAATCCAACCGGAATCTGATTCGCAGAGGCCCGCCTGAGGATCTTTTCCATGTAGTGCGATGACCAGCTTCGGCGAACCAGACTGGGATTGTTAAACCCTAGTCTCATGAAAGAAATCATTTCTTTCATGAGACCTTAAAAACCTCCCTTAATTTTTGGGTGGAATGTGTCGCATTTGTGTTGAAATCAGACATTTTTGGACATTCCAATAAGTCTCAACACTACCCTGCAAGTGAAAGGGTGACAAATCCTTCTGATTCGGGACTTGTAATCGACCGAACAACCACTTTTACCGATTCAGGAACGCCTTCATCTGAAAGAATAATGAGAACATCCTTTTCGGCGGAACCGGTTTCTAGTTGCCCGGCATCATTGACTTTCAGGACTATTTCTTCTTCATACGACCCAATTATTTCACCTTCTTTTGTGAATACCCCTGCAATAACCTGCAGTTTTTCTTCGTATTTATTACCTTATCAGGACTGGGAGAAGGAGATAATCCAAGATAGTTTTCCGGGGAGCCTGTCTCCTTCATTTAACCTCAACTAAAAGAGACCGGCTGGGTGTCTGTAATTGATTTCCGGTCAGTTTCCATAATCTTCTCTAATCTGAAAGATAGTATTCAACCGTTGAAACCACGCGAACTGTCTTGATATGGGGATTGTTCTTGTCCCTGTCATTTATGCTGAACTGCCCTTGCGATGCCCTTTTTATTTTGCCCAGGCTGCTCTGGGAATCCGACGCAAACCTTTCCGCGACATCTCTCGCATTGCGCGTGGCTTCCTCGATCATTTCGGGCTTGACTTCATTCAACCTCGAAAATATGTATTCGGTCTGGGCTTGATAGTTATCAGCAGTGAAAACAATGCCTTTCTTGCCAAGTTGAGATAATGAACTCATCACCGATCGTACGGCATTTATATTTTTTGAATAAACTGTAACTGTCTGCAACGCGGTATATCGAAATTCAGGCCTGTCATTGCTCCCATACTGCTGAGCTAATTTGTCAGTTATGGCTGGCGCGGCAAGGCTCACCTCTTCCGGGCCAATGCCTTTTTCAACCAGAAAATCCTTAATCCTGTTGGTGCTGGCATCAATTGAACCATACAGGCTTTCGATATCGTTTCCCGCTGCCGTGAACTGGATTGGCCATATCACGATATCCGCGTCATATTCGTGCTCAGACAAACCTTTTACGGTTACGCTTCGCTCGTATTGTTTATACTGTATCGCTGCGTCACCCACCAGGTAACCCAAAGCTGATAATCCGAGGAGTATAAATACACCCAGGATGAATGCACTCGCTTTGCTGTTTTGCGGCACTTTATCCTCCTTTGGCAAGGAATACTTAAAGGGGCTTCAAATCCCAAAATATTCTTGCCTGACTTAAAATCCTCATAAAATCCAATTTATCCGTCTCTACGGTATATTAATGCCATTGTACATAATTGAAAATCACCTACTCTTGTTTTTTCATCAGTTTCTCCATTGAAGCCGATAATGTATAAAAACTGTCTCCACCTTCGATTCCTCCAACCAGGATACTGATCTCAAATTTCTCGCAGGCTGAAAAAATTTCATGGTTTATTCCCCGGAGATATATTAGAGTTAACTTAAAATTAACCTGATTAATCTATCAACCGGAGGAATGAAACAATGGAGACCATAAACAGAAGAAACTTTCTCGGCAGGGCAGCCGTTGCCGGAGCCTGTGCCGGAATGGCCAACGTACTGCCCTTCCCCGCAGCTTTTGCTCATCCCATTCCCCAGGAAAACAAGATTTCCCTGGCCTCCTGGTCGCTGATTCGCAGTTTCAACGCGGGAGTCTGGAAACTGACCGACCTGCACAGGATCTGCAGGGAGGATTTTGAGCTGGATGGACTGGAATACGTTAATAACTTTTTCGAATCACCTCGGGCCGGTTACCTGAATCGCTTGAACAAAAATGCTGAGGAATACGGGATCAAAAACGTACTCATCATGGTTGATGAAGAAGGGAATATGGTTGCGAAGGACAAAGCTGAAAGAATGCAGGCCGCCATAAACCACCGGAAATGGGTGGAAATAGCCGCTTTCCTCGGATGCCATACCATCCGGTGCAATGCCAGGGGTGCCGGCAATACTCCCGCAGAAGACCCTGATGCCATTAAGAGAGCGGTTGAATCGTTTGGCGCCCTGATCGAATATGCCAAGGAATTCAAGATCAACGTGGTAATTGAGAACCATGGAGGTATTTCATCTGACCCCAAATGGCTGCCTGCCCTGTGCAGGGAGATAGACAGCCCTCATTTCGGAATACTTCCCGATTTTGGCAACTATAATAAAGACGCGAATATTATTGAAGCCATAAAAATGGCAATGCCCTACGCCAAAGGCGTTTCAGTCAAGTCCGCCTGGATGCCTGATGGTACCCATGTCCCCAACTGGGACCTGGAAGCTTGCCTGAAAACAGCCAAGGAAAGCGGATACAAGGGTTTCTGGGGAATTGAATCAAGCCTGAGGCGCGCGAGGCCGGAAAACAACGGACAAAAGCCCCAGGATAATCCAGAAGAAACCAAACAGGACGACTGGAAAGCGGTCAAGCTGACCAGGGATGCTATCCGCAAAGTCGTGTTTGCCTAGGCTTCTTGATAACAATTACCTAAAATACCGGGGCTGTTATATCCAGTAATCAGCCCCGGTTTTAAGACAGCGGTTACCTGGATTTTCTCATTCTTTTTCTTCGTCTTTGACCTTAAGTTTTTTTGGTTTGCAAAGGTTCTTTTTATCCACTGCAATCCTCCTGCACTTCCGGCAGACAAACCTTGGTGCTGCTGCCAGTTCCAGGAATTCTCTCGTGTTTTTCTCGATATCGCTATATGAAATGTCACATCTGGTTTTTTCAGAAAGTTTGTTAACAGCCATTTTCCACCTCCCTTAGCCCTGCCATGGAAATTTCAAAATCGGAAAGCTAATCAGTGTTATGCCCTGCCGGGAAATGAAGATTCAGAAACTGGTTTATTGGGGATGACAACCAGGCAGAATATTAACGCCGCAAATAACATTCGCCGCTTGATATCCCTGTTTTTTGCTCTCCTGCATTTTGACGCCAAGCCCAGATCAAGATGCCAGCCAAAAATCAGGCATACTGCTCATCGCGGTTAGATCCAGGGTAAAAATCAGGTTTACCAGGCCATAAATAAACTATCTTACCGCTCAGCTCTCATGTAATATTTCCCCTGGATCAAAAAGATTCCTTAATATAAATAAAATTCCCTGAAAGGATATTTAAATGAAAAACAATTATTTAAGACTGCCAGTAATGGCGGTTGTGTTACTCTCCACCATCCTCAGCTTAAGCAGCTTCATCCTGGCTGAAGACGTGCCGCAGTGGAGGGATCTCTTCAACGGAAAAGACCTGACCGGATGGGTAAATGTCAATACTGATGAAGACACCTGGTATGTCAAAGATGGCCTGTTAATATGCAAGGGCATGCCGATCGGAGTTATGCGCTCAGACAGGCAGTACGAAAATTTTCTGCTTCACATTGAATGGATGCACATGGAAGCCGGCGGAAACTCCGGTGTATTTGCCTGGAGCGAAGGAGAGGTTCCGGAAGGCAAAAACCTGCCTTCCGGCATGGAAATCCAGATGCTCGAACTTGACTGGGTCAACCAGAATGTGCGGGATGGAGTGACACCTCCAATTGCCTATGTCCATGGGGAGCTTTTCGGAGCCGGAGACATGAAAACCACTCCGGATAATCCTCGCGGGAGGCGTAGTAAATCTATTGAAAATCGCTGCAAGGGCAAAGGTGAGTGGAATGTTTACGATGTAGTAGCCGTAGATGGGGTAATCAAACTCTCAGTAAACGGAAAATTTGTTAATGGAGTCAGCCATTCCAGTGTCAAGAAAGGTTATCTCTGCCTGGAGTCTGAAGGCAAGGAGATCCATTTCCGCAACATTAAAATCCTGGAACTGCCTCCGGGAATAACCACTCCTGAGCAGACCGCCAAGCTTCTGGATTAAGTGTCTACACCTCCCGAAAAACAGAAATGAATTCCGGGAACCATCAAGGAACCATCCCTGAAACAGGTTAATCCCCGCGTAAAGCGGGTCCCTGTTTCAGGGTATCTGCATCATGTATGGAGTCTCATTTATAACAGCTTTCCCGGACCTGCCTCAGGCTGTCAGTTCTGAAGAAGCCCAACCACTCTTCCGGTCTGTGTAAATGCCTCAATAGCCAGATCAAGCTGTTCCTGGGTGTGGGCGGCTGAAACCTGGACCCTGATCCGGGCCTGGCCCTTCGGGACTACCGGGAAACTGAAACCTACAACAAAAATGCCTTTTTCATTCAATAACCGCGCCATCTCCACCGTGGTTTTTTCCTCGCCGATCATTATCGGCACAATCGGATGAATCCCTGGTTTGATGTTGAAGCCGCGCCTCGTCATTTCAGAGCGGAAATACTTCGTATTTTTCTGGAGTTTCTGAATCAGGTCTCTCCTGGAATCGATAAGCTCCAATGCCTTTATGGAAGCAGCGACAACGGAAGGGGCCACGGAATTTGAGAAAAGATAAGGCCGGGACCGCTGCCGGAGGAGATCGACAATTTCCCGGCGGGCTGTGGTAAATCCTCCGGAAGCTCCCCCAACCGCCTTGCCCAGGGTACTGGTAATTATGTCGATCCGGTCAGCGACCCCGAAATGCTCAGGTGTACCCCGGCCGGTTTTCCCGATAAATCCAGTGGCATGGCATTCGTCTATCATCACCATGGCTTCATATTTCTCTGCCAGGTCGCAAATCTCCGGTAAGGGAGCAAGGTCTCCATGCATGCTGAATACCCCGTCAGTGGCAATTAGTTTAATTCGCGCTTCGGACGAAGTCTTTAACTGTTCCTCAAGGCTGTTCATGTCAGCGTGCTGGTAGATCCTCCTCTGGGCTTTACAGAGCCTGACTCCGTCAATTATGCTGGCATGGTTCAGGGCATCGCTGATGACCACGTCTTCAGGCCCCAGGATCGTTTCAAATAATCCGCCATTGGCATCGAAACATGAGGCGTAAAGTATGGAATCATCCTTGCCGAAAAACGCGGCTATCTCTCTTTCCAACTGCTTATGTATGGATTGGGTTCCGCAGATGAAGCGAACTGAAGCCATACCATAACCCCATTTATCAAGCGCTCCTTTGGCGGCTTCCACAATCTCGGGATCGTTGGCCATTCCCAGGTAATTGTTGGCGCAGAAATTAATGGCAGCCCCGTCCTCAGTTCCAACCTCCGCCCCCTGGGGAGCCGTGATGACCCTTTCCTTCTTGTAGAGTCCCTTTTCCCTGATTCCCTCTAATTCAGAAGCGTATAGATCCTCTGCTATTCTGCTGATCATTTTGGATATTACCTTTCCCCTTCTTTTCGGTTTCAGCCTGTTTAGCTGATGTGCCAAATGGCTTTTATTCTGCTTCAGGTAGTTTAATTTATCCAGGGTCCAAGTGACAACCATATCAGGTCAGTTTAGCCCTTGACAGAGCTCGATAATTTGCCAGGGAAATCCTTCCAGACAGCTTTACAGCTTAAAAATCAAACACCGCCGACAGGTGGGTGGTGCAGGTGACAAGACACTTCGCACTTCCGCAGGAATGATACCGAACCTGAAAGCTGTGGGGTGAGAGTGAAAAAATCAGGGAAGTGAGAAGTTTAAGGGGCATCTTTTTGTGAACCAGGAGCATGATTTTCCAGCTGGATTCAAGTCAGCAGACGGAATTTTGTCCGCAGGTAAACCAGATTGAACTTTCTCCGGTCATGATCCGTTAGGAACATTATAAACCTGGTCTTCACCAAATAGCTGCGGAGACAAAACAGCTGAGGGAAGGCCCCTGCATCGGGGAATATACATACTGGAGCGCATATCATGAGCAAAAAGAAGAAAAAACTGAACCTGTTTATCATCCTGGTTATTACGGCTGTTGTGATCTTTATAGCCTTATACAGCACTGGAATCATATTCTCTAAGAATGTCTCAATCCCGGATGACCAGCTTTTTACAGCAAACAGGGACACCCTTGAAAAACTAGTCGTAGCAACCGGTTCCATCGTTCCCCGATCCACTATCGAAATAAAATCCAAGGCGAGCGGAATAGTTGAGAAAATTCTTGTTGAAGAAGGAGACACGGTTGCTGCCGGGCAGATCCTGCTGGAACTGGACAAGGAATTATTGAGGGCCCAGCTGCGGGAAGCCGAAGCCAACCTGCTGGCTGTCGAAGCAGCCCTGCAGGAGGCACAGTCAAACATAACCATGGCGAAGCGATCCAAGGAGAAACTGGAGATGGACCAGATGAATCTCCGGGACAAGGTGGATTACAACAGAAAACGAATTGAACGATATAAAAAACTGTTTGAAGAAAAGCTTCTTCCGCTCAATGACATGGATGAAGCCGAGAGAATCCTCCAGGATTCCACCTTCCAGCTGGGTGCTCTCAAATCAGAACTGTTAATGCAGGATGCCGAAATTGAAGCCGCGCAAAAAGCAGTTTTAAAGGCAGAAGCGGAAGTTACCCAGGCGGCGGCAACCGTAGACCGGGCCAGGGAAAACCTGCACTACGCAACCATACGATCTTCCCGACCGGCTACAGTCCTGAAGCGGCATATTGAAGAAGGGGACGCGGTTTCATCCATCCTGCAAATGGGTTCCCAGGCCACCCTGATCATGACCCTGGGAGACATGGAGAGCGTCTACTTTGAAGGGAGAGTCGATGAAACTGATATCGGGATGGTTACCGAAGGAATGAAAAGCCGGATCAAAGTCGACGCTTTCAGGGATACAAGCTTTCCCGGAAAAGTAATAAAGATCTCTCCGCTGGGTGAAGAAGAGGAGAATGTAATAGGTTTTGAAACCAGGGTTTCGCTGGATGAAGAAGCTGCTGTACTACGGGCACAGATGACAGCCAACGCTGAAATTATCATTGAAACCAGGGAAGATATCCTCCTTGTAAAGGAAAGCGCCATTTCCTATGACGAAAGCCGCAATCCCTTCGTGCAGCTGTACGATCCTGAAGAAGAGACAATGATGCGCAAGGTGCCGATTGAAGCCGGCTTGAGCAATGGAACCCTCACCGAGGTGGTTTCAGGACTGAAAGATGGAGATAAGGTAGTCATCCAGGTTAACCAGGACAATATGTAGAAAGGCTCAGGCCGCTTTCCAGGCAGCCTATCAGGGAATAAAATATGCGGTTATCTTTATTCAGTCAGGCCATACAAACCCTTTTCGGTAATAAGCTGCGGAGTATTCTCACCATGTTCGGGATATCCTGGGGAATATTTTCCATTGTCCTGATGACTTCCGTTGGAGAGGGTTTCATCAAAGGACAAAAAGAGTCATCCGCTACTCTGGGCACGGATATCATTATCATCTGGGGCGGAAAAACCTCCATGCAATCCGACCAGGGGCAGATGGGAAGGGATATCCGGCTCGAATACTCAGACTGCCTGGAAATCCGAAACAAGTCCAGCCTCATCAAGTCAATCAGCGCTGAGCTGATGCGATGGGACCTGACAGTGCGTTCCAGTTTTAATGCAGGAGCTTTTGCTGTCCGCGGAGTCGAACCCCAGTACCAGTATATGCGCATGGTAGTCGCCAACCAGGGACGGGTCCTGAACCACACTGATGAAGATCAGCGGAGACAGGTGGCAATTATTGGTTCAGAGGTTAATGATCAGCTCTTCAATGGGAAGAACTCGGTAGGTGAAGAAATCAGGATAGGGGATCACACCTTCACTATTGCCGGAATCCTCCCCTATAAGGAAATGAACAGTAACTACTCGGGCCAGGATCACAGTTCCATATTTATTCCCTACCAGACAATGAGGAAACTGTTCCCCAGACCCGGTGCTGCCGCAGGCAAGGAAAGCCTTAATAACCTGATTGCCGTCCCCTACCGGCATGAAGACTGGGAAGCGGGAGAAAAAGAAGTCAGGCAGATCCTCGGCAGAAAAAAGAGGTTTCATCCGGATGATGAAGACGCGTTAAGTATCTGGAATACCGGTGAAGGCCTGGAGTTCACCGTCCAGCTTTTTCGTATGACCCAAATATTTATGGGGGCCGTTGGCATAGTCACCGTCCTCCTGGGGGCTCTGGGCATAACCAACATCATGCTGGTCTCAGTCAGGGAAAGAACCAGCGAAATCGGATTGAGAAAAGCACTGGGAGCCAGACACAGGGACATAATGTTCCAGTTCATCTCTGAGGCACTTACCCTGACCTTTATCGCGGGAGGTGTTGGCTTGATCCTTATATTATCCATGGCCTGGGTTGTTAATTCCCTGCCAATGCCAACAATGTTCTCCGGCTTGATCATTTCGCCCGCAATCGCCTGGATGGTTGTTTTAATTCTCTGTCTTTCCGGGCTGGTTTCAGGCATATATCCTGCCTGGATCGCGTCGCAGATGGATCCGATTGACGCACTCAGATGGGAGGCAAGTTAAATTCGTTCCTTTTGAAACACTGATATCTCAATATTCAGTTTTAAATTTCATGAAGTTATATACAGCGGCAACACCTGAGAAGCAGTTAAGGACCTAATCCCATGTTATTTGAAGTAGTAGTGAAAGCGTTCAGCAGCCTGATGCACGACCGGACCAGGGCCTTGTTAACCCTTTCCGGAATCAGCTGGGGCATCGTATGTTTCGTTGTGCTGCTGGCATTCGGCCAGGGTTTCGGAAACGCGCTCAAGGTCGGTATGAAACATTTCGGCGACAGGGCGATAATTGTATGGAATGGACAGACCAGTACTCAGCAGGGCGGAATGAAGGCCGGAAAGTGGATTAGTACCGAATTAAGGGATGTTGAGGACATCCGCCGAAACTGCCCCCTGGTTTCCGCTGCCAGCCCTGAAGTTTTCCGCGAATATACAGTCAAAAACTTCCGCCGCCAGACTGAAGCCGGAATCAGGGGAGTCAACCATGAATACGGAATGATAAGGGGGCACTACCTGAAAGAGGGCCGCCTCATTTCAGCTGAAGATGTTCAATATGGACGGCGGGTTGCCATCGTCGGCTGGGATATTTATGAGAAGCTTTTTCCCGGCTCCAGCGCCCTGGGAGAAGAAGTCAGGATCAGCGGAGTCCCCTTCACCATTATCGGTATCCTGAGCAAAAAAATTCAGATGTCCAGTTACTTCCGCAGCGACGACCTCTGCCTTTTCATCCCCTACACTGCCATGGCTTCCCTCAACCAGATCCGATACATGAGCGTCATCGTGCTCCAGATAGGCAACGTATCAATGGAACCCCAGGCCATAAAGCAGATCAGGTCGGTATTGGCCAGAAACCATAAATTTGATCCCAACGATGAAAAAGCTGTTTTTATCAGATCCTGGGGAGAATTCGAAAAGACACTCACCAATTTCAGCGTGGGAATGGAAGGTCTAATGATGTTTATCGGTGTCCTTACCCTGGCCATCGGGGGAGTCGGGTTGATGAATATCATGCTGGTATCCGTAACAGAAAGAACCCGGGAAATAGGACTGTTGATGGCCATAGGCGCAAGGCGAAGGCATATCCTTACCCAGTTTCTCCTGGAGGCAATGACAATTGCCCTGGCAGGAGGGATTATTGGTTTCCTCCTCTCCATTGTCACCTGTGAAATCATTGGAACCATACCTTTCGTAAGCGCCATAAATGGAGATGCTTCAGGCCAGGGAGATATTCACATGCTGGTATCAACGCAGGCAGCACTTATCTCCACGGTAATACTGACAGTAGTGGGACTACTGGCCGGATTCATCCCGGCACTCAAGGCTTCCAGGCTTAATCCGGTCGAAGCTCTTCATTATGAATAATAATCAAAATCAGGTATCAGCCGATTCCGGCTGAGGGGAGTAGAGCAAATGAAAAAACCGTTGATCTTATTTGTCTCCATATTGGTCATGTTTTCAGCCGCCTGCGATCCTGCAGAGATTTTAGTCCGTTCTGTCGGAGGGGAAATTATCGTCGGATCAGGCCAGATCATAAAGGAAGACCGCAGCCTGCCTGCTTTTGACGAGGTCCTGCTAGAAGGCAGCATGAACGTTGAAATCTTAAAAGGTGATTCCGTCAAATGCACGGTTGAAGGTGATGACAATGTAATCCCCCTGTTGAAGACAGAGGTCAGCAGAGGCAGGCTTCGAATCTACTTCAAACATGGAATGTCCCTTACTTCCTACACTGACCTCAAGGTCTACCTGGAGATCCCTGAAATAAAAGGCGCTTACGTTTCCGGTTCGGGTGATATTGTTTTTACGGATGTAACCAAAGAGCTTGTAAAGGTGGAAATTGATGGATCAGGAGACATATCAGGAATCGGTGAAGCTGAAACCGTCATGGCTGAAATTAATGGCTCCGGCGATATCCACCTGTTCAAGCTGTTTGCGGAAAAAGCATCGGTTGAAATCAATGGCTCAGGCGATGTGGAAATAACCGCCTCAACCTCCCTGGATGTTGAAATAAACGGGAGTGGAGAAGTCAAATACAAGGGTAATCCTGCTGATGTCAAGAGTGACATTAATGGTTCCGGAGACATTACTGCGGCAGACTAAATGATATGCCGATGCTCCAGCATTCCTTTTTTCGGAGGGGACTGGAAACATTCAATTATCCAGGCATCTATGGATTTTGGCAGCCATTCGCTTTATGATCTGAATCATCATGGAAATTAAAGGAATCACTGCCCTTCTGTTGTTAACGCTCCTGGCCGGCTGTACCTCCGCAGTCCAGGAGCAGCCTTTGCCCGCAAAACCAAATATCCTGATCCTGTTTACTGACGACCAGAGATTTAATGCCGTCGCTGAACTTGGTAACAGCGAGATTCTTACTCCCAATATGGATATCCTGGTTCGTTCCGGAATAACCTTCACCCATACCCAGATAATGGGGGCCCTGGGAGGTGCGGTCTGCATGCCCAGCCGGGGTATGCTGATGACCGGAAAAAGTCTCTTCCAGATGCACCAGGATGCTTCCTACATTCCCCCCGAGGATATCATGATGCCTGAACATTTCAGGTCCAATGGTTACACAACTTTTGGCACCGGAAAGTGGCACAACGGAAGGGAGGCCTACCACCGTTGTTTCTCCACGGGAGATAATATATTTTTCGGAGGAATGCACAGTTATGAAACAAACGGTCATTTCCGGCCGTTTCTCAACCACTTTGACGAAACCGGAGAATACCCTGAAGAAAAAGCATTCTGGGGAGATAAGTTTTCTTCCATATATTATGCCGACGCGGCAGTGGATTTCCTGGAAAAACAAGACGGCGCCGAAGCTCCGTTCTTTGCTTATGTTTCCTTTACCTCCCCGCACGATCCCCGGACTCCACCAATAGAATATGGTCAAAACTACACTGCCGATGATGTCAGCCTCCCTGAAAATTTCAAACCTGAACACCCCTTTGACAATGGTGAACTGAGAATCAGGGACGAGGTCCTGGTTCCCCACCCCCGAACGGAAGATGCAGTCAGGGGCGAAATTGCTTCCTATTACGGGATGATCAGCGAGGTGGATTACCAGATAGGAAGGATTCTGGCGGCACTCAAAGAAACCGGGAATTATGAAAACACAATAATAGTTTTTGCCGGAGATAATGGTCTGGCGCTTGGACAGCACGGGCTCCTGGGCAAGCAGAACCTGTATGATCACAGCATCAGGGTTCCCCTGGTGATCTCCGGACCAGGGATAACCAGGAACTCCAGAAGCGGTGCCTACTGCTACCTGCTTGACGTATTTCCAACCCTCTGCGACCTGGCCGGCCTGGAAACTCCGGCCTCAGTCAGCGGTCATTCGATCCTGCCGTCCATGCGGGGAGAAGACCCGGGCAGGCCGCACCTCTTTGCGGCTTATGCTGACCTGCAAAGGGCTATCCGCAAAGAAGAATTCAAACTGATCGTCTACAACGTCAACGGGAAAATCACGGAACAGCTCTTTAACGTCAGTGAGGATCCGCTGGAACTCGATAACCTGGCAGGCGGGGATTTGTGGAAAGAAAAACAGGCTGAGTTGAGGGAGTTGCTGAAGAATGAAATGTTATCCCAGGGAGACTTCTGTGAACTCGGGAAAAAGTACTGGGGGCATGGCCCGGAAAGGATGTCCTGGGAAGAACGGAAAGCAATAAATCCTTGAGGAAGGAAACTCCCATGGCATCAAGGCCGGAGGCCCGGCATGGAATAGATCAGGGTGACTCCGCCAGGCGGACCCCTGGATCAGGAGGAATCCTCCTCTACCTAAAAAGCCTGTATGGGCTCATGACTGCAGGCCCGGAATTCCCGATGCTCCCCTCCTCCGCTCTTTCAGCTCTGGTGGGTCGCCCCGGGTTACTTCCTGTCATCCCTCCTCAGGGACTACACTGCTTCAGCCTGCCCTTTGGCACTGATTTAATAAGATTCGATCCGCAAATCGTCAATCGCCATGAGTCAGTTATCAGATCTTCCTCGATACCGACTTCATCTGGGTAAACAGGTACAGGTAGTCCGGACCACCGGCTTTGGAATCTGTCCCGCTCATGTTGAATCCTCCGAAGGGATGAACTCCAACCAATGCGCCTGTGCATTTCCTGTTGAAATAGAGGTTCCCTACGTGAAACTCCCGGCGGGCCCTTTCGATCTTGGCCTCATTTGCCGTATACACAGCACCGGTCAGTCCATACTCGGTATTGTTGACAATCCTCAAGGCATCGTCATAATCCGAAGATTTGATTACAGCCAGCACCGGGCCGAAAATCTCTTCCTGGGAAATAACAGCTTCCGGATCAACATCAGCTATTATGGTGGGCTTAACAAAGCATCCCCTGGGATCACCCTGCTCTCCTCCCAGCAAGAGCCTTCCCTGCTTCTTTCCGGTTTCAATGTAGTTCATTATGGATTTCTGGGCGCTCCGGTTGATTACCGGCCCGAAGTTCACTCCATACTTTTCAACCTCTCCTTCTACGATTGCTCTTTTGCTACCAGCCACTACTTTTTCAAGAAAGTCATCATAGAGGCTGGAATGGACAATCACCCTGGAACAGGCTGAACATTTCTGGCCCTGGAACCCAAAAGCAGAAGATATCACACCAGTTACCGCGTCATCCAGATTGGCTTCCTCATCCACGATGATGGTGTCTTTTCCACCCATTTCCGCCAGTACCCGTTTAATCCAAATCTGACCTGGAGAGGTCTCGGCAGCCAGTCTGTTGATCCTCAATCCTATTTCCTTGGACCCGGTAAAAGAGATGAACCGCGTCCTGGGATGCTGCACCAGTGGATCTCCAATAACGCTTCCCCGCCCGGGCAGGTAATTGACCACTCCGGGAGGTATTCCAGCTTCTTCAAAAATCTTCATTAATTGCGCCGCAATGCAGGGCGCGTCACTTGATGGTTTAAGGACCACGGTATTTCCGCTAACTATTGAAGCAAAAGTCATTCCGGCCATTATGGCCAGAGGAAAATTCCATGGTGGAATCACAACACCGACACCGAGCGGGATATACATGCATTCATTAACCTCACCCGCAAAAGGAGTCAGCGGATCAGGATGGGCCAGTTTCAATGCCAGACGGTTGTAATAATCACAGAAATCAATAGCTTCCGCCACATCAGCATCAGCCTCAACCCAGGATTTTCCAACTTCCATAACCATCCAGGCGGCAAGTTCCAGCCTCCTGTCTTTCATTATTTCGTTTACCTTCATCATGTATGCGACCCGTTCCTCCGCGCTTTTGGAGCTCCACACCGTGAAAGCCTTTTCAGCCGTGGTAATCGCCCTATCCACCATTTCAAGGGTCGCGTTCTGGGAAATCCCTACTACCTCCTCACAATTCGAAGGATTTAGAGAGCGGATCTTATCTTCAACGTACAGTTTGTCATCCCCGATTATCAATGGATACTCGGAGCCGAGTTCACTTCGGACCCTGGCAATTGCACGTTCCATGGCGCCCCTGTTTTCCGGATCTGAAAAATCCAACAGCGCCTGGTTCCTGAAATCTGCTAACTCCATGACCGTTCCTCCCGATTTTGATTTTATCTACTTTTAGAGTCGTTTTTTGACTCTCCTCCAGCCTGCCAGTCAGGCTGCATTCATTATATTCTGTTTCTGCATATATGCATTAGTTTATGCATATTTTTATTTGATATCCACAATCTCAGGAATATGAAGCTGAATTAGGTTAAACTTTTATGCCATGCCTAACATCCTCAAGGATAATGTCCATTTTATTTTTGTCAGGACCCAGTTCGCCTCGAATCTTGGTTCATCGGTTCGGATCATGAAAAACATGGGATTCAGTAAATTGATCCTGGTTCAGCCTGAATGTGAAGTAGGCATGGAAGCCCGAAGCTACGCGATGAAAGGGGCTGATATCCTGGAATCAGCCGAATTTCTTCCTTCCCTGGAAAAAGCCGCCGAAAAACTGGATGTCCTTATCGGGACAACCGCCAGATACCGCGGCCATCGAAGCAGCCTGATAGATTGCAGGGCACTTTCGGAAGAGCTGCTTCCCAGCATGAGAAATTCAACAACAGGCATAGTTTTCGGATCAGAAAACAACGGCCTGTTAAAGGAAGAACTCCCGTTCTGCCAGTGGCTGGTTGAGATTCCTACAGATTCGGATTATCCGGTCCTGAACCTTGCCCAGTCGGCAGCCATTGTGTCTTACGAACTGAACATGGCTTTCCGCGCCTCTCATGCTGACACACCTAAAAGGCTTGCCTCTACGGAACAGGTCGACATACTGTTGGAAAAAGCCAGGTCAACCCTGGAGGGAATTGAAACATCCCCCAGGCTTTCGGTAGACAAGGCCATGATCAGGCTGGAAAAAATGGCCCGGCGCGCCCAACTGGAAAGAGACGATATTAAGATGCTGCACGGCCTGCTTAAGGAAATCAGCGGGAATAAAGGCAGATAAAAACAACACTGAAAGCCTCATACTGAAGATCCGGGAATGAGTTAATATTCCTTCCTTTAAAAAACGGAGCAGGTAGCTATGCAAATGAAAGATGAAGATTTGCGGGGAAAACTGCATAACCCAATAGTGAACGGACCTGTTAATAACAGCTAGGCCAGAGAATTGATGGCCTCTGCTATGATTTCATCCTGTTCCGGGAACACTGTCCGCAGGTCTATCAGGACCTGCTCCTTTTCTATCCTGGTCAGGATCGGAATATCCCTTGACCTGAAGTATCTTTCAATTGATGCCGCGGAAAAACTGGGGCTCCCGATTGAAATGAGAGCCGTGGGGATTTCTCCTCCCGGGGAAGAGCCTCCCCCGCACTTGGAGAATCCCTTTATTACGTCGGCCCGCAGTTCCGGATTGCTGATCCGGGCTGCCAGGCCAGCTGCCCTTTTTTCTATCTCTTCTACAGGAAGGGTTATGAATTTCCTGACCGGAATATTAATTTCCTCCCTTCCCATTTCGTATTCCATCAGGGTCCGGTCCAGGAGAGAACAGATCACCTTGTCAATCCGAAGCGTCCGCATCAGGGGATTTTTGCGGATTCGGGAAACATATTGCTGCTTTCCCACAATGATGCCTGATTGTGGGCCGCCTAATAACTTGTCTCCGCTGAAACATACCAGGTCAGAGCCTGCATCCAGGGATTCCCTGATGGAAGGTTCATTCTCAAGAGATTTTTCGCTGGAGGGGAAAAGCAGGCCGCTCCCGGCATCATGTACCAGGGGGATCCTCCGGGAAGCTGCCAGTTCAGCCAGCTCCGGAATCCCGGCTGCACTGGTAAAGCCGGTTATCTGGTAATTCCCGGCATGAACCTTCAATATCAGGCCGGTATCATCGTCTATGGCATTTTCGTAATCCCTCAGGAATGTTCGGTTGGTAGTGCCGATCTCCCGAAGCCTGGCCCCGCTTTTCTCCAGTATATCCGGGATCCTGAAGGATCCGCCGATCTCAACCAGTTCCCCCCTGGAAATGATCACATTCTTGTCATGGGCCAGGGTATTCAGAATTATCATCAGGGCGGCGGCGGCATTATTGCAGACTGATGCCGCTTCACATCCCATCAGCCTGGTTATCCTTGATTCAAAATGAATGTCCCTGTGCCCCCTGCTCCCCTTTTCAACATCATATTCAAGGTTGTTATAGCTGCATACAGTGTCAATGAACTCTTCCGCGATCTTCCTGGAAATGGGGGCCCGGCCTACATTCGTATAAATGATTATTCCCGTGGCATTTATAACCGGCCTGAGGGTAGGGGCGGAAACTCCCAGCAAGGCGGTGGCAAGCCGCTGGGGAAGGCCTTCTACCAGGGGTTGCAGCTCTTTTTCATTGATTGTTTCCAGGCGGATTTTTTCCCTCACTTCCTCCAGGAGGATATTCAGGAACTGCAGCACCAGGGCACGTGGATAGGTATCCATTAACCTGGTGATTTCCGGCAGGGCCAGAAGGTCATTAACTGATGGAATCAAACGAAAAAGCTTCCTGCTCATTTTTATGCGAACCCGTTATCCTGTTGATTATCGTTTTTCAGCGCGAATCTGCCAGCTGGTCTTTAGTTTTTTGAACCCATAATCCAGCATTGATTTCACCGTTCTAGACTTTTTTCCGGAAAAAGAGTTCCCTGGGCCTTTCGTAGGATAGTGACGTCACCATGTCCAGTACATATCCTTCAGGAGCCTGCCCCAGTTCAACCCACCTGCCGGCAACATCGCATAAGACCCTGCGGAACATTTCTGTGCGGGAGCCGAAGGACATGAGTTTCCTGGAATCAGTCACCATTCCGGCCAGGTTGGAAAGCGCGTCCACCGAGGATATGTAACGCAGCTGGGTTTCCATGCCATATGGGCTGTCATTGAACCACCATGGCGCACCCACCTGTACGTTTGGAAATGCGCGGGCCAGGGTCACTGATGAAGGCAGGTGTCCCGGATCCAGGCAATAAAGCACCACATGCATTTTTTCGTCAAATTCATTCAGGAAATGCTGCAGTCCCGTGGTGAAATCAATATTAAGAATTGAAACATCCCCACCACTGTCAGGGCCAAGGGTGGCGGCGAGTGAATTTCTGTAATCTCTGCGGGCGCCGATATGGAGTTGAGTCACCCAGTCTTTTTCAGCATTCAAGCGCCCATAAAAATCGAGCATGAAGGCCATGTATCCGCTGATTTCGTCCCGGCTCAGGGCTTCTCCCCTGAAAGCTTTTTCATGCACTTTTTCAGCCTGTTTATCAGGCAATGGGTTGCCAAAGGGTCCTTCCATTCCATGGTCACTGGCAACACAGCCCATCTGGTCAAAGTAATCATGACTCTTTTCCAGGCTTGCCAGCAGCCCCTGCAGCTTTGAAGTGTCTTCCCCGCATTCCGAGCCAAGCTGTTTTATGAATGGTTTCCACCGGGTATGCCCGGGATCACTGCACTTGTCAGGCCTCCAGGTGGGCAGGATTCTGGTGCATGATACCTCCCTGGCGGCCCGCTCATGTCCGGGAAGCTTGATGCAGGGATCATCCGTGGTACACATGATCTCCACTTTCATCTCCCCCAGGAGCTCCTGGGGAAGCATCCTGGGTTCCTGGAGTTCCTTTTCAATTCTCGTCCAGATGATTTCGGAATTTTCCTCGCAAATTACGGAATTGATCAGAAACCTGCGTTTCAGGTCCAGATGAATCCATTCATAGGCGGGATTGCCAACCAGCTCTGGAAAAATCCGGCAGAGGGCCGCCCATTTATCATGGTTGCTGCCTGGACCGGTAATCAATCTTTCAGGAATTCCCCGGCGCCGCATCATTTCCCATACATAATGGTCAGTGGCACCTTCTACTTCCCAGACATCCTTCCACGGCTGGTTATCTACGATCTCATTAATGTCCAGGTGGTTGTGGGCATCAACTATGGGCAGTTCCCCAACTTCCTTGTAAAGCTGGATAGCTGTCTCAGAACCAAGTAAATAGTTTTCATCCAGAAACGGCATTGCGGCCTCCCTTGTTTAATAAATTAGGGTTGAATACAGCGATTGTATAGGCTCAGGATAAAAGAAAACAGTCGTAAGCTATGAATTTTTGTATCGTGACAGATAACTGGAAGGGAGATTCCCATCCTGGTCATCTCATCAATTTGACAGGTCCGGCCGTCAGCCATTGTTCCTGATATCCTGAATCACAAATCAAAAAAAGGTGGTGCCGGAGAAGGGACTCGAACCCCCATGGGCATAAAGCCCACTGCGCCCTGAACGCAGCGCGTCTACCAGTTTCGCCACTCCGGCGTCTGAAGGATTCCTATTCTACACAAATGGAGTCCGTTTGATAAGTGCAACGTGAAAGTATTTATCAGTTAATCCGCGTTTCTCTCTTGTTACCCGCAAGCAGGCAATTCTGAGAAACAATTCCTCCGGAAATCAATCCCTTTTCCGGTGAGGGCTTCTGGCCCTGCCTGGTGGATACTCAAGCCAGCCTTGATGCCGGCATGTTGATTTTATCCTCCCGATCACCAGTTCTTAAAAACTTCAGTTTTACATCAAAAAATGCTTTATCATTGAAACAATGCTGGAGGATAGTTCCAACTGAAATAGTCAAGTGTTAATGCCAGAATACCGGGATCGACATCTTGGTATTGACCTTAAAACTACAGGAGATTTCATCGATGAGATTATTTGTAAAAACCCTGTCATACCTTGCCATAATAGCTGCCCTGCTGACCTCATTTTCATCGGCTGCTGATGAAATAACATGGTCTCCGGACGACATAATACTTGCTGAATATGCCGGCAGCCCGGAGATCTCCCCGGACGGAGAATGGGCGGTGTGGGTTAAAAGCCAGATGGATAAAGAAAAAGGGGGAAGGATCTCCAATCTTTACCTGAGCAGCCTCACCAGGGAAAAGGAAATCCAACTAACCAGGGGAAAAGACAGTTATAACAGCCCCGCCTGGTCACCAGATGGCACCCGAATCGCGTTCATCAGCACCAGGCCCAGTAATGACAGTAAGGACTCAGAAACTCTTGGCCGGCTCTGGATGCTCGATAAGGATGGTGGAGAACCTTACGTGGCCGTCAAGCTGGACCGCAGCATCAGAAGCTTCGACTGGAAAGACAACCGGACTATTGTTTTCGCGGCCGCAGAAGAGGCCTCCTTCTATGCCCAGGAAATCAAAAAAGACAAGGACACCTCCAACATTGTTGAAGATGAGATCCACGAAGCGCCGGTAAGGCTGTTCCAGGTAAATCTGGACAGTGGGGAAATTAAAAGAATTTCCCATAATACCGACTGGATCAGTTCCATGGATGTTTCCCCTGACGGCAAATGGGCCGCCGCCATTCACCAGCGCTCTCTAAGGTTCGCCTATGACCATGCCGTGACTCCCGCCGTGTTTATATACAACCTGGAAACCGGTGAGGCCTTTGAAGTGGAAAAGGGAAACAGGGTGGCATTTGCCGGAATCATGTGGAGTAAAGACTCTATGGGACTTTACTTTGCCAGGGAGTATTCGACCCATCCAATTTATTTTACAGCCGCTGTAACCCTGCTCAATTACTTCGATGTCGCAACCAAAACTTCGGTGGAAGTGCCCCTGGACTGGAAAAATGGCCTTGGAGGTTATTATTCAAGCATGGTTGTAACTGATGATGGTTTTATCGCGCTGTTGGCTGACGGTGTGAGATTTGAGCCTTCCAGGTTTGTCAGGAACGGGAATACCTGGACCAGGTCTCCTCTGGAAGGCAATCATGCCGATAACATCTTCGGGATTTCACTTGGCCAGGATGGAAAGACTCTGGCCTACGAATACAGTACCGCTTCAACCCCACCCCAGTGGTACCAGGCAAAGCTGCAGGAAAACCAGATCACGGGAGAAAAGCAGCTGACCAACCTGAATCCTTCATACTTAAACAAAGCCATTCCAAAGAGTGAAATCATCAGCTGGAAAGGCGCCAATGATGATACAGTTGAGGGGATTCTCTATTACCCGAAAAACTACCAGGCAGGGAAAAAATATCCCTTGATGTTATCCATACATGGCGGCCCGGCCGGTGCTGATATGGATGCCTGGAGTGAATCGTATGTGTCTCCTAAAGTGATCCTTTCCGAAAAAGGAGCCTTTGTCCTCAAGATCAACTATCATGGAAGCTCCAACTACGGGCTGGAATGGGTGGAATCAATCGGCAATGGCAAGTATTACGATCTGGAACCTGTGGATATCGAAAAAGGCATTGATTACCTGATCGAAAAGGGCCTGGTTGACCCGGACCAGCTGGGTACCATGGGATGGTCCAACGGATCAATTCTCACCACTTCCCTGATAACCCGCAGCAACCGTTTTAAAGTGGCATCCTGCGGCGCCGGTGACGTCGAATGGATAAGTGACTGGGCCAATGTAATGTTCGGCGCGTCGTTCGATAACTACTACTTCGGAGGGCCTCCCTATGAAATGCCGGAGCTGTACATTAAAAAATCTCCGTATTTCAAATTGAAGGATGTTACCACCCCTACCATCATTTATACCGGAACAGATGATGTTAATGTTCCTCCCAGCCAGAGCTGGTCCCATTTCAGGGTCATGCAGCAGGCAACAAAGACTCCGGTCAGGTTTGTCGTATTTCCGGGTGAACCGCACGGGTTGAGGAAATACCAACACCAGTCACGGAAACTGAATGAAGACCTCAAGTGGTTTGATATGTATCTTTTCAAGACCTACGAGCCTGAAAACGAGGCGCTGAAGAAGGGCTCTCCGCTCGATATGGCGCTGGAGCTGAAAAATGCCAACTGCAACAAAGGACTTTACGGGGTAGCGGTTAAGGAAAAGCTGGTGCCTGAAACGGTTAAAGTTAAAGACCTGGAAGTCGGAAAATTCGAGGTAACGAGAGCGCAGTACAAAGAATATGATCCTGCTTATGCATTCCCCCATGGGACCGAAAACTATCCAGCCAGCGGCATAACTTTCGAAAAAGCAAAAGGTTACGCTGCATGGCTTTCACAACTTACCGGTGAAACCTACCGGATCGCCGACAAAAAAGAAATTGCCGGAATATACTCGGGTGCGGAAGGAAACACGCTTGACTACTGGGCAGGATACAGCCCCAATCCGGATGACACGAAGCTCCTTGCTGAAAAGATAAGGGGATTAGGTGAAAATGCGCCCCTGCTTAAGGAGGTTGGGGAGTTCAGGGGAAAAGACGCGGTATACGACCTCGGAGGAAACGTGGCTGAATGGGCCGTTGACGAAGGAGGTAATGGTGTGCTCCTGGGAGGAAGCGCCGACAAACCGGTACAGACCGAATGCGATTGCCAGGCCGGTGAATCCTACCGTGGGCTTCGGATTGTGAAGGGAGAGAAGAAAGCCCCTGCGGCAGAAAAATAAAACTCAGCTGCATCCTCAAACCTGCAACTGGAGAACGTCATGAATCAGCCCGGGGTTCCCCTCAGCAGCTCAAAAAGCGAAAGGGGGGAACTCCGGGAAATGGCAGGTGCAAAGGACACACTTGCCCCCAAAATAGTTAAACAAAAGCGCCAGGAATGGTCCGCGTTCGCGCTTTTGATTCTTTTAAAAAAAGGAGGAGGAAATTCATAAAATCTAGTCTCCTGAAATCCTGGATTCATGATTTCAAGTTCGATTTTATCTCCCCCTTTTGGGGGAGGTGACACCGCTCCGGGAGTTGAATTTAAATGGCAGTCTCGCTTATGACCCGGAGCTCGCTGGCGTTAATCCTAGGCTGATTCATGACGGCCTTCCGGGACTTATTACTGAGGTCTGGATTGATTGAAAAGCTGATGCCAGACACCTGGCTGTTTAATATTAAGAAAATCCCTGCAGCTACTTTTGTTTCTTCTCCATGGAATCATTTCGCAGTACACCGGGGTCAAAAGCTTCAAAGAGGCTGGTGATTCCCAGGTGCCCCGGAGATTTGTGGGTGAAAACATATTCCCCTACCACCGGGGCCAGAGGATGTACCGGAATCCCGCTCTCCACTTCCACAAGGCAGGAGAGTGTTTTCAGTCCCGCTGGAGAAATTCCGGTTGCAATTTCCTCCATTTCCAGGTTCATGATTACCTGTTCCAGGGAGGCATTCCCGGCTCTGTCTCCCAGGCCGTTAACCGTTACATCCAAACCGTCTGCGCCTGCCATGGCTGCCGCAAATGAATTTGCTGCTGCCATTCCCAAGTCATTGTGGGCGTGAAAAAACAGTTCAATCCCTACCTCCTGCCGGAGTTCTTCCATTACCTGGAAAACCGTGAATGGATCAGCCTTGCCGTCGGTATCGTAAATGGTAATTCTCCCGGCCCCGCAAGACTCCGCTTCCCGGCAGGCCAAGGCCAGGAACTCCGGATCAGCGTGAAGGGCGTGAGGGAATCCTGCACCCACGCTGGACAACTCCTTTTTCCCGTAACCCAGCACCTTCAGCATGCATTCGATTTTCTCCTCCTCCCGATACGGCTGCCGCTCCGGTGAAAGAGGCATCAGGATATCAACCCTGTCCAGCAACCCCGCGAGCAGCTCTATCTCCGCGAAACACTTCTCCCGGAAAGCATAAACAAGACCTGAAGTTTTACAGTGGACCAGGTCTCTTTTATCCCTGCAGATCCCGGCGAAAACGGAGTCTTCATCAACCTTGGCCGGGGCTGCAATCTCAATTTCCGGTACTCCGGCATTGGCCAGGGCTGCGGCAATTTTCAGCCTCTGGGGAAAGGTAAAATCCACCCCGGGCACATCCATTCCTTCCCGAAGCGTAACGTCCCTGATTATAATTCTTTCCGCCTGCTCAGGCATCGTGGTTCCTTTCCCTGACCTCCCGGCTGTATTCCAGTGCTTCCTTGATGCTGTTGATCCGCCGCTCCGCCTCTGTCTTGCCGTCAGCCAGGCTGCAGGCGCTGGTCAGGTTGCATAACACCCTGCTACCCTTGGGGATGCGCCCGCTATCAATGGCCTTGAGAGTACCGGCTATGGCAATCAACCCGGTTTTCTCGACAATTGAGCCATTCATTACCGTGACGTTAATGCCGTTTTCCGCCAGTACTTCAAGGATGCTCAACCCGTCAAACCGGTATTCCAGCATCCTTTCAAATTCCTCGTGGTCAATGGTATCCAGGTCACCATCAGTTAACCTTAATACTTCTCGTAAATCCTGGTAAGTCGCGTAGGTATGGGGCTTGGAATCATACATTACCCTGGTTAGCAGCTGGCTTGTGGATTCAAGTTCAACTGGCTCAATCTTGTCAGATCCGGATTTCCAGGATGTATACATGGGACAGTTTGCTTTCTGTTGTACTCCCAGAAACCGGGGCAGCCTTCCCAGGTCATCAGAAAATGCCTGCAGCACTCCATAGATGCCTATCGGCCCGAAAGCGGCACTTATAGTCTGGGACATCCAGTCAAATCCTCCATGGAGAAGACAAAACTCCAGAATAAAAAGTCCCCTGAACATGGCGGCTTCATAACGCCATGGTGTTTCCGGAATATGGCGGGCGTATCTGGTTGCTTCAGTGAACGCGTCGGCAACTGGTTTAACCATTCCCGGGTTATCTACTGATGCAAGATGGACCCCTTTACTGTTGAAGATACCGCTGTTAAGTAAATAAATATTTTCTGCCGGCATGAACACAAACAGTTCCATTCCCATCCTGGATCCGTAGGCACAGAGCGCAGTTCCGGTATTCCCGCCGGTTTCCAGCACTACCCTGCGGTCGCCCCTCTGAAGACTCCTCGCAATGGAAACAGCGCCGTCAATGGATTTTAAAGTTCCCGTTCGCATCAGGGTTGTTTCATCCAGAATCGAGACATTCACGCCGCGATACTCGAAACAGGGAAAAATTCTGGCACCCTCCCTGATACTGGCATCATGCACCAGGGCCTTTAATTCTCTGTCTTTCCCTTCGTCTGTCTCAAAGCGAACAACATTCAGGTAACGCCTGACAACACTGGTCACAGACGACACTTCCGGGTTTAAACTATCCAGAAAATCTGGCTTACTTTTTACTGAAAGTTTCATATGAAATTACTTCTGATAAATGCGGTATACTTTTTGCCGGCGGTTCTACGGCCGGATACCCTAGTGGAATAATGGTGACAGGATCAAACTCTGGCGGGATATCCAGCAAATCCCTGAATGACTGAGCTATCGCCGGGTTATCAGCGCGGTAGGCTGACATGTAAACGCCTGACAACCCCTTGCTGCTGGCTGCCAAAAGAATATAAGCCGTTGCCAGTACCGCGTTTTCAATCCCGCGATCGTATGATCTGGCCCGATCAACGCAGACAAAAATGACAGCTGGAGCTTTACGGATAAAATCAGCCGCAAACTCCTGCTTTTCAACCGGACAATAAAGATTCTTCAGATCAACCAACCGGTCCAGGGTTTCCCTGTTCCTTACAATAATGAAATGCCATGGCTGCCCGTTCATGGAAGAAGGGGTCAACTGGGCCAGGGATAATATTTCTTCAATAACCTGATCCGGGACAGGGCGGGATTCATATTCACGCACCGTCCTTCTATTTCTGATTACTTCATCAAACTGCACACTGTTCCTCCCCCAAAAAATGCATTAGATATTATCAGGTGACCGGGTGACTATCCAGTTCGGTTTTTCACAATAATTCCCGAAACCTGGATACGTGCCATCAACAAAATCATATTCTTGAAAAAGCCTGTGGCAAGAATAATCCAATCCACTGCTATAAAAGAGTATTGAGTACTAAATTATCCCACTTCGATCTAGACATATTGATGGACGTTACCTATACTCTGAAGGTTTGTAAAACTAATTCCATGAATATAAATGACCCCATCCAATCAGCAGAATACTGGAACGCACTGGCTGACAACATATTGCCGGCGGTGCTCAATGATTTGTGGCGCCAGTATGCCGATTACCTGAACTCCGAACTTCTGAAAAGGTTCATATCTCAGGGAACCAGATTTGAAAGAACACTTAAGACTGACCTGTTTGACGAGTCACTGGGTCAGGGACTGATTCCGTTTTTATCAGAAATATCCACAAATGTGACAGGGATCGATATCGCATTTTCAACTACACTCTCTGCTGCAAAAAAACACACTGCTTATCTGGCAGTAAATTCAAACGCCATTGCTCCTCCTTTTGCGGGAAATAGCTTCGATTTGATAATTTCCAATTCAACCTTTGACCACTTTGCCACCGAAAAAGAGATTGAAATGGCACTAGGCGCCATGGCCAGGATACTTCGGCCGGGAGGCCATTTGATATGGACCATGGACAATCCGCGCAATCCGATAGTCAGCCTCAGGAATGTACTGACCAGCCGTTTCGGCACCATTGGTTCACTGGTCCCCTACCAGATGGGGAAGACCTGGAATCTCCGGAAAATGGTCAAAGTGACCAGATCCCTCGGACTGGATGTACAGGACACTGCTTCCATAATGCACTGTCCGAGGGTATTGGCAATCCAGTTTCTGAAATACCTGAAGATGCTGAACAAAAACGCGTCGGGAAAATTTACTTTTAAAATGCTGAGAGCCATGGAACACATGGAGTTACTACCTACCCGGTCCATTACGGCTCATTACAGCGGCATCCACGCCGTCAAGAAACAAAGTCAGCCTGATGAACACTAAAGAAATAAACATTAACGGTACCAGGGTCTGGAAATTCACCCTGGATAAGGTGGACCTTGGGTACCTGGGTATAGATAGCGAAATAGCCGGGAAGTCTTGCGGGGGTCTTCGCTATCTGGAAGGCGTTGATGCTGCAGAAATTGCCGGGCTGGCCAGGGCCATGACCCTTAAATATGGTTTCCTGGGACTTCCCCAGGGAGGTGCCAAAGCCGGAATCATCGCCGTACCCGGGGAATCAGATTCGGATAGAAAACAAAGGCTCGAGGATTTTGGAAAAGCGATTTCTCCCTGGCTGGAAAAAAAGGCCTATTTCCCAGGAACAGACATGGGCATAACCATTGATGACCTGAACGTTATACTGGAGTCCGGAGGAGTCCGCCTGAAGCCATGGAAGTTGGGATGCAGGCTGTCCGGTGTATACACCGCGGCTACGGTATTTGCCGGCATTATTGCCGCGTGCAGGAGAAAAAACAAAGCTCTGGACAGGTGTACTTTTGCCATTGAAGGCTTTGGAGCGGTAGGAAGTTCTCTGGCCAGGTTTCTTCACGAGACCGGATGCCTGATTACAGCGGTTGCCACCAAATTCGGAGCGGTTCAATGTGAAAAAGGGCTGGATATCCCTCTTCTCCTCGCAAGGGCCGAACATGGAGAAAAAAACCTTTTTTATGATCTTCCGGGTACGCGGCAGATCACCAGGGAAGAATTGCTGGAACTCCCGGTTGACATCCTGTCTCTCTGTGCCCGCCATAACAGTGTCACTTCGAAAAACGCCGGAAACATCAAGGCCTGGGCTCTCATATCAGGGGCCAATATTCCCGTAACAACCGATGCTGAAAAAATTCTTCTTTCCAGAGATATCCTGTCAATACCCGATTTCGTTACAAATTCGGGAGGTGTGCTGGGCGGCACCATGTCTTTCGCAGGGATTAAGCATCTCCAGATAATCAGGTTTATTACCGACAGTTTTCAACCCTTGTACACAGATCTTTTTATCAGGTCAGAAAGCCAGGGTATTTCCATAAGAGAATATGCTGAAAAGCTGGCTCTGCAAAGATTTCAGCGCATAAAAATGGTCTCAGAAAACCCGAGTTTAACCGGAAAAATCATGCAGTTGGGACTTATCAGCTACAGGGCAGGATTGATTCCCAAATCTCTGATGGGACGGATTTCCATGCCTTACTTCAAAAAGCTTCCGTTATTCAGGGGTTATTAATCCGGCTCAATGGATCCCTGGAAAATCTTAAACCGGTCATCCGCGTCAGGCCAACCCTGTTGCCACATTACTACTTCTGTTTCCAGCGAAGCTCAAATTCATACTCATCATCTCCGCCCCGGGAATCGTGAATCCTGATCACTATCGCGTAATTATTGCCGCTCCATGGCTTCTCCAGGATCTCAACATCCCCTCTCCCTCGCAAAACATTGATATCAAGGCGCTCCATATCACCCCGCGGATAACCCTGGGAGAACCTGGCATCCAAAACCCGTACCGTATCGCCTTTCAAGGTCATTCCCCAAAGCTCTCCGTTCTCAATCTTAATCAGGGCCGTCTCATCCACAATTGCCCTGAATGTAAAACTTCCTTCCTTGGTGTACTTGAAAGAACTCCCGGTATAAGCTGCAATTCTCTGGTATCCTCCCTGTCCCAGGTTATTGTCAAAGACATTTTCATAACTATCCGAACCTGAAGAGACGGCATTGGAAACCTCCCAGGTCAATCTGAACCGGTAGTTGTCCTGAGCCCTTTTAGAATCAATAATCCTGACTGTGGCAGTAAAATCATTAGCCCGATCAGGTCCTTCCATTAATACAACATTGCCCCTTCCTGCTATCTTGTTTAATACCAGTCCTGAAACGGGTACCCGGGGAAGAGGTGCCGAAAAATCAGCTTTAACCTGGCGCGGTGTGCCACCCTTTATAGCCTTGTTTTCCACCTGATCCCCCCTGATTCTTATATCCAGAATATCATCCGCACCGTCAACAATCACCTCAACATGTCCGGACCTGGCTGGAATTGAGCTTAGAGGTATGGAGGATGCCGATGAAGACCTGGTGCGCACTGAACCGCCTTTTTCCCAGGTAATCCTGAATTTATAGTTGTCCCTTCCGCCCCGCGAATCCACAAGTCGTACTGTAGTGGTGTAATTGTTTGATGCTGTGGGCCGCTCAGTCAGTGATATCTCCCCTCTCCCGTATGATTTGACAACACCCAGGGATAAGGTAGGATCCCTGGGAATCGGGCTGGAAAACTCAACTTCCGCTTTCTGAGGATTTCTTCCCCTGACTGTTGTATATTGCGCGCTGTTCCCGCTTATCTCCACTTCAACAATATCGTCAACACCATCCAGCTTCAGTTCCACGTATCCCGTATCATTAATCCTTGAATTTGTTACCCTGCTGGGCACCTTTCTCGTGACAACCTTGGCGGTACGGGTGGAACGCGCAACAGAAGCGCGCGTTGGAACCACATCTGCAGGTGTTGCTCCCGGCAATCTCCAGTCCAGCCTGAATCTACAATTCTCCTTTCCCCTCGCTGCATCCATTACCCGCAGAGTGACACTGTAATTATTAGCACTGGCCGGACGGCCGGTTAGGCCTACATTTCCCCTGCCATCCAGTTTAGTCACACCCAGAACCAGATCAGGCACACTGGGAATGGGAGAGGAGAAATCTGCTGCAACCCTCAGGGGCTTTTGCCCTCTTATGGTTTTAAAGGTAACTTGTTTTCCCCGCAGAATAATGTCGATCACATCGTCTGCGCCGACAACGTCAACCACAACATAACCTGATTCTACGGCTCCTGCAGGTGTTATTGCCCGGCCTCTCTGAAGCACCGGGGCCATGATGCCAGCCACTCCCTTTAATCCCGGAACCTGGCCAGGGCTTCCAGATCCATATAACTTTCCCGCCATGGACAGATTAAAGGAAAACAGTGCAAGAAAAAGAAGGAAACGGGTTATGGTTTTCATGTCAAACTCCTGTTGATCAATGCCAATGACTCATCGGCAATCCAGACTGGTCAAGGTCATATGATGCCCCCAGATGGATTAAAAGTAAACGACCACGCTGAAAAAATAAAGAGTAATAAGGGGTCAAAGCGCTCTCAAGAACGCCCTGAAGTAAGGAAGAAATTCCCCGGGAGAGATAATAAATGAAAAATGTAACACTGACATTGAAGAAACCGTTATCCCGGCCGCGGAGCAGGTTAACGGAGTTCCTGGAGATTTTTCTCCTTAAGGTACTCTTCAACAACTTTTACAATCGTAGGCAGGTAGCTAAATACCGAGCAGTCCCCATCTTCGCGGGGTTTACAACTGCCGTCACCTTTGCGTTTCCCGCAGACTGGACACACTCTTTTCCGGAGGTTGGCATAATAACTGTCCATCATGGGCATATGCCCGGATTCAATTATCATTTCAACCAAATCATCAAAGAATAAAGTTATAGGGCAATCTTCAAAAGCCGGATTGGCGCATCTACCGTCCAATGTGTAGTTGACACATAAAGGACACACAGCTTTTTCAATTCTTTTTTTAAGTTCTGCTTTCTCTTCGCTGGTCATTAACAGGTTTCCTCCGTGCTCTGTTTAAAATGTACCACAAAAATTTTCACGACTCTATCTAATCTGGAATCCCAGCCAACCTCAACAAGAATTCGATATTACTATTTCCTTCTTGCTTGAAGAAAATATTAAAACTATAATTCGTATTTTGAAGGAAGTTTCCGCTCTTTCACAACCAGGAAAATCTTATGAAAAACTCTTGCCACTCTTTTGAACTCTTTCACTCAACACAGGTGATTACGTTTTCCCTGCTGCTCTTTACTGCAATAGCCATCATTTCACCAATTAATGCGGCATCTGGAATTCTTCCTTCCAGCCAGGAGGAACTGACCAGCCAGCAGAAGGATAGCTTTCGGGTCATGAGTTTCAACATCCGCTATGGAACTGCAGATGATAAAGAGAATGCCTGGCCTCTTCGCCGGGGCTTGGTCTTTGACATAATCAGTGAGTACCAGCCACAGTTGATTGGAGTACAGGAGGCATTGGATTTCCAGCTTGAAGAAATAGTTAAACAACTTCCCGAATATGCGTATCTAGGTGTCGGAAGGGACAATGGGGAAAAAAAGGGTGAATTCTCAGCGATTCTCTATCTTAAAGACCGCTACAACGTCATAACCAGTGAAACTTACTGGCTATCAGACACACCTGGAACAGCTGGAAGCAGAACCTGGGGAAACACACTTCCCAGGATCGTTACCTGGGCCAGACTCAAGGATACCAAGCTAAACCGAGAAATTTACATGTACAACACCCATTTTGACCACCAGTCCCAGCCTTCAAGGGAAAAAAGCGCCCTGTTGTTAGCAAAAAGTGTCATGAACCGGGAAGATCTCAGCATCCCTGCGGTAATAACAGGGGATTTTAATTCCGGAGAGTACAATTCCGTAATCAGGTATCTGCTTGAAGACCAGCCCATAAATATGAGTACAGGGGAAGCTCTGACTAATCCTCATCCTTTTAAAGATACTTTCCGGACGAAACATCCTGAGGCCGTCAAGGTTGGGACAGCCAATCGCTTTGAAGGTTATTCAGTAGGGGAAAAAATCGACTACGTTTTTATTTCGGGGCACCTTTCCACCGTTGGGGCCATGATCATAAGGGACAATAACCGGGGAAGATATCCTTCCGACCACTTTCCTGTTATCGCTGACCTCACTTTCTAGCAGTCCCCGGGAAAAAGAGGCGTGCATACCCGCTTTTTTAATCCTTAAGCATTAAAATCAGTCTACAACCCTGGTGGGCAAACCATTTGAAACACCTGCATGATGTCTGCATGCAGGCATGCTTACATATCTTCAGAACTAACTTAAGATTTTTCCCTATCCCGGTTTCACGCGGCAAAAAATCTGGACATGACAAATCCACTCTGATAATTTCAGATTACTATGAAAAAAATAACTATCTACCTGACATTTTTATTACTTGTCTTATTGTTTGCCCCAACATTAATGTACGCACAGAGCGATAAACTGAGTGTTATCGTGTTCGGGGCTCATCCTGACGATCCTGAAAAAGTCGGCGGAATCATGGCCAAATTCGTAGAGGCAGGCCACAAGGTGACCCTGGTCTCCATGACCAACGGCAATGCCGGGCACTTCGAGATGGGAGGAGGCCCGCTGGCCCAGAGACGTTACCTCGAAGCCCAGTGCTCAGGGAAAGCAATCGGCGCCACCTACATCGTCATGGACATTGACGACGGAAAACTGATGCCTACCCTGGAAAACCGGGAGAAAATAATCCGGCTGATCAGGGAGGTCAAGGCTGACATCGTGATCTCACCCAGGGTGGACGATTATCACCCGGACCACCGCAATACCGGATTGCTGGTCAGGGATGCCGCTTACATGGTTACTGTTCCCAACATTGTACCCAACACGCCTCACCTCAGAAAAAATCCCACCTTCATGTACATGAGTGACAGATTCACAGTGCCGACTCCATTCAGGGCTGATGTGGTGGTGGATGTGACTGACACCATTCAGAAACGTATAGATATGTATGACTGCCATGTTTCCCAGATGTATGAATGGCTGCCCTACAATGCCAACAGGCTTGAAGAGGTTCCAAAAGATCCGGCGGAAAGACGCGAATGGATGGCAAAGAGCCGCATGAACGGTGACAGAAGAAATGTGGAAACCTACAAAGATAAACTGATTGAGTTCTATGGGGCAGCCAGATACGCTGAAATTAAATATGCTGAACCGCTGCAGGTTTCAGAATATGGCGGACAGCCTTCAAAAGAAGAGCTGATGCGACTTTTCCCGTTTTTTAACTAGGAGGAAACTCTGTTTCCACAATTCGGAAAAGGCGGGACCGGACTGGAACTGCCTTTTTCCTGGAGAGATGTTATGAGAGAAGAAAGGCATGGCCTGGACCGGCGAGATTTTGTTAAAGCTTCGGCTGCTGCAGCTGCAGCCTTTACAATCATCCCCAGCCACGTACTGGGAAGTCAGGCCCCCAGTAACAAGCTGAATATCGCGGCTATCGGGGCCGGAGGTAAGGGAAACACCAATATCAACCGCTCATCAAGCCAGAACCTGATCGCGTTTGCTGATGTAGACGACAAACGGGCCGCCAAAACCTACCAGGAATTTCCCGGTGTTCCCACCTACCGTGATTTTCGAAAAATGCTGGATAAACATGACAAAGATATAGACGCTGTTCTGATCTCCACTCCCGATCATATGCACGCCTATGCCGCGATGGAATGCATGCGCAGGGGTAAACATGTGTATGTGGAGAAACCCCTCACCCACGACGTTTTCGAGGCCAGGAAACTGACCGAAGCTGCCAATAAATTTAAAGTAATCACCCAGATGGGAAACCAGGGACATTCCGGTGAAGGCATCAGGGAGATCTGCGAATGGATCTGGGCTGGTGTAATCGGTGAAGTCAGGGAAGCGCACGCCTGGACTAATCGACCGATCTGGCCGCAGGGTTTTAAGGAACCCGCCCCCAAACAGCCGGTTCCGGATCATTTGGACTGGGACCTCTGGCTGGGCACGGCTCCCTGGCGGGAATATAACGAAGCTTACGTGCCCTGGAACTGGAGAGGCTGGTGGGACTATGGGACCGGAGCCCTCGGAGATATGGCCTGCCATATAGTCGATCCGATATTCTGGGCGCTCAAGCTTAAATATCCGGTAAGTGTTGTTGGTTCCAGCACCCCCACTACGGACCAGTCTTTTCCGTGGGGTTCTGTGATCCGTTTTGAATACCCGGAACGAAACGGACTTCCGCCGGTTAAACTCAGCTGGTGGGACGGCGGAATGCTTCCCCCTCGGCCGGAAGAGCTTGAAGACGGAAGGATTCTCGGCGACAGTGACGGCGGCTGCCTCTTTATTGGAAGTAAAGGGAAAATAATGTGCGGATGTTACGGCAGGAATCCCTGCCTGCTGCCGGAGAAAACGAATCAGGAATTTCTCGCGGGAGGCACACCGAAACCCACCATCCCCAGGATTGAAGGCGGAATTGACGCCCACCAGATGGACTGGATCAACAATATCAAAGCCGGCACAAAACCTTCCTCCAACTTTGATTACTCAGGTCCTCTGAGTGAATCAATTCTCATGGGCAATCTCTCGCTGAAATACCAGGGACAGGTTCTCAGGTGGGATGGAGCCAATATGAAATATACAAATAACGAAGAAGCCAGTAAATACGTGAAAAGGATCTACCGGGAAGGCTGGAAAATGGAAGGACTTTCCTGAGCAAACCAGCCAGGTTAATCGGTTAACCGGCACAAAAAAAAAGCTGGACCTCGGAGAGCAGGCATATCGATTCCCGAGGTCCAGCTTTTTCAGTATCAACTGTCAACAAATAAATCTATACTTCTTCATCCTCTGCGCCTTTGAAATCGGACGGCACAAATCCAATTTTATGAAATGGACGAAAAACACTGGTTGTAACGTTCCGCAGGTGTGAGAAAATCCGTTTCAGATACCGTAAATAAAGTACCAGTGTCACGGCATCACGCGTGTTCATGGTGTCCAGTTTTCCTGAGACAAGCCTTTCTACATAGCTGTCAATAGTGGGATTGACCCAGGCATAATCCTGGATCAGTTTTTCAGCATCCGCGTCCTTGTCGCCCTTCAGTATGATCTGGAGTTTCTCAAATGTATATTCAATCGCGTTTTCAATCCTGTCCAGGTCCTTTTCAGCCTCACCAAGGTTCAGCTTTTCCGGGCAATTCGCAGCCAGACCTACAATATTCTTGGTGTAATCTCCAATACGCTCAATATCAATGATGATACTGGTGAGAACCAGGGCGGAAACGGCATGGTCACCACCTGAAATTGCCAGGTGCTTCAACACATTTTTCCGCACAGACCGTTCCGCCTTGTTGATGGTTTTATCCTGGGATGCCACTGCCTTGGCGGCATCATTGTCCCGATTGCGAAACGTTGTCTTGGATTCGATAAACATATGCTCAACGGTCTCCAGCGAATCGAATACAAGATCGAAGGCGGCGTCCAGTTTACTCTCCTTCTTAAAAGCAGCCATTAATTCACGCAACATATATTTATTCTCCTAATAATCAACGCAATAAAAAGATTAAAATTCCTGGGATCACAAAAAACGCTATTAATATATACGCTATTGGAAAGATCCGGTTTCTCGTCGCCATGTTAGCAAAACCCTCTGCCATTGATATCGGAATCCTTTTAAATGGGTACCATACGGCAATTCCGAACAGATTGAATAGAACATGGGCAAAGGCAACCTGTACTGCGACAAGCTGACCGGTAACGAGAGAGGCAAGTACAGCTGTGATAGTTGTCCCGACATTGGCACCCAATGTATAAGGGAAAATCTGGACCAGGGTCAGAAGCCCGGCTCCGGCTAAAGGGACAACCAGACTGACAGTAATCGAACTGCTCTGCACTGATATCGTCAGTACCAGTCCCACGACGAAGGCCCTGAATGCTGTTTTAAAAAGCACCCTGTCAAACAAGGATTCCGCTTTTTTCAGGACCAGGGTACGAAGGGTCGCTACCATCCGCTGCAAGGCGATAAACAGGAACACCATGGCAATGACAAGCATCAGCCATCCAATGTCATGAACCAGACCGGAGATAAAATGCACCACCGGTTTGGTTATGGCCTTAACCGGATTAAGAAAGTTGAGCCCCCCTACGTCATTGAAAACTCCTGCCATCATGGCTGATGACTTACCAAGGATATTTGTATAGTACTGTAAAGGAAAAAGCACGAAAACCGCGAGAAAATTGAAAAAATCGTGAACTATTGAGGCGGAAAAAGAACGTCTGAATTCCGACGACCTGTTCATATTGGCCAGGGAGACAAGAATACTTGTCACTGAAGTCCCAATATTGGCTCCCATTACAATGGGAATGGCATTGGTGACAGTAAGCGCGCCGCCTCCTACCAAACCTACAACTATAGAAGTGGTCGTAGAAGAGCTTTGGATTACTGCCGTAGCCAGGATGCCAATAAATAAACCAACCAGTGGATTAGAAGTACTCATGATAAGGCTCTCGGAAAAATCCTTTCCGAACATCTTCATCGAAGTTCCCATCATGTCAATACTAAGCAGGAACAGATAAAGATAGCCAACCAGCAATACAAGCTTCAAAACGATGCTTGCCTGCTCCTTCTTTTCCCCTTTAACTTTCATACAATTTTTCCTGTTTTCCAGTTACGATTCTTTGCAATCCACAGAATATTCCGCTAAAACGGGAAACTGATATATCGGAATAGGGTACATGAATCATAGCCTGTTTGCGAACCTCAAGTCCGCATTTTGTCAACATCAGGTTGAAATCCCCCGGCCTGTTCTTTTGTCCGGCAGGCCAAAGCTCATTCCTCACTCCCCAGGCAAGCATGTAATCCAGCTTCAGAATTACCTCAGCGAAGCACCAGTATCAGAAGCGAGGGAATAACAAAAAACATTATTAATATATACAGTACCGGATATATCCGGTTTTTGGTTGCCATAGCGCTAAAATGATCCGCCATATAAATCGGGACCCTTTTCAGCGGATACCAGATAGTAATGCCGAAGACATTGAATAATGTATGGGCAAAGGCCACCTGCACGGCCATGATCTGTCCGGTAACCAGTGAAGCCAGGACGGCGGTAATGGTTGTGCCGATGTTGGCGCCAAGGGTAAACGGGTAAATCTGGGCAAGGCTAAGGAGGCCTGCCCCGGCGAATGGCACAAGCAGACTGGTGGTTACTGAACTGCTCTGTACAGCCATGGTCAGTATCAGTCCCACCAGGAAAGCCCTTAAGGCAGTCTTGAAAATAACCTTGTCAAACAAAGCTTCCGCCCTCTTCAGGACCAGTTCCCTCAGGACGGAAACTATCTGCTTCAAGGATATGAAGAGTAACAGCAGGGATATCAGGAGAAGCAGCCAGGCAATGTCGTTTATCATCCCTGAGATCAGCCCAACTACAGGTTTGGTAATCTCCTTCACCAGGTTCAGATAACTCAGGCCGCCGATATCTTGAAAGGCACTTGCCATGAAACCGGAAGCATGCCCGAGAAAATTGGTGAAATACTGCAGTGGGAAAAGGACAAGAACCGCTAGAAAATTGAAGAAATCATGGACAATGGATGCGGAAAAAGAACGCTTGAATTCCGCGGACCTGTTCATGTTAGTCAGCGAAACCAGGGTATTGGTTACCGAAGTTCCGATATTTGCACCCATAATGATCGGGATCGCCGTGGGTACTGTCAGGCCCCCTCCTCCCACCATCCCCACAACAATTGAAGTGGTGGTTGAGGAACTCTGAATGATTGAAGTGGCAAGTACGCCGATGAATAAACCAACTACAGGATTGGAGGTGCTGGCAATGAGACTCTCGGTAAAACCCTTCCCGAACATTTTCATGGAAGCGCCCATCATATCGATGCTTAAAAGAAACAGATAAAGATATCCAAGCAGTAAAACCACTTGAATATATCGCTTCCGGGCACTTGATTCCTGCAATCCAGAATCCATGTTTATAATCCCTGCTGTAAAAAACTGAAATTTAAAATCCCCTACAGAACGAATTCCCAGCTCTTTCCCTTAACGCTGAGTATTATATAAAGTTGATACGGCATGTGCCGATCTTCAAATTTGATCCCCATACAACTTTTACAGTTAAAAACTCTTTTCAAATTCCACATGCACAACTTTTAAATGTTAAAAATAAAGCTGTTAATGTTAAGCATAAATCCGTTGACCTTGTCCGGCAATCCGGAAACCAGTTCGCAATCTTTACCGAAAATTTATTATTCTGACTGGAAAAGCCGGGTTTCAGAAGACGGTTCAAGGGGAAAAAGCAGATTCAGACATCGGACCTCTCTACCATTTATCGTTTTCCCGGCAATCCGGAAGTATCCTGGATTACAGGTTTCAGGATGGCTGCTTAATCCGGATTCCTCAGCGGAACGATCCTCTTCTTACGGCAGCCAGGGTAATCAAAGCCGAAAGCGCCATCCCCAGCATGGTGACCCAGTACAGTTCCAGTATCTTGCCGGTTACACCCAACCCTCCACCGGCCAGTATGGCTGCAATCGTTATTCCTTCATGCATGCGGCGGCGCGGCCAAATCAGGATTGCTGCCAGCACCGGCGGAATTACTCCACAGTTAAACAGGCTGTAGGCCAATAGCAATGTGTTTATTATGTCAGCTTCAAGTTCAGCAATTACCAGAGCCGCCACTCCTAGTGACAGGATCATTAATCTGGTCCGCCAGACTTTACTTCCCAGTAAAAGGTCATGTTCAGCAATGGCGGCGGCGGAAATCAGGCAGGTGTCAGAAGAAGAAATTATCGCGGAAAGCAGTCCGAGCGATAACAGGGCTCCCATCCAGGCTGGGAGCTCATGCTCCAGTATCCAGGGCAGGACAGAGACCCCTTGGGGCAAAACTGAATAAAATCTGGCCCAGAGGCCTATTGCCACGATTCCGGCGCTCACCAGGAGCAGCAGGCCGCCGGACAGAAAGGCGGACCGGCGGGCAGACCCGGAATCCCGGGCCGTTAACAGGCGGCTGAAGATATCAGGCCCGATGATGAATCCGCTGCCCACTACAACCAGGAAATACCAGAACCTGCTGATCCCCAGGGTTCCAGCAAACTGCCGCAGCTGGTTTCCTGCTTCAGGCAGGTCGATATGGCCATACAGGACCCAGAGAGTCAAAGCCAGGCCGGCCAGCATCAGGCAAAGCTGGATGGTATCTGTCTTCAACACCGAAACCTGCCCACCCAGAAGGCAGTAGCCGATTATACAGGCAACTGAAACAGCAAGCGCAAAGGAATAATTCCAGCCGGCAAGGGAGGAAATGATTCTAGCCGCGGCCACAAACTGGGCGGCAATTATCCCGGTCCAACCGACAACAATGACCAGTGATACTGCTTTCCGGGCTGAAGATCCAATCAAGGTCTGGACCAGGTCAGCCAGGGAATATACCGCCAGATCGCGGATCTTTCCAGCAACGAAAAAACCGCAAAGGAAGAGTCCCAAGGCTCCGCTGCCCAGCCACCAGAAAGCTGAAAAGCCCACCTGGTAAGCAAGGTCTGCTACACCCAGCGTGGCTGAAGCACCAACCACACTGGCCAGTATGGAAGCCCCGACCATCAGGGCACTCCTCTCCCGCCCCGCCAGCACATAGAAATCAAAGGTTTTCACCTTTCCCGCGTCCAGCAGCCCTATTCCCAGCATCACAATGCCATAGGTTATGAGTATCCAGGTCATAGGCGGACCACTTTTTCATCATGCGGTGATTGGTAAAGCACAATTTCCATAAGCTGATTCCTGCTTATTGTTGAAACATTTTCCGTTAATCAGTCAAAAACCTCTAAACCAGGATGTTGGTAATTATTGTTACATGAAACCTGCCAATTTACCGGGAAAAGCATTTCTTTAGATTACGAAAGAATCTCCAATAACTCCACTGCCACCAGTGCTCCAAGTGATTTTCCCCCTTTAAAGCCAGGGACGTAATAGCCAGGTTGGCACCGCGTTTCCGGTATTCCGATTAATGGCCGAAATCTCCAAGCCTCTATACCTTGCCCTTTGCCCATTGATATTTTTTGATCCCTTGATTTTTTATTTGCCTTTTTTATCTTAAACAGGTAAACTGGTACCTAAATACCTTAATTAAATATTTTGTTGTTTATATTGATTGATTTTCTTTCAGACAGATCAGGCAGGGGCCTGGATCTCAGGAGTTAACTAAATGTCGCAGATGTTACATGTTTCAGACGCAGCCAGCATGGGAATCCACGCCTGCAGCCTGCTGGCTGCCGTTCCGGAAAACCAGAGCCTGACCAGCCAGGACATGGCAATTACCCTGCACGGATCAGCCAATCACATGGCCAAAATCCTGCAGCGCCTGACCCGGGCTGGCATTGTGCGCAGCATCCGGGGCCCGCGCGGTGGATTCGCGCTGGCCTGTGATCCCGAAAAAACTTCGGTCCTGGAGGTTTTCGAGGCCATTGAAGGCCCGATACGAGAAGAACACTGCATGCTTCGGATTCCGGTATGCCAACCCGGCAAAATCTGCATTATGGGCCGCCTGGTCCAGGATGTTCAGGAAATGGTGCGCCAGAGATTTTCATCAACCACTCTGGGAGACATGGCCCGTTTCCTAAACAGTTAATTAATACAACTTCCGGCCGGGGCTGAATCCCGGTTGTTTAGGAATAAACAGTTATGTCTATACGCGATATTGTAAAAATCAATGAAGACCTCTGCGACGGTTGCGGGAAATGCATCCCGGACTGTGTTGAAGGGGCTTTACAGCTTGTGAACGGCAAAGCACGGCTGGTCAAGGAAATATACTGCGACGGGCTGGGAGCCTGTTTGGGATCCTGCCCACAGGGCGCCATCACCATCGAAAAGAGGGAAGCCGGTGAATTTGACGAGGAGGCCGCCCGCATTTTCGTGGAGCAGAAAAAGGCAGCCAGGCCGGTTTTTGTACCTTCTGCCGCATCCATAAGCAGCGCTGCATGCCCAGGAATGGCTGCCCGCCAGCTTTATCCTGCCGACACTCTCAGACCCTCCCCGGAAGCGCACCCTGCCCCTCCCGGCTCCGCCTTGGGACACTGGCCGGTGCAGCTGAGCCTGGTTTCCCCCGACGCTCCATATTTCAAGGATTCTGAACTGCTTCTTACCGCCGACTGTGCCCCGGTGGCTGTGCCGGATTTCCATAGCCGTTTCCTGCAAGGCCGTTCCATTGCAGTAGCCTGCCCCAAACTGGACGATATTCAGCCGCACCTGGAGAAACTGACGAATATCCTGCGCTGCAGTCATATCCGTTCCATAAAGGTACTGCGCATGGAAGTGCCCTGCTGTTCCGGTTTAACCAGGCTGGCCCAGGCAGCCTTGCAGGCATCCGGCAAAAAGATTCCGCTGCACGAAACCATAATCAGTATCAGCGGACAGCTTAAAGAACAGGAACAAAATCTGACACAGCTTGGTTAAGTTCAAACAAGCAGTGCCGCATCAAAAACCAAACCGAACCACAAATATTTTGAAGGAAGGATACTAATATGTATTGTTTTCAATGCCAGGAAACCATGAGAAATACCGCTTGTACCTCGATGGGATACTGTGGAAAACTGGAAGAGACTGCGAATCTCCAGGATCTCCTCATTCATGTCCTTAAGGGCATTGCCATATACGCTGTCAAACTGAAAGACCTGGGAATTTCGGATAAAAGCACCGGACGTTTTGTTATCCAGGGACTGTTTTCCACTATTACCAATGCCAATTGGGACGATGCCCGTTTTGAAGGCCTGATCAGGGATGCCCTTAAACTCAGGGATCAGCTGAGAAAACGGTTTCTGTCTGCCTACCAGGAAAAAACCGGAAGTCCCTTTAATGGAACCCTGCACGACTCCGCCACCTGGACAGGTGATACTTCTGCCGCATTCGCGGACAAGGCAAAATCTGTCGGGGTTGAGTCTACTGACAATGAAGATGTTCGCTCCCTGAGAGAATTACTGATAATCGGCCTGAAGGGAGTCGGGGCTTATGCCGACCATGCCGCGGTCCTTGGATATGAAAAGAAGGAAATCTACGATTTCATTCTCAGGGGGATGGCTTCAACTACAGAAGATCTCACGGTTGAGGAGATGATTGCCCTGGTAATGAAAGCTGGGGAAACCTCCGTTGCCACTCTGGCACTGCTGGATGAAGCCCACACCTCCAGTTACGGCCACCCGGAATTATCTGAAGTCAGCCTGGGAGTCCGCCGCAACCCTGCCATCCTGATCAGCGGCCATGACCTCAAGGATATGGAAGAGCTGTTAAAACAAACTGAAGGCACCGGCGTGGATGTATATACCCACGGAGAAATGCTGCCTGCCAATTACTACCCTGCCTTCAAAAAATATAACCATTTCGCAGGCCATTACGGAGGTTCCTGGTGGCACCAGAATCGGGAATTCGAGACTTTTAACGGCCCGATCCTCCTTACCACCAACTGCCTGGTACCCCTGAAAAAAAATAACACCTACCTGGACCGTCTCTACACTGCCGGAATGGTTGGGATGACCGGCGCCAGGCACATTCCGGAACGGATCAATGGGAAAGCCCGGGACTTTTCCGGGATAATAGCCCAGGCCAAAACACTTCCTCCTCCCCAGGAACTGGAAACCGGTACAATCACAGGCGGCTTCGCCCACAACCAGGTAATGGCACTGGCTGACAAGGTAGTGGAAGCTGTAAAATCGGGTGCTATCAAACGGTTCGTTGTTATGGCAGGATGTGACGGCCGTAATGAGGATCGGAACTATTACACCGAAGTAGCTGAAAATCTGCCCAAAGACGCGGTAATCCTTACCGCCGGATGCGCGAAATTCCGCTATAACAAGCTGGACCTGGGTGACATCGGCGGAATTCCCAGGGTGCTGGACGCCGGACAGTGCAATGATTCCTATTCCCTGGCAGTAATTGCCATGAAGCTGAAAGAGGTTTTCGGCCTGGAAGATATAAATGACCTGCCTATTTCCTACGATATCGCCTGGTACGAACAAAAGGCAGTCGCAGTGCTCCTGGCGCTGCTCTTCCTGGGTGTGAAGGGAATACGCCTCGGGCCATCCCTGCCGGCATTTCTTTCTCCCAATGTAGCCACGGTACTGGTCAATACCTTTGACATAAAACCCATAGGCACTGTTGAGGAAGATATTACCGCCATGATGGCAGGTAAATAATCCAGTCGAAGTGACCCTGTTAACAGGGTGGTAAAATCATCATTTGCAGAGCTGGGGGGGGAGTGCCCCTCAGCTCTTTTTTTGATACTTCCTAAAAAAAATAGCTAGGCAGCAAGGAAATGTTGAATGCCGATTTTCGAATGCCGGGCTTCGATTCCCTCCCTGGCTTCATCCCCGGCAAATGGACTCCTGCCCTCACTTGCTGTAAAAAAGTCATCCCCATTGCTTCAGCTTGCGTATAGGAACAGGAAAGGACTGGAAATGATCTCCCTATTTACTGTCGCAACAGCCGCTTTCCTGACCGCGGGCCTGACCCTTTACTCAGGGTTCGGTCTTGGAACGTTATTGATGCCCGTTTTTGCTCTTTTCTTTCCCATTGAGGTGGCTGTCGCCGCCACCGCCATTGTCCATGGGGCCAATAATCTTTTCAAAATCAGCATGGTTGGGAAAAACGCTGACTGGTCCCTGGTACTCAGGTTTGGGATTCCTGCTATCGCGGCCTCCCTGTTGGGAGCTTATTGCCTCGGTTATGTATCTCATTTTGCACAGCTGGCCTCCTATTCTATTGGCTCCAGGACCGCGGTGATTACCCCGGTAAAACTGGTGATGGGGCTGCTGATGCTCATTTTCGCCACATTTGAACTTATCCCCCGACTAAGAAACCTCCAGTTTGACCGGAAATACCTGATCCCGGGAGGACTGGTTTCCGGCTTTTTTGGGGGCTTTTCCGGCCACCAGGGTGCGCTGAGATCAGCTTTTCTGATAAAGGTTGGTGTTTCCACCCAGGCTTTTGTCGGAACCAATGCCGTAATCGGTACCATGGTTGACATCACCAGGATAGCTGCCTACGTCGTTGTATTTCTCCTGGCAGGAGCTGACAGCCTGATAGAAGGTAATCAATGGCCCCTGATCCTGGCCGCGGTCATGGCTGCTTTCGCGGGAGTGATAACAGGAAAACGCTACCTCCATAAAATAACAATGAAAACTGTGCAGACCTTAACCGGTTCCCTCCTGCTGGCGATCGCGCTGGCCCTGGGATCCGGCCTTATCTAACCTGCCCTGCCGCATCTGGGACAATTCCAGTCTTTGGTTTTACCGACAGGTTCGCCAGATTTAAAATCACACCTGCAGCAGGTGACTTCCTGAATATCCCCCACCATGACATTCCCCCCTTCAACTATCAGGGGACGGAGTTCGGTTAAGGCGATACCCACTTTTTTCCGGGCGGAGTTCAGAATTCTGGTCAGAGTAGGCCGGGAAGTCCCCATTTTCAGAGCTGCTTCCTCATGGCGCAATCCTTCCACATCAGCCAGGCGTATGGCTTCAAACTCATCCAGGCTCACCTGGATCGCTTCTGATTTTCGCATTGGAATCCCGGCCGGCCTGAATACTCTCCGCCCGGGATGGCACCCGATTCTTTTCTCTTTTGGAGGCCTCGACATATAAATCCTTTATGAACCATAGTCCATAATTAGAATTGACTTTATTATGAACTATAGTTCATAATACATCCAGTTTATTTTTTTGTCAATCAGGTAACCATAAGGGGTAAATAGATGATTGTAGCAATCCCTACTTCCGGGAAAGATCTTGATTCCAGGGTAGACTCCCGGCTTGGCCGTTCGGTTGGATTTATCCTCTACGATACAGACAAAAACAGCTTCAGGTTTTTTGAGAACAGGCTGGATGAACTTGCCCAGGAAGGCGCCGGAGTACAAGCCGCGCGCTTTCTGCTCCGGGAAAAGGTGGAATCAGTGATAACCGGACACTGCGGCCCCAAGGCTTTCCACCTCTTTTCTGAAGCGGGAGTACCCGTATATTCAGGGGTCAACTGCTCCATTTTCTCAGCCCTGGAGGATCTTGCTTCTGGCAAACTGTGCGCATTGGAGTCAGCTGACGTAAAGGAACACTGGTCATAACAACATTTTCAGGCTGTCTGATAACACAGCCTTTTATTTATCGAAAGGAAACCATAATGAAAATAGCTATTCCATGTGCCGGAGGGCAGCTCTGCATGCATTTCGGGCATTGTGAAAATTTTGCGTTTGTAGAGTTGGATGAAAACAAAAACATCACTGGAGTCGAAATGCTTACCCCGCCCCAGCATGCCCCTGGAGTTTATCCCCAGTGGGTCAGGGAACAGGGAGCGGACATGGTCATTGCCGGAGGCATGGGAGGCAGGGCCCAGGACTTGTTTGAACAGCAGGGAGTCAAGGTCCTTTCCGGGGCGGCAGCAGCCTCACCAGAGGAAATAGTAAAAGCGTGGTCTAATGACACTTTGCGGCTTGGAGCAAATGCCTGCGATCATTAATCAGCATTTCGCACCAGGCCTGAACATATTAAAAAAGCCAGGGATTTCTCATTCATCAGAGCTCCCTGGCAGGATTCTTCCCGTTTATCCGGCTACTCGGTAAGCACCCTTCTGATTTTAGAGGCCAGGGCTTGTATAGCAAAGGGTTTCTGGATAAAATTCATGCCCTCATCCATGACCCCTCGAGCTTCAATTACCTCTCCGGAATATCCAGACATGTATATTACCTTCATATCAGGATATTGCTGAGAAATCCGGTCAAACAGTTCCCTGCCGTTAAGGCCGGGCATGACCACATCAGTCAGCAGCAGATCTACAGGTCTGCTGTGCCCTTTCAGGATTTCCAGAGCTTGCTCAGCACTTTCTGCTACCAGAACATGATACCCCCTCCTCTTGAGGATGGACAGGACCAGGTTTCGCACATGCCCGTCATCTTCCACCATGAGTATGGTTTCAGAACCTTTCATTATCATCTCATCCGTTTCGGCAATGTTCTCTGCGGAAGATGGATCTCCTGAAGCAACCGGGAGAAAAACCTTGAATAATGTTCCCTTTAACGGCTGGCTGTACACTTTTATGTCCCCTCCATGCTGCCTCACTATCCCGTAAACAGTCGCCAGCCCTAAACCTGAACCCTTATGTTTCGGTTTCGTACTAAAGAAAGGTTCGAAAATCTTCGCCTTGGTTCGGGCGTCCATCCCCAGCCCGGTGTCACTTAACACCAAAGTCGCATAGAATCCGGGGAGCAGGTTGTCATTGGTGGCAACAAACTCTTCAGTTATCTCGGTGAGAGCGGTTTCAATGGTTAAAGTGCCGCCGTTGGGCATGGCGTCCCTTGCATTTACTGCCAGGTTCATGATCACCTGTTCCAGTTGGCTGACATCCCCCCTTATCAACGGGAGATCACGAAATAATTCTACTTTGATACCAATGTCTTCCGGAATCAGGCGTCTCAGCAGTTCTTCAAATCTCGCTACCAGCATGTTCAGATCAACAGCTTTCACCTCCAGGGATTGTTTCCGGCTGAAAGCCAGCAGCTGATTGACAATATCTCTCGCCCTCTTAGCTGCCTCCACAATGCCGTTGGCGTATTGTTTCCTGACTTGCGGCCTGGCAGAATCCATGGCCAGCATTTCTCCATAACCCAGAATGGGGGTAAGCAGGTTATTCAGGTCATGGGCCACACCTCCTGCCAGCAAACCAACCGATTCCAGTTTCTGGGCCTGATGATACTGTTGTTCCAGCTTAAGCTTTTCTTCCGCGGACTTCATCTGCTCCGTCATGTCCCGCTTTACTGCCACATAATTAACAATTTCCCCGATTTCATTCAGTACGGGAAATGTGGTTACATCCTCATGGTAGATGCTGCCGTCACGACGTTTATTGGCGACTTTGCCTTGCCACGTTTTGCCCGATGACAAGGTTTCCCACATTGACCTGTAAAAATTTTCACTTTGCTGGCCGCTTTTTAATATTCTTGGATTCTTTCCCAGGGCTTCGCTGCGGGAATAACCGGTAATGCGCTCAAATGATGGGTTGACATACTGAATATTCCCCTCGCGGTCGGTAATTAAAATCGTCTCACTCGATTGTTCAATGGCAGCGGCGAGGCGGCTTCGTTCCAGTTCTGCCTGTTTATGTTCAGTTATATCGATGCCTATCCCAATGAAATAAGTTGGTTTGCCATCCTCACGAACCAGGTCTGAATGTACAAGCGCGGGAAAGGAAGTGCCGTCTTTCCTCAACATCTCGTATTCGGTAATCTCGGTTTTTGCTCCATTGAGAACAGCCATGGTTTTTTCCATACAGACCTGGCGTCCGGGCATGGCAAAAATGTCGAATCCATTTAATCCGGCCTCAATATCAGCCTGGGTATAACCCAACTGTTCCAGGAATTTCTGGTTGACAAACCTGAGTTTTCCTTCCAGGTCGGCCTCCCAGACCGCTTCAGGCAGCAGGCTGACCAGGAGCCGGAAACGTTCCTTGCTGTCGCGGAGCCCTTTTTCCACCTTCTTGCGTTCAGTTATGTCCCTCGCATTTACCACTATTCCCTGGATATCCGGGTCATCGAGAAAATTTGTTCCAATGGCTTCCAGGTACACCCAGCCGCCATTTTTATGTTTACGCCGATACTCAATCCGCAGCGGTTTTCCGGGATTATCAATACCCTCTCTCAATTTTTCAGTCAAAAATTCAACATCATCAGGATGGAAATGTTCCAGGCAGACAGTTCCCACTACCTCCTCCGCCGAAAATCCTGTTACCTTCTCAACGGTTTCACTGACGTACAGCTCTCTGCCATTTTCGTCCATGATGACCAGAATATCGTTAGAGTTGCTGACCAGTTTATCCAGGTGAGCCCTGCTCCTTTTCAGCGAGTCTTCAAACTGCTTGTGAACCGTTATATCCCTGATATTAAGAACAATTCCTTCTATCTCAGGATCATCCAGGTAATTAGTTCCGACTGCTTCCAGGTAAACCCAGTTACCGTCTTTGGTCCGGTGACGGTAATTGCCGCGAAAAGGCACTCCGGGTTTTTCAAGCAGTTCAGCAAAGCCCTGCCTGACAAGGTCAAGGTCATCAGGGTGTACATAGGAAAAACTATTACTGCCTAGAATTTCCTGGGCAGTATATCCGAGTATGTTTTCCACTGAATCACTGATAAACTTTTCGTTCCCTTCCTCATCTATTATGGCCAGCATGTCCACTGAATTGTGGATAAGTTTTTGGAGGCAGGCGTTATTCTGATAACATTTGCTTCGAGAACAGACCTCCCCCATAATCCTCTTCACTGTGACCGGGAGGCTACTTATGTTTTCAGGTGTCTTTTTAAGATAATCACTAGTTCCGCGCCGCATTGCTTCCACGGCAATCGCCTCGGAACCCCTGCCGGTCAGGATAAGAATCGGGAGTTCCGGGCACTGTTTCTGCACCGCTTCCAGAACCTGGAGCAATTCATATCCAGGGACAGTGATTTCACTGATGACAAGATCAAAGGATCCATTGCGGAGGAGATCTTCAAATTCCCGGGATGAAGCGGCTTCAATTACCTCAAAACAATCACTCTCAGCTTCTAATGCCACTCTCGCCAGCTTACGATCACCGTCATTATCATCCAGAAAAAGTATACTCCTCAGCTGATTCATGGCCTCAAATCCTGGTCAATTGTAGGTTATTATCGGTACTGTTGAAAAAAGGCGAAAAACTATCAGCCATTTTCTGGCAGCATATTTATACTTAAACATTAGCAATTAGCCTCAAGAAGTGTAGTAGTAGCGCCTTATGGGGTCAAGCGAAAAAATAGATAACCTTCCAACTCGATAATTCCGTAATATATCTTGACGATTGGTTGCCACTTAACTTCGTGTCCGGTTCCACTTGACCGCTACAGATCGGTAATTTCCCGCAATTCGCCAGCTCCCGCAAGGCTTAAACTTACGCTTCCAGCTTCTATCGGTTTCCCAGGTCCAGACTGATCCATCGCGGCAGCAACAGCGAACTTTGAAGGCGCGCGACATCAAACGGTTCAGCTCTTCATTTTTTCAGCCAGGGAGGAAGCCAGCCGGTCCAGTTCATGGAAATCCCCCTGGTTCGGGACACCCCTGGACAGCACCGGCTCAAGGAGTTCCGACTGGAGCCCTGACATCATATCCTTGAGCATGTCTATGGTACGTCCGCCCCATCCGTATGAACCTATGAAGGAAAGATACCTGGTTCGAGGCCGCAAGGCGCTGGCAAGGTACGCGAAATGAACAGCATAGGGATGAGGGCCTCCCAGGACTGTAGGGGTTGCCATTACAATGGCGGAGGCGTCAACCAGGGCCATGGAAAATTTTCCGGTATCTGTTACTGCCAGGTTGAACTGTTCCACTTTCACGTCCCTGGCAACCAGAGCGGTTACAAAATGGTCCACCATCTGTTTAGTACTCCCATGCATGGAAACGTAGGGCAGTAGCACTGTATTGCGGAGAGGGCCGTTAACCCATTTATTGTAGGCATCGATAATCAGCTGGGGGCGGGGATAAATGGGTCCGTGACTTGGGGCGATCATATCTATGGCCAGGGGCGCCAGCTTCTCGAGGTTTTTGTTAATGATAACCCGGAAAGGCATCATGATCTCAGCGAAATAACGTTTCGCGGCATCAAGTACCCGAAACTCATCAGTCACGTAAAGGTCACTGGTCGCGATATGGGATCCAAAAAAATCGCAGCTGAAAAGGATCCGGTCTTCCTCCAGGTAGCTGACCATGGTTTCAGGCCAGTGCACCCATGGAGTATAAAAAAACTGCAGTGTCTTGCTGCCAAGGGAAAGCTTTTCTCCATCCCCAACAACCAGGAACGACTCTTCCGGGATCCTGAGAAGATCCAGGAGCATTTCCTTAGCTTTCGGATTGGTGACGACCTTTGCCGCTGGATACTTTTTCAGGACCTGGGGAATAACTCCGGAATGGTCCTGCTCCGCATGGTGAGACACTATATAGTCAATGTTGTCAAAATCTTCCAGCTGCCCCATCAGCTCCTCAATCATATGGGGCTCGACTGTGTCCAGCAAGGCTGTCTTTTCGCTGCCTTTTACCAGGTAGGCGTTGTAACTGGTTCCATCCGGAAGAGGCACTAGTACATCAAACAGGCGTTTATCCCAGTCAACAGAACCCATCCAGTAAACTTCTTCTACTATTCTTCTTGCTTTCATTGCCTCACCTTTGTCTCTTGCTTGATGCGTTTCAAATTCGTTAAAAATTCTATACTATCCGGGTTTCCGGAACGTTTCAAATAACAGCATGATGTTCCGCGCTTCTCCGGATTGACAGCGATTAGTATAGAGAAAGAGTCCAGATCTTAGAAGTATAAGGTAAAAATCACGGTAATTTTTACCAGCTAAACCCATAAAGCATCTTGACAATTTCGTATCAGGCATAAATACTGCATTCTGATTCCGCTTAACTCAGTGTGAGGCATCAAAAACCCTTGAGCAAAATTGCAGGAAGTTAGCCATGAGGGCATATTTCCTGCAAATGCTTTCCTGATCGAAGGAATTATCAATGAGTATCGTCCCTGACAATCAGTACGGCAGTGGAATATTCAGTTCCAAGCCTTATCTTAGATTTCTCTCCGCGCTCGCCTGGCTGCTGTCCGGATTTTTTTTAATATCGTCATCTGTTTATGCCGGTGAACAGGGTCCAACCATCCTGCAGCCCCTCTCATCAGCCTCCGAAATTGATTATCCTCCTTTTTGCGTTGTTAACAATCAAGGCAGGGCCGATGGATTTTCAGTTGAACTGATGCGCGCCGCGCTGGAAGTGATGGGACGGGATGTTACCTTCCGCACCGGTACCTGGAATGAAGCCCGCGGCTGGCTGGAAAGAGGTGAAGTTCAGGCACTGCCCCTGGTAGGTCACACACCAGAAAGAGATCCCATCTATGACTTTACTGTTCCCTACATGTCGCAACATGGCGTCATAGTGGTCCGAAAGGAGACAACTGATATCAGCACCCTCAGTGACCTGAGGGGAAAACGGGCAGCAGTTATGAAAGGTGACAATGCCGAGGAGTTTCTGCTGCGGGAAGAACGTGGAATTGAAATACATACAACCGATACCTTTGAAACAGCCCTCCGTGAACTGTCAACGGGACAGTACGACGCTGTAATCATCCAGCACCTGGTGGCACTCCGCCTGATCCAGGAAACAGGGCTGACCAACCTGAAGGTCATCAGCAGATCCATTCCGGAATTCCAGCAGGATTTCTGTTTTGCTGTCAAGGACGGAGACAGTGACACCCTCGCTCTTCTCAACGAAGGCCTCTCTCTGGTTATGGCGGACGGCACCTACAGGCGCCTGCACACCAAATGGTTTGCAGCCATTGACCTGCCGGCCACCCGTCCCATAATCGTCGGCGGGGCCTCCAACTACCCCCCCTACGAATACCTGGATGATGCCGGCCGCCCCGCCGGCCACAATGTGGACCTGACCCGTGCCATCGCCAACGCGACTGGTCTTGATGTGGAATTTCGCCTCGGCCCCTGGGATGAAGTAAGGAAAGCTCTCGAAGATGGTGAAATCGATCTGCTTCAAGGCATGACCTACTCCAAGGAACGTGACCTGCAACTGGATTTCTCCCAGCCCCACACCGTGAACTACTGCGTAAGCATCGTCCGCCGGGGAGAAGGCCCCCCGCCAGGAAACCTGGACGAACTGGCCGGCAAACGGATTGTTGTGGAACAGGGCGACATCATGTACGACTTCCTGTTGAAAAACGGCATGGAAGGATCAGCGGAGCTTGCCGATTCCCAGGCCAACGCCCTGAAGGAACTGGCTGAGGGAAGGCATGATTGCGCCCTGGTATCCAGGATTACCGCCCTGTACTGGATAAAAAAGAATAACTGGGACAACCTGGTTATCGGAAAATCGCACCTGCTCACCTCTGAAATTTGTTATGCGGTTTCAGATCACAATAAATCGCTAATATCCCAGTTCAACGAAGGACTGAAGATCCTTGAGGAAACCGGCGAGTACCGACGTATTCATAAAAAATGGCTGGGGCTATACCAAGAAGACCCGCCCGGCCTGACAGCAGTTTTTAAACATATGGCAATCATCGCCATCCCCCTGCTTCTGGCACTCCTTGGATTTTTACTCTGGAACTGGGCCCTGCGAAAACAGGTCGCTTCCCGGACAGCATCATTAACCTCGATCTCGCAGCGCTACGAGGCCATTCTCAGCTCAGTCCCCGAAATCATAATGGAGGTAGATTTTAACAGGATATATACCTGGGCAAACCCAGCCGGGCTTGCTTTCTTCGGAGATGACGTAGTCGGGAAAGAGGTTTCTGAATACTTCGTCGGAGAACAGAACATATACGACATTACAAATCCCATGTTTAAGGGAGACGAAAACGTATTCTATACTGAGAGCTGGCAGCTGCGAAAGGATGGCCAGAAACGCCTTCTTGCCTGGTGGTGCCGGGGACTGAAGGATGGATCAGGCGCAATAACCGGTGCGTTGTCCACCGCCCGTGACATCACCGAACGCAGACGAGGCGAAGACGCTTTGCGGGATAGTGAGCAGCGCTTCCGCATGCTGTACGAACAATCACCCGGCCCCTACCAATCACTGGACGCTGCGGGACATATCCTGCAGGTCAACAACGCCTGGCTTAAGGCCCTTGGGTATGAATACCAGGAAGTACTGGGCAAGTGGTTCGGAGACTTCCTTGTCGGCCAGGGACCGGAATTGTTCAGGAAAAATTTTATTGTTTTCAAAGAACAGGGCGAAATCCATGGCATTGAATATGAAATGAAGTGCAAGGATGGTAGCTCCATCACCGTATCCTTTGAGGGAAGGATCAGTTACGACGCGGAAGGAAAATTCCTGGAAGCGCATGGGGTTTTTACCAATATGACCGAGTATTTACGCCTCCATACCCAACTAGTCCAGTCCCAGAAAATGGACTCCGTTGGAAGGCTGGCCGGGGGAGTCGCCCACGATTACAACAATATGCTAAGTGTCATCATCGGCTACTCTGAACTGGCCATGGATAAAACTGCTCCGGATAATCCCCTACATACCTACCTGGCTGAAATCCATAAGGCTGCCACGCGTTCCGCGGATATAACCAGGCAGTTGCTGGCCTTTTCCCGCCGCCAGACAATCAATCCCAGGGCTCTCAGCCTGAACGCTACCATAGAAGACATGCTGAAAATGCTGCGCCAGCTCATCGGTGAAAATATCGATTTGACCTGGCTGCCTGGCAGCGATTTATGGCCGGTCAAGATGGACCCCTCCCAGATTAACCAGATTCTTGCCAACCTCTGCATCAACGCCCGGGACGCTATTGATGGAGTGGGCAAGGTCACAATCGAAACAGGAAAAGCAACCCATGACCAGGCCTACTGCGACAATCATCCAGGTTTTACTCCCGGAGAATATGTGTCCCTGACTGTCAGTGATAATGGCTGCGGCATGGACAAAAATACCATCAACAGCATTTTTGAACCATTCTTCACAACCAAGGAAGCCCAGCATGGCACCGGCCTGGGACTTGCCACTATCTATGGAATAGTCAAGCAGAACGGGGGATTCATCTACGTGTACAGCGAACCGGGACAGGGAACGACTTTTAAGATATACCTGCGCCGTCATGTGGGTGAAATCGAAACTGCTGTAAAAAGAATTGAAGAAGAAGTCCCGACCGGACAAAATGAAGTCATACTCCTTGTGGAAGACGAGCTTGCGATTATGAAGGTGGCTCAAACCATGCTGGCAAAACTTGGCTACCAGGTACTGGCGGCAAATTCTCCGGAAGAGGCACTCCAGCTGTCGGGCGAACACCCGGGCAGGATTGATCTGCTGCTGACTGACCTGGTAATGCCCCAAATGAACGGCCGCGTTCTTTCCGAAAAGCTGCAATCCCTTTTCCCGAACCTCAAAACTCTATTCATGTCAGGTTATACAGCCAACGTAATCGCTCATCACGGCATTCTTGAAGAAGGAGTGCACTTCATCCAGAAACCATTCTCAATCAGAGAACTCGCTATCAGTATAAGGGGAGTGCTGGATAATTGAATTCCCTGAGATTCAGATTTCCAGCCTTACACCTACTTCAATCACCTGGTCTGCAGGCAGGCGGAAGAAGGAAGTGGCGTCTGCAGCATCTTGGGACATAAAGATAAAAAGGCTGGCACGCCAGCGCGATCGTGCAAACCAGGAGCATCCAGTTGACCGGGGCCACATCAATCTGACCAATCTGAGTTGTGGAGGTATGCCTGATGTTCAAACGCGGCAGGTATCCCAGCCGGATTGCCTGGCTGGTCAAGGAAAAGGCGCCACTGATGACAGCCTGGGAAGCAATGATGGTCGCCAGGGTGGTCAGCAGTACAGTAGGAACCATGGCCCAGGAAGGAACCATGGCGCAAAACGGATGCCCAGCTACTTCCGGCCTGTTCATCAGCAGGGCTCCCTGCCCAAAATAATTCACTACCAGGGAGGGAAAGACCAGGGCAAACCAGGTCAAGCGAATGGGTTTTTTCCAGAAATGCCCCATATCCGCATAAAGTGCCTCAGTTCCGGTAACCACCAGGAAAACGGCGCCCAGCACTACAAGCCCCTGCAACCTGTTGGAAAACAGAAACCGGATTGCGTGCCACGGGAAAACAGCAGCCAGCACCTGCGGAGCCTTGAACACTTGCACTGCCCCGGTAACAGCCAGAAAACCGATCCAAAGCAGGATTACAGGCCCGAAAAACGAATACCAGGTATTTCATGCAGACTATCATTACAAGCGACCAGAACATCAGGGACAGAATCCCCATCACGTTGGAAGGGCTGACCTCGATACCATATTCACCATGAAAACACTCCCTGATGGCATATATCGGACTAGTGGCGATATCACCGAAAACCACAGCGAGGGCTCCCAGTGCCAGCTAGGCCAGGCGGCGGTTGCCGCCCTCTGAAGTGTCCTCCCTTCGCGTGCCTTTCTGGTTCACTTTTGCAGTCCCACCAGCCGAAACGATCCTTTCCTGCCTCTCAGTGTATAAAAAATCAGTCTAACGGCAGGGACGGATACCAATAATAACATTCCTCCAGGAGCCTTTTGCCGCAGGTTCCCCCGCATTTCTCAGTAACTGAGTACTCCGGCAACGAATACATCCACCTCGCTAGGCAAACTGGTGAGAAATGCAGATTCATTCTCTCAATAAATGTAACTGGAGGTTCACTAATTTCAAGACGCAAAAAACAGGGAATTGCTATCCAAGCGGAAGATATGGGCATGGTGTGTACCATAATCGCGATGGGTCCTGGGGCAGTCTACTATCTAAACGCCAAAGATTTAGTCCATGACGCAAATTTACTTGGCCAGAGCCTCACGTACCTTGACGGACAATTCTTTTAAGGAAAAAGGTTTCTGAATGAAATGGACATCACCATTCAACCCTTCTTCCTGGCAAGCGATGATGTCGATCGTATACCCAGACATAAAAAGGATCTTCATTTGCGGATAGAAAGAGCGGATGCTTTTCGCCAGCTCCTGACCATTCATCTCGGGCATCAAAACATCCGTCATCAACAGGTTAATCTTTTGGGGGAAATTCCTGGCGATATTGACAGCCTCGCCAGAAGAGCTTGCTGTCAACACCGTGTAACCCAGGTTTTCGAGCATTTTTTTGACCATGTTCAGAATGGCAGGTTCATCCTCCACCATCAGGATAACTCCATGGCCTTTGAGAACCGGTTTCGCAGATCCTTTCTCGCGTTCCTGTCCAGTTTTTCCCTCATACCGGGGCAGGTATATGCAGAAAGTTGTTCCCTCACCCTGTTTGCTGTTCACGTCGATAAAGCCATTGTTCTGCCTGACGATGCCGAAGACCGTGGACAGGCCAAGGCCGGTACTGGGACCTGTTCCTTTGGTTGAATAAAACGGTTCAAAAAGGTTACTTAGAGTTTCCTCGTCCATGCCGCAGCCGTTGTCGCTGATGGTCAGCCGTACATATTCGCCAGGCACACAATCCGGGTGATCCGCGCAATGGGATTCATCCAAGAAGGCAGTTCCCGTCTCTATTGTGACCTTGCCGATTCCATTGATGGCATCACCCGCATTGATCAACAGGTTGGCCAGCATTTGATCAAGCTGGGAGTGGTCCATCTCAACCTGCGGCAGCTTTCCACCTGGCTTCCATTCCAGGTCGATTTCCTCGCCGATTAACTGCTTGAGCAAATTAAGCATGCTTTCAATGACCTCATTCAAGTCCAATACCTTGGGTTCAATCATCTGCAGGGAAGCAAAGGCCAGCAGCTGCCTGGTTAGAGTAGCGGAGCGTTCGGCAGCTCTCTGGATATCCAGGATACTGGCATGGAGAGGGTGGTCAGGAGCCACGGGTTTCAGAAGCATCTCTGCCTGCCCGAGGATAACACTAAGCATGTTGTTAAAATCATGGGCTACACCCCCCGCCAGCCTTCCCACAGATTCCAATTTACGGGCCTGGTTCAGCCTCTCCTGCTGCTTTTCCCTCTCCGCTTCGGCCTTTTTGAGCTCTGAAATATCGCTCCCTGCAATACGGTAGGCGGACTTATCATCCGTGTCGCTGGATTCAGTAAGCTCCAGATGAGCCCAAAATACGTCTCCGTGTGCTGTAACCATCCTCAGATCGCATGCCTGGTGCTCACCGGTTTTAAAGAGTTGTTGGCAATGCAGGTATAAAACATCCTGGTCCTCTTTGAGGATAAATCGAGTGAGAGGTTGCCTGATTAGTGTTTCTCTGGTCATACCAAGAAGTTTTGAGGCAGTAAGGTTGACCTCCAGGAAAAATCCTCTTTCGGAAATAGTACAATAGAATACCGGCGCCAGGTCGTAGAGGTCGAAATAGCGTTCCCGGGCTTTGTCAAGTGCTACCTGCGTCAACCGCAGTTCCTCGTTCTGCATCTCGAGCTCGATCTGGTGTACCCGGAGATCATGGAGGGTCAGCCTCACCTCTTCTGGTGACAGAACTTCGGGATATCCAGCTGACTCTGTCGGCTTCGCCAAGGCAAAATCTTCCGCGCGCCTGCGCAAATTCCTGGCGTCTTTCACGGTCTCATTATGGTCTTGTTGAACATCCTTGTCAGTCATTGCGGGCCTCCTCTATCATTTTTTCGAGGACTCTTCCTCTCCGGTATCAGTCCGGTCTTCAGGTTGGAAATTTTCCGGATTGGTCATGGCACAGGTTATCCCGATTATGGCGCCCCCAACGTCATACAAAGGTTCAACATTCAAACGTAACCGATGGGGTTTACCGTCGATAGTGACATGAATCTCCTGCTTGGTCCCTTTCCCGCTTTCCAGTACCTGGCGCTTGATTGTCATTATCGCGGCGGCCTCCTCAGCCGGGAGAAAGTCGCCATCGGTTTTTCCGATTACCTGCTTCATTGAAAAATAAAAATTAGAATTTGAGACCCAGGTATACTGCAATTCCCTGTTCTGGTTGGCGATCACAGTTGGAGTAGCCTGGAGAGCAATCCGAATCCGTTCCTCATCCAATCTCAATTCATCCTGTATATGCTTTGCTTCGGTGATGTCAATAAACGTGATTACCGCTCCCTCTATCACGTTGTCGAGCGTACGGTAGGGCTGGATACGCATGGTGTACCAGGCCCCGTTTTTTGCCTTTACTTCAATCTCCAGGATGCACAGGGTGTCCAGAACTGTCTGAACATCTTCCACCAGCTGTTCATAACCGACCAGGTTAGAAACAATGTGGCCGACGGGCCTCCCTACATCGCTGATGATCAGGTTGATGAGCCGGGTGGCTGAGGGGGTGAAACGCAGGATGCGAAGGCTGTGATCCACAAAAACTGTGGCAATACCGGTGCCTGCCAGCAGGTTATTCATGTCGCTGTTGACCCTGGACAAATCCGCCACCTTGGTTTGTAATTCAGAGTTGACCGTGGCCAGCTCCTCGTTAACCGATTGCAGTTCCTCCTGGGAGGTCTCCAATTCTTCGTTGGTAGACTGCAGTTCCTCGTTGACAGACTGCATTTCCTCATTCGAGGATTTCAGCTCTTCGTTGATGGTCTCCAGTTCTTCATTGGTGCTTTGAAGGTACTCTTCCTTGGCCTGCAATTCTTTCTTAAGGGCCTGAATCATCTGGTCATGGTCAGATGCTCCTTTGCCGCCATCCAAGGCTGTGATAGTCTGCTCCCTGGAGCTGGAGCGATGCACTTCCTCGAAGGAAACCAGGTACAGCGGTTCGGAAAGCTTTTCGCCCTGCTCTTCTTCCACCGGACGGACAGTCAGGTTCATGGTGCTGAAACCGCCATTGATTTCCACTCGCAGGTCTGGGCGAATGGCAATTTTATTGCCTGTCACGGCCTCGCGCAGGGCAACCGTCAGTTCTCGACGCAAACCTTCGCGGGCCATCTTCAGGATGTTGTTGATTGTAGTCTCTCCCGGGGGAGGTTCCAGGTATATCCCCGTGCGCCCGTGCAGGTAAAGAATATCACCGCGACTGTTGACAAGCGCACCGGACAGATTAACATTCAGCAGCAGCATCTGCTCGGTTAGCTCCCGCAGTTGTATTTTTGCCGGCAATTCGGGTTTTCGTAATTTATGCAAAACAGCCTCCCCCTTCACAGTCACGGGCGGGATAAACCGTCCCAGAGTCACGCGCTGGCTACCGTGAAAATCTTCTTTACGCTGATACAGCTTCTGTTTACGGTCGATAACGCTAAACAGGTCGGTAAACTCGCCCACGGTTTCAGAAGTTCCTAAAAACAGGATACCTCCCGGATTAAGCGCATAATGGAACAGGGGAATGAGCTTCTTTTGCAGGTCGTTTCCCATATAGATCAGGAGGTTACGGCAACTGATAAGGTCGAGCCTGGAAAACGGAGGATCTTTGACCACGTCCTGTTCGGAAAAGACCAGCATGTCGCGGATACTTTTATGAATACGAAAGGCGCCGCCGCAGGGCTCGGCAGAAAAAAAGCGCGTCAGCCGATCCGAAGAGATGTCAGTGGTGATGCCGGCCGGATATAACCCGGCACGAGCCGTCTCAATCGCCTGTCGGTCAATGTCAGTGGCAAAAACCTGCAGCCTGAGGTCCCGCTTCATCACCTCCTGGTTTTCAGCCAGTAGAATAGCCAGGGAATAAGCCTCTTCGCCGGTGGAACATCCCGGTGACCAGGCACGAACCTGGGCACCAGCTGATTTTCCTTCAAAAATTTTCGGGAGTCCCTGCTGCTCAAGCGCCTGGAAGGCCTCAGGATCACGGAAAAAACCCGTAACGCCGATCAACAGGTCGCGAAATAGCGCGTCGACCTCCAACAGGTTCCGTTGCGAATACTTGAAATAACTCTCAATCGTTTCAATCTGCTGTACAGCCATGCGTCGTTCAATGCGGCGACTGATGGTACTAAGCTTATACTGGGAAAAGTCGTGACCAGTCTGGACGCGGAGCAGAATGAAAATCTTATTGAGAGTGTTTATAACCGCTGTCTCAGGAGCATTCAGGGCAGTGGTCGGACGGCGGGGTGTGCTGAAGGCATGTCCAACATAGGTGATGAGCTGGGAAGCCATCTCAGCAGGAGGCAGCTCGTAATCCACCAGCCCGGTCGAGATAACACTGCGCGGCATACCATCATATTCGGTTGAGGCAGGATTCTGGACCATGACCATTCCTCCCTCCGCTTTGATGGCCCGCACACCCAGGGTTCCGTCGCTGCCGGTTCCCGAAAGTACTATGCAAATTGCCTTCTCATGTTGATCCTGGGCCAGAGACCGGAAGAAAAAATCGATAGGCAGCCGCAGTCCCCGCGGGGCTGAAGGTTCTATCAACTGGAGAGTGCCGTTTAAAAAAGCCATATCCCGGTTCGGCGGAATGATGTAGGCGCAGTTGGGCTGGACCTTCATTCCATCTTCAACCTCGAAAACCTTCATGCTGGTGTAACGCTGGATCAGTTCAGTGAGAATGCTCTTATGGTCCGGAGCCAGGTGCTGCACCAGGACAAAGGCCATACCGGGATCGGTATCCGCCGGCATACCGGAAAAGAAGGCCTCAAACGCCGCCAGACCACCCGCTGAAGCCCCGATGCCAACTACAGGAAAGCCGGTTGCGTTTGCAGCAGTGCCTTCTTCGTCAACGGATTTTTTCTTCCCGGCATTAACTTTTTTGACAGCCAATGGAACATCTACAGCCTTAATGTTTTCTTTTTTTCTTGGTGCCAATACAGTCTCCCTAACCCATCAACTATCTTCTGATATCTGATCAATACCAGGGAAACTGAGGGCCTTCCAGGGCAAAATCCAGATGTGCAACCTTTCTGTATCATATCCGCTGCCAGGAACTGAATCAATATAAAATTTTATAAATCAGATATTTATCGCATTTCGTGGACATCGGGAACTTAGGAAGTCGACCACGGGCCGACAAGATCCCCCTGAAAAGAGAAGCAGTCCTCCAACCACCGGCCGCCCTTCTACTGGTCCAGGATTTTCCTCACCAGCTGCGCCAGATCACCAGGGGAGAATGGTTTCTGGATAAACTGCACTTCTTCGGCCAGAACCCCTCGATCCGCGATTATATCAGCCGTATAACCGGACATGAAAAGCACCTTGATGCCAGGACTGAGTTTTTTGATTCTTTCATGCAACTCCCTGCCATTCATGGCGGGCATCACCACATCAGTTATCATCAGGTGTATCTTTCCCTCTGCCTCTCCACACAGCCGTATGGCATCCATGGGATCAGAAGATGTAATGATCGTGTAACCATTATCCTCCAGGACTCTCCGGTAAAGTTCAACAATCTTTTTTTAGTCTTCACCCTTCAGAATGGTTTCTCTACCGCGGACTGTCTTCGATAATAGCAGAGTGATTCTCAGCCGCTTCGTCTTCAACCTTCGGGAAATAGAGCTCAAAAACCGTGCCTTTGCCCAGTTCGCTGGAGACATAAACGAATCCGTTATTCTGCTTCACTATTCCATAGATAGTGGCAAGTCCCAGGCCGGTACCTTTGCCCATTTCTTTTGTGGTGAAGAAAGGTTCAAAAATCTTATCCAGGGTTTCCTTGCTCATTCCGCGTCCGGTGTCACTGTATTCAACTAAAACATACTGTCCAGGGACACATCCCGGATGGGTTTTGCAGAAATCGGAGTCGATGTCAACATTCGAGGTTTTAATGGCGACAGTGCCGACTCCATCAATTGCATCCCGGCTGTTGTCTGCCAGGTTAGCCAGGATCTGCTCCACCTGTGATGGATCGATCCGCACCATCCAGAGATCCGGGGATGGGACCATTTCCAGCTTGATATCGTCACCGATCAGGCGTTGCAGCATTTTTTTGCTCTCATCAACATGAGTGTTGATATCAAGCACCTGCGGAGCAACCGTCTGCTGGCGGGCAAAGGCGAGCAACTGGCGGGTTAAGGCGGCAGACCTCTCTCCGGCTTTCCTGATTTCATTCAGATCATCAAGCAAAGGATCAGGAGGATCAAGTTTATCCATCATCATATCTGCGTACCCATTAATGATACTCAGCATATTGTTAAAATCATGCGCCACTCCACCGGCCAGCCTTCCCACTGCCTCCATTTTCTGGGCCTGCCTGAGCTGCGCCTCCAGATTCACCTCCCTGGTCACGTCACGTTTCACAGCCGCATAACTGATTGTCTTGCCAGCTGAATCCCGGATCGGGTTTATGGAGGTCTCTTCAACAAGTAAAGTCCCGTCTTTTGTCCTGTTGAGCAGCGTGCCTTTCCAGGTTTCTCCCTTGGTGATTGAAGACCACATTTTTTTATAAAAAGCGACGTCATGTTCCCCACTTTTAAGCATGCTCATCTTCTGCCCCAGTACTTCCCGACGAGGGAAACCGGTGGTTCTTTCAAAAGCGGGATTGACATACTGGATTGAACCCTGGGTGTCCGCAATGACAACTACATCGGCAGACTGCTCGATCGCGGACATCAGGCGGTCACGATCCTCCTCCGCCTTCACCCTCTCGGTAACATCACGAACAGTGGCAAGAATGTGAGGGAGCCCGTTAAGCAGGATAGGCTGGAGATTGATCTCAACCGGAAAATCCCCCAGGTCCTTGCGGCGATGCCGCGAGGAGAAAGATGACCCTTGTTCCAGGGCACCGGTTATCCGGGTGGAAACCTGTTCCTGAAGGTCAGGCGGAGCCAGATGACACAGGTTCATCTTAAGCAGTTCCTCTTTCTCAAATCCATATCTGTCACACACGGCCTGGTTCACATCCTGAATGTTCCCGCTTTCATCCAGGAGCAACAGGGCGTCATTATTTCCATTGAACAGCTGCTTATACCGGGCCTGGGACTCTTCCAGGTCAGCCGTCCTTTCCTTGATGGCCCTGCTCAGGAAGGACTGGCGGCTGATTATGCTGTAGCCCAGAAATACAACCAGCCCGATTATGGCAAGCCACATCCCCTGGAACAGCCTTAATTCCAGGGCGATAAGCTGATCCCATCCACCTTCAGGCACCGCGGCTATTTCCCAGTGTCCTTCAGGCAGCGAGACCGACAATAAAAGCGGATCAGCCGCAAAAATCGATTCTTCTCCAAAAAAGGGGTAGTCGGAAGACCCACTCCTGACCGCCAGCTTGAACTTCTCGGGTTGAGGCTCAATTCCAGCCTCTTCCAGCAGGGGCGGCACATCAAGAACTATTACAGCCAATCCCCACAAGTTATCGCCCAGATAAATTGCCTTCCTGGCGACCAGGCCCAAACCTCCCTGCCATAATTCGTAGGGATCGCTCAGGCCGATACGGCGGGAGTCAATAGCGCGCTCCACATCCGCGGCGACTCCGGGCCTCTCATCATTCAGCAGGTCGTCCAAAGTCCTGCCAACCATTGCTTCATTGCCGATTACCGGATAGAACAGGACTTCAGAATCCCGGGGAAAAGCCTGGATCGACCGTATCCCTTTCGCTCCGGCATACAGGCCGGCGGCATATGATTGAAACAGGCTGTCCAGTTCATCCCGCTCATGATGAACCCTGATGAAAGCATCCAGGCCCTGCAGCAGGTCCAGTCTCTTATTGATACCCAGGCTCAGCGAGTTGCCGTAACGGAAAAGCAGTTCCTGCACCTGGGCCCGGTATCTCTCCTTTAACCTGGATTCATAATGACTGCTGCCAATCCCTAACGCAATCAAGGAAAGGATCAAAACCAGGACAACCGCCGCCAAAATTTTCCAGAGCTGTCTCGTTTTCTTTACTTGCTTTTGCTCCATACCATCCTTTATTGCCACAATGACAGTATTACTCTGCCATCCCATCCCAGCCCGTACAAACCTGGTGCCAGGAAAACAGCAGCGTGCTCAAGCTGTATATACTGTTTCAAAGGCCGCGCCGCATCCGTCATGATACCACCCTGCCGCTCAGCAAAAAAAATAATAATCGTCAACCCTGGGATCATGCCCGAAAGAGATTGAACCGTCAAGATTAAATATCTTTGAAACAATGAATTAAAAGAAATATACCTGCCCTGTTCCACCAGTTACCTTTCCGGATATATTAACATTCAGATTAGCCGTTTGCTTCCCATAAATCGATAAAAAGATGGAAATTAGAAAAATTGTTAAATATCTGAAAACTGATCAGCCAGGTTTTCTGCATAACCATTCAAACCCGGCTTCTCCGCTGACTAAAACGTTCCCATGACAGCGGACCATGCAAACAGGCGCAGCTGATGCATTGGATCGATTAATCTCTCATTCAAACTCCAGCCAGGAAGGGGTGCATTACGAACATCAGAGTTAACGCCATTAAAACACCGGCTAACAGAACCTCCCGACTGACGATACGGCTCCCTGCTGCCAAATTCTTCACGTGATTCCATAACGCCCGATGGTTCAGCGCTACATGCCAGACTGAGAATGCTGCAAAAAGCAGGCAGAGTGAAATATGCGCTTCCGATGCGGTTAGCCGGAACCTGGTGGCAATACTCAAAAAAAGCCACACCCCAGCTCAGCAGGATTGCCAGGAGTATTGGCTTGGCCCTCATATCTTTGAGATGCCCGTACCAAGCATAGGTCATGAAAATGTTGGAAAAAAGAAGGAGGATAAAAGGAAGAATGCGCATATATGCCCATGAAGGAACTGAGATCTGAGAACTGAAATCGCCGAAGTTAAGTTCAAACTTTCTCTGCGGTCTTTCTATTGCGGTATATAGTAGTCCCGGAGGGACGATAGCCAGTAGCCCCGGATGAGCGGAGCGAATCCGGGGCAAACAGCCTTGCGACAATAATTTTACCCTGGCAAGGGCGGCAGAAATTTCCAATACAAAATTTTCGGCAAACGTTGCTTGGTACTGTTTGAGCTAACAGAGAATAAAGGTGTTGATCAATCAATGTCAGAAAAGTAGCAGGTTTTGAGTGTAGCCTTGTTGAAAAAACTACTATTCTTCAGCTGGTTAGTAAAAAAAATCCTGGATTCGGAAGAGGGGAGCCCTCTAAACAGTTGAAATTATTCTACTTTTAACCAGACAGTACTGATCTGAGAACTGAAATCGCCGAAGTTAAGTTCAAATCTTCTCTTCACCTCGAACTTTTCAAATCTCAGTTCGAACCTGGCAGTGGCCTTTTCTTGAGGCGGTGAATAGCCGCGTTCATTGCGTACCGCAGTTTCAGGCGTTATCATGACGTTCCAGGAACAGATGAGCGAAACAGCACAATAACCAGGATCAAGATTGATGGGCTGCAAAATCAAAATTGCGAAAAACTCCGGACTCGGCCTGTTATTTACCGCCGCTCTATTAATTGCTTTATTAGTTAATGGGGCGCTCCCTTTTATTTCAACACCTACTCTTGGCCAGGCCCTCTGGACTACCGGTTTTTCCCTTTCATTCCTGAACGAGTCAGTCTTCAGCATTTACGCGCATAATTTTGGTGCGCCCGAGCCGGCTGCCATCGTGTTTGGCCTTGCCGGGGCATGGCCAGCGGCATTATTCATAAAATCAGGCCTTCATCCAGCTGATGCCTACTCCTTAATGGCTGCCTTGTGGCTTTCCATTGCATTTGTATCGGCATACGGGATCGGCCGGTATTTTTCGATTCAGCCAATGCTTTCCATTTTAGGAGCGGTTGCCTGGATGACGATGCCGATGATATGGGGGCATGCCAGTTACTCGATGCTTTCCATCGGAATAGGCCTTCTGCCCTTTTATTTTCTTAGCGCCTTACATCTTTTTGCGCCCCGGGCAGCAAAACGAGTACCCGGTAACTGGATAATTGTAATGTGGCTATCCGGATACTTATCTGTTTGCCTGGTTGCAGTCTTCATGGATGGTTATACCTTTGTGATGTTTGCTGTTGGGGCGAGTTTATTGGGCGCCATTCTGTACTCCTGTGACGCGGAAAACAGGCGAAGGATGACCCGATTCGCGTTTCCAGTCCATTTTTTCAGTTTTGGTGTCGCTTACCTGCTTTACGCGCTGTATATAGGGAAGCTCCAATTTGATGCGGCGCCAATCGAATTCTTCAGGGGCTGGGGGCTTGATGTCTCATTTCTGCTGATCCCCACCAGGGGCATGCTCTGGCTGCCCGATCTTTTAGGCTGGAGTGTTTCCCGTTCGAATGATGCTTTTTTTGGAGACGCATCTACCTGGACAACCACTTTTGCGATCCCGGTTATTACCGGCTCAATTTGGTCGGTTATCTATGGTTCCGGCAGCAAAAAAATTACCGCCGGATTCATTGTTGTAATGGTATTTAGCTTCTATATGGCTCTCGGGCCTTCTCTCAAATTTAATTCAGTAAAACCTGGTGGAGAAACCATCGGTCCAAATATGGCGGAGAAGTACGCCAAAGCTCCAACTGGATCGGCCCTGCTTTCTGAAAATCTCCCGGGATTCAAAGAGATGAGGGCGAGCTACCGGTGGGGAGCCATGGGTTTTTTTGGCGCCTGGGTTTTAATTGTCCTGGCAATGTCAGGCGGAAACAAAAAATCCATAATCTATGGAGCAGCCATAGTTATGACGGTAATTACCATATTTAATCTACCTGATCTAAATAACCATTTAAAAGCAGCAATCCATAATCGCGAGATGTTTCTGGATCTTGATTCGAATCTGGTAGAGGAGATGAAGGAGGTGGTTCTGCCGTGCGAAAAGGTCGCCTTTCTTCCATGGAGAAACGATTTTCTCGTGAACTATATCGCTTCCCGATTAAATGTGGTTGCCTATAACATTGGCGGAGACAAAAATCTGGCAGAGGCAAGATCCCACTGGCCGAAAACCATGCGAAAATTCCCCATTGCAAGAGTGGGTGATCACTTTGCTAATCGAATACTGGTGCTGCTCGCAAGAAACGAAGCCGATGTTGTGATCTTTCCCTATATTGATTTGCAGTGGGCGGCACACAAATGGCCCTATCCAGTTGAGTTCAGGGATCAACTGGCACCGGTCCTGGCCGACCTGGAAAGTTCAGGATTCGTTAATCTGGAAGATCGGGAATTTTACGCCTCAGCGCGCCTTAAACCCGAATTCAAACTCCCGGCGGCACAAGGCATACTTGAGGCAGTGATTGATAGAAAATAGGGGATGAGAAACTGAACCAAAAAGAAACTGAGAAGTGAGATTTGAAAAGTTCGAACCTGGAAGTAGGCGGCGCAATCAGAAAGTGCCAAAAATTCTGGACTCTGCTCCCCTCAAAAAATATTATTGTACCTGGACATAATGTCTTACTTAATTCATCAGGAGGTGATCATGGGAGAATTCGGCAGAAGGCAGTTCCTGAAAAAAGGAGCCGTGACAATTACTGTTACTTCAACATGTTTATGCGGAATGACCGGATGCGCCACGTTCACAAAGATAGGCAGCACTCCTTCAATTAATCCGGATTCCTTTACGTTAAACAATAATATCCTGGCAATCGATTTATCAAAAGAGATGATATTAAGTAAAGTTGGAGGGGCTGTTAAAATCAGACATTCTGATATTCCAAATGGAGTAATCATCGCCCATGTTGATGAACAACGATACGAAGTAACATCCCTTCTCTGCACGCATAGAGGCGTTGAAGTTGAATATGATCAGGAACTGACAAATTTTAAATGCGCGAGTCTTGGCGGTTCCAGATATGGAATTGACGGCAAAAACCTGAGCGGCCCCGCCGACAAACCCCTTAAAGAATTCGAGGCATCTTTAAAAGATGGCGTACTGACAATAAAAATATAAGATATTTTAGATCAGTACTGTCCGGTTAACGCTTGCCAGGCGCCCAGTAAACCTTGGCAATAAAATACGTTAAGTGGCAAATCCAGATTTTTCGATTTCAAATTAATCTACCCAACTAACCTTGGTCTTTCTATTGCTGAATATAGTAGTCCCGGAGGGGCGGCACCGGAACTGAGATCTGAGACCTGAAATCGCCGAAGTGAAGTTCGAAGGTAAGAAGTGCCCTGACAATTGCCGCAGCGGCATAAGCTTCCGCCTTAAGAGCAGTCACCGACTGCGGGCATCAGCGGAACCTCCAGGCATCGGATTGAATTGCCCTTATCCCTGCGGCATCAGTCCCGGAGGGACGATAGCAAATAGCCCAGGGTGAGCGGCAGCGAACCCTGGGTGGGGTAACCCCCACGAGAAAAGCCCCGAAGGGGCGACACCGGAACTGAGATCTGAGAACTGAGATCGCCGAAGTGAAGTTCGAAGGTAAGAAGTACCCTGACAATTGCCGCAGCGGCATAAGCTACCGCCTTAAGAGCAATCACCGATTGCGGGCATCAGCGGAACCTCCAGGCATCGGATTGAATTACCCTTATCCCTGCGGCATCAGTCCCGGAGGGACGGCAAGGAATAGCCCAGGGTGAGCGGCAGCGAACCCTGGGTGGGGTAACCCCCACGAGAAGAGCCCCGGAGGGACGACACCGGAACTGAGATTTGAGAACTGAGATCGCCGAAGTGAAGTTCGAACTCTGTCTTCACTTCGAACTTTTCAAATCTCAGTTCGAACTTGGAATGTCTCAGCTCGAACCTGGAAATGCCCCGATAAGAATCCCCTATTTTTAAACCAAATATTTAGATGACTTGATAGTTTATTTGACGGAATTCCGCGAGGTTTATTATTCGGATCAATTTATTTCTTGTCAGCACTTTTAAAAAATCCATAATATTTTTATTAATGGCTAAAATAAATTTGGTTATAACTATTGTTTTAGACTTCATATTTATCCTCAGTAAAGAAAGGTGACCATTGAAAATATATACACAGTCCAAAATTGCCGTTTTTATTTTTATAGTCCTGCTGACCAGCTGCGCATCAAAGCGTGACACAAACACCCAAATACCTTTGCAGGTCTTTCTGGTGCGGCATGCTGAAAAAATCGACAACAGTAAAGATCCAAACCTTTCCTCTGAAGGGCTGGAGCGGGCCTTAACACTTGCCGGAGCACTCCGGAATGCCAATATCGAATATGTACACAGCTCTGACTTTATCCGGACAAGGGACACAGCGGCCCCAATCGCGGACGCGCAAGGGCTTGAAGTGGAGCTGTATGATCCTGATAATCTGCCTGTCCTGGTCGAAAAACTGCGGAGAACAGGCGGCCTGCATTTGGTGGTCGGCCACAGCAACAGCACCCCGTCATTGGTAAAACTGCTTGGAGGTGACCCCGGAGCGGAAATAAATGAAGAGGGCGAGTTCGATCGACTTTACATTGTCACAGTCGCCAAAGACAAATCCGTAAACACTGTTATGTTGCGATATGGAAATATGTATGATCCAAAGCTGAACTAACATCATCAATTCAAAGTGAATTCTGGCCATTTTGTTATGGCGTGGCAAAATCAGAATGGTCTCTTCCTGAGAAGAATAGATTAAGTTTCTTGTGGGTTTATGTACCTGCCACCACTTCGAACTTTTCAAATCTCAGTTCGAACCTGGCAGTGATTTTGTCAATTATCTCTATTATTTCTACTGTTCCCTCTTAATAGCGGACATCAGAACTGAGATCTTAGTCTAGCCCCTGGCAGAGCCTGATCATGCAGGAAAAAACTTCGGAAAGGGAACAATTTTCCCCGCGGATAAAAACGAGGGCAGAGAGCCTATTGTTGCTATCACCATTATTAGGAACCCAGACCCGGCAGCTAACGCCGGAGGCGTGTCCGCCAATAGCCCCAGGTGACAACGAACCAAAGGTTCGGTGGAACCTGGGGTTTAACGGCCGCCCAACCTTTCCCAGCCCTGGAAGGGTGACATAATTCCCGGAAATATCGTTATTTCCTCACCTCATACGTTGTTGAGTGAGAGAGAATCAATGACTCAGTCTTTTACTCAAAATCTACAACACATAATTTTCAGTACAAAATCCAGAGATAATTTGATCAATGCGTCATGGGAGAAGGATCTTTACTCCTATATTGGAGGCATCTTGAAAAGGATCGACTGTAAGTTGCTTACTGCCGGAGGGATACCTGATCATATCCATTTATTGATATCAATCAACAAAAACCTGACCATCCCTGAAGTTGTCAGGAAGATCAAATCATCGTCAACAAACTGGGTAAAAAAGAGTATCGGAAATAAGGGAAGTTTCGCCTGGCAGAATGGGTATGCGGCATTTTCGGTTAGTAATTCAAAGGTCGATCAGGTGCAGAGTTACATCAAGAAGCAACCTTATCATCACAAAAAGATAAACTTTGAGGAGGAATTAAAACTATTTCTCGATAAATATAAGATTCCATATGATAAACGATATTTGAAGGGGTGATTTTACTGGTTCTTCTGCCGCCCCTCCAGGGCTTGGATCGTGTTGTCATTTCTCATACCCCAGGTTCGCTAACGCTCACCTGGGGCTATTCGCGGCCACGCCTCCGGCGTTTGAACAGAGGTTCCTACAAAAACGTCTCACTGACATGCAAAACCTTGCCAGACAAATGGTTTACTAGCCAACTGCCGTTCCTGATTTAAATCAAGTTTCCAGTTAGATTTGAAATCGTCGAAGTGAAGTTCCCCGGGAACGCCGATCTCCTGGTCGGCAAAAACCATATCACTTCATCCGCTCCATTTCCTCTTCACCTCGTACTTTTCAAATCTCCGTTCGAACCTGGCAGTGATTTTGTCAATTATCTCTATTATTTCTACCGCTCCCTCTTAATAGCGGACATCAGAACTGAGATCTTAGTCTAGCCCCTGGCAGAGCCTGATCATGCAGGAAAAAAACTTCGGAAAGGGAAGAATTCACCCTGCGGATAAAAACGAGGGCAAAGAGCCTATTGTTGCTATCACCATTATTAGGAACCCAGACCAGGCAGCTAACGCCGGAGGCGTGTCCGCTAATAGCCCCAGGTGACAACGAACCAAAGGTTTGGCGAAACCTGGGGTTTAACGGCCGCCCAACCTTTCCCAGCCCTGGAAGGGCGACATAATTCCCGGAAATATCGTTATTTCCTCACCTCATACGTTGTTGAGTGAGAGAGAATCAATGACTCAGTCTTTTACTCAAAATCTACAACACATAATTTTCAGTACAAAATCCAGAGATAATTTGGTCAATGCGTCATGGGAGAAGGATCTTTACTCCTATATTGGAGGCATCTTGAAAAGGATCGACTGTAAGTTGCTTACTGCCGGAGGGATACCTGATCATATCCATTTATTGACATCAATCAACAAAAACCTGACCATCCCTGAAGTTGTCAGGAAGATCAAATCATCGTCAACAAACTGGGTAAAAAAGAGTATCCGAAATAAAGGAAGCTTCGCCTGGCAGAATGGGTATGCGGCATTTTCGGTTAGTAATTCAAAGGTCGATCAGGTGCAGAGTTACATCAAGAAGCAACCTTATCATCACAAAAAGATAAACTTTGAGGAGGAATTAAAACTATTTCTCAATAACTATAAGATTCCATATGATAAACGATATTTGAAGGGATGATTTTGGCGGTCCTTCTGCCGCCCCTCCAGGGCTTGGATCGTGTTGTCATTTCTCATACCCCAGGTTCGCTAACGCTCACCTGGGGCTATTCGCGGCCACGCCTCCGGCGTTTGAACAGAGGTTCCTACAAAAACGTCTCACTTACATGCAAAACCTTGCCAGACAAATGGTTTACCAGCCAACTGCCGTTCCTGATTTAAATCAAGTTTCCAGTTAGATTTGAAATCGCCGAAGTGAAGTTCCCCGGATAGGGGTAGGGACAGCGCATTGAGTTGCACCACCCCTCCCTCCGAACCGTACATGCGGATCTCCCGCATACGGCTCTCCAGTTGATGCTTAACCTCTTTAAGGACTGATGGCTTCCGCTCGGGCTGTGGATAACGAGAACAACCCAAGTTTCGCGAAGTAGGCGTTGGGCCATCTGTGATGGTCATCTCCACGCCCCCTCCCTTTTCCTTTCCGGCGTTTACGCTGGATGCTTCGCAGCCGCATGCGTAACCAGCTATCAATCGTCATCAGCGTCCATTTGTTGCTGTGCTTGAAGTATTCAAACCAGCCTTTAAGGATTCGATTACATCGACGGATGATTACTTCCATGCTCTTTCCATTCGCTCGTCGTGTCAGTCCCCGTAGCTTTTCCCTGAATCGCTTCTCACTTTTCGGGCTGGGAAAACGTATTATCTTCCCTCTCTTTCCTAGCTTGAAGCGGTAGCCAAGAAAGTCAAAATGCTCTCCTGGTTGGTTCATTTCGGCTATCCGGGTCTTTTCCGGATGCAGTTCCAGTCCGTTGGCCGCTGTCCATTCCCTGAGCATCTCCAGAGCCGCTTCCGCTTCTTCCTTTGTCTTACAGGCGATTATGAGATCGTCTGCATAGCGCACCATTTCCTTATCCGCTTTTTCCATTTCATGGTCCAGCGGATTAAGGTATATGTTGCATAATAATGGACTGAGCGTGGCTCCCTGAGGAGTGCCTTCATTTTCTGGGTATAAAACAGAGCCTTCGTCCAGGATTTCCTGCTTAAGAAAGGACTGAATCAGCTCCAGTACCCTCCTGTCGGTTACCCGTTGTTTGACTCGATCCAGCAAACGCCTATGGGGAATCCGGTCGAAGCATTGGCGCAAGTCCGCATCGACGATGTATACATAACCACTATCCAGCAGTTTTGTTACTTGCCGTAATGCGTCTTTGCATCCACGCCCGGGTCGGAACCCATAGCTGTTGCCTGCGAAGGTCTGTTCGAAGATCGGTTCGATTACAAGGCGCAAGGCCGTTTGTACTATCCGATCCTGAACTGTTGGAATGCCCAGAGGCCGCTTCTCGCTTCCGCCGGGCTTGGGAATGTAGGTTCGCCGGATTCGGGAGGGCCGGTAGGTTCCTTTCACCAATTGTTCCTGCAATCTTGCAAGATTGGTCTCCAGATGCTTGCCGTACCCCGTTACCGAGACGTTGTCTACTCCAGCCGCTCCCTTATTCCGGACCGTCTTTTCATAGGCTCGGGTAAGATTAGCAATTTTGTAGACTTTGTCGATTAATCCGAACCATTTTGTTTCTTCGACTCCGGAAATACCATTTTCCAGAGCCCACAGCATGCGATCTGTCCAGACCGATGGTTCCACCCACGCCCATCGGGCGCGGATTTCTGAAGTGGGGTTAGCCGGGTCTGGCACTTTTAACTCCTCTATTTCCATCAGATCCTTTCTCACGTATTCATCTTCCTGTCGCCCTTGGCTCCATCTGCTTTCACAGATTTCTCAGCTACTATGGCGACTCTGACTCCCTGCCTAGTCTCAACCTTCGACAGGGTCTCCCTTTTTAACGTCACCGTGCCTTCCAAACATTCCGTCTCCAACCACCCCATGAACAGCTTTGTCCCTTTTTCATCGTTGCTTCATTCAGGAACAAAACATCTCCTTTCGGATTATGGCTTCGCCATTCGTTCGCAGGCTCGCCTGTTCATCAAGCCGAATCGAGTTCGTCTCCTACGGACTGCTCTTTCACTTTCAGTTGCTCCCCACCCCGCATTACTGCGACGCAGTTACTTTCGGTTACCGGCCTGGCAACTTCGGCCGGACTGGACTTTCACCAGCTAACACGGTGCGCTCAAAGGCGCACGAACGCCGATCTCCTGATCGGCAAAAACCATATCACTGCATCCGCTCCATTTCCTCTTCACCTCGAACTTTTCAAATCTCAGTTCGAACTTGGAAATGATTTTGTCAATAATTTCAATTAACTCTACCATTCCTCCTCAATAGCGGCCAACAAATGGCACACCAGGTGGCACAGGGGAAATCTACATACAGGAAGCTTATAATGGAATGGCTTAAACCCATAGTTAGCGATAAACTGCGAGGTATCTTATGCGGAAGGAGCATATGCGGACTGTTTCATGATAGAAGAATTATCACTCATTTTATTTGGATGGCTACTAGGGCTATTAGGCCCTTCAATTATTGATGCCGTAAGAAAGCGAACTCTAAAGAGCGAGATTAGAAATGGTATTAAATCCGAACTCGCTGAGTTGCAGTACCGCCTTGCAGGATCTTTTTACCTTATCAAATTGAGATATGGTGAATTGGATAAGAATCTTCTGACGTGGGTTCTGGCGATAATGAAGAATTACAAGGGAGTTTACGCTACAGACCGTATTCTACAATCACTTGAATCAAATTTGGAACTCAGTGATGAGCAGTTAGCAGCTTTAGGCCAAATACAGAAATCCGACGGATCAAACGCTATTACTGTTCGAAAGTACCTGACACCTTTTCTTGATGCTCATATCAGTAATATCGGTCTTTTCTCCTGTGAATTACAAGTTAAAGTTATTGAGTTTAAAACACAAATTGCATTATTAAATGATCAAGTGGATGAAGCAAAAACTTACAGAAGCATGACATTCGATTCTGATATTAGCAATGAAAACTATTATGCTGTCTGCAAAGATTTAGAAAAAACCTATAAATTCATAGGTGACAGGTCAAAAACTATTGCCGACGCTATTAACCACATCATAAATTTATAATATTTGTTTTACTTCAGAACAAATGTAGCGATGAAAAAAACAACGAGAATATTTCCACCACCCTCACTATCGGATTTAGGAAAACTCGGAGCGCAGAATTTCCTTTCGTTGCTTTCCAGCATTCAAAAAGGTGATCTCGTGCTCGCTTTGGGAGCTGGTGCGTCTTCTAGTGCTGGACTGCCAATTTGGAGCGAATTACTAAAACGTCTATCACTGACCTTCTTTCGGCATTGGGAAAATCTGATAGACGAGGGCACTGCATCACATATGAATCCACCAAGGAACATGTCGATAGCTTTTGTCGAAGATGAGAACGACCCAATACGAGCTCTTGTAGGTAACATGTGGGGAGCTGACCCCAAATATGTCGAACTGTCCAGGTCATTTTCAGCAGGAGACCCTTTAATTGTTGCACAGCAAATCAAAACTTGTATTCGAGAAGCAGACTGGCGCTATCTCCTTTATCACGCTCTCTACCTAAACCATACCGATTTAACCGTGCACGACATAAAGTCCAAACTGCTGGATAATTTGGCAAATCTATGCGCAACAAACAATTGCGTAAAGTCTGTACTGAATTATAATTACGATAATTTTTTTGAGATTCATCTAAGACGTAAAAACATTTCATGCAGGGCATTCTGGGACCCCGCATTTCCGGAAAAAACCGGGAAATTAGCAATATATCATCCTCACGGCTATCTCCCTTTTCCCGGAGGCCCTTTATCGAAGACAGTGATAGCCGAGAGCGATTATCATGGTGAATATGCTCAATCTGACAACTGGGCGAATTTAGCTCAATTTCGTGAATTTACTGGATCAACTTGCTTGTTTATCGGCCAATCGATGACAGATCCCAACATTCGCCGAATTCTACGAAGTTCAAAAGCAATTTCAAATAAATGGCATTATGCATTTTTACCAAAGGAGAGCGCACCTACAAACTATCAAAATATGTCCTACGCTTTGTTTGATTCTGATTTAACCAGGATAGGTTTACGCGTAATTAGGTTCCCCAGGAAGTCCGATCCAAATGATCCATATGGTCGCCTTAGTGAATTAGTTGAACTTTTGTCTAATGCGTTATCCGATAAGGATATAATCTGGAATAAATGACGTTATCATCGACAGATTAAAAGGCCCGGTACCAGCATCGTTCTTGCATCGACAGGTGGAAAGGGAGATGAGCTAGATCCACAGTACGGATAGTGACTGCGATGAGGATACACAACAAGATGCTTTGACACGTATTTTGAAAAGTCGGATTTCATACGCCTTTCCAAAGACGGTCATGCACAACGTTTTGTGGAAGAAAGAGTGGTGAGATGAAAAGCGAACAGTACGAGGAACTCTGCCGCTATTTCATAGCGACAAAAACTGGCCTGACCCCAGAGCAGGTCAAATCGGTCACAATCCAGAATCCAAAGAGAGAGGACCTACCGGCCTACAAGCATCAGATTGATCTCTACTGGGAGACCGGCGACGAGATCGCCTTGTATCTCAACATTGCAAATGCGAAGTGGAGAGGAGAAGACAAAGTTAATCAGCCAGATGTCATGTTACTCCAGCAGGTACGTCAGAAGGTAAGCGCTCACAAAGCATTTATGATCACGAACGTTGGTTTCACAGCAGGAGCAATCGCCGTAGCCAAAGACGAAGGAATCGCTCTGCACATCGTCAACCCAACATTTAATGTGTCCGATCTACCTACAAACGATCGGGATTTGATCCAGACTCGACTCCATGCCATTGCCTCAGAATCGACGCAACCGATCTTTTCGCACCGTATCGAGCACCGGGGATTGGAATTCACTAGTAAACCATCTCAGACTAGTTCATCCGTAGTGTCGCCAGCTCGTCACGAGACGCGCGTACTTGCTCAGAAGCCAACACGCACTTCTCCATCTGCAACAAATAGAACAAGCTGTGGTGGAGAATCTCGGGGCGGTCAGGGCTGGCGTTCAAGCGGTGGTAGAGGTTTTGGAAGTAACGTAAATAAGTGACAATGGAGGACTGAGATATAACAATATTTTTAAGCTAAGGATTGATAGATATGGGGATTGACATTCTATTATCGATTATTGCAGGTTCTGTTAGTCTTATTGCTGGTGGTGCCTTGTCAAACGAACTAATTCAAAAACTGATTCGGCAACTCTTGGGAATTAAAAAGGAACGAGAGAAACCATACAGCGAGAGACTTTCGGAGTTGACATTAAACCTAACCAAAGCATCAAGCGATGTCGATTCTGTACTTTCAGAGATGGCTCAGGTAGCGCGTAACCGTGAATCAGCGGTTCAGAAGCTAGAATTGGACTTAAAATCGTTAGAAATTAAGGAAAAAGAATTAAAAGAAAAAGTAAAGACTTTGGAAAATACACCTCTCCCTGTGGCCGAGCACTTTATCAAGCTACTTGAGTATGGAGAAAAACGTAGCGCCAAGCGAGACTATGTTTTGTTTGGTGCAGGTGTAGTTGTAACAACAGTGATTGCGATTTTAATTCAAACAGTGATTGGATCGTGAAAAAGCACATGATAAAACCGTAACTCGAAAGCGCAGATGTCACTAAATTCTCATCGTGATTTAGTTCTTTCTTTTAGCTTTCCGAAATAGATTATGAAAAAGGGATTAATTGGATTAAAATTCTTATCGAAGTTAACAACTCTAGTTCAAGGACTATCTGTTTACCTTAGTTGTAAACATTACATAATAGAAAATATTGAAAAATGTTTATCTTCAAAATAGAATAATCATTTATGTAGTTTTTGCTAAACTTATAGATTTTATATTCTATTTCTTTTTTGAGTTATCTAATCTACGTCTTAAATCTGCGATTCCTTTTTTAAGTAGAGGGTCTTTATTCTCTTCATGTCGATTAACTTCGCACATTAATTCATAACTAAATATATCACCATTTATTTGGCTTAATTGTCGGACTGAGGAATCTCTTTGACCAGGGTTATTATCAATAATAATTAATTCATGAAGAGATTTATTGAATAAATCTTCATATTCTAGAAAGCTTTTTGAGATCCTATTCGTTAAATCACTATCTAACTTAATATGCATCATCAATCTATGTAGAATCGATGAATGTAAGCGGAATGAAGAATTGGCCTTTATTAGTGTTGCAATAAACAGTTGATGAGATTTCTTGATCATGAAAGTATTATTAATAATTTGACGGATCTCTTTGTCTTGTTTCTCCTTATATTTATTATGAATATACATATGTAGAGTGAACATAAGGGTTTGCATTGCTACAACAAGACTCATAAATCCAATCAAATCCCCTAAAGTCATTTGATTACTCCTTCATATTTTTTATAAAAGACTCAATTTTATCACCAAATTCGAAGGTACTTCTATACTCTCGTTTGCTTATTAGCTCTATTTTATATTCAGTACAAACGTTTCGAACCTCACTTAAAAGACTATCACTTGTCGTATTGGTAAACAAAACAGCTTTTGAAGGAAATACTTTTTTGTTCTGTTGAATCAAATCCTTTAATAATAACAATCCAGTCTTCATAAAATTATCACTAGAAGATCTAGAGTATCTGCTAATCATTGAATCTTCGTTTGCAGCCAGCATCACATCGATTAAGATCAAATCAACATCTTTTGGTTTAACAGAGATGAGAGTAGAGAAAGCTATATCAGCGTCTCCGAGAAATTCAACTTCGAAACCACGGAATTCCAATTCAGATTTCTCAGCCCTCAATTGCCGTCGGTCTTCGTCTACAATATAAATCATATGTTTCTCTCCCATTTTTCTATTCTTATAACAAAGGTAGTTCTATCAGTGTCGTTATCTAGTTCAAGCATTCCTCCCATCAATTTCATTAAATCCTTTGAATGGGATAACCCCAAACCTGTCCCAGAAGGCTGTCTGCGTATTGCGTTTTCCGATCTATAACCCTCTTCAAAAATAAATTCTCTATCTTCTAACGGAATTCCCATCCCATAATCACTAAATAAAATTTCAACATAATTATCTAAAATTCTATAGGTAAGTTCTACGATAAGTTTATTAGTATTATTTTTTCTATACTTGATTGAATTTTCAGCGAGATTGCGAAAAACAGTCATTAAAGACTCTAAGTCTCCTTTGACCGGAGGCAAGTCATAGAAATAGTCTTTCTTAAGATTTGTCACTTCAGGTATTATATCTTCAGTCTTAACCAATTCTTCGATATATGCAACGATCTTAGATAATACTGCTCCAGCAATTCTCACTTTTTCGATTTTAAACTTGGCAGGATCTGGCATTGAAAGTCTATCAATTTGTGCTCTTATGTCATCTAAAAAAAAGAGGCTATTGGGTATGCAATATTTTAATGGATCTGGGATATACGCATTAATACGTCCTCTATTTTCAAGAATGTCAATATGTAGTCTAACAGCTTTTATATTTGTGTAAGTCCCATGCAGTATTTTTTCAAAAAACTCTATTCTTCGTTCTCTTGATTTCATCTGATGAACAATTACGCTGAGAAGATCACAAGCGAATTCTAATAAGAGAACATCTTCAAAGGTAAAATAGATTAGGCATTTATCACCGTTGTTAATTCTATATTTGTTGAGTAAACGAATAACTCCAATTTTGCGTTTTCTTTTTGTATCGTCATCAGTTCTTGGATGTGTAATTGGTAATGCAATAAAGGATTTTCTTTCACCAGATATACTTTCAGCGAATCTTCCTTTTTGTCTTTTAGTACTAATGTTTTTATATCCAATAATTTCACCTTTTTCAAAGACTTTCCAGGTGTCACTATTATCATTAGACTTATATATTACATCTTCTAAATGACGAGAACCTTCAAATCCACTAGTTGCATGAGCTCGCAATAATCTCGATTTTTCATCGTATAAAAATATTGATCCAGCATCAATATTTAGGAAGTCACGTATAAGTATAAGCCCTCTATGTAAGCATGAATTTAAATCATGAGAAATTGCAGCTTTTTTTACCAACTCTTCTCGAAACTGTAATTTTTTTTGTTGAATCACAAAAAAATATAACGAACCAACGGTTAATCTTATTTCATCCAGATAATAGGAAACAATTTCTCTGTCTTGAAGATTTTCAAAGATAAGACAAAGTGCATACTGAAAGTTGATAATATTATTACTATTTTTTGTAATCTCAATTGGTGATAATATTAGTTTTTTATTTGTGTTCCCCTTAAGATTTTTTACTTTAAAGTATTCTCTCAGTTGATGATGTCCATCGATCATGATTGAATTTCCATCTTTTAAAGTATCGTATCCCAAGTCATTTAATAATAGCTCTGAAAAATATACAGGATGCTTCTTAGATCCATAGGAACTAAGTAAAACTAATTCTCCATCTTCTAACTCTCTCGCATAAAGAGCGAGTTCGACAACATTGAAACTATTATGAAGAACGTCATAGACCGATCTGAAATAATCACCAGTATTATATTGCGCTGCCTTCAATAAATCTAAATAGAACTCACTTTTAAAACATTTTTGTAGGCATTGTTCATCATTGATGGAGGGTGATTTTACTGTACCAAGTTTCTCCATAGTCTTATCCTTAAGATGTTTTATTAGATTCTGTGAAAAATAGTTATTTCGGTTGATTATATACATTTTTTTTCAAAAATCCATATTTTTCAATGTATATATTTTTTTCTTTTCTTGATATTCTGCCCTGCGAAATTTAAGCGATTCGTGAAGAATTTGCTCCTGCACTTCACTTAATCTAATTCAAAGTAAAACGATGAACCTAGTTGAAACATTTAACGAATGAATACAATTTGTACATTGCAGTCTGTGATCGTTATAGATTGAGCGGCTTCTTGCCACAGCGTTAAGCTCGTTTCCAACTGCACTCAAACACCTTGCGATCTTTGCTGCTGAGTGTTTTCGGTTGCCTATATGTAGAATATTTTGGCTAGCGTAAAGTTCAACTGTAAATCATCATTTCGATGTAGTGCAAAACCAGTCTGCTAGAGGGTAGCCGTATTAATCTCGTAATATCGTGAATCATCAATCAGTTCTTATTTTTACAAAATCCGATAAACTGAAGACTTCTTGGTCTACGTTTGTAATATGCGTTCCTAACCGCATTGTAGAATACTCCAGGGTTGGAAATTTTCAATCATGCTTTTTTTAGCAGTGCAAATAAATCGAGGCTGCAGATTGCCTAGGTTTTAATAACAACTGTGGCAGTAATTCCGTCATAATGATTACTCTTGCCACTACCCCTTTTAGCCGAAAGGAGTTCTATCAGGTCAGAATAGTCATCTTTGAGGGGAAAGTCATAACTTAACCTTCCATTAAATTTTTTGATGTTCCATGACTGATGCTTCTTGATTTCTTTCAATCTGCCGCGCGGTTGTCATGTTCAAGCATCAAGAGGAATCATTTGAACTCTGGGATGTCAGGGTTAATAATCTATCATACTCATATAACGTTCATAGAAACTTTTATGTCCTGTAATCAAAGAGAAAATCCACCATATCGTCTAAATGTTTATTTTTTTTGAGAAACAATAGGTTTATCACAAAACTGTTCAATTTGATGCATTAGAGATTTGCTCCCTTTGACAATTCTTCTAAAATATTTATCCTGCTTTTTAAAAAGCTTAGATCTTATTTTGAATTCCTTTGCTTAGATTCGTACTGCAAGTGCTAAATCAAGTGGTAAATTTCCCACATGTTTCACAAGAAGAAAATCTAAGGAATCCTCAGAGGTGATTTCAATAAACGCAACATTAAGAAAGAAGATTGCGTAAGACTTAAGATCACTTTCTAGTGAGCTATCCTCTATTCACAATGCTGCATCAGCACCGGGCTTAAAGTTTCAACCACTTGATGCTTCGTTTTAGTTTGATCACATAGGCTCTAGGTTTTTATTTTTTTCCCTCCCCCGGGGGAGGGAAAAATTTTTTCAGGCCGCCAAAGCAGCCGTTCCAGAGTAAACTTCCTCCGGTGTTGCGCTCTCCAAAGACTGGTGTGGACGCTCACAGTTATATCGCATCATATACAATTTGATCCCGCATTCAAGCTCCCAACCATTTTCATATGATTTCAGGTAGATGTCTTCGTACTTGAGACTTCGCCAGAACCGTTCAATAATCACATTATCCAGACAACGTCCTTTTCCGTCCATGCTTATGCTTATATTCAGCTCCTTGAAACGTTCGGTCCATTCCGTAGACGTGAACTTACAGCCCTGGTCTGTGTTCAAGATTTCCGGAACTGTTCCGGTCGATTCAATCGCCTTCCGCAATCCTTCCAGGCAAAAACTTGTATCCAGTGTATTGGACAATTCCCAGGCAAGAACTTTGCGTGAACGCCAGTCTATAATGGCAAACAGATACATAAATCCCCTGGCCATTGGTAGATAGGTGATATCTGCAGACCAAACCTGGTTCGGGCGGATGATCTTCAAATCCTTGAGAAGGTATGGATAAATACCGCTCGGCCCTCCAGGAATGGTTGTACGCTTACGGGGATACACCGCTTCTATGCCCATCAGTCGCATAAGACGCCTTGCTCGATCACGGCTCATCTCGGGCCAACCTCTCCGGCGAAGGTAATCACGCATCCGTCGAGATCCGGCAGTTGCGTCCATCAGATGCAATTCATCCATTTCACGCATTATCTGCAAATTCTCCGCTGATTCCCCCTTCGGCACATAATAGAGAAGTGATCGGGGAATATCCAGCAACTGACACTGTCGACGAAGGCTTATTTTCTCGTCCTTACTCACGAGTTCCGCCTTTTGCCGGGAATTCCCAATTGCTCGCACTTTTTTTCCAGCCAGTCCACCTCCATGGACAGCTGCCCTACTTTACGTTCGAGCCGGGCACGCTCTTTTTCCCCATCCTTATCCTTGGCAGCATTTTTCCGTTAAAATACCTCAGGGACATGCTCCAGTAGTTCTTTCTTCCAATTTCCTACCTGAACTGGATGAACCTCATACTTCGCCGCTATCTCGTTGATCGTTTCCAATCCCTTGATCGCTTCAAGCGCGACTCGGGCTTTAAATTCCGGCGTGTGTTTTCGTCTCTGCTTCTTCATAGCTCTTATCCTTTCATGATTAAGAGCCATGTGCCAAATCTAACTTAACCGGTGGTCCAAATTCTTCAGACCGGCTCTGTCTTCAATTGCTTTTTTAAGAAACTTATACCCCCGGATGATCGGAACTGAGATCTGAGATTTGAAAAGTGCAAAGTAAAGTTCGAACTTTTCAAATCTCAGTTCGCACTTGGAATGTCTCAGTTTGAACTTCCAATATTTTTCCTCGCGGTTTTTCGAGAGGCTACCATTATGGCGGCTATCTCGTTTGCCTCTTGCTTCAGCCATTCTGTCTCGAACCCGGTAATTCCAGTCGTCTCCAAGAAGGATATCCAGTAGACGCACTCGTCAGCCTCCTCCTCCACGATTGCCAGTTTCGAAATGAAGTCCTTCCTTGACCTGGCCCTTCTCGCCGCACGGTAATTTGCCCCAACTGAAGTGACGGCACGAAGCAGCTGGTTTTTCACAACTCCCTTATCAGATCCAGCCGCTAAAGAATTGCAAAACCTGAGAGCCCTGGAGGAAAATTCAAAGGTCCTCTCTCGTAGATCTTTACGCATTTTTTCCATGCCCATTAAAACGCGCAAGAAAGGAAAATAACGAAATATGATGAACAGATTGATAACTGGAGAAAGGAATATAAATTTTGCCGATCAGGAAACCTTCGGCACTGAGAGTTGAGATGGTCGATGGTCGAAGTGAATTATATTTAGGAACTTATATATGTTTTGCCGATCGGGAGATCGGCGTTCCCGGGGAAGTGCGAAGTGAAGAGAAAGTGGTAAGAGAGATGTAGAAACAAAAAAAAGTTCGAACTTCACAAATCTCAGTTCGAACTTAGAAGTGGCTCCTCAGGTAGGACTCGAACCTACAACCCTCCGGTTAACAGGCCCCTCTTGGAGACAGCATAAACTCCTTTAAAAACAACAGTTTATCGCCTAAATTACTGTGCCTAAAAATGTTAGTACACTTGGAATTTTGTCAATTATTTCTATTATTTCTACCATTCCCCCTCAATAGCGGCCAACAAATGGCACACCAGGTGGCACAGGAGAAATCGACCTCCTGAAACCTTATCTAAGTGAAACTATAAAAGCCTAGTTATCTTCAGATTCTCTATAAAAATCTGATATTGCATTTTAGTTCAGCAATAACCCTGATTAATAATTTTAATATTTTTCAATATGATAGTGCTTTATTTTTACCCAGGGGAGGTGAATAATCAGATCAAGCACAGAAAAAGGTAAAAACTCCCAAAAGGAGGCTATGAAAAGTTTTTTATTTCGAACAACAACAGGTCGTTCTAAAATTATACTCACATCTTTCTATTTCCAGAATTTCAAATTATGCTGATCCGTATAAAAGAGAATGGGTTAAGTCCTTGGATGATCCGAATGTCATTTAAAGGAGAGACGTTATCATTTATTTGGCGAGAATCCGCGAGGCATCTTATGCGGACGGAGTACATGAGTCCCGTTTCTTAAGCAGATCAGTTCTCTATTGTTATGACAATTAATTCTGGAGGGAAATATGATCCCAAAAAAATTTAATGAAATTATTCTGACTGATATTTTGAATCTAATGGAAAACAAAGTGCCTGAGGGTAGCTCTCTTGAATACAAAAGCGAGCTTCCCCATGAAGGCGAGAGCAAGAAGATTCCGTTTTTGGCAGAAGTTTCTGCTTTTGCAAATACATCAGGTGGCGATTTGATATTTGGTGTTCGGGAAGAAAATGGCTTCGTCAAGTCAATTGAAGGTACCCGGACTGATGATCCCGACAGGGAGATACTTCGACTTGAGAATATAATTAGAAGCGGCATTGACCCTCGACTTCCATCAGTCCACATAAGAGCGATTCCGAACAATACAGGTACTTTCTTGTTCATCATCCGGGTCCCTCAAAGCTGGAACGCACCGCATAGAGTTATTTTCAGTGATCATTCTAAATTCTATGGGCGAAGTTCAGCGGGCAAGTACCCCTTAGATGTCTCCCAGCTAAGGACAGCTTTTCTCCGATCTGAAAGCCTTTCGGATAAAATGCATTCCTTCCGGGAAGAACGAACAATAGATCTGCTCACAGAACAACAGCCAGGAGTTAACCTGAGTAAGGGTGGTCGATTGGTTCTCCATCTAATACCCCTGTCAGCATTTGCGGGCGTTTCCGGAAATCGCATAACCCCCAGGGCTGAATTAACAGCAATCTTCCCACCCATCGGTGGAGGCGCATGGAGCTACAGAATGAACATCGATGGAATCATGACCTATTCAACAAACGCTGAGGAGGATATTGTCACTTATTGCCAGCTCTTTCGTTCGGGTATTGTGGAGGCAGTTATAGTCCTCGGGCCTATGCAAAATGGCGCACTTGTTTTACAAAGTGTTTGGTATGAAAGAGAAATTCTGAAATCTACGAAGGAATATTTAGTAGGTTTAGAAAAGCATGACATTGAAGTGCCGATTTTTGCAGCCTTGTCTCTTGTAGGTATGAAAGATTACAGTTTGGGAGTTGGTGAGATGTTTATTAGGTCTGCCGGATATAACCTTGAAAGGGAACTAATCTTGCTACCTGAAGCCTTACTCGATGATTACGCTACTGATATCCCACAAGCTTTTCATCCAATCTTTGACATGGTTTGGAACACTTTTGGATATGAGAGATCCTACAACTACAACGAACAAGGCGAGTGGGTAGGCACGTAATTACAAGACTGTTTGACGTCAGCACAAATGGGACACATGTTGCTAAAAAGTTAAGAGAGGCTTTTCTTATACGGATCAGGATATTTGTAATTCGGAAGAAAAATCATGAGTGCTTTTCCTAACAGACAAAAGCATGTTAGATATACAAATATCAATGTGAAAAACAAATAAAAAGAAACATAAAGTTAATTATTCTTTGAGTTCACTATATTATGCAGGAGATCAGAGACATGGATAATTCATCTACCCCTGGCCTTACTGAGGAATATAATCTGATAAACATTCAAATAGTTTCCTATATTATGCAAAGAACATCCGCCCTCGCATTGGTCATTGCGGGTTTTGGAGCTATTCTTGCTTTTGGTACAGAAGCTAATTCTGTTGTACTTTCACTCGCACTGTATTCTGTAATTCTTGCTGGTAGTCTAATTACTTGGAATTGCTGTTTCCAGGCACTTCGCAGAGCAGCTTATCTAATAGTTTTTATTGAGCCAAATCTCGATAACCGAAAATGGTACACGAGACTATATGCAGATACCAACAGAGGTATTATTTTTTCGCTTTTTAGTCGCGACCTTACTATCAGAAGCGTATTCATTCCCAATGAATTTTCATGTATATATATTGCTATGGGTGTAACAGCATTTATTGCGTCCTATTTACACTCATCAAATAACAATTCTCAAAATGGTCTACTTATTTCTTTATCTGGGTTGATTTGTGTTCTTATTATTTGTGTGTTAATTCAGCTAGTTAATTCTGATTATGGATTTTATCGTCTAAAAATCAGATGGCAACAACAGAAAGCACTCGAAGAAACTGAAAGGAAAAATCGATGCGAGCAGAAATTTTAACGGGAACTTGGTTATTTTTGGGGAACATACTGTTGGTATTGTTGTTTTTAACAGGATGCCCTATGATTGCCAAAGAAATGAACCATGCGGACCTGAATGCCCACTTTGTGCCCCTTGGAACCAGTGAGCATCAGTTAAAAATTTTCAATGAAGGAAACGCTTTGGCGCGTCAAGTTCAAGTTGAATTTCCTGATGGCAACGATATAATCCCTGACTCCGAAATCCGAGATAGTTTTCCAGTGGAGTCAATGGAACCTGGACAGGCAGTTAATCTAATCGCTAATTTCACCTCACAGACTAAAACAAAATTAACAGTTCGATTAAAATGGCAAGATATTGACGGTGAGAATCAAGAGAAGATCGTGCATGTAACTCGGTAACAAATTGCATACCTCACTATCTGTTTAAAAGGATGTCCGAAAGCACATCAATATGTTTTCCTTCAGCACAAATGGAACACCTAAAACCAACGATCTTTTTCAGGGATCATTCAGAATCCATGTTTGATCTTTATCAGAACAGGAGAAAGTGAAATGGGAACTGATAGAAGCCGAGTTTATAATGGTCCTTGTCCATGTGGATCAGGGAAAATTGAAATTGATTTCTGTGAGCCTGACCATCCTTGGCCCACTAATTCTACCTGGTATGAAGGGAGATTAGATTGCAGAGAATGTGATAAAAAATATAGGTTCTTTGATCAAGATCATAAGTTTGGTCTCATAAAAAAACAGGACTTCATTGAGAGGGAAAAGTTGTGCAAGAACTATAGAGACGCAAAAGACTCCTTTCTTGCATCTTCACAAGTCCGAGAAGTTATTCGTAAATTCATCAATCAACTGGATAGCCAACCTTCAAAGGCAGCCGCTCATCGATTCCTTGGTTCCCATAACCTAGAATCTGAGTCTTACAGCACATTTATCAAAAGGTGGATAGGTGCAGATAAGTGGATTGAACAACATCTCTACGGATCTGTTGAGATCGTGGAAACATTTTGTGAAATCGTAGAAATACAGGATGAGTATATTAAAAAGACAGTTACAGAATTGAAAAAGATGTGGCGTGAATGCCAACAATCTCTCCCATTTTATAAGGAACCTGTTTTCGATGCACGAAGATATTAAGAGGTTTCTAATAATAATTAGCTCGTAAAGCATGTTTCCACTTCTTCAATTTATCCGTTCACTCAATCTGCATCCAATTTGAAAACTATTTATCGAAATCATGACAAAAAAAATAAAACAAAAAAAGCTAATAGAAAGATTATTTGAAAAAGCTAATCGTCATAAATCTATTACTTCTAATTATTATATTACAACGGATTTAAATAAATATGTAAAACCTCATAAATTATTCACTATTTTAAGCCTGCCAGAAGATTTCTTAGAGGGAAATGCATTTGAAGTATATTCATTTTTTGAAAATGAAAATGAATTAGACGAAATTACAGCAGAACAATACAATGATTTTAAATGGAAATTATCAGCGTTTATTTCAATTCAAGACGTTTTTGAGATATTTTTCCAAAATTTTGATGAACCAGAAAATGAATTTCTCCTATGGTACTTTTATTATGAAAGTAAATATATTCTAATTGAATCTATCTTATGTGGATTTCATGGTCTATATCTCTCTTCAAGGGCTTTAACAAGATTATTTTTGGAATTCAATATAAATCAGAATTATTTCTACAGATTAAAACATTCTGGAAATGTGTACAGAGAACTTAACAAATATTTCAAAAGCGGAGCTTTACCATCTTCTAATGTATCGATAAATGGATCATTACCAAAGGATAGTTTTTGCAAGCCAATAAAAAAAAGGCTCTCTCATCACCTAACAAGACTATCAAAAAATTCACTTCATCCATATCATCCAAAAGATTCAGTAAAACAGGTTTCAAATTTTATACCGGAACATTCAATTATTGGAATATTCTTTTGGTTGTTTATAAATGCAGCTTTACAGTCTGTTTTATGGATGTACTATGTTAATTTCCCCATTTTATTTCAAAAAACTTATCCGTTGAAAAAATTTGGGTTTAATGGACCAGTTGGAGTTTTTGCCGATGAACAATTAGTTCATATTGTAAAGAAATCGATGTCAGAAAAAGATTATGAAGAATTCAAAAGTTATTCCGACGCGCAAGATAGTGTAAAAACATTATTGGAGTGGCACAACTCATTAGACGATCTAAATGAGGAACAGATTCTAAAAACTTGGGATGAAAAATTGGGAAAAATTAATACAATATGGGAGGGTTATGCCAAACAAATGTCACAAATGAGGGCGACCAGAGAAATGCTTGCTTTAAAGAATGAAGAGATAAAATTTCCAGAGATTTCAGACGCTCAATTGAAGGAAATGCTTGATTATAATTATTGGAAAAAAATCTACAAAAGAGTTTAGAGATGAATATATTAAAGAGAGTATTACGATATTTGTTTAATTCATGACACGAAAAAGCTTTTGATAATTATTAAAAAGAGGATAAAAAATGACTCTAGCTCAAAGATTCCTCGCCTGGCTTATAATTCCTGAACCTTACCGATCCGGGATCAAACAGGATGCCTACCTCGAAATCCTGAAATCGAACATTGATCCAGTTAGGTTGAATAACCTGCTATTGACTCTGATCAAAGCAATAGCCCTGAATCGTGCTCAAAAACTCGAAATAATCCGAGATAACCTGAATACTCTCTTCAAACCAAGTCTTAAAGGAAAACTATTTGTAGAGTTCAAAAAGGGCAACGAAATCTGGCGTCAGGTCCAGGCAGCAGAAAAGAATTCAGTCTCGTATAATTCAGATGACCTTGATAACGAAGAACTTCAAAAGTTAAGACAAAAATATCCAGGTAAAGAGGACATAGACTTATACCAGATATTTCTAAAAGAACCTGCAAGTGAGGAATTTCTGCTCAGGCGTTCGGAAAAGGACTTCGAAGGAATTAAATATCACCTCCCAAATAAAATCGTTGAGTTTTTAGATCTCCGACTTCCGATTATCTATGCTGAAATCGATTCTAAAATGACCTTTAAAGAGAAACTAGTTGTTGTAGGGTATAAAAAAGAATTTAGTCAGGAACAAATCTTTGAGGTTGTACGCCGTTACGAAACAGAAAAGAATATAAAACGTTATAGCGCAAAATCATACAAAACAAAATTCTCAGAGATCTCCACACTAGCTAAAGCAACCGGATATTACGACTTAATCAACGAAGACGATATCCAGTATCAGAAATATTTTAAAAAACTGTACGAAGACACTGAATCAACTTCTGCACATCCAAAACGCTCAGCATTCCTCAACGCTCAGCATTCCTCTAAAAGACTGACTGATTCATAGTAACTCAATTGAGTCTTTCACCCCTTTTGTTATACAACCAATTCCCTCTTTTCTCTAGAAAAAAACCTTCCTTAAAATTCTTAAAAGTTACCAAATTTCATTTTAAAATCCTATAAATATCTTATTTTCAGAGACTTGAACAGGTAACTGACTTCGCTTGACGGAAAAAAGGAGTGGCCTGTATTCTGCCTTCAACACGAGCCAAACAGCTCAGGTCGGCTACGGCATATCAGGATTGATACAGATCAATTCATTGATTGTTTTTAATAGCCAGGTTCAACGTAACGTTCGAACGTTAGAGAGGAAATATGAATAAGTTTAGATGTCCCTTATGCGGAAAAGATTTACCAATTCAGTATTCAAAGAAAAACAAGCCCTATGTTACCTGCACAGAATGTGGATTACAGATGTTTATAAGGTATGAACAGGGCATTCAACGCCTTGAAGAGATTTCAAAGCTGGACAGCGAGATTCTCGAAGATTTCGTGATCTGCAAAAAATGCAATGTCGCAGTTATGAAATCAATCAAGAAAGCCAAAAATCCTTTCCTCGGCAAACCTGGCCTTTATTGCCCGGAGTGCGGAGAACTATTGCTTGAAGCACCAGAAGACTGGAAAAAGAGAATGAATCAATAAGGAAGGAAAAACGCCCCCGGATGAGCTGCAACTCTTACCGGAGGCGATATCGAAAAAATGTTAAGCCCAAAATTTCGACAGTCAAATTATATCCGATGTGATCAATACCTACCTAATAAAGGTCCTCCAGGAACCTAATTAAATTGATCTTCACTGGAGTTTTACAAGTTCTCCAGCGGAGCGGTCAAACCCATATATGGGGAGACCGTGCCGACCGGGTCCCAACACTTGCGCAAGCAGGTGTTGGGCGGTCGGCCCAAAACTTGGCGATTATCTATGAATTCCATTACGGAAAGCAACAATAAATTTCCCGACAAAGAAACGGAGTTAATTATGAAAGTCTCTTTAAATATCTCTGAAAAATCCCTAAAACAATATTCACCAATCAATCCAGGATGGTACGAAGTCGAGATCTTCGATGCCCAAGTTGACCAGGCATCCACGGGAACCGTATTCCTCAACATCGAATTCAAAATCCAGGCTCCCGATGAATTCAAAGGCCGAAGCACCTGGGGCATCTTCTACCTGACTGAAAACGCATCCTGGAAGATTACAGCTCTCCAGTCCGCTATCGGGATGGAACCAGGTTCAGACTTTTACACCGATGATCTAGTTGGTAAAACCCTTCGTATCCGCCTTAAGGAGGTCGAAGACCAGGAGGGCAATCCCAAGCTTGAAGTGTCCGCCTTTCGCAGGCTCAAAAACAATCCGGTTGGATTCGCAAAACCTGCAACTGAGGAAGCACCCTTCTAACCAGGCAAAAGTGGAAGCAGCGTGTATGTATCACGCTGCTTCCCTCGCCAAAGCAGCAAATTTCAATGTCAGAACGAAAACATCAAATGGGAATCGATAAACTAAGACTCATCTCTGAAAGCCCAGTTTCACAAAGCTTTTGTGAATGGGCAACTGAGGATCAAAAACATCCTCAATCAGAGTCACGTCTAAAGGTATTCCCATTCCAGGAAGCAATCGAACGGCATTCCAGCTGCCGGATCTCCACCAAGAGAAAACGGTATTATCCCCCGTTTTTCCTGAACATGAACTTCGCTGCTTTTAAGGGATCTGAATTCAAACAGATCCTGGAGCTAAATCCCAACAAACTAGAAAACGGCCTGGAGGATCTGAATCAACTAATTGCCTTCATATTCGGGCCAGGTTGCCCGGACCTGAAAATATCCCGGATCGATCTTAATGGAGATGTCCAGGCTCCTATTGATTACTTCTTTCGATCTGTCCGGGTGCCACTCAAACGAAAGGCGACAAAATACCGGGAATCCGATTCTCAATCAATACGAATCCACGGAAACGCTGGAATAACCGGATTTCAGCTTGGGGCATCTCCAAGCATCCTGAGGGTATACGACAAGGTCCAGGAACAAAGGAAACTTGGGGCGGATGTAAGTAATCTGCCCGAAATCCTGACTCGCTTTGAATGGGAATTACGGCACGGTAAATGCCCAATTCGCTATCTGTCCGAACTCCCCGATCTCCTGGATCTCGAACCTTTCGAAAAAATTGAACTGCTAGATACTCCCGAATTTTATGATTTTGATAATGATTTCAGGGCGGCAAAAAACCAGCTCATCTATAACAAGCTGATCGAGGAATACGGAGCACATGAGGCCGCCAGAATCCTCAATAAAGGCCGTCATTTCAAACGGGATTACAGGCCAGGCCTACTCGAAAACGATCAGCTAAAAAAAGAAATTCAAGATTCCTACCTCCTGGGAGTTGAGCGGTTTTTCAATAACCAGGGTGCAGATATGAGGTATCTCTATGGATAAATTAATGACAGCTGCTGATGTAGCAGAATTCCTCGCAGTTAAACCAGGCACTGTCTATGCCTGGGTAAAAAGTCGAAAAATACCTCATATTCCCATTTCAAAAGGAAAGAGAAAAAACTGCATACGATTTCGGCAAACCGAGATCGAAAGATGGTTGAAAAAGATTGAACGGGAAACCAGGAAAGAATTCTAGTGAAAAATTCGGTTGCTTTCCTATATCAGATCAGGTATCTAATGGAGTCATGCTATGTCTCCAAGAGCGGATCTCGACCGATAGGATTATTGGTCAAGTCCTGTTTGCAGGAGTCCCAACTAGAAAGGAGGCACTAATGGGACTCTACAGACGAGGCAAAATCTGGTATATCCGCTACCAGGACCCCAACGGAAAAGAGGTCAGGAAATCAACCAACCAGGAATACAAGAAAACCGCCGAAAAAATCCTCGCCAAGATCCAAACGGAGATGGCTGAGGGTAAATACCTCGATAAGCAGGAAAAGCCTGTCATGACCTTTTCCTCGCTTTGCGAGTGGTACTGGGAACACCACGGCCAACACCTGAAATCAAGTGGTATCCGGGGGATGCTGAACCGTTTGAAAGACTTTTTCGGAGATACACGCTTAACCGCTATTACTCCAGAAACAATAATCGAATATGTCCAGTATCGAAAATCCCTGAAAAAACTGAGTCCATCAACTGTCAACCGGGATCTTCAACAGCTTAAATCCATGTTTAATCTGGTAATCACCTATAAAAGATGGAAAAAGGTCCTTGAAAACCCGGTCAGCTATGTGAAACTTGCCAGGGAAAACAACCAGCGGGTTCGCTATCTCGATAAAAACGAGATCGACAGGCTGCTTGATTGCTGCAAGGCTCATCTCAGGCCGATAGTCTTCCTGGCCCTGCGGACCGGGATGAGACAGGGAGAAATCTTCAAGATGCGCTGGTCTGATGTGGACCTTAAAAAACGGCAAATCTTCATCCCTGTTTCAAAAAGCGGTGAAAGCCGCCGGGTACCGATCAGCCCTGACCTGCTTGAAATGCTGCTATCCCTTCCCTCCAGGTTGAAGGGAGGACATGTATTTCCAAGCACGATGCCCCGCCGTGGACCGGATTCAAAAAGTGGATCAACTGATCCTTACGTGGATGTGAAAAACTCGTTCAGGCAGGCCCTGAAGCTTGCAGGGATCGAGGATTTCCGCTTTCATGACCTCAGGCACACGTTTGCATCTCACTTAGTTATGCAAGGTGTTGATTTAAATACGGTTAGGGAATTATTAGGGCATCACAGCCTGGCGATGACGCTTCGATATGCGCATCTTTCGCCCGGTCACAATCACGAAGCTATATCAAAGATTGACAAGGCTTTAGGACCCTTCGAAAGACACACCACCGGCACACCTACCGGCACAGTTGAAAATCTGGAGAAACATAAGACGGGCTAAAGTATTGAAAAGAATGGCTCCTCAGGTAGGACTCGAACCTACAACCCTCCGGTTAACAGCCGGATGCTCTGCCAATTGAGCTACTGAGGATCAATCAATTTGACTCCAGAACTATAGCGAAAACCAACCCATGATTCAAGTTTCAGGAGTCAAAAAATAAAAAAAATTACAGGATGTAAACAACCAGGGGACAGCCGGTGATTTAGACAAAGCCGCCGGCAGCGGACGTTCACCAGTTAATTTGCCACGGTTACCGCCCTTTTGCAGTCTCCACTCCGGGTCTTCCGCTAAATCTGGTGATTTGCCTGTTCCTCCAGGTCCGCTCCGTCCCGGCCCGGGGCCATGCCTCCGGGCTCACCTGGGGCTGATTCCTGTCACGGGCAGACCAGGAGTGAAGGGAGCCGGATTGTCTCGTTGTTGCTACCGTTGTCGTTGTCGTATCCGTAATCGAAGGCCGCGCTTACGGTTTCCTTAGGGTTCGCTGCGTTTCCCTTTTGCGGGTGGATCCAGCGACTCCTGGTTTAACCTGTCCCTGCGGGACCGGAAACAGGCTGTTTCCGACTACGCCTACCGCGCCATGAAATCCCGTGCCGCCTGGCTCATGGCGATTATCTCTTTCTTGCCCAGGTCTACGCTGAAAATGAGATGCGATTCTGTTTCCTGCCCCGGGGGAGAGGTTATTACATCCAGGTAATAGATGGGAGGGGTCTGGCTGACCAGGTTCCAGGTTTTAAATTCCAGCTCACTGTTCTCACCCTTCAGTAGAGCCCCAAGCGGGCCGTTTTCTTCCTGCATCAACGCGAAGGCATCCATGCTTCCGGGACTGCGCGGCAGGCTGACCGGCTCTTTTTTTTCACTGAACGGCTCAATTTTCTCGGGCTGACGGGTTTCGGCGTAAAGTATCTCGTTTTCCTCCAGGGCATCAGATGAAACCTGGAACAATTCGGTCATGGTCGGCTCTTTGGGCGGCGGGGCCGGCAGTATGTAAAGCTGGTTATCCGGGTCAGGGATAAAGGTCACGGCCATTTTCTCGACCAGCCCTGTCCTCAGCCCGGGCAGGGCGAGCAGTAAAACAGCTCCGGCGATGCAGGCCAGGGTAAGGAGAGTGTAAATGATCCGCCTCAGGCTGCCCCCCGCGGCGGAAACGACCACACCGGAATCAAGGGATCCGTTTGCGCGGGGATAAAGTCTTTCCCGCCTCAGCCTGCTGGCTTCTGATTCCAGTTCTGGCTTTTTTAACCTGCCGTTACTTTCAGTTCCCTGCTCTTCCATATGAACACCAGTTTACATTCTTTTGGAAGTTTAATTAAGTAAAGATAATTTACTGTCAACCGGAGCCCGGGGCTGAATCCGTGGCCCCGGTGAGTCTATTTATTTTTTTCAGCTCTTCTGCTGTTTTCTCCTGCTTTTTTCCTTCAGGTAAGCGATTATGAATTCCTCCAGGTCTCCGTCCAGCACCGAATCCACGTCTCCCTTGACAAAATCGGTGCGGTGATCCTTGACCATGCGGTAGGGATGCAGGACATAGGAGCGGATCTGGCTGCCCCAGGTGATTTCCGATTTTCCGTCCTCCACATCCTGCAGCTCGTCCCTCCGCTTCTGCATTTCCAGTTCATACAGCCTGGAGCGGAGCACCTTCATCGCCACATCCTTATTGCGGTGCTGCGACCTTTCATTCTGGCACTGCACCACGGTGTTGGTGGGCAGATGGGTGATGCGGACCGCGGAATCAGTCACGTTGACATGCTGTCCCCCGGCGCCGGATGAGCGGTAGGTATCAATCCTCAAATCCTTGTCTTCGATTTCCACTTCCACATCATCTTCAATCTCGGGGGTCACAAAAACCGAGGCAAATGAAGTGTGGCGGCGGGCGGCGGTGTCATAGGGCGAGATCCTGACCAGGCGGTGGACCCCAATTTCAGAAGAGAGGTAGCCGTAGGCGTTTTCCCCTTCAACAATCAGGGTGGCCGATTTGAGCCCGGCTTCTTCCCCGGCCTGGTAGTCAGTCAGTTCCCGCTTGTACCCGTTGCTTTCAGCCCACCTGATGTACATACGCAACAGCATGTCCGCCCAGTCCTGGCTTTCGGTTCCGCCCGCTCCGGGATGGATGGTGATAATGGCGCTGCAGGAATCATGCTCCCCTGATAACAGGGCCTTCAATTCGGTTTTTTCTACTTTTTTCTCAAGCTTTTTCAGCTCTGTACCGAGTTCATCGTCGACATTTTCACCCTCGGCAGAGAGTTCCATAAACGCGGACAGGTCCTCCAGTGAAGCCCTGAATTCCCTGGCCTGGTCCACAACATTCTGCAGGCGGGTTCTTTCCCTCAGGACCTTCTGGGAATTGTCCTGGTCATCCCAGAACTCAGTCCTCGAGATATCCTTTTCAATCTCGGCGAGGGTCTTCTGCTTGCCTTCTACATCAAAGATACCCCCAGAGGTTGTCAATCTTTTCCTTGAGACTTGCTATCCTGATTTCAGCGTCTTCGATCAATTAAAATCTCCTTTGTATGCTTGCTAATTTACCAGATTATCCCTTACAGCAGGAGTAATGTTCAATTCAGATTAAGGCTTTCCCCCTAAACGGGGGTTCCCGGTCACGAATCCGGTGAGAAACAGGCCTCGCTGTTTTCAGCTGATTTCCCGCGAATTCTAAAGACAAGAAAACCGCCTGAAACAATAATGATGAGCAGGACAGGCAGATTTCCAAGTTGGGTGAAAAGGGTGGAGCCGGAATAGAGGGAGGCGTCGCTGACCAGGCAGTCTTCGCTAAAAAGGCGGGATTTCTGCCTGATCCTGCCCCAGGGATCTACCACGGCAGAGAATCCGCTGTTGGCGGCTCTCAACAGTGTCCGCCTGGTCTCAATACTTCGGAAAGAGGCAATCTGCAGGTGCTGTTCAGGAGCGGCGGTATCACCGTACCAGAGGTCATTGGTGATGTTCACCAGGATTTCCGCCCCATTTCGGACATTGGCACGCCCCAGTTCAGGAAAAACATCTTCATAACAGATAAGGGTTCCGAATGGATGACCCATAATCATTCCCGGTTCTATCGTTTCTCCGGGGGTGTAGCTGCTCACCTCTGAAACCAGGGGCTGGGCAAAGGAAAGCAGGGACGCGAAAGGAAGAAACTCGCCGAACGGCACCAGGTGTACCTTGTCATAGACATGGGATAATCCCTTGCCGGGAGCAAGCAGGTAGGAACTGTTATAGTATTTTCCGGTCCCGGTATTGTCAATCCTGCTGCTGTTCATCAGTATGTAGGACCTTTTCTGATTGGATTTCCTTTCCCAGAAAGTCCTGAAGTAAAAATCCCTGTCAAAAAAATATGGACACTGCGCTTCAGGCAGGATTATCCATTGAGCCTGCTCATTCCAGGCTTTTTCAGCCAGTTCGGGCAATGTTGAAAAATATTTATCAGCGTAATATGACCGGCTCTCCTGCAGGGCGATGTTTCCCTGCAGCAGCCCCGCCTTTATGGATCCGCTTTCTTCCGGTACCCAGACCCATAACCGGTAACCCCCGTAAAAAACCAGAAAAAGCAGAATGGCCCCGCCCCACTTCAAAACCCTTTTCTCTGACCAGAACAGTGCCAGTATCACCACATTGATGAGGACAACCAGGCCGGAAACCAGGTAAACTCCTCCCAGGTCAGCGCATTGTGTCAGCAGGGGAAAATGAAACTGGCTGTACCCGAGCGCGGCCCAGGGAAATCCGTTGACTGCCAGGTAATTCCGCAGGAGCTCAGTCAGCATCCAGGACCCTGGGGCTGCCAGCAGGAACACTTCATTTCCATACCTGGCCGAAAAGAAGGAGACCAGGGTGAAGGGGAGCAGGAAAGCTCCCAGCACCAGTATCATCAGGAACCAAAGCAGCCAGGCGGTCCAGCTCCCCAGGCCCCCGAATTCAGTCAGGACAGGGGGAATCCAGTAAAGAATCCCGCCAAAATAAATTGAGGACATCAGGAAGTGCCCAGGCAGCAGGGTCCTTTTATTCCCGGCCCAGCGGATAAAGGCCAGGAAAGGAGCCAAGGCTCCCCAGGCCAGAAAAAAAAGGGATGGGGCCGGGAACGACAGCCACAGGGCCAGGCCCGCCCATAGCGGGAGGGCCCATAAAACTTTTCCGGTTATAACGCTGCTCTTACGTATGTATTGTACCCCTTCCCTTTCAGCTTCTCGGCCATGTCCATAGCTTCAGCTTTAGTGGCAAAAGAGCCTACCCATACCCTGTGCAGAGAATCTCCCAGGTCACTGCGGATCTGTCCTGTTGAAAATCCGTCTTTTTTCAACTTATCAACCACCCCGGCAGCTTTATCCCGTGAAGCAAGCGCGGCTACCTGTACAGTGTAATTCCCGCCGCTCTCCCCTGAAGCAGCAGCGGAACTGGCCGGCCTGGACTGTTCCGGAATCGATGTTGAAGCTGCTTCCTGCGGAACCGCCTTGGCAGCGGGACTTTCGCTTATGATCCCGGAGCCTATATCTTCCTGCCTGACTCCATCACTGGTAACGGCATGGGAAGCCTCCATCCTGGAATCAATCGGCAGGTCTTCCGTCACCGCGGCTTCTTCAGGCACGGCGGAAAGAGTATCAGAATTGTTAACAAACAGCTCCAGCACCAGGTATAGACCTACGGCCATAACAACCAGAATTGCCAGGTACCACAGCAGCGCTCTTTTCATTTCCATTACTTGCTTCCGTCCTTTTCAGGCAGGTTCTTACCAGCCGCTGCCCCTTTCTCAACTATTTTAAGCAAAGGTGTAATTAAGTCCATGGGAAGAGGGAAAACAATTGTTGAATTCTTCTCAACAGCTATTTCTGTCAGCGTGGAAAGATAACGAAGCTGAAAAGCAAGAGGTTCCTGTGCCAGGACTGAACCGGCCTCCCGCAAACGCTGCGCCGCCTGGCTCTCACCCTCGGCATGGATGATCTTGGCCCGGCGTTCCCTCTCTGCTTCAGCCTGTTTGGCCATGGCTCTCTGCATCTCGGTGGGCAGGTCCACGGTCTTGATTTCTACCATGGACACCTTGATCCCCCAGACATCGGTGTGCTCGTCAAGGATCGACTGCAGGCTGCTGTTAAGCTTTTCCCGCTGGCTCAGAAGATCATCCAGCTCTACCTGCCCCAGTACCGAGCGCAGCGTGGTCTGGGCCAGCTGGGAAGTGGCATAGAGGTAGTCTTCGACACTTACAACGGCTTTATTGGCATCCAGTACCCTGAAATAAATAATGGCGTTGACCTTGACTGTCACATTATCCTTGGTGATAACGTCCTGGGCCGGCACATCCATGGTGACGGTCCTCAGGCTGACCTTGACCAAACGGTCAATCGGCCAGAAAACCAGGACAATTCCGGGGCCTTTAGCGTCAGGAAGGAGACGGCCCAGCCTGAACACAACGCCTTTCTCATATTCCTTGAGAATGTTGATCAAAGAAAAAAGGTACAACAACAAAAGACCAACGATAATTACTGGGAATGATAACATTGCTTCTTCCTCCTGCCGGTCAAACCTGGTTACACCAGGACCACTGTTAAAACCTGTTTCAGTCCGGTACGGTTCTAATCCTCTTCGATCGGGACCACTGTCAGGTCAAGATTTACTGCTTTGATAACACGGATCTCTTCCCCCGCCTTAATGACCTGGGAAGACCTGGCCCTCCATATTTCACCCTCCACCTTAACTCTGCCTCCTTTAGGCCCGATATCGGATACCGCGTAACCCACCAGCCCTTCCATTCCGGGAGCACCGGTGGTGACATGGGAAAAATGTGATTTTAAAACCAGCCTCATCAAAAAAATTACGATTATGGCAAAGGGGATGGTAATGGCAAGCGCAATCGAATAACCGATCCTTAAAGCCGGAAATGGCGTATCCACCAGGAAAAGTAATCCAAGCAACATGGCAATAACACCTCCAAAACCAAGGATGCCGAATCCCTGGACTTTAACTTCAACGATAAAAAGCCCGATTGCCAGAAGCAAAAGTAAAATTCCGGCCAGGTTTATCGGGATAAAGGAAAAACCGAGAAGAGCCAATATCAGGCAGATGCCTCCCACAACTCCGGGGACCACCATTCCAGGGCTGGTGAACTCAAAATACAAACCGAGGAGACCGACCAGACCCAGGATCACAGCCAGGTTGGGATTGGCCAGGGCGCTCAGCAGCTTCTGCCGTTCGGTCATCTCATACAATCTTACCGACTGTCCCGCGGGTTTCAGGACAGTTTCCATTTTGTCAGGCCTGGATACCGTTAAACCCTCCAGTTTCTCAAGCAATTCCTTCTCGTCATTGGCAATCAGGTCAATCAGTCCGGCTTCCAACGCCTCCTTTTCGGTGTATGACTTGCTTTCCACAACACCTTTCTCAGCCAGTTCCAGGTTACGGTTACGCAGTTCGACGATGGACCGCAAGCTGGCCAGGGAATCATTCTTGACCTTTTCCAGCATGACCTCGTTATCAATGCCAAAAGGAAACACCGGATGCGCCGCTCCGGTGTTGGTCCCTGGAGCCATGACGGCTACGTCTGAAGCCAGGAGGATAAAAAAACCGGCTGAAGCGGCATGGGTCCCCTTGGGGGAAACATAACAAACCACAGGTACCGGTGAATTCAGGATCTGCTGCACGATTTCCTGCATGGAAACGCCCAGCCCTCCTGGTGTTGATAATCTCATGAGGAGAAATTCCGCGCCCGAGTTTTCAGCTTCCTTGAAGGCATCGGCAATGAATTCAGAAGTTACAGGATCAATAATGCCGTCCACCTCAACCTTCAGTATCTCACCCCTCAGGCTGAAGCTGAAAAATACCAGAACAGTGAAAAAAAGCAGGCGCTTCATAACCTTTATGTTAGCTTAACATGGGAATATTTACCAGAAGATTATGTGGAACTGAGATATGGCAACTGCGAACTGAGAGTTGAAAAGTTCGAGGTGGAGGCCCTGCCAAATGACGATTGCGGATTATTGTTTGGCAGGAAGCAATCTATATTTAAATAAACGACACCGAAGGCGTTAACCTCCGCTCCCGGCCACAGGTCGGGATAATCCCTGGCCCTTGGGCTCGGAATGATAGCCCAGGGTGGAGCTAAGACGAGCATGGGCGGAGCCATTACGAAGTCGGCGGAACCCTGGGTCAAAAGATCTCTCGGAAAAAAGGAATCCCCAAATTGTGGAGCGCTGTAAGCGCGACACCGGGACCAACACTTCGAACCTTTCAAATCTCAGTTCGCGGTTGTTAATATTCCCTCCTGCCGGAAAGGGCCCTGGATAAGGTCACACCGTCGGCGTATTCAAGATCACTGCCGACCGGAAGCCCCGAGGCGATGCGGGTTACAACCACCCCAAGCGGTTTCAGGAGCCGGGAGATGTAAAGTGCTGTGGCCTCTCCTTCCGAAGTAGGGTTGGTAGCCATAATTATCTCTTCAACATCATGCTTTTCCAGCCGGGGGATCAGGTTTTTAAGCCTGAGTTCTTCAGGGCCGATCCCGTTGAGCGGAGAAATAGTGCCATGCAGAACATGGTAATGTCCCCGGTAACCGCCCGATTTCTCTATTGACATGATATTGAACGGCTCTTCCACGACACAGATAATCTTTGGGTCCCGGTGCGGGTCTGAACAAATCCTGCAGGGATCAATGTCAGTGATGTTGTTGCAGGTTGAGCAGAGGCATATGCCGCTTTTCAACCGGTTGATGGCTCCGGACAGCTCATCCGACACGGACTGGGGCTGCTTGAGCAGATAAAAAACCAGCCTCTGGGCTGACTTGGGACCAATTCCCGGTAATCCCATGAATTCATCCATGAGCTGCTGTATCGGGTCTTTTCTGTTTCCTTCAGGCATAAATAAAAATCCATTCCTTTATAACGCGGATCTACAATCCTCCCAGAAGCCCGCCTGACATGTCGCCGAATTTTGCGCCCACAGACTCATCAACCTTCCTTGACGCGTCCTGGAAAGCCGCCTGGATCAGGTCCTCCAGCATTTCCACGTCTTCAGGATCAACGGCATCGGGTTTGATGGATATTGATTTCAGGTTCTTTTTGCCGTCCATCACAACCCTGACCATTCCACCCCCGGCACTGCCCTCGATTTCCATCCCGTCCATATCAGCCTCAATCTGGGACTGCATCGCCTGGGCCTGTTTCATCATCTTCTGGATATCTTTCATCTTCATAGTCAGCTTCTTCCTCTCCATGACAGAAAATCCAGAGAAATTTTCCCCCGGATTTCTATCGAACCTAAAATACCTATTCCGGTTTCCTGGACCAATTATTCTGAAACCGCGGAATCTGTCAATCCCGGAATCTATCCCGGGGCACTTCAAATCAATTCGAAGCCTGTTTACTTGCCGCCATCCTCTTTTTTTCTGACCGTTATCCTGCCCGGGTACCGTTTGAGAAATGACTGGACTCTTGGATCATCGGCAGGATCCGGTTCATCATCCTTTTCCTGTTTTTCATTGACCTTCACTACGATCCTGGGAGTTATCCCGCAGACTTCAGTAAACAGGTCTTTTAAAGAATCCTTGCGCCGCGACACCTGGGTGGCGTGGAACGAGTCGGAATGGTCGAAAAACGCTGTTACTGTCCTGGATTCTTCTCCTGAAAGCTCAATTTCCCCGGCCCGGCTCAGGCTCTGGAATAAGGCAATCGATTTTTCCTTAAGTTTATCGAGCCAGGCCTGTATCATCTCCGATTCGGAAAGATCCCCGGTTTTCAAAGCAGCCTCAGCCGGTTCCGCCGCGGTCAGCGGTGCTGTTTCTCTTGCTGCTGTTTCTTTTAAAAAACCTGTTTCAGCCGGAGCGGGACGTGGCTTTTCAGGAGCCTTTTCCGGGGTAAAACTCCGGGGTGGCTGCGGGGCACTTTCCGCCCTGCTGTTCCGCGATCCGGGAGCCGAAGCTGAATCCCCTGCCAATGTGCCGACATCACCGGCAAGGACTTTTTCCAGGACTGATTCGAGCCTGGGAAGCCTGGCCAGCTGCACCATTTTAAGCAGGCACATTTCAAGGTGTATCTCCGGATGGCTGACCCGGCGCAGTTCGGTGGAAGTCTGTTCCAGGAGGTTGTAAAACCTTACCAGGTCCTGTTCTGATGTCCGCCCCGCGCATTTCTCCAGTTCATCCCTCCCTGACTCGGCCAGTTGGAGAAGCCTGTCATTCCATCCGGCGACCTTGATCACCATCAGGTTCCGGACATGTTCCATCATTTCCCGGCACAGGATGTCAGTCTCGACCCCTTTCAGGACCAGGTCCCGGTAAGTTTCCAGCATCCTTTTCCCGTCCTGGTCAATGACTGCTTCAAAAACATCAAAAACCGCCTTGAAATCAACCACTCCCAGCAAGGCCTTGACATCCTCATCCCGGGCCGTTTTTCCACAGAAGGAAATAACCTGGTCCAGGGACGACTGGGCGTCACGCATGCTGCCCTGGGCCAGGGAGGTAATCGCCTTCAGGGAAAGGTCGGATATCTCGATACCCTCTTCCCTGGTGACAAACCTTAAATGGTTCAGGATTGCTTCGGGTGAAATCGGCTTAAATTCATATTTCTGGCAGCGCGACTGGATCGTGGGGGGGATTTTGTAAAATTCGGTCGTTGCCATGATGAATTTCACATGGCCGGGCGGCTCTTCCAGGGTTTTGAGCAACCCGTTAAATGCCTCCTTGGTGAGCATGTGCACTTCATCAATAATGAATATCTTGAACCTGTCCCGGGAGGTGCCGTAACGGACACTCTCCCTCAATTCCCTGATGGAATCGATTCCCCGGTTGGAAGCCCCGTCAATTTCCTGGACATCCACGCAGTTTCCCGCCCTTATCTCCAGGCAGGAAGGGCATTTATCACAAGGTTCACTGTTGATGCCTTCATGGCAGTTGAGGGCTTTGGCCAGGATCCGGGCGGTGGTTGTTTTCCCGACTCCCCTTAAGCCTGAAAAAAGAAAGGCGTGGGCAATCCTCCCGGAACGGAGGGAGTTCTGCAAAGTCCGCGTAATGTGTTCCTGCCCCACGATATCCTTAAACCCCTGGGGCCGCCATTTCCTGGCTATAACCTGGTAATCAGAATCTTTTTCCCTGTTTTCTTCCGGAGCCATTCATTCACCCTGCTGAAAATATAAGTCAGCTATAAATATTTATTTCTAAGTAGTTTACAGGGAATTGTTTTCTTTCCCGCAAATCTATGTTCAAGAGAATTATGATACCACAGGCTTATGAATAACTGAACCGCGCTGATTGACGATTGGTAACTGGAAGCTTCCGACCTCATTACGGCTATGACAGCGATGGAGACAACGGAGAATAGGGAAATGTTAACCATGTACTGACAGCGGTCCGATCACCTGTCACATGTTACCTGGTACTCTCTACTATTTAGGCTGGACAGGCCCCGGGATGTCTGCGGCACACACATGGACCCCCTTAATGCTGCTTCCTTCCGGACCTGACATGGTTCAGGGAATGCGTTGCACAGGTCCCGGGACCTGATACGGATTTCGGTCAAAAACCGGCTATTACTATAGCATTTTTAGAAAATTCAGGTGAATCAACTGCCCAAAACTTGACTTGGGAATAAATAAAAGCTGTAATGTATGCCTTTCAGGATCCTTTTTTAACAAAGGATCTGGAGGAGTACCGAAGTGGTCGTAACGGGCCCGACTCGAAATCGGGTTGTCTGGTGAAGAGCCAGGCACGTGGGTTCGAATCCCACCTCCTCCGAAAATGCGGCTGATTCATGGAGAGGTGTCCGAGTGGCTTAAGGAGCACGCTTGGAAAGCGTGTGAATGGGTAGTCCCTGTTCCGTGGGTTCGAATCCCACCCTCTCCGCCAATTTCAAGTGAGAACTGAGATTTGTGAAGTTCGAACTGCTCCCCCTCAATACCTACTGCTTCAACAACACCCGGTTCCCTTGCTTTTTTGCTGTTGATGGAACACCGGGGGCACCAACTCCCGGAATTCCGTTATTCTAATGGACCCGCATATCCAGTTAATGATGAAAAAAGCAGGAGCTTGTGTCAGGAAAAAAATAAATTAAAATGGATGATAAATATTGTGAAATGAGCGATACCATAGATGCTTCTATTAAATCTGTCTTGAAAATCCGTCAGCAAAATTTAAATGAATCACTTAATGGCTGAGAAGTAATCTGTAATAATTATGAATCGAATGAAACTCTACTCAATTTATACTGAAGAAAGCCGTAAATTAAAGGACATATTCATCAACACCATCCAGGACGACTGGGAGATTAATCTTGTTTTCTGGGGTAAGACCGGGGAAGACGGCAATTGGGGCACCGAAAGCTTCGGAAAGCTCATGCGGAGAAAAATTGAATTTATTATTGATACAGTCGAGAGAAACTGGAATGATATTATAATCTTCTCTGATATTGATATTCAGTTCTTCAGAAAGTGCAATAACCTCATTGAAACAGCCATGGAAAACAATGATATTCTTTTCCAGGCTGAACACTGGCCCGAAAAAAAGATTAACGCGGGATTTATAGTGACCAGGTGCAATCAAAGGACGCTGGACTTTTTCAAAAGTGTCTCTGATCTCAAACTGGAAAACCTGGAGTTCTTCGAGCAATCCGCCATGACCGAAGTATTGAATAGAAAAGCAGTTGACCTCAAATGGGATATATTGCCATCCCAGTTCTGGGCCATGTCACATTCAAACAAACCTCCGCGTGATATTGTCCTGCACCATGCCAACTGTACGTCACCAACTGTCAGAGACGGAAAAACAATCAGTTCCATGGAACTGAAATTAGAACAGTACAAAACCATAAATGAATACCTGTCACCTGACAGGAAAGAGAGTAAAAATAGTTTCATTAAAACAATTTTTACTTCAACTCTATCTTTATTTAAAAAAAATAAATTGAATTAACACACTTAAGTGCCATTAATATCTTTAACGCTGATATTATTAACAAAATGTCTGCTTTCCGACAAAAATCCGCATTTCCCTCAAAATCCGGCCAGCAGATCCCGGCACTTGTGAAATCAGTTCCACTGCCGCACCACTCAACTTAATCCGTTGTCCTTAGACCAGCCTTCATCCGGTTGACTTGCATGATCCAGGTTTTTCCTCTCAGTTTCTGTCCCCAGGATTCTGCTTTCCCGACCTCCATTTATCACTGAAAATGACAATTTTAGGAGCTTTCCGGATTTAAGGGTTCTCCTTAATAAAAACTGGCAAATGAATATCTTAAAACCACCCCAAATCGTCATATGGAGATGAGATGATTACGGGATAAATTGTATAGATATTTAATAGCAATTATGGTGTCGGCAAAAAGGCTCTTCTTTTTAATGCAAAAACGCAGCGGATTTGCAGGGACAGTTCTTCCTGCAAGCGGTTAAGTCGCAGATAAAATGGCTTCCGCGGGTGTATAAATGGTCAAATTCGACATGGTTCTGACGGCAGCAGATATAGGCCTGGTCAATCCCGGGAACGGACCGGTTGTATACGCGCTGCTTGCCGTCCTGATGCTCCTGGGCATCATGTCGGTTGTCCTCCTGGGCTGGCAGCTTAAGATCCTTCTGAACCGCAAGGCCCTGGTAGAAAAATTCTATAATCTTTTCGAGCAGACCAGTAACCCCCTGCTGCTGATTGATGACAACAAAATTTCGGAATGCAACCAGAGCGCGGTTGATTTATTCAGGGCATCCAAAAAATCGGACCTGGTCGGAAAATCGCCCGGAATGCTGATTGTCTGTGAAAGGGGCAACAGTGAACCGGCTGCAAGTCAGATCAAGGCCATCATTGAAGAGACGCTTAAAGGAGCCAAGGGTTCTGAATCACGGGACCTGCGCTTTAAACGGCTGGACGGTTCAATTTTTGACGGGATACTCAGTCCGGCATCCATCAACTCCAATGGCAAGACCATTATCCAGCTGATCATCCGGGACATTACCGAGAAAAAACGGATTGAAAAAGACCGCACAAGAAAATCCCAGATGATGGGACTGCTGTTGGGGATGTCCGAATTTGAAACCAGTGACAGGGAAAGCCTGCTCCAGTATCTGCTGAACAGCTCCACTACCCTGACAGAGAGCCCCAGCGGATTCATCCTGATTCTGGATGAAACCATGAAACATGCCTCATTCCTGTCAAACTGCGGCCCCGAATTTGCCTTGTCCAGGGCCCGAAAGATAAATGACCCCATTACCCTGAATGAAGACAGCCCCCTGGGAAAGATCCTGATCAGCGGCAAGGCTGCCCTGGTTAACAACCCGATAGGCATTGACTGCCCTCTGCCGGAAAGCATGCCTAAAGGAAAAATCCAGCTGCAGCGCTTCATGGCTGCTCCGATAATCAACGCTGAAGGAGTCTACGGACTGGTCGGAGTGGGTGACAAAAGCGGGGATTACGATGAGGAGGACTTGCAGCAACTCACAGTTCTGATCAACTCCGCCTGGCAGATAATAAAGCGCCATGACGTGGAAAAAATTCTTAAAATCAATGAAACCAGGTACGAAGAAGCCGAGAACCTGGCCAGGATGGGGCACTGGGAATGGGACATTTCAGAAAACATCGTAGCCTGGTCCGACGAAATCTACCGGATGTACGGATTTGAGCCTGGAGAAGTCAAACCATGCCGCAAGTTCGTGCTGGCCCACGCCCATCCTGATGACACCCGCAAGCTTTTTTATCCAAAACTGCATGACGGGAAAAGCACGATAATCAACACTTCCTACCGGATAATAACCCAGAGAAAAAAGATCAAATCCGTACGGGAGCGTATTCGCCTGGAACTGTCCAGGGACAAGCGTCCGGTTCGGGCGTTTGGTATTTTAATGGACGTGACTGAGACCGTGGAACAGCAAAAAAAGCTGTTTCACGCGGAAAAACTGCGGACAGAAGCGGATCTCGCCAAAGAGGCTGCCGAGAGCAGTGAAAAAGCCAAGAGCCTTTTCCTGGCCAATATGAGCCATGAAATCAGGACGCCCATGAACGCGATCCTGGGAATGTGTTACCTGGCTGAGGATTCCACCGACAATCCGGCCACTCTCGACTACCTGAAAAAGATTGACAGGGTCGCGAAATCGCTGCTGCGGCTGATCAATGACATCCTGGACCTGTCCAAGATCGAGTCGGGCCACCTGGACCTGGAAAATATTGAATTTTCCATTGAAGATGTAATTAAGGAAGTTATTAATGTTACCAAGGTGAAGAAGACCCAGATGGGAGTAGAACTTCACACTTACCTGGGCCCGAATATTCCGGACCGGGTCAAGGGTGATCCATTTAGGCTCGAACAGGTCCTGACAAACCTGATGAGCAACGCCATCAAATTCACCGAGGAAGGTGACGTACTCCTCTCCGCCGAGTGCATGGAATATGACGATAAACAGGTGTCCCTGAAGTTTTCAGTGAAAGACACCGGGATAGGCATCTCGGAAGAGAATCGGAAAAAAATGTTCCAGGTATTTACCCAGGCGGATGAGTCCACAACCCGCAGGTTTGGCGGCACCGGGCTCGGACTCGCTGTCACCAAGCAGCTGGTCGAATTAATGGGCGGCACCATCGAGATCGAAAGCGAAGTAGGCATAGGCAGCAACTTCATCTGCAACATCCCCCTCGGATTCGTCAAGGGAAGCAGGACCCGGAAAAACGTTTTTGTCCCGAGTCCCAGCTTGAAGGGACTCCGTATCCTGGCGGCAGATGACAATCCGACTGCGAGGAAGATCATTTTCAGCCTTCTTGAGCCAATGGGCTTTCAGACAGTTGTCGTTGAAAGCGGCATTAAAGCCATTGATGAATTCCGGAAAGCTGAACAGGACCGGGATCCCTTTGGCCTGCTTATTCTGGACCGGGACATGCCTGGGATGAACGGTATCGAAACAGCGAAGGCCCTGAAAAAAGAATTTTCGCTTGATAAACAGCGCCTGATCCTGGTTACTTCCAGGGATAAAAGCAAGGTTGATAAAAAAGAATTGACCTTCGGTTTTTCCAATATCCTGACCAAGCCATTCCAGCCATCTGTCCTTTTTAATGCCATTATGGATGCTTTTGGCCATGAGAGTCCAAATGCCCGGGAATCCAACAATGTCGCACTTTCCACCTATTCATTTGAAGGAAGCCATATCCTCCTGGTGGAAGACAACGAGATCAACCAGGAAGTAGCTGAAAAAATTCTGAAAAAACTGGATATAAGAGTTTCCCTGGCCCAGAATGGGCAGGAAGCCATACAGATGATCAAGACCAACCATTACGACCTGGTGCTTATGGACCTCCAGATGCCGGTCATGGGTGGACTGGAAGCCACCAGGGAGATCAGAAAACTGGACCTGCCTGGCCTGGAAAACTTACCGATTCTTGCCATGACCGCCCATGCCATGAAAAGCGATAAAGACAAATGCCTGAATGCCGGGATGAACGGGCACATATCAAAACCTTTTGAACCCTCTGATCTTTGTCGGACGCTTGCCAAATGGCTGGAAGCAAAGGAGACTGTGATCATGCCAGACAACAGTGTAGGAATTGAGGATTTATTCTCCCTGGATCTTCCGGGAGTAAATATGGAGATCGCCAAAAAGATGCTCTCCGGGAACTCGGAGCTGTTCAGGAAACTGCTGCTTAAATTCATTGACGGATATTCTGAAGCATCAGGAAAAATAGCTGATCTCATAGGCAGCGATGATATTGAGTCGGCCCATCGTATGGCTCATTCCATCAAGGGTGTGGCCGGAAGCCTTGGCATGACTGAATTACAGGCCTGCTCCGCAGATCTTGAACTTACTCTCAGCCGGGGCGACAACATCTACCTGGGTCAGCTTGAAGACTTCAGTTCCAGCCTGAGGAATGTTGTTGATGGATTAATGGCCAACCTGCAGATAATATCCAACTCTTCAGAACCTGATCTGCCCCAGGGATCCCTGGAAGACCTGAAAAAGCATCTGGAAGAAATGCAGGATGCTTTGAAGGAATTCAAACCCAAACCCTGCAAGGACCTGCTGCGTGAAATCAATACCTGGAGCTGGCCGGAAGCCTATGCCAGGGACCTTGATGACCTGGAGCAGCTTATCAAGCGGTACAGGTTCCAGGAAGCCCTGGAAGTGCAGCAGAGTTTCGTCGAAAAACTTGAGCTGACGCTTAAATAGTTGCAGGTTGCAGGTTGCGGGTTGCAGGTGACAGGTTCGGTGACGCTGACCAGGGAGACCTTCCGCTAGCTATCTTTATTCAATCCTTTACCCTGCAGTCCCGCTTACAGCGGGACTGGTCCGAGGATCGGACCGACCACAGTCGCAACTTGTCACTTGTCACTTGTCACTCGTCCCCTGCAACCTGTCCCCTGCAACCTGCAACTACTTTGTGTTACATTATTCCGACTAAACATTTGAGGTGAAAATTATGAATGAACTTCTGAAAATATTAAGAATAAATGCTCGTGAAACCACATCGGATATCGCGAAAATGCTCAACCGTTCCCAGGATGAAGTTGAGAAAGAAATCAGCAAGCTGGAAAAAGCCGGGATCATCAAGGGATACCAAGCCATAATTGATGAAGACAGCCTTGACAATAACCAGGTAACCGCACTCATTGAAGTAGATGTGACACCAAGGCGCGAGGATGGATTCGATCACATAGCCAGGAGAATCGCGAGTTTTCCCGAAGTCAAATCCATGTATCTTATGAGCGGAAACTATGACCTGCTCCTCTTTGTTGTTGGCGAAAGCCTCAGGGAAGTAGCCTCTTTTGTAAGTGCCAAGCTGGCACCCCTGGAGGGGGTAATCTCCACTACCAGCCATTTTATGTTAAAAACTTACAAAAACAACGGGGTACTCATGGAAACCCGGGAAGAATATGAAAAGCTCAAAGTCACTCTATAGCCGCCTAGCATCACACGTAAAAGACATTCCAGGATCCGGAATCCGGAGCTTTTTCGACATTGTTAATGAAATGAGCGATGCCATCAGCCTCGGTGTAGGTGAGCCGGGATGCCAGACTCCCTGGCATATACGAGATGCGGCCATTTACGCCCTTGAGAAAGGGGCCACAGGTTACACCTCCAATTCAGGCCTGCTTTCCCTGAGGGAATCCATCTCCAGGTACGTTGCCAGGTTTTTCCAGGCCGAATACAGCCCGGAACATGAAATCCTGATTACCACCGGTTTAAGCGAAGCGTACGACCTGGCAATCAGAGCCCTGGTTGACCCGGGGGACGAGGTGATTTTCCACCAGCCTTCCTACGTGTCCTATGGGCCGGTCGTGCAGATGGCGCATGGGGTCCCGGTAGCGCTGGAAACATTCGCCGAAGATGATTTCCAGCTCAATCTGGGCGAGTTGGAGAAAAAAATCTCAACCCGGACAAAACTGCTGGTGCTGAATTTCCCCAATAATCCCACGGGAGCCATCCTGGATGCATCCATGGTCAGGGAGATTGCCGACCTGGCAATTAAACACGACCTGCTGGTGCTCTCTGATGAAATATACGGGGAACTGACCTATGACAGCGGCCACTGCAGTATCCTGAGCATCCCAGAAATGCGGGAAAGAACCATCTTGCTTCACGGCATGTCCAAAGCCTGGGCCATGACCGGATTCCGCATCGGTTATGCCTGCGCTCCCCGGGAGATTATTGAAGCGATGAACAGGCTGCACCAGTACACGATGTTATGCGCCCCGACCCTGAGCCAGATTGCCAGTATTGAGGCTTTCAAGGGCGCTGACAGGGACATCCCTGAACTCCGGGACATCTTCCGCAAGAACCGGAACTACATGTTCAGCGGATTAAATGAGATTGGCCTGCCCTGCGCTCCTCTCCACGGCGCTTTTTATGCTTTTCCGTCTATCTCGGAACTGGGCATGACATCATCTGAATTCGCCCTCTCCCTCCTGGAGGAAGAAAAGGTCGCGGTAGTACCGGGCACGGCATTCGGAAATTGCGGAGAGGGACATATCCGCTGCTCCTATGCCAGCAGCTTTGAAGAGATCAAAATCGCCATGGAAAGACTTGGGAATTTTGTAGAGAGAGCCAGGAAGAATTGACGATTGACGATTGTCAATCGTCAATAACATTGTTGTCTGTTCTTCCCTAAACTTCCACTTAAAGGGTTTTTCATGAGAGAATCTAAAGCTGTGAAAAGTGGAGTGGAAAAACCTGTAGCTATATATATTCATATACCTTTCTGTGCCCACAAGTGTCTTTACTGCGATTTCAGTTCCAAGCCGGCCCTGCTTGAGGAAAAACAGGCGTATGTTGATGCTCTCATATCTGAAATCCGAAACTCCGAATTCCAGGGCCTTCCCGCTTCCACCATCTACCTGGGAGGCGGAACGCCCAATGAGCTGACAGGTGATGAAATTGAGACCATCATTACTGTCCTGGATATGAACTTCAAGTTTGTGGATGAGAGGGAATGGAGCATCGAATGCAACCCCGGAAATGTCAGCCCCGCTTTTTTCAAAAGGCTGGCTGAGCTGGAATTTGACCGGGTCAGCCTGGGGGCCCAGAGTTTTTCTGAAGCCCAGCTGCAAGCCCTGGGAAGGTTGCATTCAGTGAGTGATATTTTCAATTCCTATGACTGGATCAGGGATGCCGGAATTGAAAATATCAACCTCGACCTGATCTACGGTATACCCGGACAACGTTTTGAAGACTGGCTGGAAGATCTCAGGGAAGCATTTTTCATGGCTCCCGAACACCTTTCGCTGTATAACCTTACCATTGAAAAAGATACCAGGCTCTCCCGGCTGGTGGAGGCGGGACTGGTTACTCCGGGGGATGATGACCTGGCAGCAGATATGTATGAAGCGGCCATTGAATTAACCGAAAGGGCCGGATACGAACAGTACGAGATATCTAATTTTGCCCTGCCTGATCACGAATGCAGGCATAATCTTGCCTACTGGAAGAATGAACCATACATCGGGTTTGGGCTCAGCGCGGCCTCCTACATCAACGGGTTAAGATGGACCAATACCGGTGATTGGAAGCAATACCTGAAAGGCGCGATTACCGGGAGGATCCCCAGCAGCCAGAAGGAAAAACTGGAAGGTGTCGCGGCAGCCGGGGAAGAAATCATGCTCCTGCTGAGAATTTCCTCAGGCGCGGATATCGAACTTTTGTCCAGAAAATATGGATTCCGGATAGAAGATGAATTCGGGGATTCGATTGCCTTCCTGATTAACGAGGGTTTTCTTGACCGGGAAGGATCCTGCCTCTCCCTGTCCCGAAAAGGCATGCTCCTGGCCAGTTCCGTGAGCGCGGAATTCCTGTGCCGGGGAAAATAGAACGGCTATTCCCCTGCCCTGGATGATGGTTCAGGTACAAAATGTTATCATTATTTTGATATGGAAAACATCAGTTCAGTCTATGGCCCGGTCAAAAGCTGGAGAGTTGGATGGTCGCTTGGCATCGACCTCATCTTTGTGAATTCGGTCTGTTCTTTCAACTGCAGTTACTGCCAGTTGGGATTCATACAGGAACGCACCAATGTCCGGCGCGAATTCATTACCCTGGAAAAACTGAAAACTGATTTCCGGAATTCTGACTGGGAAAAAGCTGACATCATTACCTTTTCAGGGAGTGGTGAACCTACTTTGGCTCTCAACCTGGGAGACGCGATCAAATGGATCAGGGATTTCTCGGGCAAACCGGTCCTGGTCCTGACCAATGGGACCATGCTGGGAGACAGCCAGGTGAGGCAGGACCTGCTTGAAGCCGACCGGGTTTACATCAAGCTGGACGGAGCCGATGAGAGGACCCTGAGGATGGTTAACCGTCCCGTGCGGGGAGTCACTCTTTCCGGGATTGTCGATGGATCAGAAAAATTCCGCTCTGAGTTTAAAAACTATCTCGGAGTCCAGTTAATGATCCTGCCAAACTGCAAGATCAATACAGCGGACTACGCTGATATCATCAAAAGGATACGGCCTGATGAAATCCAGGTAAACACTCCTACCCGTCCTTATCCTGATGACTGGTACATTGATTCCCGGGGCAGCCATGAAGGAGTTGACTATCCCGCCAAACCGCTGAAACAGGCATCCAGGGACGGTATCACCGGCATTGTTAAGGAGTTGAAAGAACTGACCGGTATAAATAACATAACTTCGGTTTTTGACCGCCGCGGCCCCTCGACAATCTAATTTTCTTTTTGCTATAATTAGCCCCTCGCTAATCAGGCCCGGTTAGCTCAGTTGGTTAGAGCGCCTGCCTTACAAGCAGGAAGTCATAAGTTCGAGTCTTATACCGGGCACCACACTCCGCCTGCGGCGGAATCTCCCAGGCACGAAACCCTAAATCCGAAATTCATCTCCCAATCGCAGTTCCAACTTCGAAATTCTCACTTTTCCGTTATCCGCTTCGTCGTCTCGGGTTTTAACCGGCGTCGGAATCGGTATCGATATCGGGCTATTTATCCGTTGCCGCAGTCGCATTTAACTTTGAAATGGACGGATTGGACCAAATGGACTTAGTGGAGACCAGGCGGACAAAATGGGGAACTCAGGATTTATTGAAAAACACTCTGGAAATTGTCCTCAAACCTCAAAAGTCATAGAATCTTCACCGTTTTTATCTGGAACCCGCGACACTTGCAAGCTGCAACTGTTTCTCTCAGTTAACCATCACTCCTCCGTCGATATTGAGCGCGGTTCCATCAATCCAGGCAGAGTCATCACAAGCCAGGAACAAGGCGGCCCTGGCAATATCCTCAGGTGTTCCCAGCCTCTTCATTGGAGTGCGTTCAGCCACATCTGAAACCGCCTGGGAAGGATCAGGGAAAGCTCTGGCTGAAAACCACAGGAGAGGAGTATCAACCGGACCAGGGCAAAGAATATTGGCCCTTATTTCGGGGGCGTAGTCCATGGCAACCTGCCTTATCAGGGGCACCAGGGCACCCTTGGAAGCGCAATAGGCGGCATGCCCCGGAAAACCCCGGTAAGCCGCGATGGAACCAATGGCGACAATAGTGCCCTTCCCGCGTTTCTGCAATTCAGGGATTCCAAGATGCAAGAGGTAGTAAACGCTGTTAAGGTTGCTGTCCATGGCATCTTGCCATTCTTCCGGGGTAATACTGGTTATGGTCCCAAGTCCCAGGATCCCGGCACATGGGACCAGGATATCAACTCCTCCCAGCTTTTCTTTTGCTGTCTCAATGATCAAACGGTTTGTTTCCAGCTTGCCCACGTCTCCACCCACAAAAACGGCCCTGCTTCCGGAAGCATTAAGTTCCCCGGCAATTTCCTCTCCCCGTTCCCGGTTACGTCCTGAAATCACCACAGATGCTCCCTCGCTGCAGAAAAGCCTGGCAATTGCTTTTCCCATTCCGCTTGTACCACCAGTTATGACAGCCACTTTATCTTTTAACTTCATATTTCTCCAGACTTGGTTGAGGAACAACAGTTTGGTTTTGGCAGCCAAACCTTCAGCTATTGATCCTGTTTACAGTTTCAACAAAATCCCGGGAATCCACCAGATTAAATATGGATTCCATATCCTCGATGAAGGAGTCATCCACATCCCGGTGAGGAACCAGAGACCTGACATATTCATGGGCGATTTCCACACCACGCCCAGGTTTCAGGGGCTTCCTGAAATCAAGTGCCTGGGAAGCGGCAAGCAGCTCTATGGCCAGCACATTTCTCACGTTGCTGTATACCTGGTACAGTTTAAGGGCGCTTACGCTGCCCATGGACTGGTGATCCTCCTGGCCGAGGCTGGTAGGGATGGAGTCAACTGATGCAGGGTGGCAGAGCACCTTGTTCTCAGATACCAGGGCAGCGGCGGTATACTGGGGGATCATGAATCCGGAGTTGATCCCGGTGTCCTTCATCAGTAATGAAGGCAGGCCATTGGTCCCATCCAGGAGCAAATAGGTTCTTCGCTCTGAGATTCCGGCCAGTTCAGCCAGGGCTATGGCCGCGAAATCAAGGGCAAGCGCCAGGGGTTGTCCATGGAAATTTCCCCCGCTGATTATGTCTCCGTTTTCGAACACCAGTGGATTATCAGTCGCGGAATTTATCTCCCTTTCCACAACCGAGCAGGAATAAAACAAAGCGTCCCTGGATGCCCCATGGACCTGTGGTATGCAGCGAAGGCTGTAAGGATCCTGTACCTTGCTGCAGTCACGATGTGAAAACATAATCTGGCTTCCCTCGAGAAGGCTCCTTATGTTGGCCGCGGTTTCCAGCTGGCCGGGATGAGAACGTACTTCCTGAATCCTTGCATCAAATGGTTTGACTGAACCCTGCAGGGCCTCAAGGCTCATGGCACCCGCTATATCAGCTGTGCGAAGCAGCCTCAATGATCTTTCCAGTACCCAGGCGCCGTATCCGGACATTAACTGGGTGCCATTAATCAGCGAAAGTCCATCTTTGGCCTGCAGGACCAGGGGTTTAATCCCGTGACGCTCCAAAACGCGGTCAGCCGGCTCCCTGCCCGTCCCATCTTCATTCCAGAAGAAACCTTTTCCAATCAGGGGCAGGGACATGTGGGCCAGCGGAACCAGGTCGCCTGAAGCTCCCACGCTGCCCCGGGAAGGGACCTGGGGAACAAGATTATTCCGGGAAAACTCGAGGAGCCGGTTAAAGGTTGCCAAAGATACCCCGGAAAACCCCAGGCCCAGGGAATGAATCTTGATGTCAAGCATCAGCCTGGTAATTGCCCTGGGAATCGGGTCCCCAACACCAACGGCATGGCTTAAAAGCAAGTTCCTCTGCAGTTTTTCCACCTGATCCGGGGGAATTTTTTCCGGGCCAGCACACCGAATCCAGTGTTAATACCGTAATGAGTCTCACCCTTTTCAAGGGCCCTGTCCACAATCATCCGCGAACGCCTGAGTCTTTCCTGGTCCCGGGAAAGCCTTTCCAGGCTCGCGGACAGGCCGCTATACAAATTATCCAGTCTGATCATAATTGAGGAGAATTATTTCACATCAGTGCCGCGGGGTAAACAGACAGTAACATTACGCGTTGAGGCAGGCACAAAAGCCCTACACCGCCCAGAGTGAAGGGCTTTTAAAAAACACCTGGAAAGAAGCAGGCAATCAGGGCCTTTTGAGTGTAGGTCTGTTGCTCTTGGCCTCTGGCTCGTCTCTTTCTGAACGGTCAGTGTTGGTTTTGCGCTTCAGGGAAGGCCTTTTTGTCCCTTCTCCCTCGTCACCTGAAACAGCTGCCATCAGCTTGTTATCAATGGCAATCAGCCTCTGCTTGACCTTCTGGAATTCAGAGGTGGTTACAATTGTTTCTTCTCCGACAGGCAGGTAACTGATTTCCTCCGTAACCCTTTCCACCCTGTCTTCAACCGCCGGGTGGGTCCTGAAAAATCCGGCAAATTTTCCGGGTTTCTCTTTTTCCTTTGCCTGTATTTTTTGAAAAAACGTCAGATATCCGTCCGGGTCATAACCTGAATTCCAAAGATACTGGGTTCCGAGCTGGTCCGCCTCTTCTTCAGATTTTCTTGTTATGCCCAGCACAGCCAGCGACATCCCGAGGCCGAGCCCGTTGTAGATGGCCATCTGGGTGAAGTATCCGCCTCCCACAAAAAGCGCGGGAAGGGAGGCAAACTGAAGTAGCTGGGCTTTTGTCATACGTTCAGTTGCGTGGCGGGCGGTCACGTGAGAAATCTCATGGGCCATTACACCGGCCAGCTCTGATTCGGTCTCTGCTTCGATTATCAGCCCCTTATTCACATAAAAATATCCGCCGGGAAGCGCGAAGGCGTTCACTTCATCAGTGTCTACGACCTTAATTACAAACGGGACTTTGGCATCAGAATTTTTTACTATCTTCTGTCCCAGCCGGTCAATATATCCGGTAACAACAGGATCTTCCACCAGGCGCGCCGACTGTTCAAAATACTGGGCATACTGGGCACCGATCTGGATTTCTTTTTCCAGGGATACAAAATTAGGGAAAATCAGGGCCACCAGCCCGTTTATATCCCTGTTGCCAATATCTTCGATATCAGCATGTTTACGGCCTCCCAGGGCATATCCGGAAAAAAACAGGCTGAAAGCCAGCAGGTATATTAACGATTTCTTTTTATATCTCATTGTTGACACCCCGTTTCCTTGATATCCAATTCTACACCGGTCAGCAACATCTTTATGTAAAATCATGTAGGAGTCAGCTTCCTTCAAACCGGGAAACCAAACTCAGTTCATGCTATATATTTATGCAGAATTTTCAAGTATCTTTACACTAGTATAGACTACGTTCCAGATAAAAATGTTTCAAAAATATTGGAGTTTTCAGTCATGAACATTTTAACATCAGCACAGATGAGGGCCCTGGACAGAGACACGATAGAGGAAACCGGCATCCCCGGAATTATCCTGATGGAGAATGCCGGAATTCAGCTCTATAATTTCCTGGAAAGGGAATTCGAAGACCTGGACGAACAAAAAATAACCATTATCTGCGGAAAAGGCAATAATGGCGGAGACGGAATGGTCCTGGCACGCCAGCTTGCCATGCGCGGCAGTTTCCCGGAAGTGATTTTACTGGCTAAGGCTGCGGATGTGTCCGGAGACGCTTCCGTAAACCTCAATATCCTGGAAAACATGGATATCCCTCTGCTGGAAATCACCTGTGAAGATGAGTGGCTGGAATTTGTGGAGGAACTTGAAGAGAATGACATTATTGTGGATGCCATTCTGGGAACCGGCATTGATAAGCCGTTGGAAGGGCTTTATGCCGCCGTTGTTGAAGATATCAACACATTCGACTGTTTCATTCTTTCGGTTGATATCCCTTCAGGAATATTTTCAGACCAGGTTGCGGCCTCACCTCTCGCTGTTGAAGCTGATGCCACGGTAACCTTCAGCGCCCCTAAAATCGCCCATATTCTGAGCCGTCAGGTCTCCTGTATCGGTGAATTGTCGATAGTGCCAATCGGAACCCCTGAAGAGTTTCTCCTGTCCCTGGAAGCCTCCAGGAGCGCCCCTCAGCTGCTGTCTGAAGCAATGCTGGCCGGATTAACCTTGGACAGGGACTCCTCCAGCTACAAGGGAAGTTATGGACACGTAGCGTTAATCGCCGGAAGCAGGGGAAAGTCAGGCGCTGCCGTGCTGGCGGCAAGGGCCGCCATGAGAACCGGTTCAGGCCTGGTCACTTCCTTCCTTCCTCTTGGCATCCAGGACAGGGTATCCTGCCAGATCCCTGAAATAATGACAGAGGGTTTTGCTGAAACAGACACCGGGTCCTTCAGCCTGGGAGCCGCTGATCCCATTGCCCTGCTCGGGGTTAACAGGGATTCAGTTGGCATTGGTCCCGGATTGACCACCCATCCTGAAACGGCTGAGGTCGTATATGAACTGATCCGCCGCCTTAAAACTCCTGCTGTCATTGATGCGGATGCCCTGAATGCCATTGCCCAGGATACCGATTTACTGCTGAACGTTGACAAACCTCCCCTGGTCCTGACCCCGCATCCCGGTGAATTTGCCAGGCTGTCCGGGCTGGACCGCGAGGTTATCCTGGACGACCCGATCGGTACGGCTTCATCTTTTGCCAAAGAGTTCGAGGTATGGCTGGTACTCAAGGATTTCAGGATCATCATCGCCGCACCGGACGGCTCAGTAATCGTTTCGCCATTCGGCAACCCGGGAATGGCCACAGCTGGCATGGGGGATGTCCTGACCGGCATACTCACTTCTGTCATGGGGCAATATTCAGCCGCCGGGCTGCTTACAGACCCGCGGGGCGTAACTGATGCAGTCTGCCTGGGGGTAGGATTGCATGGCATTGCCGGAGATATCGCGGCCGTCGAACTTGGTTTCGAAGCGTTGACAGCGGGAGATGTTATCGACTCTATTCCGGCAGCTTATGAATACCTGGAAGAATCAATATAACAACTAGCTGGATCAGACGCAGGACATATGGTATAGAATCAACCTGGATCCCGCTTATATCTCAATTTTCAACAGAATTGCATATCCGATAAAACATGGCTAACAAAAGAACCTACATAACAAGATCTGAAGAAGAAACCTTCCAGGCGGGAGAAAAAATAGCATCTCAATGGGCCACCCCAATGACTGTATTGCTCCGGGGCGACCTGGGAGCCGGGAAAACCGTACTCACCAGGGGTTTCTGTTCAGCCCTCGGCCTGCAGGACCTTTCCCTGGTGCACAGCCCTACCTTCAGCCTTGTAAACCAGTATGAAACTGCGTCGGGTACCCTGTACCACATAGATCTCTACCGGCTGGATCAAAGCAAAGAACAGTACTCCATCGGACTTGATGAAATCCTGGGTGAAGGCTCCAACGTGGTTATTGAGTGGTCGGAGAAACTGCGGATACCAGTTAAAGACTTCCTGCTTATTACCATCAGAGTACTGCCTGACGACTCCAGGGAAATATCTCTGGAGGCAGGAGGCTAATCCCGGCCCCGGCCAAAAAGCCCCGTCAATAAACGATTGCGGAATCTGGATTGAACCACCGAATCTCCTCTGTATCACTCTGGAAGGGACGGCATCAAGTAGACCAGGGTGAGCGGCAGCGAACCCTGGGAAAATGTCAGGCCAAAGGAAATTCGCAGCCCTGGAAGGTCGGCACAGGCAGCGGAAGTGATAACGGTGAAGTGGGAGTTTATCAGGTCACATTGCGGCAAAACTGTTCTTGAGTAATCGTTTTAATCCTTTAAAATGAATATATGGTAAAAATAGTACGCTGCTTTCTGTTTTTGCTGGCAGCAGCCAGTTTGGGAATTCCGGTTCATTCCCAAAGCCCCGATGAGTACAGGACCCAGATATTCAAATACCTCAGGGATGAAAGAATCAATGAATCCCTGATTATGTCGGTCCTCGCCCGAAACGATTACCCTGATAATCCATTTTTCCAGTTTATCGGAAATAATCCAGATCCTGGCGAACTGCACCTTCTGGCTCCCACCCCTGACCAGGCCCGGAAGGATTGCGGGAATCTGCTGGAATTCGCGGATATGCTTATTGACTTGAAAAGTGACTATTCCAGGGCCGGGTTTGAGCTCTACAGGAAAGTAGCTTCTTTTAACCAGGAGAACAAAAACATAAGCTACAGGCTGGCCCGCCATCTCTTCCGCTCAGGTGAACCCCAAGAAAGAAAAGAGGCTCTGGACCTCCTGTCATCCCTGACCGAGCTCTCCGATAACGAGGGAAAGCAGGAGGAATTCAGAAAATTCAAATCCCTCCTTGACCTGATTACTTCCGGAAAGTCACTGCCGCCACCAGAATTTCGTTCATTATATCCCGAGTTCTCGTCAGATCCCTCCATCCTGTCAGAACTGGCCCGGAACTCACTGGCAGGCAACTCCTGCACTGACGCCCTCGCCTACCTGGAAACATCCGCCAGTATTGACCCAGGAAAACCTGAAACCCTCAATTTACAGGCATCAGCCTTCTCATGCCTCGGGAACCGGGAACAGGCACAATCAGCAAGGGAACTTTATGACGGGTTGTCCCGGAATGAGGCGCCGTTCAGGTCGCTAAAACAAACTCTTCTGTCCGGAAACAGAACTGAAGCCATCCATGGCCTGGAACTGATGCTGGCTGATTCACCCGGATACCTGAAAGGGGCTCGCCTGCTGGCAAGGCTTTATGTCGAAGAAGGTAAAAAATTTGAAGCAGCAGCAATTTACAAGAATTATCTGCAGGTTTTTCCGGATGATTTACGGGTCAGTGGGCTGGCTGCCAGGCTGCTGCTGGATGAAGGGTTGTATGACCAGGCTTTTGCAATAGCAGGCGATACATCCATCACCGAAACCGGTCAATTGATCAGGGCTATTATGATGATCCGGGGCAAAAACTGGGTTGGGGCCGAAACCATACTCAGGAAAATCATCGTTGATAATCCATTTGATCCCATGGTCTTGATCCCGCTCAGCCAAAGCCTGAGCGGCCAGGGGAAATTCAGCGAAGCCCGCTCATTTTTGCAGAAAGGGCTGAAAGTCACTCCAGGGAACCCTAATATTGAGGCAGCCATACAGGATGTTGAATTCGACTATGCCAGGAACCTTTCAGAGAAGGGACGCAGGACCGAATCCATTGCCGTTTTCAGAAAACTGGTCAAACTGGACCCAACAAATCCCCAGTATCTCCTGAACCTGGGTTATGACGAGATGATGAATGGTGAATATGGAAGCTCCGTCAATCATTTAAGGCAGGGGCTGAAACTGGCGCCGGGAGAAGACTGGGCCAGGAGCAGCCTGGCATACAGCCTCATGAATGAATGGAAATATGATGATGCTGTAGCTGAGATGAAAATCCTCATTTCCAGGTCAAATGATCCTGACTATCTCTTCCAGCTAGGCTCTATCTACAACCAGATCGGCAACACCAGGGATGGATGGGCCTTGATCCGGAAGGCAGCCAAGCAAGGACAGGCGGAGGCAGCCAGGCTGGTAGAACAGAGGTATGGAAAGGACTGATTTCCGCTGACTCTATAAACTCATCAGGGAAAACTCAGGCAGCCCGAACAGGTCCAGAATCCTCTGTTTGAACTGCTTATCAAACAGCTGCCGGTAGATTTCAGTAGAGATTCTTTTTTTATACAGTTTCAGGGAAGATTTAATCTCTTTTTCAAGATTCTCAAGGATTCCAGCATCCAGGTCTTCCTTGAGGATATCCGCGAGGTTGCCGGAAACCGACCCCAGTTCACGCTCAAGTTCTGATGGATTCCAGGATTCAGCTCTTGCCAGTTCACAATAAAGCTGTTCCAGTCTCGATACAACAGGGCTGATGTCAGAGGCCACTTCAATTTCACCCAGCGATCTTGACAGTCCTTCCAGCATCTTAAGAATTTTTACTTTCTCCAGGTCATCAAGGGCGTGCGCCTCTTCCTTTTCAACACTCTTTCCAATCCTGGACTCCTGGAATTCCTGCCATGCTTCCATGACAGCTCCATGGCAGTAAGAAAGTGTCGTGGGATTGCTTTTCCTCCCCTGTTTCTGGAGGTTTTCAAAGCTGCGGTCAATGCCTCTCAGCACTATATGGAGGGGAATGCCCTGCTCTTTCCAGGTTTCAATTAGATTCCAGTCCAGGGGAGAAACCAGCAGGTTTTTCCCCCTTTTCTGTACGAAGTATTCCTCAACATCCGAAAAATAACTGAAATAATCTATCGGCATTACCGCCCCAGTTCATTCTGCTTAAACCGGTCGTAACAAATCTTCAGGCCCTTTACAGTCAGGTCTTCTTCAATAAAATCAAACAATCCTGGATTTTCACTGCCGATCATCCCGGCAAATCCTCCGGTGGAAATGACTATGGCCCCAGGAACCTCCTCCTTAAGCTGCCTGAGGATACCCTCTATGAGGTTGACATACCCGAAATAGAGTCCTGACTGTATACTCTCTTCTGTGGACTGGCCCACAATCTTCCGGGGTTTATGGAACTCAACTCTTGGAAGTTTTGCGGTCCTTGAAAACAGGGCTTCCGAAGAAATCCCTATTCCCGGGAAAATCAGTCCTCCCTCATACTCTCCTTTGGCTGAAACAACATCAAAGGTGGTAGCTGTTCCGAAATCCACCACTATTGCAGGACTGCGGTACAGTTCCAGGGCGGCAACAGCATTAACAATCCTGTCAGCCCCCACATCTTCAGGAGGATAGTAGTTCAGCGGAATAAAAAACTGGTCCTTGGGATCAATAAACAACGGCTGCAGGGTAAAATGCCGCAGGCACATGGCTTTGATATCGTCATTAAGCGTCGGAACCACTGAGCAGACAGCTGCTCCATCCAGGGCTGAAACCGGAATTCCTTCCAGTCCCAGCAGTTGATGAAGCAGTGCCGCGAACTCATCACCGGTCCGGTTACTTCTATGGGTTGAAACTCTCCAGGAATGAAGCAGTTTCTCACCTTCGAATACGCCAAGCACTATATTACTGTTTCCGGCATCAATTACTAAAAGCATTTTATCCTGATCCTGGCCCGTGGGAGGACCTGATGAAAAGTCCCTCTGATTCTAATGCCTGAAATGGCGCATACCGGTAAATATCATAGCCAGCCCTCTTTCATCAGCGGCCGCGATAACCTCCTCGTCCCTGATTGAACCTCCAGGCTGGATAACCGCCCGGATACCTAAATCCGCGGCCTCATCCATCCCATCGCGGAAGGGGAAGTAGGCGTCACTGGCCATGACTGCTCCCTCCAGGTCAGACCTGCTTTTTACACCGGCCAGCTTGACAGACTCCACCCGGCTCATCTGGCCCGCACCGATTCCAATCCCGGTACAGTCCTTGGCGAATACTATGGCATTTGATTTGACGTGCTTACAAATTTTCCAACCGAAAATCAAGTCTTTCATTTCTGACTCGGTTGGCTCTCTTTTGGTTGCCACTTTCCATTGATCCTCGCCAAACAGCCAGTTATCGGCTTCCTGCACCAGCAATCCGCCGGAAACGGTCCGGATATCAAGGTTGGCAGTAATGCCCGCGGGTTTGACTGATGGATCCATTTTCATGATCCTTATATTCTTTTTCCGGCTCAGGATCTCCACAGCGCCATTTTCATAACCAGGTGCGACCACAGCCTCCACAAACAGTTCCGAGATGACTTCGGCAGCTTCAACTGAAACGGGCCGGTTAAAGGCGATTATGGAACCAAATGCTGAAACAGGATCGCATGAAAGGGCTTTGAGATAAGCTTCCTTTACCGTATCACCGGTAGCGGACCCGCAGGGATTGGTATGTTTAATGATAGCGCAGGCAGTTTCATCAAATTCACGAACCAGTTTACTTGACGCATCAAGATCCAGGTAATTGTTAAAAGAGAGATGTTTACCGTGCAATTGTTCAGCGGCCACGACTCCGCCCGGCTCCGCGAAACGAAGCCGGTAAAGCCCGGCCTTCTGCTGCGGATTTTCCCCGTAACGCAGTGACGCCTGCTGGACCAGGTTTATGTCCATTGATTTGGGCAATGCCTCATCACTGCCGCCCAGGGAAGAAAGGTATCCTGAGATCGCGGCGTCATAGGCAGCTGTATGGGTGAAGGCTTTCAGGGCCAGATCAGCCCTGGTTTCAAGTGAAGTTTCCCCACCGGAATTGTTCAGTTCCTCCACAATACTGCTGTAATCAGCCGGATCCACTACAACAGTAACTGATTCGTGGTTCTTGGCCGCCGCCCTGATAAGGGTTGGACCTCCTATGTCTATCTTTTCGACAGCTTCAGCTTTGGTAACACCTTCTTTACTAATTGTCTGGACAAAAGGATACAGGTTCACCACCACCAGCCCGATAGGAGGGATATCCTTTTCCCTGAGAACATCCAGGTGGGCCTGTTCCCCGTGGCGTGCCAGGATTCCAGCGTGAATCCGGGGATGCAATGTTTTGACACGTCCATCCAGAATCTCTGGAAATCCCGTATGTTCCGAAACCGGGGTATATGGAATACCGGCATCCTTCAAAGCCCGTCCGGAACCTCCGGTAGAAAGTATTTTAATGCCCAGCCCAGCAAGACTCCCTGCCAGTTCTACCAGCCCGGTCTTGTCTGAAACACTGATCAGTGCTACCTCAATTTTCATTTATAAAGCCTTTCCGGTTTTGTATTGAATTTATTAGGACAATACCAATATTACAACGAATTCCAGCCAAGTGAAAATTAAATTAACCCCCACCCCGGAACTGCATACAGGACGGGAATAAAAGCAATCAGGCGGCAGTACTATGAAATCATTTACATATATACGGAAAACAATAACCCATTCGGGCAGGCTCCTTATAAACCTGTGTCCTTCCCGATACGGCAGCATTAAAACCTTTTTTAAGAAACCGCTGGTATTCTCCTCAGCCGATTGATCTTGTCTCTAGAAAATTCGGCATGGAACCAGGGTGTTGTATTGCTTTTTTACATAAAAAAACTGCGTTCTTGCAATCGTTTGCAATTGAATTGTTTAAATAATTGGAAAAAAAAGATAGAATTTCAGGAAACTAAGATTATGTTTCATGGTTTCCAGTTATCAGAACCCATGGAAAAGCAAAAGAGAAACTCAAACGCTTTAAGGCAATCAGCAAAAATACTGTCTATTCAGAACATTGGAACCAAAAATGCTTATTAAAATACGGCATACCGTATTTTGCCATTTACATATTCTGTATATGGTAACCATGTAATTATTAAGAGAGGATTGTGTCTTTCCCTAAACCACAGGTAACGTGACACTGATTCATATGCAAGAAGATGCAGCGAAGAGTAGGGATTCCAATCCTGAAAGAAATTTAAAAGTGGAAAACAGGAACCTCGAAACGAAAACAGTTCTGGTCGTTGATGATGAAGAACTTATCAGGATATTAACTGAGAGTTTTCTCGAGCAGCTTGGATACAATGTCCTGTTGGCTGATTGCGGGGAGGCGGCGGTTAATATCTACAGGGAAAAATCCGCCCAGATCCAGTGGGTTCTTTCTGACATCACGATGCCGGGAATAGACGGCATTGAGACTATCCGCCAGCTCAGGGCCATATCTCCTGGACTCAAAGCGATTCTCTCTTCCGGGTACTCCAGTGAAAAAATAGATACCCTGCCCAGGGATACGGTGTTTCTGGCCAAACCATATTCTATCAATGAACTCCGGGTAGCAATCGACAAGATTTCCGGATAATCTACGCCATACCCCACATCCCGGCTTTTCTACAGGTCAATCCTCTCGATCGAATTACACTTTCCAGTTTGGCTGTTTATGTCCACAAGTACGGAACAGAAGCGTGGATTACCGGAAGCCGGTTCGAATCTTGATTTGGGAATTCCGGTTAAAAAACGGGGAAGAGCGGTTTCAACCTGCATGCCGATGATCGAATCATAGGCGCCGGTCATCCCGACGTCCGTCACATATCCGGTACCCGAGGGGAGGATCCTGCAGTCAGCGGTAGGGACATGGGTGTGGGTTCCCAGCACAGCCGACACTTTTCCGTCCAGGAACCATCCCATCGCCATTTTTTCTGATGTGGCCTCAGCATGGAAATCCACGATAATAATATCTGATTTATCTTTCAGGGAATCAATCAAAACTTCAGCGGCACGAAAAGGACAATCCAGGGGTTGCATGAATACCCTTCCCTGCAGGTTAAGCACAGCCACGGTAATTCCGGTCTGGGAGGTGGTAAGGCATAATCCTTTTCCAGGGAGCCCCGGTGGATAATTAGCCGGCCTCAACAGAAGAGGCTGGTTTTCCAGGTAGGCAAATGCTTCCTGATTGTCCCATATATGGTTTCCGGAAGTCATGACATCCACCTGGAGGTTCATGAACTCCTCAGCTATTTTCCTGGTGATGCCGAAACCTCCGGCGGAATTTTCAACATTCAGAATGGTGAAATCGACATCATGTTTGTGGCATACCGAACCCAGGTTCTCTTTCAGGACTTTCCTTCCGGCTCGACCGACAATATCTCCTACAAAAAGCACTCTCATTCGGTTACTTTCTACTTGGCGTATTCAACAACTCTCATTTCCCGGATGAGGGTGACTTTTATCTGTCCGGGGTAATCCAGTTCTTTTTCAATTTTCTTGGCTACATTTTTGCTTAACCAGTAGGCTTGATCATCGTCTACCTTGGCTGCTTCTACTATCACCCTGATTTCTCTTCCGGCCTGCAGGGCAAAGGCCTTGGTCACGCCATTGAATGAGACTGCCAGCTTTTCCAGCTTCTCCAGCCTTTTCACATAGCTTTCCAAAACCTCCCGGCGGGCGCCGGGCCTTGCGGCAGATATCGCGTCAGCGGCCTGGACCAGAACCGCTTCAGGTGTACGGAATTCAACGTCAAAATGATGGGCTTCAATGGCATGAAGCACATCTTCATTCTCTCCGTATTTTCTGGCAATTTCCAGTCCAAGCTGAAGGTGGGTCCCCTCCATCTCCCTGTCTACGGCCTTTCCGATATCATGGAGCAGACCGGCTCTCTTGCAGATTTCCGGATCAGCTCCAATTTCCTGGGCCATAAGGTAGGCCAGGAAAGCCACGTCCCTGCTGTGGTTAAGAATATTCTGCCCGTAACTTGTACGGTATTTCAATTTCCCGAGCAGCCTCAGGACATCGTCATGGAAATTATGGATGCCCAGCTCAAAAGCGGCATGTTCGCCTTCTTCCTTGAGCTGCTTATCAAATTCCTTTTCAACCTTTTCTACTACTTCTTCAATTCGGGCGGGATGAATTCTGCCGTCTCTTATCAGCCTCTCTATTGAGACTCGAGCAATTTCCCTTCTCAGGGGATCAAATCCAGAAAGAATTACCGCCTCCGGGGTATCATCAACAATCAGGTCAATTCCCGTCGCCTGTTCCAGGGCCTTTATATTACGCCCCTCTCTTCCTATGATCCGTCCCTTCATTTCGTCTGAAGGCAAGTCAACCACAGAAACAGTGGACTCAATAACATGCTCCGCAGCGCATCTCTGGATGGCAAGGCTTATGATCTTCCGGGCTTCTATTTCAGCTTTTTCCCTGGCAGTTTCCTCAATCCGCTTGGCAAGGTGGGCCGCGTCATGCATAGCCTCATTCTCGACATTGACCATCAAGGCGTTCCGGGCTTCTTCAACTGTCATTTCAGCAACCTTCTCCAGCTGCTGCATCTGCTCCTGCTGGAGGGTATCTATCTCCAGCTGCCTGCTCTCAATTTCTTTCTCCCTGACCTGCAGAAACTCCATTTTTTCTTCAACGTCCCTGCGTCTTCTCTCGGTTCTCTTGGCGTCACGTTTCAACCTGTGCGCCTTTTCCATCAATCCTCTTTCAAATTCATCAATTTTCTTTCTTTGAAGCTGGACGGCGTTTTCAGCCTCAACTTTCCATTTATATATTTCATCTCTTGCCTCCAGAAGTTTTTCTTTTTTCAGGCTCTCAGAATCTTTTCTGGCTGAAGAAAGCAATTTTTCAGATTTACCTTCGGCCTCCTTTAACAGGCGTTTTATGGCAAAAGTCCTGAGTAGATACCAGACCAGAATTGCGGCCGCCAATACAATTGTCGGACCTATAATGTTCTCCATTATTCAGAATACCTTCCATATTATTAGAAGGTCCCGGTTTTCGAGAACAATCGAAGCAGCAGGATTAAGGCTGGGTATGGAACCGCATACCAATAACTGGGATTTTGTTTATTTAGACATAATCAAATCATCCAAATGTTCTTTCACAAACTCACAGTGACTGTGTAGGCGATCCTGGAGCAATGACAGATCTTTGCAGCACTCAAGATATTCATCGGCTAAACTCAGTGCCGCAAGTATCGCAACCTTATTTGTATCCGCAATTCTTGAGAACTGCGAAACTTCATTCATTTTTTTATCTACGATTTCTGCCAGAGCCTTTATCTTTTCAGCGTTATCGCCCTTGATGGCATAAACCTGATTAAAAATTTCAACCGAAGTAGACCGCTCCATATCGGCTCCAGTCCCCTTCCCTGCCTATTTAATTCGATTTTCCCAACGGTTTCTCTTCAAGTACCGAGACCCGTTCTTTTATCAACTCAATCCGTTTCCGGATCTCACGTTTTTCACGCTGCCAGTCACCAGGAGAATGGATAATTTCGGCAGCTTTCCCCATTCTTAACTCCTCCAATTCTTTCTGTAAGCTTCCAATTGTCAACTTCAGATTAGAATTCTCCTCCCGCATTTCGCGCATCTGTCGGGATGCCAGCTTGATCGTCTCCTCGATGCGGGTTAATTTATCTTTCAACACCCCTCGACCCCTCCAAAATACCAGGCCTGAGCCCGCAAGGTACACCCTCGCATCAACCAGGATCAGAACACCAGAAAAACGCATCCTGCCGAGTCATACTGGATGGCAGGTCGTTGGGGAAAAGCTTTAACGCATTTCAGCGGAAAATTTACTTTTCAGTAAACTCCTCGCCAGTTCACATGCGGTATCCACTTCTTCCTGAACCAATGTTCTCGCAGAATCCGAAAAAATGAGTCTCACTGTCAGACTAACCTTATCAGCGACGATATTAGAACCCTGATACAGGTCAATCAGGCAAAGATCCTGCAGACCGTGCAGTCCCAAGTCTTTTATCTCATTCTTTATTCTAGCGAACTCCACCGACCTGTCAAGAAGAAAGGATAAATCTCTTTCAATAGATGGATATCTGCTGTAACTCTGGTATCGAGGACCGGGAAGGGATTTCCCGGTAAGAATGCTCATATCCAGTTCAGCCAGAAAGACTTCATCCTGGATTTTCAATTTTTCCCGCAGTGAAGGGTGCATCTGTCCGGCGAATCCAAGCCTGGTTCCGTCACCCAACTCTATCCGGGCACCGGCACCGGGATGAAGGAGCGGCAAATCGCTGATCCGGGTGAATGAAAGCTGAACAGAGAACTTTTCCATCAGCCCTTCCAGAATCCCTTTCAGGTGGTAAAAAGTAAAGAGGTTTTCCCGGCTGTCAAGAAAATGCCTGGAATACGAACCGCAGGCCGCGACAGCCAGGCTGGATCTTTCCCGGATGGAATCAGTGGTCGGAAAAACATTCCCTATCTCAAAAAGACGGATATCCCTGTTTCCCAGGTTCAGGTTGCGGCGAAGGCTTCCCACCAGGCCAGGTATCAAAGTCGTACGCAGGTGAGTCGCCTCTTCAGTAAGGGGGTTGGCCAGGGCTGTCATCTTCGGTTCGGATCCGAAATAAACGGCTTCTTCGGCCGGGGTTGTCAGGGAATAATTCACAGCTTCAAAAAAACCGGCATCAACCAGGTAACTGACCGCCCTTTTTTCATGTCCGGCAAATTTACCGACTCTTCCGGGAAGAGTGGGCGGGGGATAAGTTCCAGGTATGTTCTCGTACCCGTGGTGCCTTGCCACTTCTTCAACAAGGTCGGCTTCAAACTCTATATCCGTCCTGCATCCCGGCACCCGGACACTCAGGGATCCATCAGGATTCCTCACCGGGCAAAATTCCAGGTATTTCAAAATCTCCTCAACCTGTAAGTCAGCAACCTCAATTCCCAAGAGGCGTTTAATCCGGTCCTTCCGCAGGACCAGTTCTCTCCTGCTGAAAATGACAGGATTCGCGTCTATTACCGGGCTGACACACCTGCCGCCGCAGAGTTCAGTGATCAGGCGGGAAGCCAGGTCAAGCGCCTTGTCAGCGATTTCAGGATCTGCGCCTCTTTCAAAGCGAAAAGAAGCTTCAGTAGACATGCCCAGTTTCCTGGCGGTTTTCCTGATTGATATGGGTTCGAAGTAAGCACTTTCCAGTAGAATGGTAGCAGAACCTTCATCAATTTCACTTTCCAGGCCACCCATTATGCCTGCCACCGCAACCGGGGCAGACTGGTCACAAATGGCCAGCATGGATGAATCCAGTACACGTTCAATCCCGTCCAGGGTTACTATTTTCTCTCCGTCCCTGGCTCTCCGGACTACTATTTGACGGCCTCCGAGTTTTTCATAATCGAAAGCGTGCAGGGGATGGCCTACCTCAAACAGCACATAATTTGTAATGTCCACCAGAATATTTATCGGCCTCTGCCCGATGGCTTCCAGCCTGGCTTTCATCCAGTCAGGAGATTCTCCTATCTTCACGCCGGTGATCACCCGGGCGGTGTAGCGGGGACAAAGGTCGGGGTCAATGATTTCAACCTTCGCGGGAAACTGCTTTTCATCAGACTTGTCGAAGGGTGGAGATGTCGAATCCGGTTTACGCAGATTGAGTCGGTGGTAGGCGGCTATTTCCCGGGCTACTCCCAGGTGGTTCAGGCAGTCTGACCTGTTGGAGGTTACATCCAGGTCATAAATTATGTCCCCGTCACACTCCTCGATTAATTCAACCGCGAGTCCGACAGTAGTAAGGGTCTTCCCCAGTTCTTCTGGGTCAATACCCAGGATGTCTATGTCAACAAAATCCTGGAGCCAATTGTAACTGATTCTCATGATTTGGTACCGCCGGGAAGGCAGCTCTTATGTTCGAACCGCACCAGTACGGAGAAAACCTAGAACTGGCGGAGAAAACGAATATCGTTTTCGAACAAGAGCCGCATGTCATCTATCTGGTATTTAAGCATTGCAATACGGTCGATGCCCATGCCCCAGGCATAACCAGTGTACTGCTCTGGATCAATACCACCCATGGTTAAAACCCTTGGATGAACCATTCCGGCACCAAGGATTTCAATCCAACCGCTTTTTTTACAAACTCTGCACCCGCTTCCGGAACAGAAGGGGCAACTGATATCCACTTCGGCACCAGGTTCCACGAAGGGAAAATAACTGGGCCGCAGCCTCACCCCGGTGTCAGCAGAGAACAGCTCCCTGAAAAAGCACTCCAGGGAACCCTTCAGGTCCGCCATGGTGATATTCCGGTCAACCAGCAGTCCTTCGACCTGGTGGAACATGGGGCTGTGAGTGGCATCCACGGCATCCCGGCGATAAACTCTTCCGGGAACCACTATCCTGATAGGAGGTTTCTGTTTCTCCATTGTCCTTACCTGGGCTGGAGAAGTATGGGTCCTGAGAAGGGTATGAGGAGTGATATAAAAGGTGTCCTGATCATTCCTGGCTGGATGGCTCTCAGGTATGTTCAACGCCTCGAAATTATAGAAATCGCTTTCAACTTCGGGCCCTTCCACCACCTGGAAACCCATTCCAACAAAAATCGGCTCCATCTCTTCCCAGATTCGCCTGATCGGGTGAACCGCACCCAGCCTGGTTTCATATCCGGGAAGGGTGACGTCCAGGTGTTCCCGGCTCAGCCGGGAATCAGACTCAGCCTTTTTTCGAATTTCAGAAGCCTGGTCCAAGGCGTCTGAAACAGCGTTTTTCAGCTGGTTCAGTTTCTGCCCTTCTCCAGGTCTCTGTTCAGGAGGAAGTTTTCCCAGTTGCCTCATCTCCAGAGACAGCAAACCCTTGGTGCGGCTCAGGTATTTATCGCGCACCTCCGTGAGGGACGAAATATCCTGAGCTGCTTCCAGGTCCTCCAGGAATGAATCCCAAAGTGGATGGGAAAATTCGAGCGACACTTTTCTTACCGGGCTTTCCTGGCTGCTTCAGCCAGCTGCCCGAAAGCGTTCATATCCTGCGCAGCAATGTCAGCCAATAACTTACGGTTAATCTCAATACCGGCCAGCTTAAGGCCTGAAATCATTTCACCATATGTCAGGTCAAACTGCCTGGCAGCTGCGTTAATCCTGATAATCCAGAGCCGGCGAAAATCACGTTTCCGCTGCCTTCTGTCTCTGTAGGCATAAGCCTGGGAACGCATCACCTGCTCTTTTGCGGCACGATGAAGCTTACTCTTGGTCCCCCAGTAGCCTTTTGCCTGACCTAATATCTTCTTGCGTCTCTGGGCACGTTTACTGCCCCTTTTTACTCTAGCCATAGCTCTCTATACCCGATAACTTTCTAAAGATTTAACATCCGTTTTATTCTTTTTACATCGCCTGCAGATACGACTGCCCATTTGGCTAAATTCCGTTTTCTTTTTCGGGTTTTCTTAGTCAAAATGTGGCTGGCGTAGGCATGACGCCTCTTGATTTTGCCGGATCCAGTTAGTTTAAAACGCTTTGCAGCGGCTCTCTTGGTTTTTAATTTCATATTAACCTGCTCCCAAAGGAGTAATTCTATATTGATTCAAGTAATTTATTTATGACCTTGCTGAGAAGTAGACGCAATTGTACCAGAATCACTTCTCAAGTTGAATATTCACTCAACAATCTCAGGATTCTCGAGTGATCTGGACTTAAAATTCCCAGAGCTCAGTTTTTTTTCGGCTGCAGGATCATAACCATATTATAACCTTCCAGCTTGGGAGGTCTCTCAACTTCTGCCAGTTCAACCAGTTCATCACGAAGCCGTTCCAGTATCTGTTTTCCCAGTTCCGGGTGGGTTACTTCCCTTCCCCTGAACATGATAGTTGCCTTAACCTTGTCATCATCATTTAAAAACCTGATGGCATGGTTCTTCTTAAAATTGAAGTCATGTTCGTCAATCTTCGGCCTGAATTTAACCTCTTTTACCTGAACGACTTTCTGTTTTTTCTTGGCTTCCTGCGCCTTTTTGCTCTGTTCGTACCTGAATTTGCCGTAATCCATAATCCGGCAGACAGGCGGGCGGGCGGTTGGAGACACTTCTACCAGGTCAAGTCCCTTGGCATTTGCCATATTCCTGGCATCATCTGGGTTCAGAATACCAAGTTGAGTCCCATCCTCGTCAATAACCCGGATCTCCTTTGCCCTAATCTGAAAATTAACTCTAGCCTTTATGATTTCGTTCCCTCCTCTTATTAATGTTTATATGTTACCCGAAAATTCTCTAATAGTGGATACATAAAGAAAAATTAAGAATTAACTTCCTTACTGCTCACCAATTCCATGACCTGAACAATGAATTCTTCAACGGAGGCCGATCCCAGATCTCCTCCAGTCCTGCTCCTAACAGAGATATTTCCAGCCTCTTCCTCCTTATCACCCAGAATCAGCATGAAAGGAACCTTTTTTACCTGTGCTTCCCTGATCTTGTATCCGATCTTTTCGTTGCGCAGATCGCTTTTGCAGCGGATTCCAGCTGCTGAAATCTTCTTTTCGATTTCAACTGCATAATCATGATGTTTGTCTGAAATAGGAAGAATCATAGCCTGGAGCGGGGACAGCCACAGCGGAAAAGCTCCGGCATAATGCTCAGTAAGGATTCCTACGAATCGTTCCATTGATCCCAGCAGGGCTCTATGGATCATTACTACATTATGGGGTTTTGAATCAGAGCCTATATAGTTAACTCCGAATCGTCCCGGCAAGTTGAAATCAAACTGGAAGGTACTCAGCTGCCATGATCTGCCCAGGGCGTCAATCAGGTGGATGTCTATTTTCGGGCCGTAAAAAGCAGCTTCGCCAGCTTCTCTTTTGTAGTCCCATCCTTTCTTTTCCAGAACATCAATCAGCACATTCTCAGCCATGGCCCAGTCTTCAGGCTCTCCGGCATAAGCTTTGGGACTATCAGGGTCCCATACCGAAAGAGTAACTGAAAAATCTTTAAAACCAAAACTGTTTAAAATATGTTCGGCCAGGTCCAGGGTGTTTACAACTTCGTCAGCTACCTGGTCCGGTGTGCAGAAGATATGGGCATCGTCCTGGGTAAAACCACGCACCCTCAGCATTCCATGCAGGGTTCCTGATTTTTCATACCTGTAGACTGTCCCGAATTCCGCATACCTGATGGGAAGATCCCGGTAACTGCGGATGTCTGATTTGTAGATCAGGATATGACCCGGGCAGTTCATGGGCTTGAGGACATACTCCTCTTCCTCCATGGGAAGGGTATACATGTTCTCCCTGAAATAACTGTAATGCCCTGAGGTCTTCCAGAGATCACTTTTGGCGATATGAGGCGTAACGACAAACTGGTATCCGCTCTTCTCCAGCTCTTCTCTCAGGAAATTCTCCACCAGGTTACGCAGGGTGGCTCCGTCCGGATGCCAGAAAATAAGCCCTGGAGCTACATTTTCATCAATACTGAAAAGGTTAAGCGCCCTTCCGAGTTTACGGTGATCCCGTTTTTTTGCTTCTTCCTGACGCTTCAGGTATTCCTGGAGATCATCCCTGCTAAAAAAGGCAGTGCCATATATCCGCTGCATCTGGTCCCTGGTGTCGTCACCTTTCCAGTATGCTCCGGCTACTGAAAGAAGCTTATAAACTCCCAGTTCCCTGGTTGATGCCACATGAGGTCCCAGGCAGAAGTCCACCAGGTTACCCAGTTGGTAACAGGAAAGAGTCTCATCCTCACGATCCTTGATCAACTCCAGCTTCAGCTTTTCATTCCGCTTGCTGAAAAGCTCCACCGCTTCCTCTTTGCTGACAATACTAGGCTCGAACCTGATATTTGCGGATGCCAGCTTCTTCATTTTTTTTTCAATTAAAACAAGATCTTCCTCAGTAAAGCTGTGGGATGTTTTGAAGTCGTAATAGAATCCTTCACTCGTAGCCGGGCCAATACCCAGTTCTACATCCGGATACAGTTCTATTACTGCCAGAGCCATAAGGTGGGCGGTTGAATGCCTCAACATATCCAGCGCGGCATCTGACCTGGGCACTTCTGACAGAGTGCCGTCCCTACTGATAATTTCTAGATTTTCTTTTCCCATTACTACTCAAAATTTGGTTGATTGAAAAAAAATGGTAGGTGCGAGCGGGATTGAACCGCTGACCCCTTCCACGTCAAGGAAGTGCTCTACCACTGAGCTACGCACCTACTCTGCAATGATGGCCTAGAATAACACAGAATACCCGGCAAATGCACCTCTCCCAGATGCTATTGCCGGGATTCAATTTTAACTTTCCAGCCGGGAAAATCCGCCGCTGACTGAACTTAGTTAATAGCGTCCTTAAGGGCTTTTCCAGGAACAAATTTTGCTACCTGCTTGGCAGGTATTTTCAAAGGTGCGCCTGTAAGAGGATTTCTGCCTTCTCTTGCCGCTCTTTTTGAAGCTGAAAAAGTACCAAATCCAACCAGAACAACCTTTTCTTTCTTTTTCAAAGACTTGGTTATGTTCGCAACTACTGAATCCACAGCGCTCATAGCCTGAGCCTTGGTAATGCCAGCATCTTTTACAATTGCGTCAGCTAATTGACTCTTGTTCATCTTTCCTCCTCTTAACAGCCTCTTTCAAGGTCATATATTGTTTATTTTGCCCCCCCCCCTACATCGAAAGGGACTGGACAGCCTTTCAGACTCCATTATTCTAAAACGAAATTCCAAAATTGCAAAATTTTTAATCAAGCAATTGATTATCTTTTTATCCTATCCCCATGACAGGTGTTTAACAAGGCATCAAGCGGCCTTTTTAAGTTTTTTTGCTTCCCCGGAATTATTTACAAGATCCCTGACTATTTCCCGTGCCATTCTCAGCTGCTCCTCATTTATGGCATTATCCAGGTTCCTGAAGAAGTCAACTCCCAACTGGACATCTTCATCATCAGGTGTGTTCTCCAGATAATAGTCAGATATGAAATCCCTTCCCGGGGCAGCCTGGTTCGGTTCGATCCCCGATTCCCTGAAGTTCCGGTTCAGTATCGGATTCCCCGATGGCCTGATCAGCAGTTCGCGCGAAAGGTAAAGGAACCCATTGCTTTCCAGTGTTATTTTTTTCTGGATTGATCCCTTGCCCTCAGTCTTCACTCCCACCACTTCAGCCAGATCGTTATCCAGAAGTGCGGCAACAAAAACCTCGGCACTGCCGCTGGTACCGGCATCCACCAGCAATACCAGGGGTATGTCCGAAAAAAGGACACCCTCGGTTGCCGTGATGGTCTCCACCTCCTGGTCTTCTACCCGGATCGTGACAATTTTCTGCCCTTCATCCATAAACAGGTCTGCCGCCTTAACCGCCTCATCGAGGTTTCCAGAAAACGAACCACGCAGATCCATGATCATGCCTTTTATGTCACTGGATAAAAGTTTCTTTATTCCTGCCGCCATTTTCTCAGCCGAGTCCGGTCTGAAATCAGGAACTGTCACTAACCCGAGGTCTCCATCCAACACCCGGACTGTTAATTCGTTTTTGACTGAAATGGCTCGCTGGATTGTTAAGACCAGGGGTTCCTGCCTCCGGGTTCTGATGACCCTGATTTCCAGGGAACTGCCTTCAGGTCCCAACATTCTCTGTTCAGCCTCCCAAAGGCTCATCATCGCGGCAGATTCGCCATCGATAGTCTCAATCAGGTCCCCGCTACGAAGGCCGCTTTCCTTGGCAGGGCTGCCATTCTCAGCGGAAATAACGTATATATATCCATATCTCTTGGCCAGATCCACACCGATACCGGCATCCCGGTTAACCGCCATCAGCTCTTCATAAGTCCTGCCGTCAACAAAGCTGGAATAGGGGTCAACCGCCTCCATCATCCCCTGGATCGCTCCCTTGAGTACTTTTTCCATATCCGGAACTTCTACATAATCATCCTGTATCCGGTCCAGGACACTCGCAAAAACCGAGAGTCCGGTATAAACATTACTGTTTGCCGAAGCCATCTTGAGAAGTCCGGCGGCCAGGCCGTAACTCACAAACAATATTGATAAAAAAACTATGACCAATTTTATCTTCTTAAACACATTATTCTCCGAAAGAACATTTACAGATCAAAATCAGACTCTCATGATACCTTATTTCACCTGCCAATTAGCAACAAAATAGCGGATTATCCCGGATATTAGCTAAGCCGGTAACAAGTCGGGAACGGGCGCGCGCTTAAAACCTATCTCTGATATTTCCTGACCGCCTTGGCATGGTCACTGTATTTTTCTGAAAAAATATGCCTTCCGTCATTTTTTGAAACAAAAAAGAGAAACTCGGTTTGTTCAGGGAACAGGGCTGCCCTAATGGAATCCAGACCCGGATTGGCGATAGGACCGGGAGGAAGGCCCGGATTAAGGTAGGTGTTATATGGCGAATCAAGCTGCAGGTCACTGCGGTTGATAACTCCGTCCCATGGCTTGACCAGCTTTACTGCGTATATGACTGTGGGATCACAGGCCAGTTTCATACCTTTCCGCAGCCGGTTATGAAAAACCGATGAGACCAGCCTCCGCTCTTCCCGGGAAGAACTTTCCTTTTCGATCAGTGAGGCCAGGGTCAGTACCTCCCGGATACTCATCCCCATGGAAACCGCCTGCCTGTTGAATTCTTCCGTCCAGTTTTTTCGAAAACGGTCCACCATCAAACCTATGATTTCGGCAGGAGTAGTGCCGCGTGTTACAAAATAGGTCTCGGGAAACAGATACCCTTCCAGATTCTCCGCTTCAGGGTCAAGGTCCCTGACCAGGTTCGGAATTCCTATCAGGGCCAGGTATTCCTCGGCATTTCCGAAACCCTGCCCTCCCAGAACTGAAGCTGTCTCCTGCCAGTCAAGTCCCTCCGGCACCGTTACCCGATGATAATAAACCCTGCCTTCGACCAATTGAGCGGCTGTGGTTCTGATAGTGACAGGCGGCATGAACCTGAATTCCCCAGCCTTGATTGATGCATCCTGGTACTCAAACTTCATATGCATTCTGAACAGAAGCGCTGACGCAATAAAACCCCGAGCTTCCAGAAGCTCCGCCACTTGCTGGATAGAGGCCCCGGCAGGAACGATGAATAATTCATCACTTGAGACCGAAGACACCTGGTCAAGCTGCCGGTTGAACCAGTTGTAACCCGAAAGGAGTGTGGCTGATACCAGGATAAGCAGCATCAAAAAAATGATTCCGGCAACTTTATTCCAGTACCTGCTTTTTTTATTCTTTCCTGCCATAATGCTTCTCTTCAAGATACCAGGTCAGGATCAAGGCGGCGGCAAATGCGTCCCTGTTTTTCTTTAACTCCTTCTGGTTATATCCCCTGTCAACCAATATTCTTTCCGCCTCTTTTGATGACAATCGTTCCTCACACCACACCACATCATATTCAAAAAGGTCTTTCAGATATTCATACAATGGCTGAATTTCCCTGATCACCAGGCTTTCCTCTCCAGTAAGATAAAGGGGATATCCTATGATTATTTCATCCACATTGTTTGCAACGGCTAATTCCAGCAGGTACTTGACATCTTCCTGAAGTGATCTCCGGGTATAAACCGATACTGGTGAAGCCGTCAGTTTGAGCGGATCAGAAAGTGCTATCCCTATTCTTCTCTTGCCAGCGTCAAGCGCCATTATCCTGTTCATGGTTGAGGAATATTATATTAGGGGAACGACGGTTTGGCGAATTCAATGTTTCTCTTTTGTTGTTCGGAAAATCCGTCCTTTCCCCGGGAATCAATCTCAGACTTCGATTATCGGACTGATACCGCCCGGATAATTTCCTTCTCTTTCCCAATATCTTCCTGTTGCTCCCCGCCGGTTTTGAGTTAAAATATAAATAAGCGTTATGAAAATATCAAAACTGTTCCTGGTTATTCCGATCTGTCTCATTCCTTTCCTTCCTTTATCTGCCAAAGGAGGTCCGGTACCTCCGCAACAGATGGAGATACCTTTTGAAACAGCCTGGTCAACAATGCAGGAACTCCTGCAAACCAACGACATCAAGATAAGTTCTGAGAACAGGGGACAGGGTTATATCAAAACCAGGTACAAGGAATTTGCCTCCGGATTACTCACCCAGAGCCACCTGGAGAAAATAGGGCTGGACACTGAGACTTCCGACGGCTCCTATGAAAAAGTGGAATACCAGTACGAAATTGAGATAAGGCTGGTATCCGAAAAAATTACATTTATTACCGTGGACGCCAATATCAGGGCTCTCCACCGGAATTTCCTGGGCGAGGAAAAGTGGGTTAACATTAAATCCAATGGACACCGGGAAGAATTCCTGCTCAACAGTTTCGGGAAAATCCTCTGGGGAGATGATTGGGAAATGGAATATACTAAAGAACGGCGCCCCAAGAAAAGATTTCTGCTCCCCTCAGACTTGCACGAAAGGGTAGCCAGCCCGGAAAGGCCATGAATCTGGAACTGGTGGAAATACTGGACAGAGCGCTGCAATTTTCTCTCTGGGTTTTCCTGGGCACCCTCTTCCTGTTCCTGCTTATCTCCAGGGCTAGACTGGTCAGGCACGCTGTAAAAACCAGAAATTCAGCCCAGGTGGAGAAACTCAATCCTGCCTATGACCAGAGCAAGATCTCTTTTCGTGCCGCCTCCTTCTCCCTGCTCCTCTGCCTGCTGGTCCTGGCTGTTTACCTGTTCAGCCCACTCCCGGGACTTAAAAACCTGGTGAACACCAGAAGCTGGCAGTTGACGCCGCTCCGGGTTACCGCGATCTCCTGGGACCGCATCTACGAGGGATTTACCCTGGAAGGCGAGGTCTGGAACCAGACAGCTGAGGACATGGGAGGGGTCAGTGCCATCATCAGCGTCGTCGGATTATATGATGAACTCCTGGACAGCCTGGTTATTCCGGTTGAACCGGAAATCCTGGGTGCCGGAGAATCTGGAACCTTCTCAGTCAGTTATAAAAAAAATTCTCCTTTCATCAAGGGATACAGGCTCGGATTCACTGATCAGAACGGAGAACCGGTCCGGCATATCACCGGTTTTGATAAGTAGCCTCTGCCGATTCCCCTCCTGCTAAACCGTGAATTGCCACTGCCCCCTTTTTCAGTGTTGACCGGCAGGCATTTTTTTCCAGCCATTTTTATCTTCATTGGAGTAAAATCTCCGGATGGAGTTCAACTATGCCATTCAGAAATTAAACCTTAAACGCGCCTTTACCATCTCCCGCCGCAGCAGCAATTTCAGGGAAACCATAAGACTTTCCCTGACTCATCAAGGCCTTACCGGTTGGGGCGAGGCTGCCCCAAATCCCAGGCATGGGGAAGAGGTCTCCATGGTCACCCAGGTTTTTGAAGGGCTCAAAAAGCATTCATTCACCGTTGACCCTTCCGATCCTGAAACCTTTCTGGAAGAAGCGGCTCGACTGACCGGACACGTATTCTCAGCCCAGGCTGCCATAGATATGGCCACGCATGACTGGTATGGAAAAAGACTGGGCCGGCCGCTGCATGAAATATGGAATATTCCGACAGGCAAACCGCTCCGTGTCAGCATGACCATCAGTATAGACAGCCCGGAAAACAGCGCGGAAAGAGCCCTGGAAGCATCTGAATTCAAGGTACTAAAGGTGAAACTTGGTTCTCCCCGTGACCGGGAAAACATCCTGGCCATCAGGGCAGTAACCAGCACTCCCCTCTGGGTGGATGCCAATGAAGGCTGGAAAAACCGGGAGCAGGCCCTGGAGATGATCCAGTGGCTGGATGCGCAGGGAGGAGTTGAGCTGGTTGAGCAGCCGCTGCCGGCTGACAGGCACGAGGATCTCGCCTGGCTGAAAGGCAAAAGCCCCCTTCCCCTCATCGCTGATGAATCATTTTCGGGTCTGCCGGACCTGGAGGGGATAGAACAGAGATTTCATGGAATTAATGTCAAGATGGCAAAATGCGGAGGACTCTCCCCGGCCAGAAAGATCATATCCGAGGCCCGTAAAAAAGGCCTGTTAATCATGCTGGGCTCAATGGTGCAGTCATCATGCGGAATAGGGGCAGCCTGCCAGATAGCCCCCCTGGTTGATTTCGTTGACCTGGACTGCAACCTGCTCCTGACCAATGATCCCTTTGATGGCCATCCGGTTCGTGACGGATACATTTACCTGAACAATCTGCCCGGAACCGGAGTCAAATTGAAATAGAAGTTTAGAGAAAATCCATAATTGAGCTGAAAACTACCGGATGAACCATAGAAATCAATCCTGAAAAATCTGGAGTAACCATTTTGGATGTGAAAATCAAGAGGGGCCTGGCAAAAGCTGTGTTGATTTTTTCTCTTGTTATAATTTCAGGAGCATTTTGTTTTTCGCAGGAGTCTTCGCAAATAAATCACTTCAAGGCTGAGGTCAACCTGGTACAGGTTGAAGTCAGGGTCACAGAGGACGGGAAACCTGTTTCCGGTCTGGAGGCTGAAGATTTCCAGCTCAAGGAAAATGGCAGGGAGCAAAAGATTTCCTTCCTCAGCTACGTGGAGAAACCGGCAAAAGTTGTTCTGGCAAAGGAACAGGAAGGCAAGCTGTTTTCGACCCAGCAAGAAATCCGGCAGGAGCCTTCCTGGGTTTACCTGCTGCCCGAGGTGAGTGATCCTCTTGAATTCCGCAGGACCGCCGAAGCTATTCGGAAATTTATAAACCAGGAATTCCAGCCCGGCTTCTACGTGTCCCTGGGAGGGCTTCCCTATACTGATAACAAGGATCTGCTTCTTTATACCCTGGACCGGTTGGAGAACAAACCTTACGGACAAGGAAGTGGGATCAGCCCGGAAATATTGCATCTCCAATGGCTTGAAGACCTTCGCAGGATGGTTCAACTGGAAACCAGCCGCGGGTTATTCAATTCCATAGATGATGATCTGACCAGAAATGGAAATGTTAAATACGTTGCCAGGCAGATCGTGTTCTACGGACAACTCGCAATATTCAGGTATATGGACCTGGTGGAAAGAATGGCTCTTTTGCCCGGCAAAAAATCGATCGTCCTTTTCCGCAGCGGCTTGAGGATGGACCGGGAAAATATACCGCTGATGGACAGGCTCCTGGCTGCCGCGGCCAGAAACCGAGTCAGCTTCTACACCGCGGATGCCAGGGGCCTGACTGATTCGAGCCACGATCAGCCATCAGGAACCATGGCTCTGGCAGCACGTGGATATAAATATAAGGCCGATCCGATGTATGACAGTCGCCGGCACCAGGAATCGGAAGAAGGCCTTATCCACCTGGCTGAAAACACCGGAGGACAGGTAGTATTAAACAGTAATGACATGGGAGATATCCTGGCCAGGGTTGTGGAGGATTCTTATTCATATTATCTGCTCTCCTACTATCCGGAAAATATTTCCAGCCAGGGCAAATTTAGAAAACTTGATATTTCCCTGAGGTCTAAAAACGTCTGCAAGGTTTCATCTGTCAAGGGCTACTATGAAAGGAAACCGGTAGACAGGCAGTCTTCAAATGAAAGGCTGCTCTCCCTTAAAGAAACCATGCAGACATCTCTCTCCAAAGCATTACGAATATCTGCGGAACCTGAAGTAATTGCCGACCCCGAAGGCAACCCCCTGCTCTGCCTCAGTGTCGCTGTTCCGGCTGAAGACTTCGGAGTGGATAAAAATAGTAAAAAATCAGTCATCGAAGCCGAACTGCTGCTGCAGGTTGTTAATAACTACTCCCTGCAAATGCCCCTCTACACTGACAGTGAGTTGAAACGTACCCTGACCAGAAAGGATTTCGCAAACAGGGAAAAGCCTTCCTTAAATTACCAGACCATGTTATCCCTTGCTCCCGGATACTACCAGTTGAAAGGGATTGTCAGGGATAAAAAAACCGGAATCCATGGAGTCTGGTTGTCTTCCCTTACAGTCAGGGATTTAAAGGCCGAGTCAGTTCCCAGTTCACTTATTCTGACAAAATATGCCGCCCAATATAATCCGGAAGCCAAAGACAACCAGGTCAGCCGGATCCTTGCGGCGGGAGGTTATGTCTACTACCCCCAGGCTGATCATAAGTTTCGCAAAGGTGATAGCGTTTACGCGGTATTCCAGGTCTACAATGCCACACCTGAAGACTTCGAGTGGGCTGCCAGGGGAGCCCAGGTTGGACTCCTTAAGGGAAACCAGCCTGTCAAAGGTTTAAAGATATATGGCAAACCTATTCCTGACCGGGAAGCCGGCCTCATCAGGTATGTACTGATGTTCGAAACCTCGGAACTGGAACCCGGGGAATACACTTTTTTAGCCATGCTGCCCAACTACCCTTCCAGGGTCGAAAAGCAGCTGGATGAGCAGTTTTTTATAAATCCGTAGGATATGCGAATTTGCGGACCCATGAATGCTTTTCTATCTTCAATAAACATAAAAACCGGTTACCCTGCCAGGTGTTTTTAGGGTTTTATCAGGAATCCAGTAATCCTCAGCAATGAAGCAATACAAACAATAAAAAATTTCGCAAAGTAACAAGTATGCGGGTTACCTTAAAAACATTTATTATAAAAGCCTTGTTGATAATGCCACTGTTCCTTCTTTCGTTTGCCGCTTGTTTTGCCCAGGATTCTCCAGAAATCAATCACTTCAAGACTGAGGTCAACCTGATCCAGGTTGAAGTCAGGGTCACAGAGGACGGGAAACCTGTTTCCGGCCTGGAGGCTGAAGATTTCCAGCTCAAGGAAAATGGCAGGGAGCAAAAGATTTCCTTCCTCAGCTACGTGGAGAAACCGGCAAAAGTTGTTCTGGAGCAGCAAGAACCCGGGCCCGCCTCAGGAAAACAATCCGAAGTGAATGTTGATCCTTCATCTCCATCCCGGAAACCTCTTTCCCCGGTAAAAAACAGCCCGATGGATCCTTCCTGGATCTACCTGCTGCCCGAGGTAGGGGACCCCTTTGAATTCCGCAAAATCGCTGAGGCTATCAGAGAATTCATCATCAATGAATTCCAGCCCGGCTTCTACGTGTCCCTGGGAGGGCTTCCCTACACTGATAACAAGGACCTGCTTCTTTATACCCTGGGCCGGTTGGAGAACAAACCTTACGGGCCAGGAAGCGGGATCAGCCCGGAACTGATGCAGCAGCAGTGCCTGGAAGACCTTCGCAGGATGGTTCATTTTGAAAACAAAGACAAAAGAATCGAACCCATAGACGATACTCTTATGCCCTGGTATATCCCAAAAGACCCCATAGAAACTCCTGCATACGTTGCCAGGCAGATCGTGTTCTACGGACAACTCGCAATATTCAGGTATATGGACCTGGTGGAAAGAATGGCTCTGCTGCCCGGCAGGAAATCAATCGTCCTCTTCCGCAGCGGCTTGAGGATGGACCGGGAAAATATACCGCTGATGGACAGGCTCCTGGCTGCCGCGGCCAGAAACCGGGTCAGCTTCTACACCGCGGATGCCAGGGGCCTGACTGATTCGAGCCACGATCAGCCATCAGGAACCATGGCTCTGGCAGCACGTGGATATAGATATAGGGCCGATCCGATGTATGACAGTCGCCGGCACCAGGAATCGGAAGAAGGCCTTATCCACCTGGCTGAAAACACCGGAGGACAAGTAGTATTAAACAGTAATGACATGGGGGGTATCCTTACTCGGGTAGTAGATGATTCTTATTCATATTATCTGCTCTCCTACTATCCGGAAAATATTTCAAGCCAGGGCAAATTTAGAAAACTTGATATTTCCCTGAGGTCTAAAAACGACTGCAAGGTTTCATCTGTCAAGGGCTACTATGAAAGGAAACCGGTAGACAGGCAGTCTTCAAATGAAAGGCTGCTCTCCCTTAAAGAAACCATGCAGACATCTCTCTCCGAAGCATTACGAATATCCGCTGAACCTGAAGTAATTGCCGACCCCGAAGGCAACCCCCTGCTCTGCCTCAGTGTCGCTGTTCCGGCTGAAGACTTCGGGGTGGATAAAAATAGTAAAAAATCAGTCATCGAAGCCGAACTGCTGCTGCAGGTTGTCAATAACTACTCCCTGCAAATGCCCCTCTACACTGATAGTGAGTTGAAACGTACCCTGACCAGAAAGGATTTCGCAAACAGGGAAAAGCCTTCCTTAAACTACCAGACCATGTTATCCCTGGCTCCCGGATACTACCAGTTGAAAGGGATTGTCAGGGATAAAAAAACCGGAATCCATGGAGTATATTCATCTTATGTGGCAGTCAGGGATTTAAAGGCCGAGTCAGTTCCCAGTTCACTTATTCTGACAAAATATGCCGCCCAATATAATCCGGAAGCCAAAGACAACCAGGTCAGCCGGATCCTTGCGGCGGGAGGTTATGTCTACTACCCCCAGGCTGATCATGAGTTTCGCAAAGGTGATAGCGTTTACGCGGTATTTCATGTTTACAATGCCACACCCGAAGACTTCGAGTGGGCCGCCAGGGGAGCCCAGGTTGGACTCCTTAAGGGAAACCAGCCTGTCAAAGGTTTAAAGATATATGGCAAACCTATTCCTGACCGGGAAGCCGGCCTCATCAGGTATGTACTGATGTTCGAAACCTCGGAACTGGAACCCGGGGAATACACTTTTTTAGCTATGCTGCCCAACTACCCTTCCAGGGTCGAAAAGCAGCTGGATGAGCAGTTTTTTATAAATCCGTAGGATATGCGAATCTACGGCCCGGCACGAATACTTTGCTATTTTAAACAAACATAAAAACCAGTTACCTGTTTCGTACATTTCGGGTGATATATCAGTACTGTCCGGTTAACGCTTACTAGTCGCCCAGTAAACCTTAACAATAAAATGAGTTAAGTGGCAAATCCAAATTTTTCGATTTCAAATCAATCTACCCAACTAACCATGGTCTTTCTATTGCTGAATATAGTAGTCCCGGAGGGACGATAGCCAATAGCCCCGGTTGAGCGGAGCGAATCCGGGGCAAACAGCCTTGCGACAAGAATTTAGCCCTGGCAAGGGCGGCAGAAATTTCCAATACAAAATTTTCGGCAAACGTTGTTTGATACTGTTTGAGCTAACAAAGAATAAAGGTGTTGATCAATCATTGGCAGAAAAGTCGCAAGTTTTGAGTGTGGCCTTGTTTAAAAAACTATTATTCTTCAGCTATTTAGTCAAAAAATTCCTGGATTCTGAAAAGGGGAGCCCTCTAAACAGTTGAAATTATTCTACTTTTAACCGGACAGTACTGGTTATATATCAAAAATCTGATAACCCTCAGCAATGAAGCAATACAAACAATAAAAAATTTCGTAAAGTAACAAGTATGTGGGTTGTCTTAAAAACATTTATTATAAAAGCCTTGTTGATAATGCCACTGTTCCTCCTTTCGTTTGCCGCTTGTTTTGCCCAGGATTCATTAGAAATAAATCGCTTCAAGGTAGAGGTGCGCCTGATCCAGGTTGAAGTCAGGGTTACCAGGGACGGCAAACCGGTTCCCGGCCTGGAGGCTGATGATTTCCAGCTCAAGGAGAATGGCACTGAGCAGAAAATTTCCTTCCTCAGCTATGTAGAGAAACCCGCCGAAGTTGTGCTGGAGCAGCAGAAGGCCGAGTCCGCTCCAGGAAAACAATCCAAAGTGAACGTTGAGACTGGCTCCCCGGATCGGGAGAAGGTACCCCCGGTTAACAGCACCCCCATGGAACCTTCCTGGATCTACCTGTTGCCCGAGGTTTCCGATCCATTTGAGTTCCGCAGGACTGCTGAAGCTATCCGCGACTTCATCATCACGGAATTCCAGCCGGGTTTTTACATTTCCCTGGGAGGGTTGCCCTACACTGACAACAAGGACCTGCTGCTTGATACCCTGGACCGGCTGGAGGATAAACCCTACGGAAAAGGTACCGGGATCAGCCCGGAAATCATGCAGCTGCAGCAGCTGGAAGACATGCGGAGAATCGCCCAGGTCATTGCCGTTGACAGCACATTCAATACCATTGAAGACGACCTGGCCCACGAACCCATGTCAGATGGGAACCTGATGAACGCGCCCATGATTTCTGTGGAAACCGTGGCCCGTCAAATCATGTTTTACGGGCAGCTGGCCATGTTCAGGTATATGGACCTGGTTGAGAAGATGGCTCTTCTGCCCGGCAAAAAATCAATTGTCCTGTTCCGGAGCGGATTAAGGATGGACCGGGGCAACAATCCCCTGATGAACCGCCTCCTGGCAGCGGCAACCAGGAACAGGGTCAGTTTTTATACCGTGGATGCCAGGGGTCTGGATGTGGCCACGCCGGTCAAAGACTCCAGGACAACCCTGGTCTGGGCCCGCTCCCGCGGAGACAAGAACCGCCCCGATCCGATGGGGGAAAACAACCGCCGCAAAGACGAAGAAGAAGGCCTTATTCACCTGGCGGAAGAAACCGGAGGCCAGGTGGTTTTAAGCAGCAATGACCTGGGATCAATATTAACCAGGGTGGTGGAGGATTCGCACTCATATTATGTCCTCTCCTATTACCCTGGAGACCTGTCCAGCCAGGGGCACTTCAGGGATATTGACGTCTCCCTGAAAAACAGCAAAGGATTTAAAGTATCTGCAGTAAGGGGTTATTATGAAACAAAACCCATAAACCGGCAGTCTTCCAATGAAAGGCTCCTTTCCCTGAAGGAGACCTTGCAGACCTCCATATCCAGGGATCTGCGGATTTCGGGGGAGCCCGAAGTTTTTGCCGATCCTGAAGGAAAACCGCTGCTCTATCTCAGCATCGCGGTGCCTGCCGAAGATTTTAGTTTTGACAGGAATAAAAACAAATCAGAAATTGAGGCGGAACTCCTGCTGCAGATCACTAACCATTACTCCATGCAAATGCCCCTCTATCAGCATAACGAGTTGAAGCGGGCCTTGACCAGGGAGGATTTTTCCAACGCACAACAGCCCCGCCTGACCTACCAGACCATGCTTCCCCTGGCTCCCGGATACTACCACCTGAAAGGGATTGTAAGGGATAAAAAAACCGGCGTTCACGGGATTTATACATCATCCGTGGTAGTCAGGGACCTGAATGCGGAATCTGTTCCCAGTTCCCTGGTAATGACCAGGTACGCGGCTGAGGCCGTCCCGGAAGGCCGGGATAACCTGGTTAATCAGGTCCTCTCAGCAGGAGGTACTGTTTATTACCCCCAGGCTGATCATGAATTCCGGAAAGGTGATGCCATCTACGTTCTGTTCCACGTGTACAATGCCACACCTGAAGACTTCGCCTGGGCTGCCGAAGGGGTGCAGGCGGGCCTTTTAAAAGACGACCAGCCGGTTTCAGGCATTAACATATACGGAAATCCCCTGCCGGATGAGGGCTCACGGATTATCAGGTACGTGCTGATGCTCGAAACCGCGGAACTCGAACCGGGAGAATATTCTTTTATGGCCTTACTTCCCAATTACCCTTCCAGGATCGAACAGCAGTTGGAAGAAAAATTCGTGCTTAAGCCGTAACGCCTGTGAAGCCGCTCAGACCCTAGTCGGAAGCTGCCAGCTTCCGGTGCCGCGCGAGAGGCACATTCATGCTTACAAAATATTTTGATCCGGAAACTCAGGCATTCTCATGATAAAAATGTCAAGTAAAGAGGGGGCTCAATGGAACAGGGCAGCATCCTTCCGAAAGAGAGTGCTGCAGCTTTCGCAGCAACACTGCAGCCTCCTGGCGGAGCGGAAACTGGCAGTTTCCGACTACAGCTCTCTTTCCCAGCTTCATCGGCGTCGGCATCAGAATCAGGCCCAAAAAGAAACTTCGAGCTGAAATTGCCGAGCGGGAGAACGCTAAAGTGCGGATATCGAACGGCGGAGGAAAAATGCAAGAAGGCCGGAGGGAGTTGTAATAACTCCCTCCGGCCTTCTTGACAAACAAAATGGGTTCTAACCCCGGCTCACGTTCCTCATATCAATCCTGTTGATATCGTTGGTGCCAAGTCCGAGGTCAGCACCGGTCTGGATAAACTTGGCCATCGAGACAATGTAGGGCAAACCGTTCTCTTTGCGTTTTTTCTCGATTATATTCAGGCAGACATAATCCAGGGCGACAGTATCAAAAGCCGCCATCAGTTCATTCTGAACAAACTGTGGAGTTCCGCCGGGACCTCCGTCATAAATTCCCTGGATGGCATCACAGAAAATCAGCTTTGTTTTCTCCTTTACCAGGGGATCGTTATTTATATTGGCAATATAAGGATCACAGCCGCCGCCGTGACAGCTCCGGGGATTGTCAATGGACCCAAAGTGATTTTTCATGCTGACCGTAATCCCGGATCTTTCATGATCCTTTAAGACCGGGACATTCACCAGGTAGGTACACATCTGGGAGAGAATCTTGCTGGGCATCACCGTTTCGCCTTTATTCACGGTTATCAGGCGCTCTTCGTCGTAACCAACATCTTCCTTGGTTCCCATGATTCGGATACCTTCTCCTCCCGTATTCAGGGTATACCCGGCCCGGGCAACTTCCCTTGATGTACGGTCCCAGATAATGACATTGTTTGGATTCATATCCATAGAGGAGATAAGGCTGTCAGCCAGAGGCAGAACCACCTCGGGATGGCTGGAGAGGTGCTGGTTGATGCAGTTGATCTTGAATCCTATTATGTCGCTGGACTGGAGATTCGGAAAAATCTTCATCCAGGCATCTTTTGCCGAGCCTGTGCCGGTCAGCTCCGTCAGGACATCACTGATTACAGGCTTGACGGCATCCACATTGATAATCCTGCTGCTATCCAGCATTCGGCTGTCGTGGATCCTGATAACACGGCTCTTCTCTCCTTCCTGGGCCCGCAGGCCGGTGGTTGTGCTCAAATAGGCGGCAGTCGCGCCCAGGGCTGATGTTTTTATAAACTGGCGTCTGGTCTTTTTCATTAAAACATTCCTCTCCTGAGATCCAGGCTTATATTCTATGGTTAATGTTATCAATACAAAACTTACAGCTATCTTACCATCCGGGAGAAACCAATAATGAAAAAAAAGAACCTCCCTGTTCAAAACTCCTGGCGGAACTTCTCTCCGGTAGCCTTGCGGGAGATCTTCCTGGTAGTAGTCCGCGCGATCCATCCCGGTTCAACTATCTGGAAATCATTCAGGGAAATGGAGAGGCCGGAATAAACAAGTTTCCTGATTTTCTTCTCAATTTCACCTTTTTCCCGGGCAGTCAAATCCCGGGTCCATTCGCAGACCAGCACTACCCTCTCGGTTCCGATAACTTCATCAAAAACTCCAAAGGCGGTACATAAAGCGCACTCACTTAGTTCCGAATACACAATGCCTTCTATATCCCCCGGCCGAACATTCTTGCCTCCGGTGATGATCAGATCCTTTTTCCGGTCACAGATGTAAATCTCTCCTTCGGCCATGTAAGCCACATCCCCGGTATGCAGCCAGCCGTCTTTTTTTGTCTCGGCGGTCAGGACCGGATCCAGGTGATAGCCTTCAAATACGGCCTCTCCCCTGACCAGCAGCTCACCGGACACCCTCTCCGGAAGTTCTTTGCCGTCATTGTCGACAATCCTGGCCTCCATGCCCCAGACAGGTTTGCCGCAGCTGACAATCGCAAGAGTCGGATCCTGAGAACCAACTCCAACTTTTCTGGCCACACCCGTGTTATAAAACAAATCCGCGTCAATCCTGTCAACGGGAAAACCCTGGTTATAAAAACTCCGGCTGGTTAGCGCGGTAACTTCAGCCTGACCATAGGCATTTGAAAATCCCTTTCGGTTCAGTCCGACTTTTTCGAATTTATCGAAAAACCTTTCCAGGACAGCCGCCCCGGCCGGCTCTCCGGCGCTGGTTATTCTCTTCAGACAGGAGAGGTCCAGCTTCTCCAGATCCTTGTCATCCACGTATTTCAGGGCATGAACAAATCCTGAATTAGGCATGGTGACTCTATCCGCCCGAAAGCGGGTTATGGCCTGGAAAAAGGATAACGGCCTGATTACCCATCGTGACGGGGACATCAGGCCCAGCGTCATTCCCGACATCAGGGACAAAAGCAGGGCTCCCATCAGGGCGCCGGTATGGTAGAGGGGAATCCAGGTCATCCAGAAAGTGAACGGCCAGGGTTGCTTTTTCAGTGTGGATTCCAGGAAGTAGAGGATATTCCGGTGCGAGAGCAGCACCCCTTTGCTGCTTCCCGTCGTCCCGCTGGTCAATTGAAGACATGCTATCCGAGGATCAAGGCAAACGGGATCCAGAGCGATGGATTCCAGGCAGCCGGGGACCGGATAGCCATTTTCAATCCAAAATCCCGCGCATCCGGAGTCAGTGAATTCCCCATACAGATCAGAAGTGGTCACCACAGCCCGGGCCCTGATATCACGAAGTGCCTTTTTGATCACTCCGCATGATTTTCCCTTGTCAGTGTTAAGAGCTGGATAGGGATAGATTGAAGGAACCACACCGCAGGAAAGGGCCCCGAAAAAGGAATAAATGATTTCCAGGGAATGGGGCTGAAGCAGCATAATGATATCGCCGCTGACCAGGCCGGAACGTTTGAAAACCTCTCCGTATTGAAGTGATATCTCAACCAGTCTGGCATAGGATACGCGGCTTTCCCTGTTGGCATCATCCAAAAAAACCAGGGCGTCACGGTCAGGGTGGTTATCGGCATTATCACAAAGGACATCAAAGATATCCTCATAATCAAGGTAGCTTTCTATCACTTATCCCCCTTTGATTCAGTACTAAAACACCTGGTAAACAAAGGGACGGCTCATCCCCCCCAGGCTGAACAGCAGGACCAGGACCAGGGCAAGGCTCAATAGTAATGTTTTTTTCCATATTGATCCCTGCATGAAAAACAGTTCATTTCCGGTGCTGAACTGGCGCCATTCAATCCAGAGACTGGATGCTGCCAGCCAGAGAAGCCTGGTATTCGGGCTGGTGATTTCAGACCAGTCAAACAGCTGCCTGATGTAAACAGCCGCAGTCGAAAAATCCATCAGGAAAAAAACCAGTGTGGAAAACATCAGGCCGAAAAACGTGTAATTTCTAAGGTTCATCACCCAGGCGTTTTGTCCGAAAGGCGTTCGCGGCCAGGCGGCTGATACGGTTTGCTCCAGCACCGCCACTAATCCCAGAAGCAGTCCCCATACCAGGAAATGCAACCCGAATCCGTGCCACATGCCGCTGACTGCCATGGTCACGATCGCCGGCACAAAAATATAAGCTTTCAGGGCAGCACGGGTGCTTTTCCTCAGGAGCCGGCGACTGATGGGGAAATAGACATAATCTCTCAGCCAGCTGGAAAGCGTTATGTGCCACCTGGTCCAGAAATCTGAAAGGCCTTTGTTAAAATTGGGAGACCTGAAGTTCACGGAAAGCTCCAAACCAAGCAGCCTGCTGAAACCGCGTGCCATATCCGTGTAACCGGCAAAATCATTAAAAATGCAGGGGCCCATCATCAGTATCCAGAAAATAAGTTCAGGAGGAGTGTATCTCTGCGGTTCAGAAAAAATCCCTGCCGGGATGGCGCCACGAATGGTGTCGGCGAGTACAACCTTCCTGAACAGGCCTAGCAGGATCAAGCCTCCAGCCGATTCCAGCTTCTCCCTGCTGACAGAACCGGGGATCTCCCTGAGCTGCCTGATAAAAGGGCCGGACCTTTCGATCGGGCCGGCAATCAGTTTCGGAAAATAGACCATATACAAAGCAAACTCCTGCAATGTTACATCAGCAGGAACCTGTTTACGCCTCATGTCAACCAGCCACGATATGGCTTGCATGGAGTAAAAGGACAGGCCGACCGGAGCCAGTATTTTCGGGAAGTTTCCTCCCGAAAAAATGCCAATCGTGTTTAACAGCGTGCCAAGTTCAGGGGCAAAAAAATCATAACCCCTGAAAAAAAAGAGCGCGGCCACGTTAAAACAAATCCCCACGAAAACCGGAATCCCCGTTTGCTGCCGGGTTTTCCTTGAAATCAACCTGCCCAGCAGAAAATTGAAGAGAACCGAAACCACGATGCTGTAGAGGCACAAGGGGGACCACCAGAAGCAGAAAAGCAGGGAGGCCAAAAGCAGCGAAACCCGGCTGAATCTCCCCGGTAACAGGTACCGGGCGGCCAGCACAGCTGTCATAAAATACAAAAACTTCAACGAAACAAAGGTCATTTCACTTCCCTGGTACAGTTAGTTCCGGGTGAGGACTGTTCCATTTCGGCCAGAACCTTTCCCAGCCAAAAACTGAAAGCTTTTATTCCTTCCCTCTCCATGTGGACTCCATCCTTCATCCAGCTTTCAAGCGGCAGTTCTCTAGGGTCCGGCATACGGACAAGTTGAATCCCGTAATCCGCGGACATTTTCTCAGAGCGTTCCAGGCGGTAGTTGTAATTGTCCATGCTCCTGGTGATCCTGAAACTAACCGGCAGTTCAAAAAAAACCAGTTTTTCCGCTCCGACCTGGTCAATAACCTGGGGGAAGAATTGCTCTTCTGCCAGGAGAAGCTCTGATTTTTCCTCCGGATCTTCCCGGGTCGGCTGGACCTCTTCCCTTGCTACGAGCTCTTTCTCCAGTAATTCCTGTTTCCTCTCCTCGGAAAGTCCGACATCCCTTACCCGGCCCTGATCCCTGATTATGGACTTCAGCAGGTAATCTTCCCCGGGCTTCTCCATCCAGAGCCTGAACCTCAGGAAAACCCTCATGAAATGGAAGTTATCTATCATCCAACCGCTGATATTGAAATGCCCGTCCCGATACTGGAGCCATTTCGACTCTTCATGAGGAAAGGTGCGCGTCTGGTAGGGGCCAAACAGTTCCAGGAAAAAACAATCCGGTTTGTAGTCCTCCTTGAGAATCCTGAAAACCAGGGGAAGCAATTCACTGGTGTTACCGCCGAATCCAAAATTGACGCAGGAAAGAGGGGTCCCGGTTTCTTCCTGGTAGGCGCTGCTCACCAGCTCAGTGTCCACTCCCTGTCCCACCTTGGAATTCCCGACGAATATGTACCTGACAGGGCCATTCTTTTCATGGAATTCTTCAATGTAATTAAGCCTCTGCTCCAGGAATTTATTTCCGGTCCCGTAAACCTCAAGAGGGCAGAAGCCGAGATGGCGCAGTGCCAGGATAAAAACCTCACTTCCCATCATCAGGAAAATTGAGGCGGCAATGGTTATAAGGGCGGTTGACCAGGGGCGAAACCTGCCTGAACCAGGGCCCCTCAAGGTCTTGAAAAAATCCTTCATTCCTGCTCGTTCCCGCAACTTCAACAAGGATCATTCCCTGTACTTGAGAACCAGTGTTGCCATCGCATCAAGTGTATCTATGTTTGCAACATTGAACTCAGTATCAGGTATGTAAACCCCAAGTTCCCGTTCCACGAATACGGCCAGCTCGACCAGGTGAATTGAACTTAACAGTCCGCTGGTTAAAAGTGATTCATCGTCCGCCAATTCAAATTCCGGCTTTTTCAGGCACTTCCGGCTGATGAAATTTTTCAGTTTATCGATAATTACTTTTTTGTCAGTTTCACACATGGCTCCAGATTATCAATCAGATGGCCTAGCCTGTCTACTTAAAAATTATATCGAGCACGCCGTAGGTCATTGCAAAGTGCAAAATAAAACTGCTGAACCGTGAGGTACCCGTCGCTTCCATAAACATTGACGGGTGAACCCGCGCGAGAAGGCGCTTTAGTTTCACATCAGCTACTTTTCCTGAAGCGAAAAATCCAGCCACTTTGCCAGGAACCGGTAGGCTTCCTCCCGCATGGCAGGAACAAAATCATGTTCAGAATCAGGGTATTCAACCCGCAGGTTTTCTCTCGCTCCCAGCAGCTCATAGACCTTTCGTGCTTCAGCAACAGCTTTCCGAACTCCGTTGACCTCAAAATTGGAATCGCGCAAGGGGGAAACTGAAAAAAACGGCCTGGGCGCCAGAGCCGCGACTAATCCGTAAAAATCAAAAGGAACCAGGGCCGGATCCAGGTTGTATTTATCCTTAAGCAGGGGCATGTACCGGTCCGATGTCCACCCTTCTATTTTTCCCTGGTAATAGTCCCAAAACGGAGTCCATCCGCAGCTGCTGACAATTACTTTGATCCTCTGGTCAAAAACGGCAACAAACATGGCGTTGTGCCCTCCCAGGGAATGGCCGATTACCCCTATTTTGTCAGGATCGACGCAAGGTAATGACTGCAGGTAATCCACGCACCTGATGTGGTTGACTATGCCTTTCATGCTGCCGGAAACATAATTGTCTTTGCTGAAATCATATTCCGCTTCATCCCCGAAACTGGGGTAATCAGGCACCAGCACCACAAAACCGAGGCGGACCAGTTCCTGTCCATAATTGCGGTTATCCCGTCCGCTCAGGCCCGCGGTATCTCCCTTCCCCATCGGATGAGTCGGATGCAGGGCCAGGATTGCCGGAACCCTTCCATCCAGATCATCCGGCAGCAGCAGGTAGCAGGATAACCTGTCCCCCTCCTCCACCCGCAGCGTCAGCTTTCGGCGGGTGTAACTTTCTTCCCGGACGGATTCCTCCACTACCGGGTCAAGCGGGGGAAACGCCCCCATCTCAGGCAGGCTGCCCATGGCTTCCTGTATCCCTTCCAGAATGGCACTCCTCCGCTTCTCCCACCCAGCCTGGTCCTCAACCTTGCGCAGGTTGCCACCCTCATCCAGAAAACACATAAGCTCAGATTTCTCCAGCTTATCACCCGCAAATATGGTTGATGAGATCAGCGTCAGGAAAAACGCAGGCAGAGACAGGTAAAAAAGAGTCCTGTTCATTTTCATAATTATTGTTCACCCCGCGTCTCACACAAGCCGGCTGTACCGGTTGCGAGAGTATTTTTTGTATTTGCCTTCCCAAAGAGATAATTCAGATGAGATCAGTCTTGATTCGGTATACAATTATTCCTTTGAAGAAATGGTTTATCAACAAAATTCGAATTTTCATTTAATTAATAGAAAGGATTAAGAATGAAACAGAGGTTAGTTATTGCCATATGCATGGTTACATTTCTTATGCCCATAGCCCTGGCCCAGAGGCCGGAGCGGGTTAAACAGCCCAGTGAAAAGTGGGAGTGGCTCTTTGACGGCACAGATTTAAGCAAATGGGTGAAAGTCGGAAACGAGAAATGGGAAGTTGAAGACGGAGTAATCCATGGACAGGGCCTCACCGAAAAATACGGCTATCTGCGGACCGCCAAGAAATATAAGGACTTCTACCTGTCAGTCAGGTACAAATGCCTGGCCGATGGAAACAGCGGTGTTTATTTTCATACCGACTTCAAACCCGGCACAGTTGATGTAAGCCAGGGCAGACAGTTTGAAATCGACAGGGTGCTGCCCCATCACAATGGTGGAGTCTACGGTGACGGTCTGGGCTGGATAGCCTGGCCTTCTCCTGAATTTGAATCTGTAATGCATCCCACCGACTGGAATGACATGCTGATGACTGTTGTCGGCAACCACTACCAGTGCTACATCAACGGAATCAAGGTCCTCGACTTTGTTAATCCCAAACAGAAAGCCAATGACGGCTACGTCGCCTTGCAGCTCCATTCCGGCGGACAGGGAGACATGCTGTTCAAGGATATCTCCATCCTGGATCTCAGCAACATCGAGCAGTAGGATAGTTGCATGTTGCAGGTGCGGGCTGCAGGCCTGTTGATTGTGGATTAAAAATTTTCAATCGGCGAAGCCAGGCTGCAACCAGAAAAAAGCACCGTTGGTGCGAGATGATTGAACCCAGGGTGAAAGCGAAGGAATAACCTGAGCCTACACCCTGGGTCAGGTATTTGACAATTTGAGATTCAAGCCCTGGAATGAAAACATCTCCGCTTGGTGGGAAATCCGAGGCACAGAATCCGCAATTGGGGAACCAGTATCTTTTGAACCGCATTCAGGTTTTCGGGAATTTCCTTTTAACCTCTAACCCTGACTGTTGGATTTTGCACCCTGCCCCCGGGGCAGAGAATCCTGAATCCCTTCCACTGGAAACCCGCTAGGCCACCAGTTTAAGCAGGTAGGCTGTAATCAGTCCGGCGTAATTTCCGATCAGGTATCCAAAAATTCCCATCAGTACCCCGATCGGGGCCAGGGATTCATAGTAGGCGGCTGCCACGATCGGCGCAGTGGCGACTCCCCCGATATTAGCCTGGCTGCCTACAGCCACCAGGAAGAGGGGGGCCCTGAAGATCCTGGCGCCGATGAAAAGTACAACCACGTGAACCATGATCCAGACAATGCCAACCAGGAGGAACACCGGGGCATTCATTAATCCGGAAATGTCGGCCCTGGCTCCCAGGGAAGCCAGGAACAGGTATAACGCGGCATAAGCCATACTGGTGCCGCCACGGCTGCCGACTTTTCTCAAAGAAGTAAAAGAGAGCGCGATCCCAATCGTTGTTATCAGGATAACCATCCAGGTGAACCGGGAAAATACGGCGGCCAGATCCGGGGCATTGGCCTCCAGGAAAGGCCCGGCAATGGCATCAATACGATCCCCCAGGTATCCGCATACTAATACTCCCAGCAGCCCTATAGCCAGGATGCCCAGGATGTCACTGACACTGGAAACCCTGCGGCTCTCCTTTTCAAGAAGGCTGAAACGGCTGTTCAGTTCCTGCAGGTCATCGGCATCGGTTCGATTTATCCGGTTAAACCATTTTTTATGCCTGGACAAAAAAAGAAGGATTCCGGTCCAGGAATAACCTACCGCGGTGTCCACGATGATGATCGGTCCCACCATGGCATCTGACGCGCCGACAGCTTCCTTGATGGCCGCGAAATTCCCGCCCCCCCCTATCCAGCTTCCGGAAAGGGCAGCCAGGATCTTCCAGGAATCCTCCGGGAGCCAGGCCTTGAAAACAAGCAGGGCTACCGGCCCGCCCAGCATGATGCCCAGGGTTCCGGTAAGCATCATCAGGATCGCCTTGCGCCCGATTCCCAGGATCGCCGGGACATCGGTGGTCACCATCAAAACAAAAAGGCTGAATGGCAGCAGCCAGTCACGCATCCAGTCGTAGGCAGGGGACTGAGTCGGAAGCAGCCCAACAGTGGAAGCAAGGGTCGGGAGATAATAGATCAGTACGACTGAAGGGATAATTTTATAAAATCTCTCACTCCAGCTTTGGCTGGTGCTCCAGAACACCAGGGCGCAGATTGCCGCGCAAATAGTAATTTCAGCCATATTAAACCTGTCCCGGATAAAAAACCGAAGTTAAGTTTCAGGCCCCTGTTACCCGGCTGTCAAGAACTCTTTTTTGGAGTGATCCAGTGGGAAATGCCGGATGGCCCTGAATCATCTAACCGAACAGCTGGTAATGACCAGTGGCTTCTCCGGGTGGAATCCCCCTTCTTCCAGGGGTTCCCCGGCCTGTTCAGCCATTTCTACCAGGATGTCCAGCCCGCTTTCCACGTGGCCGAACACCGTATAATTCCCGTCATATTCAGGAACATCGTCCAGGACAATAAAAAACTGGCTTCCGGCTGAATCCGGCCCATTCCCCCTGACCATGCTGATTGAACCTTTTTCATGCCTGAGATCATTGAGCTCGGCCGCCAGGAAAGTACCAGGCCCCTGGCAGCTGAATCCACCCTTGCCATCGTTGGTAATGTCATCATCCAGGGTATTTGGATCTCCTCCCTGAACCAGAAGTCCCGGAACAACCCGGTGAAAATAAGTGCCGTCATAAAACCCGGTCCCGCAGAGACACAGGAAATTTCTGGAGGTTTCAGGAGCTTTTTCCTTATCCAGGCGGATCACGATTTCACCCATCCCTGTCGCGATGACCGCCGTATCGTACTGGAAAAAATCAACCTCTGCTTCACCAGTCTCTTTTGCAGCGCAATCGGAAAAAACCCAGGCAGTTGCCAGCAGCACCAGAATCAGTAAAATCTTTTTCAGTCCTAATCTCAAATCTCCAGCCTTTCCGTTCCTGTCCCGTTTTTCCAGCGGTTACCGGATTGATAACAAAATCCATATGACGGGTTACATGATATCGAAAAACAGGTCATCAGTGTATACAGGATCTTAATATCCTTGGACCTTGAGGTCCAGGCTGTTTACAATATTCAAAAAAGGAAATGAACCGGTGAAAAAAACAAATCCAGAACTGCTGATATCCGAATTGAAATCCACTCTCAAGGGAGAAGTCCTGGACAGCTCCATGTCCAGGAACCTTTACAGCACCGATGCCAGCCTCTACCAGATCAAGCCAGCCTGTATCGCCGCTCCTGCCGACCTGGATGATGTGCTGAAATGCGTGGACGCTGCCAGGAAATTCAATATCCCCCTGCTGCCCCGGGGAGCAGGGACCAGCCTGGCCGGACAGGCGGTTTCAGAAGGTATTGTGCTTGATTTCTCCCGGCACATGCGTTCCATCCTTGAAATAAATGCGACGGAAAAATGGGTCAGGGTCCAGCCCGGAATCGTGCTCGACGAGCTCAACCTGAGGCTCAGGGAAACCGGGCTCTTTTTCGCGCCAGACGTGGCCACAGCCAACCGGGCCACTATCGGCGGCATGATCGGAAACAACTCAGCCGGATTAAGGTCAGTCCGCTACGGAAAAACCATAAACCACGTACTGGAGTTTACCGCCGTATTGAGCGACGGCAATAAACATGTTTTCAAGGAAGTGCGCCGGGGAGAGGTTGAAACCCGGGGAGGCGGAGAAAGCGCTGAAATCTATGCCGCGACCGGGAGAGTCATTGATGGGCTGCGGGAGGAAATCATTCTCCGTTTTCCCGATATCAACCGCCTGGTCAACGGTTACGCCCTCAATAAACTGCTGGATAACGACAGGTTCAACCCGGGCCTGCTGCTCTGCGGGGCAGAAGGCACCCTGGGCATAATTACCGAGGCCAAGCTGAACCTTGAGCCGATCCCCCAGGCAACCGCCCTGTTGGTCCTGGAGTCCCGGAATTTTGCTGAAGCCATGAGCGCGGTTTCCCGGCTGCTCAGTTTTCAACCTTCCGCGGTCGAAACCATGGACCGGGAGTCCCTGGAACTGGCCCGCAGCAACAGCATCACCGCTTCCAGCGCCAATAAGTTCTTCAGGGCGGAGAGCGGCGCGGTGCTGGTCGCCGAATTTAACGGGGATTCCCGGGAAGAAATTGCCGCGGTATTGGACCAGGTCAGGGAAGATGAATTAATAAGTTCCCTCTGTCCCGCGATGAGCCAGGTCTGGGATGAGGCAGAACGGGCCGCCCTCTGGCAGGTGCGCAAGGATACCCTGGGGCTGCTGATGAATGTTGAAGGGAACTACAAACCCCTGCCCTTTATTGAGGACACCTGTATTCCGCCGCGCTTCCTGGCCGAATACGTGGAAAAGGTGGAGGCAATCTGCACAAAATACAACCGCAGGATGGTTTCCTACGGGCATGCCGGGGCCGGAGTCCTGCACATCCGTCCTTTCCTGGACATCAACCAGGAGGAAGACCAGCAGATCCTCCTGGCCATTTCAGGAGAGGTGTTCGACCTGGTTAAATCCTACGGTGGAGCCTGGAGCGGAGAGCATGGCGACGGGCTGGTCCGCAGCTACAAACTCAGGGAATTTTACGGTGATGCCGTTTACGATGGGTTCGGGGAAATCAAAAGGATCTTCGATCCCCAGGCTTTGATGAATCCCGGAAAAATTGTCAATCCCCTGCCTCCGACTGAAAATTTACGTATCCCTTCGGGGCGAGGGCTGGACCAGGCCACCCTCTACCATTTCCTGGAGGAGGAGGGTTATTATTCCCGGGCGGTGGATAAATGCACGGGAGTGGGACTCTGCCTCAACGCCGTCAACGGATCAATGTGCCCCACCTTCCAGGCCACCCGCAGGGAGGAGGACTCCACCAGGGGCCGGGCCAATGCCCTGCGCGCCGCCCTGGCCCAGGGGCCCGATGGAATTTACGACCGGGAGCTGTACGAAATCCTGGACAAGTGCCTGGCCTGCAAAAGCTGCAAGTCTGAGTGCCCTTCCCACGTGGACCTGGCCCGGCTCAAGGCTGAATTCCTGGCCCGCTACTACCAGCGTAACCGGATCCCCCTGCGCAACCGCCTGGTAAAAGCTTCAGGCAGGGGAGCAGCCCTGGCCGCCATCGCCCCCGGACTGGTAAACAGGCTGCTGCGTTTTGCCCCGATTAAATCCCTGTTTTTCCGGCTCGCGGGGTTTGATAAACGCCGCGACCTTCCCGAGTATTCCCGGAAATCCCTGCGGGGAGAGATCAAAAAAATCAGCGGCACAGTTCCTGCCGGAAGCAAGCGGGTAATCCTCTTCGCCGACACCTGGACCAAGTACTATGAGCCAGTGGTGGGGATTTCCGCCTATCGGGTGCTGACGGAACTGGGATATGAAGTGATCATGGCCGATGTGGGCTGCTGCGGAAGGCCGCTCATAACCGCCGGCTTCCTGGCCAGGGTGAAAAAGGACGGAGGCAGGCTGGTTGAGAAACTGGCGGCTATTGGAGACGGCACCGAACCGGTCATCATCCTGGAGCCCAGCTGCTACTCCACGATCAAGGATGACTACCCGGACCTGATGGAAAACCAGGAAGCGGCGCGGAAACTGGCGGAACGGGTTATTACCATGGAAGAATTCCTGTTGAGGCCTGAAAACAAGGATTTACTGCGTCCGCTATTAGGTACGGGCCCCTCTGAAATCCTGTTTCACGGGCACTGCCAGCAGAAAGCCCTGATTGGGGCTGAACCTACCAGGGGAATGCTGGAGATGCTTCCCGGCGCCCATGTAACCACCGTGGACCAGGGCTGCTGCGGCATGGCCGGGGTTTTCGGGTATGAAAAGGAACATTATGAACTGTCCCGTGACATCGCGGAGCTGAAACTCCTGCCCGCCATCCGGAAAGCTTCACCCGGAACTGAACTGGCGATTTCAGGTTTCAGCTGCCGGAGCCAGGTAAAACATTTCGCCGGCAAGTTGTCAAAACACCCGGTTGAACTGATCGCGGAGGGGCTGGGGAGGAAGGAATAAACATAAAACCAATCCAGCAAACAAAGGTTATCTGGCCAAATTAGCGGGCTTCTTTTCAATTTCTCAAACACCTTTATTGATGTTTTCTACTATTTCACTCTTGGCTATTTCCATTAAACTGTTGACAACATGCAATAAAGATGTAAAATATATTCCATTACCCACCGGGGGGAGGGGAATGGAGGGATGCGTTACAAGGTTGGTTATCCACTTGAATGCGGTAAAAGGATTGCTGTTTTTGACTTGAAAGACAGCGTTTTTCCTGAAAAACGAAAAGTCCTAACCCTTCTAACCGCTTCCCAGCTTTCTTACAGCGATCAATGCTTAACAAAACGAATAGAGGCAAGATGCAGCCTGGTTCACCCTGCCCTGCCACCTATTCTGGATATCGCTTTCAGGGGCAAAAATCCCGGACTGGTAACCGAATATCTCGATTTACCCCAGTTAGAGGGACTTATTGGCAAGATCAGCCTTGATAAAGCGATGCGAATCGCGTTGGTGCTGACCGACCTTGTCCATCAACTTCACCGGCGGGGACATTCCATAGGGTACCTCAATCCTCACAAAATTTTTATAGGCCGAAATAATGACCCTGTCCTTAACTTCCTGCTCAGCAGAGAGAAAAACTCATCTATAAATGTCTCGGATTATTCCATGCGGTACGCTGCCCCGGAGTATCTGAAAACAGGGGCCCCCTCCTCTGCAGCTGATTGTTATTCACTGGGCATGATTCTTTATCTACTCTTTGCCGGGATCCAGCCATTCTTTGAAACTGCCCCTGGAGAACTCAGGCTTAAAAAAGAGCGGATACTCCCTGCCCCCCTGAATACCATGAATCCCTTGATAAGTGATGGCATCGCGTCAGTGATAGGATTTCTTATTCATCCTGATCCTAAACAACGCCCCAGGGCGCATGAGCTGCTATCGGAACTAAGGAGCAAGATTTCAAATTTCAAAACCAGCCAGTTTGCCCTTACAACCGGAATCATCGGGAGAGAATCCGAAATATCTGAATTTCACAGGATTCTCCGGGATCAGGAAGAAAAAGCCCGGATTGTTTTAATTAGAGGAAATCCGGGAGTCGGAAAAAGCAAACTATCCGAATACTTCCAGATAGCTTCCAGTCTTAAGGGTTACAGAGTCCACACTCTCCATGGAGAAGGCAATGATCCTGGAATCCTTCAACCCGGAAGGAATAAAAACAATAAAATCCTCCTCAGAGTAAAGGATTATGATGTTGAAGCTTTTTCCTCATTGCCCAGTCTTTCCAAAATGGCAACCGGTAGAATATTAGTCCTGATTGAGGCCACAAATAACCTTGATCCCCAAACTTTACAGCTAATAAAAACCAAGATTCCCGTGACTGAGATGAGAGTTTCAGACTTTCATCTGAAATTGCTGGATAAACATAAAACATCTTCTTTAGTCGAGTCGCTCCTTGCAGACAAATCCAGCTTTTACTACTACCAAAAAACCGTCGGGGTTAGCTGCGGAAATCCTCTCTTTATTTCAGCCTTTCTTAAATTTTTGCGCGATTCCGGAAAACTTTTCAGTGAAGATGAAACCTGGTGCTGGCATCACTGGGAGTTCCCTGGAGATGGTTTACCGGAAGAAATTGAAAAAAACGTATTAAAACAGATGGAAACACTGGCACCCCAGCAGATGAAAGTGCTTCGTTTACTTGCTATTTGTAATCAGGAAATCCCTCTCTGCTGGATAACGGAGATAGTTCAAAATCCCCTTGCCTGTCTCAATGAAACAATCCAGCGACTGGAGGAATCGGGACTGGTTGATGTTCAAAATAAACCTGATCATTCCACAATAAAAATCTCCCACACCTGGATTGCTGGAACACTCCGGGACAGAATGTCACTCCAGGAAAAAAAGGATCTTCATGGCATGATTGCCTACGTGCTGGAAAAAGCCTTCCTCCGTGAGCATCATCTGCCTTTGTTATTTGATTTATGTCGGCACTATATCAACAGCAATACCCCGGCGAAGGCAGCCGGTTATCTCCCTCGGTCCATCACTTACCTGATTAAAAACTCATCTTTTCATCACGCACTTTGCCTGTTTGAATCCGCTCTCTCGCTTGAGATGATCCTCATAAATATCCAGGCTAACTGGCTGACCTATATAAAACTTCTGTTAAAAACAGGGAATGAAAGGAAATGCCGCGATTTCCTTCATGAACTCCCAAAATTCCCCCTTAATAAAGTAATTCTTTTTCGGCTGGGATATCTTCTGGAATCCCTGGATCTGCAATCAAAAGAAATCTGTCCCCATCTTGCAGACTCCATTGATGAGGTGTTTTCCCGGGCGTCTTGCCAGTCTCTCTTGAAAGTATCACAGAATCAGACTTCTGTTTTGCCCGGAAGTCCCGACTCATTAAACGTTCATTTTAGAAGGTTTTCGCACCCATCAATCCAGGAAAAAACCAGGTATTATCACCAACTGTTTCGCATGTACCATGAACAGGGTCAATTCGCGCTGGCCCTTCACTACGAAGTCAGGGCTTTCCGTCTCAGCCTTTCCATAGGAAAGAAAGGAGTGGCAGCCAGAAGGCTTTTAAACCTGTCCGCTCTCATTCTTTCCAGGGACCAGGTAAAAAGGGCTTCTCTATGGCTGAAGTATTGCCTGAAAATGGCAGAGGAAACAGGTGATCTCAAAACCAGGCTTGAAGCCGAAATCTACCTTACCATGCTTGATCGGAATGTTGGCCACCACATAAAGGCGGAATTCAACCTGGAGAGGATCGGATCCATTAATCAAAAATGCTGTGGAAGCAGGAGGATACTCTGTCTTTTGTTGCTGGAAGAAGCAAAAAACCTGAATGGCCGTGCCAGGCATGAAAACGCTCTGAAAAAACTCATGGATCTCAACCGGCTTCTTGAAAAATCCAGCGACAGCGTGATTAAGTCCGAATCTTTCCTGCTTGAAGCCCGGATATGGCACGCCAGGAAACGATTCAGGAAAGCTCTGGAACTTCTCGATAAAGTCAAGAAATGCCCTGCTTCCATCCATCACAATTTCGCGGCCAGGGAACTGCTTCTCAGGTTAAGGATCAGCCTGGATAGGCAGGATATGGACAATGCTGATCTTGCCATTAAGAAACTTATTTCCAGAAAAGTCTTTCTTTCTCCCAGAAATCTAATTAAAACCAGGATCCTGCAAGGTGAATTCAGCCTGAGCAAGAAGGATCTGCAGAGAGCCGGAGCATTTATTTACGACGCATTCAGAATTTCTGAAAAGCACTCCTTCACTCCTTTGATTGCGGAATCATGCCTGATCAAAGCAAGATGGATGGCTGCAAAAATGAACTTTCAGCAAGCCCTTCGCTATAGTTGCCAGGCGAGTCGCCTCGCCTCGAAAACCGACAGGCCGGAACTTAAACTCCTGAGTCATCTCACCAGGGAAATGGTGTGTGAAGGAAATCCCGCAAATGGTTTCATCTCTTTACCCGCAATCAGCGAAATAAAACCTGCCCGTTCGTGCCATTCCAGCATCAAAAAATCTATAACCCGGAGACAGGCATACCAGATAAAAACCCGGCATTTTGTGGCTTTCGTTAAAAATGAACAAAACCTTGGCAAGATTACCCGCCAAATGCTCTCAATAATCCAGGAAACCTTCCCGGAAGCGAATGCGCGGCTGTACAGGGGAAAAAATGGAGCAGCCATGCTTAACCATAGTAATCAGGCAGGTTCTCCTCAAAAAATTGAAGATTACAGAGGTAAATGCAACCAGTTTCCCGAGCTCAGGACAGGAATAGTGTCCTCCAGTTCATCGGTACTTTTCCCTATCGGGTCCTCATCCATTCGCTATGGGATTCTTTCAGTAGACTTTCCCGGAAAAACATTTGTTTCTGAATCTGACTATGATTTCATAAAGCTTCTTTCCGACATATCCACCAGTTACCTTAATATTCAGGAAAAGTCCCCGGCCTCAGCCAGAAATTATTTTGGAAAGATCCTTGAGCTGCAGGACGGCAGAGTAATCATAGGAGAATCCCCCTGCATCCAGGAGGTGCTCAAAACCCTGATAAATGTAGCTGATATGGAAACAACTGTCCTGATCCAGGGAGAAAGCGGCACCGGAAAGGAATTATTAGCCAGGGCCCTTCATGATTTCAGCCACAGAAAATCCGGACCATTCATACCGCTAAATTGCTCAACACTTCCCGCGGAACTGGTTGAAAATGAATTATTCGGCCATATTCGGGGCAGTTATACCGGCGCTGATTCCACCCGTGCCGGATTGTTTGAATCATCCGCGGGCGGCACAGTTTTCCTTGATGAAATTTCCACTCTCCCGCTAAGTCTGCAACCCCGCCTTCTCAGAGTTCTCGAAAACAAGACTGTCAGACCTCTTGGCGCGTCTCAGGAAAAACATCTCGATATCAGGGTAGTTGCCGCCACCAACCAGGATTTACAGGCACTGGCCCAGAAAGGCGAATTCAGATTCGATCTCTTCCAGCGCCTCAACGCCTTCAGTATTAAAATCCCTCCGCTGAGGCAAAGAAAATCGGATATTCCGGAAATCTGTAAAAACTATATCTATAAACACCGCTCCAAAAGCCACAAGGCCCTCTCAGATCAAGCAGTTGAAAAGCTTTGCAGGTATGATTATCCAGGAAATGTGAGAGAACTTCTTAATATCATGGAAAATCTCCTCTGCTTTTCTTCGTCCAGGATCATTTCAGAAGCTGATGTGACAAAACATATCCCGAGCCTGGAACAAAACTCTGATGACCTGGCTAACAAATCGGCCGCCAGTGATATCCTGGGAGAGATTTCCCAGGGAAAACTGGATTTCTGGGAAGGGGTGCGCGACCCTTTCATCAGGAGGGATATCAACAGGGACGAGGTCAGGCGAATCATCTCTGAAGGGCTCAAAAGCTGCAACGGAAGCTACAAAAGCCTGTTACAGTTATTCAACCTGAAACCGGGAGAATATAAAAAATTACTCTCTTTCCTGGAACACCATGACTGCAAGGTGGATTTCAGGGAATTCAGGAACCCCGACAACCATCGGAACTGAGAAGTGAAATTTGTGAAGTTCGAAGGGTCAATACATTTTGGAGGATGAGGAATATCTGTAGGCGCAGGCTGCCTGCAGGAATAAGATAGTCCCGGAGGGACGCCATGATTTAGCCCGGGGTGACTCTCCGCAGCTCGAAGAGCGAAGGAGGGGAACCCCGGGTAAAAAAGGAAGGGAAAAAAGGGAGCCCTGGAAGGGCGACACAAGGAACTGAGAAGTGTGAGTTGAGAGGTTCGAAGGCTCAGTCCACTATGTCCACCTGGGCCACTGCGTCCATTTGCAAAATCAACGACGCCGACAGGTGTCAACGCCACAAGCCGGGTTAAAAGTCCCTCCCGCCGCCTTAAACCATGGACCTTGAACGGGTGCCGGATCGCTGGGAATTTGCCTTGCCTCATGTCAGCTGCGGTATTGCACACTAAGCCCATATCTACTATGATGGAGCCTGAGTTTCAAACACAATTTTTTACACAACGAGTTACGTTTGGACAACGGGAAGTCCGGTGCAAAACCGGCGCAGCCCTCGCTACTGTAAGCGGGTACAAAATGTGCATGATGCCACTGTTCCGGCATTTTTATTAACGGGATGGGAAGGCGCACAAAGCAGATCCTTTCAACTGAAAGAAACCCGCAAGCCAGGAAACCGTGCCTGACGTACCTCTCATGCTTTCGAAGGGAAAGCAAGGAGGACCATTGAAAGACCAGCCAACCACTTTTCGTTTTTACCGCGTTTATACCAGGGGATATCTGCCCCCCAAATCCTTTACATCCTTTAGGGTAATGACTGCCCTGCTCTTTTCCGGCCTGCTCCTGCTGCCGCTTCAGGCAGGAACTTCCGAATCACCCGCGGAACCAGGAGAATCCCTGATTCACCTTCCCGGTTCTGAAGAGGTCACGGTCACGGCCAGCCGTACCAGGGAGGAAGTGGCCTTTGTGCCCTCCAGCGTAACAGTCCTGACTGAACAGGATATCCAGAACTCCACGGCCCGCAATATCCCGGAACTGCTCAGCTCGACGCCCGGTCTAACCGTAACCGACCTGACAGGTGGAAAAAGAAACTACCGGGTTGATATCCGTGGTTTCGGGGAAACCGCCGGCGCCAACACCCTGGTCATGGTAAACGGCCGGAGGGTTAACCAGCCCGATCTGAGCGGAGTTGACTGGACCCAGCTTTCCCTCTCCCAGGTGAAACGGATTGAAATCGTCCGGGGGGGGCGGGGCGGAGTCCTCTTCGGTGATAATGCCACATCCGGGGTGATCAACATAATAACTGACATTTCCGAATCAAACCATGGCAGGATCAGCCTGCTGGGCGGTTCCTACGATTCCCTGGGCCTGGAAGCCGGGTACAGCGGCAAATCCGACCGTTTCAGCTATTCACTGTCAGGAGACCTCTACGATTCAGACGGCTATCGGGAAAACAGCCACACCCGCGGCCAGAATGCCGGGGGGAGCCTGGACTACAGTCCAAATAACTGGTTCAGGCTGAGCCTGAGTACGGGCTACCATCATGACGAAACCGGAATGCCGGGAGCCCTTACTGAAACAGATCTTGAATCAGGCACTCCCAGGTCAGGGACAGTCTATCCGGACGACCGGTTCAGGGTATCCGATTATTACTTTCAGGCCAGACCCGGTTTTCTTTTCCTGAAAAACAGCCGGTTTGAAACGGAAATCTCTTTCAGAAAACGTGACAATTCGTTTCTCAGTTCCTCCTACTGGGGTTATTACCAGGGCAATACCGAGCTGGAAACCCTGGCTTTCTCTCCCAAACTGGTACTGGGAGAACAGCTGGGAAAAATGCAAAACCGCTTAAGTGTAGGCCTTGACCTGACATCAAGTGATGAAGAGATTCTGAATTCGACATCCTATTCCCCCCAGGAGAACTTTTCGCTCGAAAAAAATAACCTGGGAGCTTACATCCACGACGAGCTGTTTTTGACCGACACCCTGGCCGTTTCCGGAGGATACAGGTATGACCAGGTTGAATTCAATTTCGGCCAGGCACCCGGCGATAAACCGGATTTCTCGGAAGGGCTGGCAACAGCCGGGATCAGCTGGCAGTTCAGGGACAACAGCAATCTTTACTTCGAATACGGGTCCGGTTTCAGGTACCCTCTCCTGGACGAGATGTTTGATTTCTTCAGTAACAGTGTCAATGCCAGCCTGCGTCCCCAGTCATCCGACAGCTTCCAGGCTGGTTTGAAAATCTATCTTTCCAACACCTTTTATGTTGATTCTGCAGTTTATAACCTCAGGACCGAAGATGAGATATTCTTCAATCCCCAGGGAGGGCCATATGGATTTGGAGCCAATGAGAACTTCGCTGGGACCAATAGCAGAAAAGGAGTGGAGATTGGAAGCGGCCTGCAGCTGCGGCAGCTGACGCTTACCGGATCATACACATTGACCGATTCCGAAGTTGAGGACGGTTCGTATGCCGGTTCAGCTGTCCCCGGGGTGCCAACCCATAATTTTTCTCTGAAAGGTATTTATTTCATCAATGACAATGTTGACGTCACTCTGGAAGGGATTTATACCGGGGAGCGGTACTTTGAAAGTGACTGGGCCAACGCTTTCCCTAAGCAGGAGGATTACTTCCTGCTCAACTCCAGAATTCAGTACCGAAAAAACAGGGTCTTGCTGCACCTGGACCTGAAGAATATCCTCAACCAGGAGTATTCCCAGTACGGGGTCCTGGGAGGGACTCCTACCCAGCGGGCCTATTACCCTTCCCCGAAGTTTAATATGTCAGCAGGGATCACTTTCGAGTTCTAAAGCCGCTATATCAGGAAGTTGAGTTGAAGCTTTTGTTAAATCTAATTAAAAAACTGGTTTCAGGAAAAACGGGAATGCCGCGAGGGCGCAGCCTGCCTTGCCGGGTTGCTGTGTCTGCCGGAACTGCCGTGATAATATCGGCCCAGTTGCTCCTGTTCCTGGGGAGCGGATGCGCTCCCGTTTCAACCAGTGTCGATTCATCAACGCTTACAGCTCAGACGGTACCTTTAAGAATAATCTCCACGGCACCCAGCATCACTGAAACCGTGTTTGCTGTGGGTGCCGGAGATAAACTGGTAGGGGTCAGTAAATTTTGCGAATTTCCCCCGCAAGCCCGGCTGCTCCCCAAGGTCGGAGGCCTCCTCGACCCTTCGGGAGAGACCGTAATCCGCCTGGAGCCTGACCTGGTAATAGTCCTGGAGGAAAGCCTGAAGTTCAGGCAGGAGCTATCATCAAGGGATTACCGGATTATGACTGTGAACCATAAAAGTATCCCGGGAATCATTGATTCAATAGCAGCCATCGGCAAAGCCTGCGGGCGCGAAGAGCAAGGTGTCCGCCTGGCTTCCGGTCTCCGCCATCGTATCGAAGAGCTGGAGAAAAAAAAGTCTTTAACAAAAACACCCCCGAAGGTAATCATCTCCGTGGGAAGGAATGCCGGGAGCGGCAGCCTGGGAAAGGTATACATCGCGGGAAAAGACAATTATTATGAAAAAATGATTGACCTGGCAGGAGGGGTGAATGCCTACAGCGGCAGCATACGCTACCCGGCTGTTTCCATTGAGGGCCTGCTTCGCATGAATCCCGAGGTGATAATTGACCTGGTCCCGGGATACGGGAGCCAGGGGCTCGAAGAAAAATCCCTCCTTGAGGAGTGGGATGTAGTAAGGGCTACCAGGGCATTTGAAACCGGAAATATTTATATTATGGGTCAGGACTACTGGACACTGCCCGGCCCCAGGTTCATCAAAATTATCGAGGATATGTCCCTTATCCTGAACGAACAAATTGACGATTAACGATTGATTGGAATTTTGAAATTTTGGATTCCGGAATAAAACGGCGGCAGGCTCATGATTAAAGTGGATAACCTGAATTTCACCCGGGAGGAGGACCCGGTCCTGCGAGACCTCTCATTTGAGGTCGGCAAGGGTGAGTCCATAGCGGTTGTCGGCCCGAACGGAGCGGGTAAAACCACCCTCCTGAAATGCCTCTGCCGGCTGCTCCGGGTCCCGGATAAAAAAATCCACATACAGGGAATTAACATCAATGAATACCGGCAGGCTGCTCTTTCCAGGATAGTTGGATATGTCCCGCAGGGGGGAGGGGGACAAAACCTTCCCTACACTGTCAGGGATTTCGTTTCCATGGGGAGGTACCCCTATCTTAAAACCTTTTCCTCCCCTTCCCCCGCGGACCGGACCGCTGTGGAAGAAGCCCTGCGGCAGACCAGCACCTCCCACCTGAAAGAGCGGTACCTTTTTGAATTAAGCGGAGGGGAACAGCAGAAAGTCCAGCTGGCCGCGGCCCTGGCCCAGTCTCCGGAAATTCTGCTGCTTGATGAGCCGGGAGCTTACCTGGACCCCGGATGGAACGCCGAAATCCACAGGGTGCTGCGACGTATCAACCAGGAATATGGTGTTACCCTGGTTTCTGTCACTCACGATCTTAACAGCGCCATTTCTGGATCAAACCGTGTCCTTGCCCTGAAGGAAGGCCTGATTAACTTTTTCGGGGAGAGTTCCGGATTCGCCGATGCCCGGATACTGAAGGAACTGTTTAACCATCCCTTTACCGTCCTGGATCACCCGACAATGGGCAAAAGAATATTGCCAGAGGTACTGGAATAATGGGAAAAAGCAGGGGATTCAGCAAGCAGGTTCTATTGTTGGCGGCCCTGGCTGTCGTGATCCTGACAGCCGCACCTTCAGTGGGAATTGAATGGATCAACCCTCTCCAGGTATTCAGGGGGAGTGGTGGAGTGGAGACCAGGATATACTGGGACCTGAGGGTGCCGAGAGTCCTGGCATCATTCCTGGCCGGAGCATCCCTGGCTGTCTGCGGCATGGCTTTCCAGGCACTTTTTCGCAACCCCCTGGCTACTCCCTTCACGCTCGGTGTCTCCAGCGGCGCATCCCTGGGGGCTTCCCTGGCAGTCTGGAGCGGTTTACACTTCTCCATACTGGGGATTAGCGGGATTTCAGTCTGTTCATTCGCCGGAGCCCTGGCAGTGGTCACGCTGGTCTGGTTTGCTGCCAGCCTGAACCGGAAGTTCAACAACACCTATACCCTGCTGCTGGCAGGAGTGGCAATAAGCTTTTTCTTTTCCAGCTTGATCCTTTTTATCCAGTACCTGAGTGATTTCACCCAGTCCTACCAGATAATCCGCTGGCTGATGGGAGGAATGGAGGTCTCCGGATTTTCTTCAGTTATCCCGCTGCTGGTCGTCTTTTTTCCGGCCATGTTGCTCTTCTGGATGCTTTCCAGGGATCTCGACCTGCTGACAATCGACGAAGATACCGCGATAAGCCGTGGCGTGGAAGCTGTTAGGTCAAAGGCGATGCTTTACATCTGTACATCAATTCTGGTAGGGGCGGTTGTGGCTTTATGCGGCCCTATCGGTTTTGTCGGAATGATGGTACCGCATATATGTCGATTGATCGTGGGCTGGAACCACAGGATTCTCTTCCCGGCCAGCCTGCTGCTGGGGGGAAGCTTCCTCACCCTTTGCGATACCGCGGCCCGGACCCTGATCGCCCCAGCTGAGATTCCGGTTGGTATCATCACCGCCATGCTGGGAGGTCCTTTTTTCCTGTGGCTGCTCTTCCGGAAAAATGGTACGGGTTTTATGCGGTAGGGGCAAGGCGCGCCCTGCCCCTACGCCAACCGTCAAATACGGGTCATCTCTCTCACCTGATCGTAATCTATAACTTCTTTGCCAGTTCCCTGAGCCTGGGGCGGTAGGTTTTGAGGCCTTTTTTCCGTTTTTCCGCCCAGCTCTGGTCCGCGGACAGGGTCTTCCGTGCAGCTTTTACCGTTGCTTCTGAAATTCTTTCCGCCGGCCCGCCCTGTGTCTGGCGTACGTCAACGAAATTCTGGGGGGAAAGCACCTTGTCGAGATATTTTTTGTCCCAGGACACAGCTCTACCCAGGGTTTTCCGGGAGGCCGTCTGCAGTGAAGAAAGCAGGTCAAGGTCCATACCGAGTATCTGGGACTGGATAACCTCCCGGACAATGGTGTGGGCCTGCCTGAAAGAAATCCCTTCATCCCTGACCAGGGTATCAGCCATCTCTGTGACAGTAATCCAGTTTTCACATGCTTTTTCCATGAGTCTGACGCGGTTGAATTCAGCAGAATCCATGGCTCCGGCCAGCATCCTGATCGGCCGCCTGGTATCGTCAAAAACCCTGGCGACAACGGGCTGCATATCATCTTCCATGTCAACAATATCCCCGAACGGGGTATTGTGAAGCATCTGGAAAACAGCGAGGGTATTGCCAAGCGCTCGGCTGTTTATGGCCCGGGAATGTTCCAGGGAGACAGGATTGCGTTTCTGCGGCATGATGCTGCTGGGCTGTACAAACCCATCCTGGAGCCGGAAATAGTCAAACTCCTTCATGGACCAAAGCAGGAGGTCCTGTATGACTTTGCTCAGGTTGGTCTGCGCGACCAGCAAAGCCCCCAGGGTTTCCAGCAGGTAATCCTGGCTGCCGATTGAAGCGTAGGTATTTCCAGTAGCCCGGTCAAATCCCAGGAGGGCGCTGGTTAACTCCCTGTCAATCGTGAATCCTGTGCCGGTGATGGCACAGGCACCCATGGGGCACAGGTTCATTGTATCCCAGGCTCCAACCAGCCGTTTGTGGTCTCTTTCCAGATGTTCCACAATTCCCAGCAGGTAGTGGGCTACTGTCGACGGCTGGGCCGGCTGGGTGTGGGTATGCAGGGGGAGGATCGTTGCCTTTTCGCGGTCACTGACTTCTGTCAAGACCGACCTTAGAGACAAAAGAGCCTCGACGGTTTCAAGTAATTCTTCCCTCCACTTGATGCGGTACATGGTCACATCAATATCATTCCTGCTCCGGGCAGTATGAAGTTTTCCTGCCGTGTTTTTATCACAGTTATTCTCAAGCAGGTATTCCACGTAGAAGAAAAGGTCTTCGCAGGAACCGTCAAAATCAACCGAAGCCACCGAATCCTCATTTATTTTCAGGAGACCGGAAGCGATCTCCCGTGCATCCCCGGTTTCCAGGATTCCGGTGCGCTCCAGCATTATCAAATGGGCAAAATGGATATCCATGAGCGGAAGGAAAAAAAGATCCCGGGCGTCATTGAAATTACTGGCAAGTACATTGTCGACGTATATTTTTGAAAATTTCACTATCTATCTTTACCCCCTGGAGGAAAACCGCGCCTTCAGTCTGCGTTTAATCCTCTTCTGAATACCTCAGTAGTATAACCCGGGTCATCTTTACTCCGTTTTTTATTTACAACAGATAGACTAAAACCTGGCAGCAAATAGTCATAAGGATCAAAGCAACTGGATACACGGCGGAATATGCCAGGAAAGGTTCACTCCTGTCGGTCAGATCACTGATGACTCCCAGGGCCGGAGTACTGGTCATGGCCCCGGTGATTGCGCCGAGGACAGCCAGAAAATTCTGCTTGAAAATGAATCTGGCCGCGAGCAGGCCGGAGAGGCTGGAAATCAGTGTTATAGCCATAGCAGCGATAAGAATCTGCAGCCCTGATTCCTGTACGACCCTGGTCAGGGATCCTCCAGCTGAAATACCGGCACCGGCAAGGAACAATACCAGACCAAGCTGTTGCATGAAATGTTTGGCTCCACGCGGGGTGCGGACATTCAACCTGCCGATCCGCCCGAAATGAGCCAGGATAAGGCTGACAAACAAAGGCCCTCCAGCCAGCCCCAACCTGAAATGGATCCCTCCGGGCAGGGTGAACTCATAATATGCCAGCAGCACGCCCAGGCTGATGCCCAGGGCCAGTACCGCAATGTTTGTTTCATGGACCCGTTTTTCCTGCTGGCCGGCCAGGGTTACAAATGTTTCAACGTCATCCTTGTCTCCGATAACCCTGAGCATGTCCCCTACTTCAACTATGAAGTCCGCGTCAGGCGTGAAGGTCAGGTTTTCCCTGAAAACCCGGCTAACCACTACCTTGTGCGCACTGTTCAAACGGAGCGCCCTCAAGGTTCTTCCGGTGATATCCCGGTTTGAGACCATGACGTCCCGGGCCACCACTCCCCCGGAGTCCATCATTGATTCCTCTGATGCCTCTTCTCCGACGAGGAGCTGTAATTTGTCCAGTTCTGAAGTTGTCCCTACAGCCATTATTACGTCTGACAATTGCAGTTTGCAGTCGTGGGCTGCGGCAATGATCTGGTTATTCTTTTTTAATCTGGTGATGGTGACTTTACAGATCCCCCTGATTTTCAGTTCAGCCAGGGATTTTCCGATACAGGCGGGATTGGTAACTCTCAACTGCCGTCGGGTGATTCGGGTCAGCCTGGTCTCTTCTTCGTTGGCCCGCTCTTCTTCTGAACTGAAGTTTATCCTCAGAATCTTTGGAATAAGCTGGATAAACAAAACCACTCCGATAACGCCGAAGGGGTAGGCCAGTCCATACCCCACTCCAACTGCAGGATTTCCTGCCGCATCCATGGCTGCTGCCAGGCCGGGAGTGCTGGTCATGGCTCCGGCGAACATTCCCACCCCGAGAGCTGGATCAAGATCAAGAATTCTGGTCAGTAACCAGGTGACGGCTGCACCAGAGAAAACCACAATAATGCCTATTTTGGCAAAAGTCAGTCCGTTGCTCCTGAACTGGTTGAAGAATCTGGGGCCGGCCTGGAGGCCTACCGCGTATACAAAAAGAATGATTCCCAGGTTCTGGAAAGACACTGGCAGCTCATAACCATAGTGTCCAAAGAGGAGCCCTACAAACAAAACACCGGATGCCCCCAGTGAAATGTTGGCAAAACGTATCTTTCCCAGGCCGCTGCCTAAAGCAACGATCAGGAAAAATACGCCTACGGGGTGCTGTAAAACCTGTTCAAGCATTATTATTCCTTTTTCCGAGTACAAAATGCCAGCAGAACTGTCAGGGTTCATTTTAACAGCAAACCACCTTACTTAGAAATCATGTCGATTTCTCAGGTTCCAGGTAAACCAGTGTAACAGCCCGGCCCCGCCCTCCAGTTAATAAGGACTTTTTGGGGGAACCATATTCACATTATTACCATACAAAAGAAGGAACCGGTCCCAATCCCTGTCGGCAATCCTGATCCCATTCTTCGGCAATGTTAATGAATCCGCAAAAACAACGTTTCTCATTTAGCAAATCACTCCCGATTTTCCTGTTATAATCCCTAATTACTTTAAAAAAATATGGCTGATAACGGATTAAATATTCTTTTAACTAATGACGACGGTGTGAACGCTGACGGCTTACTCTACCTGCAGGAAGAACTGCGGAAACTGGGAAGCGTTACGGTGGTAGCACCTCACAGTGAAAAAAGCGGTGCAAGTCACAGTATTTCACTCAACCAGAGCTTCCAGATCGCTGAACTGGACACAAACCGTTTTGCCCTGAAAGGAAGTCCCGCTGACTGTGTAATGTTCGCAATAAAAAAAATGATGGATTCGCTTCCTGACATTGTTGTGAGCGGAATCAACCACGGGCCTAACCTGGGAGACGACATTATCTATTCAGGAACCGTGGCAGGCGCCCGGGAAGGCGCCCTTAACGGGATACCATCTTTCGCCTTTTCAATCGTAGGCGACACGGGTGATGAAACCTTCAGACACGCGGCGATATTTGCCCGGAAACTCATCACCAGGATCCGGTCTTATGAACTAACTCCCGGAAGCCTCTTTAATGTCAATATTCCCGGAGGTGCTCCTACCAGATTCAGGTTCACCCGCCAGGGCACCAAGCGCTTCGAAGGAAACATTGAAGAATTCATTGAACGGGGACAGGGCCGGGTTTACCGGGTTACAAGGGGAGAATCTGAATGGAAACCTGAGCCGGAAACAGATCTGGCTGCTGTCAGTGAAGGAATTGTGTCAGTTACCCCGTTGCACTGTGACCAGACCGATTACCGGCAGACCGAATTGCTGATCAAGAAAAATCTCCAGAAAGAACCTCCCCTGAAATGAATTTCATAAGAAGAATTTATGACTGGGTTCTGAGTTTCGCGGATCATCCTACGGGACCTGGATACTTTTTCTGATCGCTTTCATGGAGTCCTCTTTTTTCCCGGTACCCCCAGATTTTCTCTTAATTGCCATGGCTGTAGGATCAGTCAGACGCTCTTTCTGGTTTGCCCTGGTCTGCTCTGCGGGTTCGATACTCGGCGCCATCCTGGGATACATTATCGGCTGGCATTTCTACAGCCTGATCGGTGTACCTATAATCAATTTTTACGGGCTTACCAAACAGTATGACCAGGTCCGTATGCTCTATGAAAACTGGAACGCCCTGGCCGTCGGAGTTGCCGGATTCACTCCGATTCCCTACAAGGTTTTCACCATTGCCGCCGGTGCTTTTAATATAAATTTCCTGACCTTTATCCTGGCTTCCATTGTCAGCCGCAGCGCCAGGTTTTTCCTGGTTGCCGGGCTGATCAGGATTGCGGGACCCGGTATAAAAACCTTCATCGACCGTTATTTCAATATACTGACGGTTATCGCTACAATCATGCTGGTCGGCGGATTTTTAATTATTAAATACTGGCTGTGATTATAGAACGCATTAACCCTCTTCCTTGAAAAGCTTAAAGGCCGTGCCCTCTCTCCCAGGCTGATGAATCCACCACCTCGGCAGTCAGCTGGTGAAAAATACAAGTTGAAAAATGTGAAAATAATCAGCAGATATCATATAATTGGGCGCTCCGGCATTTAGGGGCTCAAACATGGGTTTCCGGGGCCGGAATGCTGAAAAGTAAATTATGTTGTAGAATATGCCAATCGGGGCGTGGCGCAGTCTGGTAGCGCGCACGGTTCGGGACCGTGAGGCCGGAGGTTCAAATCCTCTCGCCCCGACCAAAATTATAAAAAATGACCTGCTTATCTGATATAGTAACTCGCTGAATGATTATCTATTCGGCGTTTTACAAACAATCAATAAACCCCTCATTAACCTTTTTGTGAGGCACCTTGTCACGTCCTGCCCTCTTTTTATTCCCAGTTGAAAACCCGCAAAGAGGCCCGAAATGAAAGCCGTACACTTCATCGTAAAAGGCAAGGTACAGGGTGTAGGCTTTCGATACTTCGTCGTAAAAGAAGCTCAAAACCTCGGACTGTCAGGATGGGTCAGGAACCTGCCTGATGGAAGTGTTGAAACCAGGGCTGAAGGCCCTGATGAAAAACTTGAAATTTTCGAATCTTCCCTGAACCAGGGGCCTTCCTGGTCCCGTGTCACAGAATGTCGCTCCAGTATAGTACTGCCAGAAGGCCTCACAGGATTTAAAATAAAATGGTAAGGAAATGAAGAATGGATGAACTGAAAAAAATAATTCGCGAAATACCCGATTATCCCAAACCCGGCATACTTTTCTACGATATAACAACACTGCTCAAAAACGCGGATGCCTTTAAAAAAGTCATTGATTTAATGACCGAAAGGTACCGGGACAAAGGCATCAACAAAGTACTGGGAATTGATTCCAGGGGTTTTATTTTTGCTCCCTGTGTGGCTTATAATTTAGGTGTCGGATTTGTACCGGTAAGGAAAAAGGGCAAGCTGCCGGCTGCCACCATAAGCGTCGATTATGATCTCGAATATGGTTCCAATACCATAGAGATCCATAAGGATTCACTTGAGCCGGGAGAGAAGGTGGTTATTATCGATGACCTTATTGCTACCGGGGGAACAGCAGCAGCCACGGCCAGGCTGGTCCAGGACCTGGGAGCTGAACTGGTTGAAATGGCTTTTATGATTGAACTTAGTTTTTTGAATGGAAGAGACAGTCTCCCGAAGAACACTGAAGTTTTCTCAGTCTTAAAATATGACCTTTAAAAAGAGGCTCTCTCCTTCTCAGACCGTTGTGAATCAAAGAGATCCATGAATATCTAAAGGGTGTTTTTGATTAACAAGCATGGAAATTAAAGGATGATTATTGATGAACATTTTTGTAGGTAACCTTGAGTATCATGTAAGTGAAGATGAATTAAAGGAAGCTTTCGGAAATCACGGAACAGTAGATTCAGTAAAAATAATTTCAGACCGTAATACCGGCCGTTCAAAAGGTTTTGCCTTCGTGGTGATGCCCGACGATAAAGAAGCCCAGTCGGCTATCGACGCCTTGAATGGCAAGGAACTCAACAGCCGGCCTATCACTGTTAACGAATCCAAGAGACCGGAAGAAAACAGGGGCGGCTTCGAAGAAAAAGGCGTTTATGAGAACAAAGGCAGGGGGCATGACCGCCGGATACCAGGCAGAGACCGGGAACGAGGTCGCAGAGACCGCTACTGATTATTCCTTCTGCTACTGATAATTCACAACAAGACGCAGGGCACGGCACTGATTTTTCCCAGGGCTGTGCCTCCCCTTATTCAGGCAAAAATCCGGGATCTGTAGTTGTAAACGGGTCAAACAATTTCAGCTACTATGATTATGATTGTAGTTGTAAACGGGTCAAACAATTTCAGCTACTATGATTATGATTATGGTCTCACGCTGAAAGATAAATAACTCGATGCATGACTTAAACAGGAAAATTAACAGTGAATACACAAAATGTATTTATTTCAGTGATTGTCCCCGTTTACAATTCCGAAGAATTTCTTGAGGCCTGCATTCAGGGCTTGCTTGCTCAGTGCTATCCTGAAGGTGCCTATGAAATTATTATGGTTGATAACAATTCGACCGACGGCTCAATCGGAATCATCAGCCGCTACCCGCGCATCAGGCTTTTCAGGGAACAGAGGCAGGGGGCATATGCTGCCCGCAATCGGGGACTGGAAAAGGCCAAAGGGAGCATCATCGCATTCACGGACTCCGACTGCATTCCGGATGCCGACTGGTTGAACCATATTGCCGAAGCCATGTGTGATCCCCTGACCCATATCGCATTAGGCGGTTTGCGGTTTGCCTCTGAGTCTCCGATTCTTTCCCTGCTGGCAGATTACGAGTCGGAAAAAGCCGTTTATGTTTGTTCGAGCAAAAACAAAAGTATTTATTACGGATATACAAACAATATGGCTACCCGTGGAGAATTGTTCAATCGCCTGGGGCCATTTTTTGAGATCGATAGAGGCGGTGATGTCGTATTTGTGCATCGGGTATTGGATCTCTATGAGAGCAGGGCTGTCCGTTATACCCCGAAAACCCAGGTGCGTCATCTGGAGATCAGCTCCATCCGCGATTATTATCGAAAATGCAACATTTACGGAAAAAGTTTGAAGGAATATGAAAAATTAACACCTGTCCGGCCTCTTAACTGCACCGAGAGATTGCAGATCCTTCGGGCTGTCAAACGCAAAAGAGAATGTTCCCTGGCAAAAGTGACACTTCTTTTTTTTGTTCTGCTTCTAGGGGCGCTTTGTTATGAACTGGGAAGAAGATATTCAGGATTTTTAACCCGGTCTCATAAAAATCACTAAACCTTCCCCTGCAAGATGAAGTTCAAGCCTGCGGACATTGTTGTTAATTAAGGGATTGATTGCGCTGCAGCCCTGGTGTCCACACCTGCTTTCATCTTGTTCTCAATCCTGACAAACCTTACAGTCAAGGGAACTCTTTCGAAAGGCTAAGGCATAGTATGACCTATAAAGAAAAATCCTGGTTTGCAGTCATAGGATAAGTTCCTGTCAAACGATCACTTCCAGGCACTGGCTGACCAATTATCAATTCTTCCATCAACCCGCATTTCTCACCAGCTAACGTGGCGAGGCAGTGAAGAGACCGTGCTGGCAAGGCCTAAGACAGTTAACTCCCCCAGCAGTCGTACTTGAAAGTACGTCGAGGAGGCCGAGGGAGTTTAACGCGGCCAGGACGGACATATCCGCCGCCGCAGAAGGAGGTTGGCGAGAAATCCGAACTGGTTTTCGGTACTTCCTTAACTGTTCAATATAAAATTAGTCATACTTGTTCAATTAGCGAATGAGCGCCCCGCCCAAAAAAGATTTGCCTGCATAGAGTGTGTGCGATTTAAGTAGACACGACAATCAAAAAGGGGTGAAATGAATTAAATCAATCTTAAATGCGTAGAGTTAGGAATAGCTATGAAACTGGATCCCTTTACAATCTGGCTTCCTCTAATTTATTTGTTGGTTCATTCGTTATTGACGATAAAGACCTCCATTTCCAGGACAAGCAAGCTCAGGATAATGGGCAGTAATATCCTTCTGTCCGGATTTTTTCTATTTTTGCTTTGGCTTACATGGCATACGCAGGGCGCGCAGAGTCTATTTATCACCATTTTGCTGCTCTGGAGCCCAATTGTTTTCTTTTGGTGGGCCTATATTTGGTCAAAACACACTTTGCATGCCTTTTATCCTCCTGGCCGGACCTTTGATGGATTCATAATAAAATGGGAAGGTCGGATATTGGGCCAACCATCCCTATGGTTATCTCAAAAAGGTAACCGCCTGGTAACAGAAATTCTCCACATTTGTTATTTTTCCTATTATTTTTATACCTTGAGCCTTGGGATTTTCCTGCATAAAAACGGTCGCCTTGCAGAATTCGAAGCAATGAGTTTTGCCGTCATGTTCGGATACCTGGTTTCATACACCTGTTTCGCGCTTACTCCGGTTCACGGACCCCGTTGGTCGTTGTTTGAACAAGGCCTGTTAACAAATCCCTCGGAACAACAGCAGCGTGGTTATCTGATCACTGACTCCATCAACCGGATAATGTTCGACGGGCCAGCCCATAAAGGAGGAGCCATGCCCAGCAGCCACAGCAGCACCGGACTGATTTTTATGGTGTGGGCATTCCGTATATGGGATATCGAAACGGCAATTCTGGCGGCTGTACTGGTCCTGGGAATGTGGATAGGGTCAGTTTATGGCAGGTACCACTTCGTCGCGGACATAATTGTCGGAGCCATAATTGGACTGCTGTCAATCCTGCTGGCTGATTATCTAATTTTGGGAACCATCTGATAACTCAATTCGCAGCGGACCATCAGAAACAAATAACAACTTCCCGGTCCAGCGCGGTCAGATGGTGAGAAAGCGGGCAATCCCAGTCTAAAAAATTCTGTTGAACGGTAGAAAACCGGCGACAAACCTGAAGGATATTGATTATATATTCTTCTCTGGAAGCCGAAGCAAAGATGGGAGTACGAAAAAACAGTCTGCAAATTGTTTTGGACCTGATTTCTTCTAATCATGTAGAATTATTCCCGGAAATCGATATCTTAACCAGTGGATATGGCGTCGCCGGAAAATTCATTATCTTTGCTTTAAAAATTTTTTAAAAAATACCGAAACCCATCCATATGTTTATTGACTATTACAAAATATTAGGGGTCGACAAAACAGCATCGACCAAAGAAATCAAAAGTTCCTACCGGAAATTGGCCCGGAAATATCACCCCGATTTGAATCCAAATGACAAGGAAAAAAACAAAAAATTCCAGCAGATCAACGAAGCAAATGAAGTATTGAGCGATCCCGAAAAACGGAAAAAATACGATCAGTATGGAAAAGACTGGAAACATGCTGATGTTTTTGAAAAACAAAATCAATATCAGGGGCAGTCGTCCACTTCTCAAGGATCCTGGTACTCCGGCGGGCAATCCAGCGGAGATTTTTCTGATTTCTTTGAATCGATGTTTGGCAGAGCGGCAGGAGGCGGCAGAGCCAGGCAGGTAAAATTCCGCGGAGAAGATTTCCACGCGGAATTGCATCTTGAACTCATAGACGCTTATAAAATCCAGAAACAGACCCTTACAGTCAACGGAGTTAAGATCAGGATCACAATACCTGCCGGGATTGAAAACGGACAGACCATAAAAATTCCGGGACATGGCGGACCTGGAATAAATGGCGGACCTAATGGTGACCTGTATATTACATTTTCCATTGCCGATCACCCCAAAATTAAACGTTTGGGCAATAATTTGTATACCTCGGTAGACTTGGATCTGTACACGGCAGTGCTGGGAGGTGAAATCCCGGTTACTACCCTGGACGGGCAGGTAAAATTGAAAGTAGCTCCCGAAACCCAGAACGGCAGTAAAGTAAAGTTAAAGGGCAAGGGATTTCCGGTTTATAAAAAAGAAGGGCAGTTCGGGGATTTATATGTGACCTATAACATTAAAATCCCGAAAAATCTAACGGACAAACAGAAAGCATTGTTCACCGAGCTGTCTAAATCCTGATTCTGAAACCTTGAACCATGAAAAAAGAAAATCTTATTTCTGTAAATGAATTCTGCGTCAGCCACAATATTGAAGATTCTTTTATTAATGCCTTACAGCAAACCGGATTGATAAAAATAACCTTCATCGAGAACAACCCATTTTTTGATGTTGCCCAGCTTCAGCAGGTTGAAAAATATATTTGTTTCCATTACGAGCTGGATATCAACCTGGAAGGCATTGAGACAATCTCCTACTTGTTGCAACAAATAGAATCTTTACAGGAAGAAATCATTGGGCTCAAAAACAGGCTGGGCTTCTATGAATCAAACCAGAAAAATTAATGGTGCTTTTCGTATCCAATTTTACCTTTGATCAACACCAGTTAAACACCTTCCAGCCCACAGCCCTCTCTCCCCCCAAGAATCTCAATCAATTTCATTCCTCATAATTTGCGATCAATAAACCCGCTGATCAATTGCCGAGTTGCTGATTGAAAAACTCAGTTTCTATTCCGGCAGCCTGTTACCCTTTCAGACTCCTGGTAGCATCCAGTAATTATTTCCCCGCGGACAGAATCTTCCGCATTTGCAGTGAGATATCGGGATTTTCATAGATGGCATCAATCATCCCGGAATATAAACCGGTAAATTCTTCGCTGCGGATCAAATCTCCAAAAATGGACTCGATTTTAAGGAATGCCAGCTTATCGTTCCTGGTTGATACCGCGGCCTGGTGCAGTTCCCCTTTCCTCGCGTCAACAATCTCAAGAACCTGGCCATGCCGGGTTAGACCTTTATCGCTATAAAAACACCAGGCTGCGATGACCAGTGCAGCGTACCTGACACTTCCGCCTCTGGCAAGGTTCTCTGATATGGTCGGGATCAGGAATTTTGGAATCTTGGCCGAACTTTCCAGGCAGATTCGGGCGAGGTTGTCCTTGATATTCGGATTGCCGAATCGTTCGAGCAGGCTGTCTTTATATGCATTAAGGTCAATGCCCTCCACGGCATCTAGCACCGGGGTGGCCTCAATGTCCATGAAGCCGCGCAGATATTCCGCAAACAGGGGGTCAGCCACGCAGTCATCAATGGTTTTGTGTCCGTAAATCGATCCAAGCAGCCCGAGTACGGAATGTCCGGCGTTGAGCAGGCGTATTTTCATCTTTTCGTACGGGGTAACATCGGGAACGAACTGGACCCCAACCTTTTCCCATCCGGGTCTTCCGCTGGAGAATTTATCTTCGATAACCCATTGGCAGAATGGTTCGCAGGTGACCGGCCAGGCATCCTGCACACCGAGTTCGTCCTTAATGTATTCAATGTCCTCCGGGGAAGTTACAGGTGTGATCCTGTCAACCATCGCATTGGGAAAGTTTACCTCGCCTGCTATCCACCGGGCGAGGTCAGCATCCTGCCTGCCAGCAAAAGCCAGCAGCATTTTCCGGGTCACATCACCGTTATGCTGGATGTTGTCACAGGACTGGATGGTGAAAGCCGGGATACCGGCTTCCCTGCGAATTCTAAGCGCAGCCGCCAGGTAACCAAAGACCGTTTTCGGTCTATCGGGATTCTCGAGATCGTGCTGCACATCAGGATTTTCGAACTCGAACTCGTCCGTAGAGGGGTTGAAATTGTATCCACCTTCCGTGATAGTCAAAGAGACTATCCTGGTATCAGGCCCTGCCATCTTATTAATGACAGCTCCTGGATCATCGCAGCCCAGCATAAAATCTATGATCGAACCGATGAGACGGGTTTCTATCCTTCCGTCAGGAAACCTGACTATCAGGCTGTAAAGGTAGTCCTGCTGCTTCAGGATATCAGCCATTCTGCGGTCTGCCTCCCGCAAACCCACACCGCAGATGCCCCAGCCGGAAGCGCCGGATAGGTTCATTAGTCTGTCGGTGTAATAAGCCTGGTGTGAACGGTGGAAACCTCCAACACCAATATGCACGATGCTGGCGCTGAGTTTACTGCGATCATAGGAAGGACAGACAATTCTATTGGCGAGAATACCAAGATTTTCCTGCTTGAGCTGGATGAAGTCTTTCATTATGAATTCCCGGTTTTTCGACTGATTGGATTAAAGCTTTTTTTTCGATGCAGTGCCCAGTAAGCGCAGATGAAATAAACCATGGTGCAGATAAATCCGTACCGATAAAAAATTTCCCGATTCGCCTCGTAGAGAACCATATCCGGGCTTCGGAACATGGTCAAACAAGCCAGTACCAGCGTGATGATCAGGCTGGAACTGGAAAACAGCTGCAGTATTTTCGTCAATGCGGAATTATCCTTAAGCGGTTTCGGCGCGGTTTCAGCCTGATGGGCCTGATATTCTTCAATTTCCTGATTTCGGGCTTTCTCCCTGGCTTCCCCTTCCGGGTATTTTTCGGCAGCTCCATATTTCCTTGCGAGAATCGTGTAGAGGACCACCGTGAAAAACCAGGTGGGAATGAACAGGTAATAGAACGACATCACATTCAACAGGTTCAGGCCAAATCCGAGGACAAGGCCCGCGCCCCAGGAAGCCACTGCCGGGGTGCTGTGGGTCAGTTTACGGTAAGTCACCCAGTAGCGGGCAAACCCAATGCGTGGAAAAATCACGTGTTCGGTAAAAACAATCGCGCCGACCGGTACCACTAATAGGCCGGCATAGGTGAGCATGGGGAGCATCTTCGTAAAGACAAACGGAAAGCAGGCCACAATCACCGTGATCACGCCCACAGCCAGAGTCGTCTGTTTTCGCGAATGATTAAAAAATATCGCCTGGGCTGCCAGCCCCGCGCGATAAAGATTCGCATTCGCAGTCGTCCAACCAGCGACAATTACTATAACAAAACCCGAGAAACCCAGGGCATGGATGGCCACATCTCCGGGATCAAGGTCCACAATTGAGGTTTTCAGCAGTACTGCGGTTCCAGCGCCCATGATACCCGCGCAAATCCAGGCCACATAGTGACCGAAAAGCATACCAGAACTGGTGCATAACCCATAAGCTTTCTTTTTGGCATATCGTAGCAGCGCCATATCTATCAGTCCGACATGGGTGATCGTGTTGGCCGCCCATGCAAATCCGGCAACCTCCAGCATTCCTATACCTGGATCCCCATTGCTGTTCAATCCGGTCCATATCGACTGGTTACCGATCTCCATGAAATCACCCCAACCGGAAAGCATGGTCCGGCCCAGCACCGACTTGGCAAGGGCAGGCAGCAGCACCAGAGCACCGGATGTGAACATCACAAACAGCCATGGCGCGCAGATGCTTGAAAAATCTGTGACCGCGTTAAATCCGTACATCGCGACAAAAACCACAATAATACCCACAGCCATTACCACCAGCACAAACCAGGGATTTGATGGATACCATTTCAGCTGCGCGGGTATCTTGAACAGGAACCTGACAGCTGTTGACGATACCGTTATCATGGCAGCGGATATTACCGTAAAAATAACTACATTTGCCCAGTTGTAAAGCTTGGTCATTGAATCGCCAGCTATCTTATGCAGATAGGTATACAGGCTCAGCCTTGTTTCCACCGCGATTGGAGCCGTAATAAATGTCCAGCTTAAAATCGCCAGGATGTTGCCGATCAACAGCCCCAGAAGAATGTCAATCGTTTTCGCGCCCAGCGCGACAAACGTCGCGCCAATCACAAACTCGGTTGCTGCCACATGCTCAGCGGCATATAAACCCAGGAAGTGAGTCCATCCATGCAATTTATGCTTTGCTATCGGCAGTTGCTCTTCACTGAGACTTTCCAAAAACTGGAAATCTGTTTTTGGCTTCAAATTTATTCCTTGCCTTTCTTTTCTTCCGTTCCGACATCAAAACCGGGGCTTAAACTGGCGTCCAAATGAACCGCAAACAAGTTAACCTGTTTAAGCAACCCTGTCCAGTGTTTATTCCCGAGATGCGTCGGAGTGCAGTCGTTTCACACCTGGGGCCACCCTGGATTCGGCGAAGGCTGAAACAAAAACACCCTGCCTCAAAACATTTTCAGGAAATTATTATCAGGCAGGCCAATACCGATGCCCCAAAGGTTCCGGATATTTTATTTTACAAACTCGGAGATTCTTTTGTTTCTGCAAAAACAGTGTGGCTTAAATGAATTCAATCCCCTGTCCATCTCAATAATAAGGTAGTAGAATAAAAAAAAAATGAATGGCTGAACCAGCTTCAGTTTTATGTCAATATCTTTAAATCATGAAGTTTATAGAACCTAACAGTACCCTCTCAAGAAGAGAGTTCATAAAATCGTCAGCGCTGGCTGGAACTGCGGGATTTTCGGGTGTTTTACCCCAATCGCATCCTTCAAATGGCGAAAAACCGAAAAAAATTACCATCCAGGAGGTCAATGCCGATTTTGAGCGTGAACCATTAATCCATCCTTTCGGCTTTGCGGGAGGATATATTACTGAGCTGTGGCAGGCAATAATGTATTTGCAGTCTGCTTCAGGCACAGGGAAAGTGGGATTATCTACCCAAAGCGTACTCTGGTCCGACGCTTCAGTGTTTTCCTCCCATTCTGAAAGCGGGGGAAATTCTTTGATGTACGCAATGGCCGAATACGCCATGCAGCAGCTGAAAGGTATTCAATTTAAAAATCCCATAGATTTGCTGGAGTCCATTTTTGATGATGTTTATGCTTATGGACAGAAAATAACCGGAAATCCTAATCTGCGTAAGACCTTTGCCTTGAATTCATTGGTAGCAGTGGATAACGCGGCCTGGCTGTTGTACGCTGCCGAAAACGGGATAAATAATTTTGATGACCTTATCCCTGTTGAATATCGTCCTGCTCTTCCCTGTCATCATGACTCGCTTGCCAGCATTCCCCTGATGGCATATAACGTTCCCGTCCCAGAGATAGAACAGGCTGCCGCTGACGGTCATTTTTTCCTGAAGATCAAAATAGGGCAGCCGGGAAAACAAGATGAAATGCTGCAAAAGGATATCGACCGCTTGACGGTTATCCATAAGGCAATCGGCCATTTCCGGACAACCCATACCCGGAATGGAAAATTATTCTATTACCTTGACGCTAATGGTCGTTACCAGGAAAAGGAAACCCTGCTGAAACTGATTGACCACCTTGGAAAAATCGGCGCGCTGGAACAGGTAGCCATTATTGAGGAACCATTCCCTGAGTTCATTAAAATGGATGTCAGCGATATTCCAGTACGCCTGGCAGCCGATGAAAGTGCCCACACGGTCCAGGAGGCTCGGGAAAGAATAGAGATGGGATACCGGGCTATTGCACTAAAAGCCATCGCCAAGACGCTAAGCATGACCTTGAAGATTGCCAAAGTCGCGAAACAAAACCAGGTACCCTGCTTTTGCGCTGACCTGACCGTTAACCCGATCCTGGTCGACTGGAATAAAAATGTGGCCGCCCGCCTTGACCCGTTCCCGGGGCTGGAAAACGGACTGCTGGAAACCAACGGGTTTCAGAATTACACCAATTGGAAACAAATGGAGAAATACCACCCGTTCCCCGATTCCTCGTGGCGGAAAAACAGTGATGGGCTTTTTCATTTAGATGAGGATTTTTACAAGAAAAGCGGGGGTGTGTTTACCGATTCAAAGCATTATATGGATATGTTTAAAAATCACTCCTGACCTCTTTCGGTAATTGCCAAACAATGAGATTATTGATTGGTATGAAAATAACAATTTCAAATTAGCAGGTACTAAAAATTATGAAAAATTCCAGAAGAAATTTTATCAAAGCATCAACGGCAGGGGCAATGACAGCTTTAGCCAGTGGAGTCTTTAATGCCAAAAGTTATGGCAATATCATGGGAGCCAACGAGAGGGTGAATATAGCCATCGCTGGATTCCATAACCGCGGAATCGGTCACATGCGGGGCTTTACTGCCCTGGAGAATGTCAAGGTCACCGCCATCTGTGACATTGATCAGAGGCTTTTCCCCAAAGGAATGAAGGAAATTGAAACAGGCGGAGGAAATACGCCGACAACCTATACTGATTTCCGGAAAATTCTTGAGGACAAGGACATTGATGCCGTTTCTATTGTCACACCTGATCACTGGCATGCCCTGCAGACAATCTGGGCCTGCCAGGCAGGGAAACACGTGTACTGTGAAAAACCCCTCTCCTTTACCCTCCACGAGGGTCGGAAGATGATTGAGGCTGCCCGTAAATATAACCGTGTTGTCCAGGTCGGAACTCAATCCCGAAGCAACATGGTTGTCCATAAGGCAGTAAAATTAATACGGGAAGGGGCAATCGGCGATATCTACATGGGCCGGGCTATTGTGTTTGGATTCCGTCCCAACATCGGACGGGTCGCGGACAGCCCTGTCCCGGAAGGCGTTGACTGGGATATGTTCCTCGGCCCATGTCCTTACCGTCCCTTTAATGAAAACCGCTTTCAGTACAACTGGCACTGGTTCTGGGATACAAGCACAACTGAATTCTGCAACAACGCCACCCATTGGGTTGACCTTATCCGCCTGGCGATGCAAATCAATGAACATCCCAAAAAGATTCAGTGCATGGGTGACTTTTATGTCTGGGATTCGGACCAGGAGATCCCCAATATCCAGCTGGGATCCTATAAATACAGTGACGGAAGAACGATCCAGATTGATGTGCGCAGCATATATAACAACACTGAGGCCGGAGAAAATTCAGGCGCTTTTCTTTATGGTTCCAAAGGATGGATGCACCTTAAACACACCGGTTACAAAATCTTTCTTGGCCAGGATAACGAGGAAGGGCCAAGTTTCACGGTTGACCGTAATGATCCGACAGTAGACAAAACAGCTATCCAGGAATTTAAGGGATTGGACGTTCCCCATATGCAGAATTTCATTGATTGCGTCCGTACCGGAAAATGGCAGGATCTGAATGCCGACATTAATGAAGGATTTTTGTCTTCCTCAATCGGGTTACTTGGGAATATTGCCTACCACACAGGCCGGACGCTCGAGTTTGATGGGAAAACTGAAAGGTTCGTTAATGACGATGAAGCCAATGGATACCTGACCCGGGATTACCGCAAGCCTTTTGTGTTGCCGGAACAGGTTTAGTTGTGTTTTTTTAAAAAAGGCAGGAACCGGCCAGATTGTGAATCAGGTCGGTTTCAACCTGACAATCACATATCAGACAACCGCAGTTCAATCATAGTTTTATGGATAGAAAAATGCGTGCCTGAAAAGGATGATTTCCGCCTTTTATAACGGATAGGATTGAACCTGATAACCCGTTTTTTTTGAACCCCATTGCTTACCGGATCAAGGAAAACGTTTGCAGCGCCCGACTTCCCCGCTTTCCAGGCGTACCTTAATGCCATGGGGATGGGTTGGGGAATTTGTCAGGATTTCTTTAACAATTCCTTCAGTCAGTTTTCCGGTCCGCTGATCTTTCTTTAATACAATGCAAACCGCCGCTCCCAGTTTGATATCCGCCCGTTTTGTACCATCCATATCTTTTCAGTTTTCCCGACAATAATGAAATCTTCCCTGTTTTTGAAATATTACCTAAGGTGTAAGAAATTTAGCACAGTCAGAGTTAATGAGCCACTTTTATCTCTGACTATCAATGCGGCAAACAATTTGTAATCAAAAATTACAGGCGAGACAAAAATTCCGGACCTGACCTGGCCTGCGAAAACCTTCGGAATTTTACCCCGTACTACTTCATTACATTCATCTGCTTTACACAGTACTGGGATAGAATAGGTGCCAAGAACCTGGAAGGTTCAGGATTATTTCCAATTTAGAAACCTCAGAGGGAATGGCATTAGGATTCTCTCTTTTTAGATACTGAAACTGAACAGATAGATGAATAACAAGTCCTTCAGGCCGATATCGCTCCTGGCTATTGCGCTGGCACTCCTTTCCTTTCTTACCGCGGAGCAGTTCTTCAAATCCTCACTATTCCTGAAATCGTTTCCCGGGCAAATCCTCGAATCCTACCCTGATGAGACTTCTGACTGTAGTCTCTCCCTGTTTTTCAGTCTCTTTTTCAGGACGGAAGCCGAAGGCAACATTGCTGTCCTTCGGGCCCTGGACGGGAAAGCAGGTCATGGAGCTTCCAATGCTGACTACATTTCATCTTCAATCTCTACCTACATAAACAGGGAACTGCCCCTTCCCCTGCTCATGTACAAGGCTCTATCGGTCTCTGACCTGGATACCTGCCTGCGCCTCTCCGCCTTATGGGACGGTTCCCCGTCCGGCCTTTTCAGGAGCGCGGTTGCTCTGGAAAACGGCTCACTGGAGGCCTCCCGTGAAATCTGGGAGGGGCTTCATGAGGAAGACAGGGAATCCTGGCTTGGAAGAAGAATCGACCAGCAGCTGAAACTGTTTGAGACGGCCGACTCCAACAATGCCTTGACGGTTTTCGACCGGCGAGGCCTTCCCCTGGGACACATCAGGGAAGGAAAAATGATCATAGTCCCTGGTTCAGAAACGTATCGGCTGCCGGGAGACGCGATAGAAAAATCCCTTCTGCGGGCCGATCTCCAGGCTGGACATGGATATAGAATCTCCATCGACCTGGATCTGCAAAAGGCGGCAGTCGAATCCCTGGAGGGATACAGGGGAAGCATTGTTCTGCTGGACCCCTCAACCGGTGAAATTCTGGCCGCTGCATCTGATCCCAAAACCCTGCGGACAGAGAAGTCATCCCCCTTCACTCAGCAGTATGAGCCGGCTTCCATATCCAAACTGGTCACCTCCAGCGCGGCATTAAGGGCCGGGATAGATGTTGACCAATTCATGGAAGGGACGGTATGTAACGGCGGGAAAAAATACAGCGGAGAGACTCTTTGGTGTTCATACCGAAGCGGCAGGCTGGGATCCCTGGCTCGGGCGCTGGCGGACAGCTGCAATATTGCTTTTGCGGACCTGGGAGTTGCAGCAGGCAGGAAGGTCCTTCTGGACGAACTGCTGATATTCGGATTCGATCGCCCCGCCGCGGAACCCTTTCATTTTGGGACAATCACCTGTAAAACCGGTAATGACAGGCAACTAGCTGACCTCTCCATAGGACTGGAATCAACAACCATCACTCCAGTGCATGGCGCGCTGCTTGCAGCTGTTTTTGCCAACCACGGAATTATGCCGGAACCCTCCCTGCTTTCCTCGGTAGATGGAATCCTTGGCATGTCACCAACAAAAATCCCCGCGCGTCCCGGATCCTGGATTATCAATGATTCAGGATCGTTGAAGATTATTCGTGATGCCATGCGGGAAGTAGCCTCTAACGGCACAGCCCGCGGGTTATCAGAAAATGGTTTTCAAGTTGCCATGAAAACAGGAACCGGCCGGACCTCCGGGACAGGTTATGTGACAAATTACATCGGATTCGGTCCTCTGCCGAATCCTCAAGTAGCCTTCTGCGTCAGGATAACCCACCAGCCCACTTCGTCCCGGGTCCGGAAAGCTACAAGAGAGGTAATGGCGAGGCTCCTGAAAAAGCTTGCTGAATGATACTCGCTGAAGGCTTTCTTCAATGAGGTTGAGTCTGTAAATCATACCCTGCCCGGCGCTCACAAAAAAAAGGAGCCGGGCCCGAATCCGGGCCTGGCTCCATAATTTCAGCACTTAAGAAACTCCGGATAATCCCGAAGGATTCTCCAGTTTAGTGCTTTCACGCATTAGATAACAGGGGTGAGAACAACACTGCGGAAAGAAATGGGTCCATGATCTCCCTGGATGAAAATCGGGCCTGGTTCTCCTTCATTGGATTCCAGAGCTCCACCGGTAATTCCGGGGATTTCCTGGTTGTCGATGACAGTCTTGTCATTCAGGACAATCGTCACGGACCTGCCGAGCAGGGTTATATCCATGGTCTGCCATTCACCGGCTTCCTTTGCCGCATTTTCTGTGGGGGTAATAAAGCCATAGACACCGGCAATTAACCGATTGCCTGGCTCTTTTCCGAAATCATCCTGGATCTGGACTTCATAACGTCCCTTCAGGTAGATTCCGCTGTTGCTGCCCTTTGGATACATGAATTCTAAGTGGAGCTTAAAATTATCAAAAGTAGCGTCAGTGATCAGTCCGGTTCCCTGGCCCACATCACCCTGGTCAATCACGTCGTTCACAAGAACTCCGTCGACAACTTTCCACAATCCATCCTGGGCGGGATCCAGAAGGTGCCATCCAGACAGGTCTTTCCCGTTGAACAGGTTAACTGGTTCTCCCCATTCAACAGTCGCGGGAGTGGCCAGTTCAGGAGCTCTTACTCCTGTCCATTCAGCATCTCCGACAGGGGCATCGGCTTCTGCCATTCCGGCCAGCTCTCCAGGGACCAGCATCTTGGTGTTTGTTGTTCCGGAAAGAACTCCGTCTGCCAGTTTCCCGGTAAATGACAAATCTGTATCCATCTGCTCGTACTGTTTGGGAAGGCTGAAAGTAAGGGTATCTCCCTCCACAGTAATGTCAGATACCGGCCTGGCATGTCCAACCTGCCCAACAAAGCGGCCAGTGAACTGTTCACCTTCCCTGGTCAATTCCAGCCAGGAGGGATAACTGCCCGCTGAAGAATTGACGGTCAGGTCCCAGCGGCCGGCAAAATCATCCGGGGATACCTGGGCAGCTTTTTCTACAGCCGGAGCTGCGCAGGCCGCCAGTAGCACGACACAAAAAATTACCAATACTGAGCGTATAATTGACATTTCAAATTCTCCTTTAATATGCTTCTGTAAAAATAAAAAAATCTTAAAAATCCTGTTTTAATAAAAATTTATAACGCAAAAGCCCGGAAGGATGCAAGCACTTTTTAGGCGGTCCCTGCCTAAGGCAAAAGACATGGAAAAGCATGCGTCTTTGAGGGTTGCCTGATATTACAGGCTCTGTGGTTATCTGGTTATAACCCGTCAAATCAATCAAATTCGGGTTACCTGGATGGTGCGACCACTCTCTCCATTATATTTCGGTACAGCAGTTCCCAGTAGCCTTTGTCCAGGTAGGCCCTTATGGAAACATAACAGCCTCCACAGGTGTTGGTTTTTACGAATTTATCCATCACCTCTTCGTGGCTCTTGTATTTCAGATCAAACATGGAGCAGGGGCGCATCGTGCCGTCCGGGTTGATTACGAGGGTTCGTTTTCCGGCCTGGCAACCAGGAATTCCGCCTTCCTTAAAAAATCTGTAAGTCTCAGTAAGAGTCCAGTCGGAATTAATTATCTTCCCGCCTTTTCTTTTTATTTCCAGGATCTTGTCGATCTGGCTTTTCAGGAGGGCCAGGTCTTCAGGAGACTTGATGTCAAATTCAGAATCATTGGTCCTCAGGGAAGTATAGGCGCTGAATGATATGTTGGCTCCCCAGGAAGCAGCTTTTTCATAACACTCAACCAAATGGGGGAGATTCCACCGGGTGATGGCTGTGTTCATGATCAGGTTATTATCACCTTTTGCCATAATTTTTGGTATGACATCTTCAAGATGCTTGTAAAGTCCGGGATATCCCCTGAAATCATCATGGCGCTCATCCGGAAAATCAAGTGAAATCGAAAACTGGTTTACTCCCAGATCAATACATTTCTGGTATACGTCAGGATTCAGCTTGCTGGCATTGGAAACAACAATCAGGTAAGGAAGCCCGGACTTTTCCTTAACCGCGGATATGATTTCATAAAGGTCGGGACGAAGCAGTGGCTCCCCGCCGGAGAGCTGGAGAAGCAGTGGTTTCATCTCACGCTCCAGTTTCCCATAATCCGCAGCAGTCAGATTCTTATTATCCTTTTTAATTCCGCCATGATCACAGTGACGACAGTCACAGGTGCATGAGTGGGTCAGTTCAAAGGAAACACATAAAGGCTTGGTCTTAATCCAGTTAAGAGTCCCCCTGGTTGACATCCGCGCGGCAAGAACCACATCCAGCTTCTTCATTTATCAGTTCTCCTCAACTCTTTTCAGGCATTTCGGGTACGTCAGTTCAGTTAAAGCGCCTGCCAAGGTCTTCAGGTTATTTGAGAATGCAAAATTATAATCTTTCTATTGTATACAAATAACCGCTTGGGTGCTAAATTTGCGAAAAATGACATATACTCGGATTCCGGCCGTAATCCAGGGACCGTTTCCGGATACCCTCGCAATCTGGCCGGACATGATTCTGATTCCCAAAAAATAAATGTTTCTTTAGGTTACTCTGTCTTCCGCGCGGAATCTTGCATAGAATAGAACGCAGACAGGAGCTCGGTCATGGAAAATCCCTCAATTGAAAAAATCATTAATTCTTTTTTCAAATGCGACAAGCCAGAATTACTGAAGATTTTTGATGAACTGCTGACAGCCCTGGAGGCAGAAGAAAACTCTCTTCCCTCCAGGATGATGTCCCAGAATTATGAAACAGCCCAGGCCAATCCTGAAATCCATACCTTGCCTGGAAACCTGAAGGACGCCAGGGACTCCATTTTCCCTTATTACTGGGGAACAGACGGATGGTATTCAAAGCTGCACCTGGAAAATGTGCGGGGGCCGGCCAATTACGCTTCACTGGTGGGTACAATTGCCTGCCTGCTGAAGAATCCCAACCTGTGTGTGGATACCTACAGCCAGCGCTCGAACGAACTGGAAGTTAAAGCTATCACCGCCCTGGCCAACCTGCTTTTCTATCACACAGACTCTCCCTGGGGAGTTTTCACCATAGGAGGAACCCTTTCCAACCTCTACGCCGGGAAAATCGGAATTGAGCGGATCTGTCCCGGTGCCTCCCGCCGGGGGCTGGGGGGAGAAAAAATTGCCGGGATCACCTCCCGGGCTGCCCACTATTCCAATGAGACCCTGGCTGACTGGTTGGGGATGGGCCGGGATAACCTGCACAACATTCCGACAGACGGTAAATTCTCCATGCGCCTTGACCTGCTGGAATTAAAGATGGACCAGCTCTACCAGGATAAGTTCAAGATTGCCTTCATCATAACCACCTTCGGTACTACTGACGCTTTCGGCATTGACGATATCATGCAGGTCAGGGAGATCGCACTGGCTAAATCAGGGCAATACGGGGTGCCGTGCCCCCAGATCCATGTAGACGCGGCAGCTGGATGGCCCCTCTGCTTCCTGGCCGAATATGACACGGTCGCCAACAAACTCGGTTTCAGCCAGGACATCCTGCCTGTGATCCGAAAAACCCAGGAACAATGCGAAGCCCTGAAGTCAGCTGATTCAGTAACCATTGATTTTCACAAAATGGGATGGGGGCACTATCCTTCCAGCGCGTTCATCGTCAACAAAAGGGAGAATCTGGCCTGCCTCTTCAGGGAAACCGAAGACATGCCCTATTTCAGTGAAGCTGATTACCGGAGGGATCCGGCACTTTTCACCCTGGAGACCTCCCGCCCTGCTATTGGACCTTATTCAGTTATGGCCAGCCTCAACGGAATAGGACTGATCGGGTACCAGATACTGGTGGCGCACGCCCTGGAAATGGCAGATTACCTCAAGAAAAGGCTGGAAGAACTGGATTACTGCAAAGTACTGAATGCCCAGTCCCTCGGGGCTCATGTTGTCTGGTGGGTACTGCCCAAGGGCAGGGATGCCCGCAAGATATACAGCCGTCTGATCAAAGGAGACCTGGAAGAAAAGGACTGCAAACGTTATTTTGAGGAGATCAGGAGACTCTTCTACAAGAGGCAGCACGCCGCTTCGAACAACCAGAAAGATGCAAGCCTCAGTTTCACTGCCTCAACCGGTTACGAGCCAAACGGGATAGCCATCCCGGCCTGGAAAGCGGTGTTTTATAATCCCAAGACCGATAAACAGGTGATTGATGACCTTATCACCAGCCTTGAGGAAATCTGAGACGTGCATCGCCGGCTCCATCGCTTTCGCCTGGAGGCTTCCGGCCCTGCGTGAGTTCGTCCGTTCGATTTACGTGCAGCGAGGAATCATCCGGGAGGTCGCCGACGGGCTGCAATCAACCAACCGCATCTCTCTAGGGAACCCCGGGTATACATATAACATAACGAGAGAACCCTGGAGGGGTGACACGATTGCAGGCAAAATCATTTTTCTCTTTCTTTAAACGTTTTGTATGGAAGGAGAAGTCAATGACACAATCGTTCTCGCAGAATTTACAGCATATTTTCTTCAGCACCAAAGAACGGAACAAATGGATCGATGAATCCTGGGCTGAAGATCTCTATGGCTATATTGGGGGTATCCTCGGTAGGATAGAGTGTCAGATGTTGAGTGCCGGAGGCACATCTGACCATATCCACCTGTTATCGATTATCGACAAGAAACTTACCATTCCCGAAGTTATCCGAACTATAAAATCTTCATCTACAACATGGATAAGAAAAAGTATAAAGAGTAAAAAAGCATTCGCATGGCAAATCGGATATGCATCATTCTCTATAGGCAAGTCCCAGATTCCAAGGGTTGATAAATACATCAGAAACCAGAGAAACCATCACAGGAAAATTGATTACAAGGATGAGTTAAGAAAATTTCTCAAAAAATACGGCCTTGAATACGACGAAAAATATCTGTGGAAATAGACCCGGCCTGGGGGCGTCACCCCTCCGGGGTTCCAACTTCATTTTAATCTCCCTGACCCGGGGTTCCGTCCCCGTCTTCGACGGGAACCTCACCCCGGGCTAAATCATGTCAGGCCTCCGGCCTTGATTACGAATTTCGATTACAACAACGATAGCCGCTGCGCTGACAACGACAACGGGATGCCCGTCGGGCATGCGGATCGAGATGGTTGCAAGTGACAAGTCAGGGGTGGCAACTGGCTGCATACAACTCGTTCCTTAACCTCGCGACTAGCTCACCTTAAACGTGATCTGGTCCTTACCCTGCTCCAGGTCCCCGATTAAGAGGGCCCCAGGTTCAACTTCATCCTTTACCAGCATTATGGCAATATTGTTCTCAACTTCCTTCTGCAGTACCCGCTTTAGGGGACGCGCTCCGTAGGCCGGTTCATATCCGATGTTAACAAGATGGTTCACTGCTTCCCCGGTCAGATCCAGCCTGATGCTCATGTCCGCGAGCCTTGACGTTATCTGTTTCAGCTGAATTTTTACAATTTCAGCCAGGTTTTCCCTGGACAGGGCATGAAAGACAATGATGTCGTCAATCCGGTTCAGAAATTCCGGGCGGAAAACAGACCGCATCTCACTGATCACCATTGAACTCATTTTTTCATACACTTCCTTGCCGTCCTGTCCGGCGAAATTCAGGATCTGTTCACTCCCGATATTGGAAGTCATGATCAGGATGGTGTTTCGGAAATTTACCGTACGGCCCTGGCCGTCAGTCAGGCGGCCTTCGTCAAGGACCTGCAGCAGGGTATTGAACACGTCAAAGTGAGCCTTCTCGATTTCATCAAAAAGCACTACAGAAAATGGCCTGCGCCTTACCGCTTCAGTAAGCTGCCCGCCTTCTTCGTATCCGACATACCCCGGAGGGGCGCCGATCAGCCTGGAAACCGTGTGCTTTTCCTGGTATTCAGACATATCAATCCTGATCAGGGCGCGTTCATCATCAAAAAGCGAGTGCGCCAGGGCGCGGGCCAGTTCGGTTTTCCCCACCCCGGTCGGCCCCAGGAATATAAAGCTTCCTACAGGGCGGTTTGGATCCTTTAATCCAGCCCTGGCCCGGATAACAGCCTGCGCCACGGCCGTAACCGCCTGGTCCTGGCCTACCACCCTGGAGTGCAGTTCGGTCTCCAGGTTCGCGAGTTTCTCCCTTTCCCCTGCAAGGAGGCGGGAAACCGGAATCCCGGTCCATCGGCTCACAACCTCGGCTATATCTTCCTCATCCACCTCTTCCTTTAGCAGGTGATTTTTCACGCTCTCCTGCTTATGCTCCTCTTCCTTGAGGTTCGCCTCCAGGGTCGGCAGCTTTCCGTATTTCAGTTCAGCGACCAGGTTGAGGTTATACTCCTGTTCAGCCTGCTCTATCTGCTGCTTCACCCGTTCAATTTCCTCCCTCAAGTTCTGCTGGTGCTGGACTGCCTTCTTCTCCGCGTCCCACCTGGCTTTAAGCGCATTTACCGATTCTCTGGAATCAGCAAGTTCAGACTCCAGTTTTTTCAGCCTGTCCCTGGATGCTTCATCTTTTTCCTTGCGAAGCGCCTGCTTTTCTATCTCCAGCTGCATGACCCTGCGCTGCAGCTCATCTATCTCTGTGGGCATGGAATCGATCTCGGTACGAAGCTTGGCCGCGGATTCATCTACCAGGTCAATGGCCTTGTCAGGCAGAAAGCGTTCAGAAATATAGCGGTCCGAAAGAACCGCAGCTGCCACCAGGGCGGAATCCTTGATCCTTACCCCATGGTGAACCTCGTACCTTTCCTTGAGACCGCGGAGAATTGATATCGCGTCCTCCACTGAAGGCTGATCAGCCAGAACGGTCTGGAAACGCCTTTCCAGCGCGGCGTCCTTTTCAATATATTTCCGGTATTCATCCAGGGTAGTCGCGCCGATACAGTGCAACTCACCCCTGGCAAGCATCGGCTTCAACAGGTTTCCGGCATCCATGGATCCTTCTGTTTTTCCCGCTCCGACAACAGTATGGAGTTCATCAATAAAAAGAATGATCTGCCCATCCGATGCTTTAACCTCCTTGAGTACCGCCTTCAGGCGCTCTTCAAATTCACCCCTGAATTTGGCTCCTGCTATCAGAGCCCCCATATCCAGGGATACAAGCCTGCGGTTTTTCAGGCTTTCAGGAACATCCCCCCTTATGATCCTCTGGGCAAGCCCTTCAACAATAGCGGTTTTCCCCACACCAGGATCTCCGATTAACACCGGATTATTCTTGGTTCTCCTGGAAAGGATCTGGACAATTCTGCGGATTTCTTCGTCCCTGCCGATAACCGGGTCCAGCCTGCCCTTTCGCGCTTCCGCGGTCAGGTCCATTCCATATTTTTCCAGAGCTTCATATGCGGCTTCCGGATTATCAGTGGTCACTCGCTGGTTTCCACGTACCTCAACCAGGGCCTTGAGAAGAGCTTCCCGGTTCAGTCCGGCATTTCGTAAAAGGTCTCCGATTTTTGCCCTGCTGCCGGACATCACCAGTAGCAGGTGTTCAGCCGACAGGTATTCATCCTTCAACCCATCCGCCTCTTTCTCCGCTGCCGAAAAAATCAACCGCATTTCGTTGGACAGGGTAACCTGCTGTCCGTTCATCGAACCGGAAATCCTGGGAAGATCAGCTATCAGCTGTTCCAGGCGGCTATCCAGTTTATTTCTATCTACATCCAGTTTCCGGCACACAGAGGCAACCAGCCCATCCTCCTGGTGCAGAAGCGCGCTGAGAAGATGCTCCGGGCCAATTTCAGGGTTTCCCCGGCTCAATGCCAGGTCATGTGCACTATTTATGGCTTCAATTACTTTTGTTGTCAGTTTTTCATTGTTCATGATGATTTATATATAAGATTCGCCAACCAGAAATGCAAAGGATGCCTGTTACGATTGCGAATTTAATGGCCCGGGCATCCTACCCTGTTGTTGATGCCGGTTTTGTGGGGCGGAGTAAATCATTAGCTTGAAGCTAATGCCACGTTATCGTTGTCAGCGAAGCGGTTATCGTTGTCGTAATCGGAGTCAATGTGCTGCCGATCCCGATTCCGACCCCGACGCCGACGCAGACGCAGACGGCCCGTCTCAAGACATTGTTCCATGGCAATAACAGCGATCCTTTCCCTCCGGAATCTCGCCGGCAGCTGCCCCTTATATCCTGACTGATTTCAGCCGCTTTAATCTTGAGTTTTAAATCCTGAATTTCAGGTTGAAGGCAATTCAAGATTTGCCCCTGTATCAATCAGTCTTTTCCCTGGAATCTGCCTGCCTCCCCCCTTGAAGCAAAAAGGCTATCATGAGAATATTGCTTAAGGTAAAAATCAAAACATTATTAATAAAAAACACAGGAACAAAATATGGCAGATGAAAAAATTATCGTGAACAGCCCGTCAAAAAGGCTGCGCGGATCACTTCCTAAAGTTGGAATCAGGCCGGTTATTGACGGACGCTGCAATGGTGTCAGGGAATCCCTGGAAAACCAGACCATGAAAATGGCGGAGTCCGCGGCAGCCCTGATCAGCAGTAACCTGCGGCACCCTAACGGGCTACCGGTTGAGTGCGTGATATCTGATACCACCATCGGCGGAGTAGTTGAGGCAGCTGAAGCTGCCGAAAAATTTCAGCGGGAAGGCGTCGGCGTTTCGCTGACCGTGACCCCCTGCTGGTGTTATGGGACCGAGGTTATGGATTCAGACCCCCTTATTCCAAAAGCTGTGTGGGGATTTAACGGAACTGAAAGGCCGGGAGCGGTTTATCTGGCCGCCGCCCTGGCCGGATATAACCAGAAGGGTTTACCGGCTTTTGGTATCTATGGAAGAGACGTACAGGACAGTGACGATACTTCCATCCCTGGCGATGTCAAGGCAAAAATTCTGCAGTTCACCAAAGCGGGGCTAGCCGTCGCTGAACTGAAAGGAAAATCCTACCTCGCCATGGGCGGGGTCTCCATGGGCATTGCCGGGTCGGTCATAGACGATCACTTTTTTAGTGATTATCTTGGTATGCGCAACGAATATATTGACATGAGCGAATTCACCAGGCGGATAGAAGAAGGGATCTTCGATAAAAACGAATTTGAGAAAGCCCTGTCCTGGACAAAAAAATATTGCAAGGAAGGCCCTGATTTCAATCCTGAAGGAAAGCGGCCGTCCAGCAGCCAGAAACAGGCAGTCTGGGAAACCGTGGTAAAAATGTTCCTGATCGGGCGCGACCTGATGATCGGGAACCCCCGCCTGGAGGAAATCGGCTTCCCCGAAGAATCCCTGGGACATAACGCCCTTATCGCCGGATTCCAGGGACAGAGGCAATGGACGGATCATTTCCCGAACGGGGATTTCATGGAGGCCATGCTCAATTCATCCTTTGACTGGAATGGAATCAGGGAACCATTCCTTATGGCAACCGAAAATGACTGCCTTAACGGGGTAGCCATGGCATTCGGCCATCTCCTTACCGATACAGCACAGGTATTCGCCGATGTACGCACTTACTGGAGTCCTTCTGCGGTTAAACGCGTCACCGGGAAAACCCTGACAGGAAAAGCGGCCAATGGAATTATTCACCTGATAAACTCAGGCTCAGCCTCCCTGGACGGGTGCGGGCAGCAGACATTCCAAAACCAGCCAGTAATGAAGCCTTTCTGGGATATTACACCAGAAGAGGCTGAAAGCTGCCTGGCAGCCACCCGGTGGTGCCCGGCTGACCACGGATACTTCAGGGGAGGAGGTTTCTCTTCCCTTTACCTGACTTCCTGCGAAATGCCGGCAACCATGGTCAGGCTCAACCTGGTCAAGGGTCTGGGCCCAGTCTTGCAGCTGGCTGAAGGATATACAGTGAACATCCCGCCTGACATCCATGAAACCCTGGACCTCAGGACCAACCCGACCTGGCCCACAACCTGGTTCACACCAAACCTTACGGGTGAAGGGCCGTTCCGGGATGTATATTCAGTAATGGCGGACTGGGGAGCAAATCATGGATCAATAAGTTACGGACACATCGGAGACAAACTGATTACCCTGGCCTCAATGCTGAGGATTCCAGTCTGTATGCACAATGTAAGCTCCGACAGGATCTATCGGCCCAGTGCCTGGAGTGCCTTCGGGACCGGTGACCCAATGGGCGCCGACTACCGGGCCTGCAGTAATTTCGGGCCGATATACGGCAAGGGCAGATAACTGCTTCAGGTTTGAGGTGAGGTGCCCGCTCAACCGGCACCTCACCTGCCTTAATTCATTAATATGAACGCTGCTTCGTATGAAAAAAGATGATTTCCTACACCAGATAAAGAAAGGCCTTTCCCAGTTATGAATAAACCTGAATTTGTTGCATGTGATTTTGGCGCGGAGAGCGGAAGGCTGATCCTGGGATCCATGGAACAGGGAAAGCTTTACCTGGATGAGCTGCACCGGTTCGATAATCCACAGGTTAAGGCAATCGGACACTATCACTGGGATATTCTTCACCTTTTCCGGGAACTTAAAATCGGGTTGGCCCGGGCCTCTGCCCTGGGCCATAAAAACCTCACGGGCATAGGGGTCGATACCTGGGGTGTTGATTTCGGGCTCCTGGATGAAGACGGCCAGCTGCTTGAAAATCCGGTATGTTATAGGGACCCCCGGACCGAAGGTGTTATGGAGGAGGTATTCAAACTGGTTTCCAGGAGAGAACTCTACTCGATTACCGGAATCCAGTTTATCCAGTTCAATACCATTTTCCAGCTCTTCAGCCTGAAGAGCAGTGCCAGGATGCGGCAGGCCAGAACCATGCTGCACATGCCTGACCTGTTCAATTACATGATGACCGGGGAAAAAGTATCAGAATATACTATCGCTTCAACCTCCCAACTCCTGGACGTAAAAGCAAAAAAATGGAGTGATGATCTCCTGGGAAGACTGGGGCTGCCCAAAGGAATAATGCCTCCCCTGGTGAAGCCGGGAAGCATAGTCGGCAATCTCCTTCCCGATCTCAGGGAAGAAACAGGGCTGGGCCCGATCCCGGTAATAGCTCCAGCCTGCCATGACACGGCTGCCGCGGTAGCCGCGGTTCCTGCCGCAGGAGAGGACTGGGCCTTCATCAGTTCCGGCACCTGGTCCCTGATCGGAGTCGAACTCAATGAGCCCTGTGTCAACGATGTTTCCCTGGATAGTAATTTCACCAATGAGGGGGGAGTTAACAACAAAATTCGCTTCCTGAGAAACAATATGGGCATGTGGATTCTGGAAGAATGCAGGCGATCATGGAAAAAAAGAGGACAGGAACCTGATTACGCGGAAATAATCGGACTGGCCGCAGAAGCGGCTCCTTTCCGGTCTGTAATCGATCCTGACCACATCTCATTCATGAAACCTGATGACATGCCCCGCGCAATTTCTGAATTCTGCCGGAATTCCGGCCAGCCGGAACCTGAAACAATGGGAAGCCAGGCCCGTTGCATTTTTGAAAGCCTGGCCCTCAAATACCGTTATCTGATTGAAGGCATTAACAGGATCAGGGGTAAAAATATCAAAATACTGCATATTGTCGGGGGTGGATCCCGCAACGAATTGCTGAACCAGTATACTGCTGACGCACTGGGTATCCCGGTAATGGCCGGCCCTGTTGAAGCTACCGCGATTGGAAACATCATGATGCAGGCCATTGCCACCGGTCACCTGGAAAACCTGGAAAAAGGCAGAAGAATGGTGCGGGCATCTTTCCCGGTGAAAAGCTTTGAACCACGGGACACCGCGCCCTGGAAGGAAGCCTTCACCAGATGCAGTTCCCTCTTTTCCTGAAACTGAAACCGAATGACCAAATAAAAACACCTTGATTAGCTGTTTTTATCAAAGGTCCCCTGTAAAATGGTTTATTACTGGAACAGATACTGACAGGCAATTTATGAAACAGTCGGGGCTTAAATTTATTTCTGAAATCCACCTGGAGGCCGATCCAGGCGTAACCGATGAATATCCAGTGGCAATGGCCTCCAGGGTCGCCTCCAGATTCAACGTCCCTCCCCCGGTGGAAGTATTCGAGTTTGCCGAAAAAGGTAATATCAACAGGCATACCTTCCTGGTCCAGGGCAACCCTGAATCCTGCTCCCGTGACTTCCTGCTGCAGAGGATAAACCAGCAGGTATTCTTCAAGCCTGACAATGTGATGAAAAGCATGCTGCTCACCCTGGAAGCCCAGCGAAATGGAGTGGCTGCAGGAAAACTTCCGCCTGGAAGATCCTGGGAGGTCATTGAGCTTGTACCTGCCCGGTCCGGGGACCCCTACCTTAAACTGAAAAACAGCAGGGGCACGGCCTACTGGAGGCTGATGGTAAAAATACCGGATTGCCTGACCTACAAAAGCCTCAACCAGGTCAGTAGCAGTAGCGCCAGGCGTTTCATTGCCGAGGAGGCCGGACGTGGGCTGGCCATTTATAATGACTTAACCGCGGACATGGATATTGCAGGCATTAAAAATCCGCTGCCCGGATACCGGGAAACAGGCATTTATTACAACCAGCTGAAATCAGTCCTCCAAGGTCACAGATCCCTGGATGAAGCCGCCGGCATGCTGCCTGATGATCCGGATCAACTGGAGAGTACCAAGCCGCACTTCCTGGTACACCTTGATGAAAAGGAATACCAGAAAAGGCTGAAAGATCCTGAACTCCAGAAATTTATCGAAATAGTTCTGGATGAAGAAGACTTTGCCATGACCCTGATCAGAGGCCTCAAATCCGGGAAGCTTCGATGCCTTGGCATTCACGGAGACACTAAGCTGGATAATTTCCTCTTCTCTCAAACCGACAACCGGGTCATTTCCCTGGTGGACCTGGACACCATAATGCCCCAGACCTGGCTTGCCGACTGGGGTGACATGGTAAGGTCTCTTTGTAATGTCGCCGGAGAAAAAGAGTCTGATCCAGACAATGTAAATGTCGATCTGGATATCTATGATTCTCTGGCCCGGGGATTCCTCTCCACAGCCCAGACCGTTACTCCATATGAGATCAGCCTGATGCCCGAAGCGGTAAAAATTATCGCCCTGGAACTTGGCATGCGGTTCATGACTGACTATATAAGAGGAGACAGTTACTTCAAACCCGGGCCAAATGATTTTCCCCATCTTAATAAGATCAGGGCCATATCTCAGTTGACCTTGTTCAGGCGGCTTAAAAAAGCTGACGATGTAATCAGGAATAAAATTGAATCCTTAGCCCGTAAAACAAGCAGTTTAACAGGGCAGTCCGGGAAATAACATGTTTAAAATCGGCACATCTTGGGTGAGGGGAATTGTTGGGGAAGGCCTGACATCAGAGCTGGCCGTCAGGTTTGGCTGCGCTTTCGGTTCCTGGGCCGATGGAAATACGGTTGTTTTGGGAATGGACAGCCGGAACTCCTCCCCAATGTTAAAATCCGCCGTTATTTCCGGCTTGATGTACGCAGGATGCAGGATCATGGACCTGGATCTTTGCCCTACCCCCCTGGTCTCATTTGCCGTCCGTGAACTCGGCGCTTCCGGGGGAATTTCCATCAGCGGTTCCCATAATGATTCCCGCTGGAATGCCCTCAAGTTCATAGGGCCTGATGGTGTACTGTTAGGCACTGATAAAAGCGAGGAACTTCTGGACATATTTCATGCTTCAGATTATTCTCCTGATCCGGAAAGGCTGTTCAACCAGGCAATCCAACCTGTTGATTTGACAGAAGAATACCTTTCCCACCTGATTACCTTTGTTGACGCTGAAAGAATCAGGAAACAGGCTTTTACCGTGGCGGTTGATTTCCGCTATGGAACCTGCGGCACAATAACAGAAAAGCTGATGGAGAAACTGGGATGCAGCCTGGTTAAAATCAATGCTGAACCCATGATGCCTTCCTCGTATTCCCCGGCTCCGGGCAGTGTCAACATGTCGGAACTGAGCCGGCTGGTTGTTGAAGCAAAAGCAGACATCGGGGCTGCAATCAATGTTGACGGAGACAGGATATCATTTGTCTCTGAAAGCGGCCGGGTCCTGTCAGAAGAGATGACTCTCCCCCTGGTTGCCATCAACCGGCTCTCCAGGCGATCAGGCCCGATCGTGACCAACTACTCTACCTCCAGTGTGATTGACTGGCTTGCCGCGAAAAATGGTACCGATCTGATCCGAACCCAGGTAGGTGAAGCACATGTTATGAACAGGGGCCTGGAAGAAGGGGCGATCCTGGCCGGAGAGGGGTCCGGTGGGGTTGCGGCCTTGCCGATGACAATGACCTATGATGGGCTGCTTTCGCTGGAAATGCTCCTGGAAACCATGGCGGTTACAGGTCATGCCACTGAGGACTTCACCAGGGAATTTCCTCGGTTTTTCATGAAGAAAGAAGAAATAATCTGCCAGCCTTCCAATGCCTACCGCACCCTGGAACTATTCAGGGTCAGCCAGGAGAATATCGATCCCGAGTGCGGAGACGGGGTCCGCCTGACTATTCCAGAGGGATGGATCCATGTCAGGGTCTCTGACACAGAATCCCTGATCAGAGTGATAGCTGAAACCAACGATGAAAAATCCCTTTCAGACCTGTTCGGAAAGACTATCATGCAGATCAGGACTACTCTGGAAGAGAATTTCGGTGAAAAATTCTGACCCGGATTCTCATGGAACAATCCTTCACGACTCGCTCTAACTTGACGCTTTCCGAAGCGAAGGCTATAGTTTGTCAGGACATTTAATTACCATGAGCCAAAATTCCACCATCCTTATAAATGAGCTTGATGCCGGGAAAAGGCTGGATTCCTTCCTGTCAGAACAACTGGAAGAAGTCAGCCGGAGCACAGCCCAGAAATGGATTTCTTCCGGAGAAGTTAAAGTCAACGACGCCCCCAGGAAATCAAGCTATACCCTGCAGGAAGGTGATTCAGTCAGCATAAATGCTCCGGCAAAGGCACCGGTCCATCTTATCCCGGAGAGGATGGACCTGGATATTATTTATGAGGATGAGGATCTCCTGGCGATCAATAAACCAGCTGGACTGATTGTACATCCCGGAGCTGGAAACCCAACCGGCACTCTGGCCAATGGTCTGCTGTATTACCTGCAGGAAACCAGCAGGAGTGACACCCTGCGCCCCGGAATAGTCCACCGCCTTGACAAAAACACCTCAGGGGTACTGGTTGTGGCAAAAAATGATTACATACACGATGCTTTGTCCTCCCAGTTCCAGAAAAGAAATATCGAGAAGACCTATATTGCCCTCGTATTCGGGCAGGTTGAACCGGAATCAGGCGAAATCAATATACCGATCGGGAGAGATAAAAACTCGAGGACCAGAATCTCTCCAAGATCTGCCAGGCCCAGGGATGCCCTGACCCTGTACAAGGTAAGTGAATATATTTCAGCCTTCACCCTCCTGGAAGCCTACCCCAAGACCGGAAGGACCCACCAGATACGTGTCCACTTCCAGACCAGGCATCATCCGATCGTCGGGGATGAGACATATGGCTTTAACGCCCTGCTACCCAGGATAAAAGATACCAGGCACCGTAAAGCAGTCAAAGAACTGAACCGGCTCTTCCTGCACTCAGCATCGCTTTCAGCGCTCCATCCGAGAACCGGAAAACCATTGGTGTTTACAGCACCATTACCTGAAGAACTGGTAAACCTCATTACCTTTTTGAGAGAATAACTGTCAATGCTTACTAAAGGAAATTTAACTGTTGCGGTCACAACTTTAATTATTCTGGCCCTCTTTTCCGCTTTGCCTCTATCCGCCCAGGACCAGCCCGATGTCCCTGAGCCCTTCAGGGTGGACGTCGATGCCGTCAATGTCCTGATAACAGTTACCGATAAGACTACCGGTGAATTCATCAGGAATATCCCAAGGAGCTCTTTTCAGATCTATGAAGATAAAGAAGAACAGGAAATTACCAACTTTACCCAGCAGACTAATATGCCCCTGACCATAGCGCTTTGCATTGATACGAGTTCCAGTGTCAAGATGAAGCTGGAATTTGAAAAGGAAGCCGCCCTTGATTTCCTCTATACCATCATCCAGCCCAGGGACAAGGCCCTCCTGGCTGAATTCGATACCGGTGTCAGCCTGCTGCACGACTTCACTACCAATCCGAATGACCTGGCTACCGAAATCAACCGGCTGAAAGCGGGAGGAGGCACCTCGCTTTATGACTGCCTTTACGTCATCAGTGAACAAAAACTGCTATATGAAGAGGGAAGACGCACCATGGTCATCCTGACCGACGGCTCTGATTTAAGCAGTAAACATACACCCGATGAAGCACTGGCTTCAGTGCTGAGAGCCGAAGCTTCCATCTATGCGATCAGTACAACCAGCCTGGGGACAGATCAGGACTGGCAGGGCGACAGTACACTGAAAAACATAACCGCCGAAACCGGGGGACGGGTCTTCTTCCCTTATAACAATGGTGAACTGATCAAGTCTCTCAAAGAAGTAGAAAATGAACTGCGGAACCAGTACAGCCTCACCTATGTTCCTTCCAACTTGGAAAAAGATGGAACCCATAGGAAAATTGAGGTTAAAGTGAAGGTGGATAATGCAACTCTCAGATACCGCAGAGGTTATTATGCGCCCCTTCCCAGTGACCTGAGAAGAAGGTTCGGATTTTAAATAAAATAAGCCTGCCGATTGACTATTAAAGGATTTTTCCTGCCCTGTTACAGGTGCTCAACGGCTGGCGACAGGGTTAACCCGCATTTCTCTCCGGGTTAGGTAACGAGGTGGCAGAGACGCCGGCCTGACAAGGTCCATTAAGACCAAGGCCGCCACAGGCGTACTTGATAGTACGTCGAGGAGGCCGACAGAGCATAACGTAGTCAGAAAGGATGTATGCGCCACCACAGTAGTCAGCGGTGCGAAATGCGGGTTAATAACAGGACCACTATGATTTCAAAATTCCATAAGGATTTCAGGGAACGATATAGAGGGTCACGTGAAGAAATCAAAACTCGCTTTCTTGCATATTTACCGCTTTTAGAGCCTCTGCGAAACGCCTATGCTGATGTTTCGGTGGTTGACCTGGGGTGTGGACGAGGCGAATGGCTTGAAACTCTGAAGGAGAACGGATTTTCTGCCCAGGGTATTGATTTGGAAAATGGAGTACTGGGGGAATGTCGGGAACTTGGTCTGTCCGTACACGCTGCTGAGGCTCTGTCGTTTCTTCAAAAACTTCCAGATGAAAGTCAGGTCGTTGTTTCAAGCTTTCATATGGTAGAACACCTGCCATTCGATGACCTAAAGGACCTGGTCAAGGAGTCGCTTCGTGTACTTAAGCCAGCCGGGCTATTAATACTTGAAACACCAAACCCGGAAAACATTGTTGTTGGATCATCTGCTTTTTACATGGATCCAACTCATCAAAAACCTATCCCGCCGAACCTACTCGCCTTTCTGCCGGAATACTTCGGTTTCAAGACAGTTAAAATCCTCCGTTTAAATGAAGCTTCGAGGTTAACTGCGGACCATGAAATAAGTTTATTAGACGTACTCAATGGCGTAAGTCCCGACTACGCAGTTATTGCGCAAAAGCAGACAGACAATGAATCTCTCGATCTTGATGTAAAGTTTTTCGACACCAACCCTGGCCTGACACTGGAGTTTCTGGCAACGCTCTATGAACAAAAACTGAAGAGCCAGTTGAAGTCATTGCGGGTCGATCTGGACCGCCTTGAAAAGAGGCTGGTCAGGGAAGAGAGTGAGCTGCAAGCCATATCCAACAGCAAATGCTGGAGGATCACCTGGCCGCTCCGCAAATTAATGGACGGCCTCAAGCGATTATTTTCCCTTATTAAGCAGATCATGCTTTGGATTATAAATCTCCCCAAAGGTTCCCCTGGCAGGAGGCATATCAGGAACCCGGCTCCTGCGCTCGAGAACTCTTCCACCGGAGGCAAATCTCCAGAATGGCTGGACCAGCCAATAAAAACCAACAGCTCATTCAACAGATCAGTGAAACCTCGCGACCAGGTAAATATCGAGGTCCAGAGATCTCGCAAGGATAAAAAGCCACAATCTCGAAAACTGGATTGATATTTGTACTGATTTTCTTCAGGGTGAAGAATCTCTTCGTCTCATCAGCCAAACAGACCTTGTTGTGTTTCCATATCTTAATTCAGGTGAGTCATCCAGCGGAGCAGTTCATACAGCTCTTGCTTCCGGGGTTCCGATTGCGGTCACTCCTTTGGCAATATTCAATGATGTCAAACCGGCTGTTCATTTTCTCCCAGGCCAGACTGCTCATGAAATTGCTGAAGGAATTGAAATCCTGCTCAAGGACAGTGCGTCGCAAGAAAAATACATTTATGAAAAAAAACGTGAAGCAGAGCGCTGGCGAACCGCACACCTTTACTCGCAGATAGGCCTCAACCTTCGCGGAATTTTGGCAGGTCTCAATAATCAATTAAGTAATCCGGACCTGCCCTGAAAGCAGGAAGTCAAATGGCAAATTGGTAAAGGTCAATCGTCAATCGTCAATCGTCAATAACTCCACTATTTCGGTATGTCCCTGTTCCTCGGCAATCCCCTTTACAGTGAAGCCTTTGGCTTCCCCCTCAAGGCTGGCACCGGCTTTAATAAGTACCTTTACAACTTCCAGGTGCCCGTTCTGGGCCGCCATCCAGATTGGGGAGGCCCCGAATTTTTGATCTTTCACGTCTGGATCAGATCCAGTGTCAACTAAAACCTTCACAGTTTCCGCATGGCCTTCAGCCGCAGCTATCCACAAAGGGGTCATACCTTCGCCTGTCCTGAAATCCGCCTTGGCCCCTCGTTCCAGGAGCAGCTTAACCGCCTGGGAATGGCCGCCCGATGCTGCCATCCAGAGGGGAGAAGCTCCATCCCTGGTCACAGGATTAACATTGGCACCGGAATCCAGGAGTAACCTGATGATATTGTCATGTCCATTGACGGCGGCACACCAGATTGGAGTGGATTCATTCTTTTTTTCCCTGGAATTGGGATTGGCCCCGGCTTCTAGGTACAGGCTGACAAACTCAGTAATGCCGTTCCAGGAAGCGAGCCAGAGCGGAGTGGTCCCGTTGCTGGCTGCCTTGTTGACATCAGCCTTGGCTTTCATCAGTACCCTGACGACCCCGATGTGCCCTCCTATGGTCGCAATCCAGAGTGGAGTTGCTCCATCAAGGGTAGGAATATTGGGATCAGCCTTGGAATCAATCAGCAGCTGAACAACATCCTTTCGGCCCGCGGCAGAAGCCAGCCAGAGCGGAGTGGCCCCATTGGCGTCTCGCAGGTCAGGATCAGGACGGTAGGCCAGCTGTTCCCTGAATTGTTCAATATCTGTACTGGTATCAATCCTCTGGGCCAAAGCCATCAGCCGCTCACCGGCTCGTTTTATGAAAAAATCCTTCTGGGCGGATACCTCTGTGACAGAACAGGCCACCACCAGCGCAAAAACCAGAAAAAGTAAAAAAATCTGTCTTTTTCCCAACGACATCTCAGGTAAAATTCCCCCTGCTGAATCCAACAATTTCGCGTTGAAAATCCATTTTATTTTATACGATGCAGTTTCGCAATTGTTTCCGGTCAACGGCAACTAAAAGAGGCCCCACAAAAAAACTGTTGAGATCCCAGGAGACAGGTCCAGTCTTCAACTGCAATGCTGTGGGGAATGGCTATTATGAAGATCACAAAAACCTGAAGGAGTCTCCATGCATGCTTCAGGCCGTCTGGGAACACTGAATACCTGGAATGTCATAGCTTAAATGACGATATTCGAATGTCGAACCGCTTCCACATAAAAAGGGATTTGTTGAGGATAGTGTTTTACTAAGCAATTAAATCAAGAAAAAAATTTAGATACATTGGAGAAGAATGTGTGCCCTGCCATGCTGATCCAGTATGTACTGGCAATTGCTTTGATTGATGGAGAGATCAATGAAGCCCATCATCAAACGGCCCTAGCAATAAAACAGGGGTGAAAAGCAATTGCTTTGATCGATGGAAATCCTGTTTTCAAGGATAAGCGGCCAGTTCCAATACGCAGATCGGGAGAATGGTCAGTTTTAACCTTCCTCACTTTCCTTGCTGCTCTCCATACAGAAAAACTCCCAGCTGCCTTCGAGGTATCAGGTTATTCCCATACCATCACAATCCGCAATCCGCAATCCGCAATCCGCAATCCGCAATCAAGTTATCCCTGGCTGTTGGTCTTTCCCTGGAAAAAAACTTCCTCCTGCGGCTGTATAACCACAAAACCCTCTCCCTGGAAAAGCATCTGGATCGATTCTCCACTGCCCCTGCCGAGGAATGTTCGCATGGAAATATCGGTTTTAAAATCGGGACTGAGTGTTCCCGACCAGGCCACCGTGGCATTTGGGTCAGTCATTACAGGAGATCCGGGAGTTACCCGCAAGGTCATCGGATCATAGTGGGAAGTTATGGCAATCAGGCCTGTTCCTGACAGTTTGACATTAAACAATCCGCCCGAAAGCATGCCGGCAATTTTCCTGATCAGCTTTATATCCCATTCCACACCATCCTGAAACGCCAGTAGATCATTGCCATTGACAAATAGTGTCTCTCCCTTGAGATTCAGGATTGATACTTTCTTGCCGCTGTCTGCCAGGTAAAGCTGTCCTTTGCCGGAGGCTTTAGTCAGCTTCGCGCCTTCCCCGCTTACGGCCCTTTTGAGAAGTTTTCCGACCCCATGTTCCAGGACCCCTTCCCTCTCAAACTTTATGTCACCCTTGTAGGCAACCATTGATCCCATACGGGTCCAGACCATTCCATCCAGATTGACTTCCAGCATGCGGGCGCTTTCCAGTTCAAACAACCCCTGCCCTGAATTCTTCTCTGCTGTAGCCGCTACAAACTCTTCTACCGTATACCTGCTCATTTTTCCTCCTCCTCAGACCAGTCTTTCTCGCAAGGATTATCATGCCCGCTTCGCAATTGATCCCCTATCCTGAATCTCCTGAATGGGGGTTCCGCAGGTCCGCCATTAAGCCATGGCCTGGTCAAACTCGTTCCTGTATCTTGCTTCGCCACCCGTCTTCGGCATGGCTTTTTCATCCAGGACCAGAACCATAAAAGCCTCTTCCGGGATCTTCTCCCACTGGCAGGTGATTCTCTTCAGGTAAGCCGGAACAAAACCAAAACGAGGATAATACTCGGTGTGTCCGAGTACAATAACATAAGGGCATCCCCTGTCGCGCAGATGCTGCAGTCCCCTCTTCACCAGCATCGTACCTATTCCATTCTTCTGGTACCTGGGAAGAACCGCCATGGGAGCCAGTCCCATCCCGGTAGTGATATCTCCGGAGGGGCTTTTCAAGGTAACCGGAGAAAAAAGAATGTGCCCTATTATCCGGTTTCTATGCACCGCTACCAGCGAAAGGAGGTCCTTGCAGGTAGTACGCAGAGAATCCACGATCTCCGCCTCTTGCGGCTCATTAAAGGCCTTTTCATTAACTTCGCGCACCGCCTCAATGTCCCCGGACTGTTCAAATCTGATCTCTACCATAATGTTAAAAATCTTTTCCGGATTTCAGTTTTCCGGCTGACAAAACCAAAAAATTCAGCAGTCCCGCCTGAGGGTCAGGCCTCCATCTACTGTAATGATCTGGCCGGTTATGTAATTATCCGGTTCGAGCAGAAAGCGGACAGTCCTGGCTATATCCTCAGCTTTTCCGAAACGGGGGATTATTCCCTTTTCCAGGAAAAAGTCATACTTTCCCGAAGAAATCGATTGCAGGGCCATCCCGGCGGCATTAACTCCCGGAGCTATGGCATTAACCCTGATATTCGTTCTGCCGCCCCACTGCCTGGCCATGATCTTTACTGCCTGGATCAAGGCGGTCTTGGGCCCGGCATAATTAATGCTTCCATCAAAAGGCGCAATCGCCTGCATGGTGGAAAACAGCACTATTGAGCCGGGTATTTTATCCTTTATCATTTGCGCGGCTGTATCCCGCGCCAGCAGCACCGGCCCGATATAATTATCCTCCAGGGATTTAACCATTTCTGCTGCATTAACCTCGTCAAATTTGACCCTGGCCGGATTTCCGGTGAGGCAGACATATCCGCTGGCTGTAGCGCCCAGCTCCTGCGCCCCCGCCAGATACTCCTTCCGCACCTCCTGGCTGGCAAGGTCTCCCCCCACCAGGACTACCCTGGCATTAAAGGTCCTGGTGAGGTAATTTCTCAATTCCAGGGCGCGCTCCCTGTTGCCCTGATAACCGATTACCAGGTCAGCACCTTCCCTGGCCAGAAGCACAGACACAGCACTGCCAAGCCCGCCGGATCCACCGGCTACCATTATAATTTTCCCTTTCAGACTATTTTCGAGGAAATTGAAACTAAACATGAATTCATTTTCCATTTCAGGTTGCCACCGGTTAAGGCCAGCGCTCCTGAATCCACAGGAGAGGTTACTTTCAGCTGTCAGACTGGATCAGATAAGCCCTTTGCTTTCCAGGTACCTTTCACATTCAAGAGATGCACCGCACCCGGACCCGGCCGCTGTTATGGCCTGACGATACTTCTCATCATGCACATCCCCGGCAGCGAAAACCCCTTCCACATTGGTATGATAACCATCATGCACCCTCAGGTATCCGTTGGGTGTCTGATCCAGCTGCCCCTTGAATATCCCGGTGTTTGGTTTGTGCCCGATGGCAATGAACACACCATCCGTCTTGTACACCGTCTCTTCATTGCTCTTCACATTCCTGATCCTGACTGCTTCAACAGCATTCTTGGCAGGATCAAGAACCTCTGTAACCACGCTGTCCCAGATAAAGGTTATTTTGGGGTTGCTTTTAGCCCTGTCACCCATAATCGGCGAAGCCCTCAGTTCGTCTCGGCGGTGAACAACAGTAACCTTTTCACAGAACCGGGTCAGGTAGATTGCATCCTCCATGGCAGTATCTCCACCTCCAACCACTACAACCTCCAGTCCCTTATAGAAAAAACCGTCACAGGTCGCACAGGTTGAAACACCCCTACCAAGCAGGGCCTTCTCTGATTCAAGCCCAATCAGCTGGGCCGAAGCTCCGGAAGCGATAATCAAAGAATGGGCCAGGTATGTTTCCTGACCGGTTCTAATTGAGAACGGGCTGGAAGAAAGATCAACTTCCTCTACATTTTCCATCCTGTATTCCGCCCCGAATCTCAGGGCCTGCTTCTTCATATTCTCCACCAGTTCCAGCCCTGGTATCCCATCGGGAAATCCGGGGAAATTTTCAATATTGCTGGTCAGGGACAATTGTCCTCCCGGCTCTATGCCCTCCAGCACCAGAGGTTCCATATTTGCTCTGGCGGAGTAAATAGCGGCGGTTGATCCCGCACATCCAGATCCCAGAATAATTACTTTTCTTGTCATTTATCCACTCCCCGCAATCTTACGGGACATTTAAACCGGGAGAAGCGTCAATTTAATAAATCCTCTCCAGGGCAGGATATCCCGTCAACTTTCCTTTGTTTCCAGAACTATAGAAGGCCAAGGACCGCTGCATCCCTGTCGGAAAGAACTCCACCATCAGACCTGACTGCAACCGTAAGGTCCCTCTTCCATGATCTTTCGCACCTCGGTTCACTCCGCAGGTCTTCGATCTCAACATCCATGGTATCCCCGACTGTAATCAACATGCGGCTCACTCCAAACATGTCAGCAAGCTCTTCCTGGAAAGGTTTCAGTCCTGCCGCAACTTCAGTAGTTACAACCGCTTTAATCCCTGCATCCAAAGGATTTTTGAGTCCGTTCTCCAGGGATCTGGCTTCTTCCAGAGACTTCAGTACCTTCTGCCTGAATTCCATGACAGGAGCCCAGTCGGCTTTTCCCTCCGGCAGTTCCGGAAGTTCCGGAAACAGGTGGAAATGAACTGAATCAGTTGATTCCACGCTTTCACCATTCAGGGCCAGCCAAGCCTCTTCCGCCGTATGGACCAGGATAGGCGCCACTATCTTTATCAGGGACATGGTTATGTCATACATGACACTCTGGGTTCTGCGCCTCCGCAGGCTGTCAGGCGCGTCACAGTACAACCGGTCTTTCACAGCCACCAGGTAAACCGCGCTCATGGCATCATTACAGAAATTAAATATCGCTTCTGATACCTTTTTGAACTGGAATTTTTGATATCCTTCGCCGGCAGTTTCCACTAACTCTCTCAGTTTCAATCCAGCCCAGGAGTCAATGTTGAAACGGTCCTCGAAAGTCAGGGCCTGGTAATCCTTTTCCGGGTTGAAATCATTCAGGTTCCCCAGCAAAAAGCGGATTGTATTCCTGACCTTGCGATATTCGTCGCTCGCTACTTTGAAAAATTCCCAGTCCACCTTGATGTCATTAGTGTAACTCAGCGAGCAGACCCACCACCTGCAGATATCAGCTCCATACTGTTTAAGGAGATCCTCAACTTCCAGAGCGTTACCTCCTGATTTGCTCATTTTGCTGCCATTGGCATCCAGGGTGAACCCATGGGTGAGGACAGTCTTAAAAGGAGCCTGCCCGGTGACGCCCAAAGCAGGAAGAAGCGAAAGCTGGAACCATCCCCGGTGCTGGTCGGATCCCTCAAGGTAAAGGTCAGCCGGATAACCGATTTTCCTCTCATTAAGGACTCCATTCCAGGATGAGCCTGACTCAAACCAGACATCAAAGATATCCCGGCTTTTTTCCAGGTTTTCCATCCAGCCATCCGTCTCCTCAATCCACTCTGGGGCCTGGGGGTCTGTGGAAGGATCATAATATTTCAACAGTTCAGCCGGTTCAGCGGAAAACCAGAAATCAGAGCCTTTTTCGCGGATCACGCGGGCCACGGACAGGACACTCTTTTTGGTAAGCAGGACCTTATCCTCACCCAGCAGGAACGCAGGGATGGGAAGCCCCCAGGATCGCTGCCTGCTGATGCACCAGTCAGGTCTTGATTCCAGCATGCCTTCCATGCGGCTCTGTCCCCATCCGGGTACAAATTCAATTTTATCTGCCGTACACTCAAGGGCCATCGCCCTCAGGGATCTCCCGGCATCACCAAAAGGCCTGTCAACAGCCACAAACCACTGCTCAGTAGCCCTGAAAATCGTAGGAGTCTTGCTGCGCCAGTCATGAGGGTAACTATGCACATACTGGTGGTCATAAAAAAGATGTCCGCTCTCCCTGAGGTTCTCCACAACCAGGCCGTTTGCAGTCCAGACATCAACGCCCTGCAGCCATGCTGGGGCGCTGTCGTCAAAAGTGCCGTCACCAAGCACGGGACAGTAAACAGGCAGGCCTTCCTTAAGCCCGGTCAGGTAATCTTCGGCGCCATGTCCAGGCGCGGTGTGTACCAGGCCTGTCCCATCTTCCATGGTGACATAATCGGCAGTCACTATCGGACTGTTCCGGTTGATAAAAGGATGTTTGTAGGAAACTCCTGAATCAGCAAGCACCCTGCCGGAGCAAGTTCCTAAAACTTCAAAATGATCAATATTCCCGGCCTTGAATATTCCGGAAGCCAGTTCAGAGGCCAGTACTGCGCATACTTCCTTATCCCTGAACGCGAACCGGCAAAGCGAATATTCTGCCGAAGGAGCTACCGCCACTGCCAGGTTGGCAGGCAAAGTCCAGGGGGTTGTCGTCCAGATCATCAGAGCTGCCGCAGCTCCTTTCGGAAGGTTGAGTTCCCGGGGAAGGTTCACCGGCTCTTCAACGTCGAATAATACATAAACACTGGTGTCTTTCCGGTCGTAATACTCCAGCTCAGCCTCAGCCAGTGCGGTCTTGTTGGCGATGGACCAGTGAACCGGTTTCACGTCTCTATAAACAAGTCCCTCGGCAACGAGAGTGGCAAATACCTCCAGGGTGGCACCTTCATAGGCAGGAACCATGGTCAGGTAGGGATTATCATAATCAGCCAGTGTCCCCAGCCTCTTCATCTGAGAGGACTGAAGCTTAACGTATTTGGAAGCGTATTTTTTGCACAGGTTCCTGATTTCCAGGGTACTCAGCTCACGTGCCTTACCACCCAGCTCTTTCATAACCTTGTGTTCAATCGGGAGACCGTGGCAGTCCCATCCGGGAATATAATCCACCTCGTAATCCATCATCATCCTGGACCTGACTACCAGGTCCTTTAGTATCTTGTTAAGAAGATGGCCGACATGGATGTTTCCGTTGGCATAAGGAGGTCCGTCATGAAATATGTATGGCCCTTTTTTATGTTCTGCTTTATTTATGCAGTCATATAGTTTCATGCCTTCCCACCGTTTCTGGTGCATGGGTTCCGCATTCAGCAGGTTCGCCCTCATCGAAAAACTGGTCTTGGGCAGCTGCAGAGTTGAACTGTAGTCATTTTTATCTGTGTTGCTCATAATTTCAAAAAAAACCTAAATAATGCTGATTATTAACAGTAGAAGGACACGGGAATCCCACAAGGACCTGTGACCAGGTTCAAGTGAGGTTTCCGTATCCCTCAGTTGATTTTCGGTGTAAAACTCAATAAACCTAGTTAATCGTCTATTATAGTCTAATTCTTATTTGCTTATCAGGCTGAAAGATTTTCCATCCAGATCAAAGGAAAGGCCTCCGTTATCAACCTTAAACTCCCCTTGCTCTTCCAGAGCCAGCTCCTCCGGAATGGCTATCGTTTCACCCGGTTTTTCCTGCAGTTCACTGGAATTCACCCTGAAAATCCGGCTGCTCCTGATATCCAGGATTATTGGAGTGTCCAGTTTTTCCGACACCAGAAGCAAACGCAGAGAAACCTGGGATTCCAGGATTGAGGTGTCGGCAACCGCCTCACCTTCACATAAAAGACTGTACATATCCGATGGCTGGTAAATATCCAGGCCTTCTTCCCTGTTAAATCCCGAATCTTCCGCCTGGTATTCTATCCCTGGAATTGACGGAGGCATTCCAACAACAAAAACGGCCCATAGGCAGATGGCTGCCCCTGATAACAAGGCAATTGTGGTCCTGACCGGAGGCAGCTGGAAAGACTTATGTCTGGTTCCCAAAAAAATGAAGGCCAAGGGGATGACAAGAAGTGACACATCCTGCCAGAAAGCTTCCCCCACTGTCCTTTGCATAAACACCCCAAAACAGCCGCAGTCATAACTGTTGTCCCTGGCTCCGCTCAATACATACCAGTAACTCCTCCCGGTAAGGAAGAGGAAAAAGGCAGAAAGGCCGGTTGAAGGGAACACGATCCAGAAGGTACGGACTCCAAGCAGCAGGGCCATTCCCAGAATGGTTTCAATAGCCAGCGCTATCAGGGCCACGGTATTGGCAGAAAAAAGTATCTCCAGGCCTTCCTTGCGGATCTGCTCCACAAACAACACGGGATCCAGTACCTTACCGATGGAAGCTATCACCAGGACAGAACCCAGGATAATGGCTCCAGCCAGGCTCAACACCTCTTTCCAACTGTATTTTTTTTCTTTGGTTTTCATCTCTGTCGATCCTAGTACTTTACCTGAAATTATTCAAATCGAAAAAATCCACAAATTCCATACCTTAAACCAGGCCCGCGAGGTCCAAGACTTCGATTCCACACCTGCCATAAAATAGTTAATATTTGATCAATAAAATTACCTCGCGCGGGAAAAATTTGCACAAGGGCCTTTACAAAATACCAGGCTATTGTGCAGGATTAAGCTTATGACTATCTTCAAAAAAATCATTGAAAGGGAAATCCCGGCTGATGTCGTGTATGAAGACGATCTCTGCCTGGCCTTCAGGGACATCAATCCTGTTGCTCCTGTGCACATATTGATCATTCCCAAGAAGGAAATCCATAGCCTGTCCGGAGCCAAAAATGAAGACCACTCCATTCTGGGTCACCTCCTGATGAAGGCAACGGAAATAGCTCGGTATGAGGGACTGGACGAAGGGGGCTACCGGGTGGTTATTAATAATGGGGAAGGAGCCGGGCAGTCTGTGTATCACCTCCATATTCATCTGCTGGGTGGAAGGCCTTTCTCCTGGCCTCCGGGATAACGGAAACCTTACCGGTTTACATGGATCTGTGTTTTAATTAGACCATCGCTGGTATGATAATTATTGGAACTGGGAGCCTGAAAAGTATGACAGATGATAAAAAGCCTCCGATCAAACCGGAATTGCTTGAAATATTAAGATGCCCACTCGCCGTCCGATCTGAAGAATATGGGGACGATCCGGGCCGGCTGACCCTCGCCCATGACTGTTGGCTGGTATGCGAGGATAACGGATACAAGTATCCTATCCGTGATGGCATTCCCGTAATGCTGATCGAAGAAGGCGAAAAATGGAAAGATACAGCTGTTGCTGATCTTCCCGTTCCTCCCCCCGAGGAATAAAGGTCCGCTGCGGAAACAAGCTGTCACCTCATATTACTCGAGACAACCGGAACCTGCTTTTATCAGTGGAACCTGGTATCCGGGTGGGAGGAACTGCACAAAAGCCACGGCTTGCAGCTGGACTCCGGTTGGCGCCGGAATTTTGTCTGAATTTCAGCGGAATATGTTTTTCATCATGAACAGCATATTGGCCGGTCGTTCCGCCAGGCGCCTCACGTAATAGGGAGCCCATTCGGTCCCGAAGGGGACATAAACCCTGACATTGTAACCTTCTTCCCTGAGGCTGAACTGCAGGTCACGCCGCACACCGTAGAGCATCTGGAATTCAAAGGAGGACCAGGGTATTCCATTCTCATCGACGAACTTTTTAACATGCCTGATCATCCTTTCGTCATGGGTGGCGATCGCTGAGAATCCGCCGGAAAGAAGCATTTGTTCTGATATCTTTTTGAAATTCCTGTCTACATCCGACTTGGCTGGAAAGGCCACACTTTCCGGCTCCATGTAGGCTCCCTTGCAAAGCCTGATATTGCTGCCGAGTGTACAAAGCGACCTGGCGTCTTCTTCACTCCGGTACAAGTAAGCCTGGATGACAATTCCCACATGTTCCGGACCGAATTCAGCCAGTTGTTCCCTGAACAGTTCCAGGGTTACCTGGGTCACTAATGAACTTTCCATGTCAATACGGACAAAGTTATCAAGCCTGGCTGCTTCCCGCAGGATCGATCGAAGATTTTCCCGGCAGAGAGATGTTTCGACCTCCAGTCCCAACTGGGTGAGTTTGAGGGATACCGGAGAAGCGAGGCCGAGGTCGCTTATATCCTGGAGCGCCTTGATATACCGGCAGGTCATCTCCATCGCCTCTTCCGGGAGATTTACTCCCTCTCCCAGCAGGTCCAGGGTCGTACGGATGCCTTTTTCGCCAAATTCCCGCACTATCGGGACAACCTCATCCAGGCAGGTTCCCGCCACGAACCTGTCAACCATGCCCGATTTCCTGCCGGTAAAAGACACAAAGTTTATGAAGTGCCGGTCCTTGGCCATTCGCAACATCAAAGTCCGCAGCATTTGAGAAATTCCACCTTAATGAAAATTCAACATTCTAACCGGAAGTCTTATCATATCTGGCTGTAACAATTGTTTTAATTCCGCCCCGGACGTTGAAATCCCCTCTAACTTCACACCGGACAGGAGAACAGGCTTCCACCAGGTCATCCAGGATTTTATTGGTCACATGCTCATGGAAAATGCCTTTATCCCGGTACGAAAAAAGGTAGAGCTTCAGAGATTTAAGCTCAATGATTGCCGCATCAGGAACATAGGTTATGTAAATTACCCCAAAATCGGGCTGACCGGTTTTGGGGCAAACAGCTGTAAACTCGGGACATGAAATGGCTACTTCATATTCCCTTCCCTGGTATTGATTGGGAACGGTTTCTAGTTTCATGAAGAGAAATTATTGACCTGAAGATTATTCTTGTCAACTTCCCTTTCTGTCGATGGGAGTTGTTTTGGCTGTATAGAGATACCTCTTTATTTTCCTGGTAGTAGTCTTCTCAAATTCCTCGGACCTCAGGCTGAACTGTTTGATTCTTTTGTAATTTGCTAATTTCTTGTTGGCAGATTTCACCACCTGGGCAATTACTGCTTCCATCTTTTCGTCATCATAGTTGGAAGCGCCAAATTCCTCATCAAATCCATCAGTATTTGGCACAATGATAGCCTGGACCTCGGTTCTGGCAGGGTCCTGGTCAACCCCTCCCCAGACCAGTGATTCCAGGATAAATTTACTTTCACCCAGGATATATTCAATCTCTTCGGGGTACACATTCTTACCGTTGGGAGTCACAATAACCGATTTCCGCCTCCCGTTAATAAAAAGGAACCCCTCATTGTCAACATATCCCAGGTCCCCGGTGTGGAGCCATCCGTCTACCAGTACTTCATCAGTAGCCGCCTTATTCTTGTAATATCCCAGCATGACACAGGGACCTTTGACCAGGATTTCGTCATCGACAATTTTTATTTCAGCACTGGGCACCGGAATTCCAGCCGCCCCATCCTTAAAAGCATCCATACGGTTAACCGCGACAATCGGAGAGAATTCAGTCAGGCCGTATCCCTGCAGAAATGAAATGCCCAGGTCCCTGAAACCCTTCGACACTTCGGGGGATACTGCGGCCCCACCTGAAATAAACATCCTGAGATGCCCACCCACTTTGTTGTGGACCTGGGAGAAAATTTTCCTCCGGATGGAAATCCCGAACACTTTCTCGGAAATTGAGGCAATTCCTTTTGCGAGGGCAAATTTCCTGGCCCCCTTTTCCTCAATACCTGCCTTGATCCTCTTATAAATGGCCTCAAATAATGCAGGAACTCCCAACATTACCGTGGCTTCAGTTTCCACCAGGTTGTCAACAATTTTCCTCAGGCTTTCGGCGTAACAGACAGTAGCACCATGATAGATAGCAGTCAGCATCCCGGCTGTTGATTCATAAGTGTGGTGCAGGGGGAGCACCGAAAGCATGATGTCGTAATGCACCGTCAGATTGAATGACACTCCCAGGACATTTTCCGTTATATTGCGATGGCTCAGCACAACACCCTTGGCTGTTCCGGTGGTGCCTGAAGTAAAAATGATCGAGGCGGTATCCTCCGGATCTATGCTGGTTTCACTGTACCTCAGGTCATTTGCGTTAAGCTTCTCAATGCCTTTATCGAGGGCTTCCCTGAAAGAAAGCGTAAAACCCTCGCCACCAGCATTGTCCATGGATATGACCAGATTCAGGTCGGGAATAGTCCTGATCGCTTCATCCACTTTTATGTAGTGGCTGTCGGATACAACCAGCAGCTTGCTTCCTGAAAAATCAAGAATGTGCCGGATTTCTCTTTCTTTCAGGTCCCGGTCAACAGGCACAGCCACCATTCCAGCGGTTACCGTTGCCAGATAGGCGATAACCCATTCCGTTCGATTCTCCCCAAGAATGGCTACCCTGTCTCCTTTTTCAAGGCCCAGTTCAAAAAAGCAGGTGGATAGTTCCTCAACCCTTTGCCTGAGTTCCGAATAGGTTACTGGTTGAAATACCCCTTCTCGCTTCGACTTCAATGCGGCCCTGTCCTGGTAACGATGACATGCCTTAAAAAGGATTTCCCTTATGGTTTTAACTGGATAAGTTTTAAAAGCTTCAGTGAATTTCATTTGTCACTACTCTCCCCTAACCCGCGTGAAACATCTGAAATCTATCACGGCAGCCAGTTCAGCGGGTATGCCGATTTTTATTTATGAATAAAATCTGTGGCCAATCGCCGCGACCAGCCAAAATGAAATGTGTAAATGCCACAATTCTGTCAGAGTACAGAAGGTATCTCAAGAAAATTTAATTACAGATTTTCATGCAGGGCTAAACTGCCTGTGCCGGTTGCAGCAATTCCACTCTCAATATGACCATAGATGGCCTCGACAATCACTGAACAACCTTAAACCCTTCTCCAGGGATTGACATGACGAATCAAACCAGCAAAACAATCAGCTGGATTGGAAGATAGTCGGCAAGCTTCTCCTGGATAGTGCTCCTGTCAGCAGGGTTCATGTTCCCGGACAGGATCGCCATTAGACAGTGCGGATATCTGTCTGCCTGGTGTATTGTTAAAACTGGTGCCCCCCCCCAGGCGGAATCTCGGCGCTCCCCACTGGAAACTTCCGCATTGCCCCAACCTTACCTATGTGGAATCAACTGTCCAGGTTTCTTGGGGATACGGGCATCAGGTCTAAATTCTTGATGTATCTTGATGATCATGCCGTTGTTGATACTATTGTTAGTTTCAAAAAAAAACGCCTTGGTCATGAACCTTACCGGTATAATCGATCCGGCAGCAAGAACAATCCGACCCAAAACCAGGGTCATGGTCTTACTATTGATTTATACTGGTTAATACGACATGTATTACATTCCCCATACTTCTGAAATTAGGTCTATAATTAATGCGATAAAAACTGAACAATAAACTGCTCTTCCTACTCTATTTAAGTAGATTAGGAGAAAGAATCATGGAAAAGAAAAAAAATCTTAAATTACGCACTGTTTTTTCGGGCATCAGGTTCCCGTTGGTTCTAGGAGGAATCCTGCTCATCTTCTTTTCAATTTCCATGCTTTCGGCAGAGAATTATTATCCGCCACGTGTCAGTTATATCGAAGGAGGAGTTTCCTACGAATCCGCGGGAGATGTTGACTGGTCGTCTGCAACCGTTAACCTGCCTATTTTCATGGGAGACCGCCTCTTTGCCAAACCCGATTCACTGACCGAACTGGAGTTCGGATATAACAGTTTCCTGCGCATAAATGGGAATACCGATGTTGTTTTCGCCCAGCTTTCGGAGAAAGCGGCCAGTATTAACCTGACCTTGGGGTCGATTATTGTGCGCTCCGGGAAATCTTTCCGCATGGATGTACAGACTCGAGTAGGTTTGGTGCATCTGAAAAATTCCGGGCTTTACCGGATTGACACCAATGAATCCGGCCTAACCAGGATCATGGTGAAAAAAGGTAAGGCTGAGGTTATTGATGGCAATGAAAAACTGAAGATTGGAGAGGGCCAGATGTCAACTATTGGCGGAGACCCCTCACTTCAATCGGCTGCCTTTAACAACTATGAAGACGATTTTGACTTGTGGAGCAGCCGCAGAGATGCGCTTTACGCCAACAGTAAATCAGTCGAATATGTGGGTAATTACTACCCTGGAGTCTACGCCCTTGACAACTATGGATACTGGAGAGAATACTCTGGACTGGGAAGGGTCTGGGTACCCAGGGTCGGAATTGGATGGACTCCCTACCGGTCGGGTTTATGGCTTAATTACTCAGTAGGCTGGACATGGCTGAGCTATGAGCCATGGGGATGGATCCCTTACCACTATGGATATTGGAACTACTATCAGCCTGCCAACCAGTGGGTCTGGTCTCCGGGATTCTACGGCGGTTATTCCAGTTTCGGCGCCTGGTCCCCAAATTGCGTGAATTTCTACTACGGCGGCGGTTATATCGGCTGGAGCCCCAGAGTATGGGGATATGGAAGCAGGCCTAACAACACTGTAATCAACAATACAACTGTTATCATAAACAATAACAGCAGCAGGGGCATGACTGTTGTCAAGGCCACTGACTTCTCATCGAGGCACCGGGTTGAAACCACCATGGTCAGCAACGTTCCTGATAGTGTCAGAAGCGGATTTAAAGCCGGGCTTCCCGAGAATATAGCCAGAATCAGCCGGACTTCCGTGGCTGCCGGAACAGCATCGCGAAGCCAGTCTTCCAGGTCGGGAAACATGTCCGCTGTGGGAAACAGCAGGACAGAAACCTCCGCCAAGGCAGGCGCTTCCAGCGTGACCAGGGCAAACCCCGCCCAGTCCCGCACAGTTTCCAGTGGATCGGCAGGAACCGTCTCAGGAGAAAAAAACAGGACTGCTGTTACCACCAGGAATACAGTGACAACCAGGGAGCGGTCCGATGTATCAGCCAGCCAATCAGGCAGGACTGTATCCGGAAAAACTCCCGGACTTTCAACCGGAAGAGTCTCAAAAATACCTTCAAGTAGAGGCAGCACCTCTGGCAATACTACCAGGCCAAAGAGTACGAACCCTCCGGGAACTGCGACCAGGGAAAAGACAACAGCTTCCCCCGATGCATCCAATGGTTTCTCCTCCAGGAGCAGTTCCCGGCTCTCCTCCAGCAGTGTCAAGGCCATTCCGGCTTCAGGATTTTCCTCTCCCGAAGCTTCAAAAGGGAGCAGGGGAACCAGTGAATCGAGGGTACAAAGCAAGACCGGAACCAGCGTTCGTTCCGGGGTCGCTTCTGGTACGACAACGAGTACTGTGAACAGAGCTAATACCAATAAGTCTTCCAGCCCCGGTTTCTGGGGAAGATTATTTGGCCGTTCCAGCTCATCTTCGCGCAGTTCCGGGTCAAATGCAGGCTCAAGTTCCAGTTCAGGTTCCTCCAGATCTTATGGAAACAGCGGCAGCGTGTCCAGCTCGAGGGGCAGTGTCTCCAGGCCCAGCAGTGTCTCCAGACCCAGCAGTGTCTCAAGACCCAGCAGTGTCTCCAGACCCAGCAGCGTCTCCAGGCCCAGCTCCGGATCCTCCAGTTCCCGGCCTTCAACTTCAAAACCGAGAAGGCCCTGATAAATAACAAAATCTGACAAAAAATTGTTTGTCTCTCCGGCCCGGGATTCCAGACATGGATTTCCGGGCTTTCTTTTTCGCTCCATGGTTCCATACAACTTGATGGGACCATGGAGTATGGCCGGGTGATATTTGCAACTCCAATAAATTTTCCCCGTTTAATCAACCATTAAACTGGTAGAATGTATTCTGGTTCTAATATTATTTCGTACCTTTGATACAAAACTGAACAGCTTGTTAAACAACCATAATTTTGGAGGTTTTAAAATGATTGACCTGATAAAAAAGACTTACCTGGCAGGCTTGGGCCTTGCGTCTCTGACCGGAGAGAAAATTGAAGAGCTCGTTGAAGAGCTCGTAAAAAAGGGAGAGGTTGCCGAAAAAGACCGGAAAAAACTGGTTGAGGAGCTTCTCGCCAAAGGCCGGGAACAAAGGGACCAACTCTCTGAATCTGTGAAAGAAACGGTGCAGAAAGTGGTTTATGAATTAAAAATTCCCCGTCGTGACCAGTATGATGAGCTGCTTAAAAGAATAGAAGAGCTGGAAAAGGCAGCTAAACCCAAGGCGGCACCAAAAGCAAAACCAAAAGCAGAGCCCAAGGCAAAACCAAAACAGAAAGACTGAGATGATCTACCCACTGAAGACCCTGCAGACCTACAGGAGGATCAAACGCTACAGGGTAGTTATTTTCACTCTTCTTAAATATGGTTTTGGTGATATCGTAGACAGGCTGGACCTGATGTCGATGGTCAGGAAACGAAGACCACCGGGAAACGTCCAGCCCAGAACCATGGGGCCCACCGCGCAAAGATTCCGTGAAGCACTGGAGGAACTGGGCCCCACCTTTGTAAAACTGGGCCAGCTGTTGAGTACCCGCCCTGATATTCTCCCGGAAAGCTTCATTCTGGAACTGGAAAAACTCCAGGACGATGTTCCATCTTTCCCTTTTTCTGAAGTTGTGGAGGTTTTCCGGGAAGAATTTGATAAATCCCCAGAGGAGATATTTGTCGAAATTGATCACGAACCCACAGCATCCGGTTCCATGGCACAGGTGCACAAGGCCCGGCTGCCTGACGGCACCCTGGTAGCGGTTAAAATTCAGCGTCCGGGTATCGTTAGCCTGATCGATACCGACCTGAGTATCCTCATGGAAATCGCCACCCTGATGGAACGGCATATCCCTGAACTGAACTGGATCAACCCTGTAGCCCTGGTTCAACATTTTGCTGCCTCCATTACCAGGGAAACTGATTTCATTTCAGAATTTAATGCCGCCAAACAATTTTACAATAATTTTGCAGATGACCCGACTGTAGTAATTCCCCGGGTATTCAGGAAATATTCATCTGAAAAAATCCTGGTTATGGATTTCATAGAAGGGATAAAAATTTCAGATCTGGAGGCGATTGCCGACAGTAACCTTGACCGGAAAACCCTGGCCCGGAACGGGGCTCATTTAATCCTGAAGGAAATATTTAAACACCAGTTTTTCCATGGAGATCCCCACCCCGGAAACCTTTTTGCCCTTGATAATAACCGCATTGCCGCAATTGATTTCGGTATAGTGGGTTACCTGGATGACAGAACAACCCGTCTACTTGGCAGAATTTTTGCAGGTGTAATAAAAAAAGATATTGATTCGATAGTCAGCAGCCTTGAAAAAATGAGAATTCTGCCCTCCCATGTTGACATGACTGCCTTCAGGTTTGACCTCCAGAGTTTCCTGGATCGATACTACGGGTCTACCATTTCAGAAGTAGACCTGGATGATATCATCAGGGATTCACTGCGCATTGTCCGGAATCACCAGATTGTCCTTCCTGCCAATCTGGCCACAATCGGCAGGATGTTGGTCCTTTCAACCGGAATCGCCCGTAAACTGGACCCTGATTTTGACATGTTGGAAGAGACCCGGCCATACATTAAAAATCTTATTTCCTCCCAGTTTGATGCACGAAATATCTCCAGGGAAGCTTTTTCCATGGCAGATGACTACTATTCGATTTTCAGGTACCTGCCCGGAAACTTGAAATCCATTCTCAACAAGCTTAAAAAAGGGGAAACAACCATTAATCTGCGCCACCAGGGCATTGACCGTATGATCAGGGAAATAGACAGATCCTCCAACCGCCTTTCCTTCTCCATGATCGTAGCCGCCCTTATAGTCGGTTCCTCGCTGATCATAAACATGGACAAGGGCCCCACAGTGTACGGGTTTGCGGCTTTTGGCCTCGGAGGATACCTGATAGCAGGAATCCTGGGGCTCTGGCTGGTCATATCGATCCTGCGGTCAGGGAGAATCTGAAACGGCCGCGGATTCAGGATTGCTGATTATTTTGGCATCTGGGCGTTCTAATTAAAGGTACAACCATGGACAGGTCTTCATTTGCGACAGCTTTCAGGCTGGCAACCTTCGCTGCATCCATCAGGTGAGATCCTGCCGTTTATTCCATCCAGTAATTGTCCTGATCGCATCCCCCTACCCTATTGTCATTTCTGTAATGAAGAATGCTTTGAATTCAGTTCGCCGAACTGATCTATCATTTCCACTAACTGAAGCGAGGCAACGAATAAACTGTCTGCCAGTCACATCGGCTTAATCCGGCACTGGCAGCGGCGTCAAACAAGCTAATTATTCTTCACATAAAACCTTGGCTCGATCTCCGAATTATTCGTCATTCACAATTAATCCATGCCATGATCTTGCCTTCTCGCCCCCCTTTTGCTTAATTAGTTATCCCCCCAGGGCCATAGTTCGTTTTTTTTCACTATGGATATCAAATCAAAAAAACTCCGGCGGCGGGAGAATTCATCGTTTCCAACCAGTACCCTGTTTTCCATTCCTTCCGGATTATCAATAAAATAACTCTGCCACCTTTTCCTCACAGCTTTACCATCCTCAAAACCAGACAGGAAGGCATACCAAGCATACCTGACCAGGGCCAGCTGGATCGGGTTCAGGCCTTGCTTCTCGGCTTTTCTAACTCTATATATAACCCTTCCTCGGACACCTTCGGGATACATTTCTTTTTCATAATCATTGACACGTATCTTCCAGAAATTGACCTTGTAGAATTCAGAAGGACTTGGATGGATCATCTCGCTTTTGGTTGAATAGAACTCAAGCAAAACTGAAATATACTCATCCCTGACCAGATCCAGGTTATTTTCTTTTTCGCTCATCATAAAGACCAGAATACCTACCCCTTATTCAGATTTATTCTTTGGGGAATATTTCTGCAGCAAATTCACAAGCCTCTGACCTGCAGCGGGAGTGTTTACTTTTTTTTCCAGGATGATTTCCTTGGCTGAGACTTCGCGTCCATACAGATCCTTATTGGCCCCGTTATCCTGCCGTAGGGTTGAACCCTCCAGGGATACCCCGGCAAAGAGCCCTCTCGACCTGGAATAGGACAGTATTTCCGCTGACATCATTGCGTCGGTCGCAGCTTCAGCACTCCTTCCTTTCGGACCGGCTGCAGCTTTGGCGTCCACTCCCAGCTTAACCTTGCTCGAAAGGAGAGATTCCACACCGTTCTCATTCATGATCAACAACAGGAAATCCGTGGAGGATCCGCCCAGCTGAAATCCTATGCTGCCGCCTTCCAGCCTCATCATTGAAGGGGCGCCCCAGTTGCCATTGTAGCGGCGGCCGGAGCGGCAAATCATTGCCCCTTTCCCATAGCTTCCGCCGAAACCAAGGGCAAACTTCTTGACTCCTGGTATGACTGCAACACACTCAGCCTTATCCAGCAGATCCTGGGGTATTCCCTCAGGAACTCCCAGAACCGACTCTACTACCTTTTCACACTCTTCCAGCCTTTCGGTCTCGTCTGAAGCTGCAAAAACAGAAAAAGTAGAAACCAGTAACACAACACCTGCCATACAACCTATTCGTTTCATAAGGGCCTCCAATCAAAATCCGGGTATCAATAATTCAGTAATTCGTCCCCATTTTCGGGACTACGACTATATTAATTCCCGCTATTCAATATTACAATTCCAATCTGAGCTAATAAATCTCAGGTAATCAGTGCCGCTTTGCGAAAGGAAGACAATGGAAGAAAAAAATGCCGGACTCCCAATGGCGGGTAAATGGGATCCTGAAAAACTGAGGCTTGAAAATAAACACCTTTTGGAACTGAAAAAAAAATCATTCCCTGTCCGGATCAGGGGTTATTTCAAACTGACAGGCCCGGCCTGGCTGCAGAGCGCCATGACCCTTGGGGCCGGAAGCGCCGCCGCTTCAGTAATAGCAGGGGCATCCTTTGGTTACCAGCTGCTGTGGGTCCAGCCCCTGGCCATGCTGCTGGGAGTATTTATGCTAGCTGCCCTTGGGAATGTGACCCTCTCCAGGGGAGAAAGGCCCTATCAGTCCTTTTCACGAGAACTTGCACCATGGGTTGCTTTCCTGTGGGCCCTTGGTGCCATTGTGGCTTCAGTAATCTGGCACTTCCCTCAATACGGCCTGGTGGGGGGAGCAGCCTGGGACCTGGCCCAGTTGATGGGAGCTGAACCGGAAGCCGGAGGACTGCAGTACATGGTCAAATTCGGAGTCGGATTCATTATCCTGGGCTTCAGCATCATGGTGACCTGGAACTATGGTTCTCATTCCAGGGGAATCAGATTCTACGAAGGATTCCTCAGGTGGATGATTCGTTGCGTCATTGTTTCCTTTCTCCTGGTGGTTGTTTATACCGGTGTTGACTGGGGAAAGCTGTTAGCCGGATTCTTCTGTTTTCAGATTCCTGACACCGAAGGTGCCATTATCGTAATCCTGGGGGCCTTCGGGGCGGCAGTAGGCATCAACATGACCTTCCTCTACCCTTATTCAATGCTGGCCAAGGGCTGGGGCAAATTCCACAAAGGCCTGTCTCACTACGACCTGTTCAGTTCCATGTTCCTGCCTTATGTCATAACCACCTCCCTGGTGATCATCGCGATGGCGGAGAACATCTACGAACCCGGAATGAACGCCGTACGAACTGACTTGCGCCCGGTTGAAGCAGCTGCCGTGCTGGGGACTGTCCTGGGTTCAACCCTGGGCAGGATCATTTTTGACCTGGGACTGATTGGAATGGCATGCGGGGCAATCAGCACCCATATGGTAGTCTGCGGATTCACTTGCTGTGAGATGTTCAAGCTGGAGTACACCTCCAAACGCTATCGTTTATTTACCCTGGTCCCGGCTATAGGAATACTGGGAGTGGCTTTTGGATACCCTCTCTGGATGCCTGTGGCAGCTTCCGCCATATGCCTGACCCTGCTTCCCCTTGCCTACGTCGCTTTCTTTATCATGAATAACAAAAAAAGCTACCTGGGAAAGGATACCGGATCAGGAATTAAAAGGATTCTCCTCAACACCATACTGCTGCTGGCGATCCTGGCAGCCACTTTGGGATCCGCTGTCCTGATCAAAACCAGGGTTATTGACGTAGTCTTCTAGTTTCTCGGCAGGGCTAGACAATCTCCGGATTATGGTCATGGATCAACGGGTCTGGTCCGGATGACCATCGATTAAATGGGCAGGGGCTAGAACACCGGAACTGAGAATGCCGGAATAGAAATTACGAATATGAAAATTCAACCCGGAATGTGCTGATGGTGTCCTTCACCAGGTTACCTGTCCGGATTACCAGCAATCTCCTACTATTCCGCTGGGTTTTCCCGCGACTTTGCGATAGTATTCAGGATTAAATTGCATAAATCAAAATCAAACTTGAAAAAGGAACAGCGCGATGAAAGCTTCAATAATTTCATTTATATTCTTGACAGTCATTATGGGGGGATGCGCCTCTCCGGAGAAATCCGCGAATGATGCGGAGGAGTCAGGCACTGCATACGCCCTTCCTGAAGTTGCCATGACAACCGACAGTTTTTTAGATAAGGTAACAGCAGGCGGCGGAGGAACTGATTTTGTCTTTCTCCCTGAAGAGTATGAAAACCAGTGCCATGCCTCCACTATTGCGTCGATGGAAGACGGTACCCTGGTCAGCGCCTGGTTCTGGGGAAGTAAAGAAGGAAAATCAGATGTAGGCATCTGGATGTCCCGCTACACGGACGGGTCCTGGAACAAAATTGAAAAAGCAGCCAGGGTTATGGATGCGGCTCACTGGAATCCGGTCCTCTTCAGGGATCCTTCCCGGGGACTGTTCCTCTTTTTCAAGGCTGGCCCTGAAATCCCGTTCTGGCAGACCTTCTGGATGGTTTCAGATGACAATGGAAAAACCTGGAGCGAACCGTCTGAACTGGTTCCCGGAGATAAAGGGGGTCGGGGGCCGGTCAAAAATAAACCTATAATTCTTTCAGACGGCGCATGGTTGGCTCCTGCCTCTACGGAGTTTGAGGCCTGGAATGCCTTTGCCGACAGATCTGAAGATGGCGGCAAAACCTGGACTAGATCAGAGGATATCGACCTGAGTGATCCGGTATTCAAGGGCAAAGGCGCAATCCAGCCGACCTTCTGGGAATCTGAGCCTGGCAAGGTGCATGCTCTTATGAGAACCCAGGCGGGAGTCATTGCCAGAGCTGATTCTGAAGACTACGGCCGAAGCTGGTCCAAAGCCTATAATTCAGGGCTTCCCAACAACAACAGTGGGATAGACGCATTAAAGCTTGAAGATGGAAGGGTCCTGCTTGTATATAACCCGGTTTCAATTAATTGGGGTCACCGCTATCCACTGAACCTTGCCATTTCAAGCGACAATGGAGAAACCTGGAACGATCTGGTAAGTCTGGAGACTGAAGAAGGTGAATTTTCCTATCCTTCCATCATCAGGACTCCGGAAGGCATAGCCATCACCTATACCTGGAAGCGTGACAGCGTAAAATGCTGGCGGATACCCTTGGAAGCACTGAACTAGTTCATCTTCAGTCCGGTTTCTTTGCAAAATCCTGAACAGGTCCAGATCCTCAGGAGTCCATGGCAAAGGGCCGGACTGATGAATTAACTCCGATTGTCCTTTATTACTCCCAATGACTTTTATACACTCAAAATATAAATGAATATCGTTACTTAGTATTTATCAAAAAAAATTGTACCCTTGCCGGCCTTTCGAAAAAATTACCTTTCCCATCTTTTCCCTGCCGGCTCCTGAAAAACAGATTTACAACGAGGTGAAAATGAAACGAAAAACAGGATTTTTACTAGTCTGCATCCTGGTATTGTTTTCCTTTCCGGTATTTTCCCAGGGTGACCTTACCTTTGACAGGTATCACAATCCGGGACAACTGGAAGAATTAATAAAAACACTGGGCCAGAATGAAAACGCGCTGGTTATTGAGCTGGCTGAAACCGCGGGCGGAAACAAACTGCTGCTCCTTGAGATCGGTTCCGAAGTCGGGAAGGAAAAAACCCTTCCTGCTGTGGTAACAGTGGCTAACATGGAGGGCACAGTCCCCCTGGCAACCGAAGCCGCTCTCTATCTTGCATCCCAGTTGCTGGATAATCCGGAGATGTACAGGGACAAAACCTGGTACATCATTCCCTGCGGAAATCCGGACGCGCTATCACGGTTTTTTTCAAAACCGCTTTTTGCAGATGCCCGTAACGCGGCTCCCTATAATGACGACATGGATGAGGCAGTGGATGAAGATGGCGTCGAAGACCTTAACAGCGATGGAATCATCAGCCAGATGAGGGTCCGGGACCCTGAGGGGGAATGGATCCAGGTTCCCGGAGAACCGCGGCTGATGAGGAAAGCCGATTCATCCAAGGGTGAATCCGGGCAATACAGGCTTTATTGTGAAGGCCTGGACAATGACCTCGATGGCCTCTATAACGAAGACGGTCCGGGCGGAACCAATGTTGGAATCAATTTCCCCCACGGGTTCAATTACTGGACAGCTGACGGCGGCACCTGGCCCGGAAGTTCCAGTGAGGCCAGGGCTGTTCTTGAATTTGTTTATGCCCATCCTGAAATAGCGCTTTCCGTAACCTATGGTTCCAGCAATTTCTGTCTTTCTCCTCCCCGGTCAGACCGGAAAGGAGGGAATGACATGAACCGGCTACGGATTTCTGAAAGATATGGGCGGATGTTTGGACTGGATACCAAGCGAACCTACACCTATGACGAGGCAAAAGAAGCTTTACATGATGCCTTGCCAGAAGGAATGGAACTAACGGATGCCAGACTGGCCGGAATCCTCGGCCTTGGTGCTGAAGCCAATCCCATGCCTAAAGATCTGGTTTTCTATAAAGAGATCTCATCTGAGTACAACAAATTCCTGGAAGAAAAGGGCCTGTCCGCAGACAGGATTGGACCGGAGAAGGATAAAGACGGCTCTTTTGAACTGCTTTCCTATTACCACCTGGGAATTCCCTCATTTGCCCTGGATTTCTGGACCCCTCCAGCTGAAAAGAATGAGACGAATTCCGAAAAACCAGGAAATAAAAACTCAGGAGATAAGGATGATCCAGGTACGGCTGACGCAAAGGCTTTCCTGAAATACAGCGATAACCAGCTCAACGGGCAGGGTTTCCTGGAGTGGACATCATTCAATCACCCGACTCTGGGAGAAATTGAAATAGGAGGTCAGGTACCTTTCGCCGCTAATACTCCCCCTCCAGCTGATATCAACAGCCTGCTTTCAAACCAGGTCCCGTGGATATTTGAGCTGGCTTCCATGCTGCCCCGGATATCACTCGGAGATATCAAGGTTGAGACTTTAGGTTCCGGACTCTACCGGATCGAAGTAATCATCGAAAACCAGGGCAGACTTCCTTACCCCATAGCCATGGGGACCAGGAACGGAAGGATTCTGCCGGTAATAATCGTGCTTGATAATCCCGGCATTACCATCCTTGAAGGAAAAACGAGAACCCAGGTCTATACGGTTCCCGGAAAAGGAGCAGCCAGGGCCACCTGGCTGATAAAGGCGGATAAACCACAGAAAATTACTCTCAAGTCAATAACGATGAATGCCTGGACGGATGAGAAGGAGATCAGTCTGGGAGGTGCAAAATGAAAAAATTACTAACCTTACTAATGATATTTTCCTTCCTGACGGTTTTCACGGCAGCTCAGCTTTCAGATCAGCCGGTTACCGTTCCTCTCTCTTTTGATCACTACTACACCTATGCCCAGGTGGTCGAAGCCCTTAAAGCCCTGAACAAGACCTACCCGAAACTGACCCGCCTTGACCTGGTTGGAAAAAGCGACGAGGGCCGGGAGATATACAGCCTGGTTGTTTACAACCCGGACACCGGGGAAGAAAACGAAAAACCAGGTGTGTACGTGGACGGGAATATCCATGGGAATGAAATCCAGGCCGGAGAAGTGGCCCTTTACATGCTCAATTACCTGTTAACTAAATATGACAGCAACCCCACAGTTAAAGAAACTGTCGACAGGAATGTATTCTACGTGACACCAGTCCTAAATGTGGATGGCAGGTACCACTTCATTGCCGACGCCAACACCCCCAGCAGCAACCGCAGCGTTCGTTTACCATTTGATGATGACCGTGACGGCCTGGTGGATGAAGATTCTCCTGATGACCTGGATGGAGACGGAAGCATCAGGCAAATGAGGAAAAAGGATCCCTACGGGGCATACAGGCTGGACCCGGAAGATCCCAGGGTCATGGTCAGGGTTAATCTCGGAGAAAAGGGGGAATGGACGCTTTTAGGGCAGGAAGGCATTGATAATGACGGCGACGGGATGGTAAATGAAGATTCCGAAGGGTACGCTGACGGAAACCGGAACTGGGGATATGACTGGATGCCTCGCTATGTGCAGGGCGGAGCCGGAGATTTTCCATTCCAGTCGGCTTCCATCAGGGCTGCCGGAAAATACATACGGAGCCATCCCAACATTACTTCCGCCTTCGCCCTTCATAATTCCGGAGGCATGTACCTGCGTCCTCCCAGCAGCGATGGAATGGGCGAGCTTCCCATGGATGACATCAAGGTCTATGACTACCTGGGAGCCCAAAACGAAAGGATGGTCCCGGGATACCGCTACCTGGTAAGCGGCAAGGACCTCTATACCTCCTATGGAGATTTTGTCAACTGGATGATGGGATGCAACGGCATATATGCATGGGTAACTGAACTCTACATGGTAAACGAAAAAGAAAATTTCAAGAGCCGGGAAGAAGAGAAACAGGTTACTCCTGATAGAGGCAGGATGGGCCGGAATAATCCGGAAAGGGACAAGGAACGACTGGCCTTCAGTGACAACCTGACCCAGGGAGAACTGTACAAGGATTGGGAGCCTTTTAATCATCCTGTTTACGGTGAAATAGAAATCGGGGGCTGGACAAAGTTCAGCAGCCGGATGCCTCCCATATTCCTGCTCAGGGAACAGATCCACCGCAATGCCATGGCGATAGTCTTTTCAGCAAAAAACACTCCAAAAATTTCCCTCCAGGTGTTTGGCGTGAAAAATATCGGTGAAAATCTCTGGCAGGTAAGAACCCGTCTAGAGAACAGTGGAGCCATACCAACCATGAGTACCCAGGCAAAAAAACACAAGCTGTTCAGGCAAGACTCCCTTGAAGTTTCCGGAGAACAGGCAAGGGTAATAACCGGCGGCGCGCTGGTGGACCCTTATACCGGAGAGACCAGGTACAAGGAATTCAAACCTGAAGTCCAACTGCTTGCGGTTCCCGGTTTCGGAAAAGTTGAACACCAGTTCATAATTTCCGGCAACGGCAAAATAAACTTCAAATATGAGTCCAACTGGGGCGGAAAACAAAATGTAACCGTGGAATTAAAGGAAACAGCTGAATAAATGAAAAGGCCCGGTGGGAATCTATTGGACTTCCCGCCGGGCCTGATCGTCAGCCGTCAATAATTAATCGTCACTGATTTTCACCAGGCTGGGGGTATAGTCTTCGGGAGGCTCATAACCAAGAAGAACCAGGCAGGTGGAGGCCAGGTTGCTTATTCCAGGATTTTTCACTCCGGAAAGCTCTATTTTTACGGAATTGCCCGGATAGTAAAAATATACCGGGACAGGATTAAGGGAATGGGCTGTTTTAAGCTTCATCTTCCCCTGGCTGTCCAGCTTCAGCTCTCCGGTTTTTTTATCAATTTCAACCATGTCATCAGCATTACCATGATCAGCTGAGACAATCATGATACCTCCCGCTTTTTTCACAGCCTCCATCAGTCTGCCCACGCCTTTGTCCACAGCTTCGACTGCTGTGCGGACAGCTTCCAGTACCCCGGTATGCCCTACCATATCCCCGTTGGGATAATTCAGGCGGATGAATCCATATTCTCCTGATTCAATTGCTTTAACGGCGGCGTCAGTTATTTCAGCTGCTTTCATTACAGGAGCATTTTCAAAGGGAATGATATCCGAAGGAATTTCAACATAGGTTTCCAGGGAATCATCAAATTTTCCAGAACGGTTCCCATTGAAAAAATAAGTGACATGACCAAACTTCTGGGTTTCAGATATTGCGTACTGCCTGACTCCGGTTTTAACCAGGTATTCTCCCAGGGTCCGGTCAATCGCCGGGGGTGAAACCAGGTACTGCCTGGGAACCTTTAGATCTCCGTCATATTCCATCATTCCGGCGTATTCCACATCAAGTTTGGGGCCACGGTCAAACTCCTCCAGGTTCTGGGATTCAAAAGCTTTGGTTATCTCCAGCGCCCGGTCACCCCGGTAGTTGAAAAATATGACACTGTCCCCATCGTTAATCGGGCCGACCGGATGCCCATCCCTGCTGATAACAAAAGGAGGGAGATCCTGGTCCAGAATACCTGGATTTTCCGCGCGGTACGTTTCGATAGCCTCACGCATGCTTTTAAACATCCTGCCTTCAGCTTTGACATGGGTATCCCAGCCCCGCTTTACCATATCCCAATTGGCGTTATAACGGTCCATGGTGATGTTCATGCGACCGCCCCCTGAAGCTACGGCATAATCCGCTTCTCCATCCGAGTTGATGGCCGCGAGAAATTTCTCAAAAGGCTCAACATATGCAAGAGCCGACGTGGGAGGAACATCCCTTCCATCCAGAAGCGGGTGGATCCGGGCAGTCTGCACTCCTTCTTCCCTGGCATGCGAGAGCATGGCTTCCAGGTGACTGATGTTGGAATGAACGTTTCCATCAGAAAAGAGCCCGATAAAATGCAGGGTTGACCCTTTCTTTATTACGTTATTGATCAGGGTTTTCCAGGTCTTGCCTTCAAACATCCGGCCAGACTCAATTGACTGGTTAACCAAAACTGCTCCCTGGGCGAAAACTCTTCCGCAGCCGATCGCATTGTGCCCAACTTCAGAATTGCCCATGTCTTCATCTGAAGGCAGCCCGACTGCCTTACCATGGGCCTGCACCCTGGTGTTAATAAAATTTTTCTTCAAAAAGTCCAGGTTAGGTGTGTCAGCCAGGCTCACTATATCGCCGGCATCACCTCTGCCTATCCCGACTCCATCCATAATCACAAGAACAACCGGACCTTCAGGTCCTTCAAACTTCCGGGAAACTTTCAAGGCTTCCATTTATTCTCCTTAATATCATTGTTGGGGTATCACAATTTTCCGAGTGTGACTATTTTATCATTTAATGCTAATGGTAATTCTGACCCTAAATACGCATTATCCCTGATTTTGGTCTTAGAAAAGGTTATAAAAATGAATTTCTTAACCAGACAGATTCAGCTAATCAGGGATAATATGTATCATATGTAGACAGACAGTTGATTATTATGAGTAACCTTGGGAAATATATAGCGCTGATCTTTATCCTGGTTCCCCTGTCCGGGCTATCCTCAGGAAGAGACCTGTACTCCTATGTCGACGGAAACGGCACCCGTATCCTTTCCAACATCGGATACAGGGGAGCTGCGCCAGCGGACTTTGAGGCCCCGATAGCAAGCCTGGGCATCAGTTCAGACAAGATTTCTCCCGACTACATCTACTATGAAGACATAATAAATCATTATTCTTCAGAGTATAATGTTTCTGCTGACCTGGTAAAAGCCATGATCCAGGTGGAAAGTAATTATGATCCCTACGCGGTTTCTTCAAAAAACTGCAAAGGCCTGATGCAGCTTCACCCTGATACTGCCAAACGGTACGGCGTGGAAGATGTTTTCAACCCGGAGGAAAATATAGCGGGGGGAATCAGGTACTTCAGTTTCCTCATGGGACACTTTGGCCAGGACCTGGATTTCGCGCTGGCTGCTTACAATTCAGGAGAAAACACGGTTAAGAAATATAAAGGGATTCCACCCTATCCTGAAACCATAAATTACGTTAAGAAAGTCCGGTCGCTGGCCGGAATCGAAAAGGAAAAAGAAAAAAAGCTCCGGCGTCCGTTCAGAATAACCAGGACCGTGGACAATGACGGAAACATAACCCTCTCGAATTTTTAATAGCTCCGGCTTAAAGGTTGGTTCAAGATTCACACGGTTGGGGAGTATTCCAGCTTCAAAGTACAGGGTGCAAAGCCCGGGAGTCAATCAGGACATAAGCAGGCGAGGATGCTTGTAAATGCATTTCACAGCTTCAAATCCTGGTGTCTGCTGGTCAGGAAAAGCTGAAATCCAAACAGAAATAATCTCAAACCATGGATACCAAACTTCCGACTCTGAAGCTCGAACTTCGATCCGCCTCCTCAATTCTTTGGTAAGAGGCCTGCGTCCCGCCCCCCTTGACAGAGTATTTAGATAGAATAGTAATAGAGAATCACAATAATCCATGGGATAAAAGAAAGGCTGTCTCGGGATAACAACTAGATTTAAAATGAACCGCAAACACCTTTTATTGATGATAATGTTCTGTTTTACGGCAGTTACCCTCCCTGTTGTCGCCCGGGACCGCGATGCAGCCAGGCAAGCATACAAGGATGCCGACCAGTATCATCAAAAATTGATTAACACTCCGTCTGAAAAAAGGACCAGGAGCCAGTACGTCACCAGCATTACCATGTACCGCAGGGTGATTGACCATGATCCTTCCTACGGAGCCTGTGATGACGCCCTCTATAATATTGCCTATCTGTATGATGAGATGGCTGAAAAATATTCAAGTTCCAGCTATCGCAACAAAGCCATTTATTATTATGAATTTGTAGCCAGGGAATACCCTAATACCAAGTTTGTAACAACCGCACTGCAACGAGCCGGGGAACTGCGCAAGGATCCGGTAAAAAAGGCAGGAACAGTCAAAAAATCACCGTCCAGTAAGAAAATTACATCCGCCAGGGCAAACGGCGGGCAGCAGGCTGTACTCTCAGATGTACGCTTCTGGTCAAACCAGGACTACACCAGGGTTGTTCTACAGCTAGATAAGGAAACTGAATTTCAGAAAGAAGTCCTCTCCAACCCGGACCGGATTTTTTTTGACCTGTTGAATTCACGCATCGACCGGAAGCTTATCAACCGCTCCTATGATGTTAACGGTCTGTTCCTTAACCGGATCAGGGTTGGCGTGAACCGGCCCGGTGTAGTCAGGGTTGTCCTGGATTTCGACACCATAAACCAGCATACCGTTTTCGCCCTCTATGATCCTTTCCGGATAGTAATTGATACCAGAGGGCAGGAAAAAAGTAATTCAGCTGCTGTCAGCAGCACCAGCGGTTCCCTGGAAAACCCTCCCCCGGTTGACCCTCCATCTTCCACCAGCCCCGGGGCGTTACCTACCCGTGACGGTAAAATGACCCTCACCCGTACCCTGGGACTGAAGGTGGGCAAGGTTGTAATCGATCCGGGACACGGAGGAAAAGATCCGGGAGTAACAGGCCCAACAGGCCTGAAGGAAAAAGACCTGGTGCTTGACGTTGGCCTGAAGCTGAGAGACTTCCTGAAGAGCAGGATCGGCATCGAAGTGGTCATGACCAGGGACAGTGATGTCTATGTCCCCCTGGAGGAAAGAACCGCTATTGCCAACCAGATTGGAGCTGACCTATTCATTTCCATTCATGCCAATGGGAGTCCCAACCGGAAAGTCAGAGGAATCGAAACCTTTGTCCTAGATTTTTCAAGCAGCGAAGATGAACGCCGGGTGGCCAGCCTCGAAAATGCCAGCTCACAGAATACCATTGCGGCACTGGAAGACCTGCTCCGGAGTATTGCCCGGGGCGACTACAAACAGGAATCCAGAGACCTTGCCCGGATCGTACAGACCAACCTGCATGGGAAACTCTCCAAATCCCTGAAAGGACAGACAAACCGAGGAGTGAAGCAGGCCCCGTTTATTGTCCTGATTGGATCAAATATGCCCAGTATCTTGACAGAAGTAGGCTTTATAAGTAATCCTTCTGATGAAAAATATTATAAATCCGATACGTCAAGAGATTTACTTGCCGAAGCCCTGTACACCGGAGTGGAGAATTATTTCCAGTCGCTGGGAACTTTCCAGACTGCGGAAATGGTTTCCAGTACTGGTGATTAAGAGATCAAATGAAGCTGAATAAAAATCCATTGTTATTCCGGTCGCGCTGGTGGCAGCCCTGCTGTTTCTACAATTCTCGCTGGCTGAGCCATCTATCCAGAGATACTTTCCGGGATTTAGCGGTATCCGCTTTGTCCTGACTGATGAACAGACTGATATTTCAGCTGCTCAACTCAAAGGTCCCTTTCCAGTCGAATTCCTGGATGAAGCCCGCCTCACCTCCCTTTCCACCTGGCGAATGACCAGTGAACCTGATGCGGCCTACGATTTGCAGGTATGGGAAGTCCTGGATTCCCTGGGTTCCTATGAACTGTACTCCCACTGGCCTCTGTATTCAGGCCTCCAGGGATATAAACGCCTCTCCGCGCCGGTTGGAAACTGGTTTACTCCACAAAAATCAGCCTTCTGGAGGGGCAATTATTTTATCTCAGTCAGCAGAACGGACCACTCCCCGCTGCAGCCGGAAGAGTTTTCAGGGTTAATCGATCAGTTTTCGGCAAATATTGAACAACTCAACGTTCTTCCTGTAACCATCTCACACCTTCCTGAAGAAGGAATTTCAGAATCAGCTCCTCTTTTTTACCTGGGCGCGGAAACCCTGAAAAGAAATGATTTTTTTCCGGAACCCCTCCTCGCGGAAATAGGGTTCAACGACAGGATTGAAATTGCATTTGCTTCTTACGGGCCTGAAAATAGTCCCCTCTTCCTGATCGGATACCCCACGCACGAACTGGCCAGGGAGTATTCAGCCAAGATCAAGGCGGATCTGGACGGGTATTTCAGTAAACAGTCTGTTTTCCTGAAACGTTCGGGCCTGCTGGTAGCCATTTTTATCGGGCCTGAAGACCTGGCCGTAAAAGTACTCAACCAGGTCAGTTATGCCCCGACTATCCAATATTTTCAGAAAAAAGGAGATGAACCCCAGCCCAGTAAAACCGACACTTTCCTGGGCCTTATTACCAGGGCTATCCTGGGCACAGGTTCGTTTATCATATTTATCATTATCGCGGGATTTTTTGCCGGGGTTTTACGATACCAGATAATACAGCGCTTCCCTGCTTTTGCTAAAAGGAACAATTCGGTCAGGCTCAATCTGGATTAACAACCCAGCCGGAGAAAATGCAAAATTCAAGGTTCACCCTTTTAAACCGGCCTCCACAGGACCGCTTCATTTAAGTTGGAATCAACAGATGGCACTCAACCAGAACCATATCCTGGAGCAGATCTATAGCGCAGCCCTCAGGGCTGTGGATCCCGAAGAAGCTGTGGCCCGCTATTTCAGGGAGGAGAACCCTGACCTTTCAGGATTTCGAAAGATCTTCCTGGCCGGTTTTGGAAAAGCTGGATTTCCCATGGCCAGGGCAGTAGAAACCTTCCTGGGCGACCGGCTGCAGCAGGGAATAGTAATCGTCAAGGATGGGCATGGAGGAACCCTGGGCCGCACCGGAATCATAGAAGCTTCCCACCCTGAGCCGGATGCCAGGGGGATGGAAGGAGCCCGATCCCTGGTAGAGATGCTTTCCAGGGAAACCACATCTGACGACTTGGTAATAGTAGTGATTTCAGGAGGCGGATCAGCCCTGCTACCTCTTCCGGCAAAAGGTATAAGCCTCGGAGATAAGCAGAAAACCACAAGCATCCTGCTTTCCTGCGGTGCCGAAATCCAGGAGATCAATGCCATACGAAAGCATATCTCGCGGGTCAAGGGCGGCCAGCTCCTGCGTTATGTCAACGGAGCCTCTGTACTCGCCCTGATCCTGTCTGATGTCATTGGCGACGACCTGCCGTCGATCGCTTCGGGCCCGGCAGTCGCCGATCCTACCACCTACCAGGACTGCCTGGATATTATTGAATCTTATGGAATCAGCACTGTACTGCCCCAGTCAGTTCTCAACCACCTGATTAAGGGAACCGGAACGGGAATAAATGCGCCACCGGAAACCTTTAAACCTGATGAATTTCCGAAAGAACGTGTAAAAAACATAATAGTAGCCAACAACCGTCAGGCCCTGGAATCTGCTGCCTCCGAAGCGGAAAGGCTGGGATTCAGGCCCATGATCCTTTCATCCTCCCTGTCAGGGGACACGGGAGAGCTGGCAAGATTTCACGTTGCGTTGGCTGATGAAATCTGCAGCAGCGGGAACCCGCTTTCCCCACCCTGCTGCCTGATTTCCGGCGGGGAATCCACGGTTAGGATCAAAGGCACCGGGAAAGGGGGCAGAAACATGGAATTTGTCCTTGAATGCGCCTCCTGTCTCGAGAAATGGGAAAATAAGCCGGTACTGTTTGCTTCCATAGGTACTGACGGAACAGACGGCCCTACTGATGCCGCCGGAGCCAGAGTCACGCCAGAAATCCTGGCCATGGCAAGGAAACAGGGGCTATCGATAAGGGATCACCTGCAAAGGAACGACTCCTACAATTTCTTTAAGCCGTTGAACTCCCTTATTTTAACCGGGCCTACTCGTACTAACGTCATGGATCTCCATATTGTGCTGATCGGATGAATAATTGTGGGTTGCAGGAGTAGGCTTGCAGGCAAAGCCTGGCAGCTGAAACTTGTGCTTATATCAATGCGTCGATCTCGAAGTTCGAATACCTCTGTTCTCAAATCCCCGCGGCCTTGCTGTCAGTGCGCGGGTCTGGCGCTCCCAGGCGCACTCCGCTATTGTCTATCATTATGCAGTGGGCGTCCCCTATATTATCCCGCAGCTGAATCAGGTGCCCCTTGCTCTCCAGCGCTTTTGTTACATCCCAGGCAAGGGCGTCTCTTTCAGCGAAAAGTGTGTCCGGCATCCACTGGTGGTGAATTCTCGGAGCATCTACGGCCTCCTGTATGTCCATCCCACAATCAACAACATTCAGCAAAACCTGGAACACCGTATTAATTATGGTCGGTCCCCCAGGGCTTCCAAGAACCAGGTACAGCCTTTTATCCTTCTTCACCAGGGTGGGAGTCATGGCGCTAAGTGGCCTCTTGCCCGCCGCAATCTCATTAGCTTCTCCCTGAATCAAGCCGAAAGCATTGGGTATACCACTCCCGGAACTGAAATCATCCATTTCGTTGTTTAAGAGGAAACCCGCACCCCTGATGGTCACTCCAGAACCATAACTCCAGTTGATGGTTGTTGTTACCGCGACTCCATTACCGGCCTTGTCAACTATCGAGTAATGGGTTGTCTCTTCAGATTCATAACCCAGGGGTTTTCCAGCTGACACGGTTTCGCTGGGAGTGGCCAGGTCCTTCCTGATGCGGGGAGCTAGCTCAGCCGCGTATTGTTTGCTTGTAAGCCCCTTTACCGGGACATGTCCAAAATCGGAATCCCCGAGATACTCCGCCCGGTCAGCAAATGCCAGCCGCATGATCTCGGTTTTCAGGTGAATATATTCAGAGGAATCATGGCCGGTTCCGGAGACAGGAAAATTCTCCATCAGGTTCAACATCTCCACCAGGATAGCACCCCCTGAACTGGGCGGCCCCATGGAAATAACTTCGAATCCGCGGTAGTTTCCCCGGAGCGGCTCCCTGAACTTTGCTTCATAGGAAACCAGATCCTCCATGGTAATCAGCCCTCCGTTGTGTTCCATGTCTTCAGCTATCAGCCGGGCGGTGCGCCCTTTATAGAATCCGTCCGGTCCCTCCACCTGGATCAGTGACAGGGTCAGGGCTAGTTCCGGTTGCCTGAACAACTCCCCCTCCCGGTAATAGTCTCCGTCACGCAGGAAAATCCGTCTGCTTTCAGGATAAGGCGACATCCTTTTTCCGCCTCTTTTCAAAGACTCAGAAAGGGCGTAACTCACCTCAAATCCTTCTTCCGCCAGCCTGACTGCCGGCTTGACCAGGTCTTCCCAGGGAAGGCTTCCAAAACGCTGCCAGGCCAGGTGCAATCCGGCAACAGTCCCCGGCACTCCACCTGCCAGGTACCCTTCCGTGGATAATCCTTCGACCAGGTTCCCTTCTCCGTCCAGGTACATGTCAGACCTGGCCGCGGCTGGGGCTTTTTCCCGGTAGTCGAGGGTGTATTCCTCATTCTTTTCCGCCAGGTGCAGCACCATGAATCCTCCACCGCCTATATTTCCGGCAGATGGATGGGTGACCGCCAGGGCAAAACCCACTGCTACAGCAGCATCAACCGCATTTCCGCCCTTACGCAGGATCTCCAGCCCCACATCAGTGGCAAACGGACTCGTACTTACTACCATGGCCTCCCTGCCCCTCACAGGAGCACGACTGGCGGAGTAAACAGGGCTAATCAGCAGGGTGATCAATGCAGGTAACAGGGCGGGCAGGAATACCAGTTTTCTTGTCATCTAGATAATATAGACAACCACGGGAGATTATGGAAGAGGTTATGGAGAATTGGCGATTGAGAGATTGACCTTGCGTATTCTTCCCTGCGGCGGCAGGTCATACCTCTGGTACTCCCTCATTTCGCCAGCCATACCCGGGTCCCGGGATTCAGGATCAGGCTTTGCCTTTACCTCCACCTGATGTTGCCTGATGCCGGCTGTTTAGTTAAAAAACCGTACCTATGTCCTAATCGCTCCGGTGCGCTCCCAACCGTCAATCAGCGACCGTCAATCCAGTGATTTCCTCATTAAGTGATCCGGATTGAAAAGGAACCAGGTTCAGCGTTACATACTGGTAGCCGATTGCCCTGAGCCGATGATGGATTGCCTGCATGAATTCAATCGACAAAAATGAGGAGAATTCATCAGATGAAACCTCAATCCTGGCCAGGTTGCCGTGATGACGCACCCTGAAAGTGCGGACTCCCAGGTTCCTGATAAAATCTTCAGCCTGCTCAATCCTTCTGAATGCTTCTTCGGTTATTTCCACCCCATACGGTATCCTTGAAGCCAGGCAGGGCATTGAGGGCAAATCCCAGGTCCGCAATCCCAGTGACCGGGACCTTTCCCTGATATCCTGCTTGGTCATACCAGCTTCTGCCAGGGGACTGATAACACCAAATTCACTCACTGCTTTAGCTCCGGGCCTGTAATCATGGCGGTCATCAGCATTGCTGCCGTCCAGCAGTACTTCGGCGCCGATCATTTCCCCCAGTTCCCTGATCCGGCCCAAAATCACCCTCTTGCAATAATAACAACGCTCCGGTGGATTCTTCCGGTAACGCTCATCATCCATTTCCCTGGTTCCGAGAAAATCATGATCACCTCCGTGGGAGGCCAGGAATTCACTTACCAGCTTTTTCTGCAAGGCTGAGGTGGAAGGAGATACAGCTGTTACCAGTTTGACCGGGCCTGAAATTTCTTTCATTGCCAGGAAGGCAAGGTAGGAGCTGTCAACGCCTCCGCTGAAGGCTACCACTGCTGAATCAAAGCGCTTAAGTAACTCTCTTACCTTCTTTTCTTTATCCAGGGAATTCATACTTTGAATTCTAGCACTAACTGGACAGCAGTTTGGCAGGAGACTTTAAAACCAGGGGTTGCCTACTGCCCGGAAAGGCATTTCCCTTCTTTTTCCTTTAGTATTGAAATTTTTTTGAGATAATAAGATTAATCATGAAAGCAATTTCAAGTCTTTTTCTATCAATGACCATTTTACTGTTCCTGTTATGCCGGCCGATTGCCGGGCAGCAGCCGATTGAAGAGCCGCAACAGCAAAAAATTGAGGAAGAAGAAACCGATGCCGCCGGGCAGGCAGCTATCCGGGTTGCTGTTGATATGGTTCGTGTTGACGCAACCGTACAGACTAAGGATGGGGATCTGGTCAGGGGCCTGACAAAAGATAATTTTGAAATCTACGAAGACAAGATCAAGCAGGAAATAAGCTACTTCGAGCCAGTTGAAGGCCCCATAACCGCAGTCCTGCTAACCGAGTTCAGCAAGGCAGTACCCTGGCAATTCCTCTGGGACGCCCTCATTTCTTCCTACGCTTTTGTAGACCAGATGCGCCCCGGTGACTGGTTTGCTGCCATGGCATATGATATGAATCCCGAAATCCTGGTTGATTTCACCCAGAACAAAGCTGAAGTTTATGGAGCCCTGCGAAAACTTAACTCTCCGGCTTTCAGGGAAAGCAACCTATACGATGCCATCTGGGACGTATTGGACCGTACCGAGGAACTGGACCAAAAGCTCACCATAATCCTTCTTTCCTCCGGACTGGATACATTCAGCAAAAAAAATCTTTCCGACACCCTGGCCCGGGTTAAACGGACCAATGCCGTGATCTACCCGGTAAGCCTGGGGGGCAATTTCAGGGCACGATATGAGGACAGGTTGGCCTCAGAAGGAAGGTTGAACCTGCAACAGGGTGATGCTGCACTTAAATATATGGCTAAATACACCGGAGGCACTGCCTATTTCCCCCGCTTTTCCTCCCAGTTTGAAGGGATTTTCCAAACCATCTCCGCCCTGTCCCGGCACCGCTACGCCCTGGGGTATATTCCCTCAGTGCCGGATTCTGACGGAGAGTACCGGAAACTGGTGGTCAAGGTTAACGCGGATATCAACAAGGATGGAAAGCCGGACAAGCTGAAAGTGCTGCACCGGGAAGGTTACCTGTACGCCAAATTAAGCATTGATTAACGATTAAATAGGTTGCGAATCGCGAGATAGCGAGTAGCAGGGGTGCCATCCATCTTTTTCCGGAACCTTATAAGCCCCATCCAGAGGGAATCCACAGCCCCACAATCATTTCTCAAACAAAAAAAGAGCCTGGTAATAACTGTAACAAGTTCTCCCAGGCTCTTTTAAAATTGTGTTCTGCTTCCAGCAGCGAAAAACCTATATCTTATGCTCCTTATAGGGAACATGCTTGCGGACAACCGGATCGTACTTCTTGATCTCCAGCTTGCCCGTGGTATTGGATTTATTTTTCGTGGTTGTGTAAAAATGACCGGTCTTTGCGGTTGATACTAATCTAATTTTTTCTCTCATTGCATGTATCCTTTTACGCCAACACCTGTTTAAGGGTAAGACCTTCATCTCTAAGGTACTGCAGCAGGCCTTTTTTGGTTATGGTCCGCAATGCACGGGCCGAAAGCTTAATCCTGACCCAACGGTTCTCTTCAGGAATGAAAATCCTTTTCATCTGAAGATTGGGCAGCTGCCGCATTCTAGTTCTTTTATTTGAGTGAGCAACATTGTTGCCAGCCATTGGTCCTTTGCCAGTTAAGGGGCATTTTCTTGCCATGACCAACCTCCTTCAGCAATCCTGTATGTACAGTTTATTATAAAATAAGTAAAAGCTTCTTTTAAGGATGCCTAGTATACACATTTTTCAAATCAAGTTCATGGTTTTGGTAAAAATTATATTACTCCCGAAGTGTAACAATAATTCAGAAATGAAAATCCAAAATATTCGATGCGCGGGGCGGAAGGGAGTCAACCATAGCACCTTTTATTGACTTCAATATTTAATCTTCGCTCTTTTTATCATGGGAAAAAACGGTAGAGATCCAGATCCAGGGTATCGTTTTCCCTGAAGACAACTCCCTCATTCTCCAGCAGGGCTTTCTGCAGTCCGGGAGGGATGTCAGGCCTCCGGTCAGTCGAACACCCACCCCTGGAATTGACAACCCGGTGCCAGGGCACACCCTCCGGACAGCTGTTCATTGCCCATCCAACCGCACGGGCTGATAATGGTTCCTCCAGTAAGGCGATCTGGCCATAGGTCATGACTTTTCCGGGAGGAATCCTCCTGACCATGTTCCAGACTCGGCTCCAGGCATTTTCTCGATTCATGGTGCAGACTATTATGCACCTGGTGACTGTTGCAGCTCAAGCGTAGCTGCCGCATAGACCTTGCTGTACCCGTTGCCGGCGCAAGCTGAGTAATCTCCCGATTATCCGGGTATTCACACTATCCACGCAGTATGACAGGATACCTGTTTACCGGTTTTTAACCGCAAGGATCTGTAAAACAGCTGCTGTTCCCTGGTGGTGCACTCCTTCTCTCACTTCCCGTTCCAGTTCATCAGCTATGATAAATTCGAGTCCGGACAGTTCATTTTTCAGGTCGAAGGCTGTCATCATCAGTTCCGCGGTCGGAGGTCCCCCGGTCTTGTATTTAAGCTGGTCAGGGGTAAAAGCCTCAAGGATGAAAACTCCTCCGGGCTTGAGTCCCCTGGCTGCCTGCCCGAAAATCCGGCTCCGGGTATTCCGGTCCATATGGCAGAAAAATGAAATGATTCCATCCCAGGCTTCCGGCTCAATGTCATAGCAGGCCAGGTCAGCGGCTACAGTCTTAATGCTGACCCCATTATCGCGAGCCAGTTTCTCAGCTTTCTTCATTCCAACAGAAGACTGGTCAACAGCTGTGACTGCATAACCCAGCTTAGCCAGGTAAACCCCGTTCCTGCCTTCTCCCTCCCCCAGGCTGAGGACGTTTCCTCCTTTGGGAATATGGTCACTCATCCTTACCAGGAAGTCGTTCGGTTCGGTTCCGTAAACATATTCTTCAGTGTCGTATCGTTGATCCCACATATAAATAGTTCCAGGTCACAGGTTACAGGTTACATGGGTTGTCCAACCCCTTCACCCCGTCCACTAAGTCCACATAAGGCACGGTTATTAAATTATCTCACACTGGATTCTGCAGAATAACCTTGCCGGAATACAGTACAGCCAATCATGAATCCTGGTGTACCTGGCTTCAAGCCTGTTACATCAGGTCAAACATCCGGCTGATCTTGATAATCAGGCTGCGGTCACCCCGAATGCCCCAACCCTCCAGGCCGCGGGTGTCATTGTACACGACGTATAATCCGGCATTACCTTTCTGCAGCCAGCCAAACCGGACATTTGATGACCATGTCCCGGTTGCATTGTTGTACTGAAGCAGGCTCTGCAGGAATATTTTGGGATTGAAGGAATAGGACACCCTCAATGATCCCAGGTTGGCTACAAAATCACCCCAAGGCAGATTAACATCATTCCGGTTCCAACTGAACTCCGAGGTCAGTTTATCTCCCAGCCTGGCTTTCACCCCAGGCTGCAAGGCAATTCTGTCACCCCCAAAGAATCCCCCGATAGTTGAGACAAAACTGGCGCTGAGCCTGGCCCCTTCGTTGCCCCTGTAAGCAAGTTCCACCTCCTTGTGGTCATAAACGCCAACCGGAACAACCACCCCGGGAAATATCTCAAAAGGCGTCTTGACTCCCTCTTTGGTCAGGTTGAGTACCGTATTCCCCGTAGTTCCGTCCTTCAAAACAAAGCTGTTATCGAAGTGAACCATATCGCTCTCATGATAACCATCAAAATCCCAGTATCCCTCATAGGTTATATGGGGTCTGAACTCCTGGAATTTCCATAAATCAGCAGGCCGATAGGTATAGCGGATATGACCATTCGCTTTCCGGTAGGCTCCTCTGCTCAGGAATCCGACCTCCGGGTTAAAGCCTTCCCCAACCTCGGTATAACCTGCTCTCAGCAGCCAGCTATCCCCGTTGTGTTCAGACCTCAGGTTAAAGGAATGAGCCCCATCATCAATTCCGGGAGAGGATGTCCCTGCAAAATACCCGGCAACGCTGGAATCACTCCCGATACCCAGTTGCCCGTCAACAGCGTAGGTGCGGTTGAATGCACTGGCTTCGGCAATTTCTTCAATGCTCCCGGTTGATTCACGGTTCACAATCATTCCGCCCAGTGAAGACCGGTTGGGCAGATCCTGGCTGACCCTGACTACAGAATAATTGCTGCTTGGGGCAATTCCGCCCAGTTTAGATGTCTGCATATTCAGCAGACCGATGTTGGTGTGATTGCCAAGCTTTCCGGTCAGCCTGGCTCCTCCCTCTATTGAGACTTTTTCCCCGCTTGGATCCAGCCCGATCCGGCGGCTGTAAAAGAGCTCAACTTCCCCCGGTACACCTACTGAAAAAATGCCGGCATTTTCCAGGAAAAACGGTCTCTTTTCCGGATAAAAAAGCTCGAAACGGTCAAGGTTCATCTGCAGGTCATCTACCTCAACCTGGGCAAAATCAGTGTTGACCGTGGCATCAAAGGTCAGGCTGGGTGTCAGGTTGTACTTGATCAGGTCGATTCCCCCAGCTCCCAGCCAGTTGGTCCTTTCAGATTCACCCGTATAGCGGACTTCTCCCAGAGCGTAGGGAGTTACCTGAAAAACACCCTGCTCCTTTACATCCAGTCCCTCCAGGGTTCCAGCCAGCGAAAGCTTATAAAACTTGAACTGCCTGGGCAGGGGTGCCCAGTACGAGGTTTCATATTTACGGCGAATATTCCTCTCAAAATTCAGCCCCCAAACCACATCCTTTCCCGCTTTGAACCTGATAGTACGTAGGGGAATGGCAAACTCCGCGCTCCACCCGAATTCGCCGACCAGAGTCTTAACCTTCCAGGAGCTATCCCAGTTCAGGTTGAAACCACCTCCCGAGCCGGCCTGTTGGCGGTTCCTCTTTCTGGCCTCACCCTCCCCTTCCCTGGTCACCTGTCCGTCATATTCGATACCGGCGGGATTGGTTCCGAAAACAAATCCGTTCTGGTGGTCAAGATATGTATCAAGGATGATCTGGAAAGCATCAGAATTTTCCAGTGGAGAGTCACGCCTGCTGTCAGAAGCAATGATCTGATTCGGAGACATGTCATAACAAACCACTCCAAAGTATAGGGTATCACTGGAATAAATTATTCTGACCTCTGTCTTTTCCGTGGCAGGCTGACCTTCATGAGGAATGCTCTGCCAGAAATCCGTCAGGGGCAAAGCCGGGCCCCAGGCCGGGTCATCAATTACATTCCCATCAATATCCGGGGGAATTTCAACCTGGACAGCGGTGGCAACAGGTGGATTATCATATGGCGCGAGGGAATCCTGCCCCTGGAGAGAGGTGAAATTTAACGAAATAAGAATCATCCCGAGCACAACAGCTCCAGCATAATTCTTTCTGGAAACCTGAATTCCTGTTTTTTTCATCGAGCTTAAAAATCCCATATATTAAAACAATTTAGACACTTTTATCCTCCAGCGGTTCCGCCTGCATAAAACAATCACTAAAATAAGGCTGTTCGGAATGCTCAACGGATATGGAACCGGCCGACTTACAGTCTTCGCAATGGGTGACTGCAGTGCAATAGGATACACGTATCAGGATGGAATATCCTTTCGGAAAAGCATATTAAACTATTCTTTATTTCTATAATCAGCTGACCTTCATGGTTCAAGGCTCCAAAATCATGGCATTTTTGGAGATTACTGCTTTCATATGCGTCACTCCGCAGTAAGACCAGAGGGAAGGCCCAGCTGAATCCCAGGGGTCGGGGACGTTACCAAACAGCATATCCGAGGAAAGCTTCGCCCGCTTAAAAGCAGAGGTATCCATCATCTGAACGCTTTAATCCTGAATTCTGAGTGTGCCTATCGGCATTCCATTTAACCTTGAACTTCAAAAAGACCGTTTTCAGGCCGGCAACTGCCGATTAACTTATGGGGCAATCCGGCCCGGCTCTTTGTTATTCATGAGAGCTTCATGGACATGGCGGGTAACCCTGATCCAGTCCGCTTCCTCGTGCCATCTGGGTTCTTCCAATCCAGATTCCCAGTTATCAAGGATTGAAACAAGATCATCCAACTCCTTCGGGTTAATCTCACTCATGTTCCTGGTCTCACCCAGGTTGTCTTCCAGATTGTACATAACCGTGTCACCCTCATTCAGGCGGATAAGTTTCCAGTCACCGCTTCGCGCGGCGGCGATATCCTCCTTGCGCCAGCACAGGAAATCATGGGGATCTCCTGACCGCTCACCCTCCAGGAAAGGCAACAGGTTCACACCATCCAGTGTCCGGGAAGTCGAGTCCTTTTGCGGGGAGGACACAGCCAAAGCTGTCGCAGCAATATCCAGAGAACTGGTCAACCCTGAAAATCTCCCATTGCCGTCAAGTTTTTCGGGCCAGCTTAAAACAAACGGCACCCGGTGACCTCCTTCGAACTTGTTCCCCTTCCACCCCTTGAGCGGAGTATTCCGTGAATTGTTGAATGCAGCCCCTCCATTGTCAGAAAGAAAGAAGATCAGGGTGTTTTTCCTGAGGCCGAGTTCATCCAGCTTATCCATGACCTTGCCGACTGACCGGTCCAAGGCCCAGGTCATGGCAGCCAGGGTCTGCCGGGGATGCCCGATGAAACGCTTCATGTCATCCAGTGTCGCTTCCATAGGCGTATGGACCGCATTAAACGAGAGGTAGAGAAAAAATGGGTCCGATTTATTCACCGTCATGAAGTCATTGGCCCGGGAGGCCAGTTCATCCGTCAGGTAGCCATCAAAAGTGACATACTCCCGATTATGCATTAATGCGCCGGGGCTTCCGGGACGGTCCTGCAGCGGAGAGGGAAAATACGATCTGGAGCCGGATAGAAATCCATAGAATTCATCAAATCCCCTGTTGTTCGGGTGATATTCCGGTTGCAGACCCAAGTGCCATTTTCCAAAGGCCGCAGTTTTATATCCCTGGGCCTTCAAAAGGTCCGCCACTGTCTTTTCTGTGGGTTCCAGCCCCTCTTCCTCCGGGGGCGAGTTGGATTCATATCCAAACCTTTGCTGGTAACGACCGGTAAGGAGTCCGGCCCGGGAGGGGCTGCATACCGTTGCCGTAACATGGGCATCGCTGAAAATCACCCCGCTGGCCGCCAGCCGGTCAATATTGGGAGTAGACAAGTCGCTCTCCCCCTGGAAACCAAAGTCAGCGTATCCAGCGTCGTCCACCAGGATAACGACTATATTGGGCTGAACTGCCTCCGTTACCTCCCGCACTCTCTCTCCGGAATCAGCGCACCCGGTTACGGCTAAAAATCCAAGTAATAAAAGAAAACTCTTCCACTTTTTCATACTTAATCTCTATTTCCAAAGAAGTTCACAGTTAATAGTAGCAATTAACTGAGGGCAAAGGGAGTACCCACTGATTACTGACTACCTTCAGGATCCCAGCATCGGCATAAGCTTCCAGCTTATTGCCAGTCACAGGCGTCAGGCAACCGCGGGATTTCCCGGCATCGGCTTCGGCGTCAAAATCGGGACGGTGGCTGGCGATTGCAAACTGTTGATCTAATCCAGCCCGTAAGTTTCCCCCGGCATTTATTGTTGTGGCAACTATTGCAGAATATTAACACTGGAAAACTACAACTCTGCGGGCGTAAAAGTTAAAATAGAATAAATTAAAATTCTAAAAACTCATCAATTTTAATAACACCTGAACTGAAGCAAAATCTTTGGATAATTTTTGCTGGATCAATAAGAAGGAATCAATACCATGCAAGTAATCATCAGGCCTGAAGCTGCTGCTGTTTCTGAACTGGCCGCCCAGATTATTGAAAAAAGAATCAGGAAGCACCCCCATTCCGTATTGGGTCTGGCCACCGGAGAAACCATGGAACGGCTCTACGCCCTCCTGGTGGAGAGACACAGGAAGGAAAACCTGGATTTCTCCCTCCTCCGCACCTACAACCTGGATGAATACATCGGAATCCCGGCGGAACATCCTAATTCATACCGTTCATACATGAACAAGCATCTATTTTCACAGGTGAATATAGATCTCAGAAACACTTATCTACCCAACGGCATGGCTCAAAACTTCAGAAACGAATGTCGTGAATATGAAAGAAATATCCGCCTTGACGGAGGTGTTGACCTGCAGATTCTCGGTATCGGGAAATCCGGGCATATCGGCTTCAACGAACCACTGTCAGCCCTGAGGTCAAGAACCCGGGAGAAAGCCCTGACCCCCAAGACAATTGCCCAGAATGAAGTTTTCTTCGACCCTCCCTCCAGCATGCCCAAAAGGGCCGTAACCATGGGAGTAGGCACAATTCTCGAAGCAAAAAAAATATTATTGATTGCCACCGGTGAATCCAAGGCGGAAATCCTGGCCAAGGCGGTTGAAGGTCCGGTTACATCAATGGTTACAGCCTCAGCGCTTCAGCTTCACGCAGACTGTACGGTAATTGTAGATGAGGCCGCAGGAAAACTTCTTCAGGAAAAGGATTACTATAACTGGATATTCCATAATGAGCCTGAATGGGAAGAATTCAGGTAGAATTTAAACCTGTGCCGGCTGAGTCTGAGAAAGTCAGGCCGGATCTATTAGCTGCCAGTAAAGCAAGCTGATAAGCGGGGATAGGCCAAGAGCCGAAATGCCTTGATTTGCATAAATATACCAATTGAATCAAGAGTCTCAGGATGATTCATTTCAGCCCGTCACTCCCCATCCTGACAACCGGGCAAAACCAGGACCTCCAAGGCTTGCCTGCGGGACTTATATTCAAAGTGAGTATTATTTAACAAATTGATAAAAAAAGTGTAAAGTATAGACTCCAGCATGAATGATTCATTAATAATTATTAGTAAATATTTGAGGAGAACCTGATATGAAAGTAGGATTTTACGGTCATGTGCGCCAGTACGAAAACATTAAAGCCGAGATTGATGCCAATATCAATGAAGTCCTGATGAGCGGCAGCTATGTCATGGGCCCGATGCTCTCTAAGTTTGAAGCCCAGGCAGCTGAATATTTCGGCTCAAAGCACGCCATCGGCGTTGGCAACGGTACCGACGCGTTATGGTTGTCCCTGATGGCCCTGGGAGTGGGAGCAGGTGATGAAGTTATCACCAATGCCAACACCTTCTTCGCCACTGCTGAAGCAATCTGGATCGCTGGAGCAACCGCTGTACTGGTTGATTGTGACCCCCAGACAAAATGTATTGACCCCAAAAAAATCGAAGCCGCGATTTCTGACAAAACCAAGGCAATTATGCCGGTACACCTTTACGGACAGTGCGCGGACATGCCCGCGATCGGCGCCATTGCCAAAAAACACAATCTTTATGTGATTGAAGACAACGCCCAGGGCATTGACGGCCACGGTGACACTTTCAAACAGGGTGAATTCGCCGACGCAGTCTGCACCTCCTACATCATCCAGAAGAACCTGGGTTGTTTCGGAGACGGCGGAATGGTTTTCACTGACTGCGACAAGATAAACAGCGAAGTCCGCAGGCTCCGCAACCACGGCTCAACCGCCCGCAACGTTCACAGTTTCGGCTTTAACAGCCGCCTTGACGACCTGCAGGCAGGCATACTCAGTGCCAAAATGAAACACATTACAGCCACTACTGACCAGCGTATCGCCTGGGCAAAGGTTTATGACCAGGGTTTTGCAGGTGTCAAGAACTTCACTTTGCCCTTCGTAAAACCTGGCTACCGTCATGTTTTCCACCTGTACGTGATTGAAACCGCAACTGCGGCCAAGCGCGATGAACTGCTGAAATTCCTCAATGACAGCGGAATTGATGCCAAGACCCACTATTCCATCGCTATCCACCAGCAGAATGGATACCCATGGGGCAAAGACGCTCGCATCGTTGGCTCCCTTGAGAATGCTGAAAAGAATGCTGCGACCTGTATCTCCCTGCCGATGTTCCCTGAACTGACACAGGAAGAAGTAGATTACGTTATCGCAAAATGTATCGAATGGGATAACGCCCAGGGCTAGAATCCATACTGGATTTCGTTTTATCAAAACAGCCCCGTCGCAAGCGGGGCTGTTTTTCTTTCACATCAAGGTTCGGAAAACAGCAGCTGGAAAACCTCAATAGGCTTATCAACTTAACCGGACAATCAAGGAATAAAAACAATGGCTAAATACAAAGTAATGGTAGTTGGCATGGGAAAACGCGGCAAACATCACGCCGCTGCCTTCCAGGCCAACGAGAATTTTGAAGTAACAGGCATCTGTGACATCAGCCAGGATATGCTTAATTCCGCGGCAGAGGCCCTGGGAATGCAGTCTGTCCGCAAGGGATCTGATGCGTCCGCAATGGCCCAGGAGCTCAAACCAGACGTATTCTGTTTCTGCACCATGCCTAAACTCCGTTACGACATGGTGAAAATTGCCGTGGACTGCGGTGCCAAAATGGTCGCCTTTGAAAAACCGGTCGGTGAAAACATGCATGAAGGCCTGAAACTCAAAGAATTGATCGAGACTTCAGGTATCAAGGCCGTAGTCAGCCACCAGCACCGCTATGGTGTTCACTACCAGAAGGTCAAGGAAATCGCAGCCAGCGGAGACCTGGGCCGCATCCAGATGGTATACGCTTCTGCCACCGGATGGATGACCCACATGATGAGTCACATGATTGACTACATGTCCTGGTACAACGATTATGCAGATATCGAATGGGTGATGGGACAGGCTGCCGGAAAAAACAAGATGACTGACAACCACCCTTCCCCCGACTATATCGGCGGAATGATCCACTATGCCAACGGCGTGCGCGGTTACGTGGAATGCGGAGCCGGGGCCCCGGATCAGCCTGAAGTAGCCAAATGGTGGGGCAAAAACCGCATCGGCATCCAGGGTACTGATGGGTTTGCCGAAGTCCTGACCAATGGCGGATGGAGAGCAGTCACCAGCAAGGGGGTACAAAGCGGCGAAGGGGCCATGAATTACGATCTTGACATGCCCCCCTATATCCAGGACATGGCAGACTGGCTCAATGACGGTAAAGTGCATGAATGCAATTTCAACAATGCCTATAAAGGTTTTGAAGCCATGATGGGCCTCCTGCGCTCCGCCAGCGGCGGCGGACAGGTCTCCATGCCACTCGAAGACGGTCCGGCTGAACTGGAAACACTGGAAAAAGTGATGTCCGATAAACCGGCCATCCCGACTACCGAGGCAACCCGGAAAGAATTTTTCGGTTAATATCTACCTCAGGTGAATAACCTGTAAATAAAAAAGCCCCCGATTGCTCGGGGGCTTTTTTAGGTCTACCTGCGGATCTCTTGGACACAATCCGTTCAAGATCGGCCGGAAGCACAGCCGTGATTGTCCCCAAGCAGGAAGCTTATGCCATAGCGGCAATCGTCAATCGCCTGATCCACTCTATCCCCATCCTGGCCAGTAAAGCAGCTTTCTCCCGGGAGTCCGATTCAGTGTAACACCTGAATTCCGGAGCGTTTCCTGAAGGCCTGAAATGTACGATATCACCCCTTGAAAAAAGAACCCTGTACCCATCCGTATTATCAGTCGACTCCACCGTCCCGCAGGACCCGGCAAACTCCTCCTCCAGCAGTTCTTTTCCGCCTGAAAGCATAATTTCCATTATTTTCCTGCCGGTTTCGGCCGGGACTCCGCGTTCCAGTTCCGCGTCGGAAAACCGGGCCGGAAGTTCTTTTACCAATCCTGACAGGGGTATGCCCTTTTTCCTGGCGCTTACCAGCGCCGCAATTGCAGGAAGGGCCGCATCCCTGGTAGGAAGCGGACCCAGTGTGCTTCCGCCTGACCAGGACGAAATCTCACTGGCTGTAAGAAACCCTCCGTTAGCCTCATATCCAACCACTGCCTGGTACTCAGCCTTGAAGGACTCCATGCCTTCGACCACGAAGGGAGAACCGATCCTGGTTCTCAGGATCCGGCTGAATTTTCCGCACCGTTCCAGCGAAGTGCTGCAGCTGACCGGGGTCACCACCGCGTCAGCCCTCAGGAAATCCGCCACCAGTATTCCCAATATGTCTCCGCGGATGAAGTTCCCGGTATCATCCACCACCAAAGGACGGTCCCCGTCTCCGTCTGTCGAGAAAAGTGCGTCAGCCTGGTGTTCTTTCACCCAGCCGGCAAGTGTATCCAGTCCTTCCACTGCCTCGGTGTCTACAGGAATAAATGTATCTGAGTAACCTTTCCTGTACACCTTTACACCCAGAGACTCGAGTATCCCGGGAATAATCTCCCTGGAGGTTGAGGAATGCTGGTAAAAAACCACTTTTGCGCCTGCCAGGCAGGCACTGTCAGCAGTTCCAAAAAAATCAGTTAACCTCACCCGATACATTTCCAGGGCCGAACCTTCAGCTTCGGGCAGGCTGTAATCCACGCTTTCCCGTAGAAATCCCGCTTCGTTAAAAAAACCCTTTCCCGCGGCCTCAGCTTTCAGCAACTCATATTGCTCCATAATTCCGGGTTCATCCATCTTCAGGATTTCCCCCCTGGGAAGGTTGAATTTGATTCCATTGCGATCATCAGGAATATGGCTTCCGGTTACCATGATGCTGGGAATTCCCCGCCTGATGCCGAAGAGGGTCACAGCAGGAGTGGGAAGAATACCCTGGAAGCGTACCTTGCATCCCTCTTCCCTGATAGCTAAGCCAACCGCCCGCATGATCCTGGGTGTACTGGCCCGAAAATCTCCGCCCAGGGCAACCTCCTCAAAAGCGCCTGACAAGCGGGCATATCGCAGAAAAGCCCGGGCGTGCAGCCAGCATTCCCGGTCAGTCATATTGGTTACCAGTCCACGAAGCCCGCTGGTTCCGAATTTAAGCGGCATAACTCTCCTTACCAAGTGTTAATTTAAAAAATTCCGGATGAACACAATCAATAATACTTCTTTTAAACTGTCCCGTTATTCTACAATATAGCCAAACTGGTTTTAAACAAAGCAACCTGCTTAAAAAGAATTCCATAACCGTGGATGGGATGGTTAATTTCCCCTGATTTAAGATTGATACATGCTTTATTTAAATGTATCTAAAATATTGAGATGTATCTTTTTTCCCAGGTTCTACATATTTTAAAATAAACCTCATTAGTGATACGATTAGAATCTTATCCGTATAATGTGGGTGGAAATTGAATAAATGAAATCGAACGATCTTTCAAATTTATTGGTGGGGCAGGATCGGAAATCCCGATCCGAAAGCAATGGGATCAGTCAGGCTGAAGACAACATAATCCAGTCTGCTTCCCTGCTTGATGACACCCTGTCTGATAAAAAAAATAAAACTAACTGGAAAACACCAATATGGATTTCCATCCTGGTTATTACCGCGGGGATCCTGGCCATGTATTTTTCGGGCCCAAGCCAGGAAGAAAAGGCCGAAGTGGCCCGGCAGGCCGCGGCATCCCGCAATCCGGAACTCCTGGAAAAACTGGTGAACCAGGCCAAGGTGGATGAGACTAATGGTTCCAGCCTCCAGGCTGACCCGCTGAAGGAAAAGGGCTCAGGATCCCCGACCGGGACCGCGACGATAAACAAGATTCCCGCGAAAATTGACTCGGCACCGCAGAAAATCACGCAGGTTTCGCAGGCAGCAAAAAAATCCGCTGCCTCCCCTCCAGCAGGTGCACCCTTAACCACTTCCCCAGTTCCCGGAACTGGAAAAAATCCAAAACAGCAGCTCCCCGCTGAACAATCCCGGCCCGAGAATATGCCGCAGCTGATAAGGGATGTAAAAAAGGAAGAACCTTCTGAAAAGGCCTTGGCTCCAGCTGAGGAAAAAACCCCTGAGCCGAATACCAACCAGGAATCATTTGATTACCTGGGAAAGAATTCCGCTGTAGCTGCCAAACTGATAAACGGGGGATTCAGCAACCTCAGTTTCACAAACTGGAAAGTAATCCGCAAAACCAGCCAGGAAGTATGGATAGATGTTGAAGCTGTCTGGACTACCGGCGGACCGGCTATCCACCATATCTGGTCAGTGGACATTAAAAACGGAAAAATCCGGGCTCTCAGCCAGGCTGCCCGCAACCTCGAAGCGATGAACAATTGACGGACCAGCGTTCCGCAATTAACTCAAGATTCAAAATTTAAAACTCAAGACTGTTCGCGCCTGGAATTGACTAAAGCCATCGAAGGCGTCAACCGGCAAACCCTGATCACCAACTCCAGATACCAGTCCTCCTTTCAGTCTGGTAGTTTGCCAGCAAGTGTTCCCTATGTCCTGACTAATTACTGTTACCTATGTTCTGCTTGATCCCTGTCGCCTCAGTTTTGAATCTTTAATCTTGAAACTTTAATTATTTACTCCCCTTTCCCTTGAAACATCCTCCCCGATGTCATACATTTATCCAAAATAGTTAGTGTGGATAACTTTTAAAGGGGACAGTTATGCCGATGAATAGAGACACTCACCCATGGCTGGAATTCAGCAATCACCTGAGAGAACTGGAACGCGAAACCTGGATGCAGCTTGGTGAAGCAGTGGCCAGGACTGAGATTATCACTGGAGCGCCTCTGGAACCTGCCGCTGCCCAGAGGCTACATACTGCTTATATGGTAAAGGGTGCGCTGGCCACCATTGCTGTTGAAGGCAAGACGCTGGAAGAGGAAGAAATCAGGAAATATTTGGGGGCCACCCTGGAACTCCCCTCCCCGGAAATGTACCCCGCGCAGAAAATCAACAATATCGTAGGTGCCTGCGAATCAATTGCAGCGACAATTGATCCTGAGGAATATGTCCCCCTTACACCTGAAGATGTCAGTAACTACAACGGCCTGGTCCTTCAGTCCCTTGATCACCATGAAGATGTTATCCCTGGAGAGTTGCGCCGAAATTCGGTGGTAGTAGGGATCAACCGGAGTGTTCCGGCCAAAGACTGTGAAATCCTGTTAGCGGAATTCTGCGAGTGGCTTAACAGTCTTGAATTTCCAGTGGGAATGACAAAAACCTACTCGATACTGTCAGCCATTGCCTCACATCTCTATTTCGTCTGGATTCATCCATTCGGGGACGGAAATGGACGCACAGCCAGACTGATTGAATTCCGCTACCTGCTGCAGGCTGGATTCCCCCCTCCTGCGGCCCAGCTTCTCAGCATTTACTACGCTCAGACCAGGACTGAGTATTACCGGCAGCTGGACCGGGCCAACCGCTCCGGATCTCATATGTCAGAATTCTTCAGCTACTCGGTTCGCGGCCTGGTCATCCAGCTTCACAAACAAATGGAAGTTATCCAGCAACTGCAGCGGGAAACCGTTGAAAAAGTGCTGAAAATGGACTTGTGAACTGACGGTTGACGATTGTGGTCCGAAAACAATGTAATACCGCCAAGAACGGATTTCTCCTGATCTGCACTTTCTTCTTTTGGCGTCAGAGAAGAGGCCTTTGTGGAACGCCGATTTCCTGGCCTGTACTTGACCATCCTAAAACGCCATGGCTCAATCTGTTGGGCAGGCTGAAAGTGTGCCATTTAAGGGAAAGGGATTAGTGCAGGTCTCGATTGGAGCGCTGAAGAGACGATCACTTAACTGACAATCTGAAAAGCTGGAAATCAATCCAGATGAACTTGAATATTATCCTTTGGCACTTGACCACGCGCCGGTGAGACAACCCAGCGGCGCGCAGTCAAAAAATCATCAATTGCCAATCGTCAACTGCTGCCGCAGGGCGACCGCCTTGTGGATCGTGTCTACAACCTGGACTCCATGCAGGGCGTCATCCAGGTCCACAATTGGTTCAGTGCCGTCCTTCACGTTGTTAATGAAGGAATTGAGCATTTCGGCCGCAAAACCGAGGGGCTTTCCATAAATATCCCGGCCCAGGGTAGGCGGATGCGAATACCTGTCGGTCATCTTGTGGATATTCTGGTCCCGCAGGTCCACTTCCAGGGCTCCGGCTGAACCCAGCACCTCAAAGCGCATGTCATAGATCAGAGGAATGCTTTCCGGATAGATCCAGGAAGAGCTGAAGGTTGCGACCATGCCACCCTCAAACTGGACGGTGGCAGTAATGGAATCATAGGTATCAATTCCCATTCCGGCCAACACTTTTTTCTGTCCCACAGCGTGGACTGAAACTGCCTTTTTACCGGAAAGCCAGAGGGCCAGGTCAACGGTGTGAGGAAGCAGAAACCAGCCCACGGATGAACCTGCAGCCCAGCTCAGCATTTTGGTTGGCACAAAAACTGAATCATTCAGTTTTGCCTGGATCATTTGGATTTCACTAAGCTCCCCGGCAGCTACAGCCTCCTTGGCCGTTATGAAGACCGGGCTCCAGCGATTCTCGTATCCAACGAGGGCTTTCACGCCGGCATTTTTGATCGCAGCCACCATTTCTTTAGCATCTTCATAGGATGTAGCCAGGGGCTTTTCGATCAACATGTTGCATCCGGCTGATGCTGCCTTGATGACCGCGTCTTTATGGAGGTGATCGGGAAGCGCCACGATCACGATATCGAACTGGTTTTCCTTCAGCATCAAGCCGTAATCTTCATAAGATTTCACTTTGTATTTATCCTGGGCCGACTGCAGCCTTTCGGGGCTGCCTTCAGCAAAGGCGGTTACTTCAGCAAATGGATTGAATTTGATAGTTTCGGCGTACAGGTTGCCCCTGATTCCCATTCCGATAATGCCAACTTTTATCATTCTCTATGTCCTTATCAACAATTTAATATTTAATAAATTCTTTACCGGCCGGCCACAAGGACGACCCTGCAACGTGTCTACCAGGAGAGGAAACCTCCGTCAAGGGTAAGCGTCTGCCCGGCCATGTAACCTGAAGCAGCGGAAGCCAGAAAGACGATTGTTCCTTCCAGTTCTTCCAGGCGCCCCATGCGGCCCATTGGCACGCGGGCTAGCAATTTTTCACCCAGTTCCTTGTTCTGCTCAAAAGCCCAGATGGTCTGGTCTGAGCGGAAGAATCCAGGCGCCAGGGCCATTACCTGCACTCCCTTGGGTGCCCATTCAACAGCCATCTCACGGGTCATTCCCAACACTCCGGCTTTACTGGTGGTGTAGGAGACCTGCGGAACATAACTGGCACCGACGAAGGAGTACATGGAAGCGATGTTGATGATCTTTCCGTGGCCCTGCTTCAGCATTTCCCGCCCTACAATCTGGGAGCAGAGGAAGACTCCGCCGATATTGGTCTGGATTACACTCTGGAACTGCTCATCGGTCATATCCTCTGCTTCACTCACAGCCGAAATTCCTGCGTTATTGACCAGGATGTCAATTTTCCCAAACTTCCTGGTGGCGGTCTGCACCATGGCTTCGATGTCTTCACGTTTGTTGACGTCCATCTGTACCGGCAGGGCTTCGATTCCGTAATGAATCATTTCAGCGGCCACTTTTTCCAGCTTGGAAAGGGTTCTCGCAGTTAATACCAGGTTGCACCCGGCCTTGGCCAGACCACGGGCAAAACTCTCACCCAGTCCCTGGGACCCCCCGGTTACAACTGCTGTTTTTCCCGTAAGATCGTACATATCCATCATACTTTTATGCATAAGTTACTTTCTCCTGTTTTCTATTCTGAAATTCATGGTTCAGGTTTGTTTCTCTGGCTTGATATTCAGCAATTCATGATATCAGGGAACTAACTCCATACCAATAGGGAACTGATTAATTCGAAACTCAAAGCTGTTCCCAACCGGAATCTTTCAGCTTGCCGGTACACTCCCAGGTGTGTTCCAGACATTTATCCGGGAAAACGCCCCATAAGGAAAGCCAATCTTTTGATTGAAAAAAAAATCAACACAGCCAGGTGTCATCCTCCAGCAGGATCGAAGGCACGGCCACCGGAACCGGGAACGGTGAAATGCGACTCTCGAATTGCGGTTTTCAAATGTCCGACGGCCTGCAGCCTTGCGAAAGGTAATGGAATTCAACAATTGTCAATCGTCAATTGCAGGACTCCGGGGCATTCCTCAAATGCCTCTTCCGGGTGTTCCCTGAAATAGGGCCAAAATGGAAAGGTTCGACACTGTTCAGGCCTGACCGGATAGATGCCGCAGCCATTTTTTTCTTTATCAAAAAACAGACAGGCATAATTGTCTCCTGTCTTAATCTCCTTGATTGAATAACCTCTGTTGGCCCAGCGCAGATAATCCAGGATAAAATCCTCTCTTTTCATATCCAGAAATCCAGCAATCCTTTCAATTTCGATGGGTGTGACCCAGATGTTGCCGCTTTTACCGTTGCAGCAAATACCCTTGCATGCCTGGCAAGCCTTCGGGTTGAATTGATAGGGATAATTCGGTTTACGTTCCACGATTATTTCAATTTGTATGCAAAATGATCAACTATTAAGGATTTCCCGGTCTTCGTCTTTATTGTAACAGTGTTTGACATCAACATTCTGTGAACACCACCCAGGCATCCACAAATCACCTTTTGAAGGGGATGGAGTACAGACCCGGATTCAGTTCAATGCTTTAATAATCATAACCGCGCCCATGACCATTGTGAGTACTCCAATACCAATCTTGAGGAATTTCTCTCTGGCCTTGTTGATTGCTAAAACGGAGAATGGGACTGAAATCAACGCACCAGCGCTCATCGGGATGAAAATCACCAGATTGATCATGCAAAAGTACAGTTGAAACGATATCATGGGCATCATAACCGATCAGCAAAAGAACAGGGGTCAGAATAGTCCCATACCCCATACCAAGACCGCTATCGACCAGTTCGCAAACAGAGCAGAGCCAAAAAAAGGGTGGCTCCCTTAAGACCAGTCCCTCCCTTACTCCAGGAGGCAAGCGCAAAAAGAGTAAGAACCAGGACTATCCAGGAGAGGCTCTTGTATTTGTACGATAATTTCATTTGCTGAAAAAATTATCTGGTTTTTCTGAGAGGGGATTCCCCTGCCCTCTACCTTATAAAGCTCCTTATAAAGCTCCGTTTTGGATATCTGTCCAATGGAAGGTACTCCTCCAAATATTAAGCCGCCTGCCTGGACATTTAAATTATGCTCACGGGGTATCAGTGCCAGCTATCAGTTACATATTTTCTCCAAACAGCCTGATTGCCAAGCAAATCAGATATAGACATCTTCACTGGCAATGCTCTGGCCTGATTTTAAAATCAACATTGCCCATGTAGCCCTCGTGCCGAAACATACTAAGGGTAAACCTCTATCTTGGTTGGAGTTTTTCGGGCGGACAGGACGACATTTTTCGCGGGAATAACAGGGAGTGTCCGACAGGCGGCGGGTGATCTGACTGGATTTCGGGTAACGGAATTCCCGAATGCGATTAGTTTTTCTTTCGACTGTTCCTGGATTTAGCCCGCTTTTTCTCGGTACCGAGGCGTCTCTCTCTGCGTAGCTTTTCCTCAATCACCTCCGCGGTTCGCTCCTGTTCGGCTCGCAGCCTGAAGTAATTGGCCAGGCGGCGCGGATCAAGTTCCTTGCGCTTGATGGCATCAGTCACCCCACAGTCGGCTTCGCCCTGATGCTGACAGTTGCTATAACGGCAGCTGCTGGCGAAAGCCTCGACCTCCTCGAAGAGTGTCGCGACACCGTCTTCGCATTCGCTCAGCTGCAGTTCACGGATCCCTGGACTATCGAGCAGTAAACCACCGCCTGGCAACAAATGCAGGGAACGCCCGATAGTTGTGTGCCTCCCCTTGGAGTCTTCCTCACGAATGGCACCAGTGTCCTGAACTGTTGAGGCGCTTAACGTGTTGACCAGAGTCGATTTGCCGACGCCGCTTGAGCCGACCATGGCAACGGTCTTCCCGGTCGCACACCATGGACGCAGGATGTCTATGACTTTGGGATCCCTGGAATTGACGGTCTCAACTTCCAGGCCAGGGCGCAGAGTTCTAGCCTTCACGTAAAAATCATTCACATCCTCTGCCAGATCAGCCTTGGTAAGGATAAGGACCGGCTTGACCCCGGCTTCCAGAGCCATGGCCAGATAACGTTCCAGTCGCGAGAGATTGAAGTCGAGATTACATGAAGTGACAATGAAAAGGGTATCTACATTTGCCCCCAGCAACTGCACCTTGGCCTCACGTCCCGAGGCCATGCGTTTGAAGAGGCTGGTACGTTCCAAAAGGCGCACAGGCAGGTTAGCCTGGTCTAACAGGAGCCAGTCGCCAACCGTAGGCAAGTCTTCGACCGCGCGGCGAATCCAGATGTGAGGCAGAGAGAACTGTCGATGCCCATGCTCTCCCATACCTTCGAAAAGATGCCGGTTGAGGGCAAAGACCCGCACCGGCACAGTCGACTCCAATTCCTCAAGACTAACCTGCTGTTGAAAGAAATTACTCCAGCCAAGTTCCTGGATTGAAATAGAAGCGTTAGGCATTTAGATTTCCCTGGACTTAATCGAGGCTTTAGGTACGGACACTACTAAATCATAAGTGTACCGCAAGGTAGGGAGTTGCACCAGGAAAGAGTCAGGATACTATTCAGTCTCCGGAGAACGGGCTGGAGTCTTCCACTGCGAAAAATATCTTTCGCCTTGGTCATTCCTCAAGCAGACCCAGAGAGGGAAAAGGGGACACCACAGTCTAGACTGCCTTCCCGTGAATCCGAAGAAGGATTTTGTCAATCTGTCTGGGAGTGAGCTTCCTACAGAACTGTTTCTCAATATCTTCTTTCAGCCATTGAGCGCGTCGACAGAAATCATGATATTGCCTGTCCTGAACTTCTGCTTCAATATTAGGTAGTTGTTTCAAAAATGGTGTAACCTGTCGAATCGCCTTATTGGCCCGGCTGTCGTAAATAAAGAACAGGTCTGGCCTGTGAAAATGAAGATATTTCGATGCTAATGATCGTTTCTTCAGTTCGGTTATTTCAAAAAAACAATCTACTAAACGCCTATGGAGGCTGACAATTTTCCCCAGCTCATTCCAAGGGTCGGTCATTCTATCCGGCAAGTCCGCCAGCATATCATCAAGCTTACTTTTTCTGATACCCTCAACCACAGTATTCTCATAAAAATCGTCGGAGGTTTGACCATTTGCGTTCAGCCTTCTTTCAACAGCGGCTGCATAAGAACGGCTAATTAACCAAACTTTGGCAATTATGGCATCCCCCCTATCATGCCTGGGATAATCCTTGCAAAGTTTATACAGAACTTCATTACCAAGGTCCCAGGGTGAAAATCCCAGCGCATAGTCAACGTCGGCTTTGGTGATCTGATTATGCATTTGATTTGAAACCTGTACCTCAAGATATTCTGGAAAAGCATCCCGCTTAAGAGCTCTCATATTTCATAGAAAATTAAATACCTTCTTCCAGAATCCACTCAATCATTTTCTGGAAGTCATCCCATTTATCAGCATCCCGGAGCACGGTACAGTCAATACTCGGATATTGCGGGTTGTCACTCATGCTTGAGCCCAGGTTTAACAGTTTTTCGATTAGTTCCTGACGCTTCACTGGGTCTTCTCTGATCGGCCGAATCCCTGAAAAATACACATATAACCTTGTCCATGATCCAGCGCACTCAAACCTGAATGGCCTGACCATTCCAGTCTCTGTGCTAATGACTAAATCCAGGGAGGCCACAACCTGGCCTCGACCACCTTTGACCTGGAATCCTCTTCCCTTCAATATGTTGAGAATGCTTCTAATCGGGGCGGAGTTGCCAGGATTATCGCTCATTCCAACGGTCCTCAGAAATTCTTCTTCGGTCCATGGTGTACCCCTGCTCGGTCGCGTCGCCCTATTTTTCCGGCCCGCCTCTGTCACCCCAATTACCCGGGGAACCACCGCGGTATGCGATTCACCGGAAAACTGCCTGACCTCTACAATTAAAACTTCAATATCCTTTAACTTCTCATTTAAAAACTCAACCAGCCTGCGGAGTTCACTGGTTGTCTCATCAGCCACAAACAGCAGCCGAACCTTGCCTTCCCGCAGATTGCTCTCAACCGTTTTCCAATAGTCCTCAATCGCTTCCTGGTCATCAGAAATAATCAGTTCTGAGACCCTTTTATCAAGTGGCGATTCCGAAACCTCTGCCGCCAGCTGTCGAATTCGCTCCATGCTCCAGTACTGCAACCCGTTGGCCGCGTAGTCAAGCATCTGGGAGACAACCTCCCGGCGGGCCCGGGTGTCAACTGAGCGTTTGCATTCAACAAATGTTGGAATGCCTTCCTGGTCCAGGAAAAGGTGATCGAGACTCCACCGATCCGGCCCGTTTTCACAGCCAGGAACACCCATTTCAGCCTTCACTAGCAACCATCTTCTCGGGTCTTCCGGATTGATCTGGTCACCAGGAAGCAATTCCGGGTAATTTGACAGCCAATCCTGAAGGACAGACTCTCTGTGGTAAGGAGTTTCTTCCATCGGAATTAAGCTGTCTTTCGTTTCCCCAAACAAGAATATTTTTCCTTTCACCCTTCCCTCCCCTAATTTTTAATTATTTCTAATTAGATTCTATATCCAAATTAGAATAATTAGAAACCAGGATTAATCCACAATGAAACCTTCTCCATTCCCCGGCCCGGAAATCATGATGCCAATACGGCGGGCCTTGAACACTCCTGCCGGGCACGGCAGATCTCCCGATCTGCATCCCGCCGAAGGCGGAGAAGCTGGAAGTACTAAACCCGAAATCCAAAAATTGGTAGTGATGTTGGGATTGAGGTTAGTCTGTGATTCTTAGGGAAATAGCAACTTAGAGGTAGTAGAAAATGCGGATCGGGAGATCTGCCGTGGCCGGGAACTTCCAGTTTTCCGCTCCCGCAAGAAGTCGGAGTCGCAAGGGATTGAAACAGTGAAGGGAAAGCGATGCCGCTGGCGCGGCACCGGTCCGAGGATCGGACCCGCCACAAAGATCTGCGCTCCCGGAGGAAAGGTTGTCACTCGTAATCTGGGACTTGAGACTATTTGTGTGATCTGCCATGGCAGGGAATATTCCAACGCCGGAGGCGTGGCAGCCAATAGCCCCAGGTGAGCGATAGCTAACCTGGGGGGAACAGCCCACAGAACAACGGTTTTCAAGCCCTGGAGGGGCGGCAGTATGTTTGGCAGCAAGGGCATGTGCCAATCAGGAGATTGGCGTTCCACAAAGGCCGCGACTCTGGCGACTATCCGGGGGGCATTTGAAGCGCCATGAAAGCTGGCAGATTTCGACCACGGCCGCACAGGAGATCTGTGTTCCTGAGAATGGGTGCCAGGTTCGATGGAAGCTAAAATTCCCTGCTGCCTTGACACTCAATAAATCAATTAATTCTCTTTTAGCAAAAATTCCGAAAACGTGAAACCAACGGGTATTTTCATCATACTCAAGTATACGAATCTGAATAAGGTACTCACTTTGCTTTATTATCCGGCCTGGATGTCAGTCCGATGAAAAAGCAGAGCGGAGGCGGTCAGGATCAAAAGCAGATTTCTTCTAAATTCAAAAAGGCCGGAATCAATGAAACTCAGGATACAGGCGCTAGTGATTCCCATTCTGATCGGGACAGTTTTCGCCTACGGGATAGCCGCTTCAGTTAATGTATTCTATTCCACCTTTTTCCTTCCAGAAGAAGCCTCGCATCACTCCCATTCCGGACACCACAGCTACTGCGGGTTCGTTTACGAGTCTCCCGATTACCTGTGCGTGCATTCCCTTCCAATGCTGGACACTTATGAGGTTCCGGTTGTTGAACCGGGCAACAGGGTGAATCCAGTCGTATCAATTAATTCCGATCCTATTCCGGCTTCGGTATTTAACTTCTACCGCTTCAGGGCTCCACCCAGGTATGGGAAATCCTAAGCACTAAATCCGAAAAGTGATAAACATATCCCGATTGCGCCTCTAAATCGTTAACCGAAAATCGTCAATCCACAATTGGCATACCGGCGTTGCGGGGGGGTGGATTTCAGTACTAAGGGTGGATTTACTGGAGCAGGATGCTCCATCTACATTGGTCCGGTCGGGAGACCGGCGTTCCGCAAAGGCTGGACTGCTGGTGCCAGACAGAAAGGTTACAGGCAACAGGTTACTATTCCCCCTCTCAACCTGAAACCTGCAACCCGCCACTAGATAAGCCGCTGTGGAAAGCGGCGTTCCAACAAAGGCCGGATTGTTTATAAGGACAGGGAGCGGTATAAACCGGCTCCATAAAGCAAGCACATATAGGATCCTTGACATGAAAAAATACTTATCATTATTTATATACGCGGCGCTATCAACAGTTCTCTTTCCCGCTGCCGCCTGGCAGCCCACCGGAAGCATAACCGGCACAGTTATCAATGAAGAGGGGGAACCGGCCCCCCATATCGTGGTACTAGTGGTTCAGACCGGTACAACCACTGTCACCGGGGATGACGGAAAGTTTCTCTTTACCGGTATCGAACCAGGTATCTACGACCTGTTCGCTGAAGCCGCCAGCTTTACTTCACAGTTGAAATCAGTCTCGATACTTGACGGACAGATGGCGGAAGTGGAAATGATGCTGAACCTCTCCCCGATCAGGGAAACCGTGACCGTTACCGCCCGTGGCCGGCATGAGACCACCTTCCAGGCTGTACAGTCGGTAAACGCCCTGGAAACCTTCGACATCAGCGAAAAAATGGGCGCCTCGGTCGGCGAAGTCCTGGATGGAGAACCTGGAGTGGCCAAGCGGAGCTTCGGTCCGGGCAATTCCCGGCCGGTGATCCGCGGATTTGACGGAGACAGGGTCCTAATCCTGCAGGACGGAATGCGAACCGGATCCCTCGGCTCCCAGTCGGGAGACCATGGAGAACCTATTGATGCCGGAAACCTGGAGAGCCTGGAAGTGGTCAAAGGCCCGGCTACCCTTCTTTACGGCAGCAATGCCATCGGCGGAGTGGTCAATGCCATTTCCCGCCACCATGAAATCCACCAGCACCGGCACGAAGGCACCCGCGGGCAGATCACTTCAGGATTCGGCTCCAACAACGGGCTGGCCGGTCTCAATGCCCATTTCGAGCACGGTACTGGAAACTGGATGTTCTGGGGAGGAGGAGGCGGGCAGCGTACCGGGGATTACACCTCAGGAGAAGGAAACATCGAGAATTCCAAGTCAAGGATTGCCAACGGAAAATTCGGACTCGGATGGTATTCCGATGCCTTCTACCTCAGCGGCTCCTACGGAATCGTCGACGGACGTTACGGAATCCCGTTCGCCACCGCATTCCACTCCCACGGCCACGAAGAAGATCATGATGAAGGTGAGGAGGACCCCGGGTTTGAAGAAGATCTGGAGAATGTCGACGTCGCCTGGAGAAGCCACAACCTGAGGCTGAATTCCGGGTTCCAGTTCGAGGATTCGGCAATCGAGGATCTCCGATTCACCCTCAGCTACACCGACTGGCAGCATGATGAGCTGGAGATTTTCCACGCTGGTACGGAGAAAACCGGAACCGAATTCGAAAACCGGCAATTGACCTGGCGGGCCGATGCCGACCATTCTTCCGGCAGATTAAACGGTACCATCGGAACCTGGGGGACCACCCGGGATTACCAGGCAACAGGAGCTGAAGCCCTCTCTCCCCCGGTTGACCAGCAGGGTTTCGCGCTCTACGCCCTGGAAGAAATTAATTTCGAAAGGCTGAAGTTCCAATTCGGGGCCAGGGTGGAGCATACCCGTTACACACCCCAGGGGCCGGTGGAAAGAATCGCACATGATCATGAAGAAGGGGAGGATCACCAGGATGGGGATGAAGAGAACGAACTGGTTTCCCTTCCGGACCGGAGCTTCACCGGGTTTTCCGGAAGCGCCGGCCTGCGGGCCGGGCTATGGCAGGACGGGGCTTTCGTAGCCCATGCCACCAGCTCTTTCCGTGCCCCTTCCCTGGAAGAACTTTACAATTTCGGCCCCCACGTGGGAAACCTGGCCTTTGAGATCGGGAATCCGGAGCTCAAGGGAGAGCGGAGCAATGGTTTCGAGCTCTCCCTGCGCCATGCCGGAGACCGCGTCAGGGCTGAAAGCAATTATTTCTACTACAACATCAGCGACTTCATCTTCGGCGCTTCCACCGGAGAGGTGGAGGACGGCCTCTTTGTCCTGGACTACGAACAGGGGGACAGCCGTTTCTCCGGTGCCGAATTCGGGCTCGATTTCGGCCTCAACAGCTGGCTCTGGCTGAACAGCGGCCTTGACCTGGTGGATGCTGAACTGACTGAAGATGGGACTCCCCTGCCCAGGATTCCTCCCCTGCGCGGCCGGCTGGGCCTGGACCTGCGCCTGAAGGGATTAAGTATCAACCCGGAGGTGGTGCTGGCCGCCAGGCAGGACCAGGTGTTCGCCACCGAGTCAGAAACGGCCGGATACGCAGTTGCCAACCTGAAGGCCTCCTACACCCGGCCGCGGCTGCATTCAGTACACCACTTTTCGTTTGAGGTGTTTAATGTCGGAGATACCCTCTACCGGAACCATGTTTCATTCATTAAGGAACTGGCCCCGGAAATCGGCAGGGGAGTAAGGGTTTCGTGGGCTGTAAAGTTTTTCTAGGTTGCTGTACTTCGCCGAAGGATGCCCCCTTCGGCGATTTCCAAGATTATAAAATTCCTGAGAGGTGAAGCTTCCCGCTCATGAATGGGGGAAGGCGCCAGGATTATGGCGGCAGTTGAAAATGAAAAACTCCTAAAAAAACGTGCAGAAAGGGCGATTCGTGAATCGCCCCCCTAAACATACTCAAACCCCTCTACCTCTGAATTTAAATACTGCGTCTCCCCCTACCGATTCCCTGATCTTCTGAAATGGCAATAGAGATACATCTGCTCTACCCCGCCCGGAGTAGTATGCACTTCCTTCAGATGCTTTTGCAGCTCAAATTCCGGGCCGAATATGTTCTCAAGCTCCAGAGCCGTATATCGTTCCACAGGCAGGCCGCTGCATCTTGGCGGAGCTTCAGGCGCGAATACGGCCAGGACCAGGTCTCCGCCTGGTTTTAATGCTGTTAAAAGATTCCTCTTATATAACTGCCGCTGCTTCGGGGTGATCAGAAAATGAAAAACTGCCCGGTCATGCCACATATCGTAATAACTGGATGGCAGGGTGATTGAAGTAATGTCTCCAACAATCCAGGTGATCACTTCTCCTCTTTCCCCCAGTCTCTTCCTGGCCAGTTCCAGAGCTTTCTTAGACAGGTCCAATACTGTGATTGAATGAAATCCCTCATCGGTTAAATCATCGATAAGCGTGGAAGCTCCACCGCCGACATCTATGATCCTGGAGTCCCGGCTCAAACACCAAAATTTTATCCACCGCAGAGAAGTCTCCAGGTGAGGCCTGAACCAGCCCACCTGCTCCTCCGAATTGATTTCATAGACTCTGTCCCACTGTTTCTGATGATCCATCTGATTAACCTGTCAACCTGTATTGATTCTCTAAATTATCCATCTAAAGAACCTTATATGCTCTTTCTGTATTGAAAGATTTTGCCTTATCCGGAAACAGTGTAGGTTCAGGCAGGTTAATCTAAAATCTGGATGGTTGATCCTGGGATTTAGTGCTTAGGATTTCGATCGAGGGACAAACCGGCAACTATCAAGATTAATGAATGTTCAGGTAAAAGAAGGTGGTGGGTCGTGCAGGATTTGAACCTGCGGCCACCTGATTAAAAGTCAGATGCTCTACCAACTGAGCTAACGACCCACACAATTGAATTCAAAAACCAAGACGCAGTTATTCGGGAGAATAACAACACCCTGACAGGATGCAAATAATACCACCATAATGCCTGATTTGCAAATGAACAGGATTAGCGCCCAAGGTGGAAAATGCCAAACAATAAATCCGAAATCTGAAAAGATTGCCCGTATACTGACCGCACCAGATGAGTGGAGGAAGGCCTGCAACCAGCTGCTTGCAATCCTCATCAGACACCTGGGTTATACTCAAACCTATATGCAGGAAATGGCCAAAGCAACAGCAGACATGGAATTATTCAGGAATAAAATGCTCCGGTGGAAGCAGTCCGAGCTTGCGATAAGGGCCTTTGAACAGAAATACCGGCAGATGAAAAACGGAGATACCGGAATGATTCCGGAGGAGCAGATTCATCCGGTTGAATCTCTGCCCCGGCTGAATGAACTTGGCCCAGAGTTCCGGGAAGCGGGATTGATGCTTCTCAAAAAAGCTGTGATGATCAAGCTGAACGGAGGCCTGGGTACTGGAATGGGTATGTCCGGGGCCAAGTCCCTGCTTCCGGCCAAGCAAGGTCTCTCTTTCCTGGATATCATTGTCAAGCATTCCGAAGTCCAGGGCGCGGCACTGATCCTGATGAACAGCGCCAGGACGCGCAGCGATTCACTGGCACTGATGCGGAAGTATCCGTACATAAGGGAGCAGGAGAAGTCACTGCCCCTGGATTTTGAACAAAGCATGACCCCCAAGGTTGATGTCTCAACCATGCTGCCGGTCGAGTACCCCCAAAACTCCGATATGGAATGGTGCCCTCCGGGACACGGAGACATTTTCACTGCCATACAGGACCAGGGAACGCTGGGCAAGCTTCTGGACTCGGGTTACAGGTACGCTTTCATATCCAACGCCGACAACCTGTGCGCTTCACTCCACCCTGGAATCCTGGGTTATATGGACCTGAAAGGAATCCCGTTTTTAATGGAAGCAACCAGGCGCACTTCCGGAGACAGGAAAGGCGGGCACCTGGCCCGCTCCGCGGGGGACGGAAGGCTGATGCTGCGGGAGTCTGCCCAATGCCGACCTGAAGATGAGCTTTACTTCCGGGATATTAACAGGCACCGGTTTTTCAATACCAATAACCTCTGGGTCAACCTGGAGGCACTGCGTGAGATACTGGCAGAAAATAAAGGTGTAATTCCCCTTCCGCTTATCCGCAATGAGAAAAATGTCAACCCCGTTGACGACTCTTCTGCCCGGGTTTTCCAGTTGGAGTGCGCCATGGGATCGGCCATCAGCCTATTCCAGAATTCAGAAGCAATTGAGGTTCCGCGAAGCAGGTTCCTGCCCGTGAAATCATGCGAAGATTTGCTGGTTGTCAGATCCGACCGGATTGTGCTGATGCACGATGACTACACACTGACCCAGTGCCCTTCCTGCCGCTATCAGGAGATCAGTGTTAAGCTGGACAGTCGGCACTACAGACATATTGAGAAATGGAATAAGGCATTCCCGGGCAAAGTCCCCTCCCTCCGGGACTGTTCTGAATTCTGCGTTTCCGGGCCTTTTTTGTTCAGGGACAATATTGTTGCCGTCGACAGGGTTGCCCTGGTGAACCGGGGCACCCAGATGGCAGAGATCCCCGAAGGAACCGAACTAAACGGCTTTTACCTCGAGTCCTGAATCTGCCAGGTACCTGGGGTCATCCTGGCACGGAGCAGTTAGCCCGGAAGGAACTTGTGTGAAAAGAATAGACATGAGTCGGACTGATTCTAAAATCCACGTTACTTATATTTTGTAATCTGGATAAGCTGAATTTGATCATTTTCATGTCATAATATCCCCATATAATAAAATGTTGACAACTTGACATTATTACTGTGTCTTGGTTCATCAATTTTTAAAGGAGAATTTTATGAAACGGCTTCTAGTAATCATTGGTATTTTGTGTCTTTGTCTGACAGTTATCCAGGCTCAGAATCCCGGGGATAAGGCGACTACCGGATATTCATACAACAGGGCTAACCTGAATCCTGATACCGGTAACTTCAAACCGCCCTTCAAACTTGAAGTCTCCAAAACACTCCCGGTGATCCAGGACGCTCAGACGCTGCATGTATTCGACAACTATCTTCTCGTCGGCGAAGGCGGGAATCCCGGAAACTATACGATGATCCAGGAAAACCCATTCGGGGAAAAGTGGACCAGGACAGCTCCGGCCCAGCCTTCAGGCAAAGTCTTTGAACCCGCTTACGCCAATGGAATAGTGCTGATAACAGGATCCAAACTTGTCGAAGGCGGCTCAGGCACCACAACCCAGGCAGTACTCAGGGCAGTTGATGTTGCCAGCAATGTTCAGCTCTGGGAAGATTCAGTCAGCACTGTCTGGGACAGCAGAACACCGGTCATCATGAATGAGATGGTCTTCTACCACAGCCAGTCCCGGGTCAAGGCTGTAAAAGCCACCACCGGCGTAACAGTATGGTCGATGGAAGTATCAACCGCGGCCACTCCGCTTTCAGTATTCGGCGACCAGGTCTACATTTCTCGGACCAGTTCCATTACCGCCCTGGACATCGCCACCGGCGACATTCTTTGGGAAACCAACGGGGTTGGCGGAAGCGGATGCCAGATTATCCCAACCCAGCGCAACGTCTTCGTCGCGAATCCATCCACCGGAGTCCTGATGGCACTGGATAGCTATACCGGATCCCAAGCCTGGTCAACAGGTTATCCGTCCTTTGGCTCAAATGCCATTGCCGCGGCTTACGGCAAGGTTTTTGTCTTTTACACCAATGGCACCACCCCGGCCGTGGCAGCTCTGGATGCCAATACCGGCGACACCATATGGACAGTGACGGATAGTTCAAGCATGGGCGGAACTCCTGATTACGGGCAGGTGACCAACAATCATGTTTATTTCTATAATTCAGGCAGTGAAAGGATTCGCATCCTGGACGCTTTCAATGGAAATACAACCTGGAGCATCCACAGCGCGGACGTCAGGGACCTGGCCCTGGACGGCGAATACCTGTATGGGCTTCGCGCCGATGAACTGGATATGTACAGCCCGGTTAATTTAACCTACCTTTCCCACGTAGCCGAAGGTACCGACCCGGTCAACCCAAACATAGCAATCACGACCATGTTCGTGCTTAATAACGGAGACGTGGACACGGCTACCGGGACGTTCCGGCTGTTCAAATCAGACGGTACAGACATGACAGTTAACCTGGCCGACCTGGAAGGCAACGCCGCATGTGACACCTGCAACCCGCTGGTTCCGGTTTCTGAAATTCCTGTTGAGATTGACGGCGAAAATACCCTCGCTTTTGCCACGACCGGAGAGTCAACCAACCTGGTGGTAGGATGGGCTGAACTTGAATCGGATACCCCAATTTCCGCTACTTCGATTTTCCGGACAACCGACACCGGAACCATTCTCTTTGAAGCCGGCGTTGGATCAAGTGATGTAAGCTCGAAAGCTGTGATCTTCATTACCAGCAATGATTTCGAATCAGTCGGCGGTCTGTACAATTCCGGCATCATTATGGTTAATCCCATGGATGAGGATGCCGAGATTGACATAACCTATAACTCAGCGGATGGCCTGGACACACTCAGCACGACTGTTACTCTCCCGGCCGGAACTCATACGGCAAAATTCGTGAACACTCCTGACGGTCTCTTCCCATCTCTCGCAGGAGTTAACCTGACAGGTACGCTGGTACTTGATTCTGACATCCCATTCGTGGCAGCAGCCCTCAGAACCCAGGGTGGCTTCCAGATGTCCAGCTATCCGATGGCTGTTCCTCAGAAATAACAGTTGAAGGGATGGGTCCCGGACCCATCCCTTCAACTCAAAAGGCACAACATCCGCCTGAGGCATGAAATCCGAAGCGCTAAACCCGAAACCTGAAAAGTGTCTACATGTGCCCCAGAGTGAAATCTGAAAGACACGGAGAGTGCGATGGAGCCTTGCTGTAACTGATCCGGATTCCTGGATCAGGCCGACCACAATAAAAAAAGGCCCTGCCTGAAAAATCGGCAGGGCCTTTTAAAACTTATTTTTTATAATCCGTTCTATTTCCTGTTTTTGTACCATTCCACAGCTTCTTCCAGGAAGTGTTCCTGTCCTTCAGGAACCTCATCCTCTTCGTAGATTGCTTCAACCGGGCATTCAGGCACACAGGCTCCGCAGTCAATGCACTCTTCAGGATCAATGTATAAAAGCTCCACCTCATCGAAATCATCCTCGTCATCCGTGGGATGTATACAGTCAACAGGGCAGGCATCAATACACGATGCGTCTTTGGTTCCAATACAGGCTTCAGTAATCACAAAAGTCATCTAATCCAACCTCCTATCGCGATCTATAATAGCAAAAAAGTTTAATTTAATTCTGTTATCCGGCATCTTCCCGTTTAACCTTAATATCTTAACTCGAATTTTAACCAAAATCGACTCAAAAAGAATATACTTCCGGTTGATTCTTTCCTCGGTATTCCCATACACTTGAGTTGTGAATCGCACTGAACGTCTGCTTGACCTGATAACCTATCTGCTTAATGCCAGGGAACCGGTTTCCTGGAGCGAGATAAAGAATTATTTCCCTGAAGATTATTCCAAGGGAATAGAGGAATCAAACCAGCGAAAGTTTGAAAGGGACAAGGCGGAACTGATCACCCTGGGCATACCCATTGACTACCAGACCGGAAGTGATATCGGCAATGACGGGTACATTATAGACAAGGATAAGCTATTCCTGCCGGAAGTCAGATTTTCTCCTTCTGAGCTTTCCCTGCTGATGCTTGCCGCTGAGGCTGTTATTGAAAATGACAGTTTTCCCTACCGGGAACAGCTTAACCAGGCCCTGACCAAGTTTTCAAGCAGCCAGGACCCGGTTTACCGGAGCCCCGAAGAGATCCAGATCCGTTACTACGCTGATGATAAAACCGCTGCTTCCCAGCAGGTCATCCTTGACCAGATCCAGATGGCCCTCGAAAGAAGAAAGGCCCTCAAAATAATTTATCACGCCTTTTCCACCGGGGAAAAGACCAGCCGCACAGTTTATCCGTATGGACTGATCCTGCGTAAAGGAAGATGGACCCTGGTAGGATGGGACCTGCTGCGACAGGACATCAGGGCATTTGTGCTTACCAGGATCGAAGAAGCGGGAGCCAACCAGTTAAAACCCGGCACACCCGACTATACCATTCCTGATGATTTTTCACTCAAAAACTACCAGAAACAACCCTGGGATATTTACCGGCATCCCCCGGTTAACGTAGTGGTGGAATTGTCTGAACATAGGTTGAATGAACTGTTGCCTGAAATCCCTGGTGCTGTTAAAGTCAGAGACAGGGTATATGAACTCAAAGTTTCCAATGTAGACCGATTGATATCATGGGTCCTCACCCAGAAACAGGACGCGCTGATACTGGAGCCTGAAGAAGTTAAGGAGAAGGCTGAACAAGCCCTGGCCAGTTTATTATGAATGTAGCAAACAGGATTAACAGGGTGCTCTCAATCCTCAGTATCGTATCCCGTAACCAGGGGATTTCGGTCGAGGACCTGGCTCAAAAAGTAGGCATGAAATCCCGCAACCTGATGAGGGAACTGGATTTCATCAGCCTGGTCGGAAAACCTCCATTCAAGCCTGATGACTACGTGGATATCTACGTTGAAAACAAAAGGGTGTTCGTAGAATTTGACCAGAAACTGAATCGTCCCCTGCGCTTTACCAAATCAGAAGGCATTGCCATCCTGCTCTCCCTGGAACTGCTGGATCCAGAAGTGGATATTGAAAGCGTCAGGTCCCTGAAGAAAAAAATGGAGGATGCCATTAAGGAATCGGTGGATTATTACACTCCTTTAAGGGATATGGTTCTCCTGGATAACCCTACCCGTCTGGTGTCGGAATACTTCACAACGATCCGGGAGGCCATTGCTTCCCACCACAAACTGCAGATAAATTACTTTTCGCTGAACAAAAACCAGACCCGTCCCAGGATTATCAGGCCCTACCTGCTCAACAAAAACCTGGGGAACTGGTACCTCACCGGGTACTGCGAACTGCGGAGAGATCTTCGTACTTTCCGTTTTGAACGGATCCAGTCAGTTGAAGACACCGGTAAGACCTTCCCCTATCCGGAGGATTTTGACACGCAGAAATACAGCGAGCAGCAAAGCCCCGAAAAGTTTTCGGGTAAATATGAAGTGGAGATATTATTTGACAGCTACCTGGCGCCATGGATCAGTGAGGAATGGCCGTCCCAGGTAAGGCCCAGTGAAAACGGAGGTGTGATCCTTACCATGTATTGTGATTCCTTTGAGTTTTCCACCCGCCTGGTACTGGGATCATCGCCACATGCAAAACCTCTGAGTCCTGAAAAATTCGTACTCAAGGTAAGAGCCGAAGCACGAGAAATAATTGCATGTATGAAAAAAACCGGTTAAACACCTTTATCTTCCTCCTTTTGCTCTTTCTGAATCTCCTGCCGGTATCCGGAACAACTCTCCTTGCCAATGACAGCGGTGAACAGGAAGAGCATGACCTGGGTATCTTCTTTTCCCACGTGTGGGAAGGTGAAAAGAAGATCTGGGGGACTCCATTCAGGAAAAAAACCTGGGAAAGCCCGGCCACCTGGATTCTTGCCGGAGCCATTGGCGGCTCCTTCGCCCTGGATGACGGATTCAGCAGGGACTTGAGAAACAACACCTCATTTTCTGATCTCAACCGGATCGTTGACTCAGACACAAAGAACTGGGCTATGGCGGTCTACCCGCTGGCAACACTGGCTGCCGGAAAGATTTCGGATAGCTACTCATTGTCAGAGTATGGATGGAAATTGTCAGAAGGCGGAGTTAACGCGTTTATTGTCTCCAAGGCCCTGAAATTTGCCACCGGTCGGGAGCGTCCCCATACCGGGAAAATCTATGGCTTCGGAGAAGGTGGAAATTCCTTTCCTTCAGGACATTCCATTGTTGCCTGGACCCTGGCGGAAACCACAGTACAGCATTTTAAAGATAGAAAATGGGTTCCCTGGATAGCCTATCCCCTGGCCGGACTGATAAGCTTTTCCAGGATCACCTCAGGCAACCATTTTGCGTCTGACGCTGTAGCCGGCAGCATCATTGGATTTTCAATAGGGCACTGGACAACCAGGTAAGACCGTTCGAAGCGGACTCACCTCAGGTTACAGATTCAATATTCAAGACCATCCAGTGGCGATCAATCAAGAGACAGCGAACACTTACTGGCAGACCAACAGACTGAACGGGGTCCCGATAATCGGCGGCCCGTCGGGGTGGAGGTTATGGATCGGGGCAAAAACGCTCCAGGAACATTGGGGTCTATGACACCACTGTACGGTTAACCGGCAGGACCGCCCAGCAAATCCTTCAGTGCTTCTTCCAGGCGAGGAAACTTAAACCTGAATCCTGCAGCCAGGGCTTTTTCAGGCAGGACTCTCTGGCTTGCCAGCAGCATTTCAGTGGCCATTTCCCCGAAGGTAAGTTTCAGGACTGAAGATGGGACACTCAAAACCAGGGGTCTTTTAAGCTGAGCCGCGACAGATTTCATGAAATCTGAGTTGTTTTTTGGATCAGGGGCCACGGCATTAAGGCTCCCCCTGATCAAAGGGTTCTCTAAAGCCCAGATAATCAGTCTCACTTCATCTTCGATATGGATCCAAGGCATCCACTGGGTTCCGGGCCCGAGGACGCTGCCGAAGCCGATCCTGAATGATTTGGCAATTTCAGCCAGAGCACCGTCTTCTGAATCCAGAACCGGAGCACTTCTCAGCAGGATCACCCTGGTTTGAGGGCTTTCAGCTTTTTTTGCTTCCGCTTCCCAGTCCCTGGTAACCCCGGCCAGAAATCCTTTACCGTTCCCGGAATGCTCGGTCAGGATTATATCTCCTCTATCCCCGTAGAAACCGGTGGCTGAAGCTGAAATGAACACCGATGGAGGATTTTTACAACTCAAAACAGCACTTGCCAGGTTCCTGGTGATGTTGATCCTGCTGTCATATACAGATTTCTTGTGGGCACTGGACCAGCGGCCCCCTTTAATGCGGGTTCCGGCCAGGTTAATCAGCACATCTATACCTTCAAGGTATCCAGATGAAAACTGATCTTCCAGGTCTACCTGTAAATTCCTTACTTCCGGCCGATCAGTGCCGGGCCCTGGATTTCTTGAAAAAAGAAACAGGTTGTGCCCTTTTTCAAGCAGCCTGTCAGCAAGGCGTAACCCGATCATTCCGGAAGCTCCAGTTATGGCAACTTTCATAAGAATAAATATGCACCAATACCGGGAAAAGTTGCAAGAGGGGAATAGTTGCGGGTTGCAGGTGTCAGGTTACAGGGAACGGAAAGAGAGTAGAGATGGATGCATTATCGACTTCGCGGGAAAATAAAACAGCTAACTACCTGTAACCTGCGACTTGCAACATGCGACTATTGGGTGGCTGGGGGACAGGGAGTCGAACCCCAATTGCATGGTCCAGAGCCATGTGTGTTGCCATTACACCATCCCCCAATCATTATTTTGCGGAGGTTATTATACCAAAAAGATTCCTTTGCGGCAAAACAAGTCATCAAGTGCCGGGCAAAGAATTCAGCACCTGTTCAGCAATTGTTATCCTGCTACTTCCAGGCGGGCATTAGCGGCTGCCAGGAGGTTATTTGCCTCCTGAAAATCAGCATCATCTTCCTTGGCATCCAGAATTGACTGGGCCCTGGCTTTATCAGCCCTGGCAGCTTCCACATCAATGTCTCCCGGTTTTTCAACCTCGTCCGCCAGGATTGATACCCGGTTTCCAAGGATTTCAGCGAAACCCCAGGCGCAGAAAAGCCGGTTCTCGGAGTTGTCAGCAAGGTAGGAAATCACGCCTATCTGCAACTCCGTGACCAGGGGCGCATGTCCGGGAAGGATACCCAGGTATCCTCCGGCTGCCGGAATAGTCACTCCATCCACTTTTCCCGAAAACACCTGCCCATTCGGGGTTACTATTTCCAGTTCTATCTTATCCGCCATAATTTAGGCCTTTTTCATTTCTTCAGCTTTTTGCAGGACATCCTCAATATCGCCAGCCATATAAAAAGCCTGTTCAGGAATGTCATCATACTTTCCGTCACAGATTCCCTTAAAGCCGAGTAGGGTATCCTGGATCGGGACATATTTCCCGGGAACTCCGATAAACTGTTCAGCGACAAAGAAAGGCTGGGAGAAAAATTTCTGAATTTTTCTGGCCCTGCTGACCACCAGCTTATCGTCTTCAGAAAGCTCATCCATGCCGAGGATGGCAATAATATCCTGCATATCCTTGTACTTCTGCAGAATATTCTGCACTTCACGGGCTATAGAATAGTGCTCTTCCCCGATAATCCTGGGATCCAGGATGCGGCTGGTGGAAGCAAGGGGATCAACAGCCGGGTAAATACCCATTTCAACGATTGACCTTTCCAGGTTACAGGTTGCATCCAGGTGGGCAAAAGCGGTGGCAGGAGCCGGGTCAGTGTAGTCATCAGCAGGCACGTAAATGGCCTGGACAGAAGTGATGGAACCGTTCCTGGTACTGGTTATGCGTTCCTGCAGTTCACCCATTTCAGTGGCAAGGTTAGGCTGGTATCCAACAGCTGAAGGCATGCGCCCCAGCAACGCGGATACTTCAGATCCGGCCTGGGTGAAACGGAATATATTGTCAACAAAAAGCAGCACATCCTGCCCTTCCACGTCGCGGAAATACTCTGCGACCGTAAGGCCGGTCAGTCCAACCCTGAGTCGAGCTCCAGGCGGTTCAGTCATCTGCCCATATATCAGGGCAGCCTTATCAATTACGCCTGATTCATTCATATCCAGCCAGAGGTCATTTCCTTCGCGAGTTCTTTCCCCTACCCCGGCAAAGACTGAGTATCCGCCATGCTGGGTAGCGATCCGGTTGATCAGCTCCATGATAACAACGGTTTTACCTACTCCGGCACCTCCGAACAGACCGATCTTTCCACCCTTGGAAAAGGGCTCAACCAGATCGATAACCTTGATGCCGGTCTCCAGCATTTCGGTTTCAGTATTCTGTTCCTCCAGGGAAGGAGCATGCCGGTGAATCGGGTAGCGCAGATCAGTATTGACAGGTCCCTTTTTGTCAACCGGGTTTCCAAGAACATTAACTACACGGCCCAGGGTTTCCTTTCCAACCGGGACTGATATGGGTCCGCCAAGGTCCAAAGCTTTCATGCCGCGGGCAAGTCCGTCTGTCGGCTCCATGGCGATACACTTTACAACCCCTTCACCCAAATGCTGGGCAACTTCGGCCGTGATTTTAACTTCGACTTCAGATCCAAAACCTTCTGAAGATATCTCAATCGCATTATAAATCTCTGGGATGTGGTCTCCTGCGAATTTCACATCCACTACAGGTCCCATGACCTGGATAACTTTACCTTCTACATGTTGCATATCACTCGCTCCTGGCTTCCTGCAGTGCATTCGCACCACTGACAATTTCTATAAGCTCGGTGGTAATTGATGCCTGTCTGACCCTGTTAACGTGCAGGGTGATCGATTCGATCATATCTTCCGCGTTATTGGTTGCTGCATCCATCGCCGACATCCTGGCTCCCTGTTCCGAGGCTTCTGATTCAAGCATGGCGCGGAAAATCTGTATTTCTATGTGTTTTGGTAACAGGTGGTTAAAAATCTCGTCAGCAGGCTGTTCATATATGTAGTCCAGCATGGTTTCATCAGCATTCTCAGTATCAAGCTTCTGGATGGGGAGCAAAGGCTCCAGAGTTATTGTCTGGGCAATAACTGACTTGAACTGGTTGTACAGCAGATAAACAGCGTCTACTTCACCTTCGACATAATACTGTGTTACAGCTTCAGCAATCTCTCTGGCCGTGGCGAAATCTACACGGCTCATAACATTAAGGTACTGATGCTTAATCGGCCAGGGGCGCCGTTTGAACCACTCCGCCCCTTTTTTCCCGATCAGGGAAAGGCTCAGGGAATCTCCGAGTTTCTTGTCATCGATAAACTGAACCGCACTTTTTATCAGGTTACTGTTGAAACCTCCGCACAACCCCTTATCAGCGGTGAATACCAGGAGCATGGTTTTCTCAATTTTCCGCTCCTGCAGCAAAGGGTGAGTTTCGGGGTCAACCCTGGTGGCCATGGAATTCAGCACTGACATCATGCGTGTTGCGTAAGGGCGAGCCGCGAACATCCGTGCCTGGGCTTTTCTAAGCCGGGCGGCGGATACGAACTTCATGGCTCGGGTAATCTGTTGAATATTGGAAACAGATTTAACCCTTCTGCGAAGATCTCTTATATTTCCTCCAGGCATAATATATTTACCTTTGGATCCTTTTTAATTAGTTGATTTTTAGCTTGCGGTTACGGCAGACTTTTCCTTGAACTGCTCCGTGTACTCAACGATAGCATCCTTGAGGTTTCCTTCCAGTTTCTCGTCCAGTTTCCCTTTATTGCGGATTTCAGAAAGGAGTTCCGCATATCCGGTATCCAGGAAACTGTAAAGTCCCGTCTCATATTGGGAAACCTGTTCTGTTTCCAGGCTGTCCAGATAACCACTGGTGCCGGCGTAGATAACCGCGATCTGTTTTTCGACAGGCAAAGGCTGGTACTGTCCCTGTTTAAGGAGCTCCGTCAATCTTGCGCCACGGTTCAGCTGCAGCATCGTAGCCTTGTCAAGGTCAGAGCCGAACTGGGCAAAAGCCTTGACCTCGCGGTACTGGGCCAGGCTGATCCTCAGGGTTCCGGCCACCTGCTTCATAGCTTTGATCTGGGCTGACCCTCCGACGCGGCTTACTGAAAAGCCGACGTTTACAGCCGGCCTGACACCTGAATAGAACAAGTCAGTTTCCAGAAAAATCTGTCCGTCGGTAATGGAGATTACGTTGGTTGGGATATAGGCGGAGATGTCTCCGGCCTGGGTTTCGATAATCGGCAATGCCGTAAGGCTCCCGGCTCCCTTTTCATCACTGAGCTTGGCAGCTCTTTCCAGCAGCCGGCTGTGCAGGTAGAAAACGTCACCCGGATAAGCTTCACGCCCTGGAGGCCTTCTCAGCAGCAGGGAAATTTCACGGTAGGCTGCGGCGTGTTTGGATAGATCATCATAAATGATCAGGGCATGCTGTCCGTTATCCCTGAAATACTCTCCCATGGCGCATCCGGCATAAGGGGCCAGGTACTGCATGGTAGCCGGGTCAGAAGCTGAAGCAACAACCACGACGGACCTGTCCATTACCCCGTTTTCTTCCAGGGTTTTTACAACCCGGGCCACGGTGGAACGTTTCTGGCCTATGGCCACATAGATACAGACAACATCCGCTTCCTTCTGGTTAATGATAGTATCAATGGCGATGGCGCTTTTTCCGGTCTGCCTGTCGCCGATTATCAGCTCGCGCTGCCCTCTTCCAATCGGGATCATGGAATCAATAGCTTTCAGTCCGGTCTGCAGCGGCTCTGATACCGGCTGGCGGTCAATTACACCAGGAGCAATCCTCTCTACCGGAAAATATTCGGTAGCTTCAATCGGGCCTTTATCATCCACGGGCTGTCCCAGTGTATTAACTACCCGGCCCAGGAGTCCCGGCCCTACCGGTACTTCCATGATCTTTTTGGTTCTCTTGACAATATCACCCTCTCCAATGGAGTAAATGTCACCAAAAAGAACGGCTCCGACATTATCCTCTTCAAGGTTTAATGCCAGGCCTGAAACATTATTCGGGAACTCCAGAAGCTCAAGGTACATGGCTTTATCAAGCCCATGAATTCGGGCAATTCCATCACCCGTTGATATTACAGTTCCCACCTCATTAACAACCAGGCCGGTGTCATAATCTTTAATCTGTGACCTGATAATTTCACTGATTTCATCTGCTTTAATTGCCATTAATGCGCCCCTATATTCTGCGGTTTAGTTGGATTCTGCTTTCATCCGGTTTCTCAACTGCTCCAGTGAGGACCTTACAGAACCGTCATAAACGGTTGATCCCACCTGAAGCTTCAGTCCACCGATAAGGTCATCGTCCACAGAGTAGCTTAATTTCACTTCTTTGCCGGTTACCTTTTTCATAGTTGCGGCTATCTGTTTCTGGTCTTCAGCGGAGAGTGTATGGGCAGATGCCACATCAACCCTGACCACCCCGGCTTTGTTATCTAAAACCCCCTGGTAAGCTGCAAAAACTTCTTCTATCTGTCCAAGCCGTCCTTTTTCAAGCAAAACCAGCAGGAAATTAAGGACGATTTTTTCCATTTTCAACAATTGCGAGATTTCCCGCACAACACCCTGCTTCACGGCCAGTGGATATGAAGGTACCAGAAGGGCCGATTTCAGCTCTTCACTGCCATTATATGCAGAGACAAATGATTCCAGTTGCTCCCCGGCCTTTTCCAGTGGAAAGTGGGTATCTGCGGCTACGTCAGCCAGGGCTTCAGCGTATTTATATGCGGTTGATGACACAAGACTCACTGTTTACCTCCCTCTGACTCTGACAAGTCCTCCAGGAAGCGTTTAACAACTTTTTCCCTGTTTTCCTCATCCATCTCCGAACGGATTTTTTTAGCTGCCAGGTCAACTGCCAGCTGGCCGGCATAAGATTTCAGCTCATCCCGCGCCGCTCTCATCAAACCATCAACCTCACCCTTTACGGATGAAATAATTTTTTCAGACTCTGCAGCTGCTTCAGCTTCAATCTTCTCTTTTTCTTTTCTGGCGTTTTCTTCAGCCTGCCGCTGCAGCTCTTCCAGTTCCTGGTCAAGTCGGGACATTTTATCCTTCATTTTGGCCAGTTCAGCCTCGGCATTTTTACGGGCTGCCTGGGCTTCTTCAATTTCGGTTCCAATATTTTCCCTGCGGTCTGAAAAATACTTGCTGATAAAGCCGCGGGCAAAGTAAAAAATTACTCCGAAAATAACGAGAATGTTTACCCATCTTCCCGCAGTTTCCCACCATCCCCATCCAGCTTCTCCGCCTTCAGCGGCAAATGAGACTGCCGGGAGGATGCAGGATATTACAATAAACAGCAGCACCAGAATTATCTTTTTCACTGTATCCACTCTTGGTTAGTCTATTCGCTTTCTTAAATCAACCGTGACCTGTACCGGCACAAACATAATCCAGCCCGTATCAGTATAAATACATCTGGAACTGGGTATTCCTGAAGGCCGTCAGGATTCATTCAGGATTTTGGCTTTTATTGAATCAGCTATTGATTCCACCTCTGACTGCAGTTCCTTGCGGGCAAGCTCAACTTCCTCTTGTACCCGGCCCCGAACCTTATGCATTTCAGCGGTTGCGCCTTCCCTGGCTTCAGCAATCATTTCCATCCTGCGGGCAATAGCTGCTTTCCGCACGGAGTCAACTGATTCATAACCTTTCTGCCTGGCCGCTTTGACACTCTCACTGTAGGAGTCAACAAGTGCCGAAATAGCGCTTTGGTTTTCTTTAGCTTTTTCCATTGCACCCCTGGTCAGGCTCTCGCGTTCATCCATTACCCGCAGCAGGGGTTTAAAAAGGATGGTGTTAAGCGCCAGCAGCGTGAGCAGGAAAACAACACCAGTTGCAATAATTGTCCAGTCAATACTTATCATCAGGCCTCTATCCACTATGTCTTTGAGCAAGTTCCAGTAGAAGCTCATTTCTAGCAAATTTTCCGGCAAAGATCAAGGTTGAACCATGGTTATAGGTACCGGAAATCCGTTTCAGAAAATCAGGAGATTTAATTGTACCGTAAAATTTATTTTCTCGCAGGGGAAGAGTGCCTGCGGCAGGTGGTAGGATCAAAGGTAAAGGTTCAAGGTAACTTGCCCGCGCCATCTGCCTCTGCAAATTGTGACCAGCCTGTCTAAGTCATTGAAGTCGACCAGCCTCCAATAAGGCCTGCTATGGAGACAACCTGTTATCAAAAATCACTCAAGAACCCCAGGGCAGTTAAGTTGAATAAAAAGCCGCTGCTGAGATAAACTTACCCAGTCTCAAGATAACTAATATGCATGGAGGAATTTCTGATGTCTGAAAGCGCAAAATTCAACGGACAGTTGGGGCAAGCTGGAACCACTAATAAAGTACCCGTGGTTCCTTTCAAGATTCTGGAAGCGGGTATCCCTTTTTACACCGACGCGGCTTGCACCGAAATGGTAACCGATGCCTGCATATATGTCCTCCAGGACCTTGATCCGGATGATCCAATTAGGGAACTGGACATTGTGCCCAGCACTAACAGGTATGAAAAAGGCAGCTACGTAAACATAGGCTACGACGCAGCTAAACTGTGGGAAGACTGCTGGTTCAAGGATCCGGATACTGGGGAAATCCAGAAAGCCTGGCTCCTGCATACCAATTTTATCGGGGAATCCATCCTGCCGGAAGCAATTGAAAAAGATAAGGCAAGAATTGCGGATCTGGAAAAAAGGATGGAAGTAAAAATCGGCGGAGAATAACTAATTCCGTCAAATTCGGGACAGGAGCCGTTTCCGGCCCCTGTCTTAAAAACCAGGAATCCCGGATTATCAGATCTCCGTTCCGTCCTTGATTACCCCATGCTTGGGAATAATTACAATCTTGTCCCTGATGTAATAATTCTCCCCATCATAATAGTCCAGATTATTCTTGTTGGAGATGACCACCCCAGACCCGATACGGGCGTTTTTATCAAGGATGGCTCCGGTGACGAGGCTGTCTTCCCCAATGCCGAGAGGTACCTGGCGGGATGAAGTATTGTCATAATAATCGGCGCCCATCATCAGGGTATCCACCACCTTCGCGTTTTTCCTGACGAAGCTCCTGATGCCTATCACAGAATTTCGAATCACCGATTCATTCAAAACGCACCCTTCCGAAATAATGGCCTGCTCAATATCACACTTTTCGACGCGGCTGGAAGGAAGGAACCTCGGATGTGAATATATCGGGGCTTCCTGATCGTAAAAATTAAACCTGGGTCGAGGGGAGGCCAGTTTCAGGTTAGCCTTGTAAAAAGAACTGATGGTACCGATATCTTCCCAGTAATCATCAAAAATATACCCGAAGACATTATTCTTTCCTATGCAGGAAGGGATTATGTCTCTGCCGAAATCCATCTCCTTGTTTTCATCCAGGATTGAGGCCAGCACTTCGTATTTGAACAGGTAAATCCCCATGGAAGCCATATATGGTTTCTTTTCAGTGACTCCGGCTTTGGCCATGCTGGCGCTGTCAAACATCAGCGAATCAAGTTCTTCGGGCTTCTCTGGTTTCTCATGAAACTCATTGATCTGGAGGCTTCTTTTCATTTTCAGGATGCCGAGACCGGAAGCCTGGGCCCGAGTAACCGGAATAACACTCAAGGTAACATCTGCATCTTTTTCACAGTGATGTTTATACAGAGCCTTGTAATCCATGCGGTACAGGTGGTCCCCCGAAAGAATCAGGACATGGGAGGGGTGATAATTCCTGATATGGTGCATCGATTGCCGGACCGCATCCGCTGTCCCCTGGTACCAACCGGCACTTTCAGGAGTCTGTTCAGCTGCTAATATGTCCACGAAACCACGGGAAAAAAGACCAAACCTGTAAGTCTGGTTGATATGCCTGTTCAGGGATTCGGAATTGTACTGGGTCAGGACGAAAATCCGGTTGATTCCGGAATTGATACAATTACTGATCGGGATATCAACGAGTCGATATTTCCCGGCCACTGGAACTGCAGGCTTGGAACGAATAAGGGTTAAAGGAAAGAGTCGACTCCCCTTTCCACCACCGAGGATTAAGCTTAATACGTCTTTCACATTCCCATTCTAGCAAGCCCTTAGAAAAGGTTAAACATATTTTCAAGATAATTATTTAAATACTATTCTCCCTGGCTACAGCCACATTCCGTTTAAGGCCTTCCAGCTTGGACCTTTTCACCGGGCTCTCTTTGAAAACCGACCTGAATTCCTCTTCGGTAAGATCCGAAAGGTAGTCCAGAGAATAGTTTCTTGGTACCGGGGCTAAAAGGCAATCCTCCACATCCGGCACCCGCAGGTTCCAGGGGCATACCTCCTGGCAGATGTCACATCCGAAGATCCTGTTTCCCAAGCTGGATTTCAAGGAATCAGGTATCTGGGAGCGGTGTTCAATGGTCAGGTATGAGATACATTTTCTGGCATCTACTGTTCCGGCTTCAACAATGGCATCGGTGGGACACGCGTCTATGCAGGCAGTGCATGATCCGCAAAAACCCGGTTCAGGAGAGGACGGCTCCAGATCAGTGTCCAGCAGAATCTCGGAAAGAAAAAACCAGGAACCGAATTTCCTGGAAAGCAGCAGCGAGTTTTTTCCAACCCAGCCCAGACCAGCTCTCCAGGCCCAGTAAGTTTCTGCCATAGGCCCGCTATCCACATAACACCTTCCCTGTACACCAGGGAACCCTTCCTGGATTCCTGCCAGGATTTTCCGCAGTTTCTTCTCCAGTACCAGGTGGTAATCCTTACCAAGGGCGTACCTGGCAACAATACCCATGTCCCGATCGTCCGGAGTAACTGTTTCCCGGTGGGGATAGGGATAAATCAGACTGACAACGGTCCTGACCCCATCCAGTATCCGGGCAGGATTCAGCCTGCGTTCAAACGAGCGTTCCATGTATAACATTTCGCCATGAAAACCATTGCTAAGCCATTGCCTGAGGGGTTCCCGGGGCACCATGCCGACTCGGGCAAAACCCACGGCCCCAAACCCCTCTTCCAGGGCGCTTTCCCTGATAAATCCACTCAATCCCATGACAGCCCCTTCATCAAAAAAACAATCGCTTCCAGGCCGGACTGGTCCACGGCGCCAAATTCCCCTTTTGTTGTGGAATCTATGTCAAGCACCGCTTGTACCCTTCCCTGCAAATCTTTAACAGGCACTACTATTTCCGCCCTGGAATCGGGATCACAGGAGATGTGTGAAGAGAATTCCCTCACATCAGGAATGATGATGCTTTCGCCCAGGCTGGCAGACTGCCCGCATGCACCCCTGCCCTCCTGGATTCTCAGGCAGGCCAGGGATCCCTGGTAAGGCCCGATGGCCAAATCTCCGCCAGGGAGTACCCGGTAAAATCCAACCCAGTAAAATTTCATAAACTCCTTTATCAAGCAGGAAAGTGTCGCCATCCAAATGAGGGGATCTTTTTCTTCTCCCAGAACTGCGCCAACTGCCACTGATAAATCCTGGTAGATTTCTTCCTTATTGTTTTTCATTTCTTTATTTTCCAAATCATATTCTATTGAAACCAGCTCCAGTATAAAGGATTAAATTATACTGTTTTCCCAACAATGATTTAAGATGCCAGGATTCCAGCAACCCTTCTTCCTGAATTCATCGCAACGGTAAAAATATTTCCGTTCTGTCCGCGGCAATCGCCGTTGTGAAATCTGAATAGCAGCAGTCAAATATTCCTTAACTATACCGGGATTCTGTGTTATGTTACATGCAGTATGACCATTGAAAATATCCAACTTGCCAACACCCTTGTTTTTGTCATGATCGGGCTGGTGATTATCAATACCCTGTTCGTGTTAGGGGCCATGTACGCCGCCAACCGCCAGGTAAAGAATGCGAAAAAAGCATTTAGCGGGATCAGAAAGCAGACGATGCTCCGCCTGGAAGACCTCCGTATGATTCTGGCTAAAACTTACGCGGTACAGAAAAAAATACCCGAGGTTGAATTAGTGCTTATGGCCCAGCTCGACGATATCAATGACAGGGCTATTCAGGCCAACCGTTTTCTGGAAAAACAGCTGATCCGGTTTTCGAACGGCATAGACGCTGCCAACCGAAGAATGGATCTCATTCTCAACCAATATTCCGGCTTCGCTGCCCAGCTTGATTCCTGGGTCCGGGTTCCAGTGATAAATTTCAAGGCTGTCTGCAGCGGTATTTCCTCCGGCGTCCAGCAGATTACCCACAAGGAACGATCAGTTTCGGCAATCCCAAATGATGAGGAATTCTTTATCTAGGCTTATTTCTCAAATAATTTACACTGCGGCCAACGGATGAAAAAAGCGCCAAGCTAGTGTCGAAGCCTTTTCGCAAAGCTGTCAGACAGGACTTCCAGGGAATGGGAGAGAAGCGCGACTGAATAGGAGCTGTAATCCTCCACAGTCACCACTCCTGGGGTCCCGTTAAAAAAGAATCTGTCCAGGCTTAACTTCAGCTGGTAATTTACCTTGGCGCACTCATCCAGGTAGTCTGACATCAACTGTTTCTGATCTTCGTTCCACTCAACCTGGAATTCGTAATCAGCTTCATTGAGTTCAACAAAATACTGTCTGAACTTCTTTCTCAGATTTTTTGCTGAACTCCTCAACTGGTCCAGGATTTTCAGTCTTTCAGGCTCAGGCTGGTCAATAGTAGACTGGATCCTGCCCTCCCTGATAATCCTTTCAATCCGGTTAAGCATTTCATAAATTTCCACTGCCTTATCAACTATGTATTGTCCGTCCGGGGCAAGATATAACCGGTCTCGGTTAAGTTTATGAAAAATTATGTAGGATACATTGCGCTGGATGAGCAGGGAGATATCATCTTCGGAAAGATCCGGGTGGCTGCGTCCAACTTCCTTCAACAGCTCTGAAACATCCAGGTTTTCCAGATCCACAAACTGATAGCTTTGCTGAAATGAGTCCAATTCGAATTCAGTCGCGAAAAAACTCTGCCCCGGTGTCCAGGATGCGATGGAAAGAAACAGGAGTATGAAAACCAATACCTTTCCTGATCTCATAATGTCAGTCCCCAGGTTTCCGCCATTAGCCGGTTTTCCTCACCAGCTGAACTCGGCGGGGAAATTTCCTCCCCTGCCCTGTCGGCCTCCTCGACGCATGTCAGGTACACCTGCGGTGGTTTCATTGACGGCCGCAAGGCTTGTCGGTTCGGGATCTTCACCTCCTCGCTATCCAGGCAGGTGAAAAATACGTCCTAAACATCGATAATCCTTATAGTAATACAAGATTGGCAGCAACTCGGGATTTTTTTCGCGATCACCCTGGACAGAAAGAGGGTTTGTGCTGGCAGCCGAAAAACAGATATCATTAGGAGATGATAAAAGAAGGATTGCTGCAGGCTATAAAGTACCGAAATCTGAAAGAAGCCAGGGAGGCTCTCACAGAAGCCATGGACAATCCCGCCCTGCGGGACATCTTTGACGACGGAGGAGAAGATCCGCAAGGGCTGCTGACTGTTATTCCGGAAGATCGCCTTCCTGAAGAGATTTTTTATCGCCTGTTCGGTACTAAAAAAGGGATTATGGTAAACGTCGAATTAATCCCTTACAGCGGTTTTGGTCCCCCGGCTGAAGAAGAAGACTACATGGGTTTCATCTCAGAAGAATGCGCCTATGTCCTGGAAGGCGGGCATTATCCTATCGAGATCGTCTCCTGTCCTCTGGGAGCCAGGGATATCCATCACCTGGAAGCCATGGTCCGGGACAATGAGCACCCCTTGAACCGGGAATATGTTGAGAAAAAATTGAAGCTTCCCCCTGACTGGGATTTCGATGACTTGTTTGAATTGATAGTAGAGGGAAACTATTCAGGGGAAGAACTGGACAGGCTGATCCACCAGGGAATCAACTAATTGACAATGGACAACTGAAGGTTGTTAATTAAAATCACCGCGGCCTTCGCGGTTCGTCGGGGCAAGTCCGAGGTCCGCGACAATCAAATCTTGAACGGCAAGATCATACTCAGGATCCAGACCCAGGTGAATCCAGTGACAGCGATAAGCGTCAGCTGTACTGTCCAGATTTTAAGGGTTTCTGATTCGGTAAGGCCAGCCAGCCGGCTGACAATCCAGAACCCACTGTCATTCATCCAGGAAGTAGTACTGGCGCCAAATCCGATTGCCCCCACCAGGTAAGCCGGGTGGAATGGAAGGTCTACCATGGCCAAGGCCGGTGCGATTATTCCGGCAGTGGTGATCATGGCTACGGTTGAAGATCCCTGGGCTATCCGGATCAGGGCTGCCGTGATAAAAGACAGAAACAACAGGGAAAAACCCCAGTCACTGGCAGCAGAGGCTATCAGTTCTCCCACTCCCGACATGGCCAAAGCCTTGCCGAAAGCGCCTCCGCCTCCAACAACAAATGCTATCACCGTACCTTCAGTTATGGCTGGTTCCAGGCTGTGGAAAATGTCTTTGAGGCTGGTTTTCTTCTGCAAGGCAACCACAAACACAGCGGAAGCCGCCCCGACCAGGAATGCCATGTCCGTGTTACCCATTACCTTTACCAGGCCTATTCCAGGGCCGGACAGTTCCAGCATCGAAGCAATAGTGGAAAGCGCGATCAGGAAAATCGGGAAAATTATGGGCAGCAGGGCAAGAAAAAGTGAAGGGAGTTCTTTTTCATCTTTTGCAGCCAGTTTCTCCAGCTCTTCGCTGGTCATTCCGTAAAAAGGAAGAGGTTCAACTGATATCCGGCTATTCATGAACCTGGCATAGATGATTCCGCAAATAAAAGCTGGGATCACTGACACCATGATTCCTACCAGGAAGGTGGAGATAAGAGACACCCCGAGAGTCTGGGAGACAATGATTGGCCCGGGCGTTGGAGGCACCAGTGCATGGGTGACAGCTCCTCCAGCTGTGGCCGCGCAAAGCAGCAGGACATAATCCTTTTTGCGGCGGGCATAGGCAATTCTTACCAGGGGGGCCAGTAAGTAAAAAACGGTATCAAAAAATACAGGCATGGAAAGGAAAAAACTGCTGGAAAGAAAGGCGTATTCCTCTTTTCCCTTGCCGAAAAGGCGGGTGAGGCTGCGGATTATCCGGTCTGCCGCTCCACTTTCAACCAGGCATTTGCCAATTATTGATGCCATGACCAGCAGGATTCCGATTTGCCCCATTAATCCGGCAAATCCGCTTCCCACTGTCCCGGCCACGTCAGCCATGGGAATGCGGTCGGAAACAAAGGCAACAATCATCGCCGAAATAATCAGGGAAAGAAATGGGTGAAGCTTAAGGTAGAGAAGGAGAAAAAGGATCAGCCCCATTCCAATAACCAAACATCCAACTGGTCCCAGCATACCAAATATTCCTATCTTTCAGAGTTGTCTTGATTCCAGCAATAAACCGCGGGCCCCTTCAGGCCCGCGGAATCTGAGATTAACCCGGTAAGGGATAAAAAGCAATAGAAATCTACAGGCTTTGTCAGCAGTATTTAAGCAGTGGATTGATTCAAGATCCAGGGTCCGGAAGACTTCGGTTCAGGAAATGTTGATCAGAACCATCGCCTGACTTAACGGACACCCGTCAATCATCAGTCCGCATTCCTTAACACGTAATGAAGAATTCCACCATTGCGGTAGTAATCCATCTCATTAGGCGTATCTATCCGTACCAGGACCTGAAACTCTGTAATCCCTGCATCTCCGGCTGCTTTTACGGTTAAGGCCGTGCCGGGCGCAAGGCTTTCCGATATCCCGTTTATTGAGTATTCTTCCATCCCGGTAAGCCCCAGGCTCTCTGCATTCTCGCCATTCCCAAACTGCAGCGGAAGAACGCCCATACCAATCAGGTTACTGCGATGGATACGCTCATAACTCTCGGCAATTACGGCCTTTACTCCCAGCAGGCAGGTTCCTTTTGCCGCCCAGTCTCGTGAAGATCCAGAACCATATTCTGTCCCGGCGATAACCAGCAGCGGCGTCCCAAGTTCCTTGTATTTTTCAGCCGCATCAAATATTGAAATGAGGCTGCTGTCTCCAGCCATCCTGGTAAAGCCCCCTTCAACCCCGGGAACCAGTTTATTGCGCAGCCTTATATTCCCGAATGTGCCGCGTACCATAACTTCATGGTTGCCGCGCCTGGAACCGAAGGAATTAAAATCAACAGGCTGTACCCCGTGTTCCACCAGGTACCTTCCTGCGGGTCCCTCCCGGGGGATGGCTCCAGCCGGAGAAATGTGATCAGTGGTAACTGAATCACCCAGCATTACCAGGACCCTGGCTCCGTTAATATCCCGCTGAGCCCCAGGTTCCTCCTTAAGCGTTTCGAAAAACGAGGGTTTCCGGATATAGGTGGATGATGGATACCATTCAAATCGTTCCCCGACGGGAGAATCAATTTCCCTCCATTCAGCTGTTCCCTCGAAAATATTCTTGTAAACAGTTTTGAACTGCTCCCGGTTAACGGCTGCTGCCATGCACTTTTCAATCTCAGCGGAATCAGGCCAGAGGTCCCGCATAAAAATGTCACGTCCGCCAGGATCTGTGCCCACGGGATCTGTGTCAAAATCAAAATCCATATTCCCTGCCAGGGCATAGGCGATTACCAGGGGAGGCGAAGCGAGGTAATTGGCTTTAACGTCCGGGCTGATCCTTCCCTCGAAATTCCGGTTTCCGGAGAGGACAGAGCAGGCCAGTAAACCCTCTTCCCTGATCCTGAGAGAAACTTCTTCGGGCAAAGGCCCGCTGTTGCCTATGCAGGTGGTACATCCATAACCAACATTATTGAATCCGAGTTTATCCAGGTACTCCTCCAGCCCTGCCTGGCGCAGGTATTCAGTCACTACCCTGGAACCGGGGCCAAGGCTTGTTTTAACCCATGGCTTGCTCTTCAACCCGGCTTCCACCGCTTTTTTGGCCAGGAGCCCGGCTCCAATCATTACCGAGGGGTTGGAAGTATTGGTACAGCTGGTAATGGCGGCAATGACAACGGATCCGTCCCTCAGTTCGTCTTTCCGGCCTCCATCCCTTTTCCCTGGTTTAGCTGTATCCAGGAAGGCGGAAAAACTCCGGGAGGCGGAACTCAGTCGAATCCGGTCCTGGGGACGACGCGGCCCCGCAATGGACAGCTCAATATCATTCAGGTCTATTTCAACAACAGAAGAATATTCAGCTTCACCGGAATCCTTTTCCAGGAATAATCCCTGGGTTTTGCTGTAGTCTTCAACCAGATTCACCAGGGATTCATCCCTCCCGGTAAGCTGCAGGTATTCCAGGGTTTTGCCATCCACGGGGAAAATTGCGCAGGTGGCACCATATTCCGGAGCCATATTACTGAGGGTGGCCCGGTCTGCAATGGAGAGCTCCGGTACCCCTGGGCCAAAAAACTCAACCAATTTACCGACCACCCCTTCTTTTCGCAGTGCTTCGACTATAGTCAATACCAGGTCTGTAGCGGTTACGCCATCGCGCAGCTTTCCACCCAGCCTAACTCCGACAACCTGCGGGATCAGCATGCTGATGGGCTGGCCCAGCATTGCGGCCTCTGCTTCAATACCTCCCACGCCCCACCCCAGGACACCCAGCCCGTTAATCATGGTAGTGTGGCTGTCAGTGCCCACCAGGGTATCCGGGTAGGCTAAAAGCTCCCCCTCGATTTCCCGGCTGAATACAACCCGGGCCAGGTATTCCAGGTTGACCTGGTGGATTATGCCGGTTGAGGGAGGAACAACCCTGAAGTTTGAAAAAGCTGATTGGCCCCATTTCAAAAAATTATATCGTTCCTGGTTGCGGGAGAATTCCTTACGCACATTGTTCTCCAGCGAATCTGCATTCCCGAAAAAATCGACCTGTACTGAATGATCGATAACCAGGTCAACAGGAACCAGGGGATTAATGAGCCCGGGATTTTTTCCCATCTCAGACATGGCGTCACGCATCACGGCCAGGTCCACTACTGAAGGAACACCTGTAAAATCCTGCAGTATCACCCGGGCCGGGGTGTAGGCGATTTCATGTTCAGGAGCGGCCTGGGAGTCCCAATTGAGCAGAATATTGATATCTCCACTTGAGACTGCCTTTCCATCCTCATTCCGAAGGAGGTTTTCCAGGAGTATCCGCAGGCAGTAGGGCAGCCTGGAGGAATCACGGGGGAGCCGGTTCAGGTTGTAAAAACTGTATTCCTTCCCGCCTGAGGTCAGACAGTCAAGAGTTCCAAATGAGTTTGAAGAAATCTTCTGCATGGATAAATCCTTCTCTTCGTATCCTGAATCTAAAAAACAGAAAACAAATATGTTAATGAAATAAATTATAAGGCTGTCCCTGGAGCAGCTTTATCCAGGAAATGCCCGGCATTCTTACAGCCGGGGCTGTTTATCCGGTGGAGATCCGGGATATCTTTTTACCTGGTGAAGACGTGGGTTGAAAATCCGGTAAAAATCTCGGCAGCTTCACCAACGGTTTCAGATAGTGTGGGATGGGCATGAATGGTCAAGGCCAGGTCTTCCGCCACCGCGCCCATCTCAATTGCCAGGGCTCCCTCAGCGATTAGTTCGCCGGCATGGGCTCCGACAATTCCAACTCCCAGAATGCTCCCTGTTTCCGGGTCAAGCACCATCTTGGTCAGGCCTTCATTCCGTCCCATGGTCAGAGCCCTGCCGCTGGCAGCCCAGGGAAACCTGGTTACCTTGATATCCTGGCCTTTCGCCTTGGCTTCAGGTTCTGTCAGGCCGGCCCAGGCGATTTCCGGATCTGTAAATACAACGGCCGGAATCACCTTGTTATCATAGACGGAGTCCCTCCCGGCAATCGCTTCAACTGCAACCTTGGCTTCCCTCATGCCCTTGTGGGCCAGCATCGGCTGGCCGGCAATATCTCCAATGGCAAAAATGTTGGGTTCAGCCGTCCTCATCTGGTTATCGATCCTAACAAACCCTGCTTTATCCAGCTCAATTTTTGTGTTTTCAAGCCCCAGACCACTGCAGTAGGGTTTCCGGCCGATAGCCACAAGCACCCGGTCATATTCAATTGTTTCATTAACCTTACCTTCAAAGGTAACAGCTACACCGCTTTTGGTTTCAGACATTCCGGTAACCTTGGTCTTGAGGTAAATCTTGCTGAATGATTTTTTAATCTTCCTCTCCAGCGGCCTTACCAGGTCCCGGTCGACACCGGGCAGAAGGCTGTCCATAAACTCCACCACCGAAACAGCGGAACCGAGAGCTGAATATACGGAACCAAGTTCCAGTCCGATATAACCGCCTCCCACCACTAACAGGGAATTCGGGATATCAGGTATCTCCAGGGCGCCGGTTGAATCCACCACCCTATCACTCTCCAGGGTTATGCCCGGAATTTTTGCCGGTACAGATCCGGTAGCCACAATAGCGTAATCGAAATCCAACTCTTCATTTCCGCTGGCAGTTTTCACGCTCAGGGAACTGGCGCTATTAAATTCAGCTAGCCCCTGGATAAAACGCACCTTGTGTTTTTTTGCCAGTTGTCCGAGTCCTCCGGTGAGCTGGCTGACAATCTGTTCCTTCCAGGCCCTCAGTTTTTTCACATCCAGCTCAGGTTCTCCAAAGTTCAGGCCGAATTCAACAGCATGGCGGGATTCAGTAATTACCGCTGCGGCATGGAGCAATGCCTTGGAAGGAATGCATCCCACATTCAGGCACACACCTCCGGGATTCGCCCTGGTATCAATCATGGTCACTTCCAGCCCAAGCTGCGCGGCATGGAAGGCCGCTGTGTATCCGCCAGGTCCGGCTCCAATTACTACTAATCTTGTTTTTGCCTCACTCATCATGACTATCCCCTGAAAAAAATTGTGACTTATGTCCTCTAATTCATCATCTGTTGTCAGCCCGGTTCTCAGACCCCAGATGTATTATATCGATAATAACAGAAAGAGGTAAAATAATAGAAAGTGTCGAAAAAACGGACATAATCCGGGGTTTTAAAGCAGCTCTTCAGCCCGGAGCGGCCCGATTCCCGGAATAAGGGAAAGACTTGTCCTATTCAGCTGGGTAAACAGAGAATATTATGCAGAATTATTTGGATCTCCTTGATAACATCATTACAAATGGCATCCGGAAGGAGGACCGGACCGGCACGGGAACTCTCAGCATTTTCGGATATCAGGCACGCTACAGCCTTTCTGCTGGATTCCCCATTCTGACAACCAAAAAACTGCACCTTCGATCGATCATATATGAACTTCTCTGGTTCCTGGCCGGGGACACTAATATTAAGTACCTCAATGACAATGGAGTCAGAATCTGGAATGAATGGGCAGATGAAAATGGTGATCTGGGTCCCGTTTATGGACACCAGTGGAGATCCTGGCCAGCTGCTGACGGAGGGAAAATCGACCAGATATCCAAACTCATAGATTTGATAAAAAACAATCCGGATTCGAGGCGGATGATAGTCTGCGCCTGGAATGTCGCGGATGTCGACAAGATGAAGCTTCCCCCCTGCCACACCCTTTTCCAGTTCTACGTGGCAGACAACCGGCTCTCCTGCCAGCTCTATCAGCGGAGTGCGGACGTATTCATTGGCGTGCCCTTCAATATTGCCTCCTATTCCTTGCTGACCATGATGATCGCCCAGGTTTGCGGACTGCAGCCCGGAGAATTCATTCACACCTTCGGAGATGCCCACCTTTACCTGAACCACCTCGAGCAGGCCCGAATCCAGTTGACAAGAGAACCACGGACGCTGCCTGTAATGAAAATCAATCCGAATGTCAGGGACATATTCAGTTATGAATATGAAGATTTTGAATTAACCGACTATAACCCTCACCCCCACATAAAGGCACCAATAGCAGTATGAGTCTCTCAATAATCGCGGCCATGTCTCAAAACAGGGTAATCGGCCTGAATAACAGCCTCCCCTGGCGCCTTCCGGCTGACCTCAGGTTTTTCAAGGAGAAAACCATGGGACATTCCCTTATTATGGGAAGAAAGACATATGAATCACTGGAAAAATTCCTGGCGGGCAGGAGAATAATTGTTTTAACGCGCGACCGGCACCTCTGTTGTGAAAATGCCGAGGTTGTCCACTCCTTTGAGGCTGCCATCAGGCAGGTAGAAAATGAACCGGAAACCTTCATTGCCGGGGGCGCCGAAATATACTCCCTGGCCCTTGCTCAGGGTATTGTTGACACCATGTACCTGACCCTGGTCCACCAGCAATTTGCGGGGGATACTTTCTTCCCGGAATTTCCGGCATCGGAATGGAATCTTGTCAGCAGGGAAGACTTTAAAAAGAACGAAAAAAATCCTTACGATTTCAGCTTCCTGAAATACATAAAAACCGGTAGCTGAGCCAGGCAGTTCAAGATTAAAGGTTTGAGATTCAAGGTAGAACGGGTCAGGGATCAATCAGTAAACAGGTAACGCTTTTTTTGATTAATCAAAGCTAAATCACACCTTATATGAAGAGGAATGGGCTTCGGATTTCCCTCTCCAGGCGGTTTATTCCCCGTTGTTGTTAAAACGTTCCGACCACTTCAGCTTCTGGCGGAGCACTTCAAAAAAGCCATGGCCTCCCCAGCGGATCAGCTGGATCTTGAAGGGAGCCTGCTCACATACGATTTCTTCCCCCGGGAAAATGTCAACCCCGATCTGGCCGTCGATACTGAGCCTCACATCCTCCCCGGAGCGAAGGGTAACCCGGAGGGACCTGCCAGTCGGAACTATCAGAGGACGATTGGTAAGCGTATGGGGACAAATAGGTGTAACCAGGAAAGCCTCCATGGCCGGGTGCACAATAGGGCCTCCAGCGGAAAGGGAGTAGGCAGTGGATCCGGTGGGAGTTGCGATAATTACTCCATCAGCCACGAACTCCGCAATGAAATCATCATCCATGCAGGTATCTATAGTAATCACCCGGGAAAGAGCCGCCCTGCTGACGACAATTTCATTCAGGGCATAATACACATGATCCTGGCCCTCGCGGTCAGTAAAACTGGCTTTAAGAAGGCATCTCTCTTCCAGATCATATCTGCCGTCCAGGACGGCTTCCATTGCCTTGTAAACCTGATCCCGCTCTGCCGGAACTTCTGTCAGGAAACCCAGGCTGCCCAGATTTATGCCGAGAATCGGGCATTTGGTAGCACCTATGGTTCTCGCGGTGGATAGCATGCTGCCGTCCCCGCCGAACACGAAAGCCAAATCGGCTTTTTCAGGTATCGTGTCAGCCGGCATCCCGGTTACTCCGGTCAGTTCAAAGGGTTTTACGATTCTTTCATCTACCAGGCATTCAACACCACGATTCTGCAGCCAGGATAGAATCCCCGACATTTCATCTTTAAAATTGTTCCTGGTAAATTTCGCGAATATTCCAATTCTCAATTCTTTTCCCCACTGAATCTCTGCGGCTGTGCTGGCGGGCACAACTATCAATTACTGACATCATCCCATCAGGTTGAACAATGAGCAATATTTTTCCGACAAAAATCAGGATTTTGACTGTTCCAGAAACTTATCCCTGCATTCTTCTGAACAGAAATAACGGTCGCCTTCATCAGCCTTCAGCACTACTGCGGCCTCCCGGGCCACAAACATTCCACATACCGGATCCTTTTCCACCTGATCTCTTTTGGTCAACGGATTATTCCGTTCAGAATCCCGGGGTACCTTCGGCCGTGAGTTTTTACCAATACTGAAAACTGAAAACAACAGTTTTTTCACGAAGAAAAAGACTATTATTAAAAATATAAAACGCAATAAATTGGTTATCACCTGGAATTCTCCTCCCGGCTGTTGATTTTTTCTTCCGCCGCTGCTATCTGTTCTTTTATTTTCCCGGCGTCGTCATAATCCGGATTCTCAACCAACAGCCGCTCCCAGATATCGATTGCTTCCTGGTACTTTTCCAGCGAATAGTAAGCCACCCCCAGGTTCTGCATTGTCTGCGGATGACCGGGATCAATTTCAAGTGAATGCCTGTACTGGGCAATTGCTTCCTCGGTTCGCCCCAGGAACAGGAGAGATGTCCCAAGGTCGGTAGATACCAGGGCCCGGTTAGGATCCAGGTCAAGGACCTCTCGGTACCAGCGAACTGAAACGTCATAGCGACCCATATCGTAAAAAGTATTGCCCAGTTCCACCCTCACCTCAATATTCTCGGGTTCTTCCTCTGCCTGGAGGGTAAGTTTATGGACTTTCTCCATGACCTCAGCTCCTGGATGGTCCCCGGGGAGGCTTTCCGCCATCTCCTGGATTTCATCCGATCGCGGTTCGTAAATAATGCGGGCTGAAAAGAAACCCAGGATAATCCCGATTATGATTCCTGCTATTCCAATCGTAACAATCTGGCGATTCATACTCATATAACCTGTCCTGATTCCAAACCTTTCCCGTTTAAGCCGGACCTGAAAACAGTAAAGGCGCAGAGAGCCGGGAATTTCGGTGATCCCCGCTCTCTGCGCCCTGAATTGTGAGCCGGGAGATTCCCGGTCTTCGACTTCAGTAAACACCCTCTGTGAGGGTCAGCTGTCAGCTAATTTCCGCTAAGGCTTTTGATCAATTCCTGGGCAGTAGCAGCATTAGGTCCATTCGGAGATACCTCAAGATATTTCTTCCAGATCTTAATGGCTCCTTCCATATCCCCTTCTCCCAGGAGCACTACGCCCATCTGGTAGTGAGACTCGCCATGGGTAGGATCAATTTCGATCGCCTTTTGCAGGGCTTCTTTAGCTTCCGCATTTTTTCCCGCATTAATATAGGTTACGCCCATGTTGTAATAATTGGTCGCGGCATCCTTGGGGCTCAGATTTACAGCCAGGGAAGCTGCTTTCTCATACAATTCCCGGGCTTTTTCATCATTGCCCTGGGCGGCATAGATCGAACCCATGTTCTGGTAATAAGCAGAATTCTCAGGTTCCATTGATACAGCGGTCTGGTAGTTTTCCAGGGCCAGGTCATACTTTTCCAGCTTGGCATAAGCAGCAGCCAGGTTTCCCCAAACACTGGGTTGTTCCTTGTCCACAGCCAGGACCTTCTTGAAGCCTTCAATTGCCTGGTCATACTGTCCGGAATTGTATAAAGCGATAGCTTCTTCAAAGCTGCCGCGGACAGCTTCCAGCTCAGCTGCCTTTTTCTTCTGCTCAGCCTGACTTTCCTTGGCTTTTGCCAGCTCTTCATCTGTCATCTCATAAGCCAGCCTGCGTTTCTTACCCTTTTTCATGATGAAATCGGCACGGCATGCAGCATCGCCACTGCCACCAGGTTTGATGCCTTCTTTGACATCATTCACATATCCATCTTTTTCCACTACTACCCTGTAAGTGTCGATGGAGTAAACCCCCGCATGCTGATAAGATCCATTTTTATCGGTTTCAAGGGTATACTTGCGGTTTGATTTGAGAGACTGGAAACGAACCGTCACCCCCTGGATCGGGTTTCCGTCTACGTCAATTACTCTTCCCCAGATGTATCCGGTCTGGGCGAACAGCTCCTGTGCTGGCATTAATGTCAGAACAAAAACAACAACTAATAATGAAAATATAAACTTTGATTTCATGTTCACGCCCCCTGAAAGACCTTTCCAAGTATTTTATTGATTTATCTATTTATTATTCTCGGAACATTTGATCTAAATTCACTTAAATTTAACTCTCGTGTAATTATAGATTCTTAATTGTAACTAAAGAGATCATTTCGGTAAAGTTTTTTTAGGACATATCTGCCCCGGCTTAAGCCCTTTCCCTGTTAAAAACGGAAATCACAACGGTAACCCTGGTATTGTCAATTATTATGGTCTCAGGGTAACGTCGGGCACTTGAACTCATTTTGTTTTTGAAATCCGTTTTCCTGATTATCCCAGAATCTTTCTAGGTCATACATGTCATCAGTAACAGGGATATTGTTCAGGCTTTCCAAAAAATATTTTCCGTACCACTTATTCCAGATACGGGAGTCAAGAACCGCCATGATACCACGGTCTTCCCTGGAGCGTACCAGGCGCCCCAATCCCTGGCGCAGTGATATTACAGCTGTAGGGATGGAATAACTCCGAAAAGGATCCTCCCCCTTCATTTTCATCTGCCTGAACCTGGCGGAAACCACCGGGTCCGTGGGAACCTGGAAAGGGAGTTTATCGATTATTACGGTCCTTAAGGCGCTGCCCCTCACGTCCACACCCTGCCAGAAGCTGTTGGTGGCACACAAAACACAGTTCCGGGTTTTCCTGAAACTGTCCAGAATCGTTGACTTCGGTTTTGCTCCCTGAAGCAACAGGGGGTATCTACCCTCATCACGCAGTATTTCATACACCCTTTTCATTTGGCGGAAACTGGTGAAAAGAAGAAAAGCATGGCCCTCTGTTATCCGCAGAATCCGATTTATGTATTCAATCTGCCGGGTAATAATCTCCTCTCCCCCGGAATCAGGCAAATCCCTGGGGACAAACAGCCGCGCCTGGGAAGCATAATCAAACTCTCCGGGGAGATCTACTTCCAGTGCCCCATCCAGTCCCAGCCTGCTGCGGAGGAAATCAAAACTTCCCCCGGTTTTAATAGTCGCGGAGGTGAGGATGACAGTATCGGTTTCTTCAAAAAGTCTGGACCTCAGCATGGGAGCAACATTAACTGGGGTCAGGTTAAGGCTTATTCCCCTCCTACCCTGCTCCACCCAGTAGATTGAGTCCTCATCATCTGTATTAAGGATCTCATCCATGACACCGAGGAGACTGTCGACTCTCTTGACCAGGAGCTCGTGATCCGTGCTTTCCTCAATCCGAGCTTCGAGGCAATGATAGATTTCCATCAGGTTGGTTCCCAATGCGTCAAACTCTCCCGCCAGCACTCTCCTCAAATCTGAGACAGACCGGTCCTTGTCCTGGAACAGATTAAGGGAAAACCTGCCAGCTGCCGCGGGCAGTGCCTTGCAAAGACTGTAGCTGGAAGAGGCAAGCCTTTCTCCCATTTTGACCAGGTCTGAACCCGGAGGTGAAATTGCCAGAACTTCCCGGGCCAGTTGTTCCAGCTGGTAGGTGGAAATCCGCTGCCCGAATAGACCGGAAGCAATGTCCTCCACCTCGTGGGCTTCATCCAGCACTGCCACCGAATATCCCGGCAGAATTCCCCCTGATTCTTCACTAGACATGCGGAGGTTAGTAAAAAACAGGGCGTGGTTCACAATAAGTATTTCAGCGGCAAAAGCCTGCTGCCGCAATCTGGTTATAAAACAATCTTCAAAGTGCGGACATCTTGAACCCAGGCAGACTTCGCTTCTGGCATCCAGCGAGTCCCACAGTTCACTGGAATCCGAAAGCCATTCCAGTTCAGCCCGGTCTCCGGTCTCAGTCTGTATTGACCACTCTTTTATTCGGACAAGGTCCCCGCCCGAAGCATCAGCGGGGAACAGAATCCCTTGACTGGAGGCCTTTTCCAGCCTGAGGAGGCACAGGTAATTGGGCCTCCCCTTCATGCAGACCGCCTTAAGAGATGGCAGGAGAGTCTCCCTGATAAGTGGAATATCTTTCGAGATCAACTGTTCCTGGAGGTTGCGGGTAGCGGTAGAAACCACCACTCTGCCCTCCGAGGCCATGGCTGGAATCAGGTAAGCCAGGGTTTTGCCGGTACCGGTGCCTGCTTCAGCGCATAAATGTTCCCTGTCATTTATGGACCTCAATACAGATCTGGCCATCTCCAGCTGGGAAGGCCTGAACTCGTACTGGTCCAGATGCTGAGCCAGGACACCCCCGGGGCCGAAAATGTCTTCCAGTTCAATCAACATAAGGATGGCTCACTGGCAGGATGGGACCGGACCCGGATTGCACGCAGTCCGTAACCTCTCTGCAAATGGTTCCAGGCAGACCAGGGGAAATCTCCCCTGATCATGTTCAACTTTTTGTCACCAGGTCAGCATAAAGCGGAAATCGGGTAGTAAGGGACTTAACCTTTGCCCTGACTCCCGCAATCACCTCTTCAGAATCAAGGCTGGAAAGAGTCTCGGCAATCAGGTTGCCGATCAGCTCCATTTCCGGTTCCTTCATTCCCCTGGTAGTAACAGCAGGAGTTCCAATTCTGATCCCACTTGTCACCATGGGAGGATGCTGGTCATACGGAATGGTATTTTTATTTACAGTTAAACCCGCTTCTTCCAGTCTCTTTTCAGCGTCTTTGCCAGTCAGCCCCTTTGAAAACACATCCAGGAGAAAGAGGTGGTTGTCCGTGCCGCCTGAAACAATGCGGAAACCCTTTCCTTTGAGAGTGTCAGAAAGCGCGGAAGCATTCTTAATTACCTGGGCCTGGTATTCGCGGAAGCCTTTTCCCAGGGCTTCCTGGAAACAGACAGCCTTTCCAGCTATTACATGAACCAGCGGGCCGCCCTGGGTTCCGGGAAATACGTTGCGGTTGATCATTTTTTTATGCTCTTCCCTGCACATGATCATTCCACCCCTGGGTCCGCGCAATGTTTTATGGGTGGTAGTAGTTACCACGTCAGCATAGGGTACCGGGCTGGGATGCAGCCCGGCGGCAACCATTCCGGCGATATGCGCAATATCAACCATCAAGTAGGATCCGGTGGCCCTGGCTATTTCTCCCAGCCTCTTGAAATCGATGATGCGGCTGTAGGCACTGGCGCCAGCCACAATAAGCCTGGGTTTTTCCTTTTCAGCCAGTTCAGCCAGGGAATCATAATCGATTGTTTCAGAAACCTTATCCACCCCGTAAGGAACTATCTCGAAAAACCGGCCGGAAAAATTAAGAGGATGGCCATGGGTAAGATGCCCTCCGTGGGAAAGATTCATACCCAGGATCTTATCGCCCGGTTCCAGTAAAGCAAGGTAAGAGGCTATATTGGCCTGGCTGCCCGAATGGGGTTGGACATTCACATGTTCAGCGCCGAAAAGCTTTTTGGCTCTTTCGATAGCCAGGGTCTCCACTTCATCGGCAAATTCGCATCCTCCATAGTAACGGCGTCCCGGATAGCCTTCCGCGTACTTGTTAGTGAACACGGAACCTACGGCCTCCAGAACTGCTTTGCTTACGAAATTTTCTGAAGCTATCAGCTCCAGGGTTCCGTCCTGCCTTTTCACCTCGCTGGCAAGAGATAAGGCTACCTGTGGATCGACTTCTTGCAGGGAACTGTACATATTGCTATCCTTTTACTTCTGTTATTATTCTGTCTGCCTGATTATACGAATTAGACCGACTGGATCAGCCGGATTCCATTATCGGTACTTTTAATTGTACCCCGGCTACTGATTAATAACCTTATACTTTAATTCTGTTTTGAGATTTTATCGGTTTTATATATTTTTCATGTTGAATGTTAACTGACTTCACCGAAAGTGGTCAATCAGTATTAGGAAGAAGAAAATTAGATGCGCTGGTCCCAACTTTTTATTCCAACCCTACGTGACGTTCCCGCTGACGCGGAAGTCATTTCCCACAAACTCCTGCTGAGAGCAGGTTACATCAGGCAGCTTGGCGCAGGAATTTATTCCCTGCTGCCTCTAGCCAGGCGCTCCCTGCTGAAAATTGAAAATATCATCCGGGAGGAAATGGACGCTGCCGGAGGCCAGGAGTTTTACCTGCCGGCTCTTAACCCTGATGATGTATGGAAGGCATCAGGCCGCTGGGATGTGATGGGTGCCAACATGTTCCGGATTAAAGACAGGGCGGGAAGAGATCTCTGCCTGGGTATGACCCACGAGGAAGTTTTCACTTCTATCGCCAAAGACGGATTGCGATCATACCGGGACCTTCCCCAGATCTGGTACCAGATCCAGCTTAAATTCCGGGATGAACCAAGGCCAAAATCAGGGCTGCTGAGAGTCAGGCAGTTCACCATGAAAGATTCATACAGTTTTGATATCGACAAGGCGGGCCTTGACCGCAGCTTTGACCTGCACGACCAGGTTTACAGGAAAATTTTTGACCGGTGCGGATTAAAATACACCGCCGTACAGGCGGTTTCCGGATCAATGGGAGGCAGTGAATCCCAGGAATTCATGGTTCAGAGTGACGCGGGTGAAGACTGGGTAGTCAACTGCCATAAATGCGGATACGCGGCAAACCTGGAAAGGGCTGACTCTAAACTGGATCCGGTTGAAGACCCGGAAGGTGATTTGAAACCTGCTGAAGTCCATACTCCCGGGCAGAAAACCATTGAGGAAGTGACCGCCTATCTTAATACTGTACCTGAAAATCTTATTAAGTCCCTGGTCTACATCGTGGAAAGCAAGGCATGGCTTCTGCTGCTCAGGGGTGACCACCAGTTATGTGAAATGAAGCTGGCCGGTGCGGTTGGATCTGAGAACCTCAGGCCCGCTACCGACCTGGAGATCCGGGATTTATTCGGTGCTGATCCGGGAAGTCTGGGCCCGCTTGGAGTCAGCAACCTTTCCATCCTGGCAGACAATTCCCTGCAGGGCAGGAGAAATATGGTCTGCGGAGCCAACCGGAATGATTACCACCTTGAGAATGTAACTCCGGGCCGGGATTTTACTGCTGAATTCACTGATCTAAGGGAAATCCAGGCTGGGGAAAGCTGCATTAAATGTGGTTCTTCCCTGGAAATTTTCAAGACTATTGAAATCGGCCATATCTTTAAACTGGGCACCAAATACAGTCAATCAATGGGGGCCACTGTCCTGGACCACAACGGAAAGGAAATCCCGGTTGTAATGGGGAGTTATGGAATCGGAGTAGACCGGATCCTGGCCTCTGCGGTTGAACTGTACAATGATGAAAACGGAATGATCCTGCCTCGCTCGATTGCGCCCTTTGAGGCCGTGATCACGCTGATCCGGCCCGACAACCCGGCACATATGGAATTCGCCGAAAAGCTTTACCTGGAGCTCAGGAATCGAGGAATTGACACAATCCTGGATGACAGGGAGGAACGGCCGGGAGTTAAATTCAAGGACGCCGAACTTATAGGAATCCCGGTCAGGATTACTGTCGGGAAAAAACTGGATGAGGGCAGCGTTGAAATATTCACCAGGGCGGATAAAAAAATGGAAGTCATTCCTGCTGAAAAATGCCTGGAAGAAACAATCAGGCTGCTTGAAAATTACGCCGACAAAATAAACGGATTGTGAGGATGAAACTGTCTCAGCATCAGAGCGGTGCAAGGCAGCAGGCCCGCGCTTCCGGTTCCAGAAACTGAACAGTCGGGATTTGAAGCGGCCATTCAAAAGCATTTCAATGGTGAAATTCGGGAATCAAATCAGGGAAATCCTTCATAATTAGTTGTAACAGAAACCTTCACGCACCCTCCACCAGTTAATGCGGTAAGGAGAGAGGGTAATTCCTGGTATTACCGGAACCCCGAGGCCATCAGTTGCTGACAGTTAACGGTGGATAGAGGAACCTATGAAAATAGCGATCATGTCCGATTCACATGACAATATCTGGAAACTGGAACAGGCTCTTGCCAAGGTCAATGAGGCTGACGCCCTGATCCACTGTGGAGACCTCTGTTCACCTTTTGTAATAAAACAGCTGGGCGAATGGGCCGGGAAAAGACCTGTTTATATCGTATGGGGAAACAATGACGGTGACAGGCAGATGATCACCTCTAACGCGGAAGCATTTGAAAGCATAAAGCTCTGCGGGGAATACGCCCGCCTGGAACTGGACGGCGTACGGATATTTGTAACCCACTATCCCGGCATAGCCGAATCCGTTGCCGATTCAGCTGATTATGACCTGGTCTGTTACGGCCATGACCACACCCGGGCCAAAAAAAAACTCGGCAATACCATCCTTCTGAATCCCGGAGAGATAATGGGCCTCAACGGCACCTCGTCCCTGGCGATTTTTGATACCTCCCAAAAAAAATGCAGCTTTATAATGCTGGAAAGTGACAGGTAGCAGGTAAAAACATCACAGATATAGTCAGGACCCAACGTTATGCCACCTGCCACCTGCTACTTGCAACCTGCAACCCGCAACTATTTCACATAGTCCCAGTAATCCTGGTCGAGGCGCTCCTTGGAAACTTGTCCGCTGTAGACCAGCAGCCGGTAGCGGAAATGAAAGCTTTCATTGGCTTCCAGCTTCTTTGCCAGGGGGGTTGACTCTTTCACGAAATCCTTGCGGCCAAACGGGTTGACTGCAAAAAGCCCATAATCGCGAGCATGCCAGTATGATGGATAATTTTCAGTTGAAGGATGATCAAAGATCGCTACAGTCACATCCTTCCCCTTAACCGTTCCGCGGATAGCAACCCATGGGCACCTCTTTCCCCAGATGTTGTCGTCGGTTTCCCAGCCATAGGCATTGATATAACGTCCGCTTCCATCGCTTTCCCTGAGTTCATCAGCGAGGCGGATGGCGAACATACCCTCTTTGGTATCCATGAAAATCCGGTCATGGTCAACAGCTGTCAGGCTAATGTCATGATCCATCCAGCGGACGTCTTCGGAACCTCCGAATGCAACTCGGCGGATTTCCCTGACCATGGTACGACCTCCCGGTTCATTCCAGTCAAGCAGGATCTCCAGTAATCCCAGGTCTCCGCTTTTCTGGTCCAGTACAGCCCTGTGCTTGATTTTCTCCCCATTCAGGTTGCTCCAAAAATCATAACTGTCAACATTACCGTATCCCAGGAAAAGGGATTCATGATGGGGATGGTCCTGCTTCTCTGCTACTTCAGGCCTGACTTGGGGCAGCTCCCGGTTGACCATGACCCCATTCGGGGCAAGAACCGGATAAAAAACCGGCTTCCGGGTGAATTCCTCGCCATACCTGTAACTTGTGAACAATTCGCCATCTATCCAGACCTCTATTAAATCTTTATCCTGGTCCGGTCTCAGCTCAACGGCCGGTTGAGCCATTCCAGCCGCAGCCAGGAATACCCCGGTCAGCAGCAACATCAATAAACCTCTCAAATTAAAAACTTTTCTCACTTGAATTTCCTTTCCTACACGATACCGGGTTCCTGGTTCATCTCTGGATATTTTTCGATTTGCAAAGAACAAAAACTGGAGTTAACTAACTGTTAATACTAAATATTTCTTCTTTACTGTCACTTATACCAGAACAAGCCGGGCTCCGTTCTTATTAGCCTACCAGAAACAGGACATAAAAAAATCAAATATAAGAGGATATTTTTATTGCTATTTAGGACTAATTAGGTTAGGATTCTACTAGTTTAGGATAAATTAGGAACAAAATGGTCTAATTGATCAATTTGCGCTGTTGCGGAAGGGATTATTAAGTGGTTTTCAGAGGAAGTGCACAGGCAAGGCTGGATAGCCAGGGAAGGCTCAAGATACCCAGCACTTACCGTAAGCTTTTCGCCGGGGAACACGGCGCCAAGGTTTTCATCACCAGCACTGATGGAAAATCGATAAGGGTTTACCCTCTGGAAAACTGGATCAAAGTTGAAGAAAAGCTTCTTGAGATGACCAACTCATCCTCCGTAATTTCTCCTGAGAAGCAGGATGTCCATACCAGGACATCAACTGCGATAACAAAGTTTCAGACATTCACCTCTGTTTTCGGGCTGGAAACAAACCTGGATAAACAGGGGAGGGTCTCAATTTCCGCGCGGCTGAAAAACAGTATGTTTCCAGATGGAGAGGCTGACTGTGAAGTGACCGTAATCGGGCGGCCTACCTACTTGGAAGTATGGAAAGAGACTGATATAACCAGGAAGCTGGAAGCTATCCCGATTACTGAGGATGATTCCTCAATACTGGCAGCGTACGGAATCTAATTACTGAGAGGGTCTTCACAGTGGAGAACATGCATATACCTGTATTGATGGACCCTGTGATGGAGCTTCTTGATATCCGTCCTGGATGCTCCTATGCGGACCTTACCGCGGGAGACGGCGGACACACAGCAGAAATTGCCGAACGCTTAAAAGGCGGACTGCTTATAGCCTGCGACCGGGACACTTCCGCGCTGCAAAGGGCCCAAACCCGTCTGTCCGCTTTTGGAGACAGGATTAAGTTTGTCCAATCCAATTTTAAAAATCTTCCCTCAATCCTGGACCAATGGAAGATTGAAATCCTGGACGGTATCCTTGTTGATCTGGGAATTTCAAGATACCAGTTAACCACAGCTGACCGGGGCTTCAGCATTATGAATGATGGACCGCTGGACATGCGCATGGACCAAAGCGAACCCCTTTCAGCAGCTGATCTTGTCAACGGGCTTTCAGTAAAGGAACTGGAATCCATACTCAAGGAATACGGTGAGGAGCGTTTTGCCCGGCGTATTTCAGAAGCGATAGTTGAACATCGCCGAAGCAAAAAAATCAGTTCAACCTCTGAACTGGCACAGCTGGTAGAACGGGCAAAACCAAAACTTCCGGCCTACAAGCAGAGGATTCATCCCGCGACCCAGACATTCCAGGCCCTGAGGATAGCAGTCAATCGTGAGTTGGAAGGCCTGGAGACATTCTGTTCAACCGCCATTGACCGGCTGGCTGATGGTGGAAGACTGCTGTTTATAACTTTCCACAGCCTGGAAGACAGGATTATTAAAAAACGATTCCAGCTTGAGGCAGGAAGATGCATCTGCTTTAAGCCGGCTGACATGTGTACGTGTCACAGGATCAAGCGAATAGAGATTCTAACCAAGAAACCGATTATTCCGGATGAAGATGAAGTCAGAAGCAACCCGGCGGCACGAAGTGCCAAGCTGCGCGCTGCCAAACGTCTCATTCAATCCGGAACCGGAGGAGAAGTCAGATGATGATGGATCTTCATACCCAGGATTTTCTGAACAGTCCCAAACAAAAACTTACTGCCCATCAGCTTTTCAGGCTTATCGTGCTGGTGTCGCTGCTGATTCTTCCCTTCCTCTTCTATTCTTATATAAATAACCTGATATTCGACATGGAAAAGGAAATCTGCGAGATTCAAAAAGAGATTTCTGAACTGAGAGAGAATACAACCAACCTCCAGGTGGAATACAGCCAGCTACTGTCTCCCCAGGAAATTGAGGCCACCGCTTTAGCGATGGGTTTTACCAGTGCAAATACTGAAGGCATTCTGGTGATCGATGATTCCACCGCATATAGATCGTCCAACCTGTACGCTGATCTCATTAAGAGCAACGGAGAATGGATGGAATGATAGACCTGGACAGAATCTTTGACAGAAAGGGCAACTTCAAGAATAGACTGTTATTGCTGATAGCGTTCTTTTTTCTTTGGAGTACCTGTATCTGTCTTAGGCTCATTTATATCCAGGGATTCAAAGGGGAGGAGTACAGCGCTAGGGCATCCTACCAGCAGACCGGATATGCTCTGATGCATGCGAGGAGAGGAGAAATCCTGGACCGCAATCTGGAGCCTCTTGCCGCAACCATAGATGTCGAGTCACTGGCAGCGCAGCGGGACAAGGTTGAGAACATTGCTGAGGTTTCTGAAAAAATCTCCGCCATCACCGATCTTCCCGAATCTGTTGTCATGGAGCGGCTGTCCATTGAAAAACCTTTTGTCTTCATTAAGAGAGACCTGTCCCCAGCCGAATCCGGGCTCATCAGGGAATCCAAAATTCCCGGGATAATCTCCGTTCCCGAAAAATCCAGGATCTATCCCTTCGGAAACCTGGCCTGCCAGTTACTGGGCCTGGTAGACATTGATGAAAACGGACAGGGAGGAGTGGAATACAGATTTGATTCTATGCTGAAGGGCAACAGCGCCAAGTTGGCGTTAAAGGTCGACCGCCGAAGGAGAAGTGTCTGGAGAGAGCCGGAACCGGACAATATCGCGGGGCACAGCCTGGTCCTGACTATTGACCGCACCATCCAGTATTATGCTGAAAAGGCGCTTAAGAAAGCCATCGAAGAAAACAATGCCCTGGACGGTTCCGCCATAGTCATGGACCCTAACACCGGAGAAATCCTGGCAATGGCCTCCTACCCGTCCTTTGATCCAAACGAGCCTGGAAAAGCTGATCTGCTGGCCCAGCGAAACCGTGCCATTATCGATGCCTATGAGCCGGGAAGCACTTTTAAAATCCTTACCCTGGCAGCAGTTCTTAATGAAGGAAAGTCGACCCTGGATGAAGAAATTGACTGTTCAATCGGCCAGGCTGTGTGCGGCAGAAAAGTATACAGGGAGGCTACTTATCATGATTACGGAACTCTAACCTTTTCCGGAGTGCTGATTAAATCCAGTAACATCGGCAGTGTGAAAATGGGGAAAAGGCTGAGCGAAAAAACTCTTTACAATTATGTGAAATCCTTCGGGTTCGGTGAAAAGAGCGGAATAGAACTGCCCGGAGAAGCCGTGGGCCTGGTCAGGCCTGATACCCAGTGGTCACTTCTTTCTCCCTGTGCCATTTCTATCGGGCAGGAACTTTCAGTGACTCCCCTGCAGCTGGTCAGGGCTGTAGCATCGGTAATCAATAATGGCTACCTGGTGAAACCCCACATTATCAAAAGAATATTCACACCCCAGGGCAACCTGGAAGAGGAAACGGAAATCGAGAGGATAAGTATCCTTAAGCCGGAAACCAGCCGGTCAATGCGGAAAGCGCTGGAAAACGTAGTCCTTGATGGTACCGGGACCAAAGCCCAGCTCAATGGATGGTCAGCCGGAGGGAAAACCGGAACAGCACAAAAATTTGTCGATGGCTCTTATTCAAACAGAAAATACTACGCTTCATTCATTGGTTTTGCCCCTGTGGACAACCCGCGCCTGATTACCCTGGTGGTCATCAATGAACCCAAAGGCCATATTTACGGAGGACTTGTAGCGGCTCCGGCTTTTAAGGAAATCATGGAAAACTCCCTGTTATTCCTTGATGTACCCAAAGATATACTGCCCGGCATGAACCGGAACCTGGAGATGGCCGCTGCTGAAACCGATCCTGAAATTTTTGAAGAGCCATCGGCTCCAGTTGAAGAAACAGTCGCGATGGCCGGAGGAGGTACAGATTCGGCACTCCAGCCGTACTCAGGCCAGACTGTTCCCAATCTGATTGGCCTCTCCCTGCGGGAGGCAGCAGTCACCTGCTCCAGCATGGACCTGAAGCTTAGTTTCAAGGGCAGTGGAAAGATAGTGGCACAGAGGCCTGAACCCGGCACCAGGCTTCACAAAGACATGGTATGTGAAGTTTTTTTCACTACGTCTTAACCCATAGCCGAAATGAATATTACTGGAAGAAGCCCTGGAATAGATTATGAACCTGACACAGCTTTTGCAACCTTTGCCCAAGGAATGGATAATCCATTCTGCTTCAGGGGACCCTGATATCACTTCTGTGGCCTGTGATTCTCGAAAAGTCTCAGAAGGTGCACTTTTTTTTGCCATAAAGGGCCTGGTTTCAGACGGCTCTATATTTATTCCAGAAGCAATCAGAAAAGGCGCTTCAGCTGTAGTGTCCGAAGAGCCGGAGCCAAGCAAAATCCCGATACCATGGATCCAGGTAAAATCAATCCGAAAGGTGATGGCATCCTGTTCTGACCACCTGTTGGGATACCCTTCCCGCAGGATCAGGCTCACCGGAATAACCGGCACCAATGGAAAAACAACCGTCGCCCATATCCTGGACAATATTTTTTCCAGGAAGAGTCCTTCCCTGCTTCTGGGAACAGTGAAAACATCACTCGGCTCCCTGCGGGAGGAAGCCGGCCTTACCACCCCCGAATCAATAGACCTTCACCTGCTCCTGGAGCGGGCAATAAAAATGGGCATACAGCACGGGGTAATGGAAGTATCTTCCCACGCCCTGGCATTTGACCGGGTTTACGGCATGCTTTTCCCAACAGCTGTATTCACCAACCTTACAACTGATCACCTGGATTTCCACAAAACCATGGAGGAATACTTTTCGGTAAAGAGCCTGCTCTTTGAACCTTCATATAACCAGGGGCTGCAAAACGCGGTAGTGAACCGGGACGATCCCTTCGGCGAACGCCTGGCCGGAATAATCCCGGTCAGTGTGTTCACTTACGGTCTGACTTCCAGTGCTGACATCTTCCCGTCTTCCATTGATTCAGGTATTAAAGGCATTTCAATGCAGTTGGAAACGCCTTGGGGGCGGCACGCAGTTGAGAGCACACTCTGCGGCAAACACAACATTTACAATATCATGGCCGCTTTCGGGGCCGCCCTGGCTCAGGATATTTCTCCGGAGCAGGCCCTGTATGGAATAAAGTCCCTGCAAACCGTTCCGGGTAGATTCCAGCGGCTTGACCTGGACCTGCCCTGGTCAGTTGTCCTTGATTATGCCCACACCCCGGATGCACTGAAGAATGTATTGAAACTGGCCCGAAGCGTTTGTGACCGCCGGGTCATCTGCGTATTCGGATGTGGAGGCGACCGGGATAAATCCAAACGGCCCGAGATGGCCAGGATCGGGGTATCCAACTCCGACATAGCAATCATTACTTCTGACAATCCCAGGACAGAAGATCCTGAAAAAATCATAGAAGATATGACAAGGGGCATCACTGATTATATCAGCGACCGGGAATGGGAGGTAATAACTGACCGGAGATCTGCCATAACCAGGGCTTTGGAAATCGCGGAAGCCGGAGATCTGGTTTTGCTGGCCGGAAAAGGCCACGAGGATTACCAGATACTGGGAACAGGGAAAATTCCTTTTAATGAAGAGCTGATTGTAAAGGAGATATTATGCTCCCAATGACAGTCAGGCAGGCAATGCTGTGTATGAAGGCCAGGCTCCTCAATCCCGGGGCTGACACAAACAAACAGATGCCGTCTGTATCCATTGATTCCAGGACAACGACTCCGGGACAGGCATTCTTCGCTATTGTCGGAGAGAAACAGAACGGGCATCGTTTTCTGCCCGAAGTCATTACTGGAGCGCCCGGAGCAGTGATTCTTTCTGATATCGCATCTCTGGCTTCCGGCAAATTCACAACCCTGCGCACTGACAGAATCTGGAATAAAAACCTGTTCGATGGAAATGCCACAATCCCTTTCCTGCAAGTCACTGACACAACCAGGGCGCTGCAGGACCTGGCCCGGGAGATTCGATGCCAATGGGGCGGCCATCTCATTGGCATAACCGGAAGCATGGGAAAAACCACTACCCGGCATTATGCAGCCAGCCTGCTTGAAGAAGTAGGGCCTGTGCACTCTACCAGCGGCAACTTCAACAATCACATAGGCCTTCCGCTTTGCCTGATGAGCCTGGAAAATAATCACAGGGTTTCAGTCGTGGAACTCGGAATGAACCACCCCGGTGAGATCAGGCTCCTGGCAGGGATTTGTCTGCCTGACACGGCGGTTATAACCAACATTGCTCCTGTCCACCTGGAGTTTTTTGCGAGCCTTAATAAAATTGCGGAAGCGAAAGCCGAAATCCTGGAAAACCTGCATCCCCAGGGACTGTTTGTTTACAACCGTGATGATGAGCTCTTGTCCAGACTGGCCGGGGGATTCAAGGGACGAAAAAGATCGTTCGGATTTTCCGACTCTGCTGATGTGAAAATCAGCGGCCTTGAAATCAGGGATATTAACTCGACCAGTTTCAACCTGACCATTGCCGCCTGGAAGAAAACAGTCCCGATCATCCTCAGATCAACCGGAAAGGCAGGAGCCCTGAATCTTGCCGCTGCCGTTGCGGCTACACTGGAACATGGTTTGACCGCCGCGGTTCTTGCCTCTGTTTCCTCCCGCTTGGAGGTTCCCGGCAAAAGAGGACAGATTTTTAAAACCGGGGGATTTACCATCTGGGATGATTCATACAATTCCAACCCGGCGGCCCTTAATTCTCTGCTTGAATCCATCAAGGGCCTCGGTAGTTTCACCAGGATAGTCCTGGTCCTTGGAGATATGCTGGAATTGGGAAGCCAGTCTGCTGAACTGCATGAATCCTGCGGCCTGAAAGCAGCTGAGTCAGGCGCTGACGCTTTGTTTACCGTGGGAGAGGAAGCCCTGATGATCAGCCGTGGAGCCTCCAGCCAAGGTATGCCGACTGATAATATTTTCTCATTCGCCAGTTCCGCAGAAGCATCAGAACCGGTCAGGCAATATATCCGGAAAGGCGACCTGGTTATTGTCAAAGGCTCAAGAGGCGTCAAAATGGAAAAAATAATTTCACGCCTGAGGGAAGAAAAGTAATGCTTTATTACCTTTTATATTCATTTCATGGGCACTTTTCGGTATTTAACGTAGTACGTTACATTACATTTCGAACAGCTTATGCTTCCATAACAGCACTGCTGCTCTGCCTTCTGCTGGGGCCGCCTCTCATCGCCTGGCTCAAAAAATTCCAGATAGGACAGCAGATCAGGGAAGATGGGCCTTCCGGGCACCAGAAAAAATCAGGAACACCGACCATGGGAGGAATCCTGATACTGGTGAGTATTGTCATCCCTACCCTGCTTTGGGCAGACCTGACAAACTGGTATATCTGGATTGCCCTTCTCTCTCTCCTCTTTTTTGGGGCCATCGGCTTCATAGATGATTATTTCAAGGTGGCTAAAAAGCGCTCCCTGGGCCTGACTGCCGGGCAGAAGATTGCCATACAGGCCGTATTCTCCCTGGGAGTTGCCCTGGGACTCATCTGGCTGAGCAAAGTTGGGCTTTTCAGCACCAGGCTCAGTGTCCCCTTCTTCAAAAATTTTACTCCTGATCTGGACCTGGTCTTCATCGGGGTGTCTACATTCATCCCGTTAATCATCTTCGTGATCATAATCCTTGTCAGCAGCAGCAACGCTGTAAACCTGTCGGATGGCCTGGACGGCCTGGCAGCAGGACTCGTGGTCATAGCAGCCACTGCCCTGACGGCCCTGACCTATGTAACCGGACATGCGACCTTTGCCGAATACCTCGGACTTATCAAAAATGTCTACGCCAGTGAACTGGCAATTTTTTGCGGTTCAATGGCCGGGGCCGCCCTGGGTTTTCTCTGGTATAACTGCCATCCGGCCGAAGTTTTCATGGGTGATGTGGGATCAATGTCGCTGGGAGGCGCGATCGGAACAGTAGCAATCCTGATCAAGCAGGAATTCATGCTTTTCTTCATTGGCAGTATTTTTGTTATGGAAGCCCTTTCAGTAATCCTGCAGGTTGGCTCATTCAAGCTGAGGGGAAAGCGTATTTTCAAGATGGCTCCCATGCACCATCATTTTGAACTGTCTGGATGGGATGAATCCAAGGTAGTGATTAGGCTCTGGATTGCCGCAATTATTGCGGCGCTCTTCAGCCTGACCACACTTAAACTGCGTTGATTTATTCAGGTTAATAAAGGTTATTCTCTTGCAACTGATGAAGCGTAAACTTAACGGAAAAAGAGTCCTGGTCGCCGGCCTGGCCAGAAGCGGAGTGGCGGCAGCACGGCTGGCTGAAGCACATGGGGCCATTGTTACCGTTACTGACACCAGGGCAGAGGAAGATTTACGGGAAAATCTTGCCAGGATAAGCAGTCAGGTCAAAATCAGCCTGGGAAAACCAGCCAAAACTGACTATCTTGATTCAGATCTGGTAGTTTTGAGCCCCGGAATACCTCCACAACAGGAGTGGATAGAAGAAGCGGTTTCGTCCGGGATTAAGGTTATCGGTGAAGTTGAGCTGGCTTACCTGCTTATGGAGGGAAAAATCCTGGGCATAACCGGAACAAACGGCAAAACCACCACGACCCTGCTGACCGGAGCTCTCCTGGCTGCTTCAGGAATTGATATCGAGGTGACCGGCAATATAGGAACGGCTTTGTCCGAGTCAGTTCTGAAGGCGACACAGGAAGGGCGCAGCCCCATCTTTGTCACCGAACTGTCTTCTTTCCAATTGGAAAAAACCAGGGACTTCACCTGTAATATTGCCCTGCTCCTTAACTGCGCCCCCGACCACCTGGACCGATACCCTGATTTTGCAGACTACAGGAAAACAAAATTCAGGATTTTCCTCAACCAGTCTGAAAATGAATTTGCCGTTATAAATGCTGACGATGAGTCACTGATGCAGGAGGCCGGACAGCTGCGGTCACAGCTGTTTCCTTTCAGCATTTCCAGGATCCTGGAACAGGGGGTTTTCCTAAACCAGGGCTTTATCTGGGTCAGGTGGAAAGGTTTTGAAAAAAAGCTTCTTAAAACCAGTGACGTCAGTCTCAGGGGAGAGCATAGCCTGGAAAACACGGCTGCCGCCCTGGCTGCTTCATTCCTGGCAGGAGCCGACACCGGGAAAATGACTGAAGCGGTAAAGGATTTCAAGGGAGTTGAACATCGGCTGGAATTCGTAAAAAAGCTGGATGGGGTGGACTATTTCAACGACTCAAAGTCGACCACAGTTCATTCAACAGCCAGGGCGCTTCAGTCCATTCCTGGAAATATCATTCTCATAATGGGCGGATCTGACAAAGGCGATGATTATGCAAGGCTGCGACCATTAATCAAGGAAAGGGTCAAGCGGCTGATCCTGCTGGGAGTGACAGCCGGTAAAATCAGGAACCAGCTGGAAGGTTATGCCCCAATCCTCCCTGTGAACAGTCTGGAGCAGGCTGTGACTGCCGCTGCCGGATTATCCGAATCCGGTGACACGGTTCTCCTGTCTCCTGGCTGTGCCAGCTTTGACATGTTTAAAAATTTTGAACACAGGGGGAAAATATTCAAAGCCCTGGTTTTATCCCTGCAATCTCCCGGGCAGCAGAAAATTTCGGAGGAAGCTTCAGCATGAACAAACGAATCCCTTTTGATCACTGGATTATCCTTAGCCTCACCGTACTCCTGGGTATGGGCCTGGTAGTGGTTTACAACGCTTCGTCGATTGATTACCTGGTAAAGCAGCTGGTTGCCGCCATCCTGGGCATAACCTTGTTATGTATAACGATGAAGATCAATTACCGCATATTCAACCGTGATGTGGTTGTCTTTTTACTGGCCTCCCTGTGCGTGGTTCTGCTGCTGCTTCCTCTGCTCCTGTCAGACCCGGTTAACGGGGCGCGAAGGTGGATTAACATCAAGGGTTACACTTTCCAGCCATCAGAATTTGCCAAAATAGTACTGATAATCCTGACAGCTCATTTCCTGGCCAGTTACCACAAGCCAGGACAGAGGGTAAAGACAGGCAAGTACCTGGTTTATGTTTACCTTTTCTTTGCTTCGGCAATGACGATTCTGGTCCTGCTTGGCAATGACCTGAGCACTGCAGTCCTGATGGCGATGATTGTCCTGGTTATGGTTTTCCTGGGCGGGCTCAGAATGCCGGTGATTCTGGGCACTATAGCAGCAGGCTCTTCAGCTATTTTTTTTCTGGCCTTAAGTGAAGGCTACAGGGCCAGGAGAATCAAGGCCTTCCTTGACCCTGATGCTGATCCTCAAGGGGCCGGATACCACATATTCCAGAGCCTGACTTCCATCGGTTCCGGGGGACTGTCCGGGGAAGGTTTTTCCTCAGGCGCCCAGAAACTGGCGTTCCTGCCTGAAGCCCACACTGACTTCATTTTTTCAGCAATTGGACACGAAACCGGGCTGGTCGGATGCCTGATCGTCCTGACCTTCTTTATAATTTTTGTTTTCAGGGGCCTGAGAGCCGGATATCACTCTGATTCAGTATTCGGTACTTTTCTGGGCCTCGGCCTGGCATCCATAATCGGGCTCCAGGCTTTCCTCAACATGAGCGTCGCCCTGAGCCTCTGCCCAACTACTGGCCTACCCCTTCCCTTCATATCCTACGGAGGTTCCTCCATCCTTATGATGCTATTGGCAACCGGTATTCTTCTGAATATCTCCAGCTTTCCCAGGGAGGTCCGTGTCAGCAGAAACAACTGCCAGAAAACGAAAGACTTCCAGGTATCTTCCAACTCCCCGGATGTCATTATAAATTCAACCGGATTCAGCAAGCCGACCTACCGCCAGCCTGATCTCCCCTGGGAGGAAAATTCAAGATGAAGGTGCTTTTTGCCGGCGGCGGCACCGGTGGGCATGTTTATATGGGAATTGCGGTCGCAACTGAGCTGCTGCGGCAAAACAGCGCGACAGAGGTGTGCTTTGCGGGCAGTGAAAAAGGAATAGAAAACCGGATTATCCCCGCACTGGGATACCGCCTGGAAACCATCAGGATCGGGGGTCTCAAAAATGTGGGACCGGTTCGGACCGCGATGACCCTGCTCCAACTTCCTCTGGCTCTTATCAGGTCATTCCGTATAGTCCGCGGTTTCTCCCCGTCAATAATTGTAAGTGTCGGTGGTTATTCGGCTGGTCCCCTCGCCCTGGCTGGCAGGATTCTCCGAATACCGGTGATGCTGATTGAACCTAATGCCTATCCCGGATTTACAAACAGGCTTCTTTCCCGCCTTGCCCAGGGTACCGCTTTGGCGTGGGATGATTGCGGAATCTTTCTCAGGGGAATAAAAAGAATCACCGGAATACCGGTCCGCCCTGAATTCCACCAGGTTCCCGCTCCAGTTGACAGCGACAATGAAATCAGGCCATTGCGGCTTCTCATTTTCGGAGGCAGCCAGGGAAGCCGGCCCATTAACAGGCTGGTTGTTGAAGCCCTTCCCTTTCTAACTCCGGGCCAGTTTTCCATTATCCACCAGACAGGGCCCCTGGACCTGTACGAAGTGCGGGAGGGATACAAAAGCAATAAATGGACGGGAGCAGTGATTACGGAATATATAAATGATATGCCTGAAAAATTCAGGTGGTGTGACCTTATACTGTCCCGGGCTGGAGCATGTACAGTCGCCGAGGTAGCTGCAGCTGGAAGAGCCTCAATATTGATTCCCTTTCCCCAGGCTGCGGACAATCACCAGGAAAAAAATGCAATGGCCATTGCCCGCCGACATGCTTCTATTTGTCTTAGGCAACAAGAACTTAACGGAGAAAAACTGGCAGAACAGCTGAATACCCTGGCCAGGAGAAGAAACCAACTAAGGGACATGGCTCTGAAAGCCAGAGAACTGGCCAGGCCGGACAGCTGCCAAAAGATAATTGAATTCATCAACGAATTGCTGGGAGTAGTGTCCCCCGGCGGCAATGAAACAGAACAAGGGATAGTAAGCCGGGAGGCAACAGAATAGTGGGACTGACAGTGCCGGCAGGTAAAATACCTGATAAAGAAATTGGAATCATTCATTTTGTTGGAATCGGCGGTTCAGGCATGAGTTCCCTGGCTGAAATGGCTTTAGGCCAGGGCATGTCAGTGTCTGGATCTGATATCTCCGCAAGCCGCGTTACCAGGCGGCTTGCCGGAAAAGGGATAATTGTGCACATAGGACATTCAGGAACCAATCTGGGAAATGCTGAAGCCGTGGTGTATTCCTCGGCCGTCAGTCCTGATAATCCAGAATTACTGGAGGCCGCCAGCAGGGGAATTCCACTGCTGCATCGATCAGACCTACTTAACCTGATGATGCAGTCCCGGACCGGAATAACAGTAGCAGGCACCCATGGCAAATCAACTGTAACCGCAATGCTGGCCACTATCATGGAAGCCGCGGGAGAATCTCCCTACCTGGTTGCCGGGGCTGAAATCCCTGGACTGGGAGGAAGCTTCCTGGCTGGCAAAGGCCGCTTTTTCATTGCCGAAGCGGATGAAAGTGACCGCAGTTTCCTTAAATATGAACCTTTTGCCGGTATCGTTACTAATATAGATTCAGACCACCTCAATACCTACCGGGACATTGACGATATTAAAGACGCTTTCCTCAGGCACTTGAACTCAATAAACGCGGAAGGAGCCGCGGTATGCTGCCTGGATGATCCCGGTCTGCAAATGGTCCTGCCTCAAGTCAGGACCAGGGTGATAACCTATGGACTGAATCCAGGAGCCTTTTATTCAGCAGTCGAAATCGAAACCAATGGACTCAGATCCTCTTTCTGTCTTCTTAATGAATCCCGACGGCTTGGGAAAATTGATCTTCGGGTTCCCGGAGAAGTAAATGTACTAAACTCCCTGGCTGCCATAGCTATCAGCCTGTTCCTGGGAGTCAGCTTTAACACAATCCAGTCAGCACTTAACTCTTTCACAGGACTGTCAAGGAGAATGGAATTCAAGGGTGAGTCCAGAGGTATCTGGGTCATGGATGATTATGCTCACCATCCTACCGAAATAAAAGCTGCCCTGAAAGCATTTCAGACAATAGGCAGGAGGACGATTCTTATTTTCCAGCCACACCGCCACAGCCGTACCGAACATCTTCTCTATGAACTGGCTGATTCTTTCACAGGCCCGGACGAACTGCTACTCCTGCCAATCTATGCGGCCGGAGAGCTTCCTGCAAAAGAAAACCTCTCTGAGAGGTTGGCCCTGGAGATTAAAAAAAAGAGACCGGTAACATATTTCACCTCAGGTGATTCCGTTGTGGAACACCTCACAAAGACCGCCAGACCGGAGGATCTTATAATAACAATGGGGGCTGGTGACGTCTGGAAAACAGGAGAGGCATTCCTTGAAAAAAACAACTGCTAGAAAAAAAAGGAATACCGCCCGTCATCTGCTAACCGGCATTAAAGTGCTGGCCGGGGTTGTGTTTCTGGGGGCACTGATGCTCGCGGCTTCCTCAGGTTACCGCTATGTTGTTAAAATGCCGGAGATACAGCTGTCAGAAGTTATTGTCAAAGGTACCCGCCAGGCCAGTCCCGCTGATATCCAGGGCATCGTACGGGCCTGTTCTCCGGAGTGCATATTGCTGGCCGACCTGGAAAAAATCAAGGAATCGGTTGAAACTCTCCCATGGATATCTGAAGTGATTGTCAGGAGAAAGCTCCCGGATACCCTGATTATCGAGGTCACTGAAAGAGAGGCTGTTGCCGTAGCCGGAGTGGATAACAAGCTGCATATCGTTGACAGCCAGGGAATCATTCTCGATCCGTTCACTGACCAGCATGAACTTCTGCAGAAACCCATTGTCAGGGGCCTGAAACACCAGTTGAGCGAGAATACGGATCATTTTAACAATGTCAGGATGAAGGCATATCTGGCGGTACTGTCCGAATTCCAAAACGGAGGCGAGGATTATTCAGAAACGGTTTCTGAAATTGATGTTACTGACCCTGGACACGTATCAATAATCCCCCGGGAAGACCCGATAGTAATTTACCTGGGAGAAAAATCATTCAGGGAAAGATACGAATCGTTTTTGAGCAGGAAACAGCTCTATTACCAGATTAAAAAGCAGTATGGGACATTACAATACATAGATATCAGCTTTGACAAACAGATAATTTTCCGGACTGAAAACGAGAACATTCCGGGCTGATCAACAACCAATAGTAATTGAGAAAAATATTTCAGAATGGCTATAAAAAGACGAGTAATTGCCGGGATTGATATTGGCACCACAAAAGTGTGTACGTGCATAGGCGAGGTGCGCAGTGACGAAGTAAAGGTCCTGGGAAGCAGTATAGTCAAACTGGAAAGAGGTGTCAGCCAGGGGCACATCAACCATCTGACCGAAACGTCACGAGCTGTAAAGGAATCAGTGGATGAAGCTGTCCAGAAAGCGGATGTTGATTTCAGCGCGGTTTGGGTCGGTATCGGAGGTTACCGTTCCGCTGGAATCAAAATATCAACTTCCAGAGCGATCACTGCCAGAAACCGCCTGATAACCAGGGAGGATGTTGAACATCTTTGTCTGGATGCCAAAAATAAAATAACTATTCCTGAAGATTTTGAAATCCTCCATGAAAAACTCCAGTATTTTCTACTGGACGGCGAAAATGAAGTATCGGATCCCCAGGGTATGACAGCTGATAATATGTCCGCCAGTCTCTACCTGATCCTGACTCCTTCGGCAGTAATATCAAATGTGCGCAATGCCCTGGCAAACGCTGATATTCGGTCTATCGAAGGTATGGAACTGCAGCAGGTTGCTTCAGGCTTCGGGGTATTGAGCCCCGATGAAATGGAACTGGGCGTTGTTCACATCAACATGGGAGGTGGAACAACCAGCCTTTCGATTATCTACCGGAACCGCCTGCTCCACACAACTGTCCTCCCAATTGGCGCCTGCCAGGTAACCAAGGACCTGGCCATAACTTTAAGGACTCCCTTAAATGAGGCCGAAAACCTGAAACTGCGTTTGGGATCAGTTGACCTGAATAACGTTTCGCAGGAAGAAGTTGTAGAAATAAGCCTCATCGGCACTAATCAGAACCAAAAAGTATCCAGATTTACAGTCTGTGATGTTATTAGTGACAGGAGTTCAGAAATTCTGGACGCGATTGCCAGGGAACTCAAGAGGATTGAACTGAGGCGAGAGCTTTTTACCGGAATAGTCCTTACAGGAGGAGGAGCCCTGCTCCATGGCATAGCTGAAATGACTGAGCATAAACTCCGGATGCCGGTACGTATTGGCATACCGGACATGGTGACCACAGCCAGGGGAGAAAATCTTGGAGTTATGCATTCAACCGCGGCCGGCCTGCTTATTTGTGCCAGGGAACGCCAGGAGCAAAAATATTTTCGAATAAACCAGAATAAACCCGATGAGAGAAAAAAATCAGGATTTGAACGATTTCGGGACTGGATGCTGGGAGACAGCAGAAATTAACTGTTCTGTCTCCACAAATTAAAAGAAATTATTCTTTAGTATGGGAAAACATATAGGAGGAGATAGCGATGATTGAAAAAAAAGAAAGTAGCGCCCTTTTTGCGATGGACGACACTTCTACACCCGGCGCCACTATTAAAGTTGTGGGAGTAGGCGGGGGCGGTTGCAACGCCGTAAACCGCATGATTGAAGCTGGCATAGAAGGGGTGGAATTCATCGCGATCAATACAGATGTCCAGGACCTGGACAAATCCAAGGCTCCAACAAGGCTGCAGATCGGCGAAAAAGCAGCCCGTGGACTGGGGGTTGGAGCCAGGCCTGAAAAAGGAAAGGAAGCCGCCCTGGAGGATACGGAGAGGATCATTCAGCTGCTTGAGGGAGCTGACATGGTTTTCATCACAGCCGGACTGGGGGGAGGTACCGGAACCGGCGCTGCCCCAATCATAGCCAATCTTTCCATTAACCTGAACGCTCTGACTGTCGGCGTTGTAACGCTTCCCTTCAAATTTGAAGGAAGAAGGAAACTCAAGTCAGCAGAAGAAGGCCTCCTGGAACTGAAGGAAAACTGTGATACTGTCATTGCCATACCCAATCAGCGTCTTCTGGAGACAGTGGGCAGGGACACTACCGTTGAAGCGGCATTCGAAGCGGCAGATGACGTACTGAGACAGGCGGTCCAGGGGATAAGCGATGCCATCACCATGTATGGACAGATGAACGTGGACTTTTCTGATGTAAGGACAGTAATGTCCTATACCGGAATGGCGCTGATGGGAACCGGGATTGCCAGTGGAGAAGACCGGGCGGTCACCGCCGCCAAGGCTGCCATTTCCAGCCCGCTCCTGGAGAACTGCAGTATAGATGGAGCCAGGGGTGTTCTTATCAATATTACCGGGCCTAGCAGTCTTACCCTGGCTGAAATGAGCGATGCCTGCGAAATTATTGAAGATTCCGCTCATGAAGATGCCCTGATCATTATTGGCAGGGTCCTGGACGATGCCATGGATGAAAGTATCAAAATCACGGTTATAGCTACAGGGTTTGAAGATGAAACCCCAGTCTCCCAGCTGCCCAGTCATACAAGCCGTCAGCCCCTGGATTTTCCGGAGTCATTCCGGGTCAAGGAAGACCTTTTCTTCCAGAATGAAAAAGATACCGTCGCTGCGACAAAAGAAGATCTGGAATGGCTTGATGCCCCGACATTTCTCCGCAACCGGAAGGCTCAGTAAAATTCCATGTTGAAAAAACATGGCGACCAGCATAAAAGCAACAGGGGCCCGCAGAAATAGGCAGGGCGAAACCGTTATTTCTGATCAGGCCGATATGGAGAAGTTAGATTAATGATATTAGCAGGAGATGTAGGGGGCACCAAGTGCAACTTGGCGCTTTATTCCTTTTCGGGGGGAAAGCCAGAACCTTGTTTTGAAAACAGCTATCCCAGCGAGGATTTTCCAGGACTGGAGGATGTTATCTCATCTTTCCTGGATGAAATCAAAAAAATTTTCCCACACAAAAGCAAGGCAATCACCGCTGCCTGCATCGGAATAGCCGGACCAATAGTTGACCAGAAAGTTGATACGACAAACCTGCCATGGGTCATCACCGCGGACGGGTTACGGGATGTCCTGGGCATCAGCCAGGTACTTCTTATCAATGACCTGGAAGCGACCGGGTATGGTGTTTTAAATCTGGATGATTCAAATTTTGTTGACCTGAACCGGGGAAAGGCTGACAACTCGGGGCAGGCAGCCCTGATCGCGGCCGGAACCGGGCTTGGTGAAACTATTTTTGCCCGCCGGGACGGACAGCTTTATCCCCTGCCCTCCGAGGGTGGGCATTCTTCATTCTCCCCCTGCAGCAGTCTGGAGATAGATCTCCTGGAATACCTTCTCGACAGATATGATCACGTCAGCACTGAAAGGATCCTTTCCGGTCCCGGACTCTACAATATTTACCGGTTTTTGAAGGATACCGGAATTGAAACCGAACCCCCGGGACTGTATGAATCCCTGGAAAAAGCCGAAGATCCAAGCGCCTTTATATCAGGCAAGGCCCTGGAGGGGGAGATTCCCATAGCAGTCAGATCCCTGGAAATCTTTGTCTCAATTTATGGTTCAGAGGCAGCCAACCTGGCACTGAAGGCTACATCCACGGCCGGGGTTTTTATTGGAGGAGGAATTGCCCCCAAGATACTGCCCTTTCTGAAAAAGGACCTGTTCATGTCTGCGTTCCTGGCCAAAGGGAGGATGAGAAAATTGCTGGAATCAATGCCGGTCAGGGTAGCGTTGGATCCCAAGGCGGCGCTCCTCGGGGCAGCCTGCTGCGGTCAGAGACTGAATCATCAACCAAACGACGATTGACGATTAACAATTGAGGACTTTACTCCCTGCAACCTGAGCCTTGCTACCTGCAACTATTCACGTTAAATGACCTGCCTGAAGGAAACAGTAGTCATGGCGTCCATTCCAGCCAATACGGCAGCCAGAATCAGGATCAAGGCCAGGATTTCAACGATCAAAACCAGCTTAAGGTTCACCACCCGAAGTAACCTCTCATTCAACACGAGGGACAGCTGGAAGAAAGCGTAAGCCGCGAGGGCCGTAAAGGCATACCCCCAAAACTCCAGGAGTGGCAGTTCGAAAAGGTAACCATGGTCAAAACCGGATGGAGCGTAGAACCATTTGGCTCCGGCCCAAAAATTCCATAATTCCCAAAGAAATCCGAAAAGGACCCCGGACAGTATTAAACGGAAAACCTGCCCGTAATAACCTTCTTCAAACTGGCCTGAAATGCTCCGCTGGTCATGGCCAAGCAGTTGCAGCAGCGGATCGGTCAGCAGGAGCAGAATAATCCAGAGAAGCGGATAAAGGGACAGCGGGTTAAAGACCAGGATAATGAGAAGGAGCATCCCTGTTGCCAGGAGGACAAACTGCGTCCCCCGGCTGATTACTACCTTTCTCCAGAGCAGTATCTCGGCCACACCCAGGTTCTCAAGCTTCCTCTCAATCTCCAGGATCAACGGAATTACCACAGCTAACGAGCAGATATGGAAGGGCCACCTGAGCCAGATTTCCTCCGGCACTCCCATGAAATAATGATGCAGCAGTAAAAAATTGGCAGCTTCCAGCAATGAACCAAAAAGCAGCGATGCCGCCACAAGGGAGGCCGCTCTCTTCAAGTCACCGAGAATGATGGAATTTGATTCCCTGATCTGGTTATCTGAAGAAAGAAAAAATAGGAAGCTCCATGCCAAAAGGGGCAGCGAGTAAAGGGGTTCGCTACCCATAAACAATGCCGCCAGGCCTGCAATGTGGGCAGCAGCTGAAGTAAAACGGATCAGTCTGAGGATCTTATTTTCCATAATATTCTGCCGGGTTTAAGCTTGCATCTCCGCTAATTCTATCCCATTCAGCAGTCGGCTGTCTTAGAGACTCATACCAGGATTAAGGCATACGGCATCAATGAATAGTTTTCTAAAAAAACCCGGCAGCATCATTCCAGGGGAAAACCGGGGAAGTCCCCATTTCCTTTTTTCTCATGAATTCCAGCATCAGTTTTAATAAACTTAATGTTGCGATTGAATTACTTCTCCAGCTGTGCTAAATTTTTCCAACCTCACTATACCCCAGAAAGGAGTTCGATTTGAAGGTATTCGACAGCGAAAAAATCCGCAACATTGCGGTTGTAGGACATGGAGACACTGGCAAAACAACACTTGTCAGCGCTTTCCTCTACACATCAGGAGAGGTTAACCGGTTAGGAAAAGTAGAAGATGGTACAACCGTTACTGATTACGACGAAGACGAAATTGAACGCAAAATAACTATTAATACTTCACTGGCCTATTGTCAGTGGAAAGACTATAAGATTAACCTGCTGGATACCCCGGGATACCGGGCATTTATATTCGACGCAAAATCTTCGATGCCTGCCGTCGAAACAGCCCTGGTGGTGGTTGACGCCGTATCAGGTGTTGAAGTACAGACAGAATTAGTCTGGTCTTTTGCGGAAGAATTCAATGTCCCCCGGATAGTAGTTATTAACAAACTGGACAGGGACAATGCCAGTTTTAAACGCACCGTTGATTCACTGCAGGGAACACTGGCCCGGGAAATAGTGCCGGTCCAACTGCCTATCGGTGAGGAAAAAGAATTCCAGGGAATAATTGACCTTATAACCAACAAGGCTCTCTACTATGAACTGGATGGAAAAGGAATTCCCAAGGAAAAGGATATTCCCGCAGATATGCAGGATGAAGTTGCGGCCCGCCGCGAGGACCTGATTGAGATGATCGCGGAAAGCGACGACTCCCTCATGGAAAAATTCTTTGAAGAAGGAACCCTTTCCGATGAAGACCTGCTCGCAGGCATGGCAAAATCGATCAAGGCCGGAACGTTCTACCCTGCTTTTTGTACCGCCGCATCCAGGAACGCCGGAATAGCAACCCTGCTGAACGCAATCACCTCCCTCTGCCCAAACCCGCTGGAAAGAGTTGCCGTGACTGGAGTCAACGCTTCCGGTGAAGATACAGAAATCAATGTTGTTCCGAACGGAAAACCCCTGGCTTTTGTTTTCAAAACCCTGGCTGACCCATTCGCCGGGCGCATCAGCCTGATTAAATCCCTGGCAGGCACTATCAAATCTGACTCAACACTCAGGAATCTGGGAAAACGCGCCGATGAAAGACTCGGTTCACTCCAGGCATTCCAGGGCAAAAGCCATGAAGCCCTTTCAGAAATTAATACCGGCGATATCTGCGGAGTGCTTAAGCTCAAGGAGACAGTAACCGGTGACACCCTGTCTGATGAAAAAGAGGGCACTCTGTTCAAACCTGTTGAATACCCGGTCCCCTCTATCAGCTTTGCCATTGAACCTGCCACCAGGGGAGACGAAGATAAGATAGGCCAGTCAGTTACCAGAATAATGGAAGAAGATCCTTCGCTGCAGTTCAGGCGGGATCCCCAAACCAAGGAATTCATCCTGGCCGGAAGCGGACAGCTTCATATTGAAGTCTCCGTTGGCAAGCTGAAAAGAAAATATGGTGTAGAAGTCCTGCTCAAACCACCCAAGGTCCCTTACCGGGAAACAATCACCGGAGTTGCCGATGTACAGGGACGTCATAAAAAACAGTCAGGTGGACACGGACAGTTTGGTGACTGCCGCATCAGGATGGAACCAGCTGAGAGAAGCGCGGGCTTCCAGTTTGTGGATGAAATCTTCGGCGGAGCAATTCCCAGACAGTACATCCCAGCTGTTGAAAAGGGAATAATCGAAACAGCGGAGAGGGGCTATCTGGCCGGTTTCCCTGTGGTTGACTTTAAGGTAACCCTCTATGATGGAAGCTACCACGATGTGGATTCCTCTGAAATGGCTTTTAAGATTGCCGGAGGTGTAGCTTTTAAAAAAGGCATGGAACAGGCTAAACCTGTTCTGCTGGAGCCGACCATGAACGTAGAGATTTACGCGCCGGAAGAAAACGCCGGTGATATTATGGGCGACCTCAACAGCCGCCGGGGAAGAATCCAGGGAATGGATGTCAAGGGGAACACCCAGGTTGTACGGGCCCAGGTTCCGATGGCAGAAATGCTCAATTACGATTCAAGCCTGACTTCCATGACTGGTGGCAGGGGGAGTTTCCAGATGGAGCTTTCCCATTACGACATAGTTCCCGCCCACCTGACCGAAAAGATCATTGAAAAGGCCAAGCAGGAAGCTGAAGAGGAATCCAAATAAAACAGGTCCGGAACTGACCTGCCGGGTATAATAGAACCCGGCAGTAAAGTTTTCAGACCGGCAACAACCGGAGGCACCGGGCTAAATGCGCTTAACGGTGTCTCCGGCAACAAGTTCCAGCAGGATTATCATGTGCCCCAGACTATTGGAAATCGGCCCATTCACACTCCATACCTACGGGGTAATGCTGACGCTTGCCATCCTCGCTGCTATCTATATGGCGGTCTACCTGGGACAAAAAGAAGGAATCCAGAAAAAATATGTCTGGGATCTCGGATTTATTGTCATAATATCAGCAATCATCGGGTCCAAGCTCCTTCTGGTCCTGACATCCCTGAACTATTACCTGGATGACCTGTCGCGGCTTTTCAGTATTGATTTCCTCCGGGCCGGAGGAGTCTTTTACGGAGGGCTCCTGGGAGCAATAGCAGGCTGTTTTATTTTTTCCAGGAAAAACCCTTCTGTTTCATTTCTCAGGTTTGCCGATATCGCGGCTCCCGCGATTCCCCTGGGGCAGGCAATCGGTCGAATTGGGTGCTTCTCCGCCGGATGCTGCTGGGGAAGCCATTCTGAGCTGCCATGGGCAGTTACGTTTTCCAGCACATACGCCCACAACCTGATTGGAGTGCCCTTGCACAATTCGCTCCATCCGGTACAGCTCTATGAATCCCTTTCCTGGCTTCTGCTCTTTTTTATCCTTTGGATGGCATTGAGAAAAAAAATCTTCCCTGTTTCAGGGCAGCTTTTCTCTGTTTACCTTATTTCCTTCGGAATTATCAGGTTTATCCTGGAATTCTTCAGAGGTGATACGGAAAGGGGAATCTATTTCAACGGGATGATCTCAACCTCACAGGCCATCAGTCTCATGGTAGTTCCGGCTGCCCTGATTTTATTTATAATCCTGCAAAGGAAAAAAAGGGCATAATCCCAGAATAAACCTGTCAGGTGTTTCAGGATATTGATTTAACGTATTGCTGGAATTGTCTAAAACTCCCGATACTCCGCTCTGAATAATACTTTTGGAGTACCAGGGAATGGGGTTTTTTCTGGATTACAATAACCGGTATCCTGTACTTATCCAGGAACTTGATAAGTTTTTCTCTGTGTTTCATCCCAGGTTCCACCTCATAATCAAGCGGAACCCAGATAGATAAAAGATTAACCGGTTCCGTTTTCACGCACTCATGCATCATCTTCAGGTCACATGGTTCCCGAAGAGTCAGACATTCCCAGCCCTGCTCCCTGAAAACACAGGACATGAGTTGCAGCGGAATACCCGCGTTAGGGACTGGAGAAACGCAGAGGGCTGTTCTTCCATTTTTCTTACCCGGTTCAAGACTCAGGGAAAAAAAATGAAAAGCTGTCCTCAGATTGGAACGGACCAGGTTAAGCCTGTAGCCTCGAAGATCCATATCAGGATCTTCCGGTGTATCTGTCTCAGACAATTCAATCAGGATTTCATCATAAAAATCAGCAAGTGATACCCCGCGCAAATAAAGCCGGTTCAGGAACTCTGTAATTTCATCAACCTGGTTGTACAAAGCGAGGGTGATGATGAACTTACGGATCTCCTGGAAGTTTTTGGAATTGATCCAGATTTCCAGGTCAGAAAAATCTGAATTTACTCCCTGCAGCAGCCCGCTGGCCTCAAATCCCCTCCTGCCCTGGAACTGGATAATGTCATTCAGGCTGAAACGCCTGTGTCCTCCGGGAGTTTTCAGGCAGTTGAGTCCCTTGGACAATGACCACCGCTTGATAGTAGTTTCACTGACATTCCAAAGCTGGGCCAATTCCCTGGTTGAATACAGGCGTTCACTCGACATAAAAGTAATTATCCAAATTGTACCGGTAAAACACCGGAATTTACTCAGGTCAAAAAACTATTTCTAAAAGGATTGCTCCTGATTTCACGTCCTGCTGTTGTGCGGGGTCCGTGCCCCGGCCATAAAGAAGTCTCCTCAGCTAAGGGTACGATTATTCTCCGTATGGAATTCATCAGCACATTAAGATCTCCCCCAGGCAAATCAGTCCGGCCAACTGATCCGGCGAATATAAGGTCTCCGGTAAAGAGATTATCTCCGGCCTCCAGGCACACGCCTCCCGGCGAATGCCCGGGTGAATGCAGGACCTTGATTTCAAGGTCCCCGAATCGCAGCAACTGCCCGTCTTCCAGGTAAAAATCAACTGGAGGGGCGGGTCCGTAATCCGTCCCGAAGTACCTGCTCTGTTCCTGCAGTCCTGCGTAAAGGAATTCGTCATCAGGGTGCAGATATGTCGGAACATCCCATTCTTTTTTCACAGTACCTATACCGCAAATATGATCCATGTGGGCATGGGTGGCGATCACGGCCTGCAACTGCAGATCATTTTGCTTAACAAAACCTATCATCTGAACGGCTTCATCGCCAGGATCAATATATACGGCCTTCCTGTCAGCAGAACAGGCGACCACATAACCGTTTTTCATAAACGGCCCCTCTGCCCTGCACTCAATAATCAAATCAGCGTTATCCATACCGTTACATTAAACAGAGAACTCTGAATAAGCAAGTCCCTGTAAAAAATTTGGGCCAAAATGAAGCTTTCCCAGGTTAATTGCCGGGGCAGGGTCAAACATCTCTCCTTTTCCAATGCGGTAACGGCATCCTGTAAATCCACACCATTACAAAAACCATGCTAACTTATTATGAAAACAAAGTTTTCCTGGTTGATACCTGGATAAAACGAACTTATAATCAGTTGTCATGGCTGACAAACAGGGATTTCTGGTTGTATCTGACCTGCATCTGAGCGAGGGGCGGAACCCGGACACCGGCTGGATTGATCCCCGGGAAGATTTCCTGTTTGATGATGACTTCGCTGATTTCCTTGAATTCCACACCTCTTCCCAGGAATGGGCCGACACTGAATGGACTCTGGTAATCGCCGGTGATTTTGTTGATTTCCTGCAGGTAACCGAACTGCCTTCGAACCTGGTCGGACTGGAGCGGGAAGGTGACTACGGGCTGGTGGCAGGACCAGCGGAATCAGCCTGGAAAATCCGCAGGATCATGCTTGGACACCATGTCCTTTTCAGTGCGCTGGCAAAATTCTGCCTGAATCACCGGATCATAGTTATTTCAGGAAATCATGACGCTGAATTTTTCTATCCCGAAGTCAGGGAGGAATTGATCAACGGCCTGATGAAACTAAGGACCCCGCCTCTTGACAATCCGGGTCCAGGAGAGCGCCTGAGCTTTTTACCCTGGTTCTTTTTTGATGGCACCGTTTACATTGAACATGGACATCAGTACGACCCAACGAATTCCTTCCCTTCCGCCCTGACTCCCTTAAAAACTCCAGCCGCAGAAATCTCGGGAAATTCTTCAGAAAAAATGTATCTCCCCCTGGGATCCATTTTTGTCCGCTATCTTTTCAACCGGGTGGAGACTTCCTCCCCTTTTGCTGACAACATTAAACCTGAAACAAGGTTCATTGGCTGGTTCATCCGGAACCACCCTTTCCGCGCTATTATCTTCCTGTTCACGGATGGGAAAAAGATGCTCTGCAAGATCAGGGAGAGCTGGAGGGATGCATGCAGTCAGGTAGAAACGATGGTTACGGCCCCTGATCCAGTAAATCCTGCTGACTATTGCCTGAAATGGGCCGCTCCTGGTTCCGGGTTCGAAAAGTTTTCAGATGAGGTATCACCGCCGCCGGGGATGAATCCAGAATGGAACCTAAGGGTCAGGCTCCTCAAAAAAATCCAGGCCGAACCGCTGCTTTCATCCGCAATTAAGCCTTTGGCCAGGATATTGCTTTTCATGCTGGTTCCGGGGTGTGTCATTCCCCTTCTGATGGGATTGATACTGCTCAACCTGGCCGTTGCCATACTCCTTTTTTCGCCCTTCTGGTCACTGTCGCTGCCTGCTCAATTACCGGGACTTCCGATTATCCAGGGAATTGTCGACTGGAACAGGAATTCTCAGATTCCCTTGATCATCATCCTGGCCCAGTTTGCAGCGGGCAGCTTCCTTTACTTCAGGATGATGAGGTACATGAAGAAAAAAGACTGCTCCAGGATTTTAAGGGAAAAAGGTGCTGCCATAGATGAAATACTGCACCCGGAATACATTGTCATGGGCCACTGCCATGAACCGGACCTGGTGAGATATCCTTCGGGCTGCCACTACATAAATACCGGGACCTGGACCAGGATATTCAGTTACGAGTCAAGCGCCGTCAGGGAGGAAAAGGAATTCATATATACCAGGATCACTGCCGAAGGGGGCAAACGGAAAATGGATCTGATGAAGTGGGAGGGCCGAGGTGGCATCGGGAGGAGAGCTAACCTGATCAGCGGTTGATGATCCCGGTCGTGGTTTTAGCTTCCATCTTAAGGACAATAACGGGCAGCGGGTAACCGTGGGAGCTCTTGGGATCGGAATCGATTATTATTGAATGGTCTTTTTCAAAAAGGAATCCCAATAGCCGGGACAGCACGGGAATGCATAATCCCGGGAATGCCAGAGTTCGAATGTCGATTTTCGAATAACTGACCCTGCTTTATTTCAGGACTTGACCCTGCTTACAGCTGATGCGGTCAGGACATCTCTGGCACTCCCCGGCTGACTACTCCATAACCTTATCACCCAAAATTGCAGCAAGGATATTAGCGGAAGGATAGGCGTGTCCGCGGTGCTGCCTGAAGGCCTCCGCATACTCCACCTGTCGTGAATATTTCGCAGAGGCCTGCCTTCCCAGTTCCCGGCTCCACCTGCGCAGGCTTTCCAGGTATTCGTCAATTCCGTGATGTTTCCGCAGCCAGTCCCTCTGGCTGGCATGGCAGGCCAGGTAAGCCTCTTTCCGATCCATTACCCCGGATATGTCAACAAACATTCCCGGAGTAATGGGAGCTCCGTAAAGATCCTTTCCCTCCATGGGCTGGGCATAATAAAGAGTGGTTATATGGCTGGTTGGACCCGAGTCAGACAGGCCATCCAGGCTGTATGCAGGAACCGGAGCAGAAAAGCAGGAACTCCGGACCAGGCGGCTGGTAATCTCGTGATCAGACATATAATCCTGGGGAGGGTGAGTAATCACGATATCTGGATCCACATCCCTGAGCAGCGCGGTCACTTTCCGATGAGCGTCTGAAGTATAAAATATTTCAAAATCATCAAATCCCAGGTAATAACAGGAAGCACCCATTTGTGAACAGGATGCTCTGGCTTCAGCCAGCCGTATTTCCCGGATTTCGTCACGGGTCCGGTCCTCTGTCCCCAGGTCCCCTCCGGTAAGCGTTGCCAGGTGCAGTTCCATCCCCTTATCCTTCAGGAGCTGCATGGTACCGGAACACATAAACTCCACATCATCAGGATGGGCTCCCACTGCGAGAACCCTTCTCTTTCTTTGATCCATTTATTCTAATAACCTTCCTCTGTATATGACCTCGACACCCTCCGGACCTCGGCATTTCTTCGCCAGTCAGGCGAGGAGGATGTCTCATTAAATCCATTCGTGTTTATCCCTGGCTGAAAGAATCCAGGATCTTTTCCAGGGAGAGGGAACCATTGGCATACATCTTGGCTTAAAACACTTCAGATCCTCTCGGACACTTCCCCACATGCATCAGGCTTGTTCAATCAATCAGCGCATGTTAATAACTACATCATTGGCGACTCCGCCCAGGATGGTATAGTCTCCAGGCGCTGTTTGCAGGATGGATCCCGGAACAAAGGGATTAACCGGACCATGGGCAGCCAGCCTGGCAATAAAAGACTGCCATGCAATTCCCCCGCCAATGTATCCGTCCAGCCAGAAACTGCGATGCCTGGCTGAAAGGATCTCGTCAGGGCCTATAGTAAAAGCCTTGGGAGGAACCCAGGACCAGTCCCCGCTGAAGGAGTGAAGCGCGTTCTGCATTATAGTCATGGGATGCAGTTCCACTACCCTGGCTTTGGCTTTCTTAAATGCTTCCAGATCCCCTTCATACTCGTACCCAAGGTGGGTTTCCCAGAAAGCTATGTGTCCGCACCAGCCGATTCCGCCGTACACGACATCAGCCCCTCCCAGGTCCTCGATCAACTTTCCATAACTGTCTATGTTTTTCTTGCTGGGAAAATTTATCTGATCAAGAGGGGGCCTCAAATCCGCATCAATCCTGAGGAAAAAATTTTCCATCATTGCGGTCTGAAACGACCCTTCCCAATCCGGGGGAGCTGGATTTCCGTTCTCATCGGCATACTCGTCCATGTTAAAAGTATAAACATGGTCACAGGACAGTTTCATATCATTGATCATACGGGCTGCAAATTTATACTGGGGCATGGGCCCGACCGGAAAAATCCCTACAAACTTCCGGCCTTCATCCCGGGCAGATTTAATCCGGTTCACAATATCCATGGCAAATTCAAAGGAGAGGTCTGCCGGGTCTTCGATTACCCTGATCTTGAATTCAGGGTTTGGGTGTTTGCAAATATCAGCTTTCTTAATTGCCCTTACCTTTGCGCAGGCTTCCTTGTCACGGAAAGGTATGAATTTTGCAAGGTCCGGACTAAACGAATTCCTGTTGTCTTCTGAAAACATTCTTGTCTCCTCATAAAAAAGCAGGTTTCTGCATGAAACCCGGTTATTTGTATGTTGTTCCGCCAAGATTACCCGGGGCAGGTTTGATTATCCCGTGTAACCCTCCCAGAATATTTCCCTGCTGAGAATTTCGCAAGGATTTTTTTGTTGTTTGGTCAATGATTAAAAATGTGTTGCCTGGGTTGGTATCGGGCCCCTCAAACATCAACCGTCAATTCCCCTGCCATGGCACAGCTCCGGACTCCTGTATGTGTTTATGCAGGGCCCTGAAAAGTTTTCCATACATCGCGTGTTCCATGCCGAGTGGATGGTCTTCTCCCGGGTCCTCGACCAGGTTATACAGCTGCATTGGTTCAAATGGAGAATTGTGCAGGAGCTTAAATTCCCCATACCTGGCTGCATAGTAGGCCCTGGCCCCATACCTGTTCCCCTCCCTTCTCATCCAGAACAGGAACCTGTCATTATCCAGCCGGCGGCTTTCCAAAAAAACAGGCGCCAGGGAAACTCCGTTAATGTTCGCAGCCACCCCGGTGACACCTGCTATTTCGCATAAGGTCGGAAACAAGTCCATGGTCAGGCCTACACTGTTGTTTTTTTGACCGGGAACGATGGTTCCAGGCCAGGACACACAGGCCGGGACCCGGATTCCCCCCTCGAACATTTCCTGCTTACCACCCCGCAACGATCCATTATTGGCTCCGGCATTCAGGAGCCCCCCGTTGTCAGAAGTGAACACAACCAGAGTGTCTCTCTCGATTCCGTTGTTTACCAGGGAATCGAGGACCCGCCCAATTCCATGGTCCAGGTGCTCTATCAGTGCCACCAGCTTCGCCCGGTTTTCTCCTATCCCGGGCTCACGAAGCCTGACTTTTTCCAGCCACTCATCCGGGGGCTGCACTGGGTTATGGGGGGCGTTGTAGGCAAGGTAAAGGAAAAAGGGATTATCTTCAGCCGATCTGCGGTTGATGTAATTTATGCTCCAGTCTGAAAACAGGTCGGTGGCATGTCCCTCAGGCTCAATTACCTCCCTGTCTTCCCGCATGTAGTTGATTCCATGACGAAGGTGGGTATAGTAGTCATCCATCATATCACCCAGGAAACCATGAAAAAAATCAAAGCCCCGGTCCAGCGGAGTGTTCGGGGCGTCCAGTCCCAGGTGCCACTTGCCTACCAGTGCCGTATGATATCCGGCCCCGCCCAACACTTCCGGCAGGAGTTCAGCCTTTTCAGAAAGGTATCCAAAATTATCATCTTCATGGGTACGAATGACACCCGGAACACCAACCAGGTCCGGGTAGCGTCCAGTAAGCAGGGCCGCCCTGGTAGGTGAGCAGACCGGACAGTTGGCATAAAAATTATCCAGCCTCATGCCGGATCCGATCAGCTGGTCAATGTTCGGGGTTCTCATGTCCCTGGAACCATATGAAGAAAGGTCTCCATATCCAAGGTCATCGACCAGGATCAGCAGAATATTGGGTCTCCGGTCCGCTGCATTCAACCTGGCTCCTGCCATCATTCCCACCAAAACCCCACAACCTGCCTGTTCCAGAAAACACCTCCGGTCAATGCTGTTTTTATCCATGATAACCATATACTAATCCCTTCCCCTGAAGCTTTAAAGGACTTGATGGCAGCAGTCCGGAACCTGTCAAAAGAGGAGAAACGACAGCATGGACATGGCAAGAAACACCAGTTGCAGATTTTTGCATACAGAACTTCATACTGATATATTGTTCGAATGAAACCACATACCTTTCATGATTTCCAGTTGCCCCTGGGATAGTTGCGGATCTAATCACCGACCGGAGTTTTAACATTGCCAAAGCTAAAAATTGTACTGATTCTTGCCATCTTCTCCCTTTTCAGCTTCCGGAGTTTCGCAGAGGAAAGCAATCCAGCCTCACCCCTGCCTGATTTTGACCTGGACCTGGCTTACCGTCTCCTCAATGAGGAGAACGCGCTGCTACTGGATATCAGGACTGAAGCTGAATTCCAGCTCGACCATATCGAAGGAGCAACCTTCATCCCTTTCCTTGATTTTTCCAGCTACCTGCTCAAAATCGAAGAGCTGACCAACGGGGATAAAAATCGACCGGTCATAGTTTACTGCAGGACCGGAAGGCGTGCCGGGATAGTAAAAAAGGTACTGCTCCAGGAAGGTTATACCCGGGTTACAAATATGGGTGGCCTGCAAGACTGGCGGAGCAGGTTTAAAGATTAACCGTTCAACCCTGCTTTCCTGCGGTTGTTCAGGAATCGCACGATAAACCATCAATATGCCCAACTAAAATTGAAAAATGTGATCGTGATCCCTGATTATTCCTGAACCAAAAGGTATAAGGTACTATCATTTATGAATAGAATATATTAGTTCTTTTGGGATCCCTGCCAATGGACCGTTTTCTGATTCGAGGATATAAAAAGATGAAAAATGGATTTTTGTGCGCGGCATTAATGCTGTGCGCGTTTAGCTACATGCCTCTTGCTGCTGCTGACAGTTCCGGAAATAGTGGCGGGGATGTGTCTTCGGTGGTCGGAGGAGATGATGTCAGCCCTGATGAACTCCAGGCTGTTGCGGCCATAATACCTGCCGGAGACCCCCAGTATGAAGGTTTTTTCTGCAGTGGTGTCCTGATAGATTCAGAATGGGTATTGACCGCCGCCCATTGCGCGATTAAAAGGACTCCTCACTCCATAGAAGTACAGCTTGGGAGCCATCACGTAGAGCCGGGCCGGGGTGAACGTCTCCCTGTCACCGAAATATTTGTCCATCCTGGTTACATCTACGACTCCGTTCCTGACGTAGCACTTCTACATCTGGGAACAGCTTCAAAATATACCCCTATCCCTATCCTGACTGAAGAGGATTCTCACCTTGCAGACCCGGGTACCATTGCAACAGCTTCGGGCTGGGGTCGAATAAACCAGAGTCAGGAGCTTTACGCGGTAACTCTCCAGAAAGTAGAACTGCCTATAGTATCCAATGAAGTATGCGGCTCTCCCAGTGGATACTATCCCGGGTGGATAACTGAATATGAGATCTGCGCCGGGTATACCAATGGATTCAAAGACACATCCAACGGCGACAGCGGCGGACCTTTAATCGTACCTGATGGAGACTCATGGAGGACTACCGGGCTTACCAGCTGGGGAAGCGGAGTTTACTATGGTGTCTATGCCCGGGTTTCTTCTGTCTCTGACTGGATTCAGGATTGTATGACCAATAATTCACCCACCGAATGATGTTATCAGCCATGACTAAAAAAAGATTTCCTCAATACCTTCGCAATCAGGCTTTAAAAACCTATTTAAAATTTTCCCTGCTGCTGATCTCAGTGACGGCTCCATCGCTGCAACCGTTGTTAGCCCAGTGTTCCGGCATCCCGGATTCAGAATGCACGGCGCTTTATGCCATCTACCATTCAACCGGGGGACGCGGCTGGTCTAATAATTATGGATGGAAGTCAACAACAATACCGACCGGACAGTGGTGGGGAGTAACAGTTGATAACAGCCACGTCGTGAAACTGGACCTGTCCTATAACCTGCTTTCCGGAGAAATACCCGAAGAAATAGGAAACCTGCCTTATTTAGAAGAACTCGACTTTACCGGTAACTATCTGTGGGGTGAAATTCCAGTTGAGATCACGTCCCTGGCTCAGCTTCAGTACCTTAGTTTCTGGGACAACCAGCTTTGGGGGGAGATTCCCGCTGGGCTGACCGGGATGAGCAATCTCTGGTATCTTGACCTCTCCTCAAACTACCTTTCAGGCAATATTCCTGAAAACATCGGAAATCTCGTAAACCTGGACCAGCTGTGGCTGGAAGACAACCTGTTGACCGGAGAAATACCGGTCTCTGTTTCGAATCTGAACTACCTGCGGGTACTGTCTTTATATACCAACCAGCTGGAAGGCGGAATACCGGCCGGGATTGAAAACCTCTCAGAGCTGTTGGCTCTCCTTCTTGATGGAAATTTCCTGTCCGGACCCATCCCTGCCGGAGTCGGCAGCCTTACAAACCTTACCCAACTCACAGCAGGTGATAACAGACTCACCGGGACAATTCCCTCTTCTCTTAACGGACTGGTTAACCTCACAACACTTTCCCTGAAAAATAACCTGCTTACAGGAGAAATAGACCCCGACATATCCCTTCTTGCCAACCTCTCCACACTGGACTTGTCTGGGAACCTGTTGACCGGTTCCATCCCGTCATCCCTGGGAAACCTGGGATATCTTGATTCACTTAAACTGAACGGAAACAACCTTACCGGGGAAATCCCCGTCAGCCTGGGAAATCTATTTTTCCTGCAGGAGCTATTTCTGCAGGAAAATCAGCTGACAGGAACGATTCCATCCCAGCTGGCTAACTTGCCATACCTCAACTACCTGTCTTTGTACAGCAATGAACTGGAAGGGACCATTCCCCCGGAGCTGGGCAATCTTCCCTCCCTGTTGGCCCTATACCTGAGTAACAATAACCTTACCGGGGAAATTCCGGTCAACCTCGGGTATTTGGGCAGCTTGCGCAGGCTTGGCCTCTCCAATAACCAGTTGGAAGGAACGGTCCCCAACTCTTTCGGAAATCTCAACAACCTTCGGGGTTTGTGGGCTTCAGGAAACCTCATGTCCGGGGATCTTCCCGGTTTCCTTACCAATCCTCCTGAATCAATAGATCTCCGCTGGAACCAGCTGCAGTCATCCAACCATAATATCCTAGCCCCAGTGGAGGCTAAACACGGAAACAGATTCACAAACACCCAGACTCTGGCACCCGGAAACCTGTCCGCACAGGCTGGGAACTCACTGCAGGAAAATCGCGTCGACCTCACCTGGGACCCAATTGCCTACACCGAAAATGACGGAGGATACGAAATATTCTTTAAAAAGGCAGGGATCGGGAATTTTCAAAAAGTCGGAATCACGTCTGATAAAAACGTGGACTCCTACACCATCCCAGACCTTGAACCAGGTACTGACTATGCTTTCAAGCTCAGGGCGGTCACCTGGAAGCACCAGGGTAACAGCAACACCCTCACCAGCCCCGAAATAGAGACAGCCCCGGTAACTACCGGAAACCTGAGCAGGGCCTTTATCCCGGTATGGAAAAGAGCTCTGGACAGGTTCACAGGCATAGTTATCTCAAACTTTGGAGATACTGCTTTTAATGTGACACTCTCGACCTATGGTGAGGCCGGAAACCTGGAGAATGCTCCACAAAATCCTTCTGTACACCAGATTTTACCCAATAAGCAATTATCCCTGCTTGGAGTTGAATTCTTCGGTAAAGTCTCCTCTCCGCATACTGTTTCCTGGATTGAGGTGGCTGCCGAAAATACGAACAAAATGGGAAGTCTTTTTCTCTTCGGAGTTACCGATACCAGTATGCTGGATGGAGCCGAGACACAGACCAGGTATGCCAAAAAGCTCTACTTTACTCGTCCGTTGGAAGAAGGCCTTCTGGCTGGCTTCAACCCTGATATCCAGTATAGTGTCGTGAATCCATTTGACGAACCGCTTTCTGTCAGTTTCGTCCTGGTGGGAGAGGGCTCCAGCCTCAGCTCAAATCCGGTCACAATCCCTGGAAAGGGTTTCATTACCAAAACCGCGAATGAACTTTTTGGTTCCGGGCATGGCCTGGAAAACACCTACATGTCTGTCGAAACCTCCGACGGACCGGGAATTGTAGGTTTCTCCCGGATAGAGATTCCTGGGATACGCACCGCAATGGGACTTAACGCAGTGGAAGCTTCCCAGGAACGATTGCTTTATTCTGCCCAGATGGCAAGCAGCGCTGATATCGTCACCAGCGTCAAGCTGGTTAATACTTCAACGGAAACCAGGCAGTTGCGACTGTCCGCCATCGCACCGGACGGGTCACTAATCGCTCCGGACGCTGAGATTGAACTCTGCGGACAATGCTCTATGGAAAAAAACTTCCGTCAGATTTTCTCACTGCCTGCGACAGGCATGACGGTTGGGTCCCTGGCAGTTGAAACTGACGGAGGGGGAATCATCGGAGATGTAATATTTGCCGATGGCGATAACCTCAAATATGCTCTTGCCCTGCCCCTGCAGACAAGGTTATTCACAGAAGCCATATTCAACCATGTAGCCAGCTTCCCCAAATCGGGAGACTTCCCCGGAGTATTCACGGGGATCGCCCTCTTTAATCCCGGAGAGACAACCGCTGATATCGACCTGATTGTTTATGGCCTGGAAGGAAGCCAGGTCGCGACAAAAAATATCCAGTTGGGACCAGGGCAAAGAATATCCCGTACCCTGACGGACGATGAAATGTGGCCGGACCTGGAACCACAGTCAGGTGGTTACATAAAAATCCAGTCAACCCAGCCTATTGTCGGGCAGCAGTTGTTCGGGGATATAGACCTGAGGTACATGGCGGCGATACCACCAACCACCCGGATTGAACCAATGTTTGAGGATTGATATTGACTGAATGACCAGGTCATGTCCTTTGGCAGAAGGAGACAATTGTTTGAAAAAATGATTCCGGAAACTTCAACCCGGACACAAATTGAAAATCCGGGACAGGATTGACAGTGTTCCCTTCAATCGCTGCTTGAAATGAACGAGTTGGGCCAGGGAGGCGAATCAGGGAGTCGGATTCTAATGAAAATCGCTTGGGAAAGGATCATCAGACCGAAAAAAACATGGAATCTGACAGGTTTCCACTCTGAATAATCCGGCTCGGCCAACTGCTGAATTTTCTTGCAGGTTTTCCAAATCTCCGATGGATGCAAAACCATGTTAATCGTTCATGGAACAGATAACTTCCAGCATCCGGATTTGCTCTTTCAGGTGACCTTTTGCAGCTTCACAATTAATGTAGGGTATTCCTTTTCTCCCGGCCAGTACTGAAAGAGATCCGTCGTCGGTTACAGTCTGGTTATTCTGTAAGACCACATTGAATCCGGCTGTCTTCAGCTTCTCAAAAACAGGCCTTGTAGTCACAAAAAAGAAATCATCAGGGTCAGATCCTTCATTCAAAATAACTTCGGCTGCGTCGGTTTCATAAACAGCTCCCGCCAGGTAACTTTCCGCCGAATATTCCCCCTTGCCGTTATTGTGGGCCGTAATCATCAAGCCCGCATCAACCAGCCTATAATCTTCCAGAAGTTTTGAGGCAAATGTAGAAACAGCCTCGAAAGCGGGAGGGGAATAGGAGCTGTACTTTTCCAGGGTATTTTCAAGGCCTCTGCTTGTAAATATCCGGTTCGGGTCAAACTGGTAGGATTCAGTCCCAAGCCTGAAGGAGATCAGCCGTTCGCCGGAATGTCGCAATTCAACCAGCCTCCCTCCAAACCTCCTGATTACTTCCAGGGAAGCCTCAACAGCGGTGTTCTCGTCATCATGCATATTAAATATGGTAATTCCGGACTCCCCATAGATATGCTCCAGTACCCTGACCTCTCTGTCCCCGATCATATAAACCTTTTCAGATACAGAATAATCCGGGGCGGCGCCTGAACAGAATATCAGGAGGGCGGTAACCGAGAAAACAAAAGCAGCTCTGGTTTTCATATCAATATCTTCTCACACCGTATCTTTCGCAGGAGAACTTAATCACTCGATTTCATGGGGCATGTCAGCGAACCAGGGGCCTCAGGTAATCAAGTATTTCAGAAAGAAGGGAATCAGCTTCTTTCATGCTTTCAGCTTCAACAATAATCCTGACAACCGGTTCTGTTTTTGATCCCCTGACATGAATCCACCCGCTGCCTTTATAAATCTTCAACCCGTCCAACGCTTCCAGCCTGAAATCCTGGTAAAGATGCTTGAGCATTGTTGTGAAATGCAGGATATCCCTGGGCCGACAGGTAACAACCGACTTGATCATCTCATAGGAAGGCAACTGCTGTTTCAACTCAGCGATGGAAAGCTTCCTGTTTGCCATGTACTCGAGGATGTATCCCATGCCCACAAAACTGTCACGGCAGGGGTTCAGCGCTGGAACGATTACTCCGCCATTGCCTTCTCCCCCAATCCTGGCTCCGGTCTGGAACATCTTCTCCACCACGTGGGTTTCTCCCACTTTGGTCCGGAAAACATTGGTGCCGAATTGCTCGGCGAGATCCTCCATAATCTGGCTGGTTGAAACATTAACCACCATCGGAGAAATGTCGGATTCCAGGTAATAAGCAGCCACCAGAGCGAGGGTGTAATCCTCTCCCAGTGCGTTACCCTGGCCATCGACCAGGGCCAGCCTGTCAGCATCGGCATCCAGGGCAAAGCCAATCTCGGCATCTGATTCACGGACAAAAGAACAAAACTCTTCAATGTTCTGCCTGATTGGTTCAGGATTACGAGGAAACGGTTTCCCAATGTCACAGTTAAGCTTATACACCAGACAGCCCATTTTTTTTAAAAACTCGGGAGCGGCGATGCTCGCCGCGCCATTGCAGCAGTCGACAGCCACCTTGAATTTTCTACTCCTGATAAGTTCAGAATCCAGGGCATCAACAATCATCCTGGAGTGACTGCTTATGACCGAATCGTCCGTTTTCAGCCGTCCTATCCTGCTGGAAGACACCCGCGCGTAAGCACCTTGGTGATAAAGGCCGGTCAGTTCTGCAAACTGATTCGGACTCAGGGAAATCCCTTCAGATCCGAAAAATTTGAGAGCATTCCATTGAACAGGATTATGACTGGCTGTGATACAGATACCCCCGGCCGCGTTTCCGGTCCTGATACGATGCTGAAGAGATGGCGAAGGGACAATTCCAACGTCTATTGGCGTACAGCCAACCCCCAGCAGTCCTGAAACAACCGCATGGGTGATCATGGTCCGTGAAGAGCGTGTATCTGTACCAACCACTACCTCATTAGGACCGCAGCAGGATCCAAAGGCTGCGGCAAACTCCGCTGCCAGCTGGGGTGTGAATGATTCCCCCACAATACCCCTTACGCTCGGAACCCCTATCTTCAGGCTTGGTAGTTTTTCCATTTAGCTTTACTTTTCTGCCAGGGGATTCCTGCTTGAAGCAACCTTATCGTCGGGAAAATCGGACGGTACAGGAATTGTAACTTTTCCCGTTGCTGCCCATTCAGTGCCCCTGGCGAAAGTAGTCATGAACCCGACACCCGAGCAGGAGACATCGTCATGGCCGAGCACGGTATGAAAAATCCGCCCCTTACCGTAATCCACCGTGAAGAGTATCGGCTCATTCTTACCGGTTCCACCGGTCTCCGGATCGGAATATGCCGTAGCCAGGAGGGTTATGTTTTCGGCTGGTCCCCGGAGGCTGTCATAAAGCTCATCCAGGGTATGTTTCCACCGGGGACTGGTGCCTCTCAATATAGGGTGATCTGGAATCCGGTTATCAACAATGAACTCATGTCTTTTACCATGGCTTCCGGCTTTGCCGGGAGTACTGTCTTTCACAGGTTTTCCGTCCTCCCATCTCAGGTAAGGCCCGTCCTTCTCAGTCCGGTCTCCCCATCCGCCAAGTCCGATCATCCTGTTAAATTCCTTCCATTCCGGGAAAGAATTATCAGCGGCATGATAAACCACAACTCCTCCCCCGTTTTTCACATATTTTTCGAAAGCCGCCATGGTGGAGGCCGGCCAGGGGTCCCCATTGTAATTCAAAACCACAACATCAAACGCCGCAAATTCCGGACAAAAAGATGAAAGGTCATCTCCCGAGGCAGGTGAGGTTTTTACCTTAACCGAAAAAATTCCGCTGTTTTCAAGGATACCCTGGAGATAGGGAGTTGTCAGCTTCCAGTCATGGTTGTTCTGCCCATCAATAATCAAGGCCGTAATCTTATCTGCGCCAAACAAGACGGATGATGACAGGAAAAGGAGGACAATCAGAATTAAAGATTTTATCGCACTGTTTTTTTTCATAATATTCTTCCTGGCCTTTATAATAATCCGGGATTCAAGATTTGCCCCAGACTCCAGGTTTAATTCCTGATATCCAATTGTCGATCTTCCAGCCTCTACCGTCAACCGTACAAGGCAAATTTTCGATGCAAACCTCAGGAGCCTTTCCTCATCATAGCAGTATTTGTTGAATCGACTGAATGTGTATTGAAAACAGGCGGCACACTGCCTGGAATCCGGTGTCTGAGAAGGAGGAGTGGCGGCAAGCCAGCCTTTTATCGAACATCATAAGAATTAAATTTTCTTATTTTCCAACTATTTAGTTATTTTTTTAAAAAAATTTTGAACTAAGCCGGGAAAATGCTGTCTAAATAAACAGCGAAACAAAATCGCTGATAAAAAGTAATCTTTAAAGAAACCTTTTTATCTGAAAGTGCAGCGTCTCTTACCCTCCTCCCCGATTTAGCGGCGCTGCACTCCCCCCTTCCCTTTTCACTCTTCTCCAACCCCGGAATATCTGTGACTTACCCACCAATATGACACGGCTGCCAGCATAGTCGCGGTAATAATAAAGCCGGATATCGAAAGTACTCCAGGCTGGATAAAGACTTCCTTTGCCTGACCCAGGATCATCACGGCGGCAATTGCCGGAGGGATCACAGCCGGGCTGTATCGGATCAGGAAAATATATGCCGCCAGAATAGCCAGTCCGGTCAGAAGGCCTGATATGACCCAGGATGTCAGGTCAGATGCACCTTGAGAGCCAGAAATCAGTACCCCTAAAAGGACTAAAAGTACACTGAATTGCCCTCTTCTGCAATGCCATCCATGAGTAAGGAAGGAAACCGCTGAAAAGATAAACAGAAGCAGGGCAGAGGTCAAAACCAGACTCTTTAATGGTGAGACAAAATAGTAAAGCAGGGGAAACATTCCATTCAATGCTCCGGAACCAGGCCAGAATGGTTCCATGTCAGGTGAAACAAGTCCTATCAAGGCCAGCACTCCGGCAGCAAAAAAACCCATCGCCATTCCTCTGGCAAACAGGTTTCCCGAACTTTTTCTTTCATTCGAAAGATAATAAGCCAGGCCAAGAAGCAACCCGACGGCCCCTGAGAGAAAAACTGTAACCAGGAGACTGCCAAGGAATACGATCAATACCTGGTTCCGGAAGGGTTGAGCCGTACTGAACCCTGACAGAACCTGCTGCCAGTTATTGACTATACCAAGGGCGTTGAGGATAAACATCCCCCCGGTTCCATACAGAAAAATCCTTGCAGAAAATTTCCTCTTGCTCCAGAAAACAATACCCCAGATCATTCCACAGAGAAAAATCACCCCCAGGACGCCGTAACTCCCGTAATGCAGGATATCGGTAACAATCATCCGGCTGCGTTCATCCCTTTGCCATTCTTCAGGCACAAAGACAAACCTCCTGCTGTCGCTGATCCTGTCTCCCGCAATGTTCACTTCAATCCTGGCCTCACCCTGTTCCAGCCCGTAATGAACCGGGTCGGAATATACGAATGTCCAGTCGCGCCGGTTATCCCGCTTAACCGGCTCTGAGGACACCAGCGTCAGCTCGGCCGGATCAAGCTGATAAATAGTAAGCACTGCCTTATCAGCCAGTTTTCGGGCTTCATCTTCTTCAATTACCGCCCCTGCTGACTTTTCCGGAAATACGTGAGTGTAACGGATCCTTTCTCCGGCACCGTTAAAATGCAGCCGGTATTCTTCAGCCCTGGCCGCAACATCCCCTTCAAAGGTAACGAAATTCACTATCCACTGGGGAGGAGACAGATATTTACCCATCAATTCATGATATTTATCTGGACCTCCTTCCCTCCAGGTGAAGCTGTCGTCAATCCCCATGGGATTCACGATGGTGCTGATAGTCTTCCAACTCCTGTCCAGCATCACTCCCTCTGCTTCGAGCTCTGATACAGCATGAGCTTCTACTGTTTTCCGTCCCACCGAGACAGGAGGGGCATCAATAGAAAAATCAGACAAAAGCACCCATGACATGACTCCAGCCACAGCCAGGGCTATCCATAGAATCTTCCCCGGTTTCCTTTCAACCTCGTCCGGGTTGCTGTCGTGTTCAAACGAGAGCTCTTCGGGAACTCCCGCCGCTTCCGGAAGATCCGGCTCAGGCTGCCATGAAGCATTCAGGTCATCGACTGAAACAGCTTTCCATTGCCCGGACCTCAGCCGGGCCAGGAGAACAACTCCCATGGGAACCAGGGTCAGGAGTATCACCATGGTCCGATCAATCCAGATCCCTGGAGCCGTTGACACGAAAAGGGGAAGCGACATCCAGACCGCGTCATAGGCGTAGTGCAGGACAATAGCCGGAAGCAGGCCGAAATAAAGATATATCAGGCCAAACCCAATAGCCGGGATGATCAGTTCCACTACCCTGGCATAGGCAGGCTGTGCTGGGTAATTGGCATGTCCGGCACCAAAAATAACAGCCTGCAGAATCAGGGCTCCGCCTATCCACCATGCCTTTTTCCCAAATTTTTTCCCGAGCAGCGCGGCACAGGCCAGGGGTACGGCCCTGAACAGGCACTCCTCCCAGAAGCCTGCCTGGGCGGAATTGGCTATTGAACCCATCCATGGGAAGTAGGTTGCAAGCAGGTCAGGATCAAAAAGGGCATCAGAAGGAGACCACCACCCGAACCACCTGGAATTCATCAAGTAGAGCAATACTTCAAAGGCAAAAAAGACACCCACTAACAGGTAGCCGGCTGAAGTATATCCGGCTACCTGTGGTGAAGAGGCAACATCCCTGGACCATATTCGCCACAACTGCACATGTCCGGGAAATGCTTTTCTTGTCAGGCTTTCTGCTGCCATGAAAGACAGTACCAGAAGCAGGGCCATTAATAGTGAAGACGCCAGGACTCCTCCTGTCTGCTGCAGAACGAAACTGGTCGAGGATATGGCTGTATCGTACTGCATCCACATAATCGGAAAATAATTTATTCCGGCGATGAACTGGAGCAATCCAATCAATCCTCCCCACATGAGCGGAGTTTTCCAGATCACCCATTTCTGGCGCAGCAGGAAAAACAGCCCTATCACACATCCACCCAGGATATAGAGAAAAAAGAAAGCAATATTCGACAAGAGCGCGATAGTGTCATTTGCTGAACGCATCTCCTCGTAGGACCTTATGAATTCCTCTGGAACCTTGACGTAATGACGAAGCTCTGTCAGCCGGTCGCCTCCGACAACCAGCCTCAGCCTGTAATAAGCCTGTCCGAGTTTGACATCCTCCCTCTCATAAACAAATGAGTGGTCGATCCTGCCTCCGGTGCGGACCTCATCAGATGTTTCGATCAGTTTATAACCGTCAAAATTGATGCCCCATTGTTTCCTGGCTGTATCTTCGGCAATTTCCAGGGCGACAGGCCTCTCCAGTGCTGGTCCAGGATCCTCTTCCGGAAGCTTCTCACTGAAACCGTAAGCCTTTCCTGCCGGGGTAAACAAGACTATCGTTTCCCTGGCTTCTTTTTCCCGGAAATGCCTCACCTGCCAGGTGTATGGTGAATACAGGTTTCCTTCGATCATTTCGCTGAAGGCTTCAGCTCCCCCTGCTTCCAGTTCAACGTAGGTCTGGACAGTGCTGTCCACGCCAAAAGAAGCTGCCTGCTTATAACCATCCGGTCCCCAGTTATTTTCCTCAGCCAGAATCCGGGAAGAATTGAAGGCACCAGACCTGTCCATCTGCAAGTCCAGGTTCACCAGCGGAAAAGCATTGGAAAAGTAGATGAAGGTAAAAACAAGCGATCCTGCGGATAAAAGAACAAAAAGAATCCAAAGGATAGATTTTTTTCCCATGACTGAATTCTAATAAACTGCCGGGAAAGAAGAAAGCAGCAATTAGGTAAAGACGCATATCTCCCCTGCCTGCGGGACAGGGCAACAAAACAGGCCAGCAGGCTGTCATTCATGAACCGGAAGATTCCGGGCAGTCCTGCTACCACCGAAGCGAGAGACAGCTCAGTCCGCCGTCCAGCTTGCGGAATTCAGAAGTATCAAGTTCAATTACCTGGTACCCGGCATCTTCTATCTTCGCTTTAGTATCCGGATAACCTTTTGGTACCAGCACCTTATCATTAATCCAGACACAATTGGCCGCGTAACTCTCCTCTTCGGGAACTTCAATAATATTGAACTTCCCGAATTCCGGATTTGATAAAAATTCGCCGCAGGCCAGCAGGTTATTATTCTCCAGGTAGGATAATCCGGTTTTTAAATGAAGTACTTTTTCCAGCTTGACCACTGATCCACTCATACCATGACTGGTCAAAATTCGTATGACCTGTTCCGCCCCATCCAGGTTAGTCCGTTCAGATAAGCCTATGTAATAGTGATCCCCAACCATCATGATGTCACCTGCTTCCACCGTGCCTGGTGACAGAATTTCTTCAACATCAAAATAATATTCCCGGACAACCTTCCTGATTTCCAGTTCCTCCCCTTTCCTGGTTAATGCCCCGGGATTAGTGATAATCGCGCATAGGGGAGTTAATAAAGCCGTGTCTTCAACAAAAGTGGAATCCGGAAACCTTTCCTCCGCGTCCAGTTCCCTCACCTTCAGCCCGCAAGCTTGCAAAGCAGAAACATAAGATTCAAACTGTTCGACCGCTTGGTAATAGTCGGGAATTCCCAGGTAACCCGCCCTGGTTAATCCCCTGATTAAACTTCTGCCTGGCTTCCGGACAATCGCGTGCGAAAACATTCGAGTGAATTCCCTTGAAGTATTGTTTATGCTCCTCCGTTGATTCCCTGCAGGAGCGAATATAGAGCCTGATCGCATTCAGGTCAAGACCGGGGAATCCGCGGTCATCCCGGGATAATCCTCAATTGGCATGACGGATGCGAAGCTTTCTCCGAAAAGGCTCACATCCTCTGCAGCCACATATACTGTCGAAAATCATCCTAGTGCCGCGCAATACTTCACGTAAAAAACACGCGATTATCTGCGCATCCTGAAATAGTAAACCTTGTCCCATTCCTGATAAACAGAGAAAAACAGGTCTCTTTCACTGGGAGAATAGACAACTGACCAGGTTGTGCCTGTTTGCGCCGCGTCCTGCAGGAATCTCAAACCCGATTGCCAATCCACCACCCCTTTGCTTCCCTCCAGGTTCTCACAAAGGCTGCGATAGCGCCAGCATTTGCTCCGCAGAATTTCATCCTGGACATTAAACACCGGCCTGGTAGTCATGACTTGCCAGTTTTTCCCCCCGAAGGTCCTTTCCCACCTGTCACCTGTATATTCAAGGACAACAGACTTTCCGGAAGCATCAACGACAAAATAGTGAGCATTCAGGGAGCTTGCATCCAGGTCAAAAGGAATATACTTTTCTACCAGGGCCACGGCTTCCTCAACATTCCTGGCTTGATCAAGAATCTTGCGCACCAGGAACGGGACGTATACCAGTTCTTTATCCGGATTCGGTTGCAGGGTCACCTGGTTAACTCCGGCCACACCAACGGCAAGGCCTTGATCGTTGATGCCGTCAAAGGCGTAAAACGGAGCCGCCAACAGCTTCTTTCCATAATCACCTGATGTGAACGGCTCCAGGTCCTTGTGCCCGAAACCCAGGCTTATCGACCTGGTAAACGAAACCGATGAATATCCCTCCTCAGGATTGTAAAGACTGATAATTATGGAGCCTACATTCTGATTGTCCCAGTTTCGTCCCATAATTACAGAGCCTTCACTTGAGGCGGAGAACAGGCTGCAGAAACGCCAGGTCTGGTTCAGCAAGGGATTATCAATCATTGATTGATTTTCTTTCTGAAAGATCTTCTCGCGGTCTCCAAAATGGGTCATCAGATATAGGCCGTCTTCACGAAACTGCCCGGTACCCTGGATTTTCACCAGGCTCTGTAAGGTTCTTTCCGCATTTGATCCAGCTGAAGGAGGAAACTCAAACTGCAGATTAGTAGTTTCACCCTCGGCCATTAGGAATCCCGGCAGCAGGAAAAAAAGAATAACGGACATAAAAACAAAATGCGTCTTCGATTGTCTGACCGGCATATTAAACCCCTCCTGGTTTAGCTTTTTTGTTACATATAGATTAAGACGGATGCCGGGTTGTGAAAGTTTACTCAATCTAATAAAAATCGAGGTCTCTATTTAATAAACAACTTAGATTATGAGGTTGCAGAGCTTCGCCCTGCCGCCAATCAGGAGATCAGAGCTCCAATTGACGCAAGGGCGCAGTGACGCAGGGGCGCAGATTATCCTTGAATAACTCCGCAGCCAGAAACATCGGGGTCAGTATCGGAATCGGTATCGGCTTTGATCGCTAACGATTACGACAACGATAGCCGCTTCGCTGACAACGACAACGGGAGGGACCAACGTACCCGGGAAAATAACGCCGCCGCCAGGCGGCAACCTACAGTCCCGGCCACAGGTCGGGATAACCGGAGGCCCGAAGGGATGACGGTCTTAGCCTGGGGTGGAGCTAAGACGAGCAAGAGCGATGCCGTTGCGCGAAGTCGGCGGAACCCCAGGAAAGGATGACCCGGCCGATATTGGAGCGCTGTAGGCGCGACATCAGGAACTGAAATCTGTGATGTGAGATTGCCGTAAGAGTTTCAGGGTGCAACTATTACTCCTAATAAGGATAAATCTAACCCTAATCTTCGTTTCCGATCACATACTTGAGTTTTTGTTGTAAAATTGAGATAAATAATGATTTTCTGCATCAAGTCTTTCAATTGGACAAACGTGTTGATCCAGAAATCAATCTGGCTCAGCTGCTCAACAAAAACGCTGTAGGAGGACTGATTTGAAATCCTGCATATTATGGGTTCTCACCCTGTACCTGGTTATCCTCACTGCGATACCTGTCGCCGCCGAACCATCACATTGGAAAGGCCTGCCCAATCAGGACGGTTCGAATTCCTTCTCAATCGAAGATTTCAACTATCGTATGAGGGGCTCAGTAATGCTCCTGTTCGTCTGGATTGGCAGAGATAATGTGGGAGGGGGCACCATTTCCCGCATAACCGGTCAGCCCGGCACTTCAGGTGAACTGATTGACGGATACTCGGTCCTGTTCGGTTCTGACCCCAACGCTGTGCCTGGAAAGCACAACCGTTGGGGATATGCCAGAGAACTGGCCTGGTGGAATCAGGAGAACAGCTCGAAACAGCTTTCAAAAACAGTGTTCGAAGGATTCATGAGCAAATCTTCCGAAGAGTCGATGTCTGAGATTCGCCGGGTCGAGAAAAAATCAGGGGAGCCAGAACTTACCCTTTTCGAGGGATCAATCGGTGAAGTCACTCCCATAAAGGCCTACATGCATCTCTGGCGCTTCAACGCTACTGATCAGGCAACATATAAAAACCCTGAAACTGTAGCTGACAGATACCTGGAAGCTGCCCGACTCAATGCACCGGATATTGAAAGAGTCCTCGAAAACAAACCTCCTCAATTCGATCAACCGGCAGGTTTTTTTACAGCAATTCGATTGCTGCTGGACCCCATTCTTGAAAAAATCGATTCCGGTTCATCTATTTCTGTTTTCCAGAAAACTAAACAAAGATATGTCAACAGCGCTCATCTTTATACCCTGGAAATAACAAACCTGAAAGTGCACAAGGAGTATGAACTCAACAACCGCGGCTTTCGGAATGTTCTCCAACTCGATTTTAAAACCCTAAGGCATGACCTGGACAGGAAACACAATTTTTCACTTTGGATTCCCACCACGGGAGACTACCGGGGCATCCCGATCAGGATAGCCGACAAACCCCGCTGGTGGCTTAAAGTCGAATTGACCCTCGATTTCGACAAAACAGAGGGGCGACAGAGGAACTGAGATCTGAGAAGTGAGATTGCCGGACGGGAATATTATAAAAACGAATGTCGAACAGCGGACCGACGGATTTCCCGCCAGGCGACACCAATAAAAAAGGCCGGAGGCCTGGCATGATTTAGCCCGGGGTGACCGGAGGCTGCGTCCGGGGCAAAGCCCCGACGAGCCGAAGGGAACCCCGGGAAAAGGAACCTCAAAAAATAATATTTGAGCGCTGAAAGTGCGACAGAGGAAACTGAAATCTGAAAGCTGAGGTTGCCGGACGGGAAAATTTAAATGGCGAGCTGGAGGATTTTCCGGCAGGCAGGCAGGCGGAATGGCTGAAATTCTATTCTGCCTTGCCTTTCTGATTGTACTCCAGGCATTTGTCATAAAACATGTCTATCTGGACACCGAAATCAGGATCAGTCTTGCCGATCAGATTGATCAGCTCTTCCCAGGAAATCTCACGAATGCGTATCTTTTCCAAGGTTGGAAGGAACCGATCCACGAACCAGAGGTCCATTCCAGCATCCTGGTACTGGGAAACCCGCAGGCTTACCGTATTCCTTATTTGTCGCGGGTTCATATGTTCCGCAAAAACTCCGGCCTTAATCTGGGCGTCCGGCGCGACCAGGAAGAATCCAATATTTTCCATGGATGCAGGCTCGATCCCGGCCCGTTTAATTACCTCGGTTATGCAGGCCACGTTACGAGCTGCCTGGTTGAAAAATGAAGAATTTTTCACACCTGAGGACAATTTGCTAAACATCTTGGCCTCAACCACTATGAACCGGGACGCTCCAGGCAGTAGGGACAAATCAGCTTTACTGTCAGTGCCAATAATAAAATCGCCGATAACCCCATCAGCATGAGTTCGAGATTCTCCAAGTCTGTCTCCCCTGAACCGAGGGGCGAAGGGCGAAGGAAGAAGCGCTTCGGAATACCATTTATCGGAAGCAACGAGATCAAGGTCATGCCCCAATCCAGGATTCGATGCCAGCCAGTCCAGCAGCAACCGCAGCATCCACCCTTCGTTGTACAGCTCTGTTGGCGGGAAGTTGGCTTTGGGGGTGGAGGAACGGGTGAGGAGGGAGGTGATGATGTTAAAAACCATAAGATTCCGACATTCTAAGTTAATCAATTAGTCGTATCAAGCACTTACCGAGGCTTCAGCTTATTTCGATAAATTCGCTAAACTCGACTTCAAGAAATCTGAAACAGATAATATTCCTCAATCTCTCCCCTACTCCCCCGCTTCCACCTTCACTACCCACGCGTCCCTGCAAATCAAACCGGCATCCGCCGGGAACTTAATCACTACTCCACCACCTTCCTTCCTCCACTCAATCCCCCTATTACAGCCCAGCATCCGGACCTCTGAACCAGGTTTTGGCGTGATATAAGACAGCCTGATCTCCGCCGGCGGTGTATCCTTCCCTTCTTCCGCCAGGCAGATGGCATAGACAGAATTCCCTTTTTGAGTCAGGCAGATCCGGCCTTCGCGATAGGGGGCAATAGGGCGGGTGCCATAGATCGCTTCCCCGTTAATATCCAGCCAGTTCCCTATCTCCTTCATTCTGGAGACTGCTGTTTCCGGAAGCCGCCCTTCAGAGTCAGGTCCGACATTCAGTAATAAATTTCCGCCCTTGGATACAATGTTGGCGAGCAGGTGGACCAGTTCACGGGTCGATTTATAATTATCATTGGGTTTATAGGACCACTGGTCGCCCAGGGTCATGCAGGTCTCCCAGGGATAATCGGGAGGCACATCGGGAACTTTCTGTTCCGGGGTAAGGTAGTTCTCGTATTTTCCGCCTACCGCCCGGTCCACAACAATCAGTTCCGGCTGGTGGCCGCGCGCCATTTTAACCAGGCGATCCATGTCGATATCCTGCTCCGGAGGCCTAACCTGACCCGCATCGAGCCAGAGGATGTCAATCGGTCCGTACCCGGTCATCAACTCCTCCACCTGATCGTGCACGAACTCCACAAACTTTGACCATTTTTCCGGATCAGCCTGGGTGTCGTAGTTAGGATTGCGGGTCCGTGCCTGGGTTTCCGGGCTCCAGTAGTAAGGGCTGTGCCAGTCAGCCTTGGAAAAATAGGCGCCGATTTTGAAATCAGCAGCCCGAAAGGCGTCAAAAAGAACCTTTGCCGAATTAGAGTTGGGATCCTGATGAAAAGGACAATCCAGTGAGGTGGATTTGAAATCCGTATACCTGGTATCAAACATGCAGAAGCCGTCATGGTGCTTGGTGGTGAAAACAAAATATTTCATTCCCGCGGCCTTCGCGGTTTCTACCCATGATTCCGGATGAAAATCGGTCGGACTGAAGGTAGTATTCAACTTCCAGTAATCCTGTTTGAACCGCTCAATATCCTTTCCGCGCTCCACCCATGCCGGCAGGTCATCGGGCCGGGCCCATTCATCCGCTTCCACCAACGGCCAGGACTCAATGCATCCCCACTGGCTGTAGATCCCCCAGTGCACGAAGAATCCGAACTTCAGGTCCTGCCAGTCTGATATCCGCTGGGCTAGCCACGGTTCATAGGCCTCATATTCCTTTTCTGCCAGCAGTGTGGATGGGAGCAGAAGCAGAATGAAAAAAACAAGCAGGCATCTAGCGCGCATTATGATTACCCCTCCAGGTTATTGATTCATCTGATGGAATCCATTGTGCACCGGAAGGGGAATAGTGTAAATGGAAAATTCGTTGTCATTGTCAGCAAAGCGGCTATCATTTTCGTTGTCGCTGTCCTATCCGTAATCGTCACGAATTGTGGCCGGAAGCATACCTGCCACTCCTCCCCTTGGACGATTCGAGAATCCTCCCTACATGGAATTTCGGAAGGGGAATTCGTCCCACTTTCAGCGTCGTTGATTCAAATGTCAATCAGGAGGCTGACGTTCCATATTAAAGCTCCATTGGGTGCAGCCAGCCACATCTGCAGGTCTGAAGACCTGCATTCCCTGGCGTCCACCTTATCAGTTGTCGAATTTTCTGGAATCGGTTCAAAAACCTATCTGGCCCTGGAAGAAAACTCCTCTTCCAGTTCCTCAATAAAATCAGCTTTCATCCAAAAAATGTCCCCGTAAGCTTCTGTTGTGGCCCGGCCAAAGAAGAACACCTTCCCATCTGGAGAGATCATTGGAAAGCGTTCCTGTGAGGCTGAATTAACTTTCTTTCCCAGGTTGATCGCTTCACTCCATTTTCCGTCCTCATACTGGAAACAAATGTACAGGTCGCCGGAACCGTAACCTCCAGGACGATGCGAGGAGAAAATAACATAATCCTCATCAGGTGCAACATATGGACACCACTCCCTGTAGGTTGAGTTTACTTGGCGAGGCAGCACCTCGGGTTCACTGTACTCCCCATCCTCGGGGATTGATCTGAAAATCCCATAACCATTTTCCACATTCTCAAGATGATTTAAAAAATACAGGCTCCCATTACGCGAAAGGGCCGGCATGGCCTGAAGTCTTTCATTATTGATCTCCGGGCCAATACTTTCCGGCTCTGTCCAGCCGGATTCATCTCTCCTTACATACCAAATATTGTTATTATCCGCAGCTGGCTCTTCCCTCTCCAGGGGCCTGAGAGAATAGAAGAAAATCTTCTCTCCGTCGGCTGAGAAGAACGGGCCTCCGTCTGAATAAACGCCGGAAAAAGGAGCGGTTTCCGGGTTACTCCATCCAGACTTGTGAAACTTGATAAACCAGATCTGCTGTATTGGATCGGGGGGAGCCGGTTTCTCCCATACTGACCAGTAGATCTCCGTCCCATCCGGAGAAATTGCCGGAGCGCTGTGTTCATGGTGCCAGGTTGAAACTACTCCTGGAGCAAAAACTGCAGGATCAACTCCGGGAGGTTCCAGATTAAGCCTGTAATAGGGAGGAACCTGTGTTGCAATCTCTCCACCGGAAATGCTGTTTTCAAGTTCAACAGCTCTATATCCAAGGGCTTCATAATACCGACCGGGTACCAGGGCACCCCTGTTGTCTAGCTGCCCTTTCAGGTTACGAAAGCTCACCGGGATCGCATCGCTGTAGTCGTATTTGTTTTCCCTGAATACCTCAAAATGCAGGTGCGGAACCTTTCCGGAGCGTCCCGAAGTACCGCACAACCCGATCCTTTCTCCATATTCCTCTGAATCTCCGACTGCCAGATCAACACTAAAGTACTGCAGGTGGGCATACCAGGCAATGGAACCGTCGCAGTGCTGGATCAGTACCCGATTATTGTGTCCGGCCAAGTTGTCATCATCCCTGTAGCTATCAAAGATTTCGATTACCCTGCCCGGGCGAGCACAGGTAATCGCTTCCCCAAACGGCATCCGGAAATCATAGGCTATCCGGTTAGTGTGCCCAGATGGCGAACAGTAACCAAGAAAAAGCTCGAAAGACCTGCCCGGAGGATAAGGCAGAATCCAAAGGGCAAGCCTTCTATCCGGAATAACCAGGTCCTGACACCGGTAATTGCAGGAAAACATCAATGTAACCAGAAAAACTCCCGCCAGGACCCTCCCCCCCTGATATCGCACATCTGTCATTTGACTACCCCCGGCCTGACACAGTCTGAAGACTGTAAAAGCTGTTGAATGTTGAGCGACCAGAATATAATATCAAGCTACCATGAAACGCAGAACATTTATCAAATCATCAAGCCTGGCCGCTGCCGTTACCGCCGTAGCTGTAACCGCCAATGCTGATTCATCAATTACAGGAACAGCCGGCACTTCCGGTAAAAACATCCTGACGGCGGCCGCGGTCAACAGCTACCTCCGCTCCCTTTGCGAAGTAAAAGAGCCTTCCGTGGACCGGGTAATCATTGGTGATCCTGAAACTCGAGTGACCAGAATCGGGACAGCCTGGATGCCCTATTGGAAAACATTGCGCCAGGCTGTGAAACGGGGAGTAAACACCATGGTTGTTCACGAACCTACGTTTTACTCCCACTGGGACCTGGAAGCAAAAGAGGCGGAATACACCCAGAAAACAGAAGAGGGAAAAACCGCCTACCTCAAGGCGATTGATCAGAAAAAGCGGTGGATCAATGAACAGGGACTGGTCATTATCCGCTGTCACGATGTCCTGGACATTGTCCCGGAATTCGGGGTTCCATATGCCTTCGGCCAGGCTCTTGGTTTTACCAATAACGATATCATTCGCTCAAAAAAATATTTTAATGTGTACCAGATGGATTCCACTCCAGCCATAACCGTCGCAAAACGTATTGCCGAGAAACTAAAATCAGCTGACCAGGCCGGTGTGGCCTTTTATGGTGACCCGAATTATCCGGTTTCAGCGCTGGGCCTGGGAACCGGATGCGCCTGTGATCCCCTTGATTTCATGGATATGAATGCCGATCTGTATGTGGCTATCGACGATACAATTCGCACCTGGACCCAGTCCACCTTTGCCGAAGATACGGGAAAACCCTTAATTGTCATCAATCATGGAACCAGTGAGGAGTTCGGCATGAGGTCATTACGGGATCAACTCAACCAGGCCTTCCCTGCCTATCCGGTTGAACATTTCAGCCAGGGATGCGGCTATCGCTGGGTGAGTGCTTGATGCTGTCCGTTTTTTCTGCCAGGAATCTAAAACCGCGGAACGCTTCATGAAAAACAATAATAATTTGATTAAAATATTGCTTAACTCACTGCTCATTCTTTTTACCCTGACGGGCCCGGTGCTTCCATCAGCTCCATTGAACCTGAGTCCGGACCTTACCGTAACAACGGGAGCTATCAATAGCGCCACTATCCAAAGGAACCACCATAACCTGGTCATTTATGGCTCTTCCGAGGAATTCGAAACACCCCCGGACAAGGTCCTGCTTACCGATTTCCGGCGGGATCTGGTTTGGGCGGCCCGGAATCTTGCGGCATCAGGTGTTTCCATCACCGCCCCTGCCGCTGAACTGGAAAAATTCACCGGGGTAAAAGAATACTGGGAGAAAGTGGGCACAACAGGAACCGGTCAGTTCCACGATTATGAGCAGCAGACAACAAAAATGATCACTGAGCCGCTGGCAGTCAATCAGGCCGTTAAAGAAGGTGACATCCTGACCTGGCAGGATTTATCGTTCACCGTTTTAGACACTCCGGGATATACTCGCGGCGCTGTTTCCTATTTTGTAAACCTAAGCGGAAATAAAATCGGTTTCACTGGTGACCTTATTTACGGTGACGGACAGTTGTTAGACCTGTACAGCCTACAAGACTCTATTTCGGGAACCAGGATCAGGGGATACCACGGTTATGCCGGCAGGATCTCTGCCCTGCTGGAAAGCTTGCGAAAAGTAAGGGATCAGCAGTGCGATTTCCTGGTGCCGGCACGCGGACCGGTTATCCAGAATCCGGCAGAGGCCATTAACAAGCTGATCAACCGTCTTCAGGAGGCATACGCCAATTACCTGGCAGTCAATGCCGGTCGCTGGTACTTCAAGGAGGACTACGACATCCTGGCTCAGCGGGCGCTGGGCTCAGCGGACCAGGTCGACTGGATGCCCTGGGCTGAAACAATCCAGGACCAGCCCCCTGGCTGGATCAAAGTGATCAGTAATTCAAGGCTGATCGTCTCCAGGGATAACTCGGCCTTCCTGGTGGACTGCGGATCGGAGGGAGTATTCGGGGAAGTGAAGAAACTCCAGGAAGAGGGGACCGTCACCACGGTAGACGGCCTGTTCATTACCCACTATCATGATGATCACACTGATTTTGCCGCCAGGGCGGCTGAAAAATTTGACTGCCCGGTTTACGCCACGAAGTGGTCCTCCGATATTCTGGCTGATCCGCGTGCGTACCGGATGCCGGCTCTGACTCCCAACCCAATCCCTGGTATTCAGAGTGTGCCGGACAGTTATAAGATGCAGTGGAAGGAATTCATTTTCGAATTCTTTTATTTTCCCGGCCAGGCCATTTATCATGACGCCATGCTGGTAACCAGGGACGGCGGTGAAAAAATCTTCTTTATTGGAGACTCATTTTCCCCTTCCGGAATTGATGACTACTGCCTGCTGAACCGGAACCTGCTGCAGGAGGGAATGGGATATTTCTATTGCCTGGATTTCCTGAAGAAACTTCCGACGGGAACCCTGCTGATCAACGAGCATATAGTTCAGCCTTTTGCCTTCTCACCTTACCAGCTTGACCTGATGATCAATACTCTTGAAAAACGACGCGAAGTCCTGTCTCAACTTTTTCCGTGGGATGACCCAAATTACGGCATAGATGAACAATGGGTCCGCTTCCAACCCTACAACATTGAAATTAAAAGAGGGGGTTCAGGAGAGGTCTCTATCCGGATTTTCAACCATTCCCCTGCCCCGCGTACCTTCAGGATCAGGATCAACGCGCCTGAAGGGGTACAAGTCACTCCTGGCCAGCGGGAGGTTTTGGTTGCTTCTCACCAGGAGAAATCATCCTCCTTTACAATTTCTTCTGCCGGTAGTGGTAGTAGTGATCGCGCGGTTCATGTCCTCACGGCTGATATCAGCGGAGATGACCTGGACCTGCGGGAATGGTGTGAGGGGCTGGTGACGATTAAACCTTAGAACAATTTATTTATTCACCTGCAACCAGCTGCCCATACCCCGCAACTATTTCGGGGGCAAAGGACAGAAACAACTTGAATTATCCAGATTGTAAAATGAACTGATTCAATAAATGTACCTGGGAGGAAAACATGATTAATGGGCACAGGATCTCACTATTAGGCTCCGGCCTCATCGGAATGTTCTACACCAAAACCCTTCATCAATTCCAGAGCAAACACAGCATCATGAATGTTTTTTCGCGTAGTGAGGAACGTGCCTGCAGGTTTGCCGCAGACTGGAACATTCCCAGGTATTCGACTGATATGAAATCTGTTATAAACGATCCAGATACCGACACCGTGATTGTCGGAATTCCCAACAACAAACACCTTGAGGCCATCAAAATGTGTGCTGACGCCGGTAAAAATATCCTCTGCACCAAGCCACTGGGGCGTAATGCCCAGGAAGCTAAGGAGATGCTCGACTACGTTGAAAAAAAAGGTGTTTTCGCTGCTTATCTTGAAGACCTGGTCTACACACCTAAAACACTCAAATCACTGGAATCTGTTAAAAACGGTGCTTTAGGGAAAGTGCTGTGGGTGCGCTCCAGAGAAACACATCCCGGCCCGCACAGCGCCTGGTTCTGGGATATGGAAAAGGCGGGAGGAGGGGCACTGATAGACATGGGCTGCCATTGTGCCGAGATTGTCCGCTGCTTTATCGGCAAAGATATCAGGCCGGTGGAGGTCATGTGCTGGGCTGACACCCTGGTTCATAACATTGCCGCAGAGGACCATGCCATCGCCCTGATTAAATTCCAGAATGGTTCCATGGGGCAGATCGAAGTGAGTTGGGCGTTTCGCGGCGGAATGGACCTGCGCGATGAAGTAGCTGGAACTGAAGGCACCATCTGGCTTGACCATTTTCTCGGAACAGGATTCCAGATGTTCACCAATGTCGGCCAGGGAGGTTATGTCGCTGAAAAGGCCGAAACTGACAAGGGATGGCTCTTCCCGGTCGGTGACGAAGTAAATGAACTGGGTTATACCCATATGTTCCTGGATGCTTTCGCCGCCCTGGACCAAGGCCGCACACCGATGGAGACATTTTATGACGGATACGTAGTTAACGCCATCCTGGATGCCTGTTACAAATCGTCCCGGACCAGGCAGTGGGAGCCGATTCAGTTGGATGACTGGAGAGGACAGGATCTAAGGGAGACGAGCCCGGTCGGTAACATCTTCATGGATGATAAATACGACCTCGTAAAAAAGGAAACGATGGCGGACGGACGGCAAAAACTCATCTTGCGGGATAAAAAAACCGGAAGCATTATTGAGCAGAGCTAAAAACTGCCCCAATACCGGTCGGATAAAACTATAAACACTGACAGTCGGTGATCCTGTAGGATAAGGAAGTTATCTGATTGTATCGAAATTACCAGTTTTGCGGAAGGTTTAACGCCTGTACTAAAGAATGTGAAGATATGCATACTGAACTGAAGAATCTTGGTTTTAATGAGTGGTTTCAAGATAAAAACATGGCTTTGCAGATACCTGGCTGCAGAGCTGCCCGAATAACTGGAGTCAACAGGGACAGCTATATTGTAAGAAATGAAAATAGTGAAGTTATTGCTGAACTAACGGGAAGCCTTCTGTTCTCAGCGGAGTCGAGCATGGACCTACCCTCCGTGGGGGACTGGGTCTCTGTAAAGTACCATAATGAAAACACGTTTGCCGTCATCCATGAAGTATTCCCCAGAAAATCTTTCCTGCGCCGAAAAACTCCTGGCAAAAAAATTGATTATCAGTTAATAGCATCCAACATTGATGTTGCCTGTATTGTACAGGCCTGTGATTTTGATTTTAACGTGCGAAGGCTGGAGCGCTACCTCGTAATGATAAATGAAGGGGGGATAGAGCCGGTGATCCTCCTGACTAAAAGTGATTTAGTCAGTCCTGAAATGATGGCCAAAAGGATATCAGAGATCAGGAACTCGAACATCACCAGCACAATCATAACCCTCAGTAATAAAACCGGCTTCGGGCAGGATCAGTTCAGCCGGATGCTTGAGCCGGGAAAAACGTATTGCCTGATCGGCTCATCGGGAGTAGGCAAGACCACGCTTCTGAACCACCTTATCGGCCGGGACCTGCTGGACACAAACACTGTACGCGCCCAGGACGGAAAAGGCAGGCACACCACTACCCGTCGCCAGTTGATCATTCTTGATCAGGGATCAATGCTGATTGACACACCCGGTATGCGGGAACTTGGCAGCATTGAGGTCAGCGGCGGCATGGATGGGAGCTTCTCAGATATTAAAAAACTTTCGCAGAATTGCCGTTTCAACAATTGTACCCACACCAATGAAACCGGATGCGCCATCCTGGAAGCAATTGAAAACGGAGAAGTGACCCAGGAACGTTACAATAACTATTTCAAGCTGCTCAAAGAATCTAAACATTATCAGATGTCTTATATTGAAAAGCGCAAAAAAGATAAAAAATTCGGGCAGATGATCAAGTCAGTTATGAAAAACAACAAAAAAAAGTGAAAGAATGAATATCGTGAAGTCCAGCCGCTCAGGGGACTGATTTGCTCCTCCAGCCGGACCAGTTGAAGTGCCTCCTGTTTTTTTGTCTTTTAAATGTAATATCCTTTTAACATAATCAGAAATATGTAAATGGACAGGGAGATGAACCTCTTGATTACTCAGATAGCAGCCTGGATTGCCATAGCTGGATTTTTCGGAATGATAATCTTTCAGAGCTTATTAGCACTGGGAGCCCCGATGGGTAAGGCGGCGTGGGGTGGTCATTACCGAAAGCTCCCGGCATCACTGCGCCTGGCAAGTTTAGTTGCGGTTGATATCTATATTTTCGGCTCGTTTTGCGTTTTGGAGAAGGCCGGATTATTAATCACCTTCAATAAACCTGTACTGTCCGAGGTATTCACCTGGATCCTGGTCGGGATTTTTGGACTGAGTTTTTTGGGCAACCTTTTATCGGAAAGCAAACTGGAAAAATCGATTATGATCCCGGTTTCGCTGCTGCTCTGTGCCGCATGTTTTGTTGTAGCTGCGGGTTTTTAATCAGCGATGCAAAAATCCTGGCATTCTCAGTCGCCGATTCCCTCATAATAATAGATACAGCTGCGATACGGGACCTCCAGGCTGGTGCCGTCAACAAACGGCTGCAGGGCAGGAGCCTTGCCTTTCCTGGTTTCGTAGCTGAAAGGTTCACCCAGATCATGCCGATAGGTGAGAAGAATCCTGCAAGATTTGGTGAAATTTATCCTGTCAGTATCCCTGGCCCGGACCATGGCCACATTAGTTCCTCCTTTAGGAGTTTCTTCCAGTAGAACTATGGCAGAGTAAAAATCCGAAGAAAGGCCGGAAAAGCCCCAGGAATGGCCATAGAAATCCTCGATACCCAGGCATTCATAGGTAGGCTCAGTATCGCCATCCAGATAGATTTCATGGTTTCCTTCGCAGGTGGCCTGGCCATGGGCACAGGCAGGGTGGTCACCAACCAGCTGTAGCCAGTGGGCGACGATGGATCCGGGAGAATTAATATCACAAAGAGTCAATTCCTCATGTGGGAACTGAAAACTTCCGCTCTGATAGGCGACTTTTAAATAGCCGGTATTTTCAGGAATACTCTCAACCTGGTCCCACTGCACATCCATATACCCGAAGAGGTGGTCAGGGGTAGGATTCTCGACCTCGATTCTAATATGTTTACGAAACGGCAAGGGGAGTCGGAAGTTATGGGATTTGCGGACCCGTGAAAAATGAAGAACAGAATAGGGCGGTGTAGAGGAACCAATGTCTCCCAGGAAATCCATAAGCGGCATATCGATTGAAGGATCAGCTTCTCCGTCATACCATACCCGAAGGATCATCTTGCTCGAATCCCCCCGTCCATAGTCTGATGAGTGGAACTGGGTAATTACTCCAGGACCTTCCTGATCAAAGAGGACAATCTTTGAATTTGGCGTCAGGGTTTTAGCATCAGGATATTTATCCAGAGTCCAGGTTGCCGGTACCAAATGGCTGACACGATTTTTCACCGCGCTGATTTCCATCCATCGTTCTGAATCACCGCTGTCGGGATCATTGACTGATTGCATACATCCGGCAATCTGAATCAGTGCTAATAAAAACGTCGATAAAACAATTACTCTCTTCCCCATCGATCCAGCCTCCCTGCTTATTCATCTACTGAAATACTGCAACATGTTACAGAATACAAAAGATCCCTGTCACCGCGGCAATGCCGTTAAATCAACTATTTCATGCCCAGTTTTCTATTCTCCCTGAGAAGTCCTATTGCTTCTTTTAATCGTTTTGCAATTGTTTCAGGTTTCTTTGCGTTTAGCAGCCATAATATATAGTGCTTTCGGTAACTGGGGGCCAGATTCTGAAAATTGGCCCATGCCTGTTCATCAATCTGAAGGGACTTTTCCAGTTCTGGAGTTAAAGTTATTTCCTCAAGATTCTCGCCCATTCGTACTGCAATCTCTCTATTGTTAAACGCGACCAGACCTGCCTCAGTCATCTGCCCCTCGTCTATCATTTTCCGGGCTAGTTTAATGTTTAACTTGGACCACTTGCTTCCCGCATTGCGAGGTGTGAATCTATGAGTGTATCTTTCATCATCAATACGTCTCAGGATGCCGTCAATCCAGCCGAAACAGAGGGCTTCTTCCACTGAATCTCTATAAGTGATCGTAGGCTTGCCGGTATGTTTTTTGTAATAGACAAGCCAAACTTCTTTTGTTTTAGAGTGATTTTCCATCAGCCAGGAACGCCATTCCTCACGTCCTGCAACAGATATTTGTGACGACATATTCCTGGGTATCCGTACTAAAAACCATTAAGAAAATGAGTGGATTGGTAAGCTTAAGAACACTCCAGTTCCCGGCAAGCCCGCTCCATAACAATTTATCAGGTTACTGACAGTTTTTCAGTAAACCAATTCAATATAGCATCCAAATCAAGGTTTTACCAGACAGTTAAAGACAGGTTGATTGCTCTAAAGAAACTTGAGAATTCAGGCTGGACACGGGCTTCTGCACGAAAAAAAAGGGCTCCTTTTTGGGGAGCCCTTTTTTGTTTATGAATAAAACCGGCGATGACCTACTTTCCCACACCGCCTCCGGTGCAGTATCATCGGCGCTGAAGGTCTTTACTTCTGTGTTCGGGATGGGAACAGGTGTTACCCCTTCGCTAAAACCGCCGGTAAACTTAAATACTTTTTTTAGAAACTGGAGAATAGGGAAACAACATTATCCACATTGAGATATTTTGCAAATGGGTAAATTTCAGGTCAAGCCTCACGACCGATTAGTACTGGTTAGCTGCATACGTTACCGTACTTCCACATCCAGCCTATCAACCTCGTAGTCTTCGAGGGGTCTTCAGCAGGGTTTTCCCTGGGGAGATCTAGTCTTGAAGAAGGCTTCGCGCTTAGATGCATTCAGCGCTTATCCCTTCCGCACTTGGCTACCCAGCTATGCCTCTGGCGAAACAACTGGTGCACCATCTGTGCGTCCGACCCGGTCCTCTCGTACTAAGGTCAGCCCTTCTCAAATCTCCTACGCCCACAGCAGATAGGGACCGAACTGTCTCACGACGTTCTAAACCCAGCTCACGTACCGCTTTAATCGGCGAACAGCCGAACCCTTGGAACCTTCTTCAGCTCCAGGATGCGATGAGCCGACATCGAGGTGCCAAACCTTGGCGTCGATATGAACTCTTGGCCAAGATAAGCCTGTTATCCCCGGCGTACCTTTTATCCGTTGAGCGATGGCCCTTCCATGCGGGACCACCGGATCACTAAGGCCGACTTTCGTCCCTGTTCGACTTGTAAGTCTCACAGTCAAGCGGGCTTATGCCTTTGCACTCTGCGGCTGATTTCCAAACAGCCTGAGCCCACCTTTGCGCGCCTCCGTTACTCTTTAGGAGGCGACCGCCCCAGTCAAACTACCCGCCTAACGCTGTCTCTGTACCTGATTCAAGGACACAGATTAGATGCACGATACAAAAAGGGTGGTATCTCAACAGTGGCTCCACCGAACCTGACGATCCGGCTTCAAAGCCTCCCACCTATCCTGCACATTCAGCACCAAACACCAACGCTAGGTTATAGTAAAGGTGCACGGGGTCTTTCCGTCTAGCTGCGGGCAAACGGCATCTTCACCGCTACTACAAATTCGCTGAGTCTCTTGTCAAGACAGCGCCCAGATCGTTACGCCATTCGTGCAGGTCGGAACTTACCCGACAAGGAATTTCGCTACCTTAGGACCGTTATAGTTACGGCCGCCGTTCACTGGGGCTTCAATTCAGAGCTTCGCCGAAGCTAACCCCTCCTCTTAACCTTCCAGCACCGGGCAGGCGTCAGACCCTATACGTCGTTTTATTGACTTTGCAGAGTCCTGTGTTTTTAGTAAACAGTCGCCTGGGCCTATTATCTGCAACCTTTTTCCGCTTCATTCGCAAGGAACTTCACGTACAAAAGGCCAACCTTCTCCCGAAGTTACGGTTGTAATTTGCCGAGTTCCTTAACAAGAGTTCTCTCACGCGCCTTGGGATTCTCTCCCTGTCTACCTGTGTCGGTTTACGGTACGGTCACCTTCGTCCTCACTAGAGGCTTTTCTTGGCAGTGCGGAATCAGAAGCTTTGCTGACCTTACGGTCATCGCTATCACACCTCAGCATTAACGGATGAGTGGATTTGCCTGCTCATCCTGCCTACATGCTTCGACCTGGTATTCCATCACCAGGACTTCCTATCCCTCTGCGTCACCCCATCGCTCAAACGGACTACGGTGGTACAGGAATATTAACCTGTTTCCCATCGACTACGCCTTTCGGCCTCGCCTTAGGAACCGACTAACTCTGGGCGGACGAACCTTCCCCAGAAAACCTTAGACTTTCGGCGAATTTGATTCCCACAAATTTTATCGCTACTTATGCCGACAGAGTCTCTTGTCTACTCTCCACCAACCCTTACAGGTCAGCTTCAACGCATAGACAATGCTCCCCTACCATCCCGATAAATCGGGATCCGCAGCTTCGGTGGTGTACTTTAGCCCCGTTAGATTATCGGCGCAGGACCGCTTAACCAGTGAGCTATTACGCTTTCTTTAAAGGATGGCTGCTTCTAAGCCAACCTCCTGGCTGTCTGTGTGTTCCCACTTCCTTTCCCACTTAGTACACGCTTCGGGACCTTAGCTGGCGGTCTGGGCTGTTTCCCTTTCGTCTATGAAGCTTAGCCCCCATAGACTGACTCCCGAGTTTACGTTCTCAGCATTCGGAGTTTGGTTGGAGGCGGTAGGCGATGAAGCCCCCTAGTCCATCCAGTGCTCTACCTCCGAGACGAATCACTCGAGGCTAGCCCTAAAGCTATTTCGGGGAGAACGAGCTATCACTGAGTTTGATTAGCCTTTCACCCCTATCCTCAGCTCATCCAAGCCATTTTCAACTGACACTGGTTCGGGCCTCCAACAGGTGTTACCCTGCCTTCACCCTGGCCAAGGATAGATCACTCAGCTTCGCGTCTGCTCCAAACAACTATACGCCCTATTAAGACTCGGTTTCCCTTCGGCTCCTCTTTATCTTCAGATTAACCTTGCTGCTTAGAACAACTAGCCGGCTCATTATGCAAAAGGCACGCCGTCATCCCGGTAAACCAGGACTCCGACCGCTTGTAGGTTAATGGTTTCAGGTACTATTTCACTCTCCTCGCAGGAGTTCTTTTCACCTTTCCCTCACGGTACTAGTTCACTATCGGTTGCGGATGAGTATTTAGCCTTACGAGATGGTCCTCGCTGATTCCCACAAGATTCCTCGTGTCCCATGGTACTCGGGATTCCCAACCCTTCTTTCCACCTTTCATCTACAGGTCTTTCACCCTCTTTGGATCGCCTTTCCAGAACGATTCGATTAGGTTTTCAGATATTATGTCGGGTCCCACAACCCCAGCTCCACCGAAATGAAACTGGTTTAGGCTCTTTCCTTTTCGCTCGCCGCTACTCGGGAAATCGATTTTTCTTTCTCTTCCTTCAGGTACTGAGATGGTTCACTTCCCTGAGTTCGCTTCCTTATACTATATATTCATATAAGGATGTCATGGCTTTCACCATAACGGGTTTCCCCATTCGGACATCCCCGGTTCTTCGCTCGCTTGCAGCTCCCCGAGGCTTTTCGCAGCTTGCCACGTCCTTCATCGCCTTTCCGCACCTAGGCATCCACCATTAACCCTTAGTAGCTTGACCTGAAATTTACGCATTCGCAAAATTCCACGCCTCTTACTGTGGTTTGTATTATTTGCCCTATATTCTCCAGTCTGTAAAAGATCTTCACCGCACTCTCAGCCGCGGATCACTGACCGGCATTTCCACCGGAAACCTGCAAGAATTCCCTAACCGACACCAATTCCTTCAATTTAAGGCACTTGGTTAAAAATCAGGTTATTCAGTTCCAAGGTTGTAAAACCCCAGAGATTTTTGACAGGAAGAGCAGGTAAGAACAGAGAAACAAGGAATTAATTAACTAAGAAACAATTATTTCAGGTAATATTTCACCTGTTAGAAAGGAGGTGATCCAGCCACAGGTTCTCCTACAGCTACCTTGTTACGACTTCACCCCAATCATGAACCATACCGTCGACGCCTCCCTCCTCCGAAGAGGTTAGGCCAGCGGCTTCTAGTACAGCCCACTTTCGTGATGTGACGGGCGGTGTGTACAAGGCCCGGGAACGTATTCACCGCGGCGTTCTGATCCGCGATTACTAGCGATTCCAACTTCATGCAGTCGAGTTGCAGACTGCAATCCGAACTGGGAATGGATTTTTGGGATTCGCTTGCCTTCGCAGGCTCGCTGCCCTCTGTTCCACCCATTGTAGCACGTGTGTAGCCCGGGACATAAAGGCCATGAGGACTTGACGTCATCCCCACCTTCCTCCGGCTTATCGCCGACAGTCTCCGTAGAGTGCCCAGCATAACCTGATGGCAACTACAGACAAGGGTTGCGCTCGTTGCGGGACTTAACCCAACATCTCACGACACGAGCTGACGACAGCCATGCAGCACCTCTATACCAGTTCCCTAAGGAAACCATCCATCTCTGAATGTTGCAGGTACAGTTCAAACCCCGGTAAGGTTCTTCGCGTTGCGTCGAATTAAACCACATGCTCCACCGCTTGTGCGGGCCCCCGTCAATTCCTTTGAGTTTCAGCCTTGCGGCCGTACTCCCCAGGCGGAACACTTATCGAGTTATCTACGGCACGGAGGGACTTTATACCCCCCACACCAAGTGTTCATCGTTTACAGCTAGGACTACCGGGGTATCTAATCCCGTTTGCTCCCCTAGCTTTCGCGCCTCAGCGTCAGTGTGTGTCCAGAAAGCCGCCTTCGCCTCAGATGTTCCTTCCAATATCTACGCATTTCACCGCTACACTGGAAATTCCGCTTTCCTCTCCAACACTCTAGCTCCGTGGTTTCAAAGGCAGTTCCCGAGTTGAGCTCGGGGCTTTCACCCTTGACTTCCGAAGCCGCCTACGCGCCCTTTACGCCCAGTAATTCCGAACAACGCTTGCCCCCCCCGTATTACCGCGGCTGCTGGCACGGAGTTAGCCGGGGCTTCCTCCCACGATACCGTCACTTTCTTCGTCTCGTGGGACAGGAGTTTACGATCCGAAAACCTTCTTCCTCCACGCGGCGTTGCTGGGTCAGGCTTGCGCCCATTGCCCAAAATTCCCCACTGCTGCCTCCCGTAGGAGTCTGGGCCGTGTCTCAGTCCCAGTGTGGCCGTCCGTCCTCTCAGACCGGCTACCGATCGTCGCCTTGGTGAGCCATTACCTCACCAACTAGCTAATCGGACGCGGGCTCCTCCTGATGCGACCCGAAGGCCTTTCCCGTTTACACGGAATATGCGGTATTAGCTCTCCTTTCGGAGAGTTATTCCCCTCATCAGGGTAGATGTCCCACGCGTTACTCACCCGTTTGCCACTTTACTTGCCTTCCGAAGAAAGCTTTCTCGTTCGACTTGCATGTGTTAGGCACGCCGCCAGCGTTGATTCTGAGCCAGGATCAAACTCTCAGTTTGTATTCGGGTTCCTCGCTCCGCTGTTTCGTTCCTTACTCTTCCTGTCAAAGATCTCTAACGAACCCCGGCTTTCGCAGCCTTTGTCGTTAAAACACGTCACTGGTTTGTGACGACTTGCATATGATACGTCTTTCCACTCCGATATTCAAGTGCAAACACAAGAATTCATATTCGTCTATTTTCTGTTTAAATTATAGCAAATAAAGGATGTCAGCACGAAGTCTTCTCTAACTGGCCACAAAAATTAACAATTTTATTCCGCCTTAATATTTTCCAGACTGTAAACCGGCTGAATAAAAAACATCAATTGCAGTCACGGTTTTTATAGATATAATATAGTCAATTTAATGACTGGAACCCTGACAGGTGAGGGAATGAAAGAATCACTCTCCTGTCTTTTGCTATACTTAAACAATATTCATGTACAAACCAAGTGATTCAGAAAACTCTCCCGATAATCAGGTAATCCAGGACGAATACAAAACCGTGGAGCCTTCCGTTAATTTCCGCCAGATCACCTGTTACAACTGCGAACACACAGCAATCTACCGCTTCAATACCAAGCAGATCAGAAGAAACCCTGAGGCTCCCGCTGATAACGGCAATCAGGAAATCCTGAATATGTGGAAATCGATTCCCCGCTTTGCTGAAATACCTGAAGTCATCAAGTGTGAAAACTGCGGAGAAGTACTGGGCTCCTACCCGGAAATTATCTACTAGCCCTTTTCGCGTCCCAGCCGTTGATTATTGACTCCCGCAGATCAAAGCCAAAGGCTCTTTCTGAAACAACAACGATTGGCGCGGACTGCACTCTCTTGTAAACAGCACGGCCGATCATCCCGTAAATTTCTTCAACCAGGCTACGGAATTTCTTCTCGTCATATCTTTCATACATATCCTCCGGATAAGCCCCGAATTTCAAGCTGCGGGAAACAAACCGCTCCAGGAGATCTCCGGGACTTTCTCCCCTTTCAATGTAATCATTAACCAGCGGGCCGATTATTTCATAATCAAAGGGGTCGACCTGGTTATCCTTCAATTCTGCGGAAGCGGGAATCTCAAAAATGACTTCAGGAATTATTTCCCGGCCATGACGCCGGTTCACGTAACGGGAAACACGGTACACATCCGGCTTGGAGAGGTCTCCGATCACGGCAATTCCTCCTACCATATCCCCGTAGAGAGTCGCATAACCAAGGGCCATTTCACTTTCATTGCCGTTGGTGAGGAGCAGCTGTCCGGTGTCATTGGCTTCAGCCATCATCAGGCTTCCCCTGATCCTGGCCTGTAAATTTTCCTCAGTCAGTGAATTTCGAACAGGATGCAGGTTTAATTCAAATTCAGCCAGCATCTGGTCGAGAATATTCTGAATCGGAACAATCCTGTACTCTGCTCCCAGGTTATCGGCAAGTTCCTTAGCCGCTGACCTTGTCAAGTCAGAATTATATCGACTGGGGAGGTTATAAAGTTTCACTTTTTCCGGACCCACAGCGTCACAGGCTATCGCGGCCCCAAGCGCGGAATCAATGCCGCCGGAAACAGCTTCCATGACTCCGCTGAATATGCCTACTTTCTCGTAATAGTCCCGGACACTCATCACCAGGGCTTCGTATATCTCCTGTTCCCTGTCAAACGGTGCCGGCTTAACCGGAACCGCCCGCTGTGAATCAAATTCTACAGTCTCCTGGTGTTCAGAAAATGCCGGAAAAGCTGACACGGTTTCACCATGCCGGTCATAGGCGCAACTCAACCCGTCAAAGGTTATGATATTCTTTCCATTATCGCCGATACCCACGGTGTTAACCCAGATAATGGGAACACCTGATTTCCGGATATGATCCCTGATAAGCTTATCCCTGATAAACCGTTTTCCGTCCTGTGCCCCATGGCTGGAACAGACAAAAGGGCTGGCATTTATGCAAAAAATGTACTCTGCCCCCTGTTCAACCATTTCCTGGTATGGTTTGACCTCGTAACTTTCGTCCCAGAGATCTTCACAGATAAGGATTCCGGCTTTGATCCTGCCCTGCCTTGCTTGGATTTCAACCGGAGTCAAATCTGATCCAGGTTTGAAGTATCTCTTATCATCAAAGTATCTATAGGAAGGAAGGAGCCTTTTATGGATAATACGGTTCACCTTCCCTTTCTGGAGAAGAGCGGCCGCGTTATAGCGGACCGGCCTGCCGTCCGGCCCGGTCTTGCCGGGATCAAAGTCAACAAACCCGACAATCACATCAATGTTCCGGGAAGCGGGAGCAATATCACGGATCAACGTGTTTTTATTATCTTCCAGAAAGTCGAGGTTCATCAGGAGCTTTTCATCCAGGCAATATCCGGTCAGGCACATCTCAGGCAGGGCTAATAAATCAGCTGAATCCTCTCCAGCCCGTTGAATGGCATTGATGATTTTAGATGTGTTTCCCGAGATATCTCCACTCTTGGGATTAATCTGTCCGATTGAAATCCTGAATTTCATTTTTCTGCCTCCAAAGCTGACACAATAATACCAATTTATGAGGTTTCATATTCAGATCAATCGTTTTTGTTAACAAAAACTGGATAATCAAGGCAGAGTTCAATTCGAGGAGCAGAAAGAGGCAGGACCGGGCTATAAACCTGAAAAAAATGCGGCAGATAAAAACCTGACGAGGTTTTATCTTCTCCGGGCCCGGGTATCCGCATCCTGAAAAATCTGGAGTTATTACCCTTCACAAAAACCAAGTTCGTGCTATAATCCCTATCTGAAATTTCATTATGCGCTCGTAGCTCAGCTGGATAGAGCGATGGTCTACGAAACCATAGGTCACAGGTTCAAATCCTGTCGAGCGTACCACTTCCCGCCGAAGGCGGGAAATTCCAAATCTCAAATCCGAAACCCGAAGGCTATATACCAAAGACAGGGTCAGAGGCAACCAATTCTCTACACGCGAACAGTCCCTGCGGGACCGGAAAGCAAGGATGCTTCCGACTACGCAAATAACCGCAAAATCCACTGAGATAATCCTCCCCCTCAAAACGACGGTCCCAGCAGGACTCCATTGATGAAGAGCTTATCCAGTCCTTGCCAATAGGCCCTGAAGGTGGGGTCTTCAGCAAAAAGCAGCACGCGGCCCTGCCCTACGGGTATGTCAGCAAGGTAAGTTTTGCCCTCCAGGATCTTCTCGGTGTATTCCCATTTGTGTCCGCCCAGATGGGAGTCGGCCGGAAAGGAAACCACGTTAACGCCGTTCCTGGTAGGATTCATTAAACGGCTGCCCCTGAACTGCACTGGAATCTGACCTGAATATCCATAACCGAGAAAATAGTCACTATTAATATCCGCCTTGAAAATTGAACCGGAGTGCATCTCAATCGGCTGCTCCTGGCCTTCTTCTGAATCCCTGAAGCTGGAAGTAAAACTGGCATCAACCAGGCTGTCTTCGCCCAGGGTGAAGTAGCGGGCTCCTTCCCTGATCCCTATGGCAACTCCTCCGTTTTGGATCCACTGGAGCAATTTTCTACTTCCGGCATTTCCCAGGTATCTCTCGTAGCCTGCGGCTGAACCATCCGGCAGGATAATTACGTTGTAACGTGACAGGTCCACCTCATCAAAATAATCGACCCTGACAGCCGTGAACTTTAATCCGAACCGCTGTTCCAGAACGCTGTAAACCGACCCGAATGCCACGGCCATGGTGGGATCACCGGCCAACACCATTATCTTCGGCTCCTTCAAGTCAATAATCCTGCGGGATCCCAGGGAAATTCCCTGCGCGCTGCCGGAACTGTCGGTCGCCCAGACTTCCGCGCCTGTTTCCCCTGCCAGCTCGGAAATCCGCTGGTGCAATGTCTCCTGGTTCCGTTCTACTCTGACGATGAAATCTCCAGGCTGAAAGGATCTCCCGGCATTCTGGAAAGCCCGGGTTGAGACTCCGACATTAAATCCTTCCTGCAGGAGTTGTCCTGCCAATGCCCCAGCCGCGCCTGATTGACCGGAAAAGAGATAGGCGTACTGAGCCTTTTGGTCTACCCGGCCCTGGGAGGCTGGAGCCTCTTCAATCCGCCTCAAACCATCAGAGGTTATATCTGTCTCAATCTCAGCAGCGTCCAGCCCGAAAATGAGGGGAAGAGACCAGGCGGTTACATCATAAAAACCCAGCCGTTCTTTCGGTACCTGCTCACCCAGACTGCGATTCATTTTCCGTAACTTCTCCACTTCTTCGAGAAACTGGGCCTCAATTTCAGGAGTAGGTTCGAAAAGGGCTTTGGCAAGACGTTTTTCCGGTTGTTTAAGGGGCACCAGGAAGCTGCCTGCCGGTATCTCAAGGGGTTCCACGGTTTCTCCCATCAGCTTCCGTCCTTTTGCCCCCGTAATATCCCGGCTGACTTCGTAGACTTCGATTTCATGTCTTTTCAGCAACGCAACCAGGTCCAACAGTCTTTTCTGGTCCGGGTTCGGGAAAAGGACATAACCTTTTACCCTCTCTTTAATAACTTCCTCCATTCCGCTTTCATAAAAATGACGAAAATACCTGAGGATATCCTGGCGGTTTTCCACCAGGAGTTCCAGGCTGGCCATGTTGGTCATGAAGTGACCGTGTACGGCCAGCCGCAGGGTGGAGATGCTCCCATCCGGCTTTTCCCAGGAGAGGTGCTTTGATCCTCCGCCATTGGTTTCAAAGGTAGCGGAAACAGCTCCATTGAAAGCCGGGTAGGAATCCCAATAACCGGGATAGAACAGGTCATATGTTTCATCCCGGGCATAGGACCATCCCATACTGTCAAAATTCCGGGCGCATTTTTTGCCGAGTTCGGTTGCCCAGGTGCGCAGCTCATCCGGGTAATTCCGGTTCATGGGCGTACAAAACGGAGCAAAGTAATACTCCTCAGGTTCACCATGATTATCGACCCAGACCTGCGGTTTCCAGTGATGCAGCACCCTGGCCACTGCCTGGGTTTCCACCTGGGTCAGGGCAAAAGCATCCCGGTTAAAATCTATCAGGTAATGGTTCCCGTCAGAGCTGATATGCCATGGGACATTGTGCTCCATGGCAAATGGATCGGCTGTCCCCTGGGGACCGATTGTCGCCCCTTTCATCCAGGCCACAAATATCTGATGGCTGTCAGGACAGGCAACGGGATTCATGATTACAACCAGGCTGTCAAGGACTTTCCGGGTAAATTCATCAGTTCCCGCTGTAAGCTGATATGCCATCTGGATTGCAGTTTCGAATGCCGCAGTCTCCCCGCCGTCAGTACCATAGTTTAGCCAGGCGATGGGGGGTGTTGACTGGATGATCTGTTCGGCCTCGCTGGCATTGGTAACCCTGGGATCGGCCAGGCGCTGGATTGACTCCCTTATTTCTTCTATACGGCCCAAATTAGAAGGCGAAGCGATTACCAGCAGGTACATGTCGCGCTTTTCAACGGACTGTCCATATTTGATCAGTCGGACACGATCAGAAGCCTTCTCAAGCCGGTGGATATAATCAACCATTTGCAGGTGATCAGTCAGGTAAGTCCCGATCTCATAACCCAGCACTGATTCAGGGGTAGGTATCGCCGGATCGTAAGTTCCATTTTTCCACCATTCATACTCCTGGGGAAAAATAGGTGTAGTCAGGACCAAAAAAATAAGAATAGAAATGAGCTTTTTCATCGTTCCACTCCAGTCACATATCCTGGTGGAAAAACTCCAGGCAGAGAGCAAAATCTTGGTCAAATATTTCCAAAAATGTAAACTCGGCGCAGCAGCGCTATCTGGTATTCAGAATAATAAGTGTGCATCACCAGATAAAAAAAGTCAGCATATGAAATAAAATTTTCTGGATTATCAACAGATAAAAGCTTGGCGGGGATCAGCAGTAAACCGTTTCGGTTAAGGAATTAAATCTTGTTGTTTTGATCCTGACCGGTAGATTATTTTCAGTGAAGAAATCGATCCCGGTACCAGTTCCGACTCCCACTCCGGCTGGGAACCAGGATCATAAAGGTCTGCAAATGAATGGCCTTGCCTCAAATTCTGATGAATCCTGGAAAATGAAAAACAGCGTTATTCTACTGATCGGCCCGGCCGGGAATTACCGGGAAAATGGTCAAGGTGGAAACATAGTCCGGAAAGTCCTGGCTTGGATCATCGTTCTGCCGGATGACAACAACGGCTACCGGGCGATCCGATTCTCCGGTGATAACTCCCTCCATCTCAATTGCGGCTGAGACATCCTGGAAGATTTCATTGAAGTATTTTGATACGTGTTCGCCTGCCTGCAAAGTCACCAAACGGGTATTAATCAAATTAAAGCCTTTGTCGTATAACCTCAGGGTCACGGAAGCCGTACCTCCTGAGATACCGTCTGCCGGAGGATTCACAATTACCAAGCCAGTGTTGGCGGTATTTAATGAATCAGCGAAAAAAGTGAAATTCTCTAGTGGATCAGACGATGGTATTCCAGCTTCTGCTGTAATGATGCCGCTCGGTTCATCTGCCACCAAATATACGGCATTTCCACCTACTCCACTTCCAGTTGTGATTTTGGCATAACCAACTTTAAAAGATTCTTCCTGCCCTGTCTGCAAATCCAGGGCTGCCCCTTTAGCAATATTGAACTGATAGACCGATTGAGGGACAGCCTGCCCCTTGAGGACAATCGTCATCGGGGAACCCAATGAGTCACAAAACTCGATAGTAATAGTCGCATTATCCCCTGTGTTCAGAAAAATGAACCGGGTTGAAATAGTCAGCCCACCCCCTGATCCCGAGGCTATCTGTGGAAAATAGAATGCCGATCCGGAACTTATTTTGGGCTTGACAGTTACGATGACATCATCTGTGGCTACTCCGCCGTTCCCGTCCGTCACCTCCAGCCGAAAGGCCAGTGTTGTTTCTGTTTCTACCACGGGTGCAGTGAAGGATGCGTTCCCATTACCTGGATCAGCAAGATCAACAGCCGGCCCCGAAAGCTGGGACCAGGAAAATGAAAGAGTATCTCCATCCGGATCAGATCCCGATCCGCTAAGATTCACCATTTCAGAAGAAAACACCGTTACGTCTCCCCCGGCATTTGCCGAAGGAGGGGTATTTACATCCTGAATGGGTGTCACCTGCAAGGAAACTGAAGCCAGGTTTGAATCGGTTGAGCCATCCCAGGCGGCATAGGTAAAGGTATCCTGTCCAGAGAATCCTGTTTCCGGGAAGAATGTAGCCTGCCTGTTGTTCAGGGAAACAGTCCCGTGATAAGGCTGGGTTACGATCCGCAGGCTCAGGGAATCCCCGTCTGGGTCAGTGGCGGAAAGCTGGATGACAGCTGATGAGCCTTGCAATGTCTGGGCGGAACGGTCTGCAACTGCTGGTGCACGATTCGAGTTTGCTGATTCACTGTTAGGACCATTATGACAGAGGTAGCATCCTACCTGGAATCCCCGCCATACCGCCTTGGTTCCAAACTCGGTGCTAAGAGTTCGATTCATGAAGGAGCGGGAAAGAACAGTGCCCCGGTAATCTGTTCCATGGCAACTGCGACACTGCTGTCCGCCGCCGTCCTCTGCCGCGTCTTCGTGATTGCCAACCCAGGATTGGCCTACGGGATGCATTCCATGAGGCCCCCCGGTGACTGTTTCCGGATTCCTTCCGTGACAGGTGGCGCACTCGGCGATTGTTCCCACATGTCCCTGGAGCATGAGGCTCTGTACATTGTCATTCTCATGAGAAACCGGGTACTCGGCGTGAGTCGGACCGTGGCATGATTCACACTGCAGTCCTCCGTGCCCGGCAGAGAATCGATAAAGCGAATATCCCGCTGCAGGAGTATTGGTATTGGTAGCAAAAGTGTGGTTTACAGCTACCCTCAAGTTTCCGGAGTTGTCGAAGGCTGACAGAAAGCGTATCTGACCATTATTGCTCACTGCAGTTCCGGTATGGCAGTTCTGGCAGGTTGGCTCGTCAAACCATCCAGCCCTGGTTGCCGATCCGACCTTGATCATCGAACCATGACAGTCCTGGCATTGCATTGCCATCGAGCCATCCGAAGCTACGGCTCTCCCCATGGCACCGCGGAGGCAGCGAGTTTCTGATCCGGGATGGCAACGGTAACACGCCTGCCGGTTCCCGGAGTTGTCAAGGGTCTGCAAGGTCAGCGGATCCTGTACGCCAGCATGATAGGAATGAAGTGCCTGAGTGAGTGGAGGTATCCCGGACACCCCGGTTCCAGGAAGGGCGTTAGAACTGTGGCAGGTTGCGCACAGGATTGGTTTACCATCAGTGATCACCGTGTCAAACAGCCCGTTTTCACTATAATTGGACTGGGATAGAGCGTTGGTGTAGGCCAGGCTGGAGCCGCGCCGCTCATCATGAAGGAGAAGTATGTTCAGCCGGTAATCCCGATCCGGCTCCAAATCATATACCCAACCTTCTCCTGGCTGGGCAGCGGAACTGGAGGCTGATGCATGGCAGGCCCGGCAATCCATTTCATCCGAGACCGGCAGAACAATATCAGTCACGGCCAGCACCTGGCCAACAGAATTCCTGGCGACAAGCCGCATCATAGGGTAGTAATTCTTCGCCCCAGTATCGTCGAAAGGTGTGATGGGGATACCTTCGGCTTTAAAAAAATCGTGCTGGGTGTCAAAAACCATTTCCTGGGGAAGGTTATTCATTCCCGGCATGCGGTTGCCAGTCAAACCTGTGTCGGAGGCGAGGGAGGCGCCGAACAGCGAAACCACAAAATCCCAGAAGCCTGTCTTACCTACCGAGGTTTTGTTTATGGATCCTGAAGGGTCTGCAATGGCTTCGTAAGTCACAGTGATGCCTTGGCTTGCAGGGTTTTTTACAAGGTTGCCGTTAGAATCAATCAACTGGGCGTGAATATTGTTATAGGGCGGAAGAATCGAAAAAACTGAATAATCCGCGTCCATGCAGTGCATTCCCAGATCATTCCAGCCATTAAGGGTCCAACTACCAGCTAAGAGCAAAGATCCTGTCGAAAAAAGGGACAGAAACAATGTCAGGAATATTATTCTCAAAGAGTGTGGCTGTTTCATGTTTTTGCTCTCGTATTTTAAATTCAGGAACCTCAATGTTTTCAATCATTATAAGCCATGGCAGAAGGATAGTTTGGAATTATTTCCAAACCTTATATGGAGGTCCAAACCTGATGGGGCATTCTATGTAGATCAGATTCCAGGTTTGCCACTCCCGGCATGGTGAAAAAGATGAGAGTGGTCTAAAAATCCTGGGAAAACAGGCCATCAGTTAATAAAAACTGGCTATTATCACCAATATTTGACAGATGGCATTTTTCAATTCTAAAACTGCAATGAGATCACTGAAAGGTCATAACTGACCGGCGCCAGAACAAACTTAAGAAGCCCCTCCTGCTTTTAAAACGAGTTTTGAAAAAAATAATTCAAAAGCGGCATTGAGGCAAGAGCAAATTCCCTGTAACTATCAGAAAGTAATATAGTTAAAAATATTTACATTATACATTCCTAATCCATTGACATTAAACTTTCATCACGAATATACTATCCGCCAAATAGAAATTTCAGATACGAGATTTCATTAGAAAGGCGCGGCTTACTAAAAGGGATTTGATTCCCTCCTCCTCTCCAACTCTGTCAAATTATTGTGGAAATTTGCAGGGTTTCCCCAAAATGTTCATCTCCCTCAGAGGAGGTCTCATGTAGCAATGTTTCAACAGGTTCATTCTAAATTTTGGTGTAACAATCTCATCGGAGGAAAAAATGAAAAATTTGATTAAATTTTTTGGGCTGGGAATACTGTTTATTATCTTTCTTGCTGGCTGCTCCAAGCCTGAAATGGAAATGAGCGCAGCAAAAACCGCAATTGAAAATGCCATAAGCGAAGGCGCGGACATCTATGCCAAGCCGGAACTGGAAGCACTCCAGGCAGAGATGACCACTGCTGAGGACCTGGTCGAAGCAAAAAGCAAGAATTTCTTTAAAAGTTATGGAGATACCAAGGAGATGCTGGCCGTTGTAACAACAAAGGCTGAAGAACTCAAGGCATCCATCCCCGCCAAAAAGGAAGCTGCTAAAAACGTGGCTGCTGCTGCCGTCGAAGAGGCAAAAGCGGCAATTGAGGAAGCCAAGACACTTCTGCAAAGCGCCCCAAAAGGCAAGGGAACAAGGGCTGATATCGCTGCATTTTCTGCTGATCTGCAGGGACTGGAAGAAATGATTCCGGAAACCTTGAGCAAAATGGAAAATGAAGCCTACCTGGAAGCTGCTGATTCTGCCAGAATCATCACTGAGAAGGCGGCTGCCATATCAGACGAGATTAAACTCGCAATAGAAAAAGTGAAGAGATAAATATGAGATTGAGGGCCCTCAGCTATTGCCTGATAGCTCTCCTGGCAGCAACAGCATGCCATACACCCCCGGTACCCCCGGAGGTCGGGAAAGCGGAAATACAGTTTTCAGACCTCCGGAAGGCCGGGGTTCCGGTCTATTTTCCCGAAGAATTTAAGGATTACGAAAATTCATCGAAGGAAGCGAAAACCGGTTTTTTTGAGAGTAAGGCGCGGTTCGCCTGGTTCCGGAATTACGATAGAACTACCGCTGATTTCCGTTTGCTCCTGAAAAAGGGAGACATCCTTCTCAAGCGAACCGAGATCTTCATGAGAGAGGCGGACCGATCAGGAAAAAACAGGGTGCGTATCCTCAGGGACAGGATGAACAATATCCGGAGGGTCGGCCTCCTGATCCGGGATGGGAAATATTCCCGTTCTATCCTGGCCAAAGCAGACCTTCTGGTTATTGAAGGCGAATCCTTGCTTGAAAAAGGGGAGTACAAGGAGGCGGACAATAAGCTTTCCCGAGCCGAGATCTATGTTAACGACAGCGCTGACTTTCTAATGTCCGGCCTTGAACACTACAACAACCCCGCACTTCTTAAAGAATGGAACACGGCGGCTGAAGAAACTATTCTTCTTTCCCGGAAAAGGAACTCCCTGGCTATCGTAGTATCCAAAATTGATCGGACTCTTACCCTGTACAGGAATGGCCATGCTGTTATGACCTGTACTGTCTCAGTCGGCAGAAACGGTCTCCACGATAAAAAATTCTCCGGTGATTACGCCACGCCTGAGGGCAGGTATAAAATAGTGAAGAAAAATCCCAACTCACTGTATTACAAAGCTCTCCTGATTGACTATCCCAACTCCGATGACAGGCAGGCTTATGCCCGGAACCAGAAGGAAGGACTGGTTCCTTCTGGAGCGGGGATAGGAGGGATAATAGAAATTCATGGCGGCGGCAATAATGTCCTCACCGATGGATGCATCTCAATGCTGGATCAGGAAATGGATACGCTCTACCAACTGGTAGATACCGGAACGGATGTAACAATAATTGGATCGAAAAAAAGTCTAAAATCAATACTTGAGCAAGGTTATGAACACTGACTCAGAGAACAATAATATTGAAGACACCGGCACTGACCCCCATGTTTCAAGAAAAGGAATATTCCGGACAATCCTGGCTGGGATCTCTCTCCTGTGGTTTCTGATTTTTATCAGCGGCAGCTATTTATCCTGGAGGCAGAAATCCCAGTCTGAAATCTGGCTTCCAGGTGATCCACTGCAGGAATTATCGAAAAAAGACCTGGAGATTAAAATCGACCGGATGAAGCAATCACTCAAGAAAATGTCCCCGAAGGGAATGCACATCCTTGTTGATTCAGGAAAAAATATTCTTTATCTCAATAACGGGGATCATACGCTGAGAGAGGCTGTTGTATCCTGCGGCAGCGGCAATGTCCTGGAGGTCCCTGGAGATCAAAAGCGCTGGGTGTTTGACACCCCCAGAGGCGTTTTTGCTGTCAACTCGAAATTATCAAAACCGGCCTGGATCAAACCAGACTGGGCATTTATTGAAGATGGGGAGCCTATTCCCGATGATCCCCGGCTTCGTTACGAACCAGGAGTATTGGGGGACTACGCTCTTGGGTTTGGTGACGGGTTTTTCATACATGGCACCCTTTACTCCCGGCTCCTGGGAAGAAACGTTACGCATGGCTGCATCCGTGTGGGGGACGGTGATCTGAAAGAAATATTCAAATCCGTCCGTATCGGAACTCCCATCTTCATCTACTGACGTCTGGTTACAATATGTGGTTAAAATTGATTTTTCCCATTTTTTCTATCGGGCTGATCCTGGCAGATGTTACTCCCCTGAATCCAATAGAAGAGGCTCGCCTTCTTGAGGCCGAACTGACCATGGCCAAAGGAGAAGCTCCCTACGTACTCCTTAATACCGGAACCGGCACCTTGTCGCTCAAGGCCAAAGGGGTGTCCCTCAGGAAATGGAAAATTGTCAAATCACGGCAATGGGGATATCCTCTCACCTCTAATCCACTGCCACTTGTGAAAAAAAGCACTCTCATTTCTCCGGAACGTGAAGAAATCAAGCCTGGTCAAACAACGGCATCCGACACTTTCGATATCCAGGCCCTTGAGCTGCCCGATATGCCGAAGCGATTCTCCCTCACCCTGGGAAATGACATACATATCTATGTCACCCCTTCTCCGCAGGGTTTTTCCAGGATTCTCCTCTTTTCGACAAGCCTACTGCGGCGTTTATTCTTCTATCCCTTGGCAACAATCAATTCCTCACTTCACGACAACTGTTATCACACCCTTGAAATTGAGCTGGAGTCCAAAACAGAAGCCCAGGCTCTATACTGGGCCCTGGCGGAAGATACAAATTTCTTGATTTTTGACCAAAACGAGTGAGCTTATCAAGATTCTTTTAACGTAACGCTCTCCCAGACAGGGACCATGGGAAAATTAATCGCCTCAGGTTCCCCGGATGATAGATTTTCTGATCAATCCAGCTCCGGGGAGACCCACATATTTATCCCCTCCTTTTAAATCATCACTGAAAAATTCCACTGGTGAAAGAAAAAAATCAAATCCTTCGCTTAGATGGACCTTCCGCCAGGCAATATCGGCAGATTTCTACCAAAACATTTAAGGAGTATGTTAAAAACTTCAGAAGATGAATATCTGGATTTGCAAAGTATTACAGATATTCACAAACCTGAATTTTCAATTAAAACCGGAATAACTCTGGCCCCTGGAAAGCAACGGGTTACAAGGGATGAGCCAGAGTGGTTAATGTCCTCCATACACAGTAAGTTGAGGAGACACAGATATGAACCTTACAGCCCAGGCGCTTTTGTCATTTGCCCCGATCCTCCTGGCAGGCATCCTGCTGATTGGCCTGAAATGGCCGGCGAAAAAGGCCATGCCTGTTGTTTATTTTGTTACCGCCCTGTTGGTTTTTACTCTCTGGGATGTCAGTTTTATCCGGATCATCGCCTCAACTATCCATGGATTATTCACGACCTTTGATATTCTCTGGATCATTTTCGGGGCCATTCTTCTGCTCAACACCCTCAAGCACTCAGGCGGAGTCGCGGCTATCCGGAAGGGATTCACCAACATCAGCCCTGACCGGAGGGTGCAGGTAATAATCATCGCCTGGCTGTTCGGATCATTCCTTGAGGGATCGGCAGGATTCGGCACTCCGGCAGCAATAGCATCTCCGCTGCTGGTGGCGCTGGGATTTCCGGCAATGGCGGCAGTCATGATTGGAATGATGATACAGAGCACGGCAGTAACCTTTGGAGCATGCGGCACCCCAATCCTGATCGGAGTGAAAGGAGGGCTGGAGAGCCCTGAGTTAATGGAGAAGCTGGCAGCGACGGGAATCAGTTTAGACCAGTATATAAACACTATTGCTGCTTATTCGGCCATTTTCCACGGTATTGTCGGCACAATCATGCCCATTTTAATGATAGTGATGCTCACCAGGTTTTACGGCGTAAAAAAAACCTGGATGGATGGCAAGTCGATATTTCCCTTCGCACTTTTCAGCGGCCTGGCCTTCACGATTCCCTATGTACTGACCGGTATCTTTCTCGGCCCTGAATTTCCTTCCCTGCTCGGTTCTCTTGTCGGCCTGGCCCTGGTCACTACGGCGGCCAGAAAAAAATTTCTTCTTCCCGCCGACACCTGGGATTTTCCGGAAAGAAACAAATGGGAAACCGGGTGGCAGGGTAAGATCAAGATAAACCTGAACAATGAGAAAGTCAGAAACATCCCTACCTGGCTGGCCTGGACACCTTATGTCCTGGTTGCCCTTTTTCTGGTCTTGACTCGCCTGCCCAGCCTCCCGATAGGTAATACCCTCAAGACTGTTTCAATCGGCTGGTCGGATGTCCTGGGCACAGGAATCTCACCCTCAACTACACCTCTCTACCTGCCCGGCAGCCTCCTGCTGGTTGTGGTTTTCCTTACTTTTTACATGCACCGGATGAGAATCCGTGACCTGGCTTCCGCTTTTTCGGAATCATGCGGAATGACCTGCAGCGCCGGGTTTGTCCTCGTATTTACGGTTCCCATGGTTCGGATATACATGGATTCCGGTGTCAACATGATGGGGCTGCCCAGCATGCCAGTAGCCATGGCGACATGGGTGGCAGACAATGTGGGTAAGGTCTGGCCGCTGTTTGCCCCTTCCATCGGGGCGATGGGTGCTTTTATTGCTGGAAGCAATACGGTTTCCAACCTGATGTTCAGCCTGTTCCAGCACAGTGTAGCCGAACGGCTGATGCTTTCAGGGCCGGTTATAGTGGCGCTGCAGGCTGTAGGTGCGGCTGCCGGGAATATGATAGCCATACACAATGTTGTAGCCGCCTCGGCAACCGTAGGTGTCCTTGGGCAGGAAGGCATAACCCTGAGGAAAACGATAATTCCTACAATCTACTATGTGTCTGCCGCCGGGCTTCTGGGTTTTGCTGTGGTCTATTTATCCTGAATACAAACCTGAGCAATAGCTATTTTTCATGAAAGAATTCCTGGTAAAAAGCTCACTTCAGAAAAAGCCCAGGTAATTTTCAGTTATAATTGATTTGTTCTCAGGATAGAACAGGATCTTTGACCGACCTGAAAATGGACAATCTAGTAACGGGCTTTAACACTATTGAATACAGGATATAGCCCTCCACGCCGAAATGGCAGCACATAGACAATTAAGAATTCTGGAGGACTTTTATGGCTTTAAACTATCTAAACGAAATTCCCACAAAAAACAAAAAACTGATTAAATGGGTTGAGGAGTGGGCCGGAATATGTAAACCGGACGGCATTTACTGGTGCGATGGAAGCACTGAAGAGTATATGCGGTTAAAGGAAAAAGCGATTGAATCAGGTGTTGCTACCAGACTCAATGAAAAGAAGAGGCCCAACAGTGTCCTGTTTCGCTCTGATCCTTCAGATGTAGCCCGTGTTGAGAACAATACCTATATTGCATCAGAGAACGAGAATGATGCCGGCCCGACAAACAACTGGATTGATCCAACAGAGCTCAAGGGCCGTATGCTCAAACTGTACGATGGATGCATGACAGGCCGGACTCTTTATATAATTCCCTTTTCCATGGGTCCACTGGGTTCAAAAATCTCAAAAATTGGAATTGAAATAACCGATTCCGCCTATGTTGTAATCAACATGCATATCATGACCCGGGTAAGCACCGGGGTTCTTGAAGTCCTGGGTGAAGAGGGGGAGTTTGTTCCCTGTATCCATTCCGTGGGCAAACCCCTGGCTGAGGGCGAGACTGACGAAGGGTTATGGCCCTGCGCGGAGATGAAAGATAAATATATTTCTCATTTTCCCGAAACCCGCGAAATCTGGTCTTACGGTTCTGGATACGGCGGAAACGCCCTGTTAGGCAAGAAATGCCTGGCTCTCAGAATTGCCTCAGTCTTAGCTCGCGATGAAGGCTGGTTAGCCGAACATATGCTGATCCTGAAATTAACCAATCCCGAGGGGAGGGTCAAGTATTTAGCAGGAGCTTTCCCTTCCGCCTGCGGCAAGACCAATCTGGCCATGCTCATTCCTACTATCCCGGGCTGGAAGGTAGAGACCATTGGAGATGACATTGCCTGGATGAAATTTGGCAAAGACGGCCGCCTTTACGCGATTAATCCAGAATTCGGGTTCTTTGGAGTTGCCCCGGGAACATCAAATGAATCCAATCCAAGTGCTATGCGCTCAGTTGACAGGGATGCAATCTTCACCAATGTCGCCCTGACCGAGGACAATGACGTCTGGTGGGAAGGAATTGGATATGATGCTCCAGGCAAACTGATCGACTGGAAAGGAAAAGAATGGGAAGCGGGAAAATCAGAAACTCCGGCTGCTCATCCCAACGCCCGCTTTACCTCTAAAGCTTCCAGCTGCCCGGTTATAGCTGAAGAATGGGAAGATCCGAAGGGTGTACCCATAAGTGCCTTCCTGTTTGGAGGCCGCCGACCTAATGTTATCCCACTGGTTTACCAGTCTTTCAACTGGAATCACGGCGTTTTCCTGGGCTCCATAGTCGGCTCTGAAATAACTGCCGCGGCACTGGATCTGAAAGCGGGAACTGTTCGCCGAGATCCATTCGCCATGCTGCCTTTCTGTGGTTACCACATCGGTGACTATGTTCGTCACTGGATCAACTTGGGAGCAAAGGCGGAGGAAGGTAAACTTCCTAAAATATTCTCTGTAAACTGGTTCAGAAAAAACGCAAAAGGCGAATGGCTGTGGCCTGGATTCGGAGACAACAGCCGTGCCCTGAAGTGGATTTTTGAGAGGTGTGACGGGGAAGGTTCTGCTGTGGAAACTCCAATCGGACATATGCCGACAGTTGATGCCATTGACAGGTCAGGCCTGGAAGATAAGGTAAGTGAGGAAAATATCAGGGAACTGCTTGCAGTTGATATCGAGGGATGGCTTAACGAGTGCAATATGACCGAGGAGTATTACAAAAGATTCGGTGACAAACTCCCGGAAGAGTTAACCTCTGAATTGTCAGCGCTAAGAAGCAGGCTGAAAAAGTAGAGGATCATTCGACTCGAACAAAACAGTGGCGTGCTTGCCAATCAACACGGGAGCACGCCATACGACTTTTCAAGTAAGGTTTCCTTCCCTGGAATTACCACACTTCCTTTCAGTCGGGTAGTTTGTCAACAGGTGCTACCTGGGTACTGACCAGATAAAGATATCCGTTTCAGTTCCAGTGCCCGTCAATCCACACATACCCTTTTGGTGTTTTTTTCCAGTGGCCGGAAATCCACTTTTTTTTGCCTGAAGGCTTTTTCCAGTTACCTGAAGCAGAGCGGTTTCCGCCTGCAGGCTGAATCCACTGTCCGGATTTCCACACGTACTCATTTCCATTCCACTCCCAATGACCCGAAACCCAGACAGCACTTTCAAAAGGCTTTACAGGGCGTATTTCACCCCGGGCCGGAGGGGGAGGCACACTCACATAGGTACGGGAAGAACAGCCTGCTTCAATCGCGCTGAAAAGCAAGGCCCCCACAACAGCAACAGCGATACTAAATGTTTTCATCCAATTCTCCAGATACTTTAAAGCAGGCTATTAATTCTCAGATAAAAAAATTCAGTTTATGGTTCGAGGCTACTGAGATAAGTCATTATGCGCTCTTTTACTTCTTAATAATAATTTCAACTCTTCTGTTTTTACTGCTGCCTTCTTCCGTGTCGTTTGACGCAACAGGTTTTGTTTCCCCATAACCTTCTGTTTCGATCTGTCCGGCATCCAGACCAGCTGCCACAAGCCAGTTTTTGACAGACTCAGCCCTGTTTTCAGACAGGGTCTGATTGTAGGAATCAGATCCTTTGCTGTCTGTATGCCCGGCAATCAAAATCATTTTTCCCGGATATTCTTTTATAAGCTGGAGGACTTTTGTTAATACCGGCTCCGCACTGCTCCCTAACTGGTGACTGTCAAACTCAAACAGGATTTCAGATGAAAGCTGGATGTTTATCTCTTCCTCCGTTTCCAGAGCATCCAGATCTTTCAACATTCGCTTAATCCCTCTCTGCACTCCCCTCACTTCTATCCCAGAAATTTCTGTCACTCCACTTTTTCCTGAAACAGCTACATTGAGAAAAGGAACGAGGGAAGGAATGACAATATCCATATGGGAAACCTGGTCAGGGGGTGGCTGGAACTTGAGATACATAAGAGATTTTCCCTCTTTGTTCATATAACTGGGCCACCAGCGCCCGCCTTCACTATTGTCACTAACTGGTTCGGCAATAAAATTTCCTTCAGAATCCTTTAACACCGGATATTTTCTTCCGTTTACAAAATCATATAGATAGGCATCCTTGTACCAGATAGCTCCACCTTCTACTTCCATTTCAGAATCATTCACAAGACGAATCCTGGAGCTGACCGCACCTGCGCTTCTCCTTGCTGAAATGAGAGTGGCTCCTGCTGGGAAAAGGTTGGTTTCATGAGCATCAATCTCCGCAAAGCTTCCGGAATTGACTTCAATCCCTTCAAAGGGGAATATATTCGGAATTACCACCTCCAGGACTGTTCCTTCAGCTACACAGGGGAACATCGCCCAGAGTATCCTCTTCCCCTGGGATGGAACATTAATCCACCACCTTCCGCCTTCATTAAAATCCGAAACAGGGCCTGCCAGATATTTCCCATCGGCATCCTGAAGAACAAAAACCTTGGCGTCAGTTTCAGGATTAATGAGATATATGTCCTTGAAGCTGATGGCCTTCCCGGCACTCATCTCTTCTCCGTTGGAATTTTCAAAAACAACCTGGATATAGAGATGAAAATCATCCTGCTGGCTGGCTGTCAGCCTGCATGTAACTCCATTCCAATTTGTTTCCACCGCTTCATTGAACTGGCCATGCAATGGGGCCGTTAAAACAGCCATAAAAAAAATCAATACTAATTTGTATCTCATACCGCTCCTCCTGAAAAAATCCCATCGGGACTGCTTCAATCTCGCGCAGAAAAAAACCGGGATCAGCCTTCCGAACCAACCGATACATTCCCGAACAGAACTTCTCCTCCAGATATGGCCTGGCCGCTCAAAATGACTGGGCCTGTAGAGCCTGTTATTTGACAACTGCACCAGATTCTAAGATAACCCAATGATATGAAAAGAAATTGCTGCCACGGATGATTCCCGCCATGGGTTGAAAACTCGCGGCCTGGATTCTGCTGCCCCTGACCCGTATATTGATTCAAAAACTAGAAAAATCGGTTTTTGACATAACCTGCGAAATCGCAAACTCCGCTACTATTACTTTAGTTGTTATTCGATTCTGAAACTTTTAATTAACATGTTTCATAGATTAAGATTGAAGATAGTTAATAATCCGCATTTTTCAATGGTTTAACTATGAAAATAATTTCTTTAAAAACCTGCATATAGCTAAGGAGAGAATCAATGAGCAACGTTACATTCCAGGGAAATCCAGTAAAGATCAGCGGTGCCCTTCCTTCTGTGGGAAGCACTGCTCCCGATTTTACCCTGACAACTGCCGACCTGGCAGCAGCCAATCTTGACAGTTTCAAGGGCAAAACTAAAATCTTAAGCATTGTACCCAGCCTTGATACTCCGGTTTGCGCTGCTTCCGCCAGGGCATTCAACCAAAAAGCCGGATCCAGGGAAGGTGTCGTAGTATTGAATATTTCAGCAGATCTGCCTTTCGCGGCATCTCGTTTCTGCTCCGCAGAAGGGCTTGATAACGTTATTACGCTTTCGACTTTCAGATCACCTGAATTTCTTGAAGCGTACGGGATTGGGATCACGGAAGGACCTTTGGCCGGGCTGACAGCCAGGGCAGTCCTGGTTCTGAATCCTGAGAATAAAGTGGTTTACTCTCAGCTTGTGCCGGAAATAACAGATGAACCTGATTACGATTCGGTCCTTAAATCACTGTAATACTCTTCACCCGGAAACAATCCGCCGAAGCCATGCCAGAAATCGTTTTCCGTGGCTAAAGGCGGATTGTTTGTCCGATGCTCCTGAACTGAAAAATTTCCCATGCCCGCAAATCACAAAGTGAATTTCCTTAATAACCCAATTTCAGGAATCAAGGAACTGCCCTGACAAAACCTGAAAAGCCTGACTGCTTAAGCCTGGCCAAGGTCTCCGCGGCCTCGTCTTTGGAAGGGAAATTACCAACAAACACCCGGTACATGCCATCAGTAGAAGTTATCAAATAAGCAAAACCTTTATTATCTAATTCATCAGCAAGCTTCTCAGCGCCTGATGCTTTAGAGAAGGCTCCAACCTGTATGGAAAGATTTCCGGTTTTTATTGAAGCACCGGCGTTACTCGCAGATTGGCCTGATGCAGCCTCACCACCAGGTATGTCCCCGGAACCGTTCCCTGTTGAATCAGCCAAGCCACCGACTGCGGAAGGAGTCTCAACTATAACTGTCCTCTCATCTGGGCCTCGTTTTGCAGCTTCATCGGGCAGATCCCCTGTTAGAGGGTTCCGTACCATCTCCGGGGCAGATAAAGCCCCCCCAGAATTACTGCGGGATATTGAGGATGGCTCCTCAGAAAAGACGTACCAATAAATCCCCAAGGTTAAAATTGAAATAATTCCAACTACAACCAGAATACTGCCCAGGCTAATTCTTTTTAGTGATTCAGATAGTTCACCCATGGCGGAAACGATACCACACCTATCTGAAAGGGATGTGAATAGACACAGGTAGCAGGTGACGGGTTGCGGATTCAGCCGAAACTTGCTACCTGCCACCTGTGACAATTTAAATAAGGATCAGTTTTTTCTGCGGACTGGAAAGGTATTCAGTATCCTGCTCCCTGACCAGAACCATCTCTTCCACAGTAACGACTCCCCGGCCAGGAACAGTAAGGCGGGGCTCCAGGGTAAAAACCATGCCAGCTTCAACAGGTTCAAATGGTTTCCGTGAATATTTGGACCAGGCAGGCCCCAGCAAGGCGGTCCCATCATGGGCAAAACGCCCGACCTGATGGCCCAGTCCATGCGGAAATTCTTCGTATCCTTCAGAAACCAGCAGGCTCCGGGCTACGCCATCAACATCCACTCCCCTGGCCCCAGGTTTAAGTACCTTCCTGGACTTCTCTATTGCCTCAAGTATTGCCGTAAAACCCTTTCTAACTTCAGCCGGGGCTTCAGTTTCACCATCCTCAAGGATATAGAAGGTACGTTGCAGGTCAGAACAGTAACCATCGACCTTTACACCGAAATCCATGTTCAGCACATGCCCTTTTTCCACAACTCTTTCGGTTGGCCTATAATGGGCTCCCGCTGTGTCGGGTCCCGTGAATACGGCAGGGCAGTGGATGATGTCCCAGGCCGGCTCCAATCCTCTCCGGGCGACTTCGGCACTCATAAAATCCGCTATTTCCTTTTCAGTTCGCCCCGGGCTGATAAATCCATGTACCAACCGAAATATGTCCTCTGTCTCTCTTATAGCACTCTTGACTGCCCGGATTTCAGAATCTGTTTTCCGGGCTCTCAACCTTGAAACCAGGTCCTCAGAGGAGATTACCCTGTCCTCATACCCTATTTCTTTGAGTAGTTCTATAAGAAGCAGGAACATACCGTGACTCAAACCATCAGCAATTTCGCTGGTGGTTGAGAAATTAACCGCTATTGAAGCAGGATTCAGCTGCCGCAGGACCTGCTGCAGCTCAGGATTGATGCTCTCTACATATGATCTAACCTGGCTGTAAACGCCCAGTTCTTCAATGCCTTTTTTTTCCATATCTCCAACGATAGCAATGGTGTCCCCGCCAGCGGTGATCAAAAAGGCTGAATGCCATGTTAGTTCTGAAGGAGAAAGAAAGCTGAGCATAGGATCCCCGGTAACCGAAGTCTCCCGGACAAAGGTAAGCCAGCAGTCCATATTCAGTTCCCTGAGAATAGACACTGACTGTTTTACTTTTTCATTGATTAACTGCATAAACCGCTCCTCTTTCCCGCTGACCGGAACCTGCTGTTAGAAAATTTTCCGGATCCGGAAACCAAGTTTACCAGGCAGAAAAGCTTCTTCTGCCTGATGCACCAATTACTCCTCCCGTTCGGTAAACTCTCCCATGACCTTGGTAAAGGCCCAGAGCATTATGATGGCGGCCCCCATATGCGCAGCCAGCACATACCAGACGTACCCGGCATTACCGGCATCCGCAAAGTAGCCGGAAAGAGTTGAATAAATCACTCCGCTGGTAGCTCCACCGATGCCAACAGCAAGAAAATTGCTGCCCATGTACAGCCCTGCTTTTTCCTTGGGTGCCAGCCAGGTTATATATTCCTGGATCCTGGGTGATGAAATCATTTCCCCGATCGCAAAGAGGAAGATTCCGAGGAACACAAAAGCAGCGGAAGATACAGAGGCATACCCCAGAACGATAAATCCCAGGCCCATTACGAACAGCCCGAAAAGGAAGGATGGAATGGCCTTAAATCGTTCCAGAACGCCGGATATAAAAATCTGGAAAAGCATAATGATATATCCGGTATGGGAAATGGTTTCTCCCAGAACTCTCCTGGTCCCGTCTTCACCAACCTGGGAAAAGAAATTGGCAATGGTAGTACCGAGGATCCCCTGCATTGACAGGTAAAGTTGAGCGGTATCCACATTAGCATCCACATATATGGCACAAAGGTTGAAAAAAGCCCAGAATGGAAGCCAGAAAAACAATCCCAAAATCACAAGGAAAAGGGAGAATTTTTTATCAGCCAGTACTGTAATAATCCCTTTCAGTTTTTCACCCAGCGATTCGCCGTCCTCCTCTCTTTCCGGCTCTTTATAAAAGAATATGGTTATCAGCAGCATTATCCCGATAGACACGGCCGCGGCAATAAAAGCATAGTCCCATGATATTGCCCTTAATTTACCGGCAACAATAGGTCCGAACGAACCTCCCACATTCACCATGGCATAAAATATGCCAAAACCCAGGGTCTTGTTGCTTTTATCCGTAACCGCCCGCACGGTCCCTGATACCAGGGGTTTGAAAATTCCAGCGGCCAGGCCAATAGTCAGCATGGTCAGGGCAATACCAGAAAAAGACTTTGTTAAAATCAGCAGCAGGATGGCGGGAAGGTAAGCCAGGTAAGAAACAATAAGAATTTTTTTAAATCCATATTTATCGGCCATTGTCCCCGAAATAATGGGAACCGTATAGGAAAGCAGCAGAAAGATACTCTGGACGATCCCCAGTTCACCTCTCGAATATCCAAGCGATTCCATGTAGATTCCAAAACCGAAGTAAATTCCGTAATAAGCGAAACGCTCCAATACTTCAATGGTATTGGCTACCCAGAAAACCAGTGGAAAGGATGTTCTTGATTTCATTTTCTTCCTCATTCTTCCTCAATAAGACACAACATAAGCGGTTCAAAAAATCATACGACCCTTGCTGCCTTAATACAAGCTTGTTTTTTTTGAGACTACGGCTACAATAAAGTGGAGTGGATGACTCTGAATATTTGCAGGAAGCCTGGATATGTTAAATTCCGCCGTCATTACAGCTGAATTTATATAATCTTAAATATGTCGGGCACTATCACCAAAAATCTCCGAGTTTATCCGTTTGTTGATGTATACTTTTTTCATCTCAAGTCATAGATAAATTTGGACTAGGTGAATTCGGGAGGAACAGTTTTATGGACGTTGGATTACTATCTCGAATCCAGTTCGGGTTAACCGCTGGTTTTCACTACATTTACCCACCTGTCAGTATCGGGCTTGGCCTGATCCTGGTGATTATGGAAGGAATGTACCTTAAGACCGGCAACAAACGTTACGAAGAACTGACAAGATTCTGGGTTAAAATTTTTGGCCTTATATTCGCCATGGGTGTCGCCACGGGAATTGTGATGGAATTTCAGTTCGGAATGAACTGGTCCATCTATTCAAGGTATGTGGGAGATGTATTTGGAAGCGCCCTGGCTGCTGAAGGAGTCCTGGCATTTTTCCTGGAGTCAACATTCCTGGGGATCCTTTTGTTTGGCTGGAACAGGGTTAAACCGAGAACCCATTTTATTTCCACAATCATGGTGGCATTGGGAGCTCACCTCTCCGCTGTCTGGATTGTTGTAGCCAACTCCTGGCAGCAGACTCCGACAGGCCATCACATAGTCAAATTCGGTGATGGATACCGGGCCGAAATCGTGAACTTCAGTGATGTTGTTTTCAATCCGTCCTTCCTGGACCGGATTTCCCATGTATACATGGGAGCTTGGCAGGCTGGTGCCTTCCTGATCATCAGTGTCGCCGCCTACTACATGCTTAAGGGAAAACACCTGGAATTTGCCAAAAAAACCATGGCTATCGGCCTTTTTGTTGCCCTGATTTCTTCACTGGGGCAATTGGTCACCGGGCACAGCAGTGCCAATACCCTGTCAGAAACCCAGCCAGCCAAACTGGCCGCTCTTGAGGGTCATTATCCGGCGAATGCACCGGCTGGCCTCTACCTTTTCGGTTGGGTTAATGAAGAAAAAAAGGAAACCTACGGAATCCAGATTCCCGGAATGCTGAGTTATCTGGTTCACTGGAGTTTCAGCGAACCCATAACCGGCCTTGAAGCTTTTCCTGATGATGAAAGGCCCCCGGTAAACATCGTTTTCCAGTCCTACCACATCATGGTGGCCATAGGATTTCTACTGATTTTCCTTTCTCTCCTGGGCATATTGGCACTGTGGAAAGGATTCCTGTTGAAATCCGCACTCCTGTTGAAGGTATTGATCCTTTCAGTGCTGCTACCACAGATAGCAAACCAGGCGGGATGGATGTCAGCTGAAATCGGGCGCCAGCCCTGGGTAGTCTATGGACTTCTCAAGACGTCTGAAGCCTACTCTCCAAGCGTTGCAACCGGAGAGGTCCTGGCATCAATAATCATCTTCAGCCTGGTATACCTGGCCATGTTCGGATTATTCATATTCATTCTATTCGACAAGATAAAAAAAGGACCGGCGACTGATTCATCCGGTCACGAGGCTGCACTGTCATGATATTTACATTAGATATGAACACAGTATGGTTTTTCTTAGTGGGAATTCTGCTTACAGGTTATGCTGTACTGGATGGATTTGACCTGGGAGCCGGAGCTCTGCATCTGACAACAAAAACCGATGACGATCGAAGAAAGGTAATCAATTCAATTGGCCCCCACTGGGATGGGAATGAAGTCTGGCTGCTTACTGGCGGAGGGGCTTTGTTTGCCGCATTTCCAGAAGCTTATGCCACCGCATTCTCCGGGTTCTACCTTGCCCTTTTTCTCTTGCTTATGGGCCTCATATGCCGGGCACTTGCAATGGAATTCAGAAGCAAGCAGACAATGAGATGGTGGAGGAGCCTGTGGGACTCTGTATTCAGTATTGCCAGTATTATCTCAACCGTTCTCATGGGAGTAGCGCTTGGTAACATAGCCCTGGGCCTGCCTCTAAACGGGAATCACGATTTCACCGGAACGTTTTTCAGCCTGCTGCATCCCTACGCGCTGCTGGTAGGTGTGATGGTTCTTGTGCTTTTCACAATGCATGGAGCCCTATACCTCCTGGTTAAGAATGAAGGAGAGCTATACGCCAGACTCAGGAAACTGACCCCGAAGCTGATTATGACCTTCTGGGCCATGCTCCTGGTGACAACAATCGCTACTTTCCTGATTGTCCCGCATGTGGTGGAAAACCTGAAAGCCATGCCAGTACTTTTCCTGGTGCCGGTACTGGCCTTCCTGGCTGCCGGATACCTTTTTGCAGCGCATAAAAAAGGTAACGATTTCAGGGCCTTACTGGCTTCCGCGGTGACCATTGCGACTCTCTTCCTGTCACTGGGACTAGGACTCTATCCCAAGCTGATTCTTTCCAGTCCGGAAGCAGCCAACAGCCTTACAATCTACAACGCCGCTTCATCCTCAAAGACCCTCTGGATCATGCTGGTGATCGCCCTGATCGGCATGCCGCTTGTAATTGGGTACACAACATTTGTTTACCGATCGTTTGTAGGCAAGGTCAAGCTGGACGAACACAGCTACTAGCAGATTTTAAAGGAAGGAATCAAATAAGGGGCCTGCGCGGCACAGGCCCCTTTGGGCTTATGGTTTTCTGGTTAAAAGCCAGTTCACTACTCCTGCTCTGCCGGAGTAAATTCCGCTTCCAGCTCCAGGGTGATGGGCAAATTTTTTCCTGGTCCGACTAACAGGGTTTCAACCTCATAGGTGATCGGGACCGTTTTCCGGCCGGACATGGTATCCGAGGTACCTTTTACCCCCAGAAAAACTGTTTTTCCGGCCTTGAGATTAATCTGCCCGGGTACCGCCAGGCTGCCGTCGGATTTTCCAGAGACCAGCTGAAAGTCAATATCTGAAGCATTATGGATCTGGAGAGCAGCACTGCTCTGCCCTTGAACCGCAACAGAAGAGCTGTCCATGGTAACGGACTCTTTAAAAATTGCTTCAAGAAACCGGGCATCGCCATAAACTCTTCCCCGAAAAACGCCGGCGGTTCGCCTGTCCAGCAACGCTTTCTTGATGGACTCTGCACTCCGCTCTTCAGCAAACACCAGGGTATAAGGCCTGAATTCCCCCTTTTCAGGGAGAAATTCAAAGGACATTGGATAGTGGCTGTCGGAATTAGCCAGTATGGTCAGATTCTTGTCAATTGCCCACTGGTGTACTTCAGGGTAGTAGCTGGTGTGATTGATAACTTCAATACCCATCATAAAACCCTGCTCCAGAATGTCTGTATGTTCATCGTACCAGACAGCGATTCCCCCTGGCGCCTGGCGCTCCCATCCCGGGTGATTCCAGAAAACCAGGGCGCCCTGTTCATTCGCGATCCTGACCGCATCTCTCCAGTCCTCAACATCCAGGGGATTGGAGTCCTTGAGAAAGATGGCATTCAGGTGCCCCGGAGGCATGTCCCTTGTAATTTCAGATCCCTTAATCAGAATCAATGAGCGCTGTTCAGCCCTGGCCTTGGCTATTTCGTAGGAACGGTTATGATCAGACTTGATGTCATCTTTGTGGGGTTGGTACTCCAGATGATCAGTGATGGCAATTGCGTCAAGGCCCTGCAACCAGGCTTCATCCACCCTGATTGTCGGCCATACGTTCCCGTCTGAAAAAACTGTGTGCATGTGAAAATCACACTTCAATGTTTTATATCCGAGTATGTCCGGGATGTTGATCTCAGTTCTTTCACTGGCTGCGCCCTGGACTGAGATCACGAATCCTACAAGGATCAGCATTATGAACGACATGGTTAATAATCTTTTTCTTTTCATGATATTCCCCTGATTGATATTCTAAATTATCTGTAATTGCCTTTTAACACCTCACAATATTCTATTTAACAAACCTGATGCATACCGGAGCCTTCAAGTTTATTTCCTCTACTGGATCAAGCAATTTACCGCTTGCCGCATCCAGCGGGAAAACCAGCAGATTGTCTGATCTCTGGTTGGCTGCCAGAAGAAATTTCCCGTCCGGAGAGAGGCAGAAGTTGCGGGGAGTGCTCCCTCCCGTGGGATGATGCTGGACCGCCTCCAGTTTTCCGCTATCCTGATCAATACTGAAGACAGCTATCGAATTATGGCCCCGGTTAGATCCATAAAGGAAGCGGCCGGAAGGATCAACCGCTACTTCCGCTGTGGAATTTCTTCCTTCAAACCCAATGGGCAAGGTTGACACAGTCTGAATCTCTGACAATGCTCCCGCATCTGTCTGGTAATCAAATACAGTTACAGTCGATGCCATCTCGTTGATCACGTACACCACTGATCGACCGGGATGAAATGCGAGATGCCTGGGTCCAGATCCGTCCGCGACAACTGCATAGGATGGAACATTCAGCTCCATTCCTCCCTTTTCCGGATTAAGCCGGTACACAAACACTTTATCCAGTCCCAGGTCAGGGACCAGGGCAAACCGGTTGTCCGGGGAGGGATTTACTGAATGGGCGTGGGGAACATCCTGCCGGGAAGGATCTGTTCCTGAACCTGCGTGCTGATGAAAGAAGCTGCGTTCACCCAGGCTTCCGTCCTTCATTACCGGGAAAGCGGCCACGCTCCCTCCATTATAGTTTGCGGTCATCAGCATGCTTTCCGTACGATCCAGGGCAATATGGCAGGGGGCAGCCCCTCCGGAAGCAACTTCATTTATCTTGGTAAGTCCCCCAGAGGATTGATCGATTAGAAACGCTGCCACACCACCGGTAAGATTGCCTTCCTTCTGGTCGGTCTCACTGACGGCGTACAGGAATCTTCCATTGGAATGAAGGGCCAGAAAGGAAGGGTTTTCAATGCCCGAATAACCGGTAAGGTAAGTCAGGGTGCCTGACCGGGAATCAAATTCATAACACTTGATGCTTTCTTCCTCAGCCGTTGAATAACTTCCTGTATAGAGTCTCAACATTTCTTTCTCCCCAGCCATAAGGGTACTCAAGGTAAGGGGAAGGAGCACAGCCAGACAAGTTAAAACGCTGCAGAAACTCACGCCCCAAATGCTTGTGCCTATAAATCCTGAAATATTTTTCATTCCATTATGTAACTACTTAACAAGCACAAAGGCAATATGCACCTGGAATTTTTATCTTCTTTAATCAGATACAGGCCCTGCATGTTTGTTCAGTATTATGATTTTGCCTCAGGAAAACAACCAGGCCTGGATTTCAGGAACCGGGGCAGTTGTTCAAACCAATTCGATTGTTCCATCCGCGGCCAGTGGCCCTATCTTGTTTAGTCTGCAGACATATCCTCAACAAATCAGTTCAATTCAGCTATAGCCTCACTCAGCCTTTCATATCCCTTGATCAAGTATTCTTTTTCAGCCCCGATCCCCAGGCGGAAATAGTGGTCCATCCCGTAGGTGTCTCCTGCCAGGATAAAAACACTTTTCTCTATCCTCAGCTTTTCGGCCAGTTCAGTGGAATTGATATCCAGGTCATAATGTATGAAAGCCATTCCTCCAGCCTGGGGAGGCACAAACCGGAATACAGTGCCGTGCGATCCCAGCCACTCCAAGGTCATTTTAAGGTTTTCCCTGAGCATGCCTCGGTTTCTTGCCAGAATTCTCTCCCTGATTTCAGGACCTAGCACAATTTCCGCTATTTTTTCACTCAACATTCCGGTGGTGATTGAGGTATAGTCGTGATATGACCACGCATCCCCGATTATTTCTTCGGGGCCGACCATCCAGCCTATTCTCAGTCCCGGCAGGGCATAAGCCTTGGAAAGGCCTCCGTTTACCATAACTTTGCCATGACGGCCAACAAAGCTGGCAGTGATTACTCCATCCAGCTCCGCTCCCCGGTACACTTCATCCGAATAAATCCATGCGTCGGCCCTGGCAGCAATCAGTGATATTCTCTCCATCTCCGTTTCAGTCAAAACATAACCTGTGGGATTATTCGGGTTACAGATCGCAATCATCTTGGTTTTCGGGTTCACCTTTTGTTCTAATTCATCCAGATCCGGGGCCCAGTTATTTTCTTCTTTTAATGAAAACGTGTTTACTTTGCATCCGATCTCTTCAGCGATCCCCTGAATCTGCATGTAATTAGGGACCATCATCACAACCTCATCCCCTTTCTCCAGCAGGGTGTGGCAGGCCACAAAATTAGCTTCAGCAGATCCGTTAGTGACCAGGATGTTTGCTTCAGTGCAACCGGGATAATGGGATGCGATTTGTTTCCGCAGTGATACAGAGCCGTTCGTCTGTCCATATCCCAGGACCGTATTACTCAATTCCTCAATCTGGCCTGGAGTTAACAGCTCATTTAACTTATAGGGATGGAATCCACTTTCAGTTAAATTAAACTCAACAGTGTTTTCGAAAAGGGACTGTACTCTCTCCAATTCAAATATTCTGATATTCATAAATCTGATTATTCCTGAAATGTTCAAAAACTGCTTTAGTTATCTGGATGTCCTGCACAGCAACTCCGGTGAGGTCAGCCACTGTAACCTGTTCATCATTCTCACGGCCCTTGCTTTTCCCTGAAATCACGCTTCCCAGCTCAGCAAGCTGCTCGATCCGTATCTGGTTATCTTTTAATGCGTGAAAAATTTCGCCCCTGGTCCGGCATTGCGGAATGCTGTCTGCCACCACCAGATCGGCCTTACCGATTATTCCTGAATCCAGTTCCTGTTTCTCTGGCGTATCTGAGCCTACAGCTGTGATGTGAGTGCCTTTCCGAATATTCCCAGCCTGTAATATTGGAGTCTCTGAGGGCGTAGCAGTGACGATGTAATTACACTTTGCCGCAATCTCGGCCGGCTCCGCGAAGTCAATGCAGATCGGGAACTGTTTAAAGCAGGATTTATAGGAATCCAAACATTCGGGAAGCCTATCATATACGTATACCTTCTCAGGGCTGATCACTTTCAGAAGATACTCCAATTGCAGCCTGCCCTGGATTCCGGCCCCCAGGATTCCCACATTTTCTACTTTTGAAGGAGCCAGGTGTCTGGCAATGCAGGCTCCGGCAGCGGCGGTCCTGATATTGGTCAGATTTCCTTCATCCAGCAAGACAGCTTCAAGAACTCCGGTCCTGGAGCTGAATAATAGATTAACTCCCTGGCTTGAGGACAATCCCAGTTCCGGATTGTTATAAAAGCCGGAAGCTACTTTTATGACAAAAAAGTCATCATTTATTATGTGTCCATATTTAATATGGGTATCTCCGGGCGGATCTTCAAAGAGGAGTTCACCTACGGGGGGTACTACTACCTTGCCTTCCGAATAGGCCACAAAGCCTTTTTTCATCTCAGATATCACATCAATCCTGGATAAAATCGGCTCAATTTCGGCCCACTTAATGATTTGCGTCATAGTTTTTTTAATATTCTCTGTTATTCAGTTTTAATATTCTGCTTGATTCATTTATTCCCTGGATCAGACTATCGATCAGGACTTACCCTCCATGATAATTTCAATCCTCCTGCAACTCAAACGCTCTCTTGTACTGCTCCGGTCAAGCATGTCCTGCCTCAATGGACAATAAACAGCTAACCAGCTCCCAATTAATAACTTTTCTCAATTTAACCGCTCTGCTAGTATTACTTCCTGAAGGAGAGGAATTGTTATGAAAAGATTGTTTAAACGTCCTTTTTTGAGTTTTTGTGTTGGTTTTTTTGTTTTAGCCCTTTCCCTGGGAACACTGCTTTCAAGCGGAATTTCGGGGAGTCAGGCTGGATCTGAAGTGACAACCGGTTCCCTGGTCAACGAAATGATCGACCTGGACAGGCTGGCAGAATTTCCTGAAGCTTCTTACAGCGTTTTCCAGGTTTCTTCTTATGATCGCAGGAGCAAGGCCTTTGGAGGAGGGAACTGGTTTGCCAATTCGGACGGTTTTGGCAAAGAGCCGCTGCCCGGTGTTGCGGAGGTGCTGCGGGAACCTGGAAAGGACCAGGCAGGCTTATACCTCCTTGCTGACGTGAAAGGACCGGGCTCAATAGTCAGGACCTGGACAGCCAGAATGAATGGAGAGATCACCATGTGGCTCGACGAATCCGAAAAACCGGTATTCAAAGGTCCGGCCAACGATTTTTTACAGAGGCTCTACCCTGCCCTTGCAGTCTCCGGAGGGCCGGAGGCACAAATCTACGAAGGTGCCATGACCCAGCGTGATGCCGGCTACTACCCGGTACCATTCGCAAAAAGGTGCAGAATTGAATGGAGCGGAAACCTGGAGAACCTGCATTTTTACCATATTGAATTCCGCAGGTATGCCCCGGATGCAAAAGTAGCGACCTTCTCTCCTTCCGATCTTGTAACCTGGAACCAGGAAATCGAGAAGGTGTGCGGAATATTGCGCAGGCCATCAGAACTGGACGAAATCATCGGCGAAGCGGGTTCGGAGGTCCAGGAGAAATCAAATAGAGTGGAAGCGGGGCAGCGATTTGAGCTGGGTGCCGTGGAAAACCGTTCCGGAAAAATCACTCTCCTGAAAACCAGGTTGAAGGCCGGAAACCTGGAGGAAGCTCTACGCCAGACAATCCTGACCATATCATTCGACAAAGCAAGCCGTCCCCAGGTGGAAGCGCCTCTTGGGGACTTTTATGGGGCAGCTCCGGGAATCAATCCGTTCAATGCCGTGCCGATGACAGTGGATGCCGATGGCTGGATGACTTGCAGATTCGTTATGCCTTTTGGCAGTTCGATGCTGACTGCCATTGAAAACAGGAGCAGCAGCCGAATCGAGATTGAATCGATGATTCAGGTCGATGACTATGCATGGAAGGAAGGTGCCAGCCTCTATTTCAATGGCAAATGGAGGGTGGACCATGAAATGGAGGCAGGAGGAGGTCTCGTTTTTGATCTTCCCTACATCCTTGTGAACGGCACCGGACGTTTTGTGGGATGCGCTGCCATCTTACTCAACCCGGCCGAAGGACCTCACCCATCAGGAAGCTGGTGGGGAGAAGGGGATGAGAAAATCTATGTTGATAATGACATCTTCCCATCTTTTTTCGGTACCGGATCCGAAGATTATTTTAACTATTCCTGGAGCAGCCCTGACCTGTTCAGCCACGCCTATTTCGGGCAGCCTCGCAACGATGGCCCGGGCAACGGAGGATTTGTAAGCAACAACCGCTGGCATATCCTGGATGACATTCCTTTCCGCAGCAGAATCTCCTTTTACATGGAACTGTTCACCCACACCCGGGTCACCGGTCTGGCCTATGCCAGGACTGTCTGGTTTTATGACTCTCCCGGGTCCCAGGATGACAATATGCCTATTTTCCAGAGAGATATCCGTCCCCAGAAGAGGCCCGATTGGACTCCGGCCGCTGTGGGAGGCACCAGGGACGCCATTTTCACCCAGATGGAGGATATGGCCGGAAATAATAAAAGCCTGGTGCAGAACAGGCCTGAATGGGCTAACGGCAAAATCCTGGAATGGAAACCGGGCAGTGCCGGCGACAGCCTGGAACTTGAACCGTTTAATGTTCCCAAGGATGGTCTATATGATCTATACCTGGTCATGATCCTCTCGCCGGAATCAGGCAGGTTCGCAGTTAAGCTGGACGGAGAGGTTCTCCTTGACGCCGCGGGAGAGGAATGGATTGTTGATCTCTACACTCCCTTCCAGACCATGGCCAGAAGGAACGGTCCCGGTCACTCCCTTAATCTCCGGGAGGGCGGCCACAGGCTCACCCTGATATCCAGAGGGTCTAATCCGGCAGGCAAAGGCACCGTTATCCAGGGTGACTTCATCTGGATCAGGGAGAAAAAGTAGAAGAGGGCTGCCGGTTGAGTGCAGCTTCAAGACATGGCTTGCAGTCTGGGACAATATGGTTTACTTAACTCCTCAGGTTAAGTAAACCATGTCCTGGGCCTCAAGTGTAGACCATATCCAGATCGCGCCCCCACCCGCACCCTGTTATCCGCTACTATTCCAGCCAGTCCAGCAGTGCAGCTCCTGCCCTGGCCGGAGTCTGTTCACACTCAAGGGCGACATCCTGGGCGAAAATTTTGCCGGCTGCTTCCGCCCGCAGCGGTACATTCCTCTGGTCCACCGGATTAATCATTAACAGATCCCTGGAAGCAAGGTATCCAGCCAGGTCAGGAAGATCATATTTCAGCAGGGCACCGGCTACGGTTGCGTGGATCATCTCCGGTTTATAAAACTCGTTTTCTATTAACATCCTGTACGATGCAGGGGAGTCTACCAGGGCAATTTTGCCGATTTTTTCATTCAAGGCAGCAGCGTGCAGGAGCACCGGTCCCAGGTTACCGCGGGCGATGGCAGTAACTGCCTGATTCGGTGAGGGAAACCTTTCATAAAGGTAATCTGCAATCATATTCAAATCAGCTGCCCTGATTCCCACCAGGCTGCGTTTCAGCTGCAGGGCCAGGTACCAGATGTTATAGGCGCCCCTTCCCACTTTGAAATCCCAGGCATCTCCGGTGAAACTTCCCGGTCCGGTTTCTCCCAGGCCAACCAGATCAGGAGCCAGGACGGCGTATCCGGATTTAACGATAGCTTCGATTTCCTGACCCGCACCCGCGGCGGCGGATTTCCCTTCAGGATGCAGATAAAGCACTGCCGGGCAGTTATCCTTTCCATCGGGAATAAACAGCAGGAAGGGCACAGGGTATCCACCCTCTCCTTCCGTGAAATATTTTTCAATAACGTATCCGTCCCTGTTCAGGCGCCCGGTAAAAACAGGAGAAGCTTTCTTAACAGGTTTACGATAACCGGAAACACGCTCCACTTCAGCCGTCAGATCGTCAGGCGACACCGAAGCAATTTTGTTTAGAGCATCCTCTCTGATAATTTCAAAAATCGTTTTCTCCTGATATGAAGTCACGACCTGTCCGGTTTTTGTCACCCTGATATCAGCTGGAGCCAGAACTTCAACCTGTTCATCCTTGTTTGATCCCGGTAGGTCAAGGTACTTTTGAAAAAAGGCATACATGGCTTCCCTGTTTTTTACGGTAGAAGCATGTGGCCCATCGTCTTCCACCATTCCGACAGCCTCGGCTTCGCCAAGAGCTGTCCAAGCCTTTTTAGCACGGGCAAAGGTTTCCCGGGCTCCCTGGATACTGAAGAAATCCCCGGTGGTAGTGATCATCAGGGTTGGTTTCGGAGCCCTGGCCAGGAGCAGGTCCAGGTGGTCAGCTCCCTCAGCAATCCCGTGATAAAGATTCTGCTCCGCGTCCTGCGGTCCAATCGATTCCAGAAGCCTGTGGTAGGAGGTTATGTAACATTCAGGGGCTGCAGCCAGTATCCGGTCATCCATGGCGGCAATCTGTGATGACTGGGTCCCTCCGCCGGACCTTCCGGTTATGCCGATCCGGGAAGGATCAACTTCAGGCCTGGTTTCCAGAAAGTCCACTGCCCTGATCCCGTCCCAAATCATGTATTTAGCCATGGACAGCCCTGCCAGGAAAGCCTGGGTACCGGGATATGAATGTTCACTGGTAGGCCCTCCTATCGCTGATTCACCCATATCAGGATCAAAATACTGATAGCGTTCCCCCTGGCCAACAGGATCAAAGGCCAGCACAACAAAACCTTTCTTAACCAGGTTGAGAATCACCCACTGGTAGACGTCGCTCCGGAATCCTTCCTCTGAATGGCCGCTGCAGTATATTACGGCCGGAGCGTTTTCTGCTCCCTCAGGGATAAACAACCCGGCGGTGACATGGTATCCAGGCATCGATTCATAAACCACCTTGTCCATCCGGAATCCGTCCCCTTCATAGATACCGGTTATTTCAACGTTCAGAGGTGTTTTTTCGGGGAAAGGGCCAATGACCAGCCGAAGGGCTTCCCTGGCCTTTTCCTGTTCAGCCAGCCAGTCCTGTCGGGTTTCGAGCTGGTCAACTTTGCTGGTTTGCTGCTCCAGAAGTTCAAATGCCTGGTCAGCCAGGTAGTTATAGAGGCTGTTGCCGGAATCTGAAAATCTCAGCCATGACTGGAGAACATCCAGGTCCTGTGACAGCAGGGTGGGCTGGAGCCCGGTTGAAACGCACAGAATCAAGACTAATTCAAACACTGAAATAACCAGTTTCTTCAAGCTCATTATTATCACCTCGACTGTTTAATCATCTTTACAATTTCAGGAAAAGTCATCCTTTTCCCGTACATAAGAAGGGCAAAGGAAAAAATCTTTGCTGTTATCCATACAGCCAGGCCAATGGTTATGAGCAGCATCATGATGCTCAGCCAGATCTCCCAGAGAGGCGGCTGTAGAACATTAATCCGGGCAAGCATCACCAGTGGAGTAAAAGGAGGAAAGAGACTCATCCACCTGGTAGCGGAAGAGGAGGGGTTCAATACCGCGTAAAATGTAGCTAAAAAAGCCAGGATAAATGGAAGGATCGCGGGCATCAGGGCCTGACTCAATTCTTCCACGCTGTTGCAGGTTACTGCCAGGGCAGCGAACACGGTGGAATAAAGGATGTAACCCAGGATAAAAAATATGGAGAAATAAAATATTATCTCGAGATTCAGCACCTGCCCCAGATTAAACCCAGGGGTACTGGATGCGGCGAATGCCGGAAGCAGGTAGATTACTCCCACCAAGGCGCATCCCACCCAGACAGCCAGTTGTGTCAGCCCGGAAAAGAGGACACCCGCAATTTTTCCGGCCATAAATTCCAGGGCGGTTACAGCACCCAGTACTACTTCAATCAAGCGCGAAGATTTTTCTTCCACCAACACAACAGCCATGCCCTGCCCATTAATCAGGACAGCCGTATACAAAAGCATGGAAAAAGCAATGGTACTGAAAAAGGCTAACTCAAATCCGCCCTCCTCCTCCCCCTTTTTAGTTATTGAAACTGTTTCCAGCCTGGCCCTCTGGATCTTCTCCACCTTTTCCACATCAATACCAGTCCCGGAAAGCATGTCCCTAAGGAGAACTCCTCTCAGTTCTGACTGCAGGCTGCTGGTCAGGAGAGGGTTTCCGGTTTCCCGCGCGTAGTATACAGCCTCCGCTTTCAATTTCTCCCCGGTTGTCATCACTATATATCCATCAATTTCTTCATCCATCACCCTCTGGTTAAATCCTTTCCTGAAATCTTCACCAGCCTGGGTGGAGGTTACTATTTCTGATATCTCTACAGAGGGTTCTTTCATTGTCTCAAGAGCTGCGGCCATAACATCTCCCAGGCCAGTGGAAACATCAATTACCGCAATTCGTAAATCAGATGCTCCGGAGCCCGAAAAAAGAAGGGGCAGGAAAAGGAGGTATCCAATCATAAAGGCGGGCACCATGATGGTAGTCATGATGAAGGCTTTGTTTTTTACCCTGGCAAGGTATTCGCGTCTTAAAATCTGGTAAACCTGGCTGAAGGAAATCAAAACATCCCTCCCGGCTGGATATTACCTTCTGAACCAACGGTTTTAACAACGGAGTGCCCGACTTTTTCCAGATAGATCTCCTCCAGGTGCGGTTCCTCAACAACAAAGGATTCTATTTTCGTTCTGGTCAGGAGCTCCCCCAGGAGTCTCTGGGTATCCGCACCTTTTTCCAGCCGCAACCGCGCGGAAAGACCGGAATCATTAACGCCAGCGACTCCAGGCAGATCCTCCAGGCAGCCAGGGTCCCCCCCATACTCGATGGAGACTGAATTTCTACCGTAGGATGCTTTGATGTCTGACAGTCTTCCATGCAGAACTCTTTCTCCCTCGTGTACCAATGATATGGAGTCACACATGGCTTCGACTTCCTCCATGCGATGAGTGGAAAGGATGATTGTCACGCCATTTTCCTTCTGCTCCAGCAATAATCCTTTAAGCATCCGGGAATTAATGGGGTCAAGCCCGGTAAATGGCTCATCCAGCACAATCAAGTCAGGTTCATGCATAACTGCTGAAGCAAACTGAATTTTCTGCTGCATACCCTTGGACAGCTCATATGTTCTGGCCTGGGCCCGATCTTCAAGCCCAAGCTTCTCCAGCCAGGCTCCGGCTCGTTTATCGGCTTCCCTGTATTCCAGGCCGCGGATTGCGCCCAGGAAAGCCAGCTGTTCGCGAACCTTCATTCGCGGATACAGCCCCCTTTCTTCGGGAAGGTACCCAATTCTGGTACGGTTGGACAGAGGATTTCCCTGACCGAAAACCTTCACCTCTCCGGCATCGGGATTAAGAATTCCCAGGGTGATCCTGATCGTTGTAGTTTTGCCGGAACCATTGGGTCCGAGCAAACCAAAAACAACACCTTTTTCCACTTCCAAATCCAGGTTATTCAGCGCCCTGTGCCGATTGAAATCCTTACACAGTCCAAGGCATTCAACAATCAAATTATTCACAATCTGAGTCTAACCTCTATCAATGAAACGGGCAAGAGAGTTCCGGCCAAATCCCTGAGTGGTTCAGAAATACCTCCCAGGACGATCCGATGTCACGAATGGTTTTCAATTACTCCCTTTCAATATGTTCCTACAGATTCTTCCGGATGAACTCTGTCATCATTTCTCTCATCTGCCTGACCTGGTGAGTATCCTTAACTCCGTGCCTGGAACCGGGATACATCATGAACTCAAACTGAATGCCGGCTTTCTGGAGTACCTCCATCAAACTGATTGAATTCAGAATATGTACATTGTCATCTATAGCGCCATGGATGAGGAGAAGCCTGCCGTGAAGATCAGCGGCGGATTCCACAACCGAGGTATTTTGGTACCCTTCCCCGTTATTACGAGGTACATCCATATACCTTTCAGTATAGATTGAGTCATAATATCTCCAGTCAGTCACTGGGGCCCCGGCAATGCCTATTTTGAAATATTTGCTGTGAGTAAGGGCAAAAGCCGTGGCATATCCTCCATAGCTCCAGCCCCAGATTCCAATCCTGTCCTTGTCCACCCAGGAATGCCCAGCCAGCCAGTCCAGCCCATCTTCAATGTCTTTTATTGCCACCGGTCCCAGGTTCCTGTATCCGGCCCAGGCTGACTTCACTCCTTTTCCGCTCGCGATACGGTCATCGAATACCCAGATAACATATCCCTGTCCGGCCAGGTACTGGTGCCACAGATAGGTGCTCCCTCCCCAGCGGTTCAAAACACTCTGGCTTCCCGGCCCGCCGTAGGTGTACATCAAAACCGGATATTGCCTTGATTCATCAAAATCAGGAGGCTTGATTATCAAGGCTTCCATAAGAAATCCGTCCCGGGCTTTAACCTGTACAAACTCAGGTTTCGAAAGCCTGAACTGGGATAGAATGTCCGGGCTGGATTCGAAGAGAAGACTAATGGGGCTTCCATCCGAACCAATAAGGTCAATCCGGGGAGGTGTGGTGATGTCGCTCCAGGTATCAACAAACATTGTCCCCTGTTTATTAAAAAGGGCGCGATGCTGCCCCGGGGTACTGGTGACCGGTTCCAGTCCGGTTCCATCCAGGTTAATCTTGTACACATGCAGTTCCGTGAAGTGATCCCGGGCGGCTGAGAAAAAGACTTTCCCCTTCTCTTCTGAAACCGAGTGCAGGGCACGCACCTCCCAGTCACCGCTGGTTACAGGGCCAATAAGATCTCCATTTTCCGAATAGTGATAAATATGCCGGAAGCCGGTTTTTTCACTTTGCCAGAGAAAGGATCCATCTGCCAGCCAGTAAGGGTTTTCCAGCCTGTTTACCCAGGCCGGGGATGTTTCCCTGATCAGCAGCCTATCCTTTCCTGCATCCGGGTTAAAACAAAGCAGTTCAAGCCAGGTCTGTTCCCGATTTTGAACCTGGGCAGTGAGCAGGTCTGATCTGGGAGACCAGTCAACCTGCACTACCAGGAAGCCATCCTGTCCAAACCGGTTGAGATCCATCCACTTTATCCGGTTATTCCGAACAGTCACCACTCCCAGCCTGACCCTGGCATTGAAATCACCTGGGTAGGGATAATATTGTTTTTCAACACCTGAATGAATCGTGCGGTTATCAAGTATGTCATAAACAGGCACTTCGGAAACATCAAGCTGCAGGAATGCTATATATCTGGAATCAGGGCTCCACCAGTAAGCCTTGAAATCCCCTCGCCCATATACCTCTTCCTGGTATACCCAGTCCAGGCAACCGTTCAAGGTTAACTCATCAGGTCTTTGGGTCAACCGCCTTTCTTTTCCGGAAGCAAGGTTTATTATATACAGGTCCCCTTCCTTCACATAAGCCGCCTGCTCACCGGATGGGCTGAACGAAGCAGACTCTTCCTTTACGGGGGTATTGGTAAGCCTCACCAGGTCTCCGGCTGGTAGGGAAAAAAGAAACAGGTCCCCTGAGCATTGAATCAGCATCAGGTTCTCTCCAGGAGACATGATAAACGTGGCCTTCTTAAGTGCCGCTTCGGCATCCTGCGTGTTAAATCCTGACAGGTCGGTCAAAGACTCGAGGAGAATGGCTTTGTCCACCAGATTCGTTTCACGGCCGGTGGCTGGATCCAGCTTAGTAAACAGTCCTTTTTCGTAATCAGCAGATTTGATCAGGTAATCCCCGGAGGCATTCCATTTTAAATCAGGGACATTTTCCCCACCGAATTCAATTTTATTTTCAGGGCCATAGATGTCGTCAAGGGTCAGAATACGATTCTGCCCGGCAGCTGTTGAAAAAACCATAAGTAACATGATAATCGAACCGAGGTGTTTCATGGGTTTGATGATAGCTTAAATCTGAGTGTTTGGAAATGAATCCGGCGCTTTCACATCAAAGGCCATATTCTATTCAGACGGATATGCTTCCTTCCTTCATGATTCATATCCAGGTTTGTTCCAGCGGTAATCAATAATTCACATTTTTTCAATTTTATTTCTATGTAAATAGAATATTATCCATTAATATCAACACAGGAGGGAAAATGGAAAATTCTGAAATTCAGACGGATGGGAACCAACACGAACATCAAAAAACTGCCGGATCTTTTCTGCAGATTTTTTTTGAACCGGCCCAGTGTTTTGCAGGGATCAATAAAAAACCTGTTTTTTTAATCCCCTTGATCCTCTGCATTTTAGTAACATATGCCACCTCTTTTGTTATTTACAGTAAAGTGGACATGGCCCAGGTGATGCGTAAAGAGATTGAATCAAGTTCAGCTGCAGCCCAGATGAGTGAGGAACAGATAACTCAACAGATTCAATTGTCAGCTAAATTTTGGAAAATTGCTGCCCTGGTAGCGCCCCCGATTACGACACCCCTGTTCATCCTGCTTATCGCCGGGCTGATGATGCTGGGCATTTACATTTCCGGAGGTGAAACAACTTTTGCAAGAGTTTTTTCTGTATCCACGCATTCCATCTTGTTCTACACGGTTATTTCCGGGATTCTTACAATTATTGTAGTCCTGCTTGCGGCGGACCCTAATGCCATCAATCTCAGCAATCCCGTATTCACCAACCCGGCCGGACTGGTAGATCCCAAGGAATCCAAGGTCCTTTATGCCTTTTTGAGCCGCTTTGATGTCCTGGTCTGGTACACCATATATCTCCTGGGAGTCGGACTTTCCACTGTAGCGACAAAATGCAGTGTAGCCAGGGGGATTTTCCTGGTCGGAATCTGGTACGTTTTATTATCCCTGATTCACATTGGAGTGGCTGTTATTTTCTGATCTGGCTTCGGGGTAGAGATCAGGTGCAGTTCACGCAACAAAAAAAGGCCGCTGTCTTCAAAGAAGACTGCGGCCTTTTAAAAAATTCAACCTGAGGTAAGTTACTTCTTATCCTCTGATCCTACCATTTCGAGGATAGCGATTTCAGCGTTGTCGCCTTTCCTTATTCCAAGTTTCAATATCCTGGTGTAGCCCCCGTTACGATCGGCAAACCTCGGCGCCACATCGGCAAACAGCTTATGGACAACATCTTTTGTCCTTATGTAAGCGAGTGCCTGTCTGCGGGCGTGCAAGCCGTCTTTTTTACCGAGAGTTATCATTTTTTCGGCAACTGAACGAAGTTCCTTCGCCTTGGGCAAAGTTGTAACAATTCTTCCCTTATCAAGAAACTCTGTAACCATATTCCTGAGCATGGCTCTTCTATGGCTTGAAGTCCTACCTAATTTTCTATTGGCCACACGATGTCGCATTATTTTCCTCCGCTATGGGGCGACGATAAATTAACCTGCTGTATTTCAGTTTAATAATTGAATCAAAAAGATACTCAGTCTTCCGTCTCGTCTATAATTCTGCCCTGTTCGTCAATTTTCATGCCGAATGAAAAACCCATATCGGCAAGAATTTCCTTAACTTCATTTAATGATTTACGCCCAAAATTCTTTGTTCTGAGCATCTCAGATTCAGTTTTTGTTATTAATTCCCCAATTGTCTGGATATTGGCATTCTTGAGACAGTTATAAGATCTCACAGAAAGCTCAAGTTCAACGATAGACTTATTCAGTTTTTCATTAATCACTGAAGTTACTTCATCTATCTCTGGTTCCTTTTCTTCAGGTTCTTCCTGGAAATTAATGAACATAAACAGGTGATCCTTGAGGATCTTGGCAGCCTGTCCAATGGCATCATAGGGTTTCAGGCTACCGTCGGTCCAGACCTGCAGATTTAACTGGTCGTAATCAGTGGACTGTCCGAGCCTGGTGGCTTCAACCCAGAAATTCACCTTTTTAACAGGGGAATGTACAGAATCAACGGGGATGTAACAGATATCAAGATCTTCCTCGTAATTATCATCCGCGGAAACGTATCCCCTGGACATTTTAACCCTCATCTCCATAGACAATTCAACATTTTCATCAACAGTGGCTATGCAGATATCAGGATCAAGGATTTCAACATCCGGGTCAGTCTCAATATCACCAGACTTCAAGTCGCCTGCCTTGCCTGAACTCTTCAGGTAGATAGTCTTAGGGGTATCTACATGCATCCTTATCGGGATCTGTTTCAGGTTCATAATGATATTGGTGACATCTTCCCGGACCCCGGTCAAGGTGGAGAATTCGTGCAGAACTCCATCAATTTTGACTGCGGTGATTGCCGCGCCTTCAATAGCAGAGAGCAGGATCCTGCGCAGAGAATTCCCTACAGTAGTACCGAAGCCTCTTTCAAAGGGCTGAGCACTAAAATGTCCATAGGTATCTGTCAAAGTCTCCATATCGACTGTTAACCTCTGAGGCTTCTGGAAACCTTTCATGAATACTTTCTCCATTTATTTAAAATTATTAAGCCTGAAACTGAATCGAAATCAGTCTCCCGGTAAGGGGTCTAATCTCGTTACTTGGAGTACAACTCTACGATCAGTGATACCTCAATCGGCACTCCGATTGCATCAATTGATGGGATAGCCAGTACCTGTCCTGTCAGGTTTTCCCTGTCCAGGCTGAGCCATTCAGGAATTCCTTTTCCGGAGATGCTTTCGACTGCTGTCAGTATCAGGGGATTTTTCCTGCTTTTCAGCAGAATGCTAATTTCATCGCCCTTTTTCACCTGGTAGGAAGGAATATTTATCCTCTTACCATTAACCAGGATATGACCATGCAGAACGAACTGCCTTGCCTGGGGGCGGGATGAAGCGAAGCCAAGCCGGAAAGCGACATTATCCAGCCGGCTTTCAAGAAGCTGAAGAAGAATTTCACCGGTAACACCTTTGGTAGCTTCCGCTTTCCTGAAATATCTCCTGAACTGGTTCTCGAGGACGCCGTACATCCTCTTCACCTTCTGTTTTTCGCGAAGCTGCTGTCCGTAGCCCAGCAACTGGCGGCGCCTGAAATGGGATTGCCCATGCTCACCGGGCACAAAATTTCTTTTGTCAATTGCGCACTTATCGGTTAAGCAGCGTTCCCCCTTCAGGAAAAGCTTGATTCCCTCTCGTCTGCACAGCCTGCAGGCTGCACCTGTATATCTAGCCAAGTCGGTTCCTCCTGATGGTGATCTGACCTATTGTTTTTTTCAGAATCATCGTCTCTAGGTATCAAAATTAATGCTGTTGCAAATATTTACTTATACAAAACCTGACATGAGGTCAGGTATTCGTTAGACTCTTCTACGTTTTGGGGGCCGGCAACCATTATGCGGAATAGGTGTCACATCCTTAATCTTCCGAACATCAATACCAGCGGCCTGGAGGGACCTGACTGCGGCTTCTCTTCCAGATCCGGGACCATTAACACGTACTTCGCAGTATTTCATACCATACTGGTCGCGGACAAATGCGGCCGCCGTATGGGCTGCCTGGGATGCGGCAAAAGGAGTACTTTTCCTGCTGCCCCTGAAACCCTGTCCGCCGGCACTGGCCTGGGCCAGTACATTCCCGTCTAGATCACTGATAGTGATCAGGGTATTATTGAAAGTAGCCAGGACGTGAGCTATGCCGTTAGCTACTATCCTTCGATCCTTCTTTTTGACCGATTTCTTTTTAGATGTTTTTGCACCTCGTGCCATAATTATTCCTTACTCTTAATTTAGGCCTTTTTCTTACGGCCGATACGGCCCTTCTTAGGACCTTTTCTGGTTCTGGCGTTTGTATGGGTTCTCTGTCCTCTAACCGGGAGACCCCTTCTGTGACGCAGTCCCCTGTAACATCCAATATCCATCAGACGTTTTATATTGAGCTGGATCTCTTTTCTGAGATCACCCTCAACCCGTCCTTCATCCTGAATAATCTGGCGTATTTTTCCGGCCTGTTCCTCGGTGAGGTCCTTGACGGAAGTGTTGATATCAACACCGGCCTGCTCACAGATCTGGCTGGCCCTGGTTTTTCCGATCCCGTATATGTAAGTCAACGAAATCTGTACTCTTTTATTGTCAGGAATGTTGACTCCCGCAATTCGCATCAGCTTCCTCCTAATGGAATCTATATTATTTAAAGTTAACCCTGTCTCTGTTTATGTTTAGGATTGTCGCAGATCACCCTTACCACGCCGTGGCGGCGAATGATCTTACACTTAATACACATTTTTTTTACTGAAGCACGTACCTTCATAATTTTCTCCATCGGCCTCCTGAAAATTCGGCCAGGGCTCAATATCTGCTATTTAAACCTGTATACGATTCTACCCCTGTTCAGGTCGTAGGGGGTCAACTCAACCTTCACCTTATCGCCTGGCAATATCCGAATAAAAAACTTTCTCATTTTGCCTGAAACATGCGCCAGAACGACATGTTTGTTTTCCAGTTCAACCTTAAACATCGCATTGGGAAGCGTCTCTATGACAGTTCCCGTTACTTCAATTGCTTCTTCCTTGTTTGACACAAGTATCACACCCTTCAGTTACTGTCACTTAATATCCAGGGTCCCTGACCGGTAATAGCAATTGTGTGCTCAAAATGAGCACTATGGCCGCCATCTTCAGTCACCACTGTCCATTTATCTTCAAGGACTCTTACACCCACGCCGTCCGTATTGACCATAGGCTCTATGGCCAGGACCATCCCTTCCTTGAGGAGAGGCCCACGTCCGGGTTTCCCGAAATTCGGGACCTGTGGATCTTCGTGCAGCGATCTTCCGATCCCGTGGCCCACAAAATCTCGGACAACAAAAAAACCATCTTTCTCAACACAAGACTGCACGGCCGCAGAAATATCTGACAACCTGTTTCCCGGGACCGCCTTTTCAATACCTTTATAAAGCGATTCGCGAGTGACGTCCAGGAGTCTCTTCAACCTGCCGTCAATATTTCCCACCGGGTAGGTCCTGGCAGAGTCCCCGCAAAAGCCCTTGTATCGGACCCCTACATCGACTGACAAGATATCCCCCTCGGTTATAATCCTCTTACTGTCAGGGATGCCATGCACAACTTCATCATTCAGCGAAGCGCATATGGCAGCCGGAAAACCCTGATATCCTTTAAAAACCGGAACTGCACCCGATTTTTCAATTAACTCTTCAGCTTCAGCGTTAAGGCTGGCTGTACTTAAACCTGGTTTTATAATCTCTTCCAGGCGGTCCAGCACGCGGGATACGATCCGATTAGCTTCCCGCATAATTTCAAGTTCGCTCTTGCTCTTCCTGATAATCATGATCAGAGTGAGCGGACAATCTTGTCGACTTCAGTAAATACTTCTTCAGGCGTCTTATTCCCGTCTACTTCGAAATATGACCCTGAGTTTTTATAATAATCAACAACCGGCTGTGTCTTTTTATCATAAACACGAAGCCTTTCGCTAATTATGTCCTCATAATCATCTTTCCGTCGAGAAAGCTCGCTGCCGCATTTATCACAGATACCTTCCTTTACAGGAGGCGAAAAACTCATATTATAAATGGTTCCGCAGTTTTGGCAAAATCGGCGACCGGAAAGTCTTTTGATAATCAGTCCCTGATCAACTGCGATATTAACAGCCGCCACCTTCATATCAGAGGTAAAAGTTGTTAAAAACTCAGCCTGGGAAACCGTCCTGGGATAACCATCAAGAATTATGCCTTCTGAGCCAACGGCGTGTTCGATGCGTCCTTTAACCATGGCACCGAGCAGTTCATCAGGAACCAGTTCCCCGGATTCCATGATGGCTTTGGCCTTTTTGCCTATTTCGGTCTGGTTACTGACTTCTTCCCGCAGGGCATCACCAGTTGAAAAATGGCCAAACCCGAATTCTTCAACAATTCTCTTTGCCTGGGTTCCCTTCCCTCCTCCTGGAGGGCCAAGTAATACCAATACATTTAACGCCATCTTATCTTCGCCACAACAATCACACATATCTGTTCGAACCTTTCCGGCTAGATGTCCTCCGGATCAAGTAACCTCTATATTTAACGTCTGCCCCTGATTTTGCCCTTTTTCAAGAAACCTTCGTAATGCCGCATCAGGAGCTGTGATTCGATCTGCTGCACCGTGTCCATGGCAACAGATACTACAATCAGAAGCGAAGTTCCTCCGAAGTAGAAATTCACGCCAAGGCCCGTCGTAATAAAATCAAGGTTGTACGTTGTCAGGAAGTCATCCAATGGAGGACCGATAAACGGAATCGGCTGGATCTTGAAACCGGTTATGAGAAACTCCGGGATTAGACACACAGCCACCAGGTAAATGGCACCCACTGTGGTAAGCCGGCTCAGTACGGTGTCAATATACTCAGAAGTTCTCCTGCCGGGACGAATTCCGGGAATATAACCTCCATGTTTACGAATATTGTCGGCTACTTCTTCAGGATTAAAAATAATGCTCACATAGAAAAATGTGAAAAAGACTATCCCGCCTATATAAAAGAGGTTGTAAAGGGGGTAACCCTGCCCCAGTTGCTGGATAATCTTCTGCATGGTTTCCCCTTCGAACACCATTCCCAGTGTTGAGGGAAAAGCAACTATCGATGCAGCGAAGATTACCGGGATGACTCCACCGGTATTTATTTTAAGGGGCAAATGGGTAGCCTGTCCCCCGTACATCCTGCGGCCAACAACGCGCTTGGCGTACTGAACAGGTATCCGCCTCTGAGCCCTCTCAACAAACACTATTCCGGCGGTCACGGCCAGCATCATTATCAGGAGAAATATAATCGTAAATACTGAACGCTCGCCGCCTCTCCAGTCAACTATGAGGGTATAAGCAGCTTTGGGGAGACCAACAACGATCCCGGCAAAAATTATCAGTGAGATACCGTTTCCGATGCCCCGTTCCGTGATCTGCTCACCGATCCACATGACAAGCACGGTTCCAGCAGTCAGCGTTATCATGGTCATGAACCTGAATCCCCATCCGGGTTCAGGCACAATCGGGGGAGAAGACGGGGTCTGCTCCAGGGCGATAGCAGTAAAGAATCCCTGGAACGCGCTCAGGCCGACGGTAAGGTATCTTGTATACTGGGTGATTTTTTTCCGTCCCAGTTCGCCTTCCTTGGAAAGCCTTTCCAGGTAAGGCCAGACAACTGTAAGCAGTTGAAATATGATTGATGCGGTAATGTAGGGCATGATTCCCAGAGCAAATATCGAAAGCCTGCTCAGGTTTCCACCTACGAACATATTCAGCATTCCGAATATGGTTCCACCCTGCTGATTAAAAAACTCCTGGAGTGCCTGACTGTCAATTCCTGGTGTAGGGATAAAACTTCCGATTCTATAGGCTATCAGCAAGCCCATCATGAAAAGGATCCGATTCCTCAGCTCAGGGATTTTGGCAATATTTTTTATTCCATTTTGGAGAGTGGTAAATTCCGCCATTAGCTAACTACCTCAACGTTTCCGCCAGCAGCTTCAATTTTCTTGCGGGCACTTTCAGTTACGTGGTGTGCTTTCACTGAAACCTTCTTGGTCAGTTCGCCGTCTCCGAGAATCCGGAGTCCATTTTTCATGGTCCTTACGTAACCTGATTCAAGCAGGAATTCAGATGAGACCAGGGTACCGTCTTCGAAACCTTCCAGGTCCCGTACATTAAGAACCACATAATGCTTGGCAAACTTATTAAAGAATCCCCGCTTGGGGAGACGACGGTAAAGAGGCATCTGGCCGCCTTCGAAACCAGGGCGCATCGAGTAACCGGATCTGGATTTCTGTCCCTTATGCCCTTTTCCGGAAGTAACTCCGGTTCCGGACCCAGGTCCTCTACCGACTCTCTTTTTATCTTTATTAGCTCCTCTGGAGCGTTTTAACGAGTGCAGTTCAAAGCTCACGGCTACTCTCCCTCTACTATCTCAACCAAGTGAGAAATCTTATTGACCATGCCCCTGATTTCCGGAGTGTCTGGTTTTTCCAAAATCTTGTTAAGTTTCCTGAAACCAAGGCCCCGAACAATCTTCTTCTGAACTTCCGGACGGCCGATCATACTGCGATAGTACTTAATTTTGATTGTTTTAATTTTTTTCTTTGCCATTTGCCTGTCCTGATTAAAGTTCGTCGACTCCCATACCCCTGGTAGCTGCAACTTCTTCAGGGCTCCTCAACTGAGCGAGTCCTTCAAAAGTTGCCCTTATCACGTTCTGCGGATTCGGGGACCCGATAGACTTGGTAACGACATCACGAATTCCTGCTGATTCCAGCACTGCCCTTACAGCTCCTCCGGCAATAACGCCGGTACCTTCAGAAGCCGGTTTAATCAGCACTCGCCCTGAACCGAACACACCAACTACGGTGTGCGGAACGGTTGTACCGGACATGGGGACAGTGATCAAACTCCTCTTTGCCTGGTCGCAACCTTTTTTGATGGCCGCGGGAACCTCTTTGGCTTTTCCAAGGCCGAAACCTACCTGCCCATTCTGATTTCCGACAACGACCAGCGCACTGAAACTAAGGTTTTTTCCACCCTTGACAACCTTGGTAACTCTCCTGATAGAGACCACCTGATCTTTCAGTTCAAATTCAGTTGCTTCCCTACTAAACATTAAAGCACCTCATAATATCTTATTTATCCTTATCGACCAGTTAATATTCAGAATTTAAGTCCGCCTTCTCTGGCGGCATCTGCTATTGCTTTAATCCTCCCGTGGTAAAGGATTCCACCACGGTCAAAAACGACCCCTTCTACCCCCAGGGCCTTTGCTTTTTCGGCAATCGCCTTGCCGATTAATTTTGCAGCTTCCAGGTCCGATCCATTGTCAAGTTTCTTCCCGTCAAGCTTCTCGGTGGTTACAGTTGCCAGGGTATGTCCTTTTGAATCATCGATCAGGTGAGCATAAGTATGCCTGTGACTACGGAATACGAATAATCTCGGTCTCTCCGCGGTACCCTTGACTTTACTTCTGATTCGAAGGTGAACTTTTTTGCGACGGTCGTCTCTGCTTAATGATCTAGCCATTATTTTATGTTCCCTTCCTAAGCGTTTTTCTTGCCGACTTTAAGCTTAATGGTTTCGTTTTCGTACCTGATTCCCTTACCCTTGTAAGCATCAGGACGCTTCAAGGCTTTCAGTTCAGCTGATACCTGTCCGACTCGGTACTTGTCTGGTCCGGAAACGGTTATAGTACCGATGTAGTTTGAAATCGCTTTCTTCTCTCTTACGATTCCAATTTCCACATCATCAGGAATAGGGTATTCCACTGGATGGGAATAACCCAGAGCCAGGTGTACATACTGTCCGCGGATTTCAGCCCTGTAGCCGACGCCAACGACGTCAAGGCGTTTCGTGAAACCTGTGGTGACACCGGTTACAGCATTAGCCAGCAGAGCTCTGGTCAGACCATGTAAAGCCATGGTTTCCTTATCTTCTTTAGCCCTGGTAACCCTTAAAACAGAGTCTTCGACTTCAATTTTAATGCCCTGCGGCACTGGTGTAGACAGTGTTGCTTTCGGGCCCTCAATAATGAATTCATCACCTTCAGACCTGAATTTAACTCCGGCCGGCAGTGGTATTTCTTTTTTTCCTATCCGGGACATGGTATACCTCTAATAAATTTCGCACAAAATCTCGCCACCTATAGACATCTCGCGGGCTTTTTTCCCGGTCATAAGTCCTTTAGAAGTGGAAAGAATATTAATTCCAAGTCCGCCAAGCACTACAGGGATACTGTCCTTCCTGACATAGATCCTGCGTCCTGGACGGGAAACTCTCTGCAGCCTTTTAACAGCCGGCTCCCGATCCTTGTCATATTTCAGGAGGATAGCCAGTGCCTTGAAGGGGCCATCTTCTTTGGCCTTAAAGGACTGAATATATCCTTCCTCTTTAAGAATCCTGACCAGTTCTTCCTTAATTATTGAATGCGGGACTTCCAGTGACTCATGGCCTGCCATGAAGGAATTACGAATCCTGGTTAAAAAATCTGCAATCGGGTCTGTCGATGCCATCTTATATTCTCCTTATTTCCCACCAGCAACAAGGCCGGATTCATCCTCATCCCTCTGGTAGGGCATACCCATCTGGCCGAGAAGATAACGCGCTTCTTCGTCCGTCTTGGCGGAGGTCACTATCGTTATGTTCAGTCCATAAATCCGGTCAATTTTTCCGGCATCTAATTCGGGAAAAATCAACTGATCCTTGATACCCAGGGTGTAATTGCCTCTTCCGTCAAAGGATGTTTTGGAAACTCCCCTGAAATCCCTGACACGGGGCAGGGTGATACAGATCAACCTGTCCAGGAATTCATACATCCGTTCACGGCGCAAGGTAACCATTGTTGCGATAGGCATTCCAGCGCGAAGCCTAAAGCCTGCAATAGCCTTTTTAGCCTTTTTAATAATCGGTTTCTGCCCCGTTATAGCGGTCAGCTCTTCTGCGACGGTATCCAGAAGCCTGGGATTGGTTGTGGCCTCTCCAACACCTACATTGAGCACAATTTTTTCTATTTTAGGCACAGCCATTGGATTGGAATATTCGAATTTCTTCACCAAAGCCGGGACTACATCTTTGAGATACTGTTCTTTCAGCCTAGCCATTTTTAAACCTATTTATCAATTGTTGCGTCACAGGATTTGCACACGCGAACTTTTTTTCTGTCCGCCAGGAATTTGATTCCAGTGCGGACCGGTTTATTACATTCGGGACAGATTACTTTTAATTTAGCAATATGAATCGGGGCTTCCCGCTCCACAACTCCGCCCTGTACATTCTTCTGGGGATTTGGCCTTGTATGCCTGCGAACGTTGTTCACGTTCTCGACAATAGCCCGGCTGGTGCCGGGGAACAGTCTGAGGATACGGCCTTCCTTCCCTGCATCTTTACCGGATAAAACCCTGACCTGGTCTTCTTTTTTTACGTGCAACATATTTAATCTCGCTATAAGACTTCCGGAGCCAGTGAAACAATTCTCATGAACTGTTTTTCTCTCAGTTCCCTGGCAACAGGTCCGAACACACGCGTGCCAATAGGCTCGCGCTGGTTATTAATCAATACAGCGGCATTCTCGTCGAATCTAATGAAGGATCCATCGTCCCTGCGATTTATTTTGCGGGTTCTGACGATGACTGCTTTCACAACTTCACCCTTTTTGACGGTGCCGCCGGGAGTTGATTCCTTGACCGAAGCGGTTATCACGTCGCCAAGACCTGCCTGTTTTCCTACATTGCCACCGAATGGGGCAATACAACAAATCTTGCGAGCGCCTGAATTATCGGCCACATTCAGCATAGTTTGCATCTGAATCATAGCTATACCTTTGCTTTCTCCAGAATTACAGTAACGACCCAGCGCTTCCTTTTGCTGATAGGTTTTGATTCTTCAAACCTGACCAGATCGCCCACAGAACATGAGTTCTCCGGATCATGCGCCATAAACTTCGTCGTACGCCTGATGTACTTCTTATAAAGTGGATGTTTTACAAGCCTGTCAACGCTAACAACCACAGATTTATCCATTGAGTCCGAGACTACCCTGCCGACCTTGGTATTCTTCCTGCGGATTGTTTCTTCAGTCTTCTTTTCCGCCATCATAGCCTTGCACCTTTCTCGGTCAGTACAGTCTTGACCCTGGCTAAATCTTTTTTTATCTGTTTAAACTTACTAACGTTGTCCAATTGACCAGTTGCTTTCTGGAGGCGAAGCTGGAACAGCTGTTTAGCCATTTCATTAACTTCGACCTTCAGGTCATCGATCGATTTTTCTCTTAACTCTGCTGATTTCATTATTCACCAAACCGTGTAACAAACTTTGTTTTAATGGGTAATTTATGAGCAGCGAGTCGCATAGCTTCCCTTGCAACTTCTTCGGAAACACCTTCCAGCTCATAAAGGATTTTACCTGGCTTGACAACGCCAACCCAACCTTCAGGAGCGCCCTTTCCCTTACCCATACGGGTTTCAGCCGGTTTCTTGGTGAAAGGCTTGTCAGGGAAGATCCTTATCCAAAGCTTTCCGCCTCTTTTGGTGTTGCGGGTGATAGCTATACGGGCAGCTTCAATCTGCCTGTTGGTAATCCATCCAGGTTCCAGCGCCTTAAGGCCGTACTGCCCAAAATCTATACTGCTCCCGGCTTCGGGTTTTCCGCGCATGCGGCCCTTCATCTTTCGCCGGTATTTCACTTTCTTTGGCATTAACATTGTTCAGATCTCCGTTACTAATTTTCAGCCTTTTTGTCGCCGTAAATATTTCCTTTGTAAACCCAGACCTTGACACCAACTACTCCATAGGTAGTAAAAGCTTCGGCGAATCCATAATCGATATCCGCTCTCAAGGTGTGCAAAGGCAGCTGACCATGAAGATACCACTCGGAGCGGGCTATTTCAGCTCCATTCAGGCGTCCGGCACACATGATCTTAATTCCTTTGGCCCCGAATCGAAGGGATGTTTCCACCGTTTTCCGCATAACCCGGCGAAAAGCCATTCTCTTAACCAGCTGCTGGGCGATATTTTCCGCAACCAGCTGTGCTTCCAGTTCAGGCTTGCGAACCTCCTGAACACTTACAAAAACTTCGCGGCCAGTTAGTGCCTGAAGATCGCTTTTCAGTTTTTCAATCTCAGCACCTTTACGGCCGATAATGATTCCAGGTTTGGATGTCCGAACCTTGACAGTGAGTTTATTGGCAGCTCTTTCTGTTTCGATTCCAGCTATTCCAGAGAAAAAGAACCTCTTTTTCACGAGCTTCTTAATCTTCAAATCCTCGTGTAAAAGCTCAGCATAATCTTTCTGCGCAAACCAGCGTGATTTCCATGTCCGGTTTACGCCCAGTCTGAATCCGTAGGGATGTGTTTTCTGACCCAAGCTCCTGCCTCCTTATTCCTTCTTGTCCGATACCCGGATTGTTATGTGGCTCTGGCGCCTGCGTTCCCTGAAAGCCCTTCCCATAGGGGCCGGACGCATCCTGAATCTGGACTTGGTTGGTCCAATGTTTACCTGAGCCTCAGATATCACCAGGTCTTCCATCGTTACGGTCGTTGATTTCTGTTCAGCATTTGCGATAGCGGAGAGCAGTACCTTCTGGATCAAGCGTGCTGCGCGCCGATGCGAAAACCTCAGAATCCCCAGAGCGTCTTCGACGTTCTTTCCCCGGATCAAGTCGATCACAAGCCGGGCTTTCTGGGGAGACCCCTTTACATATTTTGCGGTTGATATAGCTTCCATTATATTTATCTCATCTTCGAAGAACGTTCGTTTTTACCTGCGTGACCCCGATAATTGCGGGTTGGTGAAAACTCACCGAGTTTATGTCCTACCATGTTTTCGGTAAGGTAAACCGGAATGAACTTCTTGCCGTTGTAAACGGCTATCGTCATTCCTACCATTTCCGGAATAATGGTTGAACGCCGAGACCAGGTCTTAATTACTGTACGATCCTTCGTCTCGATCGAATTTTTCACCTTTTTGATCAGGTGGTCATCAACGAATGGTCCCTTTTTAAGTGATCGCGGCATTCTATCTCCTCTTACTGCTTCTCTTCCGAACTATAAATTGTTCTGTTCTCTTGTTCTTACGAGTTTTATAACCCTTGGTTTTCCATCCCCAAGGAGAACAAGGGTGCCGGCCTCCGGAGGTTCTGCCTTCACCGCCGCCCATTGGATGGTCGACAGGATTCATTACAACTCCACGAACAGACGGACGTTTTCCCCGCCAACGATTGGCACCGGCCTTGCCGATGGAAACGTTTTCATAATCAGCGTTGCCGACCATCCCAATCGTAGCGCGGCAATTAATATGGATCTTCCGTACTTCACCAGATGGCAACCTTACCTGCGCATAATTACCTTCTTTGGCAACCAGTTGGGCTGCTGTCCCGGCGCCGCGGACCAACTGTCCGCCCTTGCCCAGGTTCAGCTCAACATTGTGTATTGTCGTACCAACCGGGATGTTGAGCAAAGGAAGGTTATTTCCTCTGATTATGTCAGCTCCAGGACCGGAGACTACGGTATCTCCCACTTGCATTCCTGAGGGGCAGATTATATACCTTTTTTCTCCATCATGATAGTGCAAGCGAGCCAAATGAGCATTCCGGTTGGGATCGTATTCGATCGCCGCGACTGTAGCCGGGACTCCATCCTTCATTCTCTTGAAATCAACTATCCTGTAAAGTCTTTTGTGACCAGCGCCCCGCCGGCGAACAGTTATTCTTCCCTTGTTATTCCTGGCACTGATCCTCTTCTTCCCTTCGGTGAGAGATTTCAATGGATCAATTTTAGTAACTTCAGAACAGGGTTTCACTGTTCTGGACCTGGTTCCCGGTGAGGTTGGCTTATAACTCTTAATCGTCATTATCAAACACCTTCAAAGAATTCTATTTTGCTTCCAGGCTTCAGGGTCACATAGGCCTTTTTCCAACTCGGCCTGCGCCCCTGGTTCCGACCCTGCCGTTTCATCTTGCCCTGAAACCGTGAAGTTCTAACCTGGTCAACTTTCACTTCAAAAACCTTTTCAACTGCTTCCTTGATCTGTGCCTTATTGGCATCAATCTGCACCTTGAAAGCAACCAACTGCTGACCGCTTTCCCCACCTGCTATGGAACTTTTTTCCGTGATGTGAGGATATCGGATTATATCGTAAGCATTCATTTCTGCAGAACCTCCTGCAATTCAACAATGGCATCCTTGCTGAAAACAACCTTTTCGCAGTTCAACAGGTCATATATATTGACGCCGTCAGAGGGAACCATCTTGACACCCGGAAGATTCCTTGAACTCAGGTAGAGATTTCTATTTTCCCTGCTGTCGACCAGCAGAATTTTGCCGGTCAATTCCAGCTGTTTTAAAATTGGAACCAGATCCTTGGTCCTGTGGGATTCCAGGGAAAAATCCGAAACCACAATCAACCTTGCATCCTTGAGCCTGTCTGTGAGCACCAGTTTTACAGCCCCTCTCCGCTTCTTCCTCGGGAAAGCAGTAGTGTAATCCCTGGGAACAGGCCCATGAACGGTTCCACCTCCAGACCATAAAGGACTGCGGGTAGAGCCGATTCGAGCTCTTCCGGTACCTTTCTGACGCCAAGGTTTACTCCCGCCTCCCCGGACATTTGCCCGGCACCGAGTCGCGTGAGTTCCCTTTCTCTGGGCCGCCAGGAAGGCTGTTACAGCTTCCCAAACCAAGGTTTCACTGGCCTCATACCCGAAAACCTCTTCTGACAATTCCAGTTTTTCAACAACTTTATTTTTTAAATTTCGAACATCAACTTTTGGCATGATGTGGTTCTTTCAACAAATTAAAACGCTTTGGTTACGGTGACGAATGAATCCCGGCTTCCCGGTACTGACCCCTTAACCAAAAGCAAATTATTCTCGACATCAATATCTATGACTTCGAGATCCTGGATATTGACTTTGACGCTGCCCATCTGTCCAGGACTTTTCATTCCAGGAAGGACCCGGCTGGGTGAGGCACTGGCTCCAATTGATCCGGGAGCCCGATGAAACATTGAGCCATGTGTGGCCTTTCCACCGCCAAAGCCATGACGTTTAATTACACCCTGGAAACCGCGTCCCTTGCTCTTACCAATGACGTTTACAAATGAACCCACGGAGAAAATGTCTCCAAGCAGGATATTATCTCCCACCTTTACCGCGTCACTGTCACCGCTATAAGCAAACTCCTGAAGCTTGGATGTCGGTGGGACATTAGCTTTCTTGAAGTGCCCTTCCATAGGTTTGTTCGCCTTAACTTTTTTCTTCTGTTCGACAAAACCAAGCTGGACTTTTTCATATCCGTCAATGGCAACTGTCTTTTTCTGTACAACAACGCACGGACCGACTTTGATTATTGTCACTGGGACAATCTTCCCATCGGCATCAAATATCTGCGTCATCCCTATCTTTTTTCCAATCAACCCTTCTACCATGACTTAGTCCTTCTCAGTGCCGAAAGCTTTTATCTCGACATCAATTGCTGCCGGGAGATCAAGTTTCATTAATGCATCAACAGTTTGCGGCGTAGGTTCCAGAATATCCACTAACCTGTTATGAGTGCGCATTTCAAACTGTTCCCTTGATTTCTTGTCCACGTGGGGTGAACGAAGAACCGTGTAGCGACTGATCTTTGTTGGTAATGGAATGGGGCCAGACACACGGGCTCCAGTCCGTTTTGCGATCTCTACAATCTCCTTGGTGGACTGATCCAGTACCGAGTGATCATAGGCCTTCATGCGTATCCTAATCTTATCGTCGAACATTGGCGCTCTCTTGCTTTCCTTTAGTCAGGCGTTAAATTCCGCCCTGTCTATTCATTAATTTCAGTAATGGTACCGGCACCAACAGTCCTGCCACCTTCACGGATAGCGAAACGCAATCCCTTTTCCATGGCTATCGGGGTGATAAGCTTCACTGTCATTGACACGTTATCACCAGGCATTACCATCTCGATGCCTTCCGGTAAACTGACATCACCCGTTACATCTGTGGTCCGAAAATAAAACTGCGGCCTGTATCCAGTGAAAAACGGAGTGTGACGCCCACCCTCTTCCTTGGCCAGTATGTAAGCTTCAGCCTTGAAATGGGTATGCGGCTTAATCGAACCCTTGGCCGCTATTACCTGACCGCGTTCCACATCTTCCTTATCGGTTCCCCTCAGAAGAAGGCCTACATTGTCTCCAGCCTGGCCTTCATCAAGCAGCTTGCGGAACATCTCAACTCCGGTCACTACCCGCTTCATCGTATCACGCATCCCGACTATCTCAATCTCATCACCAGTATGCACAATCCCGCGTTCAATTCTTCCGGTTACTACCGTGCCGCGACCGCTGATTGAGAAAATATCTTCAATCGGCATCAGGAAAGGTTTGTCCACATCACGCTCAGGCACAGGAATGTAGGTGTCAGTTGCTTCCATCAGCTCAAGAATAGTGGCTTCCGCTTCAGGATCTCCCTCACCGGCTTTCAAGGCACTTCCCCTGATTATCGGAATTTCGTCTCCAGGAAATTCATATTTAGTCAGCAGCTCCCTTACCTCAAGCTCAACCAGATCCAGAAGTTCAGGGTCATCCACCATGTCAGTCTTGTTCAGGTAAACAATGATGTAAGGTACGCCAACCTGACGAGCCAGCAGTATATGTTCACGCGTCTGGGGCATCGGACCATCAGCAGCAGATACAACCAGTATCGCTCCGTCCATCTGCGCCGCTCCAGTGATCATGTTCTTGATGTAGTCAGCGTGACCAGGACAGTCAACATGCGCATAGTGGCGATTTTCAGTTTCATATTCAACATGAGCAGTCGCAATCGTGATTCCGCGTTCCTTTTCTTCAGGAGCGTTATCAATCGAGTCAAACGACCTTACACTGATACCGGGGTTGTTCTTAGCCAATATCATGGTGATGGCTGCTGTCAATGTTGTCTTCCCATGATCAACATGGCCAATCGTGCCAATGTTTACATGAGGCTTACTACGGTTATATTTTTCTTTTGCCATTGCTCAGAGTCTCCGATTTTTTATGATTAATTGCGGAATTCCATCATCCGGTTTATGTGAGTTTCCCTTGGGCCTTTGCTATCAGCTCTTCCGACAGGCTGGAAGGTACCTTCTCAAATCTCTCAAAATGCATGGAATAAGTGGCTCGCCCCTGAGTGACGGATCTAAGCTCATTAACATAGCCAAACATCTCCGACAGTGGAACAAATGCCAGTACTTTCTGAATAGCTCCTCTGCTCTCAATTTCTGCGATCCGGCCTCGTCTGGAGTTCAGATCTCCGACTACACTTCCGGTATATTCATCAGGCACATCAACCACGACCTTCATGACAGGTTCCAGTAATATCGGCTTTGCCCTTTTTGCCGCGTCCTTGAAAGCCATGGATCCGGCTATCTTAAAGGCTATCTCAGAGGAATCAACTTCATGATACGACCCATCATACAAAGTCACTTTTATATCTTCTACCGGATATCCCGCAATAATTCCGCCTTCCATGGCTTCCTTGATGCCGGATTTAACCGGTTCAATATATTCGCGAGGTATTGCCCCCCCGAATATCCCATTTTCAAATTCCAGGCCGCAACCCGGCTCCCCGGGCTCCATTTTGATCTTGGCGTGTCCGAACTGGCCCTTGCCTCCGGTTTGACGGACAAACCTGCCTTCGCCCGAAGAAGCCACAGTAATCGCTTCCTTGTAGGAGACCTGGGGTTTCCCTACGTTGGCGCCTACACCAAATTCCCGCATCAGGCGATCAACAATAATTTCAAGGTGAAGTTCCCCCATCCCCGAAATAATGGTCTCACCCGTGTCGTTATCCGTATGTACTTTGAAAGTAGGATCCTCCGCGATCAGCTTACGAAGGGAAAATCCAAGTTTTTCCTGGTCCTGTCTGGTCTTCGGTTCTATCGCCACCGAAATGACCGGTTCCGGAAAATCCATGGCTTCCAGGATAATCGGGTTGCCACGATCACAAATAGTATCACCTGTGCCAACATCTTTCAAACCTACAACAGCAACAATGTCGCCGGAATAAACCTTCTTGATCTCCTCCCGCTTATCAGCGTGCATTTTGAGGAGCCTTCCGACCCTTTCATTCTTATCTTTTGTGGAGTTATAAACTGAAACTCCGGCATCCAGGGATCCTGAATAAACCCTGATAAAAGTCAGCTGCCCAACAAAAGGATCGGTCAATATCTTGAAAACAAGTGCTGAAAAAGGACCCTTATCATCAGGTCTGCGTTCCGCCTGATTCCCGTCTTTATCGATCCCGACCATCGCGGGAACATCCAGCGGAGAGGGAAGGTAATCCACAACCGCGTCCAAGAGGGGCTGCACTCCCTTATTTCTGAACGCTGATCCACAAAGACACGGGGTGAACGCTAAAGAGATTGTTGCATTCCTTATGGCCTGAACCAACTCAGGTGCGCTGATCTCCACATCACCAAAAAATTTTTCCATCAGGTCATTATCTGTTTCAGCAACAGATTCCACCATTACCTGGCGCCACTCCACTGCCTGCTCTCTATACTTTTCAGGAATCTCAATTTCATCGAATTCAGATCCCAGCGTGTCTTCCTTGTAAACGTAAGCCTTCATTTTCACAAGGTCGATAACGCCTTCGAATTTCTCCTCTGAACCCAGTGGAATCTGCAGGGCTACAGGCTTGGCAGCCAATTTTTTCACCATTGACTCCATGGCACTGAAAAAATCAGCCCCGGCCCTGTCCATCTTATTGATGAAAGCGATCCTGGGAACCTTATATTTATCAGCCTGCCTCCATACGGTTTCGGACTGGGGCTCAACCCCGGCCACGGCATCAAACACCGCGACTGCTCCGTCCAGAACCCGCAAGGACCTTTCAACTTCAGCTGTAAAGTCAACGTGCCCGGGAGTGTCAATGATATTGACCCTGTAATCCCGCCAGAAACAGGTAGTCGCAGCAGAGGTGATGGTGATTCCCCTCTCCTGCTCCTGCGCCATATAGTCCATGGACGCATTTCCCTGGTGGACTTCGCCAATTTTGTAATTTATCCCTGTGTAATAAAGAATCCGCTCGGTGGTAGTGGTCTTACCGGCATCAATATGAGCCATAATCCCAATATTCCGAGTTTTTTCCAGGGCTACTAATCTAGGCACGTTTATCAATTAACCTTTGTAAATTTAATACTATCTATACCTAACAAAACATTTGCCTGAAACCTCTGGCGAAAACCTCCACCAGACCTGGCAGACAAACGCTCAATTACCAACGGTAATGGGCAAACGCCCGATTGGCCTCTGCCTGGCGGTGGACATCTTCCTTTTTCCTGACAGCCCCACCCTTGTTGCCGAAGGCATCCATCAATTCTCCAGCCAGCCTGTCAGACATGACCTTCTCACCACGGGCCCTGGCAGAATTGACAATCCAGCGGAGGCCAAGAGAAGTCCTGCGGCGCTGGCTCACTTCAATAGGAACCTGATAGGTAGAACCGCCCACTCTGCGGGACTTGCATTCCATAAAAGGCTTTACATTTTCAACAGCCTGCTTGAATACCTTAAACGGATCTTCCCCGGTCTTCTTTTCAATTATGCTCATTGCCCGATAAAAAAGTCTTTCAGCTGTATTTTTCTTCCCAGCCAGCATTACCTTGTTTATCATTTTGGCAACTAACTCATTACCGTAAACTGGATCCGGCAGAATCTGTCGTTTTGGAATTTCCCTACGCCTTGGCATATCTTCTCTCCAGAAACAAAACAAGCTGCAGCATAAAAGATCCGCAGCTTGATATAAAAACTTAAACTATTATCCTTTTGGCGTCTTCGCGCCATACTTCGAACGGCTGTTCCTGCGATTCTCTACCCCTGAAGTATCAAGGGTTCCACGTACAACGTGGTACCTGACTCCAGGCAAATCTTTAACACGGCCGCCCCTGATAAGTACCAGGGAATGCTCTTGCAGGTTATGACCAATTCCAGGAATATAAGTCGTTACCTCTATTCCGTTTGTCAGCCTGACACGGGCAACCTTACGCAACGCAGAGTTAGGCTTTTTAGGCGTCTGGGTATATACACGGACACATACACCTCTTCTCTGTGGGCAAGCCTGCAGAGCCGGACTCTTGGTCTTGGCAGATATTCTCTTTCGTCCCTTACGAACTAACTGATTAAATGTCGGCACTCGTACTCTCCAAAAAATTTATTTACAGAATATAAAAACATCAGCGCGAAAATCACCCCGAAAAACAAGCGGTCTAAAATGCTAGCTCGGAGGCATGGTGAATGTCAAGTAGAAACCTACCGCTACCGGCAGAATTTCTCATTCAAAATTAAATGCGCTCTTCCTGCCGGTCGATTCTGATTCACAAACCGCTTCAGCATTCTCCATTACAGTTGCAGGAGGACTAATAAAATATTAGGATGAGCTTTTATACCAAATTTTTTCTGTAAATGCAAAGTTTCATCTATGTTTCAAGCTATTCTTTTTATATATTCTATACTCTATTTTATCGCGCTTCTTATCTACCTGCCGAGGGTCGTCTTTCAGGCAGTCTTTCGAAAAAAACGGACCCAGATTCTTAACAGGATCAAACCAAACTTAATAGCCGAAAACAGAATACAGTCTAGAAAGATAATCTGGATTCACGCGGTTTCAGTTGGTGAAGTCAATGCCGTCCTGGCACTAACCAGAAAACTCGCCAGTGACAATTACAAGATTTATTTCTCCACTACCACGGTAACCGGCCAACAGGTGGCCCGGTCAGCATTGAGTTCAACGGTAACCCTGCTCTATTTCCCCCTCGACTTTAAAATAATCTGCAGGGCCTTTTTCAGGAAGATCAAACCAGACCTGGTTGTCATTATGGAAACTGAAATCTGGCCTAACTTTTTAGAAATATCGAGACGAGAGAATGTCCCGGTAATCTTCATCAATGGGCGAATTTCAGATCATTCAATTAAAAACTACCTGCGGATTTCCTTCCTGCTCAAACCACTGTTTAAAAGAATTACATTCATGTGCATGCAGTCTGATATTGATGCTGACCGAATCAAAAAAATTGGAGCCCCTGAAAAAATTCTTCGTGTCACCGGAAATATGAAATTTGACTACTCGCTGAAAACATCACCGGACAAACAACAGCTTCTTGATTGGCTGGGTATTAAACTGCGCCATGGACAGGAATCCCTTATCTGGATCTGCGGCAGTACCAAGTCTAATGAAGAGGAAATTATTTCTTCCTTATATATTAACCTTAAAAAGGATTTTCCAGGTTTATCCCTACTCATTGCCCCCAGGCATCCACATCGGGGAGAAGAAGTAGCCAACATTTTCAGGAGCAAAGGTTTAAGGACCTGCCTCAGGTCCCGGATAGACATGAATGCCGCTGATCAAGAAAAGAGCTGTGACATCCTTGTTCTGGATACAGTAGGAGAGCTGGCCTACCTCTATGAAATGGGTGATCTAGTGTTCATGGGCGGCAGCCTGGTGCCGACCGGTGGCCAGAATGTAATTGAACCGGCTTTCTTCGGAAAACCGATTCTTTTCGGTCCCAGCATGACCAACTTCAGGGAAATAGCTGAGATTTTCACCGACAGGAATGCGGCTGTCCAGGTGCGGTCGCCCCAGGAGCTTGAAACACAGGCGCGCCGATTGCTTCAGAATGAAGCGGAACGATCAACCCTGGGCATAAATGCCAGGCAAGTGCTGGAAAATAACAGCGGCGCAGTAGAAGAAAACCTGGAAGTTATCAAATCAATAATTAATAATTGATCCTCAGGTCCCCATAATAATGACAGGTTTCTCGATTCGGGAAAAACCAACTATGATCAGATCCATACTTGCCGTTATATATAGCTGCATAATCAGAATACGCCTTCAATTATACAGGGGCGGCCTGAGACCGGTAAGAAAACTGGACAGAACAGTGATAAGCATAGGTAATATTGTACTGGGGGGAACCGGGAAAACACCTTTTACGATTTACATATGCCAGATGCTGCTGGATTCCGGCATCAGGCCAGCAATACTCAGCCGGGGATACCGGGGAACAGCAGAGAAAAGAAACCTTTTAGTGAGCAACGGAAGCGAAATTCTTTGCTCTTCCACGGAAAGCGGGGACGAACCTTGGCTGATGGCCGCAAAACTTGCTGGAGCTCCGGTAGCAGTCGGAGGCACTCGGTACAAATCGGCCAGATTATGCCAGTCGTCCCAATCCCTGAATCCTGATGTTTTTCTGCTGGATGACGGCTTCCAGCATATTCAGCTGCATAGAGATATAGATATAGTTTTAATTGACGCCACCAGCCCCTTCGGCGGAGAATACGTGCTGCCCAAGGGAATTCTGAGGGAACCGCTCTCCTCCCTGGAACGAGCGGACGCCTTCATTGTCACCAGGACTCACCTTCGGAGTGAAGGCCTGGATAAGATCTGCAGCCGGCTTAACCAATACAATCCGACCTCCCCAATTTTCCTGTTCAGTCACAGGCTGTCTGGATATGCTCCAGTCTACGGGATTGATACGACAAACAGGGACTCTGCTTCCCCAACAGAAAAACCACCTGGTAAAAATGCTTTCGTACTGGCCGCAATCGGCAATCCGCTGCAGTTCATCAAGGATCTCGAAAACCTGGAGTTGAACATTTCAGGCCAGGTATTGATGCGGGACCACCATCCTTTTTCCCAGGAAGATATGGATAGAGTGATTGACGGGTTCAAGGATTCAGGAGCTGAATTCATAATAACCACAGAAAAAGATGCTATCAGAATGAGTCATTTAAACCTGCGCAAGGCCCCCATATTCTCAGTCGGGCTGGTAGTGCAGAGCAGCGAAGAAAATAAATTCAGAGAATGGCTGCTGAAACAGGTTTCAGATTCAAGCGCCTGTCCGGGCAGTTGACAGCTCTCTTGACCTGGCATCCAGACCTGTGGCAATCTCATTTCACTAATGGCAAAACAACCAGTCAACCCTCAAAAACTCCTGATTCGTGGCACCAACTGGATCGGCGACACGGTCATGTCCCTGGCCGCATTCAGAGAATTAAAGAGGATTTACCCTGAAGCCTACCTGGCAGCTTATGTTAAAGACTGGGTGGCTGGAGTCCTGCGGGAGCAGGGACTGGTTGATGAAATCATTACCTTCAGTGACAGGGAATCAGGGTTCGCAAACTGGAAAAAATTAAAAAATTTTGACACCGCCGTACTTTTCCCCAACGCTTTCCGGGCCGCTCTGCTGGCCAGGGTGGCCGGAATACCAGAGCGGATCGGTTACAACACCGACGGGCGTTCCATCCTGCTCACCCGCAAAGCAGTTCCCAGAATCAAGATACTGAACCGGCACCAGGTTTTTTACTACCTGGACCTCCTCTACCAGACCGGACTCTCTGACACTGATTACTTGAACAATCCGGATTTTCATCCTGACATCAGCCTCAGGCCAACCTTATGCGGACTGCGCAAAGCTGGGGAACTTCTCAGTCAGGAAGGGGTTACTGACGATAATACTCCCCTGATAGGCATCAATCCAGGAGCCTATTTTGGGCCAGCCAAACGATGGCTGACTGACCGCTATGGAAGAGTGGCTGATGAACTCTCTTCCCGCCACAAGGCAGCAATCCTGATCTTCGGATCCCGTAACGAGGTTCCCATCGCAGAAGAAATGGCTTCTTTCATGAAAACCAGGCCTGTAATCCTGACCGGGAAAACCGATCTGGAAACCTATATCGCCCTGATTTCACTTTCCCGGATTTTTATCACTAATGATTCCGGCCCAATGCATCTGGCCGCGGCACTGAACACTCCCCAGGTGGCCATTTTCGGTTCCACAGACGATTCTGCCACCGGCCCTTTCAGCACCCAGGCCACGGTTATCCACAAACACGTGGACTGCAGCCCCTGCCTGCTCAGGCAATGCCCCATTGACATGCGCTGCTTCACTTCGATACAGGTCGAAGAAGTCCTGGAAGCTGTGGAATCCCGGATTAATGGTAATTGATGGTTAAAAAGGTTTTAAACAGGGTCGGCTGAGCCTGTTACCTGTTTTGCAGATCCGCGGGAGCAGCTTCAGCATCAAGAAACCATTCCAGGAAGCCCTGAGTCGGATTCACTCGCGCCGCAGGAAAATCCAGGTACCCGCCGGTTTTGTTCAGGATGGAGGACACCACCGGGGCCTTGCTGATTCCTGCCACCATAAAGCTGACGCGCCGGGCATTATTGATCACCGGCAAAGTAAAGGTAATCCTCTCCTGCCCGGTTTCAGGGTGAGCGGCCACAGCGCAAACTCCCTGCGATTTCGCTCGAAGCCTGAAGCCGGGAAATATGGAGGCAGTGTGACCGTCAGAACCCATTCCAAGGACAATCCAGTCAAATCTTGGAATATCTTCATCCCCTGCAGCTGCTGATCGAAGGATCTCGTCGGAATAGCGAGCAGCTTCTTCCCCCGGGACACCTTCTCCCCTGATCCGGTGGACATTCCCTTCAGGGATATCAATCTTATCCAGAAGCAGCAACCGAGTCATCAAATAGTTACTATCTTGGTGATCCGGTGACACGCACCTTTCATCTCCCCAGAAAATTTGTACATAATCCCAGTCAATCTGCTTTGTCGACAAGGCCTGAAAAAATAAGGCCGGAGTGGATCCACCCGAAAGTGCCACTGAAAAATTCCTGCTTTCATCAGCGTATTTTTTTGCTGCCACCTCAAATTCCCGTGCGGCAAATTCACCCAGCTGCAACTTATTCTTAAATATCCTGACTTCCGGTTTTTTCAGATTATTCATCACAGTTCGCAAAAATCACCTTCCTGTATCAGATTGCCGCAGGGGCAGCGCCAGGTTTCTTTCCGGTTCAAAAATAAATCCTGTCCTGCCTCAGGCCCCCAGGTGCCTGAAGGATAACCGTAAAGTTTAATTTCCGGATCATTTTTCCAGGCTTCCAGTATCGGAGTCATAAAAGCCCAGCAGGCTTCCACCGCATCCGCTCTTGCAAAGAGGGTGGCATCACCTGTCAAGCAGTCCAACAGCAGCCTCTCATAGGCATCGGCCAATTCGGATTTCCCGAGATCAGAGTAGTGAAAATCCATTCCGACCGTTTTGATGTCGAATCCCGCGCCGGGGAGCTTCATGCCGAAATTCAAAAGAATCCCCTCGTCCGGCTGTATTCGGATGACCAGCTTGTTTTCTGACTTGTACTGGCGGGAAAAAATGGAATGAGGAGTTTTTTTGAAATGGATTACGACCTCAGTCACCCTGGAGGGCATTCTTTTCCCGGTGCGGATATAGAACGGGACTCCACCCCACCGCCAGCTGTCGATGTGAAACCTGAGAGCGACATAGGTTTCAGTGCGGGATTCCGGATCGATTCCCTTTTCCTGCCGGTATCCCGGGTACTTCTTCCCATTAATGACCGATTCAAGATACTGCCCCCGGACTACTTCCTTGCTTATATTCTGAGGTAGTATAGGTCGAATCGACTGAAAAAGTTTCACCTTTTCATTACGCACAGCGGTATCCTCAAATCGAGAAGGGGGTTCCATTGCTACTACGGCTGCAATCTGCAGAAGATGGTTCTGCACCATGTCTCTCATGGCGCCGTAACTATCGTAGTACCCTCCCCTGTTTTCAACCCCTATGAACTCCGCAGCGGTTATTTCAACATGGTGTACATAGTTGCTGTTCCATAATGGTTCAAATATCCCGTTGGCAAAACGAAATGCCAGAATATTCTGGACGGTCTCCTTGCCCAGATAATGGTCAATTCGATACACATAATCTTCATGAAAAACCTTGTTGATAACCTGATTGAGATTTTTGGCTGACTCCAGGTCAATACCAAACGGCTTTTCAACCACCAGGCGTTTCCATCCCCGCTGGGAGCCCTGGCGCTGCAATCCCTTTCTGCCTAGGTTTTCGACTATGCCGCCATAGAGATCAGGCGAAGTTGATAGGTAATAGACAAAATTCCCCCCTGCCCCAACCTCCTTGTCAAGTTGAGACAGTTTGTCCTTAAGCAGCTCATAGTCTCCCGGCAATGAAGCATTCATCGGAAGGTAATGAAGCTTGCCGAGGAATGCCTCCAGACTATCCGGATCAATATTCTTGTCACGGCTGAATTCAATCAGGTCCGCCTTCAATTTTTCGCGAAAGGAATCGTCCGAGTACGGGGTTCTTCCCAGCCCCAGGATTGAGAAACTTTCTGATAGCTGGTGTTTTTCGTACAAGCTGAACATTGATGGAATCAGTTTGCGTTTGGTCAGGTCTCCTGATGCACCAAAAATCACAAAAATAAATTTATCTGGTTTTTCCATATGTTTTTTCCGGGCTTTTTAAAAACAGCCATTCCTTCTGTCTGCTCACATGTTGATTATTCCCGCGGAACTCCCGATTTTGCTGTTGGTGGCAGACTGTACTCTCCATCAACGGGCCGATCAGCTACAATTGATAACTCGGGGAGTAACCACCTGCAACCTACAGACTCGGACTTAAGGAGGATCAAGAGTATTAAATCCTGATACCTTTCATCTTTTCCGCAATTGCCTGTAACAGATTATCATAGGATGAAGAGAAGGATTGCACGCCTGCATCCTGTAATTTTTCAGTGATAGCTTCAAGGTTGATCCCCATCTGCTGCAATTCATGCAGTACTTCATCCGCTTCATGGAGTCCGCTGGTTATGGTTTCTTTTACAACTCCATGGTCGATAAAGAAACTCAAGGTTGAAGGAGGGAGTGTGTTGACGGTATTTTTTCCTATTAATTCGTCCACATAAAGGGTGTCCGGATAATCCGGATTCTTCGTGCCGGTGCTGGCCCAGAGCACTCTCTGTACCCTGGCGCCAGCCCAGGAAAGTTCATTCCATCTGCTGCCTGAAAAAACATCCTGGAAAATTCGATAAACATTTTTCGCATTAGCTATGGATATCTTACCCTGGAGTTCCTTGTTCCCTACCTGGGCCAGGGCGTTATCAACGGCTGAATCGACACGGCTGACAAAAAACGAGGCAACCGACGCAGTCTTACTGATGTCTCCGCCCTGATTGCGAAAGGATTCGAGCCCCCTGATATACGCATCTGACACATTCCGGTAATGCTTCTCATTGAACATCAGGGTGGCGTTGACACTTATGCCGGAGCTGATCAATTCCCTGATCGCAGTAATCCCCTCCCTGGTGGCGGGAACCTTTATCATGATGTTCGGACGGCCAAGCAGTGCATGGAGGCGTTTGGCCTCCGAAATTGTCCCCGAAGCGTCATAGGCCAGTTTCGGATTGACTTCAATACTCACAAATCCATCCATGCCTTCGCTTGATTCGTAGAGGGGGAGAAACAGGTCCGCGGCTGCACCGACATCCTCAAGGGAGAGAGTTTCATAGATTTGCTCAACCGAAGCCTCAGCTTCAGACATTATCATGATCAACTGGTCATAATCGCTGTTTCCGGAGATGGCCTTTTCAAAAATGGTGGGGTTGGATGTAACACCCCGGATACCAAGGTTGATCAGTTTTTGAAGTTTACCTTCCTCAATCAGTGATCTCTGTATGTAGTCAAACCAGACTGATTGCCCGAGAGAGAACAGAACGTTCAGTTTCGACATGCCTTGCTCCTTTGTTAACTCCAACCCAAGTTAATCAGCCTGTAAAACGGAAAACTTCCTGGAGAAACGTTCCACCTCACAAGCCCCTGGAGATATTAGCTTTAGAGTAATAATTTTCTCACATCAAGCTGTCATTAAATAAATTCAGCACATTCTCATGGGCAGATGATGGCAGCAACAGGCTGGAAACATTAAACCGGCGTCTTTCCCACGACGCCTGGTTAATTACCATTTATTACCAATGAATAAATGCAGGAAATGATGTAGAATCAATCGCTGGAGAACACTATTTTGATAAAAAAATGCAATGAAATAATTGCCGCTTTTCCCCAAACATCAGTCGCTGTCCTGGGAGATTTTATGCTGGATGAGTTTGTGATGGGGGAGATTTCCCGGGTGTCCCGGGAAGCACCGGTATTAATCCTTAAATATGTTGATTCCCAATTCTGTCCCGGAGGGGCGGCAAACACCGTAGCCAATGCCGCAGCGCTGGGAGCGCGAGTTTTCCCGATAGGCCTGCTCGGTGATGATGAATGGGCCGTTCAACTTTTGTCTCTCTGGCCTGCAAATGTCTCTCGCGAGGCAGTGATCCAGGACAGCCTGGTCAGTACGACCAAAAAAGCCCGCATCCTGGCAGGTGCTTTTCATTCCACCCGGCAGCAGGTAGTTCGAATGGACTATGAGTTTGACCTCGAGCTGACCGTAAAGCAGGAGCAGGCGATTCTCCAGCGGCTTAATGAAGTGCTGCCGTCGGTTCAAGCCCTGATCATCTCAGATTACAGCCTTGGGAACCTGAACAGGAACACCAGGCAGGCGGCTATCCAGATGGCCCGAAGGTTTTCGGTCCCGGTAGTGGTTGATTCCAGGGACAACTCCGCCTCATATCCGGGAGCAACCGCGGTGACTCCAAACATATCTGAAGTGGAAGCGGCCCTGGGAATACACATTGGTTCAGATCTGGATAAAGTAAAAAAGGTTTGTTCTCCTCTCCTGGAAAAATGGAATATCCAGAACCTGGTTGTGACAATGGGAAAACTGGGCCTTTCCCTTGTTGAAAAAGACCGGTTCACCCATATACCCGCCTGGGGAGAAGACGCAGCAGTGGATGTTTCGGGTGCAGGAGATACAGTCGTATCCACCTACACCTGCGCCCTCGCGGCGGGTGCGGATATTCTTGAGGCTGCGAATCTGGCTAACATTGCCGGAGGATTGGCAGTAATGAAAAAAGGTACTTCCACTGTCTCTCCTGAAGAATTGAGAGCAAGCCTGAAGAATTGACCTCAATACTTCCCCTTCCTTTTTCTCAGGTTGACCGACTATCATTTAACGAAAGGAAGGTACCTGGTTATGAGATTTTTCCAGACAAGACGCCAGTGGCTTAGACGCACGTGAATGGCAGGGGCCGCAGGAATAATAAAGGCCGAAACCCCAGGCATAGGAGCAGATTTTAGGATAATATTAAAAATATGCGGAAGAAATATTATTCAGAAAAAGAAGTCTGTGAAATCATCAGGGAAGAGCAGTTAGCCGGCAAATCGGTAGTGTTCACGAATGGATGTTTTGACCTGCTGCATGTCGGTCATATAAGGTATCTCCAGGCTGCCAAAGAGGAAGGGGATATCCTGCTGACCGCAGTGAATAGCGACCTCTCCGTGCGGGCGCTGAAAGGCCCGGACCGCCCGATCATGCCGGAAGAAGAGCGAGTAGAGATCCTGTCGGCGCTGGAATGTACTGACCTGATTGTGCTCTTTGATGATAAAACTGTTGACCGCCTGCTCAGGAAACTGCGTCCCGATGTTCACGCCAAGGGCACTGACTACACTCCGGAATCCGTACCGGAAAGGGAAACAGTCCTGGGGTATGGGGGAAAGATAGCCATTGTTGGTGATCCCAAGGATCACTCCACCAGGGATTTTATTTCCTCCATAAAGACTGGAGAGAAAGGTCAGCGCAAGTAAGCTGGAATACAGTCTTAAATATTTAACAAAACTTCTCTCCAGCTGACAGTTCAGCCTCGGGAGTTGCATCAGTTCCAAAACAGCACGGCAATGAGTAAATCAACCTTTCATACCCCTTCAAAAATCCTGGTTATCCGTTTTGGCTCGCTGGGGGATATTGTTCACGGCCTGCCGGCCCAGCAGGAACTGCACCGTTTATGGCCTGATGCTGAAATTCACTGGCTGGCTGAAAAACCCTACAAAGCCCTGTTGGAAACTGTCCCTTTTATCAGCAGAGTATGGACTTCCCAGCTGAAACTATGGAGAAGCAGCTTCAGCGGCATCGGGAAAATAGCTCAATTGATCAGGCAGCTGAGGAACGAACGCTTTGATCTGATTTATGACTTTCAGGGCTTGCTAAAATCAGCAGTCACGGCCAGGCTGGCCGGAGGGGCAAGCAGTATAGGGTTTGACAAGCCCCTGCTCAGGGAAAAGGCCTCCCGTTTTTTTTACTCCAGCCCGACACACCTGGAGCCCGGAAACCGGCACCAGGTTGAATACACGCTTGACCTGGTAAAACCACCCCGGTTCCAGGGCAAGGCTTCCGCTGTCATTGATTTTAAGTACCCACGCCCAATAATTGAATACCTGGAACAGGAACTCGATAAAACAGGGGTCAGCTCTCCTCCAGTCCTGCTGAATCCCGGGGCTGCCTGGGAGACAAAACGCTGGGGCATAAACAGGTTCGTTAAACTTGCTGAATTGATCCAGGAAGCTGGATATCCTGTGATTTATACCATAGGTCCAGGAGAAGAGCCCTTACTGGAAAAGGCCCGGGAATTGTCCTCCCTTCCGGTTCATTCCTTTCCAACCAGTATCGTGCAGCTCTCAGCTCTCTGCTCCCTTTCCCGGCTTATGGTGGCGGGAGATACCGGGCCGCTTCATCTGGCAGTTGCTTCAGGCACCCCCACTGTGGCCATCCTGGGCCCGGCCCATGCCTGGAGAACCGGGCCGTTCAACCCGGAAGACGAGATCGTGCGGCACGAGCGGTTATGTCCCCGCCCCTACAGCCGAACCTGTTCAGATCATTTCTGCATGGATATTCCTGTAGAAAAAGTATTCAATGCGGTGATGAAAAGAATCGACAAGGGTTAAACCTGGTTTTCACAAATTATCCAGCATTAATAAGGTCTCCCCATTCTTCGTGGCTGGGCCAGGCTCTGTGGATCTGGCGGACTGTATGGATTTAGTGGACTTGGTGGACAAAGGAAAAGCTGTGAATAAAACTTTAAAAAAGAAAAACCGAAAGATTCCCAAACAGTCCCGGTACCGATAATATTCCTTTTCCGCTATAATCCCTGTGTGTCCAACAGAAAAAAAAGAACATCCAGTTTTGTCCAGCGTATACGGGTCCCGCTAGGTTTCCTTTTCGGGGTGGTTTTCCTGGTAATCGCCCAGCCTACCTTGAAGATGCTGGTGCCCGGTTTAATTATCGGCCTGGGCGGACTGATGACCCGAGCCTGGGCCGCCGGACATCTCCGCAAACACCGGGAGCTGACAGTTTCAGGTCCCTACAGGTGGACCAGGAACCCCCTTTATCTTGGCTCGATGATCATGGGTTCCGGGCTTTGCCTTGCCTCTGGCATTTACTGGCTTATCCTGGTGTTTATTCCCCTGTTCCTGGTACTTTATCTACCAGTAATGAAAAAAGAGGAACTTGAATTAAGCAATTCAGCCGGCAATACTTACCTGGAATACAAAAAAAGTGTACCCCTGCTTTTTCCTTCGTTCCCGTCAAGAATCCCTAAAAGAAAAATCAGTTTTTCCTGGAGCTGGTTCAGGTTCAACCGGGAATACAATGCCGTAATCGGATTTATAATTATTTCAGCTTACCTGGTAATAAGAGTTTATTGGCCGTAGTAACTATTGTGGTCGGAAGCTGCCAGGTTTCCGGCCTCTGCCGACGGCGGGGGTTGTAAGGCAACACGACGCAGAAGAAATCGTGCGCTGCAGGTGAAAGCAAATCAAAATTCAAACCAAAAACACCGCCTGTAACCCTCAGAGACACGGTTGTTGCATGAATTCCCCCCATTTTGTTCGGTTCGGTTTTTTCTCTATCCAAATTGTCGATCTGGAGATCGGCGTTCCACATAGAAATTTCATTCGGAACTGATTCGAAGAGGAGCAGCCCGGACGATTCAGCCTGCAAACTTAGACCCGCGACTATCCAGCAACTCCCAGGCCTATTAATCAGAGAAATCCCGCCGGAAATTGTACACTTTTCTTTTCTTCCTACTATAATAGGCACAAATCAGGCAGAAGGGGTGATCGCCGCCCGGTTTTCCGGGGGGAGGAAAGTCCGAACACTGCAGGGCAGCGTGCTTCCTAACGGGAAGGAGGGGTAACCCTACGGAAAGTGCCACAGAAAATATACCGCCCGCAAGGGTAAGGGTGAAATGGCGGAGTAAGAGCCCACCGCTTTTCTGGTGACAGAGAAGGCATGGCAAACCCCACGCGGTGCAAGACCAAATAGGCTCCTGAAGAACTGGCCCGGTTCGCGCGCTCACTGAGCGCTAATGGAGCGGGTAGGTCGCTTGAGAAACGGGGTGACCCGTTTCCTAGATGAATGATCACCGTCACTCGCAAGAGGGATACAGGATTCGGCTTATACTTCTGCCTGATTTTTTAGAAAAACATGAGAGGGGAAAAACTTGAGTCCCCTCGCCTTCTTAAGAACAGTCTGACTGAACAGGGATTTAAACAGATGAAACAAAAAAACTGTCCCTTATCCTCTTCCTCCTTTCACTCCGCTGGATTTTCCCATAACTTCAACCGCAGGGAATTCGGCATAACCGTCACAGCAGCGGCCCTGGCAGCAGGCACTGCCAATGGTTCCGGTTCTGCTGCTGATCCAGGGAAACAAAACCAGGCTGGAAGCATTACCGATGTCCCCGGAATCCTGGTCGGACATTACACGGACAGCCGCAGGCCCACGGGATGTACGGTAGTGCTGACCGGTGAGGGCGCGGTCTGTGGGGTGGATGTCAGGGGATCAGCCCCGGGAACCAGGGAGATCGCGCTGCTGGATCCGGTTAACACCGTTCAAAGAGTCCACGGAGTGATCCTGTCGGGAGGCAGCGCCTATGGCCTGGATACAGCCTCGGGCGTGATGCAGTTCCTGGAAGAAAAAAACATCGGTTTTCCGGTGGGAAGAGGCGTGGTCCCGATCGTCCCGGCGGCGATTCTCTATGACCTGGGTATCGGGGATTTCAAAATCCGCCCGAACCGGGAATCAGGTTACAAAGCCTGCCAGGCCGCATCGGACGGACTGGTAGAGGAAGGCAATTTCGGGGCGGGAGCCGGAGCCACAGTCGGAAAGATGTTCGGCGCAAATGCTGCCATGAAATCCGGGATCGGGACAGCCTCAATCCAGGTGGATGACATCATTGTCGGGGCCATTGTGGCTGTTAACGCGGTCGGAGATGTTATCAATCCCTCAACCGGGAAGATCCTGGCCGGAGCCAGGGACGAAAACGGATTCATTAATACGGCAGAACAGCTGAAGAAAAGAAAATTGAGCGGAGAGAAAGCAAAAGCCGGAGAGAACACAACAATCGGAATCGTGGCAACAAATGTAACCCTAAAAAAAACAGAAGTCACAAAAGTGGCCCAGATGGCCCATGATGGCCTGGCCCGCTCCATAAATCCGGTCCATCTCCCGATGGACGGAGATACCATCTTCACCCTGTCCACAGAAAAGGTTGTCTATCCCAACCTCAGCCAGGTGGGCACCCTGGCCGCTGAAGCCATGGCCCTGGCTGTGACCAGGGCCGTACTCTGCGCGAAAGGGATTGAGGGGTATCCGGCGGCAAGAGACTGATATCTCTCTTCTCATCAGGATGCCGGATCAGACTACTGCTGAGGTTATTCCTACCAGTTTTGGATTTGGCAGTGAACTTTCACCCTCAGGAAAAAGCGGGGCCGAAAGTGCAGGTGTAAGGAAGCCCACTTCCCTGAAACCAGCGGCAAGCAGCTTTTCTTTGATCCCCTCCGGTGTGAAGTAGCTCAAGAACGGTTCTCCCGCGTCTGAAACCCTCTCTCTCAACCAATGCAGCAAAGGCGACCGGGCAGCTGCCCGCTGGAGAAAGGTAATAACAGCTTCACTTTCTCCCGGAAATGCGGCCATCTGTTTCAGGGTGGAATCAATCGCACTTTCTGTCAGATACATTGTTACGCCCAGCCACGAAAAAAAAGTCGGCTTATCAAGTCTGACACCAGTTCTTATCAATCCTTCTCCAAGTGATTCCCGCTCAAAATCAAGTCCGGCAAAAACAACGTTCCCGGGAACAGGAATTTCAGCACTCGATATCATGGACTGCTTAAGCCGCTGGGTATCAGGGTGGTCGATCTCAAATATGCTTAACCCTTTCGCCCAGTGAGGTTGCCTCAGCGCAAAGGTATCAAAACCTGCTCCAATCAATATGTACTGACTGACTCCCCTTTCAATTGAGGATTTCAGTCTTTCTTCCGCGTATCTTGAACGGAGTACTACATGGGCTCGAAGTACTTTCGCTTCCGGTGACATATATCTTTCAAGAGAGCCCAAAATTCTATCCGCGGCGCCAGGACCCAGCAATCTTAAAACAACCGGATCGTCAAAAATACGCGGACCTGAATCAATGATTTGATGGGCAGCACGCATATATGCCGCTGCCATTGCCGTGTGACTTGCTTTCTGAACCTGCATGCCCTCTCACTTTACTCATATGGTTAACCATCATTTTTCGTCAAATGGCTACTCCGGGTTTATCCTGTCTCCACACGCCTGCTCTGACGCTTGCGAAAACGCCTGCAGCAGACCTGTGACCTGTGACCTGTGACCTGTGACCTGTGACCTGTGTCTATTCTGCAGCTGGAAGTTCCAGCTACAACTTAATAAATATCCTTTTCCTGTAAAGCAGCCAGACAGGGATGAAAACAATCCCCACAAACAGCACAGCGTAAATCATACTGGCAAACTCCGGCGCGAATCCGGTGGAAGTCAAAGCCACCAGAAAATGCTCGTTCAGGGTATGGATACGAACAGGAAGCAGGTAAAAAAAGACAGCCAGAATGTCCCCTAAAACATAGGCAGTGATGGCATTGGCCCCAAAGATGATCCCGGGCAAGGTGCCTCTCCTGAACCCCCTGATATCAACCAGGTAATAGGCCGCACCCAGGGTCAGGGCAGCCATGCCGGAAGTTACCAGCACAAAAGAGCTGGTCCAGAGGCTCTCGATAAGCGGGAAGGTAAGGCTCCAGAAATATCCGACAGCCGCGAAAATAGATCCAGTGACCATCAGTACCAGGGCTTTTTCTTCTTTAGTGCGGCTGCTGAGCAGCAGGTGTCCGGCCAGCATCCCTGTAATGCCGGAGACAATTGCTGGAAAAGTAGAGAGGATACTCTCCGGATCCCAGGTCCCCTGCCACATTCTTCCTGGCAGAAGGTGGCTGTCAATCCAGGCCGCGATATTGATACCGGGTTCCAGCATTACCCTTCCTTCTCCAGGGGTGGGAAGGAGAGTCATAACCAGCCAGTAAGCAACGAGGATGATTCCTCCGGTCCAGGCCTGACCCTTCCATCCGGTATTGAGGAAAATGAGCGCGCAGGCCATGAATACCAGGGCGATCCGGGGCAGAGTTCCGGTCCAGCGCATTTCAGAAAAATCAAACTCGGGGAACAGGGCCAGGGCATTCAGAAGAATCCCGACGGCAAATATGTTAAAGGACCTTAATAGTATCCGACCATAGAGAATCTTCCGCGGTGTTTTCATTTCCAGGCGCCGGCTATAAGCCAGGACAACTGAAACTCCTACAATAAACAGAAAAAACGGGGCGACCAGGTCTGTAAAAGAAAGCCCGTTCCATTCAGAATGCAGCAGTGGCGTATACACGTGGTCCCAGCTGCCCGGGAAATTGACCAGGATCATAACCGCGATAGTAAAACCGCGCATCGCATCAAGGGAAATCAGCCTTTCGGGTTTCGTGTCCATTGGAAAAGTCTGTGGTGATTTCAGGAACAAGTCAAGCAATATAATGCTGACTGCGAAGCGGCAGACAGCAGACAGAACGGCCAGCTTCGGATTCCGGGATTTCTACTATCCGGTTCTCCGGTTCTTCCCGCGTCTTTAGAGTGTTAGAATAAGCGGATGGTCAATCCTTTCCTGCTGGTTATCATTATTTACGGGATAGTGATCATCATTCCCGCACTGCTGTTTTCCCGCTATATCAACCGGGTATCTGATTTTTTCGTGGCAGGCAGGAAACTTAATCCAGCCCTGCTTTTCAGCACGCTGCTGGCTGCCAATATCGGAGCCGGATCAACCGTAGGCGCGGCGGCCCTGGGGTTTTCAAAAGGACTTTCAGCCTGGTGGTGGGTAGGATCAGCAGGCATAGGATCACTGATCCTGGCCTTCACGGTAGGGCCCAGAATCAGGCGTTACGCGGCCAGGCATAATTTTCTAACAATCGGGGATTTCCTGGAGTACAGGTATGACCGGAAGGTTAAGGGCGTCATCAGCGTGATCCTGTGGTTGGGAGGCCTTGCCATCCTGGCCGGACAGCTTATTGCTTTTTCCCGGATCCTGGAAGTAGTAGCCGGAACTGGAAAAGCCACCGGGTCCGTCCTGGGGGGGATTGTCGTCATTACCTACTTTTCAGCTACCGGGCTGAAGGGAACCGCCTGGATCAATATGTTCCAGCTGATTGTGAAAGGCATAGGCTTCCTGTTAGCCTTTCCCCTGGCCCTGGCCGCGATAGGGGGATGGAGCTCATTCATGACCGGGGTGCAGGCCCGTTCCATGGAAATTGCGGGTTACTCGAGTTTTTTCGGAAATGGTTCTGCTGACATTCTGCATTATTTGGTCCTTCTGATCCCCTCATTCATAGTTTCTCCAGGTATCCTGCAGAAGATATACGGGGCGCGGGACGACCGGACTGTCAGAATTGGGGTTGCGGCCAACGGGATCAGCCTGCTCATTTTTTCATTTTTCCCGGTTCTCCTGGGAATGATGGCAGCTGTTTCAATCCAGGGAATATCCCACCCTGACCTGGCACTTCCCTCGGTGATTATTGAAATGGTCCCGTTCTGGGTAGGGGCATTACTGCTAGCTGCAATATTTTCTGCTGAAATCAGTTCCGCTGATGCGGTACTTTTCATGCTCTCCACATCTCTGGTGCAGGATCTATACAAAACCTTCATAAATCCAAAAGCCGATGGGAAAAGGATGTTGAAAGTCAGCCGGGTCACTTCATTCTCAGCCGGCGTTCTGGCTGTCCTTCTTTCAACCGCGCTCCCTTCGGTAATCAGCGCATTGGAAATTTTCTACAGCCTGCTTTCAGCCTCGCTGTTCGTGCCAATAATCTGGGGTCTCTACCACTCAGAACCAGGTCCCAAAACCTGCCTCCGCGCGGTTTCTGCATCTTTGCTGTTGACGGTTATCATCCATTTTCTCACGGATGGAAAAGGTTTTTACCAGCTTTCGCCTGTAGCATTCGGCATACTTTCATCACTTGTTCTTTTTTCGCTGGCCTGGGCAGGCAGCCGGGCGCGAAATGCGGGTTAATCACAAAATGTGGTTAGCTTTCACTGCAAAATGGCGAACAAAGCAGGAATGAAAATAAAATTCTCCCAAAATTCCTTACACAATGCATGTATGGAGTATTTTCTGTTTGATTTACTGTTTTCCCATCAGTAGTATTATCAGGCTGACACAAAACTGACACAATTACACAATATGTTTATTCGTGTTACCGGCTGGTACACCTTTAGCCAGAGAAAGCTTTTGTCCATGAAAATAAAAACTCTATTTTTGATGATGATGCTGATGGGATTCACACTGACTACCATTACAGCAGGCCTTGCTCAATCCACTACCCAGACGAAAACTGAGGCAAAGGAGGAAACTGCTCCAACCGCCAAGGCGCCTGAAGCTCCAAAAATTAAATACAGTTTCGATTTCAGGGCCCGCCAGATTTTTCAGGAAAACGTTTTTACTCTTAATGACGACGCTCCCAATACTGACTGGGACTGGCAGCGATACCGGTTAAGAGGCGGTCTGACCTTCACTCCTGTAAAGAATTTTGATATCAATGCCAGGGTGACCTGGGAATTTCGCAACTACAACAAATTTGTCAACCCCACGCTTGACTGGGATAAATCATATGCATTGTTTGACAAGCTTAATATCACCTGGAAAAACGTGTTGAATCTCCCCCTTACCATAACAGCCGGACGCCAGGACATCATTTTGGACAGTGCCTGGCTGGTGCTGGATGCCACTCCGGGGGACGGATCCAGAACCATTTATTTTGACGCAATCAGGGCAGATTACACATTAAAGGAGATCAATTCAGTCCTCAAGGTCATCTACCTGGACCAGGGTGCTGAGGCTGAATACATGCTTCCAACCTGGAAAAGCGCTGATGTTACCAAACATTACCTGACAGAGGAAAACCAGAAGGGCGGCATATTCCACTTCACCAACAAGTCAATCAAAAGCACCGAGTTGAATGCCTATTTCATGACCAAGAAATCAGAGGCTCGCCAGGCATCAGGATGGACCGGCACTACCAATTTATTCGGGGGAAGGGTGCTGGCAAAGCCTACCGCAAATTGGCAGGTGTATGCGGAAGCAGCTGTACAAAAAGGTGACCGCAACGGAAGAGATATTTCCGCATTTGGCGCTAATGGAACCCTGACATACAAGTTTAACGACTCTCATGCCAACGCCCTGTCGGCTGATTATGAATACCTGTCAGGTGATGATCCGAATACCGCGGATGATGAATCCTTTGACCTGATGTGGGGAAGGTGGCCGCGCTGGTCGGAACTCTACATATACACCATGTACCCTGAGAATGGAAGGATAGCCCAGATTACCAACCTGCAGAGAGTAGGCTGGTCCTGGACCATTAATCCTCATCGGTTATTGAATTTCATCGGTTATTATCACCTGCTTTACGCCAATGATAATCCGGTGGCCTTTACCAAGGATCCTACACTGGTATCAGAGAACGGAAGTTTCAGGGGACATCTCCTGACCGGAAAACTGAACTATAACTTTGCCAAGCATGTCCCCGGCCACATCCTTGTTGAAAAATTCATAAGCGGCGACTACTATACTCCCGCTCATCCTGACAACGCACTGATGGTAAGATTCGAAATAGGTTATGTCTGGTAAGGGGCAACTTAAATAACCGCGGGACGAAGAGCATTTGCCGCGGTTTCTGATCGAAGATCAACCCGCAAAGGAGTGCCGTTTTGAAAACGGCACTCCTTTGTAGTGTTCATCCTTTAACACCCATTTTGCGAAGAATAGTCATCATGGGGCACCAGTTGGTGATCGCCGACTGGAAAAGGTTCAGGCCAACAAAGACTGTGAACATGTACCAGTACTCATTTACCCAGTAACCCAAAGCCAGGCTAAGCATCACAAAAAATCCGGCGGCAAGCCTCAAATATCTATCGACAGTCATTTAATTATCCTTTCTCTGACAGGTTATATGTCATTTATCCTTTTTATGATCCAAAAGGCAGAAGCTAGCCCCCCCGCTCTTTTCCGCGACCATGTAAAACAGGATTGGGACCGTCAGTCTTGACAGGAACAGAGATGCTATTTCCCCGGCCATCAGTGAAATGGCCAGCCCCTGAAAAATCGGGTCAAACAGGATGACCGAAGCTCCAACCACAACAGCAGCCGCAGTCAGCATCATCGGCCGGAAACGGACAGCCCCGGCATCAACGACAGCCTCATCCAAGGGCATTCCCTGCTCCAGGCGGAGGATTATAAAATCCACCAGGATGATTGAATTACGCACAACAATTCCCGCGCCCGCGATAAAACCGATCATGGATGTGGCAGTGAAGAAGGCCCCCATACCCCAATGCGCCGGAAGGATTCCCACCAGCGAAAAGGGAATGGCAGCCATGATCACCAGCGGGACGATCAGCGATTGGAACCAGCCCACCACCAGCAGGTAGATCAAGATAAGGACACAGGCAAAAGCCAGTCCCATATCCCTGAACACCTCATAGGTTATATGCCATTCACCATCCCATTTGATGGCCAGTTTTTGTGAATCAAAAGGCAGTGAGGCGGTAAACTGTTCGATCTCATATCCTTCGGGAATCTGAAGCTCTGACACCTTTTTCTGCAAAGCGCCAATCGCGTAAACCGGACTTTCGGCAGCTCCAGCCAGGTCTCCGGTTACATATACTACGGGCATCAGGTTCTTGTGGTATATGGACTGTTCCCTGGTCGTTTCCCGGACCTCGACCAGTTCTCCAAGGGCCACGCTTTTTCCATAAGAACCGACAACCCTTATCCTTTCTAAATCTTCAAGTGCGGCGCGTGCCTGCTTGGGAAGCTGCAGAACGATATCAACATCTTCCTTTTCCAAGGGATCATGCACGATTCCGGCTGTAACTCCCTCCAGGGAAATATTCAGTACGGAAACCACCTGCTCCACTGAAACTCCGCTCAGGGCAGCTTTCTCACGATCTATCTGGAAGCGGTAACCTTTCTGGGGCTCCTCGGTATAGGAATCCACATCCACCACACCTTCGGTTTCCCGAAAAATGGATTCTATCTGGTCAGCCAGCTCCAGTTGACGCTGATAATCAGGCCCGTATATCTCTGCGACCAGAGTCTGCAGGACCGGAGGTCCGGGCGGAACTTCAGCCACTTTTACGGAAGCTCCATATTTCCGGGCAATAGCCTGCACTCCCGGCCTTACTCCCTTAGCCAGGTCATGGCTCTGTTTATCCCTGTGTTCCAGTGGAGACAGATTCACCTGAATTGAAGCATGGAAAGGTTCCCGCCTTAAAAAATAATGCCTGACCAGTCCATTGAAGTTATAGGGGGCTGAAGTCCCAACATACATCTGATAATTAACCACATCAGGTTCTTCAGCAACCTGCAGGGCAATTTCCCTGGTTACAGCTGCGGTCTGTTCGAGTGTAGACCCTTCAGGCATGTCTATTACAACCTGGAACTCACTCTTATTGTCAAACGGCAGCATTTTTACAGTGACGCCCCGAAAGGCGACCAGGGAGATCGCAGCCAGAAGCAGGAAAGATACTGCTCCCAGGAAACCCCACCGATACAAGGGATTCAGGATCAGGGGTTTCATAATTTTTCGGTAAAGGCGGGTACTCCATCCCTCATTTTCTCCGCTCCACTCATCACCACCTGATTTTTCAGAAATTTCTTCCCTTCTCAGCAAACGCAAAGAGGCCCAGGGAGTGACTACAAAAGCCACTATCAATGAAAAAATCATTGCCACGGACGCACCTATCGGAATAGGTCTCATGTAGGGGCCCATTAAACCGCGGACAAATGCCATCGGCAGGATAGCTGCAATAACCGCCAATGTTGCCAGTATAGTTGGATTTCCAACCTCATTAACCGCATCCAGGGCCAGATCGTATACCGGCCTGTGCCTGTTTTCAGGCAGCCTGTAATGTCGGACGATATTCTCAACAATAACAATGGCGTCGTCTACAAGAATTCCTATCGAAAATATGAGGGCGAAAAGGGTGACCCTGTTTAAGGTATATCCCAGGAAATAGAATACTACCAGGGTAAGGGCCAGAGTAACCGGTATCGCGATTCCTACTATACCGGACTCCCTCCAGCCAAGGGTCAGCCAGACAAGGATTGATACCGAAATGATAGCCAGCAGCATGTGGAAAAGAAGTTCGTCCGATTTTTCAGCTGCCGTTTCCCCATAGTTCCTGGTTATGGAAATCTTAACATCATCAGGCACCATCACGCCCCTCAGGCCTTCAACCTTCCTGATAACCTCATCCGCGACAAATGTGGCATTTGAGCCTTTCCTTTTGGAAACAGATATGGTTACTGCCGGAAAGGCATCTTTCAGGGTTTCCCCGGTTCCTGCTCCCGGGACATGAGCTTCTAAGCTGATTTCATGCCCGTACCTTGCTGAGGGCCCTTGTCCGTAGAGAACATAACTTGATGCTTCTTCCGGACCGTCTTCCACATCAGAAACATCCCGCAGGTATACAGGACGGCCATTAAAAGCAGAAATGACCACACTGCCCACCTCTTCAGCGTCACGGAGAAAACCGCCGGTCTCAACCAGTATTTCCTTGTTTCCGCTGCTGATACTCCCGGACTGCAGCTGCATATTGGAGCCTTTGACCATCTGCATTACCATCAGGGGATCAACACCAAAGGCATCCAGGCGCTCAGGATCCAGGACAACCCTTACCTGGCGTTTCTGTCCCCCAATCAGGGTAACCTCTGAAACTGAATTAACCTGCTTGATATAGTCGGTCAACTGGGCGGCAACCCGGCGCAGCTGATAATGATCCTGCTGTTCGCTCCACAGGGTCAGCGCCAGGATCGGCACATCGTCAATGGACCTGGGTTTAATCAGAGGAGGGGAAACCCCCTCCGGTATCAGGTCCATATTGGCAAACATCTTCTGGTTCAGGCGAACAATGGCTTCTTCTTCATCCTCTCCCACGTAAAAACGGACTATCACCATCGCGTAACCCGGACTGGAAGTAGAGTAAACGTATTCTACTCCGGGTATTTCCCAGAGCAGCTTTTCCATGGGACCTGTTACTCTCTCCTCAACCTCTTTGGCCGTGGCGCCTGGCATCTGGACAAAGAGATCGACCATCGGAACAACAATCTGGGGTTCTTCTTCCCTGGGCAAAAGCATAATAGCTCCCGCCCCCAGCAGGATAGAGACGCCCACCAGGAGAGCTGTCAGCTTGGAATTGATAAATGTTCCGGCAATCTTACCTGCCAATCCAATCCTACTCATAATTTATTCCTGTCCTCTATTTTGCATCCCTGGAAAGGTTACCGCCCGAATAATTACTTCCGGGGTAACACAATCCATCAGGACTCAGTTCCTTGCTTATCTAGTCTCTATGCTTACGCCTTCGCTTACCGCTCCAGGATCAACCACAACTGATTCTCCCGGATTAAGTCCCGAGAGGATTTCAACCCTGGCACCAGATGTTCTTCCGGTCCTGATCAGCCGGTAACGGGCGACCCTTTCCAGATCCACAACAAAAACCCCGGTCAACTGTCCTCTCCTTACCAATGCCGACACAGGTACTGATACTGAAGGGGAATCATCCATCTGGAATGAAGCTCGTCCGAAAATTCCTGAATAAAGCCCAGGAGTATCAGGCAGGGTTATTTTTACCTTTACCGTCCTGGAAACCGGGTCTGCCACGGGGACAATTTCCCGGATCTTTCCGGTCAGGGTTCCTTCCAGGGAATCAAAGGAAACCGGAAGTTCCTGCCCCGGGGACAGTTTCCGGCTTTTTGTCGTATCCACTGAAACATGTAACTCATAGTCGTCTTTTTCAATTACATAAAGGGGTGCTCCCGGGGCAGCAAGCTGCCCTGCCTCTACCATTTTCCTGACCACAATTCCGTTATAAGGAGCAGTGACTGAGGTATAACCTAGGTTAAGCTTTGCCTGCCTGAGGCCGGCTTCAGCCTGGGTTATGCGGGCCTTTACCTGTGCCTGTTTTTCATCAAGGCCGAGAACAGCCTGCTCGGCCTGCTTAACAGCGGCCTGGGCGGAAAGATTCCTTGCCTCAACTTCCTCATATTCCTGCCGGGAAACAGACTCCCTTTCCAGCAGAACCTGGAAACGCTTAAAGGTTGAAGCGGCTACAGCAGCATTGGCTACAGCCATATCCCGACCCGCCACTGCCGCCTGTGATCCCCGTTCGACCTCCCTCAGGGCCAGTTCTGCTTCATGGAGGGCAGCTTCAGCCTGAGAGACTCCTGCTTTAGCCTGATCCTGTTCGATTTCCAGCATAACCGCATTCTTCAGGACCCGGTCTCCCTCTTCGTACCTGGTAGAAAGAACCCGGCCAAAGGTCTGGCTGGATATGGTCGTAGTAACAGTGGATTGAACCGTTCCCACGAGTTCAAAGGAACTCTCGCCTCCGTCAGTCCCGGCCTGTTCCACCGAAACCCTGACCGGCGTGGAGGAATGGCTGTTTTCAGTTTTATGTTCTGTTCCGCTGCAATCTGCAAAGACTAGCGTCAATACTGCCAACACTAAAATGGTTATTATTTTTCTCATCAATTAAGCTCCTGTTCAGCTGGCCATTTCTTCCACACCAGTGAGAGATCCGGCGGCCAGTTTGGTCTTGGCATAACTCAGGTATAAATCATATTGAGCCGCAAGGAGATTCATTTTCGCTCCCAGCAATGCAGTTTGCGCCCTGAGTACTTCAGTTATGGTTGTTAATCCGGACTCATGCCTGTCCTGCACAATCCGGAGAGCCTCCATGGCTTGCTCGACCGCGGTGGAAGCAACTTCAAGCCTATCCCTGGAAGTATTAAAAGTCTGGTAGGACTGGGCTATCTCCAGCCTGATGGAATTCGCCTGGTATTGTGCCTTTGCCCTCACCGCTTCAGTTCCGGCTCTGGCCTGTTCAATCCTGGCTCCGCGCCCAAAATCAAGGATATCGAAAGTGAGGCCGGCGCCAATTGTAAAGTCAGAGCTCCCGTCTGTAATGTTCCGGGAACTCCTCCCAACCTTGGCGAAAACATTCAAATCAGGCCACCACTGCCCCCCTGCTGCCTTCATCTTCTGTTCCATGGCGCTCACAGCATAGTTCGCATTCTGATAATCAGGCCTTGAAATCAGGGCAATTTTCACCATTTCATCTTCACCCGGAAGAGAAAAAGTTCTGCTTTCCAGACGCCCGGCTACCTGGAACGGGGTATCAATGGGCCTGGCCATAACGGTATTTAGAGCCGCTTTGGCAGTTTTTACCGCTCCCGATGCCTGGGAGAGATCCTGGCGAAAACCCGCCAGCTGTACCTGCATGGCCAGCAGATCAGATTTGACCGCCATCCCCTGCTCAAGCATAACCCTGATATCATCAGCCTTTTTTTCCACAGACTTCACGGTTTCCACTGCCACTGCTTCTCGGGCCTGGGCGACAAGTACTCCGTAATAAGCCTGGATCACCTGGTATCGGATCTGCTGCGCAGTCCACTCAATATCAGCCTCCGCCTGTTTCTGCCCAATTTTTGCCTCTTCAATAGCAGCACTGGTTTTGAACTTATTGAAAACAGGCACCTTCAGGTTAAGTGAACTCCGATAATTATTCATCGACGGGGGGTCATTCAGGAACCTGGTATCAAAGTAACTGGCGTTGAAGCCCTCCTGTTCCAGTAAAGATCCGAAAACAAACACCGGGTTGTTACTGTGCATCATGGTCTGTTCCAGCTGCAGAAACGGCAATCTTCCGGCTTTGCTCTCTGCAACTCTGGCCCCGGCCAGCCTCTCCCCTGCCCTGGCTGCCCCTACCAGGGGATTGGACTGAAGTGCTATCCGTACAGCGGCTTCTAAAGTCAGGCCTTCGCTGGCAGCTACAGCTGATGTCACCTCCGGAATACCGGATGCCATGGCTGTCCCGGCAAGCAGCAAAGCCAGAAATGCAATTAATCTTATGTTCCTACCATTATCCATTTCTGCTATACCTCCTCGTTGCTGGATCCCAAAACCGACCCCATGCAGGGGAACAAGTCCAGAACAAATTTATTCTTTAATCTATAGTAAAGGAATGTTTTATCCCTGCGGAAATCAACAATATCATGATTTTTGAGCACAGATAAATGCCTGGATACTGTGGACATATCTGTCCCAATTACCTCATGCAGGTCCTGCACACATTTTTCTCCCCTGGAAAGCTGCTCCACTATCCTCAACCGGGTTGGATGAGCCAATGATTTTAAAACATCAGCCATTAGTACAAATCTGTTCTCATTATTCATAAAACCCCTTTGATCACACTATTATTTGTATTTGTGTGCAAATATGCAAATAAAAACTGAGAAGATTCAAAAAAATCTTTGAAAAACTCGCAAATAACTTATCTAAGCATGCTAAAAATAGAGAAACCCTCTCAGGGACATCATGTAACTGTTTACAGCTCTGTCCGGAAGATCAGTGCCGGTCATTTTTTATCCATAATGGACGTCTCCCTTTTTAGTCTCTCCCAAAAAAATCTCGATTTCCGGTATAAACAGGTCTTGCCGCGATGAATCCCGGGCAGAAAGTATTTGCCCTGCCTCCTGGTTTCGTTTACATTCCTAGATCAGGAGGTTTATGCAATGACACATCGCCGAAGTCTGATTTTTATCCCGGTATATATTTTCCTGCTCCTCACCCCTGTACGGGCTCTCCAGGATCAGGGTGGTACAGACCAACCTGAAAATAAATACAGCGAGGCCACATTCCAGGGCCTGAAATTCAGGTCTATTGGGCCGGCCCTGACCTCAGGCCGAATCGGAGACCTGGCGGTGCATCCCGACAAAAACGGAACCTATTACGTTGCGGTTTCTTCCGGGGGTGTATGGAAGACGATTAATGCGGGGACTACCTGGACGCCGGTTTTTGATACCCAGGGATCTTATTCAATAGGCTGCATTACCATGGACCCCAGCAATCCCCAGGTTCTCTGGGTTGGCACCGGAGAAAATAACAGCCAGCGCAGTGTGGGATACGGAGATGGAGTATACAAAACAGTGGACGGGGGCAATACCTGGAAAAATACTGGCCTGAAGGAGTCAGAACACATCGGGATGATTTGGATAGACCCCCGCAACACCAAGCGTGTCTTTGTTGCTGCCCAGGGGCCTCTCTGGTCCGCAGGCGGTGATCGGGGTCTGTATAAAACTGAGGACGGCGGAGACACATGGGAAAAGGTTCTGGACATCAGCAGCAATACCGGAGTCAGTGAAGTATTCGCTGAACCCGGCGTTCCAGATACCATGTATGCGGTTGCCTACCAGCGACGCAGAAAGGTCTGGACCTTGCTGGACGGCGGCCCGGAATCAGGCATTTACAAATCAGAGGACGGTGGTAACACCTGGAACGAGTTAACTAATGGACTACCCAGATCTGATAAGGGAAGAATCGGACTCGCCATATCAGCGGCTAGTCCTTCCGTTATATACGCGGTAGTAGAGGCAGCAGGTGAAGAAGGGGGATTCTTCATGTCTGCCGACAGGGGACAGACATGGAAAAAGCAGAGCAATTATGTCACCGGAAGCCCCCAGTATTACCAGGAGCTTACCGCAGACCCTGTCGATGCCAGCCGCGTCTATGCTCTTGACACTTACCTGATGGTCTCAGAAGACAGCGGCAAGACTTTTTCCAGGCTGGACGGCGATAGCAAACATGTAGATAATCACGCGCTATGGATCGATCCGGATAATAACAACTACCTGCTGGCTGGATGTGACGGAGGAATGTATGAAAGCTGGGACCGGGGTGAAAACTGGCATTTCAAATCAAATCTCCCGGTAACCCAGTTTTACCGTGTAACTACTGACAACGACCTTCCTTTTTACAATGTCTACGGAGGGACTCAGGATAATTACAGCCTGGGGGGGCCTTCACGGACCACTAATATCCATGGAATAGCCAATTCTGACTGGCTGGTTACCAAGGGAGGAGATGGATTTGAATCCCAGGTGGACCCAGAAAACCCTGACATAATATATGCCCAGTCCCAAAACGGGCACCTCGCCCGTTTTGACAAAAAGAGCGGCGAAAAAATCACCATACAGCCACAGCCTGGCATAGATGATGAACCGCTTCGCTGGAACTGGAACTCACCCCTGCTCATCAGCCCTCATTCCGGCAGCAGGATATACTTCGCCTGCCAGAAACTGTTCCGGAGTGATGATCGGGGGGATTCCTGGAGAGCAGTAAGCGCTGACCTTTCAAGGAACATTGACCGCAACCGGTTGCCGATCATGGGAAGGGTTCAAGGTGTTGACTCTGTAGCCAAAAACTCCTCCACTTCTTTCTATGGAGCAATTGTATCTCTGGCGGAATCACCCGTCAAAGAGGGTCTGCTGATCGCCGGAACTGACGACGGGCTGATTCAGGTGACGGTAAATGAAGGCCAAACCTGGACTAAACTTGATTCATTTCCCGGAGTACCTGAAAAGACCTATGTCAGCGACCTGGAAGCTTCCTTCCATGATCAGGATGTCATCTATGCGGCATTTGACAATCACAAGGACGGGGACTTTAAACCATATCTACTCAAGAGCACAAACCTTGGAAAGAACTGGACTTCCATCACGGGAAATCTCCCGGAGAGAGGATCAGTGTACACCCTGGCAGAAGATCACCTGAATCCCGATCTTCTCTTTGCCGGTACTGAATTTGGAGTGTTTTTTACAACTGACGGGGGAAAGGAATGGGTCAGGCTGAAGGGAGGGATACCTACTATCTGCGTCATGGAACTTGAAATTCAGAGACGGGATAACGATCTGGTTGCCGCCACTTTTGGAAGAGGTATATATATCCTGGATGATTATTCACCGCTGCGAAAACTGAATAAAACCCAACTGGAGAGCGAAAGCCTCCTTTTTGCCCCGGAAAAAGTTCCGGTGTACATACAGGATTCTCCCCTGGGCCCGGGTTCCAAGGGTTACCAGGGAGACTCTTACTACACCGCGCCTAATCCTGATTACGGAGCAACTTTTACCTATTATTTAAAAGAAGGCCTGAATACCCTGAGAAAGGAACGGCAGGAGAACGAGAAAAAACTGGCCAAAGACAACCAGGATGTATTCTATCCATCCTGGGAAGATCTAAGAAAAGAGGACCAGGAGGATCAACCCCTGGTAATACTCACGGTCTCTGATTCCGAAAACCATGTTATCAGGCGGATCACCGCTTCCGGTTCAGCAGGGCTCCACAGGATTTCCTGGGACCTGAAATTTCCATCGAGTACACCAGTCCGATCGGCCGTACCCGGAGGCAGAGAAAGACAGCTATCAGGGCCATTGGCCGTTCCTGGAGCCTACCAGGTTACTCTTTCTCAATACGCCCGGGATTCCTTCAAAACACTGGCAGGACCTGTGCCATTCAGGACAGAATCCACCGGGACAGCAACCCTGTCGGCAGCCAACCGTAAAGAGCTCCTCGAGTTCCAGAGTAAAACAGCCCGGCTGCAGCGGGCTGTACTGGGGGCGATCAGCGCCATGGAAGAAGCTGATACCCGGATCAAGCTGATAAAAAAAGCCATCCTGGCCACACCTGGGGCTGAAATGAACCTGCTTGAGTCCACTCGTGAACTTGAACTCAGGCTTGCTGAGATCAGAGTAGACATGACCGGAGACAATACCATTTCCTCCAGGATGGAACCGGTACTGCCGGGAATCAGCAGCAGGGTCCAGGGAATCATCAGCGGACAGATTTCTTCCACCTCTGCTCCAACCCGCACCCAGGAAGAGCAATACCGGATTGCCGCCAGGGATTTTGAAGTGGTCCTGGGAGAGCTTTCCCGGCTCATCAAAAAAGACCTGGCTGCCATTGAGAGTAAGCTGGAAGAAATAAAAGCTCCCTGGACACCGGGCCGAATTCCGGTATGGCAGCCTGAATAATCGCCAGCAGGGGTGATGTAGAAAAAAATTATTGTGCGGAGGCCTCTGTTCTGCTCTCCGGATTGCTGCCGTGAATTCCGGCAGCAGTTGAAAAAGTCAGGTCGGGCCTGACAGGGATAAGCCTACCCTCCCGGAGGCGGGGCTATATCTTCAACCTGGTATTCCTGTCTCAACACCGGGCCCATGAAATCCTGCGATTCCAGGTCACCTATGACCCTTCCGCTGTCATATGGACCGGGCTTCCATACGGACTCGAACTCCTCAGGTTTAATATTCTTCAATATAACTGACATGAAGTCCTTCCAGACAGGGAGGGCCAGGGTGGCTCCATAAACCCTGTCACCAAGCGGGGTATTGTCATCAAACCCGATCCAGATCCCGGCAGTAAGGTTCTTGGTGAACCCGACAAACCATACGTCGGTAGCTTCATTCGTGGTCCCGGTCTTTCCACCCATTGGGTGCCCCAGCGGGAGGAGCGATCGTCCGCTGCCATGTCGAATGACTTCCTGGAAGAGATATAACATCTTGTCTGCCACATCCTGGGAAACCAGGGCGTCGTGCACCGAGAGCGTGTGTTCCTGCAGAATCACACCGTTGCTGTCTTCCACCCTCTGGATAGAGAAGGGATCAGCCCTGACGCCATGGTTGGGAAAGGAGCTGAATGCTGACACTATTTCTTCAAGCGTAAGCTCCACTGACCCAAGAGCAATAGACAGGAACGGAGGAATGTTATGTTTGAGACCAAACCTTTTGGCGGTTTCGGCAATCACCTCCGGGCCGATAGCATTTGCCAGTCTTACAGTCGGGACATTCCTTGACTCAGCCATGGCTTGGGCAATAGTAATTAAACCTTTATATTTACCATCCCAGTTAGAGGGGGAGTAGGGACGCCCCATACCGTCTTCAAACTGCACCGGCTGATCAAGTATCCTGTCAATAGGGGAAAATCCGGCTTCCATGGCGGCAATATAGGTGAAAGGTTTAAAGATGGAGCCGGGTTGTCTCAGCGCCTGGGTTGCCCGGTTGAATTTACTCAAATTAAAATCAAAACCTCCGACCATTGCCCTTACCGCGCCGGTATTGTTATCCAGCACCAGCAAAGCTCCCTGCACTTTAGGCACCTGATCAAGCTCGGCTTTGATCACTCGTTTCTCCCGGTCCACATCCTTTAAGGTAAAGAGGGCTACATCTCCAGGTTTAAGAATATCGCTGACTCGTTTTGCCTTGGTCCAGGCCATATCAGAAAGCGCGATATTGGCGGTATAACTTCCCAGCCTGACTTCAGCATTGGCATTACTGCTCTGCAGCACCAATCCGTGGATCATCTGCTCATTATAAAAAAGCTTGCTCCAGTCAGGATGCTTATATTCGTCCGGATTTATTCCTGCCTCAATAATATTGCTTTCCGGTCCGGCCCAGCCACGCTTTTCGCGATCATATTTTCTCAGTCCTGCCCGTAAGGCACGCTGTGCTTCTTTCTGGATTTCGAGGTCCAGGGTGGTATAGATTTTAAGGCCGCTCTCCCATATTTCTTCACTGCTGTAAGTAGACGCCAGGCTCTGCCTTACCCATTCCACAAAATATGGAGCTGGGGATTGCTGATCATCTCTTCCCATAACTCCAAGTGGCTGAGCCAAGGCATCCTTATATTCATCCTTGGTGATATACCCGTTATCAAGCATTTCTCCAAGTACCCAGTTACGGCGATAGAGCGCTCTGTCCGGTCGATTTATGGGAGAGTGATGTCCTGGAGACTGGATTATTCCGGCCAGCATGGCAGCTTCAGAGAGAGAAATGTCCGCCAGCTTTTTGTGAAAATAAAAATCCGTTGCCGCTGCCACCCCGTAGCGGCCGTGCCCCAAATTCATCTGGTTGGCATAAAACGTGAAAATCTGTTCTTTAGAATATTCCTTTTCAACATTGATAGCGTAAAAAATATCCTTAATTTTTCGCTCAACAGTCTTTCCGGTACTGGTAAACCTCATTTTACTGAGCTGCATGGTGATAGTGGAACCACCCCAATTGTTGCCCCTGATAAGGTCATTGTAGAAAATGGTTACCAGCATCCTCTTGACATCTATTCCGGGATGGGTAAAAAAGCTCTTGTCTTCTGAGGAGATGATAGCTTGTTTTAAAACTTCAGGTATATCTTCATACCTGACGATAATCCGCTTCTCAGTCGCAAACTGGTCCAGCATTTCACCGTTGGAGCTATATAGCAGCGAAACCTGGCTGGGCTGCATATATTCAAGCTCCTCAACCCGGGGAAGATCTATTGCCCAGCCAAAAACCATTCCGATCAGGGCACCCAAAATTATGCATCCAAGGGCCAGAAGACCATAAAAGCCCCAGAACACATATTGACTTTTTACTGATTGAGTCCTTTTCTTTGCAGCCATATAGAATAGATGTCTCCGGGCAGGGATTTTTCCATAAGGAATTTAAAAACGCGTCAGGAATCTCCTGCGGTTCTAGTCGTTTTCCTGCTCATGGATTGTAATCAGTTTTTCAATTTCACAGGTTCTTTTACCCCCTGGAGTCCTGATTACCACCTCATCTCCCTCTGCCCGGCCCATCAGGCTTTTCCCTATCGGTGAAGTAGTTGATATCAATTTTTTACTTAGATCAGCTTCCTCGCTGGAAACCAGCCTGTAGGTGACTACTTCCTCCCTGTCCACATCATATAAGGTCACGATTGAACCGTAGGAGACTACACCCACTGGAATCTTGTTCAGGTTTATCATAGAGAGCTTTGACAGTCGTTGGGTCAACTGGCTTAATTCAGCCTGAACATAGGATTGTCTTTCCTTGGCGGCATGGTATTCTGCATTCTCCCTGAGATCACCATGCTCCAGTGCCTTTTTCAGGGCCTTTGGTAATTCATCATTAAGCTCTCTCTCCAGCTTTTTGATTTTATCTTCCAGTCTTTTCTTAGCTTCTTTCAAAAGAGTACCGCCTCACCAGCAAATTTTAAGATTGAGCCTGGTAGTATACCAAACAAAACAGTGGCAACAGCAAGAATTATCACTACGACCCTGATGGCCGGGGGGACGGATGGGGTAATGCCTTCACCGGTGTCGTTTGTTTTCATATACATCGTAACAATGACCTTAAGGTAATAGTATATTCCAATTGCTGACGCGACCAGACCTATTACAACCAGGAAGTACAGCTGCTGTTCAACCGCAGCGGCAAAAAGAAAAAACTTTCCGGTGAATCCTGCTGTAAATGGAATTCCAGCCAGTGAAAAAAGAAAAAGCGCCAGGGTTGCGGAAAGGAAGGGGGAACGAAAGCCCAATCCTGAATAATCACTTATCTGCTGGAAGGACTCCCCTTTACCCGCCAGTACCTGAATTACGGCGAAGGCGCCAAGGTTCATAACGGCATAGGCGAACAGATAGAAAAGAACGCTGCGGAAACCAGCCGGCCTGCCGGCGACAACCCCAACCAGCAGGTATCCCGCGTGAGCGATTGATGAATAGGCCAGCATTCTTTTGATGTTTTTCTGGGTCAGTGCGGCAATATTCCCATACAGCATGGTCAATACAGCCGCGATCCAGCACACATTCTGCCATTCAGTTAAAGCCGGGAAGCACTCATAGGCAATTCTGAGCAGTACCAGTATGGCAGCTGCTTTGGAAGCTACGGCAAGAAAGGCTGTAACCGGGAACGGCGCTCCCTCATATACATCAGGAGACCACACATGAAAAGGAACAAATGTGGCTTTAAAGGCCAGTCCGACTCCTACCAGTCCCAAACCCGCCAGGAGAAGTGGGGAGCTTCCCTGCTCTGCCACAGCCATAGCCACGGCCGCATACCTTGTGGATCCGGAGGCACCATAAAGCAGGGCAATGCCGTAGAGCAGAAAAGCAGAGGAAAAGGCTCCCAGAAAAAAATACTTGAGGCCTGCTTCAACCGGCCTTTCAGATTTGATCCTGAAGGCAACCATTATGTAGGAGGCAATAGAAAGGATTTCGATCCCGATAAAAGTAAGCAGCAGATCGCGACTTGCTGCAATCAGGCTCATAACCATGGTGGAGAAAATCAGCAGGGCAAAAAATTCTTCATTATAGCTTTCTTCCTGCTTCAGGTAAGGTATTGCCATTGCCACAATAACCAGGCCGACTGAAAGGAACAGAAATCTGGCAAAATCAGTAAAGGCGTCCCCGGAAATCATTCCGTAAAATGCTGATCCTGAATCAGGTCTGTCAGTTACAAAAATCGCTATCAGACAAACTGAAAAAGCTATAAGTGCACCTGATTCATACCTTAGCTTCCTTCCCTCTCCGATCAGGACAGGCAGCAGCAGTGTCACTATCCCGATCAGTGCCAGGAAAATTTCAGGCGTTAGAACTGAGTAATTGATATCCATGTTTAAATCAATCTGTTAATTATTGCCGTTCCTCTACCATGTAGATTCTGGAGCTTCTGACATCTTCAACCCTTTCCAGGGCTTTCTGGAGCGAAGTATCCATTTTCCGGAGAAATCCTCCGGGGAATATTCCCATCCAGAGAGCAAGGAGAATAAGGGGAAGAATAGTGGCGATTTCCCTTTTATTCAGATCGAGAAGAGCATTATTTTCATCCTTCTCTATTTTTCCCATAAAAACCCTCTGGTACATCCAAAGCATATAAACAGCAGACAATATTACACCTGAGGCCGCGGCTACGGCATAATAGGGCTTCTCTCCAAAGGTACCCAACAGGATCAGGAACTCTCCAATGAATCCGTTCAATCCGGGCAGCCCAATCGAACTCAGCATAATGACCATGAAAAAAGCGGCATACACCGGCATCCTGTTGGCTACTCCGCCAAATTCGCTGATAAGACGGGTATGTCTCCGTTCATAAAGCATTCCAACCAGAAGGAAAAGGGCTCCTGTAGATACCCCATGATTCAGCATTTGGTAGGTTGCCCCCTGAACCCCAATAAAGCTGAATGAAAAAATACCCAGTACAATAAATCCCAGGTGGCTGACAGAAGAATACGCCACCAGCTTTTTCACATCCGGCTGCACCATGGCTACCAGGGCTCCATAAATTATTCCGATTACAGCCAGGACACATACCAGGGGTGCCGTACGCACTGACGCACCGGGGAACAGGGGCAGGCAAAACCTGAGAAGGCCGTAGGTTCCCATCTTCAGCAGAACTCCGGCCAGGATAACAGACCCGGCGGTAGGAGCTTCAACGTGGGCGTCCGGCAGCCAGGTGTGGAATGGGAACAGCGGGACCTTGATGGCAAATGCCAGAAAAAATGCGGCAAACATCAACAGCTCTGCCTGGGGCGGGAGTAGTATCTCTCCGTCGGTAAGCCTCTGGGTTATCTGCACCAGGTCAAAACTCTCCATGTTATTAAACGCCCAGAGAGTTATAAGTGCGGCCAGCATCATCAGGGAACCAAAGGCTGTGTAAATAAAAAACTTAACAGCCGCATAAATCCTGCGTTTTCCACCCCATATCCCGATCAGGAAATACATGGGGATCAGCATTGCCTCCCAGAAGAAGTAGAACAGCACCAGGTCCAGCGAAATGAAAACCCCGATCATGCCTGCTTCCAGAAGCAGCATCAGTGCCATGTAAGATTTAAGATTCCGTTCTATGCTCCAGCTACCCAGTACAGACAAAGGCATCAACAGGGTGGTCAGGATTACCAGCCAGAGACTTATTCCGTCAATTCCCACATGATAATTAATGATGAAATTTCCGGCGTTGATCCAGGGGATCCGCTCAACAAACTGCATGTCGGTAAGGGCAGAATCAAAACCCGGCCACAGCAGAAGCGAAACCAGAAAATTCAGCATGGTAACGGCCAGGGCCCCAACCCTCACAGCATTTCTCGCCTGGCTGGGAATCAAGGCCAGGCCAAGGGCTCCCACAACTGGAAGTATTAATAAAACCGAGAGTAGATGTTGGCTGCCAAACATAAATTAACTCACAAATAAAACATAAAGGGATAATAAGACCGCACCGGCAATAATCCAGGTTACATACCCACGCACGTAACCGTTCTGTATCCTCCTGGCATGGTTACTGAAAGCTTTCATAAGAGAAGCTGTTCCATTCACTGCACCATCAATTACGGCATCATCCGCAAACTTCCATAAAACCCTGTCGGCTATATTCTGTAGCGGACGGATGAGTAATGTGTTGTATATTTCATCCACATAAAACTTATTATAAAGAATTCTGTTTACAGTACTTAACGATCGGGACAGGGACTCTCTCCGGGATGGATTCTTTAACAAGTAATACCATGCTATCCATACCGCTGCCAGGACCAGTAAAATCACAAGCAGAGTGAGGCCGATCTCCAGGCTGTGACTGGCATGGTGCCCTTCCGCGGTGAAAGTGTATCTGAAGGATGGGTGCAGGAACTCCTCAAAATAATTGTCACCCAGCCAGGCAGGCAACCCCAGCAGTCCGGCAAAAGCAGAAAGGACCGCAAGGAGAAGAAGAGGGATTCTAATAAAAAGGGTTGGTTCATGCGGCTCATTTCCACTGGATTTGTGCTCTCCTTCTCGGGTGGAGACTTCCCTGAACCTCTCCGGTCCATAAAATGTAAGGAACATAAGCCTCGCCATGTAAAAAGCGGTCAATCCGGCTACTGCCACACCTACAATCCAGAGGATGGGGTATCCGCCCGGTCCGGTCAATGCTTTCCAGAGAATCTCATCCTTGGAAAAAAATCCGGCAAAAGGAGGAATACCGGCTATAGCTAAAGAGGCAATGCCCATGGTAGCCCAGGTGTGCGGGAGATATTTTTTCAGGCCTCCCATCCTGTGCATATCCTGTTCGTGATGCAGGGCCAGGATGACGCTTCCAGAGCCCAGAAAGAGAAGTGCCTTGAAAAAAGCGTGGGTGAACAGATGAAAAATACCCGCGCTGAAGGCTCCAACCCCTACCGCCAGGAACATATAACCCAGCTGGCTGACCGTAGAATAGGCAAGAACCTTCTTGATATCTTTCTGAGAAATCGCAATCAGCGCGGCCACAAGAGCGGTAACAACTCCGACAGACGCCACTACCAGCATGGCGTCGGGAGACCTTGAATAGAGTGCACTGTTCCTGGCAATCATGTACACGCCCGCCGTAACCATGGTTGCCGCATGGATCAGGGCGCTGACCGGTGTCGGTCCCGCCATGGCATCCGGAAGCCAGACATAAAGAGGAATCTGGGCGCTCTTGCCCGTTGCTCCCAGAAAAAGAAGGAGACAGATTAAACCCAGGACGCCGAAGCCAGCCTCAGGTAACGGGAACTCCGTTGAAACTAATTTTGATACCTCAATAAAATTGAGAGTGCCAAAGGTGGAAAAAATGAGGAAAACAGCCAGGAGAAATCCGAAATCACCTATCCTGTTAACAATAAAGGCTTTTTTTGCGGCATCTCCTGCCACCCTAGTTTCAAAATAGTATCCGATAAGAAGATAGGAACAAAGACCGACTCCCTCCCACCCAATGAACATCAGCAGGAAATTGTCCGCCAGAACCAGGACGCTCATCATGAACACAAACAAGTTAAGATAGGAGAAATAACGGTAGTACCCACTCTCTCCCTTCATGTATTCAACTGAATAGACATGAATCAGGAAGCTGACGCCGGTAACTACCAGGATCATAACCGCGGACAGCGGATCAAAAAGAAATGCCGCCCTGGCAGTAAAATCCCCGGACTCTACCCAGGTGAAAAGTTCCTGCACGGCAATTCTCTCCCCGGCAGGAAGAAGAAGAAGTTCATAAAAAGCGGCGGATGCTGTAAGGAAACTCAGTAAAACGGAACCACAGCCTATAAGCGAAATCAGACGGGAGGGGAGGCGCTTGCCCAATACCCCGTTGATTGCAGCTCCCAGGAGGGGAAAAACCAATAATAGACTGTAACTTTCCAGCATAACTACCACTTCATAACATTTGCTTGATCAATATTAACTGTATTCTTGTGACGGTAAAAAAGGACAATCAGCGCCAGCCCCACAGCAGCTTCAGCAGCAGCCACAGTCATCACAAAAAAGACTGTTATCTGGCCATCCACATGGACAAAGTGCCGGGAAAAGGCAATAAAGGTAAGGTTCACGGCATTCAGCATCAGTTCTATGCACATAAACATGACAATCATGTTTCTGCGGATCACAACGCCTGCCATGCCGATAACAAACAGGATCCCTCCCAGCACCAGAAAATGTGTTGTTGTAACCATATGAATCAAACCTATTCTTCTTTCCTGGTAAGGACAATCGCTCCGATCACTGCCACCAGAATCAGGATTGAAGTTACTTCAAAGGGCAACAGGTATTCGCGAAAGAGAGCGCCTGCAATACTTTCAACATCACCCTGGAACAGGGTATTCCCAAGGCTGGAGGAATCGGAAGGAATCAGAGCAAAAATCCACACCAGGGCAGAACCCAGGACAGCTGCCAGGGGAAGGGCAATAAAAGGGAGCCTGCGAAGCTGTAAAGCACCTGGAAATGCAAGCTCGGGATTTGTCAGCATAATGACAAAGAGAATCATTACCATTATTGCTCCGGCGTAAACAATTACCTGGATGACCGCGATAAATGGACCTCCGGCCAGATAGAAAAGCCCGGCGATTGCACAGAGACAGACAATCAGAGACAGCGCTGAATACATTGCTTTCCTGAATAACACTACTAAAAGAGAGGAAGCAACAGCAACGGTCGCGAAGAGATAAAAAACTATAAGCTCCACTTGCTTTAACCCTTTACTACAGGCCTGAAATCATTTGATCTGTCTTACCAGAAAATCTTAAGGTAGCACCGGGTCCATGTCAACTGAAGGTGCCTGTTTTTTTGCGGCATACAAACTCAAAAACCGCCAGCCATGCTGATATAATCCCCGAAAAAACATATAATGCCAGAAATAGGAAATATTTCAGGAATAACCAATATCATTGTACCCCAAGGAGCGTTTAATGTCGGTGAACAAATCAGCCGGAAAGCATGTTGATCCCTCAAAAACAGTAAACATTCCCAGACTTGTAACTGAATTTTTCACCTCTAAGCCCGATTCTTCGCTACCTGCTCAGCGAATTTCTTTTGGCACTTCCGGCCACCGGGGTTCTTCCGGAAAATCCAGTTTTAACGAAGAACATATTGCAGCTGTTACCCAGGCTGTCTGCGAATATCGCAGAGAGAAGGGTATCAAAGGCCCCCTCTACCTGGGCATGGACACCCACGCCCTTTCCGAACCGGCCAGGGCCGTTGCACTGGAGGTGCTGATCGCCAACCAGGCCACCGTTTTTGTTGATGAAAAACTGGCTTATACCCCCACTCCTGTTATCTCCCGATGCATCGTACGCCACAATATTACTGACAGGAAGTACCTGGCTGACGGAATTGTCATCACCCCTTCTCACAATCCTCCTGAGGACGGAGGATTCAAGTACAACCCGCCGCATGGAGGGCCGGCAGACACAGGAACAACGGGGTGGATTGAAGAAAGGGCCAACCGGATACTATCCGATGAAAACCGGGATGTCAGGAGAATCCCATACAGCAGGGCTCTAAAATCAGAACATTTGAAGCGGTATGACTACACCGGCAATTTCGTGAAAGAACTTGGCAGTGTAGTAGACATGGAATCAATAAAATCAGCTGGAATCAGCATTGGATGTGATCCCCTGGGCGGCTCGGGCCTTGAATACTGGGAACCGATTGCTGAGTTTTATGGCCTCAACCTAACAATTGTCAATAAAATACTTGATCCTACTTTTTCATTCATGACCTATGACAAAGATGGAAAAATCAGGATGGACTGTTCTTCACCCTGGGCAATGGCCTCCTTAATTGAGCTCAAGGACAAGTACGACATCGCCATCGGTAATGATCCGGATTTTGACCGGCACGGAATAGTCACTGCTTCCGGAGGATTGATGAATCCCAACCATTATCTGGCTGTTGCCATCTGGTACCTGTTTCAGAACCGGAAAAACTGGCGCTCTGATGCCATAATAGGTAAAACCCTGGTAAGCAGCAGCATGATTGACAGGGTGGGGAAACATCTTGGCAGAACAGTTGCCGAGGTCCCGGTGGGATTTAAATGGTTTGTTCCCGGGTTGGCTGATGGGTCCTATGGTTTTGGGGGCGAAGAAAGCGCCGGCGCATCTTTCCTCAAAAGTGATGGAAGTGTCTGGACCACAGATAAGGATGGTTTCATCATGGGGCTCCTGGCAGCTGAAATAATGTCCCGCAAAGACAGGGACCCTGCCATGGTTTACAGGGAACTGGAGGAGCTGTTTGGCTCCCCCGAGTACACCAGAATAGACGCTCCGGCAACTGCCAAACAGAAGGAAGCCTTGAAAAACCTGAAGCCAGGAGACATCAGGCAAACTGAACTTGCCGGAGACGCGATAACAGGTATCCTTACCCATGCCCCTGCTAACCAGGCTCCGATAGGTGGTCTAAAAGTATCCTCTCAGCAGGGATGGTTTGCAGCCAGGCCTTCAGGAACTGAGGAAATCTACAAGATTTATGCTGAAAGCTTCAAAGGCAGGAATCACCTGGATCAGATTATTACCAGTGCCCGCTCCATTGTAGAAGAAGCGTTTACCAGTGATAACTGATCTGCAGCAGAACGAGAATCATCCCTATTTCCCTGCTGACGCAGCAAGGCGATGAAGAGGGCGTACCGGAGTAGACACCCTGGGTGAAGCAGCCGCTCCACCCAGGATAAAAATCATCCGCCAAGTTCCTGCAGGACCTGGCGAGCCTCCTCAATTCCCTTAAAATCTTTTCCCGAACTGACAGCTTTCCGAAGCGACTGTACGGCTAAGGTTTTATCCCCGTTCCGGTAATAGGCCATTCCCAGCCTGTAATAATTTCCTGATCCGGGAACCCCATTGTTGATTGCGAAAAGCAACTGGTCTATAGCCAGGATATAGCGGCCCATCTTGTAGTAAACCCAGCCAAGGGTATCAGCATAATGAGGATTATTGGGATCTTTGCCACGGGCATTTTCCGCCATGGTCATGGCCCGGTCAAGATTCCGGTCCTCGTCAGCGTAAATCCAGGCCAGGTTATTTGAGGCCACAGGATCCTCTGCGGTAATGTCCAGGACTTTGAGATAACTCTCTTCCGCTGAAGCAGAATTTCCGGCAGAATAATTGTACATGCCCTTCAACAAATGAGCAGGGGCAAAACGGTCATTCTTCTCCAGAATTTTATCCACTTCAGCTACTGCCTGGTGATAATCCTTACGTCCCAGGTTAATCTGTCCCAGATAAAGGTACGGTTGATAGTTATCGGGATTCGCTTCCAGGGCCCTCCTGAACTCTTTTTCCGCCGCATCCATGTTCCCTTCCCCGACATAAACGAGGCCTTTATGCATGAAATACACATCCGGAACATCAGATTCTCCGGCCCGTTTCTCCAATTCATCCAGTCCTCCCTGGATATTGCCCATCTCCCTGTAAACGGCTACCAGTTCATTAACCGCATCTTTAACATTCGGGTTTATGTCCAAAACCTTTCTGACGTAATTCAGGGCTTCTTTATATTTCCCTGTTTTCCTGGAAATGACGCTAAGTCTGTGCAGGAAGAAAATATTGTCAGGATGCTCTTTGAGAAGATCAGAAAAGATTAAAGTAGCGTCCCGATACTTTTCCAGGACAATCAGCGCTTCAGCTTTGGCAATCAGAGCATTGGCAAAGCCCGGATACTGGGCCAGGATTTCATCTGCTTCGATAATTGCCTGTTCAGCATTGCCGTTAAGGGCAAGGGCCTTGGCATACTGGGCCCGGGCGGGTACAAACTGCCGGTTCAGGGAAACCGCCTTGAGAGCTGTTTCCTCGGCAGCACTGAAGCTCCCCAGGCTGATCTCAGATTCAGACTTGGCTACATATGCCTGGATCAAGCTTGAATTATAAGTTATGGCGTTAGTGAAATACTTCAAAGCCTCAGGCTGGTTGTTTTCAATGACACTGATCCTGCCTCTCAGAAAATTGGCTTCCGCGTCTGTATCTGCTTTCTCAAGCAGCTTGTCCACAAGAGCCAGTGCCGCATCATGGTCACGGTCTTCAATCTTGAGTTCAGCCAGCCGAAGAATAAGGCTACGGTTATCTGGCTCCTCTACCAGCAGGGCTTGAAGCATTTCCAGGCCTTCCGCTCTCTGTCCCCGGGATATCTTAAAATTTGCCAGGTTTATCTTCATTCCGGTTGGATCGGAACTGCGGGTTATGGCTTCCTTGTAAAATTCTTCAACCTTTTCGGGTTCATTGTTATCCATATAGAACCGGGTCAGAGAAAAAAGTGTGTTCTGGTCATCCGGGTCCAGGTCAAACGCTTTCCTGAAATGCTCGCTGGCCTTCTCTTTGTCCCCGGTAGAAGCATAAAAATTAGCAATGGACCGCTGGGACATAGGATTGTCGGGAGCTTTGGAAATCGCTAGTTTGTAGTATTCCAGGGCTTTATCAGTCTGGCTCAGCCGCATATGGAACGCCCCCTGGTTGAGCAGTGCCGCCAGGTTATCGGGATCCGCTACCAGGACCTCATCCAGCAAGGCGATTCCTTCATCCAGCTTTCTCAATCCCGCATAGGCATTTGCCAGAAGGATCTTGGCATCCAGGTTGTCCGGCTCTGTCACGAGAATCTCATCGCCCAGTTTAACAGCCTCCTCGTAGAGGTGATCACCTGCAACCGGTCCGGCCTGTAAATAATAATTCCCCAGTTTTAACTTGGCATCGACATTGTCAGGATCTAAGTCAAGTATTTTTTTGAGATGAAAAACAGCTTGCTGATGATCTCCGGTGGCCTGGTACAGTTCCACCAGGATAAACATCATTTCCGTATCAGATGGATTCGCCTTTATCGCCTTGAGCAGGACAATCTCAGCCTCTCCATATTTACTCTCTTCCATGTATTCACGGGCGCTGCCAATTATCTCTTCCCGGGAACTTTCCGGTTTAAAACCGCAGGATGCAAAGAGAATGAAAACGCTGGCAAAGATAACAACAATTATTGTTTTCGCTTTCATAAATGCCTGACTTTCTGACTTGAAATCCAATTTATTTTGAGTGGAGAGGAACCTGGTGATCACTGCTGTCAGCTCCTTTTATCCCTCACTCCTTATCCTTTTCTTCTCTGGGGGCAAAAAGCCTTCTGCTTTTATTGGAACCTTTTTTGTGTCCCCGTTTCTTTTTCACCTGATTATCTTTACTGTAAGCATTTCCATAACCATATTTACCATACCCGTATCCATATCCATATCCATATCCATACTCGGACAGGGTTTCAGTCAGGAGAGTGGTTTTAACACCGTTAAGGACTATGCCCAGTGGATTCGCATTCTGGAGAAGTTCAATTGATCTCACAATATTTCCGAAGGCTGTTTTTCCCTGGTATATGACCAGTATGGTTCCATCAACCATGCTGGAGATCAGCCTGGCATCCGCAACCGGCAGAAGAGGAGGGCTGTCAATAATAACCATATCAAAATCCTGCCTCAACAGGCTCAGCAGCTCTCCCATCCTGTCCAGGGCCAATACCTCTACGGCATCATCTGTATACTCCCCGGCAGTCATCACATAAAGATCACCAATCCTGCGCATATAACAATGAGGCGGCAGATTCCCAGTGGCACACTGGTATAAACCCGGGCCTATCGAAAGCCCGAACTTGCTGTGCACGCTTGCCCCCCTGAGATCAGCATCAATGAGCAGTATCCTTTTCCCGGGATCCTTAGCCAGGTTAAGAGCGAGTATGCAGCTGACCAGGGATTTACCATCTCCAATTTCAGGACTTGTAACGTTGATTAGAGTCAGGGGTTTTTTCTGCTCTGACTGTTTCAGCTGAATCTTCAACACCCTGGCCTGTTCACCGATGAGGTTGCTGCTGAATTCGACTTCTATCAACTCCTCTATGCTGAATGCCTGTCTCATTTTCGGAACAAAATCCCGAATCGGATCAAATCCACCAGGAGGAAAAGCATCCGGGAGAGGGGATCCAATACGATGAGATTCAACTACGTCGATATTCAGCAGAATGCTGATGACAGTTTTAACCTTCTCCAGGGGAAGAGATATCATGGAGCTTATCTCTTCCATTTTTCTCGGAACTTCGAGACAGCTGAGGACAGCAATCTCTTCGGGATTCCAGGGAAGAGTGTGGTTGAAATCCTTTTTCAGATATACCACTGCGTTCGGGTTGGGTTCGATAGCGGAAATGTTATAACGAGCTATTTCCAGCTCAATCTGTTCAACCGGGAAATGAAGAGGATACTTTGACTTAGGCCCCCTTCGTTTATGAAAAGACCCTATTTCATAACCTTCACTGACAGCCAGAAAAAACAGCTCCACCGCCTGACTGACAAGAACTCGTTCCAGTTGAGGAAACTGGATCTTCTCTTCTTCCAGAAACAACTCACCTGTCAACATCCCCCTTGATCGCCCAACCGTCCGTTCCATCTTGGTGGCGGTCACCAATCCTGATTTAACCATCATCTGGCCGAGGCGGTATTCAGGAATGTTGGAATTCACTGACTCTATCAAGCCATCATAAAACTGTACATTGATCCGCCGGTCCCCCTTGTGGAGATCCTGGGTTCCGGTTGCGTGACCTTCCTGGTGAACCCGTGACAGTTTAAAAAGAGGATTATCTATAATTCGCATTCTTACCAACCTAAAATTGAGGCTAAAGTTTCAGTACCAATGTTCCTGGTTAAGGGTATTAAATAAAAAGCAACAATTGCTCCCATCCAGATAAGCGCATAGAAAAATGTAATCAGGATCATCAGATAAGAATTCCTTCTCCTCTTTTTTGCCTCCTGTTCAGTCATGATTGCCGCGATTTCTCCCAACACAGGGATGCTAAGCTGTTTAATTTCAGCATGCGTCCAGATCTTCTGATCCAGAAATTCAGATAACGCAGCCAGGGCAAAACCCACTCCCAAAGCCGCTGCCAGTGATCCAAGGATGACCAGCAAGCGGTTAGGTTTACTGGTGTTGAGCGGAAAACTTGCCGGGTCGACAATTTTGAACTGTTCCCCCTTTTGCCTGGCTTCTGCGCTCTTGGCAAGTTCTGCCTCTGAAACCTTGTCCTCGAGATCCTGGTAGCGCTCCTGGAGGCTCTCGTACAGCCGCTGCTGGGCTGATATTTCCTGTTCCCTCCGCGGCGTGTTTTCAATCCTCTTGGCGTAAATCTCCAAATCCTTATTTAACCGTTCCCTGCGGTCCTCATTAATTTTTATCTCTGTCTCCAACTTAGTCAGTTGGGCCTGCAGGTTCTGGTAAACCGGATTTATGACTTTATCAACACTGCCAGCTGCTCCCTGATCCTGGGTATCCTCTTCTTTTACACTGGCTTCCAGCTCTTCCGGGGGAATCTCACTCCTTAACTGTTCCAGTTGCTCTTTTAATATTTTTATGTCCGGATGGTTATCGGTGTAACGGGTCTGCAGCTGCTTTAACTGAGCTTCCTTGGCCCTGAAATCCTGGACTTTTTCTGATATCTTCAGCCCGCCACGGGAAATTGGAAGATCCTCTCTTTCAAGGTACTGTTCGGTTTCAGCTAATCTTTGCTCCAAGTCAATCTTCAGAGTAAGGTATCGGTCACGCTCCTCGCCATTGGCAACCAGTTCAGCCTGCATTCTATCCATGTGCCTTAAATTGGTCTCCAGTTGCTCAGGCAATTCATAGCGGTAACGGTCTCGTTGTACCGAAAGGGAGGCTTCAACCTCTTCCAGGTCCCTTCCTACCTTGTCTCTTTCTCCCTTTAAGAACTCTGTGGTTCCAAATACCTGCTGTTCCCTGGTTGAGGTGTCATAGTCAATGAAGAAACGGGTCAGCCTCCGTGTGACATCCTGAGCGTTGTGGGGATCACGGTCTTCGTATGAGATCTTGAAATAAGGAACAACAGAGGTTCTGCCTCTCGGATTAGTAGTCACTTCAATCTTGATCCTCTTGCGAAGCCTGGCTATCTGCATTTCCTCTGATAATTGCCGGATATCCTTGAAACCATCCGGGAACTCATTAAGGACCTGCCTGAGGTTGGTGCGGCTGATCACAGTCTCCTGGATGGCCGTGAGCCTTTCAAATGTATCAAGAGTAATATAATCCTTGACAACATCATCCGGCACATCTTTCGGTTCAACCAAGACCAGGGTTTCCGAGGAATAGAAACCGGGCAGAAGAAAAGCAATCAGGACTCCAATCGCAAATATTGGAACCATGGTGAGGATCAGCCACCACTTCCTGCGATCAAAAAACACCAGAATATCAAACGGATCTTTCAGGACAAGTTTCTTCATCCACCGGTTCTCCATAATTCCGGAAAGTTGAATCTGATGGAGAGATAAACTCTTTTTCTATCATAATCTCCATAAATAAATTCAACCTCGGAGTTGTCGTTATTTTGCTTTCTGTAGCTGCCGCCCAGTTCGAACATCAGGTTTCTTGTCACTTTTAATCCAAGTGACAGCATGGAATATAGACCGTGGGGAGAATATCCTCGCCCGGAGAGAGACTCTGTGTCAAAATACCGAAATGAGGCGTTAACTAAAACTCTTTCAAACTCCCTGTTGTAAGTAAGCCCGGCATCCCAGGTTTTAGCCAGGCTTCCGTAACCAAAAGCCTCAGCGCTCCTTTTAGAAAAACCAAGACTGAACAGGTGTTTTTCAATCCTCTTTTCCAGCCGGGCACTGGCATTGTAACCTGTCTTATTATCAAAGAACTCTTCCCCGTTTCCAGCAATCACATAGGACGGCCCGGCGGAAAGGTCCAGGGATAGTGTCGGTGAGAAAATATGCTTCAGTCCCAGTCCGACGTTGTGACTGGAGGCCGTGGAAGATCCTCCGTAATACTCCCAGTACCTGAAGTCATAACCGCTATTCAGACTGGTATGTTCTGAAACGTCATGCGAGAACTTGATTCCGGCGTTGGTCCTGAACTGGTCTTCCTGTTTAAAACCAGGAACATCTTCAAAATTCCTGAAGGAAACACCTCCTGAAAACATGAAACTGGAATGCGCGCCTGTGTCAATCCCCAGTTCAGCTGAGGTGGTATTCCAGTAACTGTTACGACTCTGGGCGACTGTGTCAAAATCAAAAAAATACCCGTCAGGGGTTTCCACGATACCGCGAAAAAGGTTAAAGGAATCAATGTCAGGGGATTTCCTGAAATTGTTGGCCAGCCTGAAAGTAGCCCTTTCTCCAATGGTAGTATCCCATGCCAGGCTCACTGAGTGGGACTCGGTATTAAGATCCAGATCAGAATTGACCCGGTTCATGCCGAATCCGTAACTGAGAGTGAACATGGACGCGGGCCCTCTTGAATTCAGTGATATGCTGGGGAAAAAGGAACCTACTAAAAAATACTCGTTAGAATCCTCGGGAGTGTATCCCTCAAAATAAGGCCTGTCGTCGGCGGACGCGATCATTCCCGCACTAAACCCGATTGTATTGATCCTCTCCGCCCAGACAGCGGTTGCCATGACGGAAAAGACAAAAATATAAAGAAAAATATTCTTGAATAAAAGTTTCATTCTCCTTCTCCTCAGGCAGCTATGGGACAACCACAACATCACCGGATTCAAGGTAAATATTCTGGCCGACATTCTTGCCCTTGATAACTTCTTTATAATCGAAGTCTAGATAGGAATACCCGTTTGCGGTAGCCCTGACAACCTTGACCTCAGACTCATCTGCAAACTCCTGCAGCCCTCCGGCAAGGCTTATAGCCTGCAGCACCGTTATCGGTTTCTCAAGGATAAAACTGGATGGCCCCTGTACCTTTCCGGTCACATAAATCCGGTAGTGCATGATGGCATCTACAATCACCGTAACATTAGGAGCAGTCAGATATTCCAATAATTTTCCTTCCAGTTCCTCCTTTAGCTCTGCGGGAGTCATGCCGGCAGCTTTCATGTCTTGTACCAGGGGAAAGGATATGTAGCCGTCGGGCCTGACCAGTACTTTTCTGGATAAATCAGGCTCTTTCCATACAAAAATCTCGAGGACGTCGTTTGCTTCAATAATGAAACTGGCTGGGGCCGTTTGATCCTCGGCAGTACCAGGGCCTGCTTGTATAGCGGGGTAGACCGGCAAAGAAGCAAATACTGAAAACATAAGCAATTTAAGAGGCAGCAGGCTAAACATATGATAACTCCATTTTCCTAGCACTTCCCCGGACAACCAGTTATCTAAAAGGAACCTTCAGCAGGATACTACACCAATCCCCTTCGCCAACAGTAAACAAACCGGTACTGCCCAAACCCGATTACCCAGCGTCGCAAAACCAGTTTGTGCCATATCCGCGGAATTAAGCATTTAACTTTTCATGGTTAACCAGTTAATACCAGATCAAAGTGACATTTTGAGGCCTTCATAAACCAGTAACCAACCTTTACGCAGATGTTTCCGAAACCGCTTCAATTATGTAATACAATGCAGGACGAAAAAATCAGAAAAGGAATTCGGGCGGATGGGGATGGATTCACTAGTGAAGCTTAGCCTCGGCGACACGGAGCAGGTCATCCCATGAGTTGGCCTCCTCGGGACACAACAGTGACACCACACTGGACGGATCCTCAGTGAACCTGGGATTCCTCGTAAACATGGCTATTTCCTCCCGAATCCTACCTGCAACCAGTTCTGTAGGTCCTGACGGAGCATTCAGAAGAACGATTCCCAGTATTCCTTTGCTGCTGAATTGCCCTACCAGATCTGTGGTTCTTATGCTTCGCCGGACAATAGACACAACTTCCCCGAACTTGGAAGATCTGATTTCTTCGTCTTCCAGCTTGATAAGGATAAGGGACATGTAAGCACAGTAACGTATCGATCTCAGCAGTTCCTGCTGCAGCATAATCCGGAATGGGACTTCCCTGTAGCACAATAGCTCCAGATCAACTCCCGGAAGCAAAATCGGCATCATCTGCTCCAGATCCGCATCCGAGAGATTCTGCTTGAATTTTCTTTCACCATCTTGAATCAGATTCGACATCACTTCACTCCGGAGTAATTATATGGGGTCTGCTTTAAAATTATTCTATATCACTTGCTTTTTAACAACAGCAATTTTGATTCCAAAATCAGCGCCCAATATCTTTATTACGTTATACCACGGAAAATAAACTACTTAAACTAATCAATGGATCAGTTCATCAAACTGAACAATTTAATCTTTTCACCAGATTATAACCTTATTTATCCAAAGCAAGTGTCAACAAGTATATTATTTTCAATTGCTCTTCCCTTCAAATATAGAACTATCCCCTGAACGATCCTATACCTTATATGAAATTTTCTCGCTTTAGGTACTCTTTTTTTTATAATATTGGCGATACAGCTGGTATTCTAGGACCAGAGAAAAGGCAATGGCAGGATCAGAGTAGTTTTGTAAGGAGATCATTATGGCCCACAACGAACAGCTGCTCTGCATTGATGGATGCAGAGATTTCAGGAGATATTTCTCCCGTCAGCTTAAATCCCTGGGTTACTCTGTGATTGCCGCCGGAGACAAGACTGAAGCTGAGAGAATGCTTGATCTGGACAAAATAAAACCAAGGGTGACATTCATTGATCCTGCTGAAGTCGAATCTACCGGACTGACTATCAAAAACCTTTCCGACTGGCTTCCAGATTCGAAAATAATAGCCTTATCCGGCAGGACTGAAGCAAGGGTTATCGTTGACGCCATAAAAGAAGGGGCTGATGATTACGTCTCAAAACCCTTCACCCTGGATGAACTGAATAAATCCATACGGTCGGTGCTTTCTGCCGCAAGCATAAAACCACTCGATAGAAGCGATTCCGGTCCGGCAGGATTTGATCTGGTTTACGCCAGTAAATCCATGGCTCAGATAAGCCAGACTTCAAAACAAGTGGCTACAACCACCATTCCAGTATTGATTACCGGAGAAAGCGGGGTTGGCAAGGATGTCATAGCCCGCTATATCCACCTTAACTCGGGCCTTCTCGGGCGTCCCTTCCTCAAAGTAAACTGTGCTGCCATGCCTGAAAACCTGGTTGAAAGCGAGTTATTTGGATACCGGAAAGGAGCTTTCACCGGAGCATATGTAGATCGGCCAGGGAAATTCGAATACGCAAACAGCGGAACAATCTTCCTGGATGAAATCGGAGAGTTTTCTTCTCCAGTACAGGCAAAACTCCTGCAGGTCCTGCAGGAGGGTAAATTTTCAATGCTGGGTGAAAACCAGGAGATTAAAGTAAATGTCAGGATTATCACAGCTACCAATCGAAAGCTGATTGATGCGATCCGGCAGGGAAGGTTCAGGGAAGACCTGTATTACCGTCTTAATGTGGTTAATATCCATATACCGCCCCTACGTGAAAGACCCGAGGATATCCCGGTACTTTGCAGGCATTTCTGGAAAAAGTTCTCCAAGGAATATCGTTCCGAAGATCCTGAAATGTCTCCAACCCTCCTTGAAAAATTTATCCAGTATCCCTGGCCCGGAAATGTAAGAGAACTGGAAAACACAGTCAAAAGATATGTTGTCCTCAGGGATGAAAACTCAATTTATGAATATTTCGCATCCAGGATGGGAGGAGAACTTGAAACGACCAATGGAACCCTGGAGTTTTCAGCGGAAAATTATCAGGGTAAGGAACTGAAAGAAATTTCCAGGGAAGCCACTGCAATTGTGGAAAAAAAAGTTATTTCACAGATACTTAAAAAAAATGGCTGGAATAAACTTAAAACATCCCGGGAACTGAAGGTTTCCTATAAAACACTGCTGACAAAAATAGAACAGTATGAAATCAGGCCTGGAATAGAATAAGACGATCCGGGAGGTCCATTGAGCAAAGCTGAAAATCCTGCCGGCATCAATCCCGGCACACCACACAAACGATACAATCCCCTTACCGGTGCCTGGATTTTAGTATCACCGCATCGGACCACACGCCCCTGGCTGGGGCAGACTGAAGAAACAGCCTCACCTGACCTTCCATCCTATGATCCTGACTGTTACCTCTGCCCCGGAAATTCCAGGGCCGGTGGAAAAAAGAATCCGGATTACCGGGAAATACTGGTTTTTGACAACGACTTTCCAGCCCTGATTCCCGGAGAGAAGCTACCTGATACAGGGGGAGGCAATCTTTACCAGGCCAGGACCGAATCGGGTATCTGCCGGGTAATGTGCTTTTCCCCCCGGCATGACCTGACTATGGCCAGGATGGGAAAGGATTCCATTACCCGAATTATTGAAGCCTGGAAATCCCAGAGCATCGAACTGGGATCACTTGACTGGGTTGACTATGTACAGATATTTGAAAACAAAGGCTCCATGATGGGCTGCAGCAATCCTCATCCCCACTGCCAGATCTGGGCCTCATCCTCCCTGCCCGAAGAGATTCAGAAGGAACAGAAAAACCAGCTTCTCTACCTTAGTGAAACTGGCAGGTGCCTGCTCTGCAGCTGCCTGGAAGAAGAACGCAACTCTCTATTCAGCAGGACTGTTGTGGAAAACGAAGGATTTATAGCTCTGGTTCCTTTCTGGGCAATATGGCCTTTTGAAACCATGATTATCAGCCGAAAACATTTACGGAACCTCTATGAATTCTCCAGTCAAGATATCAAAGAACTGGCTGATATTCTGAACAGGCTGACAGTCAAGTACGACAATCTTTTTAAAACATCCTTCCCTTACTCAATGGGGATTCATCAGAGCCCCTCTGACGGAGGATCCCACGAAGAATGGCACTTTCATATGCACTTCTATCCCCCGCTCCTTCGTTCTGCGACGGTAAAGAAATTCATGGTGGGTTATGAACTCCTGGCCACACCGCAGAGGGATATAACTCCGGAATCGGCAGCTGAACAGCTGCAGGCGCTTCCTGAAATCCACTGGAAGGAAGGGCCGCAGTCCCTGTGTAAACACTAAAATGAAATCTGAATCCAACAGGATAAAAAAGGTCTCTTTTTCAAAAACGTCAACACGCTTGAGATCCATTTTCCTCCCCTCCTTCCTGTTCATTTTGGCATTTTCATCTTTCCTTACAGGATCCGTTTTAGAAAATGAAATGAAATTTGAAGAAACATTTACCGGAAACACGATGAGGGTTGACTCCTTCCACTCCGGAACCAGCGAAGAAGAAAATTTCGCAACGGACCGGATTCTCATCGAAGGACCATGGGCGGGAAGGACCGTCCTCCTCACCGAGGATCAGAATCTTGGAAAGTATAGATTCCAGATCAAGGACAAATCCTCAGGATTACTGGTTTATTCCTCCGGTTACGGCAGTATTTTCGGCGAATGGGAAATGACTGCTGAAGCTTCTGCGGGAATCTGGAAAACCTTTTCTGAACCATTCCGTTTCCCCGAACCACGGAATCCCTTTTTCCTGTCAGTTGAAAAACGGCAACAGGATGGGTCATTCCAGGAGATATGGCAGACTGAAATTAGACCCAAAAGCAGGTTTGTGGACCGTTCTCCGATTAGAAATGATCTTAATGTATGGACTATTTTTGAAAACGGGCCGTGTACTGCCAAGGTGGATCTCCTGATCATGGGAGACGGTTACACAGAGAAAGAGATTGGAAAATTCCATGCTGATGCCCAGAGAATGACCGACATCCTGTTTAATACCTCTCCATTTTCAAAGCGGAAAAAGGATTTCAACGTCAGGGCTGTGGACATAATTTCTCAAGACAGCGGGATCTCGGATCCCAGGAACGGTTCATGGAAAAACACGGCGCTGGGATTGAGTTTCAACGCGCTGGACCTGGATCGCTATGTACTGTCTTACGAAGAAAAATCAATCAGGGACCTGGCCGCGGCAGCTCCTTATGACTTCATCATCATCCTCTTCAATGACATCAAGTATGGAGGCGGCGGAATCTACAATCTTTGGCTCACATGTTCAAGTGATGCCGCCAGATCCTCCTATATCCTGGTTCATGAATTTGGCCATCTGTTTGCCGGCCTGGCAGATGAATACTACTCTTCCGATGTGGCATATGAAAATTTTGAATCTGAGCCTGATGAACCCTGGGAACCTAATGTTACAGCTCTTCGAGATCCCGAAAATCTAAAATGGAGAAACCTTATAGAGAAATCGACGCCCCTGCCCACACCCTGGAACAAAGTGGAGTACGACAGGATATATTCAGCACATGGGAAAAGCGGGTCCGGCTCTCTATCAGCGGATGAAAAGAAAAATAAGCTGCTGGACCTGGTTAAAAATGACACCTATTCCGGCAAGGTCGGAGCCTTTGAGGGTGCGGCTTACCATTCCTCCGGGTTCTACAGACCTGAAATTGCCTGCACCATGTTTTCAACATCCACAGAAAACGGTTTCTGCAGTGTGTGCAGCCAGGCCATAGAACGTGTAATAGACCTTTATTCAGGAAAGAAAAAGAGATAGTCTAACTGAACATTTATCGTGACAGCTCACTGATAGCTTCCAGCAGGGCTTCCACCTCTTCCTTCCTGGTGTAAATCGATATCCCGACCCGGATCACTCCTCCACTTTCAGCCAATCCCAGGAGTTCAATTATCCTGGCAGCATAAAAATCTCCATCCCAAAGCAAAAAACCCTTTTCCCCCAGCTTCTCACAGGCTTCCGCGGGAGATAAACCCTCTATCCTAAAAGAGACAGTGGGCGTTCTTCCACCTGGTTCTGAAGGCATAGGGGGTCCATAAACAGTTATTTTCCGGTTCTCAGCCATACCTTGAAATAATCTACAGGCCAAAGCAAACTCATAGCGGCTTATCCTGGAGAATCCCTCAACCAGCCGGGCACGCCTGGATTCTCCACTTCCGAACCGGGAAAGATAATTTACAGCCGCGGTGACCCCGGCAATGGCGGCATGATTCAGGGTTCCGGTTTCAATGCGGTAAGGAGAGGCCTGGTCCTGGGTTTTGAGCCGATCAGGCTCCAGTTGGTCCAGCAAACCCGGTCTGGAATAAAGAATGCCTACGTGAGGGCCATAGAACTTGTAGGCTGAACAGAGCAGAAAATCAATATCCTCTTCCTTCACATCAATGGAAAAATGCGGAGCGTAATGCACGGCATCAACCAGGAGCAGGGCTCCAGCCTGCCTGGAAATCCGCCGGATAAGCCGAATATCGTTAACAGTTCCCAGCGCATTGGATGCCCATCCAGCGGCAATCAGCCTGGTGCGGGAAGTTATCATTTTTTCCAGCAGGGAGTAATCCAGTTTACCCTCCGTTGTGATCGGCAATTCCCTGACAATGATCCCCTTCTCCCGTAATCCCAGCCAGGGTCCACGGTTGGCCTCATGATCCAGCGCCGTGATCAGGACCTCGTCCCCTGGTTTAAAACTGCGAACCAGGGCATGGCTAAGGGAGTAATTCAGGGTGGTCATATTTGCTCCCAGGGAGATTGCCTCCGGACCCTCTGCCCCCAAAAAATCGGCCATGGCCAGCCGGGCCTGGTGCAGGATAGTGTCGGTTTCACGGCTTGTGACAAACAAGCCGTGAACGTTGGCATTACAGGTGCGGTAATATTCAGAAACAGCGGTTATGACCGATTCAGGAACCTGCGATCCCCCCGGACCGTCAAAATAATGGATTCTATGGCCGTTCCAGGTTCTCCCAAGTGATGGAAAATCTTCCCGGATCGAACTGATCTCCTGATCTGATATCTCTCTCATAATCTCTACTTTCCAATCAACGTCTCTGTTAAAGATGTAATCCTCTAAAGAATAATCGCCTGAGGTTATGATACAGCAACACGGCACACAGGAAACAATATTGGCATTATCTTACTGATGGAAAAGGGGAAGCAACATTATCAATCCGGTCTAACGTCGTTCCCGGCAAGCCTTCAAAGGAAATTCCGGCTGCTCGATTTTCTGCAAACTGAAGAACGATCATAACTTCTGTATTAGTGACTTGTCCTCAGTCCAGTATATGTCTTACAATCCTTTAAGCTGTTTAGCTTTTCCTTCCTTTGGTGAAGCTGGCCTGGATATTAATCTCTAATCACTTTATATTTTAACCTACGAAAGGCTGCAATGATTTGGAATAAAGACATTGAATGCATGTGTCGTGATGAAATGAAAGCCTTGCAATCAAAAAGGCTTATCAACCTGGCAGACTATATTTACAACAACAGCCCTTTTTACCATCGCAAATTCGACAGTATCGGACTTGAACCCGGAGATATACACTCAATCGCAGACATTACCCGCCTTCCCTTCACCACTAAAACAGACATGCGGGATACCTACCCTTTTAACCTGTTCAGCTCACCCCTTAATCAGATTGGTGAAATCCATGTATCAAGCGGGACAACCGGGAATCCGACTGTAACAGGTTACACCAGGGACGATCTGGCACTATGGTCGACAGTAGTAGCCCGATGCCTGGGATGTGCTGGGGCAAAACCGGGAGACATGATTCAGATTGCCTATGGCTACGGACTTTTCACGGGCGGGCTCGGCCTGCATTATGGCGCCCTGGAAATGGGCCTAACCATCCTGCCCATGTCCGCAGGACAGACCAAACGCCAGCTGAAACTGATGCATGATTTCAAACCACGAATCCTGGCGTGTACCCCGAGTTACGCCCTGTCTATGGCTGACCAGGCAATAAAAGAAGGGCAGGATCCCAGGAAGAGTTCACTGGAAATCGGCATATTCGGCGCGGAGCCCTGCAGTGAAGCAATGAGAAATGAGATCGAAGATAAGTGGGATATCCTGGCAGCGGATATTTATGGATTATCTGAAATAATCGGCCCCGGGGTTGCCCAGGAATGTACTTTCAAAGACGGGCTTCACATCTTCGAGGATGTCTTTTACCCTGAGGTGATCAATCCCGACACTGGTGAAGCTGTCGCTGATGGAGAAGACGGGGAACTGGTCATCACCACTCTCACCAAAACCGGAAGCCCGCTTATTCGCTACAGGACCAGGGATATTGTAAGTATGAACCGTGAAGCTTGCCGGTGCGGAAGGACCAGTCCCAGGATCAGCAAGATTAAGGGCAGGACCGACGACATGCTCATCATCAGGGGAATTAATGTATTCCCCTCCCAGATTGAACATGTGCTTATGGGAATCAAGGAAACCGAACCCCATTATCAGTTGATAGTAAGCCGCAGGGATAACAGTCTGGATGAGATTGAGATACAGGTGGAAGTGACTCCCGAAGTATTTTCAGACGAAATAAAAGAGCTGGAAAGGCTCGAAGCCAAGATTAAATCTGAAATGGCCAGCGTCCTCTCCCTCTCAGCAAAAGTCCGGCTGGTAGAACCCGGCACCATTGAGCGGTCAATGGGCAAAGCTAAAAGGGTAATTGATACACGACCTTCCCAATAGGCACATTGGCAAGATAATCGGGAAACAGGAATAACCTCCCGGCTGATTTTGTTTCTGGATTAACATAAACGGATGAGAACAGAATGAATTGTAAGGAAAGGATCTGATAATGGAGATAACACAGATCTCAGTTTTTCTTGAAAATAGAAAAGGCAGGCTGCATCAGCTCTGTCGCCTGCTGGCCGATAACGGCATCAATATTATGGCCCTGACAATCGCGGAAACCGAGACCTTCGGGGTACTGAGAATGGTCGTGAACAAACCCGCTGAAGCCCTTGAACTGTTAAAGGAAAATGGCTTTACAGCCCGCAGGACCAGTGTACTGGCGGTAGAGGTTGGCAACGAACCGGGAAGCCTGGCCAGAATAGTCGGAATTTTTGACGATAACAACGCAAACGTCGAGTATATGTACGCATTTGCCCACACAATTACTGACAAGGCGCTCCTGGTGTTTAAAATCGAAGATTTTGAACATGCTAAACAGATTCTTCTGGACAATGGAGTCAAACTGATCAGGATGACTGACATCAGTTCCTGAGAGGTGCCGCGCGATATTCATTCCAGGCAAAAAAGACCTGTTCATACTGCAGGCTCTGCATTGCCTGATCGGAATTTACATCTAAGCAAGAGCATAACGCCTCAGGCGTTTAATACGGAGAAATAGATTTGCAGGAATTACTTATCGGAAACGCTGCTGTAGCTCGCGGTGTATGGGAAGCTGGAGCTACGGTGGCAACAGCCTACCCTGGCACTCCAAGCACCGAAATTACTGAATACATTGCCGGATATCAGGAAATTTATTCTGAATGGGCACCCAATGAAAAAGTTGCCATGGAGGTAGCCATAGGAGCCAGTATAGGAGGCGCCCGCAGCATTGTTTCAATGAAACATGTCGGGCTGAACGTGGCGGCTGATCCGCTGTTTACAATCTCCTACATAGGGACCAGCGGGGGCCTGGTTATTGCCGTGGCAGATGATCCGGGGATGCATAGTTCACAGAATGAACAGGATACCCGCTATTATGCCAGGGCCAGCCATATCCCGCTGCTGGAACCGGCTGACAGCCAGGAGACTCTCGACTTCACTAAACTGGCTTTTGAACTGAGCGAACTCTACGATACCCCGGTGATCCTTCGCCTGACTACCAGGATTTCCCACTCCCAGAGCATTGTGCAACTCAGTGAAAGAAAAAGTGTCCCCTTAAAACCTTATAAAAAGGATGTGCAGAAAAATGTAATGATGCCTGCCATGGCCCGGGCCAGGCACCATCTGGTGGAAGCAAGAGAAAAAAAACTCGCCGAATATGCAGAAACCTGCCCTGTCAACAGGATTGAGTGGGGGGACAGGGATATAGGCATCATCACCAGCGGAACCTGTTACCAGTATGCCAAAGAAATTCTTCCCCAGGCATCCTACCTTAAGCTGGGATTCATAAATCCCCTGCCTCGAAAAATGATTGAAATGTTCGCAGCCGGGGTCAAAAAACTATATGTAATCGAAGAGCTTGAACCAGTCATCGAAGACCAGGTAAAAAGCTGGGGAATCAATGTAACGGGCAAGGACATATTTTCCGTACAGGGAGAACTTTCCAGCCGGATCATCTCTGAAGCTCTCAGGCAGGAAACAGCTAACTCCCTGCCTGCAACGACTCTTCCGGCAAGACCCCCGGTCTTATGTCCGGGATGCCCGCATCGCGCGGTGTTTTACACTCTCAACACCTTGAAGCTTACCGTTACAGGAGATATCGGATGTTACACTCTCGGTGCCCTGTCACCACTAAACTCCATGGACACCTGCATCTGTATGGGGGCCAGTATTGGAACCGCCCTCGGAATGGAGAAAGCCAGGGGCAGAGATTTTGCTGAAAGGGTGGTCGCGGTTATCGGGGACTCCACATTCCTGCATACGGGAATTAACGGACTGATGGATGTCGTATACAACCAGGGTATCACGACAACAATTATCCTTGATAACTCCATTACCGGAATGACAGGTCACCAGAACCATCCAGGCACAGGGAAGAATATAAAGGGTGCTCCTTCGCCTTCGGTCGACCTGGTTAAACTCGTGGAATCCATCGGAATCAATCATGTTTATGTGGTAGACCCGTACAATCTCGAAGAGGCTTTAAAGGTCATTGAGCGAGAGACGGAGCGGCACGAGCCCTCGGTTATCATCTTTCGGAGGCCATGCTTTCTTATTACCAAAGGCACGGGCGACAAGGCCCTGTTTAACAACAACAACTGCACAGAATGCGGGAAATGCCTGAAAATCGGATGCCCGGCTATAGCCAATAACAAGAACCGGCCGGATATCAACCCGGTTCTCTGCGTCGGCTGCGGTCTTTGTGTAGAACTATGCGAGCATAATGCCCTCAGTTTAAAAGGAGTCTGAAATGGAAACCACCAGTATATTAATCGCGGGTGTCGGGGGGCAGGGAACGCTGCTTACCGCCAAGATCCTTGGCAGACTGCTTACCAGCGAGGGCTATGATGTAAAAATCTCCGAAATCCACGGGATGGCGCAACGCGGGGGCAGTGTAGTTACCCACGTCAGGTATGGAAGCAAGGTATATTCACCCATTGTTGAAGAAGCGGGCGCGGATATTATTATTGGATTCGAAAAAATGGAGGCACTCAGGTGGGCCCACTACCTTAAACCAGGTGGGAAAATGATCGTAAATGACCAGAAAATACTGCCGATGCCGGTGATTTCAGGAACAGCTGCCTATCCTGATGACATCCTGAAACAACTGAAAGATATATGCAGTGATCTTTATATCCTGGACGCGGTTTCTGTAGCGGGCAAAATAGGCAACACCAAAGTCTTCAATGTTGTTGTCCTGGGAGTCCTTTCACGTTTCATGGATATAAAAATGGATTCCTGGATCAGCGCAATGAACAAGACCGTACCACAGCGCTTTCTTGACCTTAACCTTAAAGCTTTTGAACTGGGACACATAACAAGCTGCAGAGCCTGATCCCTGCCGTAAGGAAATCCAGCCCGGAAGACTGATACATAATTAGAAAAGTTCCGAAACCGTTAAAAGGAGACGCTCCTGTGATTGCAAAAGAGATAAATGAAAACCTGCAAAATGGGTCCTGGATCAGGAAAATGTTCGAAGAAGGGGAAAAGCTGATTGAAAAGTTCGGAGCTGAAAGTGTATTTGATTTCAGCCTGGGCAATCCCCGGGAAGAACCTCCATGCATTGTGACTAATACGCTGAAGAACCTGGCGACAGAACCTCCTCAGGGCATGCACCGCTACATGAGCAATGCCGGATACATGGAAACCAGAAAAGCAGTGGCCTCGGTTATCTCTGATGAAATCAGCAGAGATTTTCCTTCGGAAAATGTGGTGATGACCAACGGCGCGGCCGGAGGCCTCAACGTGGCCCTGAAATCTATTCTGGACCCAGGTGATGAAGTAATTATTTTTGCGCCATTTTTTGTTGAGTACATGTTTTATATCAGGAACAGCCAGGGAATCCCTGTCGTCTGCAAAACTGATCCTGAGGATTTCCAGCCCGATCCTGGAAAACTGGCTGACGCCCTCTCAGAGAAAACCAAGGCCGTAATAATTAACTCTCCCAACAATCCAACGGGGGTTGTTTATGCGGAAAAAACCCTGAAGAGTCTGGCCGACGTATTATCCGTCCATGAAGAGACAGCAGGTTCTCCCATATATGTTATCTCCGATGAGCCATACAAAAAGATTGTATATGAAAATATTCTGGCACCCGAAATCATGAATATCTTTAAAAATTCGCTGATCGTCAATTCCTACAGCAAGTCACTGGGGCTGGCTGGGGAAAGGATCGGCTACGTGGCAGTCAATACTGAAATAAACGAATCGGAAAAGCTTTTGAATGCTTTGATTTTCTGCCAGAGAACCCTTGGATTTGTGAATGCCCCTGCCCTTGCCCAGAGGCTGGTCCAGGCAACTGCGGGAGAAAGTGTGAATGTAACTGGTTACAAAATCAATAGAGACCTTCTCTATAACGTACTTACCGATTCCGGATTCAGCTGTGTCAAGCCGCAGGGAGCTTTCTACCTCTTCCCAAAGACTCCGGGTGAGGAGGCTGAATTCATACAGACTGCCCTTAAGCACAATTTGCTGTTTGTTCCGGGAAGAGGATTCGGCTGTCCAGGGCACTTCAGAATAAGCTACTGCGTTGATGAACAAATGATTAAGCGATCCATCCCGGTCATAAAAAAGCTGGCTGCTGAATATTTTTAGAACTGGGTTTGCAGAGACAAAAAAAAGAGGAAAGATCATGACAATAAAGCTTCCGGAGCCAAAGACCAAAGGTTCCCTTTCAATCGAAGAAACCCTTCTTAAACGGAGGTCGGTCCGGGAATACCTTCCTGAATCTCTCTCTCTGGTTGAAATCAGCCAGATACTCTGGAGCGCCTACGGTATTACCAGCGAAGAAGGATTTCGCACCGCCCCGTCAGCCGGCGCGCTGTTCCCGCTGAATATTTCCCTGGCCGCTTTCAATGTCCGGGAACTGGACCAGGGTTTATACAGGTTTAATGCCGTTAATCACTCTCTGGAACCAATTAAATCCGGAGAATACAGCCGTTTGCTGACAGCAGGGACATTCTTCCAGGACTACATAACATCGGCGGCAGCGGCTTTGATCATATCGGCTGACTACACCGGGCCCAAAGAAAAATATGGAGATCAGGGACCCAAATTCACCTATATGGACCTGGGTCACCTCGGACAGAATGTTCATCTGCAGGCTGTTTCCCTGGATATAGGCACCGTAGCGATTGCGGCAGTCCGTCCTGGTGAAATCGAAAAAATCCTTGGACTCAAGGGAGAAGAGGAAGTCCTCTACCTTATGCCCCTTGGAAAAACCAGTTACTGATCATGGTTGCATCCTCATGGATCTGGAGCGAGATGAGCCAGCCGGATTCCAGGTCAGATTAAATTCAGCCCGGGATAAACCTGCTTCCATTAATCCTGGAGATTATTACTCCGGTGCCGTGATCCTGACGTCTTCGTTCAGCTGCTTCGTTTCCGCGTCCAGTTTCTTGAGGATTTCCTGGTATTTTCCCATTGTTTCCCTGGAGAGGTCAGCTTTGCCTGCACGCTGGTATGCCCTGGCCAGCTGATAATGAATGCTTCCATCTTCATCCGTATCAATGGCTTTCTCCAGGTGGGGGATAGCCTCAGCAGCTTTTCCCAGGCTCATATAGGCCCGGCCCAGTGAAGAGTGGGCAGCTATGTAGGAGTCATCGGCTTTTACTGCCTTTTCAAGATAAGGGATCGCCTGATCAGCCAGCTGCTGGTAGGCAAGAATATCTCCTGCCAGAAAATTCAGGCGGGCATCATCAGGCTCGGATTTCAGCAGTTCCTGTACAATCGTATTTGAATCCGGATAGTTACGATTCAAGTAAAGGTTGATAGCTAGCTGCTTCTTTACAAAAACATCATCTGGAGCATATTGAAGTGCCTGCTTCCATTCACTCACGGAATCCCAGTATCTTCCAAGGTTCTCCTGCATACGTGCCCTGAGGGCGTGCACTTCATATGATGAAGGCAATTGATTAAGCTGAGTAAAGGATGCTACTGTCAGCTGGTTATAAGCCTGGATAATCCAGTACAGATCTTCCAGTTTTTCGCTATCTCCCTCCGCAACAATTCGCTCGAAGTCTCCCTGCAGGTAGCTGCATACCAGTTTTTCTTTCGAGCAATCAGGCACTCCCAGGTCTCCCTCTTTTTTTTCTTCAATTGCAGCCCATTCATCCTCCCCTCTTTCCCGGTAAATTCTGCTGATTGAATAATGCACTCCCCTGAGTTTTGGCAGCTGTTCAAGGGCTTTCCGGTAGAGAAAGAAGGCACTTGAATACTGTTTCTGTACTACCCTGGAATCGGCAACCAGGGCAAGCCAGTAACCGGATTCAGGAGCAATGGAGTCCAGCTTGTCAAAATACTGGTTAGAGAGGGCTTCAAAACTTGTTCCGATTCCATACCATGCTTTAGGATTTCCGGGCTGTCCCTTCAATATTTTTTTGTATTCCTCCACAGATTCTTGGTATCTTTTCAGAGATGAGAGAGCCTCGGCGTAGATCTGCCTGGCTTCGTAATCAATTGGTTTCCGGTTCAGGTATTCTTTTAAATAGGGCAGAGCCTTGTCAGGGCGCCCTCTATCAAGGTTAGCCATACCCAGAAAAAACCAGGCGCTTTCCATTGAAGGATTCAGTGCCGTGGCTTTCTCCAAAATATCGATGGATTCTACTGTTTTTCCTGATAAATAGAGAGCCATGCCCAGATTCATCTTCAGTTCAGGCATGTCAGGGTACCTGGAGTTAAGCTCCTGGTAGAGTTCAGCTGCTTCGGCGAATTTCTCTGCATTCATCGCCTCTTCAGCTTTCTTTGAAACCACGGACGGGTCAAATCCATCTGGCGAAAGCTGGGCAGCAGAGACAGTTTGAAACAATACTGCCAGCAAAAGCACCAAACCCAGTCTGTATATGAATCCATTCTCTCGTTTGCTCATCATTCTTAAACATTCCCAATTTATCAGTACGATAAATGAAAGTGCGGAGAATATTCTCCGCACTTCAAAACAAACAGAGGCATAACTCTCCGGCATTGATGGTTTTAATTCAGATCAGCAGGCGTTCTAGGGAATAGGAACTACCTGGAAATTGTCTTTCATGCTGATCTTCTCTTCCTTCAAGGCGTCCTCCACATCCACACTCACCTGGTATTTTCCTGGTTTGAGGCCGGCAAGGCTGAGATTCTTCATTAATACCACACGTCTTCCTGAAAAGAATTGCATCGACTGGCCTTCATCATCTGTTACCTGCTGTATGGTTTCTCCATTCTGCCTTAAAGAATAGGTAATCTTTAAGGCAGGTTCCAAAGTGCTCTGGTCCAACTCAGCATTATATACCTGGAGATAAATACCGAGAGGCATGGTTGGGTTGAACTCCTTGCTTAACCGGGGCAGGATTTTAACATCCCCGATCACAAACATTTCGTCCTGGTCCGGGATCTCATTCAGGACAACCATCTGATCAGAGAGAAGCATGGTACTCGTCTGGAGAGTTTCTCCCTCGAAAGGAGGAGGCACTATCGCCTTCCTGATTATTCCTGTTTTGGCGCTGTTGGTATCTTTAACAACAAAATCAACCTTGTAACGCAATTTTCGATCCAGTGACAGTATCTTCTGGTAAACCGCAGATTTCAGCAGGCCACTTTCCATCTGATCATCGGTATACCGAACAACAAGGTCATCCTCGAACTCAGCAACCACGCGGTTTGTAAGGCTCTGAACCAGTCCATATATCGCCATTCTGGCGACATTGAAATTCCCTTCCTTCTTGAAAGTCAAATCCCGGTGTTTAATCTGCAAGGTTATCGGGACCAATTCCTGATCCTGGTTAAGCCTGAAATAATCCTCTTTTAATTCGAATGGCAGGTTATGATAATCAACCCTTACCTTCACGATCTCCTGCAGGTCCTGATATTTGGTAATGGGTGATGACATGATGGTCGCATAACGTTCATATCGGTTGAAAGGATTATCCCATCTTCTCCGGTAGAGGTCTCTCATGCTGGACTGCCCGCCGCCGCCGGCAGGTGTAAGCTGGGCCCTGTCCGCGCGAGTCTGCGTCCCCATCAGTTCATCCAGAGTCTGCCCGACGCTGGGATGGAACGTACCTGAATCCTTCTCCCAGTCATATACAGCCAGCTTGTATTCCCCGGATTCTGTCGGATCAACAAATTCCAGGTCCACATTAGGTCCAAGGCCTTCAATGTAGTGATAACTCCATTTTTCATAAGGATATACAGTGGTGGTTCCTCCGCCTTCCTCTATGGTCCTGACATAAGCTCCGCCAGTCGGGCGGCTTATGATGTTGGCCGGAGGGCCCCAGGTTATGTAAACCTTTCCCCGATCAGTCATCCATCCAGGATCACCACTGGTAAAGTGTTCGTTGGCGTAGGCTATGCGTCGGTAATGTTCAGTTTTGAATTCATTTTCCGAACTCCTGGGATCCGGGTCTCTTCGAAACCAGAACTGCTCAATGAACTGTTCTTTTTCTTCAGGTGTAGTCAGGGCATTGAATACCGATCTCTCATCATCGGAAATGATATATTTCACGTCTTCATTAAGCCATTTGCCGTAATAATCAACACTCTCTTCACGACGAAGCTTTTCTTCCTGTTTCTCATCACGCTGGGCCAGTAAAACCGGCGCAAGGGAGAACACAACAATCAAAACGGCGGGTAAAAACCTGCTCCTACAGATATTCATATTTCCTCTTTCCCTCTTATCGCGAAGGCATACGATAACACCGAAAAACCCCGCATTCATTAGGACGTTTCCCGGCAGGAAATTGGTTCATTTCCTTTTTCACTATTTTGTTACCGGTAATAACAACATTATAACGCAAATAAGAATTAATGAAAGGCTAGACACCGGTCTCTCCGGTCTGCCCTCAATAGGATATTAATCAGCAGATTTGAGACAGCTTAAGCAATTCAAAGCCGATAACGCCAGAAAACAATAATTACAAAGACAGCTCCTCAGGGCTCTACTACCTTCAGAACCTGGTTCACCTTCACGTCTGTTAATACCTGCTTTGTCCCACTCAGCCAGAGTATCTCCACTTTATCCAGTTTATCGGCTTTGCCCAACCCAAAATGCACTCCAGAATAACTGGATGAGGCATACCCGACAGAGGTAGTCATGGTATTGTACTGGTCGAGCAGCCTTATTTCGGTTCCGATTCCATCCCGGTTACTCTTGGTACCAACAAGCTTGAAAATAATCCAGTTGTTTTCTACAGGGCTTACATTCTTCCAGACTTCTGTTGTGTCCTCGATCGAGGTAACAACTACGTCAATTTTTCCGTCATTGTTGAAATCTCCGCACGCAGTACCCCGGTGGGCCCTGGGAACCTGGAAATCTGGTCCGGCCTGAGCAGATCCATCCGTAAATTTTCCGTTCTTCTGATTAACCAGGAGAGTATTGGTCTGGCGGTAATCAGTGGACTCCCAGAGCTCGATTCTGTGATTGGCATGGGCATTGGCTGTAAACAAGTCCTTCCATCCGTCATTATTGAAGTCAAACATCCCGAGGCTCCAGGCACTTCTCCTGATCGTCTCCTGGGCTACGCCGGTGGCGTAAGTGGCATCTTCAAAAAACCCATCCCCCAAGTTGTGGTAAAGCGGGAAAGTCTCCCAGTCCAGAGCAGTCACCCAGAGATCGGGTTTCCCGTCATTATCATAATCCCTGAAAGCTCCGCCCATGCTGGAAACTGCTTTCCCGTGGTCGCGCAAGGCCACTCCAACCATCAGAGCGGTTTCATCAAAAGTTCCGTCTCCATTATTGTGGAACATGAAATTAGCCAGCTTGTCATTGGCAACAAAAGCATCCGTGTACCCGTCTTCATCATAGTCTTCAAAGGCCACGCTCATGCCCCTGCCCACATGCTTGCCTATTCCTGACTTTTCCGTCACATTTTCAAAAGTACCGTCACCATTATTGTGGTAAAGGGTGTTGGGAAGTCCTATGAAATGCTTGGGATGGCAGTAAACCCTGATCTTACCTGTCGGGTCTCCGCAGAATTTTTTCCACTCGGTTGTCCACTCAACATAATTGACAACAAAAAGGTCCAGGTTGGAATCCTTGTCATAGTCAAACCAGCCGGCAGCCACAGACCACAGGTCGCTGGTGATTCCAGCTTCCTTGGTAACCTCGGTGAACGTACCGTCTCCGTTATTCCTAAACAGTATGTTGCTGTAAACACCGGCAACGAAAATATCCACGTTCCCGTCATTGTTATAGTCCGCCACTGCCACTCCCATGGTGTATCCCTCACCCTTAACTCCGGCTTCCAGAGTGACATCAGTGAATTTGAAATTGCCATCATTTCGGTAAAGACGATTATAAAATTTAGGAGATTCCTTTTTCATGGAAGGGGTAACTGAACCGTTGGTGAAATATATGTCCAGTAGCCCATCATTGTTGTAGTCAAGGGAGGCTACTCCGCCGGTCATGGTCTCAATCATGTGCTTTTCTTCAGTCATGTAATTCTGCAGGACAAAATCCACCCCTCCGCTCCGGGCGACGTTCTCAAACATCACCGGATCAGCAGTAGAATCCTGGGCCAATCCTGACCGGGCAGAAAAGCCGAAAAATAAAATCAGGGCTGAAGTAACTGTCTTTATCAGCATATTTCTGGTCGGGTATTTTCTATACAGCATTACATTATTCTATCGCAACATTAGCAAAAGAGGCGTATCAATGGCCCGAAAAAATCTAAATCCCCGGTTATTCATAAGATAGATCCCTGAAATGTCCGGTTTTCTTATAAAATTTCCCGATCACTCCGGTAACGATAAAAAAACAATGGGGGCGCCTCTTGATACACGGACTTTTAAAAAGTATTAATTAATACTTGACGCGAATTTATAATATTCATCTGGATAGGCCGATCAGATAATGTTTAAATTAGAGCCTGGAATTATTCTATCCGGTTCAATAGCAATTCTTAAAAAAGGGACTGAGAACATGGCGTCTATAAACAAACCTTCGAGGCGAGAGTTTTTTACTTTAACAACAACTGCGGCAATGGCAATATCAGGTTCTGCCGCGATAACCTCTCTTTCAGCCAGAAATCCGGCTCCGGAAAATACTGACCAGCGGAAATTTGAATTGGGGACGGTTACCTATAACCTGGCCAAGGACTGGGATATAGACACCCTTATAAATAACTGCGAGGAAACAGGTTTCAAGGCGGTTGAACTCAGGTCCACCCATAAACACGGTGTGGAAATCAGCCTTTCCCGTGCGGAAAGGGAAGCCGTTCGGAAACGGTTCCAGGAAACCCCGGTAAAACTGCTCTGCCTTGGTTCCACCTGTGAATTCCATTCACCTGATCAGGCTGTGTTGCGCCAGAGAATTGATGAAGCCAAGGAATTCATCAAGCTTGCGTCTGACGTGGGAGCAACCGCCATCAAGGTTCGTCCCAACGGTATTCCTGATGGTGTTCCTAAAGAAAAAACCTTCGAACAGATAGGCAGGTCCCTGAAAGAGATCGGAGAATTCGGGAAAGAGCACAATGTACAGGTATGGATGGAAGTCCATGGACCTGAATCCAGCCATCCTCCCTACATCGCCGAAATGATGAAAAATTGCGGACACCCTTCCGTGGGGTTGACTTGGAACTGTAACGACTCCGACCTGAAAGACGGGGATGTGGTTCCTTACTTCAACCTGCTTAAGGATTACATCCGCAATGTTCACATGCGTGACCTGACCGTGAATTATCCCTTTAAACAAGTCTTCGGCCTTCTCCTGGGAATTGGCTATTCCGGATACACCCTCTCCGAGATTCCTGAAGTACAGTGTGATCCAATACGCTTCATGAAGTATTATCGGATGCTGTGGGATGAACTCTCCAGGAGTACGGTATAACCGGTTATGCCTGAGTCCAATGAAAAGGCCACAATTATCATGAGTCACCTGACTGCAGACTACAAACTCGGCGACCTGGCGGAAATCGTAAAAGGCGAGGTTTATGGAGATCCTGGATTCACCATCACTGCTGCCAAACCTTTTGACAAAGCTGGCTTCCACGAAATTACCCTGGCCGCAAACCAGAAACTGCTTACTAATCTGGACCAGACAGAGTCTGGGGCGGTTATAGTCCCGCGAGGTACCAGTGGGAAAAATAAAAACCTCTTAGCCGCTGACAACCCCAAAGCCGCATTTGCCAGGATCCTGCAGCTTTTCCACAATAAGCCCTTTGCGGCCATTGGGATTTCCGGCCACGCAGTGATAGGTAACAACTGCAGCATTCCAGAAGAGGTATCAATCGAACCCTTTGTCTCAATCGGGGATAATGTGGCGATCAGCGAACAGGTGACAATCGCTTCAGGTTGCTCAATCGGCAGCAACTGTGAAATAGGAAAGGGATGTTACCTGTTTCCCAATGTTACGCTCTATTCCGGGGTCATCCTTGGAGAAAGGGTGACCATACACAGCGGAACAGTGATCGGGGCCGATGGATTTGGTTATGTCCGCGACGGAGACGAGCAGGTAAAACTTCCCCAGACAGGAAACGTCGAAATCGGGCATGACGTGGAAATCGGGGCCAACAGTTGTATTGACCGTGCGACTTTCGGATCAACAGTGTTGGAGAAAAACGTAAAGATAGACAACCATGTACACATCGGGCATAACTGCCGGATCGGAGAAGGTACAATAATTGTCGGCTCAGTGGGAATTTCCGGGTCGGTTACCATCGGAAAAAACTGCATTTTTGCCGGCCAGTCAGGCGCTTCAGACCACGTCACCATCGGAGATAATGTCATAGTTCTGGCTAAAACCGCGGTTACCAAGGACGTTCCTTCCGGAATGACGGTTTCGGGCCTTTACGGAAGAAACCACAGCAAACAAATCAAAACCGAAGCAATCCTGAATCGTTTGCCTGATATGTACCGGGATTTAAAAACAATCAAAAAGAAACTGGGATTGTAGACAGGAAATCGACATTAAAAAGCGGAGAAACTAGTTATGGCTTTTAACCAGCAGTTATTTGATTCCATATGCGGAGGAGATCGCTCATCAGTTGAAGGTACGGTGTCAGCATTGCTGGCAGAAGGGATTAAACCGGTCGACCTGCTCAACGAATCCATGATTCCGGCCATGCGGGAAATGGGCAACAGGTTTTCGCGGAATGACGCTTACGTGCCTGACATGCTGATTGCCGCCCGAGCCATGCAGACGGGCCTGAATATAATCGAACCTCTCCTGGTTCAGAGTGGATACGAGCCTGCGGGCAGGGTCTGTATCGGAACCGTCAAGGGTGACCTGCACGACATCGGGAAAAACCTTGTGGGAATCATGCTGAAAGGTGCAGGGTTCGAGGTAATGGATCTGGGCGTAAACTGTGATGTGGAGAAATTCGACGCAGCTGTCCGGAATGGAGCCAAGGCTGTTCTCTGTAGTGCTCTGCTCACTACAACCATGCCTTACATGAAAACTGTTGTTGATCATTTCAGGGAGAATCCCAGGGTCAGAGTTCTGATCGGAGGAGCTCCCGTAACCCAGAACTATGCTGACGAAATCGGTGCAGACGGCTTTGGCAAGGACGCCAACGCGGCGGTAGCTGCGGTGGAGAGGGCGTTGGGGTAAGGCACCGGCTTTCATGGACGAGCATGGCCCCAATGGACTTCATGGACCTTGTGGACTCAGTGGACAGGACGGGGTGTCAGTGGCCCTGGCTCCGGAGACTGGCTGACCGGATATCAGCTGGTTGGGGTCAATTTCCTTTTCACTTTTTTAACTACAGCATCCTGACTTTCTGCCAGAACAAAACTACTGGGAGATACCGCTGAGAGCAACTGATAAAATTTTGATATCGTTGGTACAGATTTGCCCTGTTCATAACGGGCATAGGCGTTGTGTGATTTTGCTCCCAACACCCTGGTGACTTCTTCTAAAGAAAGACCTTGCTTTAGTCGTTGGCGGCGCAGCAGGAAAGCAGTCAGCACTCCCTGATCTGAGGACCCTATTTCAAAGTAGTCTCCCTTACCGGCAAATACCTCAATTCTGAAGCCCGGTTTATTAACCAGGGATTCAATGGCATCAGCTATCATTTCGAAAGCTTCTTTTTTAGTTCGGCCCTGGGTCATAACCCCCAGAACAGGCACTTCAATTACCCAGAACTGACCGTTTTTAAAAATTCTGCCCGCAAATCGCATTATTGTTTTCCATCTGCTTCCCTGATGAGGTACTTGGCTAAGATCTCGTTAATCTCATTATGCCGGGGCAGGACAATTTCTCTTTCACCATCTGACCAGATGTCATGAGACCCGCCGTGGCGTACCAAAATCCATCCCGCGCGGCGAAACCTTCTCTCCACTTCTTTACGTTTCATGAAATTTTATACACATATATGTGTACACTTCAAGTTTGAACTGCACCAGGTCAAAATTTATTGCAGAAATAATTTAAACTTGGATTTAGATAAACCGGGGGCTCTCAGCGAAAGACCCAGCCTCAAATAACGGATGGGATCAGGAATTAACGAAAGTTCCCTTCTGCAGGAAATTACTGACCAGGGCCAGAGTCTCCTGCTGGTGGTGTATGTCCTTGTGTCCGTAGGGAAGGACTATAAATTCATCAGCATCTTTGGATTCTACCGAGGACACTTCGATCCGGCCGTCATTCTGCTCTGAAAGGAACATCCTGCCCAGTAAACTCCTGTCATTATTTCCCGCAATCAAGCCCAACCTGGTACCTTCTGGAAGGGGTGGAGGCTCAAAACCAGAACCGGGCAGAATGGGATTTAGTGTCTGAAAAATCCTGGAGTAAAAAGGAACCCTGCCGGCAAGACCAGCCAGTCTGGAACCATTGTGAGGGGTAGCGATAAACACGCATTTTCCTACACCGGCCAACTGAACATGGTTGATATAGAACCTGGTGATCAAGCCGCCCATGCTGTGGGCCACAAAATTCACTGTTTGGTATTCCCCAATCTCATTCCTGACCTGGAGATGCAAGGCTTTTACGCAGGCGTCCATCGTCCCGAACCTGGCCGGAAGATCCACTGAAATGGTGGCAAACCCTGATTCACCCAAGCCTTTTTCCAGGAAGGCCATGTCCCGGCTGTTTTTATTAAAGCCATGGACGAGAATGGTTATGGAGTTTTTCAATGGAGAGAACATATTAGAAAGCCCGAAATAGAAGAAGGTGGAGACCATCGAAATCTCCACCTTCTGCATCTGACAAATGTTGCGGTCCTGCCCGAAGAACTAAATATTCGCCGGGTCCCAGCCCCCGCCCAGGGCTTTGTAGAGGCGGATCAGGTCCTGGGTGATAGCACCCTTGCTGCTTATCTGCGTTTCTTCAAATGAAAGCAGTGCCCGCTGGGCGTCCAGCACATTGATGAAGGTTACAAGCCCGCTCCTGAACTGCTCATCGGCAATATCCAGGGCGATACGAGCCTCTACCGCACCCTTTTCCAGGGTTAAGTACCGCTTCTGCTCCTCGCCATAAGCCATTACCGCGTCCCTGACTTCCTTGATAGCGTCCAGTACAGAAGTTTCATATTGGATAAAATACCGCTCCTGTATGGCGTTCTGGACCTCGATCTGGTCCCGGATCTTATCCCGGTTAAACAGCGGGACGCTGATAAACGGAATTATGCTGATTCCCGGGCTGTCATCAGAAAAGAAACTGTTCAGCGATCCGGCAGTCATGCCGAGAGAGCCGCTCAAGCTGAAGGAAGGATAGAGTTCAGCTGTGGCCACACCTATCCTTGCGGTCTGGGCGGCAAGCTCCCTTTCAGCCATCCGGATATCAGGCCTCCTGCGCAGGATATCGGCAGGAATGCCAATGGCGATCTCCACACCAGGTACGGGAACGGGACCTGGGTCCTGAAGTTCCTGGTGAAGGCTTCCCGGCATTTCACCTAACAGAATGGCAAGGGTATTTAATGTTTCTTCTATACTGATCCTGTAACCCGGAAGCCTGGAGCGGGTGTTTTCAATATTATACCGCGACTGCTGGACCTGCAAAGAGCTGATCAGCCCGGCTGCGGACTGCGCTTCCAGAACTTCCAGAACCCTTTCCTGAAGTGCCAAATTGCGATTAACAATCTCCAGCTGCTGCTGGTAGGTGCGAAGCCGCACATAATTAATGGCGGTTTCTGAAACCAGGCTTACCAGGACACTGCGCAAACCTTCCTCATTGGACTGAAGGTCCGCGACCGCGGCTTCAATGTTGCGGTACTTTTTACCGAAAAGGTCGGCTTCCCATGACGCATCAAAGCCGATATCATAATAATCACTGCCTGATGTAAACAGGAAGGGATCATCATTTTCACTGTTAGGGGTCCCGGACTGGGTCCTTCGGTACTGGGCGGAACCTGTTACTGAGGGGTCGCGCTGCTTTTCCGCAATACCCAGGCTGGCCCGGGCCTGCCTGATCCTGGTCAGGGCAATCCTGAGATCCTTGTTATTGGACATGGCCCGATCCACCAGGCTGGCAAGAACAGGGTCATCCAGGGTGGTCCACCATTCAGCAAGGGCTTCTGGAGTGAGCCGGCTTGCGTCCTGAGAATCAACAGCAGAAGGCCATTGGTTAGGCACGTTGATTTCCGGACGGGTATAGTCAGGGCCAACTACCCGGCATCCCCCGAAGAAAACAAGCAGGAGTAAAGCAACAATATATTTGTTTTTAAGGAATTCTTTCATTTTGGATCTATATTCCCTGTTCATTCATTTTCCTGCGGCAAGCCGTCATCCTCATCAAGGATTCCCACAGTAGTTTTCATATGCATCCAGGTTTTAACTTTTTCCCGGACTGTCTGAAAGAGGGCCCACAGTGACGGAGTCAATACCACCCCAAAAATGGCGGCAGCTATCATACCTCCAAATACGGTGGTACCGATATGACGCCTGCCTACAGCTCCGGCACCGGTCGCCAGCACCATCGGAAGAACTCCCAGGATAAAGGAAAAGGCTGTCATGAGAACAGCACGATACCTGATCCTGGCGGCTTTGGCCGCTGATTCAATAATGGAATGGGAATGCTCCCTCTCTGTTTTGGCAAACTCAACAATAAGAATAGCGTTTTTGCTGGCCAGGCCTACAAGGAGGATAAGCCCCAACTGGGCATATATGCTCAGGGGAATGTTGGTTATTTTGAGGGCTATCATGGCACCCAGAGCAGCTACAGCAATGGAAAGCATAACCGGAATCGGAATGGTCCAGCTTTCATACTGTCCGACCAGGAACAGAAATCCGAAGACCATAGCCATAACAACCAGGATAATCACCTGTCCTTCATTGGCTCTTTCCTGATAGCTCAATCCCGACCATTCATATAGGAATCCCTCTGGAGCGCCTTTTTTCATGGCCCGGTCCATTCCATCCATTCCTTCACTGGAACTCAAACCAGGAGCAACTTCAGCATTGACCCTTACTGAGGGATACATGTTGTATCTCTCAATAGACTGGGGAGCCAGGATGGTAGTGACATCCACCAGGGTAGTCAGCGGCACCATGTTTCCCTTATTTCCCTGTACGTATACATCGGTTATGTCTTTCAGCTGGCTGCGGTAGGGTGAATCAGCCTGGACTTTGACCTGGTACACCCTGCTGTTCAGATTGAAGTCATTAACATAACGTGAGCCCATGATGGCCTGCAGTGTTGAAAAAACTCTTCCCACCGGTACATCCAGCATTTCAGCCTTGACCCGGTTTACATTGAGGTAAAGCTGGGGAGTACTTGCTCTGTAGGTACTGAATGCCCGGGCTACAGCTGGATCCTGGTTAGCGGCCTCAAGAAATTGATCCAAAGCCTCAGCCAGTTCTTCAGATGATTGTCCCTGTGCTGCCTGCAGCCGGAAGTCCATACCTCCGGTAGCACCCAGCCCTCGAATAGCGGGCTGGTTAAAGGGCCTGATCCGGGCACCCGGTATTGTCGCGGCTACCTTGTTCAGGTTCTCAATAATGGCGTCAACCTGGGTTTCCGGTGTTTTACGGACATCCCAGTGTTCCAGTTGGACAAAAGCCATTCCGCTATTATCTCCACCACCTCCAAGCATGCTGAAGCCGACAACAGTCATCATCTTTTCAACCCCGGGAACGGTATGTGCCTTTTCGTAAAACTCGTTCATGACCGCGAGAGTCCTGGACTGGGTGGCATTTTCAGGAAGCTGGACATCAACAAACAACGACCCCTGGTCTTCAGAGGGCAAAAAGCTTACCGGGTGGTTGGAAAAAAGGAGCCAGGCCGAGGCAGATACCATCAGGAGAAGGCCGACTGAAACGGGCAGATGACGGACCAGCCAGGTCGCTGAATAAACGTAAAAATTTCTCAGGTGGTCCAGACTCCAGTTAAACCATCCAAAGAAAGAAAACTTCTTTTTCCGGTGAGGCTTCAGCAAAATGGAACAGAGCGCCGGACTGAGAGTCAAGGCATTCAGTGTGGAAATGGACACAGCAGTGGAAATGGTTACTGCGAACTGCTGATAAATCTTTCCGGTAATCCCGGAGATAAAACCGATCGGGACAAAAATGGCCAGCAGTACCAGGGTGGTGGCGATAACAGCACTGGACACCTGTTTCATGGCCTTCCAAGTCGCAGCTCTCGGATCAAGGTGTTCAGTTTCAATCAGACGCTGCACATTCTCTACGACAACAATGGCGTCATCCACAACTACCCCGATGGCAAGCACCAGCGCGAAAAGCGTAAGGGTATTGATACTGTATCCCATGGCCAGCAATACTGAAAATGTACCGATAAGAGATACCGGAATGGTAAGGGCAGGTATGAGAGTGGACCTCCAGTCCTGGAGAAAGACAAAAGTAACCATTACCACCAGGAAAAAGGTAAGGAGAAGGGTTGTAATGATTTCTGTCAGGGCCGTACGGATGAACTTAGTCGGGTCATAGGCAGACTCGTAAGCAAAATCTTCAGGGAAATATTGGGCAAGTCTCTCCAACTCGACATTCACCTTTTCAATGGTGTCCAGCGCATTGGCTCCAGGAAGCTGGGTAAGCCGCATGCCCACGGCCGGCATTCCATTGAAGGAGGCTCCGGCGCTGTAGGTCTGGGCGCCAAGTTCTATCCTGGCGATATCCTTCAGGTAAATGATCCCTCCGTCGTCATTGGTTCGGAGAATAATGTTTTCGAACTCCTCAACGTTCTGCATCCTCCCGGTCGCCCTGATACTGAACTGCAGCATCTGCGAATCATCAGAAGGAGTCGATCCAATTGAACCGGCAGCGGCCTGGATATTCTGGTTAAGGATCGCCGAAGATACGTCGCTGGCATCAATTCCGTAAGCTGTCAGCCTGTCAGGATCAATCCAGATCCTCATGCTGAATTTACTGGGACCCATGATACCTACATCACTTACCCCTTCCACGCGGGCGATTACATCCTTAACCTTGTCATCAAGATAGGTGCCGACAAAAAGCTGGTCGTGAGTTCCTCCGGGAGAATAAAACGTGAACATCCCCAGCATATCGCCGGACCGGGAAGATACATTTACAGCTTGCTGCCTGACTTCCGCCGGCAGTTTATTGTTGGCCCGCTGCACCCGGTTCTGTACCTTGACCATGGCTATGTCTTTATCGGTACCTACATCAAAAGTGATGGAAAGGGAGTAACCTCCGTCGCTTGAGGAAGAGGACATGTAAAGCATGCCTTCAACGCCGTTCACAACTTCTTCAATCGGCGCAGCTACCGCATCTGAAACCACCTGGGCACTGGCTCCGGGATAGGAAGCTCTAACGCTGATGGTGGGAGGTGTAACCTCAGGATACTGGAGAACCGGAATATTGAAAATCGCAACCACACCAGCCAGGGTTATAACCAGGGATATGACCATTGCCAGGCGAGGACGCTTTATAAAATGAGCAGAAAACATTCTTATTTACCCCCAGCTGTCAGGTCCATATCCGGCCTGCTGCCGGAGATTTTAACGGCCTGCCCGTTACTGACTTTCTGGATACCCTGCACGATAACCGTTTCACCGGGCTCAATTCCATCTTCGACTATCCAGTCAGTACCAAGAACTGATCTTTTCTTGATAAGTCGCATCTCTGCTGTTTCGTCTTCTCCGACTACAAAGACATAGCTGCCGTCACGACCTTCAGATACAGCGACCTGAGGCACCAGTGGGAGTATTTCATCCTTGATGGCAGACATTACGACTGTCACATACCCACCCGGAATCAATAGCCCATCTGGATTCAAGTACCTCGAACGTAAAGAAATCGTACCGGTTGAGGTATCTATTTCTGTATTGGCAAAATCCCATTTGCCTTTTCCCTTGAAAAGACTGCCGTTAGGAAGCCGCAATCCAGGACTGAATTCATTTTCCGGGGAATAACCTGTTCGCTCCATCAGGTTCAGGTAGTCTACTTCGCTCATGGAGGACACCACCCGGATCGGACTGAACTGTACGATGGTGGCGATGGTCCCTGAATTCAGCCCGACATAATCTCCAACTGAATAGTTCTTTTTGGTAATCCTTCCTGACATGGGAGCTCTCACGGTCGTATAACTCAGATCGATTTCAGCCATGTCCAGGCTGGCTCTTGCCGAGACCAGCTGAGCCTGAAAGTAGTCCACATCCCTTTGGGCAGCCTCAATGTCTTTTTCAGGAACACTCCCCTGGCTCGCCGACTTCAGTCTTTCCAGGTATTTTTCCGCCTCAATGATGTTTGCTTCTATCTGGGCAATCGATCCTTTCTTGGATTCAATCTCAGCCAGATATTTAGCTTTTTCTATGGTGAACATAATGTCACCGGCTTTGACAAAACGGCCTTCTTCAAAATTTATTGATTCCAGGAAGCCAGAGACCCTGGCCATCAGGTCAACAGAATCTATTGCTTCCACCCTGCCAATATATTCCCTGGACTGGTTTACATTCCCTTCCTTAACTTCCTGGACCTGAACCAGCGGAATTTCAGCTACAGGACGTCCAGAACCACCTCTTCCCTGTGTTGCAGCTGTCACATCCTTCTGGCTTTCGAGAATCAACCAACCGGATATGATCATGGCTATAATCAAAAAGCCAAAACTCAATAAACGTTTTATCCAGGTTGTACCTGGGGATTCTGTTTTACTGTTCAAAGTATCAACTCCCTGTTTACCCCGGAATCCTGAGCTCAAGGCCCGGGAATATCTTTATCTTAATTTCCGCTATTTATCTTTCAGTTACCCTCAACCTGAAACCTGTTGAACATGCCTGAATTAACATGGATCCATACTGGATTGTTCAGGTATTTTGCAGTTTGGAGGAAAGACCCAAGTCTCAATAAATAATGCCCACCTTTTCCCACTGTTTTCGAAAACCGGGGCATACATTCGATTTCACCTGCTGCCGCACGGAATATCAGTTAAGTAATACGAGAAATTCAGAAAATATTTCAAAAAAGAATTTTATTTTTTTTCTTTCTTTGTGCTAATACATAATTTACCAAACGAGTTTCAGATTCACTTATTTCCAGGATCCAATTCTGGCCATTGCCCCTTATTTGCAGATTCAGACGGCCCATTTTACGCTACCACCTTCTTCCCGGTTCCGGCACCATTGTACCGTTCTGGCAAACCCCTCCTTTACCTGGACTTCCGGTTTCCAGTCCAGTAGCAATTCGGCCTTGCTGATATCAGCCAGAGTATCCTTGAGATCAGCTGGATGGTGGGGATAGTAGTCGATTCTTGCTTTTCTTCCCAGCATTTCTTCCAGCCAGTTTATTATCTGCATGATAGTCACTGGATTATTCCCTCCGCCCAAATTAATGATCTCGTAACCGAGGAGCCGGATAGCGGCAACAGTTCCCCGTGCTATATCGTCGACATAAGTAAAATCCCTCGACTGGAAGCCGTCGCCAAACAGCCTGATCGGGGTTCCTTCAGATATCCACTTTATAAACCTGAAAGGAGCCATATCAGGCCTGCCGGCCGGGCCGAATACGGTAAAGTAACGGAGTACGCTCACATCGATATGGTACAGATGATGGTAGCTGTGTGCCAGGAGTTCTGCCGCCTTCTTGCTGGCGGAATAGGGACTCAAGGGGTTGTTTACAGGCAGGGACTCTACAAAGGGCAATGGCTGCCCCGCATATAGAGAAGAAGTTGAAGCCAGCACCAGCTTAGACACCCCTGCGTCTTTCATGCAGTCAAGAAGATTCAGGGTTCCTAATACGTTGGTCTTAAAGTATTCACCAGGGATTTCAAGGCTCCTTCGCACACCGGCCCTGGCCGCAAGGTTCAGGACAGCATCGAAACTGTTTACCCTGAACAACTCCGCAAGGTCAGGCTGGTTCTCAATATCCAGGAGCCTGAATTCCAGCCTTCCACATTCAAATTTCTCAGGACCGGCATAACCGGAGGGAGAGGTTCTGCCAACATCCAGGTCCCCCACCAGTTTGTCGTCCGCTCCTGCCATCCTGGCCATCCTCAGAAGCCGATAGGCCTTCAACCTTATGTCATAATAGTCATTCAGGTTATCAACGGCTACAACTTCATGCCCTTGCTCCAGCAATAGTTCCACTGTGCGCGATGCAATGAATCCAGCCGCTCCGGTTACCAGGTATTTACTCATATAATCTCAACCTATCTCTTTTTATCCTTCACGACAATCTGACTGGTTTTTTTCCAGTAACCTCCCGCCGTAAGCAGCTGCGCCACATTTCTTACCTGTCCCTGAAAAAAGGAAGACGATGCAGCAAAGCCATCTTTTCAATTCTGGGAATCCATTTTCTGAGCGATTCAGAGTTGACCAGAAAACTTCCGGCTATCACTGGAAAGGCTGGATTGGGGGCATAACATGAACCACAGTCAGGATAAGCTGACAGGTTCCCTTCCAGATGGGCTCTCCGCAGGGCTTGCATTGCCTCGGAACTCCATAAATCCTTTATTGAACGCTCCCTTACATTTCCTACAGGTTTGTTCTGAAACATGTAACAGCAGGGCCTTAAATCTCCCTTGTAATCGATATGCACCGGACCCTGCCATAACAGGTAACAGGGATGTCGCTGAACCTTCCGTTCAGCTCTGCCCGCAAAGGCGATGCCCTCAACAATGATCTCATCCTCCTTAATCCGAACCTCGTCTACTCCCTCCCGGTTCCACATACGACGGTAATCCTCAACCTGGTGGGCATTTCCGGGAAGCCTGACCATCTGCATCACAACAAAAAGGGAGGATTTCATCTCTTTTTTCAGCTTCAGGAATTCAAGGACATTTGACATCACCTTCTCAAAACTGGCATTCACCCTGTATTTTTCATATACCTCAGGGGTTGTGCCGTCAAAAGCGATGATCAGGTTATCCAGACCAGAATGGATAAGTTCCATGCCTCTTTCCCTGTTCAGCATGGTAGCATTCGTCGAAACCACCGTATAAAGGCCGGCTTCGTGACAATAGCGTATCATTCTGAAAATATCAGGATTCATGAGGGGTTCACCCAGGCCCCATGGGAAAATAAGCCCCGATTCCCCGCGAATCTCATCCACTATCTGTTCGAAAAGTTGGGGGTCCATGTCAGCAGCCGGGTAATCGGATAATTGCCGGGGGCACATGGGGCATTTCAAATTACAGCGGCTGGTAGTCTCAACTATCAATGAGGCCGGGAGCGAATCCAACCTGGTTTTCCGCCTCAGATAGGAACCGAGTAAAAACAATCTGTTGGATGTCCTGCTCATCTTAGCCCTGCTTCACTCAATACCGGCCGCTCCATTTCAGCAGCCGGATACTTCAGTTTATCCAGAAATCATCGTCCTTTTTCCGGGGAGTAGTGTCCCTTTTCTCTGCGGGATCGTTAAAATCGTGCACCTGGAAAGATCTCCTAAGGCGGATTATCTTCCACTGCGCATACTGTCTCCTGATTTCCCGCAGGGAAAACCAGCCTTTCAGGTAGAAAAGCCCAACCAGCATTCCTCCCAAGTGCGCTATGTGGGAAACAGTACTGCCCTGGTCAGATAATGCCATTAAAAAAGTAATTATTCCCAGTACGCCGACGAAGTATTTAACCTTCACCGGGAATAGAAAATACAGGTAGACATAACGGTTAGGAAACATCATGCCATAAGCCAAAAGAATCCCATAAATGGCACCACTCGCGCCTATGGTCGGAATCCCTGATGTCGGGTTGGCAAAAACTGACAGTATTCCGGCTCCAATTCCTGTGATGAAAAAATACCGTCCAAAAGTCCGCCTTCCCCAGCTCATCTCCAGTTCGGTCCCGAACATCCAGAGAGCGAACATGTTGAAAAACAAGTGCCAGAAATCAGCATGCAAAAAGAGGTAAGTTCCCAGCTGCCAGAAATACAGCTTACCCAGAACCGAGGCGGGAACGAGTCCAAAAGTCGTGATTAAACCGTAACCTCCCCCGCTGATTCTGGACAGAAACTGCCAGACGAATACCAGAGAATTAATAACGACCAGGTATTTCACCATCGGGCTGATTCGAGGGCCGAAACTTATGCGGTATCCGGAATTTAGATTCATGTTGAAACCAGGGGTTCAGAAACAAGCCTGGGGAAAGTCGCAATCCGCGATCAACCACGGATTCACAGTGCTTTCCCCGGACAATGATTTCTGGCACTTTATTAAAAACGCTCAGTGATATTAGAGACCCAGTTCAGATCTTATTGCAGCGGCTTTGTCCAGCTTTTCCCAGGTAAACTCAGGCAGTTCACGTCCGAAATGTCCATAAGCAGCTGTTTTTTTGAAAACCGGCCTGCGAAGCTGCAGGGATTCTATGATCCCGGCCGGAGTCAGCTGGAAATGCCCCCTGATAACATCCTCGATCTTAGACTCATCTATCTTGCCAGTACCAAAGGTATCCGCCATAACCGAAACCGGCTCGGCTACACCAATGGCATAGGCCAGTTGCACGGCCATCTTTTCGGCTACTCCCGCAGCCACACAGTTCTTGGCAATATACCTGGCCATGTAGCAGGCCGACCGGTCAACTTTTGAAGGATCCTTGCCCGAGAAAGCGCCTCCCCCGTGGCTCCCTACTCCTCCGTAGGTATCTACTATTATCTTCCTTCCGGTCAGTCCGCAATCTCCCTGAGGTCCACCGGTGACAAACCTGCCGGTAGGATTAATAAAGATCTTGGTCTTCTCATCAATCAGCCCTTCGGGTAAAGTGGGATTGATTACCAGTTCCATGATTCCAGCGTGCAGGTCCTCATTGGAAATCTCAGCACTGTGCTGGGTGGAGACTACTACTGCCTCAATTCTAGCCGGCTTGTTTCCATGGTATTCCACTGTTACCTGGGACTTTCCGTCCGGCCTCATCCAGTCAGCCCCATCATTCTTCCTGGCATCCGACAGTTTGAACGTCAGGGCGTGAGCCAGCTGTATGGGTAGGGGCATCAGCTCCCTGGTCTCGTTACAGGCATAACCGAACATTAATCCCTGGTCTCCGGCACCGCCGGTGTCCACACCCTGCGCAATGTCAGGCGACTGGGTATCCAGTGAAACCAGCACTCCACAGGTATTGCAGTCAAAGCCATATATGTCCCGGTTATATCCGATTTCCCTGACGGTTTCCCGGGCTATCTTCTGAACATCAAGCACTGCTTTTGTTGTAATTTCACCGGCTACAATAATGAGTCCGGTGGTAATCATTGTTTCACATGCCACTCTGCCGGTCGGGTCTTCAGCCATAACTGCATCCAGGACCGCGTCTGAAATCTGATCTGCTATTTTGTCTGGATGGCCTTCAGTTACTGACTCTGATGTGAAGAGGTATTTTCCATTGCGCGCCATATTTCCTCCTTATGCCTTTGTATGCTGCATACTATTTTATTGATCTAAAGCATAAAACTTTTTTCAATGCGGGACTGAAAAAACATACAGTCCCGGAAGAGAAAAACCTGATAACAATTTTCCGACCGATGATATATGTAATTAGAGTGCCTTTTTATTTAGTATACAGTTTTTAATCACAGCAATAAAAGCCGGTCCGCACTAAACATTATTGACAGCCGGATGTTGTTTGGATCGAGTGGAGGCAACAAAAGTTCAGTCCTCCTTCCGGAGCTCGCGGCAGATCTTGTTTCACCCTTCCTATCCCAGCCTTTTTTCCCACCAGTCCAATTGCCTTTTTATCGAGGCAAGGCCGGTGGATCCCGCGCCTGTTCTCGCAAGGACTACCTCGGGTAAAAGCTTCCCATAGACTTCAGGGCCGCAGCCGGGAACAATGTCCTGGATAACCGGAAGTGGCAGATCTTCCAGCCGGCAATCTGAATCAACACATCGTTTCACCAGTTTTCCCACCAGGTTATGGGCCTTGCGGAAAGGGATACCGAGGGATACAAAATATTCGGCCAGCTCAGTAGCCATCATGAACCCATCCTGAAGAGAGGCCTTCGTTTTCACTGTATCCAGTTCCATCCCTTCCACTGCCAATCCAATAACCTGCAGCGCATCCTCAACAATATCTGCGGCTTCAAAAAGATGAAACTTATCCTGTTGCAGGTCCCGGTGATAGGAAGTGGGGAGGCCCTTGAGGAGAACCGCCATGGCATTGGCATGACCAATGACTGTGGCAGCCTTGCCCCTGGTTAATTCGAGCAGGTCAGGATTCTTCTTCTGTGGCATCATGCTGCTTCCGGTACAGACTTCATCCGGCAGATTTATCCAGCTTACAGCAGTGCTTGCCATATAAATCCAGTCTTCAGAACACCGGCTCAGATGAATCATTATCTGGGTGGCAATTTGGATGATTTCGAGCGCGCAGTCCCGCTCACCCACAGCATCATAACTGTTGCTGAAGGGTCTGCTGAAACCAAGTTCATTGGCAGTGAATTCCGGATCGGTATCCAGAGAAGTCCCGGATAGAGCGCCTGCTCCCAAAGGTGAATAGTCATGCAGTTCAGAAAAAGAATCCAGCCTGCAGTAATCGCGATAAAACATTTCTGCCAGGCCCAAAAAATAGTGCCCCCAGGACATGGGTTGTGCCGACTGCATGTGGGTCCAGGCAGGAAACAGGTCTTCCTGGTGCGATTCAGCCTTTCGAATGATCTTCCTGACCAGCCGGGTCAAAAGATCCTGCCAAAGCAGGGCAGTGTCCATCATATACAGACGGGAATCCAGTTGAACCTGATCATTCCTGCTGCGGGCGGTATGGAGCTTGCCGCCTACGTCTCCAACCAACTCCTGCAGCCTGCTTTCAATATTCATGTGAATATCTTCAAGTTCATTCCTGTAAACAAAAGATCCGTCCTTTATCTCTGATTCAATCCTTTCCAGGCCTTCCAGAATCAGGGCAGATTCCTTTCCAGTTAAAAGGTTGGACTTTTGGAGCATGTTTACATGAGCCCGGCTGCCCCTAATATCATATATGCCCAGCTTTCGGTCCAAGCCCACTGAACAGGTATATTTGCTCACAAGTGGGTTGGTTTCAGTCAGCCGCCCTGACCAGAGAGCCCGGGAAGCCCGTTTCTCACCGTTTTTTTTATTGTTTTCCATTATTATCCTCCGGGAATCCCACTGGTACCGATTGGTGCAGATGCCTGTCAGTTTCCCTGCATAGGATAATCAAGGACAGCATCATAATGGGGCCATAAATGAAAGCGGACACCATGCGCTCCCGATTTTTTGCAGTTAAAACTATTTTCGGTTACTGAGTATTTATGCAGAACGGCTAAAAGCCTCCACGAGGATTTAAAAAGCACTCTTCCGCTGCCGGCGGCTGAAAACACGTTCCTTTGAGCCGTGATTCAGGACTTGGATTCAGTCAGTCTTTCCCACAGTTCAGATCTTGTCTTTTCCTTGTCCGCATCATCGGCAATCACAATAAACAAGGTATTCTCTCCGGCAACCGTACCCAGGATCTGGGGCATATCCATGCTGTCAACTTCATAGGCAACTGCCGGAGCCAGACCATTATCTGTTTTTAAAACCAGAATATTTCCGCTTACTTCACAGCTCAGGATCCGAATCCGGTCCGCGGGACCGGACAAGGTATATTTGTAGAGGCCGTTGTCCGTTACAATCTTAACTACACCAAGTTCCTTCAAGTCCCTCGACAGAGTGGCCTGGGTTACTTCAACTCCGGCTGTAACCAGGCTGGCTTTCAAATCTTCCTGACTTGAAATGGTCTTCCTACTGATCTGGTCGATAATTTCCTGCTGTCTCTTGTGTTTGTCTGAGTGCATAACAGGATGAATGATAATACACAAACCACTCCCTATGAAAGCAATGTCTGCAGTTTTTTATTTTCTCCTACTGACACCTTCCAGATTATCCAGGAATACTAACATCCCACCCGTTTGAAGGCTCTTGGTTACCATAACTGCCAGGACCTGAATGATTTTATGTTATCCTTCTATAATTAAACGATGTAGCAGCTTCTCCCTGCCCTGTAAAAAGGAGAAAAAACCATGCTACTGCCTGATCGAATTTATTGGTGCTCAACTCTATGTACCTTATTACTAAATTATTTAAACTTGGCAAATCCACAATTGAAAAGGAACCAGCTTCCACCTGCCCACCTTCTTCGGCGAATGAAACGGCCAGAGACATATCCATAATTTGTGAAAACCAGGAATACTCCTGGGCAAAAAAACGGATTCCTCGCAACCTGAAGCGTTTACCTTCGCTGGATATTGAAATTGAATGAGCAGCACCCATTATTTAATGCCTGTCTCCACCTCCACCCCGATAGTCTTTAATCAGGCATCTATCGACGAATTCCCTGATCCCTGTTAATATTACATTTCATATGGATCTATCTTTAGTGGTACCGATGTTTGAAGAGGAAGAAAATGCCGCCATACTGCATGGACAAATTTCTGCTGCGCTGGACGGCCTTTTAAACCAGGAGTCTGAAATCATCTATATCAACGATGGTTCTACTGATCAGACTCTGGATGTTCTGAAAAAAATAGCAGAGCAGGATTCCCGGGTAACTGTACTCGATTTGAGACGAAATTACGGACAGACAGCCGCCATGTCAGCAGGATTCGACCAGGCAGGTGGAAAAATAATCATAGCGATGGACGGAGACCTGCAGAATGACCCTTCAGACATACCTAAACTCCTTGATGAACTGGACAAAGGTTTTGACGTAGTCAGCGGATGGAGAAAAGAACGCAAGGACAACTCCCTGATGCGGACATTCCCTTCCCGGATCGCCAACTGGCTGATCGGCCGGGTCACGGGTGTAAAACTGCATGATTACGGATGCTCATTAAAAGCTTATCGGAGCGAGATTCTCAAGGATGTCAAACTGTATGGCGAAATGCACAGGTTCATCCCCGCCCTGGCGGCATGGGTGGGAGCGAGGATAACTGAACTTCCGGTACAACATCACGCCCGGCAGCATGGGAAAGCCAAATATGGAATCAGCCGGACTTTCCGGGTTTTACTCGACCTGATTACAGTTAAATTCCTGCTCTCTTTTTCCACCAGCCCGCTCAGAATGTTTGGATCAGCCGGAGGAATTGCATCGATTGCCGGGGGAGCTGTACTGCTTGTCCAGACCTGGCGTAAGCTGTTTATCGATGGATACACCCTGGCAGACAAACCAATTGTCCTGGCCGGAGTGTTCCTGGTTCTGTTAGGAGTGCAGCTGATCAGCATCGGCCTGCTGGCAGAACTGGTGGTCAGGACCTATCATGAAAGCCAGGGGAAACCAATTTATGCTGTCAGGGATGTCTATACCAGCCGAAAAAGCTAATGGGCAGCCAGGGCAGATGTCTCTATATCACTGCTATAGTCAGGTGGTTAACATCGCGGGTTAGTTACTTGCCATTACCGGCTCAATATCCGGGGTGATCTCTCTCCACATAACGGTTTGCATGGGGAGCATGCTAATGGCCAGATTTATTGATGTGCTATCAAAAAGAAAATGGCTGTTCCCATAGATTCCCACGGTGGGGGCACCATATTCATACCCCCCACTTCCGTCATCTTCAAGCTTAGCGACAATCATCCCTCCGGTAATATCCTTGTTCGCGCCCCGAAGATCGGCATCCCCTTCACCTACGACCAAAACCAACCCATTGTAATCAAAGGCCCCGGTGTAACGAAGAGATCCGGTGATTACCAGTATTCCATATCCGGACCCGTTCCCGGAGAGGTGAACATCTCCATCAATGTAGGTAATGGTAGGATGGCTTTCAGTACCAAACTCGGTGCCCCCGGCAAAATGAGTACTTCCCTCATAGTAATCGTCTGCTATGCTTGTCAGGCTTTCTACAAAATTGCCCAGAAAATTAGCGTCCAGAATATTTTGGGCGCTGGGATCTGGATTGTTACGTATGGTATCAGTGTCATCCTTAATCGAAGGCGCCGGAGCCGCTCCGAAATCACCCTCGGCTCCGGTTATGTTGTCCCTGGCGTTTTTGTTAAGGGAATTGTAAACAGATTGTGCCGTTGCGGCAGCATCGCTGCCCATATCATCATAGAAAACCGATACTCCCGGATGATCTTCATCTCCGGTTATGGAAAACGCGGTTCCCTTGATACGGATATTCACATCAGGCCCGGGAATTGAAAGAGGGGCTCCTATATTGAAACTGGTGTCTCTTTTAACCATGGTCTCAATCACAGAAACAGCATTCTTCACAAAACTTTCGTGAGATGTTATTTCAGCCAATGGCGCCGGACTTACCCCTATTATCCTGAGAAATACCGAATTGTCAGAATCAAATGTTGTATCACTGTCCCCGTCGTTGTTATCGCTGACCCGGGCAAAAAAGTAGCCTGTCCCCAGGAGTGTCCCGGATGGCGGGGTTAATAGTCCCGGTACCCTGATCGTTCCCACCGGCTGAGGAGGGTTCCTGAAATCAATATTCCTGGCATCGATGGGATAAATCGGGTTTCTGTAATGAGGAGTGCCCCCTGAAATAGCTGTAGAATCAACATACTCCGGCACATTGGTATAGGTGGAGAGCAGTGTTGTCAGATCCTGACCCCGGAGGGAACCCTTAACCATGTTGTATGCCCCATCAGCAATGGCGAAAGCCTCCTGGTGACTTTGATACTCGCGGGCTGAAGAATATTCCGTAATGCTGAACATAGTGAGTCCAAGACCCAGAACAGTGACAAACAAGGAGATGATTATCGCAAATAAAAGCGCCATTCCCTCTTCATTTTGTTTTTTAGTTTTCATAATTCCAGCCTCTCGGACTGCAGAAACAGGTCCGGATTACCATCGGGATACTCTGCTATTTTTTCCTGCCATTTCCATTTCCATTTCCATTTCCATTGCCATTGCCATTTCCATTTCCATTTCCATTTCCATTGCCATTGCCATTTCCAGGATCAGTATCTCCCCCTGTTCCTCCGCCAACATCTCCACTACCTGCCGTTGAGGAATAGAAATTATTTGCCGCCAAAGACTGGCTGCGGAGGAAAACTTCAGAGGAAAAACTCAATGCGTTACGGCTCCCGGTCCGACCGTCGGCATCTTCAGACCTTCCAGTCATGCTGATCTTGACAAAAGCTATGTCCTGATCCACTGAAGTAGCGGCACCGGAGGCATCAAAATAGGACAGGTCGAAAGCTGATACATTCCCCGCCAGGACACCTTCTCCATAACCCATGTCCATAAAAAGCTGTTCACTGTCAGGGTCATACCGGAAGGTAACGATTTCCCCGAGGCTGGAAAGAGTGCCGTCCGGATCCCCGGTTGACTCCAGGCTTTCCGCGGTGACGCTCGCTACACTCCCGGTCAGGTCACTGGATATTCTTACATATCCGGAACCCAGGACAGTTACCGCGGGTACGGCGTTCGTTGCCAGGGGGTCGCTGCCCGCCTGCCTGAAAACTCTGACAACCTGATCCATGGCGGAACGAATCTGCTGGGAAGCATCTGTCAACTGGCTCTGTTCAGTGTAAACAAATTGGCTCTGGTACATCATGCTGATTGCTGCGCCCGACACAACAGTCAAAACTGCTACGGTGATCAGCAATTCTATCAATGAAAATCCTCTATTATTTTTTTTATTCATGGTGCTAACACCGAAGTTATGGTCACGGGATTGACCGAATTAACCGAATAGTCGCCATCCCCTCCCCCAGTGGGCCTGTATGGCACAGGGTTAACCGATAGAGTGACCTGTTTTATACCTCCGGACATATCGGCAATATTCCAGTTCACATCAAATGAGAGATAATTCTGGGTATCAGTCTCATCGGTTTGTATCACGACTGTTTCAGGACCATGGGTACCTGCTGACAAATCTCCGGGGAGGTCTCCGCTGCTCACAAAACTATTAAACTGTGCTTTGAGTGACTCCATCTTCCCCTGGGCAATCTGAACTGATTTGAGATTAGATTCCGTCCTCTCGTGCAAGACAATGCTAACAGTCATCAAGTGGGCGAGAGTGACGAGCCCCACGGTTATGATCACTATAGCCACGATGGTCTCAACAAGAGAAAAACCTTTTTGACTGCGATTATTATCTAGTTCCATAAACCATTATGTCTCCCGCCTGCACCTGCCCTGACCGGCTGACTGTCAACGTGCATGCATTCCCACCTGCTGAAACCAAAACAACTGAGCCTCCAGTAGAGTAACCCCTGGCAAAAAACCGAATCGGAGGATTAGGATTATTTCCCAGATTTATTCCTGGTTCAAGCTGCTTCTGGCTCCTGGGAGGATTATTAGGGTCTTCTATATCCACTATCTGGTATGTTCCAGCTGCAGTGTCAACCTGAATTTCATAAGTGGCGTTCCTGGAAACAGCCATTGTCCTTGCTAAATCAAGCTCAGCAGCAAGATTATCCCGGGAAGTAACCAGTCTTTCCCCATCCAGTGTCGCCTGAATCTGCGGGACAGCCATTGCTGTAACAATAGCAAATAAACCCACTACAAGTAATAGTTCAATTAATGTGAAACCTTTGACAACACAACGCATAAATACCTATTTAATACATCCTCTATTCATGTCAATCTTTAGTAAGACCTGTCAAATCGTTACGAAAGATTAACCTCTCTGTCAATAAAAATAAACTCTCCCGCCTGCTTTTCATTATTCTCCAAAAGGCAACTTTATTGAAACTCTGGCAATCACCATCCAATGTTACATTCCACTATTCAAAAAATATTCCCTGAATTCTCTGATAAAGGCCATAATCCTTAAATCAGGTTACTGGAATTTCTTAATCGTACCTGTCAGTAAATGAAAGATTCCTGGCACTTACAGAGCTGGTGATTACCTGCCTGTCATTTTTCCTCCCGAAGAGGCCCTCCTTGGGGGATTTACTCCAAATGGACAAATTTACCTTGCGGATCTGATTGGGGAATCCCTGGGCTGAAACCAATCCTGAAGAGGCGGTCTGGCTGGCATCATCATAAATATCAAAAGTTACCTCGGTTCTTTCAATTCCTTCAGCGACAGGAACCGGCTCATGAGTATTAACTTGCCTCATCATAAATACGACATCAGGAAGTTGAGGATCTACAGCCATAAAGTAGGTTACTATATTAATTCGAAATGCTGAGGTTGGGGGATAATCGCCAGGAGATTCGGCATTGGCCAAGGACCTTATGTTGCCATATTCAGCATCCGGTTGATTAAAATTAATGGCATCATCCTTTTTCAAATGGACCTCTGTGTCAGAAACAACATCAGTAACTACCGCGGCGGCACTTCCATTTGCATTCAGTAGCACCAGGACATCCCCGGCTATTAAGCCGGTTGCAGTATTGGTTATTCCCGGGTTGGTCCGGGAATCAAAGGTAATCTCAGTCCCATTCGCAGAGATGTCCACCAGGGGAAACTGGTCCAGATCCAGGGATTCATCCCGATAGGCAAGGGTTACGGAATCATTAGGCTGCCCATTGGCAAGAGTGAATGTATTGTGTCCCGGGGTTATGTAGTAAAGCCTGTTATTAGGGAACACTGCAGTTGAATTGAGCCAGCACCCGTGGACAGAATCACACCCGAATCTGGGCCTGCCGTCAAGACCATTGCCGTCAGGCAGTTGGATACCACCCTGAGGCAATCCAGTTCCGGCAATAGACAGCTCGCGAACTACGGAATTCATGGTAGCCCTGGAATTCATGATCATTTCCCCTCTCTGTTTCGAAAAGGCGCTGATATCCACAGCGGGACGAAGCAGAGACAATGTAGAGGCAAATAAACCTGCCGAAAGTAAAAGAACTATCATTGCCTCAATTAGGGTGAACCCGGATTGACGGACTTTCTGAATATGATTCATTCCTGGTTAATCCTATCTGTAGCGGGAAATTAGTGAATTGACGGTATAATACTGGGTCAGGCCCGTAGGTGTTGTGTATGTAATTATCACCTGGATGCCCTTCAAATCTGAAGCGGTCGCGGGCTGAGCAATAATTATTTGCCTCGTGAAATAATCCAGTGTTTTGGTTTCATCATCCTCGGTGCCCACAATACCATCGTCCCCAGCCGTTATCATGATTTCAACATTCCCATCATCCGCTGTCCCGACCAAACCATCATTACCGGGTGTAGTCAAAGGCAACTCACCATCCACAAAAATGCCCCCGTTGGAAACATTATTAATCATGCTGAAAGATATCTGGGAAGTGTTTCTCGCCGTGTAAATGCTCTCCAGTGTTTCCCTTGCCTTCTGCTTGGCGATTGAGTTCTCATCGGATAATGTAACTGTTGCCAGGGCATAGGAATACAAGGCCAGCAAGCCCAATAGCCCTACAACCAGGATTATGGTGGCTATCATGAATTCAATCAAGGTGAAACCTTGTTCATTTCTCAACCTGATTATTCCCATTGTCCGCCCTCATAGGTCCAGGCCCTGGTCAACCCGGTCCCTCCAAAAACGGAGACTGCCCTGCACTCATCGGGCCTGGCGGAATGTGATATATACACGACACCTGATATTATCTGACCTTTGTTATTTACCGCGGAACCGTCCGCCAGAAATCGAAAGTTCTTCCTGCCTCCAAAGTCAATATCCTTCCTGTTTGAGATGATGCTGATGCTGGGAATCCCTGAAGGGCGTTCGAATACTACATTTTCAGGTAACGAAAGCTGTCGGTCCAAAACAAAGCGGAAGTTATCATTCTGTCTCCTGATAACAATTGAGCCAGGTGCAGAAAAGACCAGCTTAAAGGCCCTGCGGCCATCAACCGCTTCTTGCCTTGATTCCCTGATACTGCTTAAAACCAGTTGCATTGCGGATTCGGTCTCGTAGTATTCCATGGTTGAAGAAATTACAGGGTATGCAGCAGCCGCCACAACTGCTGCCAGTGCTACCACCAGCAGCAGTTCAACAAACGTAACTCCCTTATCAGACCGGTAAAAGACCGCACTGACCCTTGCGGAAGAATTAACAGGAAACATTCTCTTAAAATTCATCTGTTTTGATTCTATCTATATTTAGTACCATATTTAGGTGACGTAACTCACCAAATGTGCAGCCTGCTACCCAGACAGGGGAAACCCCGGTAAAATTTCCTGGAGGATGTATCTAATATGATAGTAACATTATTTCTATCAATTATTTAAAATAGATTCATAAATAAAAGGCTGCCACTCGTAACCCGTTGCCACCCTGGTGCGAAAGGGGGGACTCGAACCCCCACGCCCTTTAGGGCACCAGATCCTAAATCTGGCGCGTCTGCCAATTCCGCCACTCTCGCATTAACCCTGCAAGTAATCCTGATAAAATGAACAGGTCTCCGCAGGAAAGCTATTGTAAACTTAATCAGGGTTTTCTGAAAAGCGGCAATCTTTTCAGAAACTCAATCTTTTGGTATACTGACGGTCCACGAAACCAATCGGGGCATGGCGCAGTCCGGTAGCGCGCCTGCTTTGGGAGCAGGATGTCGGGGGTTCGAATCCCTCTGCCCCGACCAATCCCTTTTCAGTTAAAACAAGGGTCCATGCGGTGATAGCAAGTCAACAGGTACTGGAAACCTGCATTCCTGAGCCTGAGGGATTTCACCCTTTGTGGAGTTGTTACCTGAACAAAATCAATCACCCCTATAAAGACTAATTGCCACCATCACCTTCATCGTCATTTTCATGTTCTTCTATAAAAACTTGTCTAAATCCCAGGTTTACAACATCCCTGAACATCGGGGTTCCCGGCGGCAGGTTTGCCGGGTCCAGAAAACTATCATCAAAGCTGTATGCCCTGTTGGGAGCGGTATATACCGTGTCGCAGCATTTGTATATTCCAGATCCGTACTGGGAATAATAAAGACTTACCATTGAACCCTTGTAATGACAGGTTTGAGAAGCCCACCTCTCCAGGAATCTAAGAAAATTATGAGTTCCACCATCTGTGCCGAAGTCATCATGAAAGTAACCAGGGTAGGTAAAATTGATATTCTTCCCCGCTGCAATAGCAACCCTGTACCAGGTTTCCGAAGCTTGCCTTGCTGTGCCTGAGCCCACGTAGGTCGGGTGTCTGAAACTTTGCCAGTCCCGCCAGTTATTGGAGAGCAGGGTTACAGCATCGGCAATTACAGAAGCGTTGGCATGGTTGCTTGAATTAAAACCTGAAGAGTCGGCATTATAATTCCCCTGAATATATACCGGGTTTTCACTGGCTACTGTAAACCCGCCGGTGCCGTCAGGCTTAACAGGCAGTGAACCCGCGCCGCCGTTTACGAGCTTTAATCCATGGCGTGCCCCCGAAACCCTGTTGAGGTATCCGGTGCCGGTAAGGTCAATCCTGGCAACATGAGAACCGTTCGAAACTCCAAATGCCTCACCCAGATTGTCAACTCCATACAAGTTTAACGTTCCATCGTTGTTCACATCTTCCGCTTCATCCATCTGACCATTAGGCGTTCCATTGTAGCTGGAAGGATTAACAATGTCTTCATACCCGTAACTTCCATCCTGAACCAGCATTCCCCTTCGATCTGAAAAATACAGGATATAACCGTTTTGACTCAAATATTCCGTCTGACTTCCAGTGGAACCAATGGCACCGCTAAGCCATCTTTTCAGGTTTGCGACATCGAGTTCTATTACATTGATAACGCCGCCAACCGCGCCGCTTGTATCCCATGATCCATGACTGATGTCACGTACTTCGCCTTCCCTGGTATCGTAGAGGTTGATCGGATAAAAATTTTTCGATTTTTTCTTGTTATTGTTGGTGAATGATGTGAGAGGGTTACCGGAAGTGGGGTTGAATTTCAAGGTCTGAAACTTGAGAATCGCGTCCGAATTTTCCCTGGCTATGCCCAGACCCAGCCACTCCTCTGTGACATTCTCCCAGGTACCGTCCGAGAGCCGATGTTCAACACAAAGATATCCGTCAATCAACGGCCATTGAGTATCACTTCCCGCTGGTTTGACGAAATCTGAATTCCAGCTGGTTTTTCCTTCGGCAAAAGCGGTATTAGTTGCGCCATATTGACCGCCGTCATAGTATGGCTCTTCATTAGCTAATTGAATCGCTCCCCCGGGAAGGTCTCCGTCACTATCATTAATTAAAACCCTGATCTGGGCTTTGTTGTAAAGCCTAGATTCACTCAGACTGGAGCTGTCGGTTTCTGAAGAACCCGGCCTCTTGATAATTTCAGCTGGACTCATGTCATCACTGACAAAAGGCAGGGACAGTTCCTTGGCACCCGTGTCCCCATCCACAATTAATCCATTGTAAATACTGGTTGATATATTTATCCAGTTCGGATTGTCAGCGGAATCGGGACCTACAATCTTGCTGCCTTCATCCATGCCCAGGTTTCGACAGGCCGGTTTGCTTCCGTCACATCCTCCAGCGGCCCGGGGAACCTTGATAGCTCCAGATCTGCCAGAGGTTCCTTCTCCATTGGCCATTTCCTTTCTTATAATATCCCCTGCAGCGCTGATCTTGTTATGAAAGGTCACCGCATTGTCTGCCGCCAGAAAAAGATTGCCATTGGTGTGAACCCGTCCCGCAAAATCAAAAGCCGGTCCCGGGAAATAAGACAAATCCGAATCAGAAAAAATGCCGAACTGGAAGACCGGAATCAGGGCGACCTCTATTTGCCTTCTCATTTTGACTTCGCTGCGCCCGGAACTTCTGGATGTTATATTCAGGGTCATTGGCACAACCTGTGCCATTAGTCCTTCATTTGATCCAGAGCTGATGTGCTGAGTAGTAGATAATGGAACCCCGTTCTGACTGGGCACGTCAAATTCATATTCGCTATAACTTATCCCTGTAATATGGGGAGTTGACTGAGCAAGAGCCGCAATTTCTGAGACGGTTGGGGACTGATTATTGCTGAACAGTTTGCTAAGATCCGCCATCATCATTTCCATGCCGGCCTCTGCTCCGTAAAAAGCCTGGGTATTGTCAAGGTCACTCCCCGACATGCTCATCGAATTACTGGCCATGTAAATCAAGCCGACACTGGCAGCCGTTAGAAGAAGCAGCAGTACCAAAACCGCGGGAAGAACAAACCCTTTGTATTTCCTCTCCAGATATTTTTTTTGGATATTTTCCATGATAATTCTCTCCAGAAAAATAAATTCTGGTATATTTCATACACCGCCCATCGATTACAGGCATACATCAGGAATAAAAAAATTGCTATATTGCTTACATCATACTCTGCTTGACTGATATGTATATTTTTATATGTTTCCCCGCGGCTTTTATGTGCCCAAGCTCACTAATTTAAACTTATAAAGAGTTTTTCATGCTTTTCTTTCCTTGCGGGGCTTTGATGCTTTGATTTCATGAGTATTCAAATATCAGGGTTATGGGACCCTCTATTATCACTATAAAAATCAATCAGATCTCAAGTCGAGTCTATTTTGAAAATCAACTATTATTACTCATCATATTGCTCATCCTGACACATACCTGAAAATCAGATAGAATCTATATCCATGAACAGGGTATATCGGGCTTCGTTTTTGACAATTGCGGTTTTCTGTTTTTCCAGTTTGTTTGCCCATCTTGATGCAGCAACTTCTCCCCTGGTATCAAATCCGCGGGAAGATGTTAAAGCTCTTTTTGAAAAATGGGACAATTCACAATCCCCTGGCTGCTCAATCGCGGTTATCCAAAATGGAGAATTCATCCTAAGAGACAGCTTTGGAATGGCAGACCTGGAGCACGGAATCAAGCTTGCTCCCAATTCCATGTTCTATGCCTGTTCAGTTTCCAAACAGTTTGTGGCCATGTGCGCGCTGCTCCTTGAAGAAGAGGGGAGGCTGGACCTGGAAGACAATATCAGGACATACCTTCCTGATTTTCCTGATTACGGAAGTCCGATTACCATCCGCCACCTCCTGCACCATACCAGCGGCATCAGGGACTATTTTGGTTTATGGCAGATGGCAGGGAATGATTTCCAGGACTATATGCCTGCCGAGGCGGTTTACGAACTTATTCGCAGGCAGAAAAACCTCAATTTCCTTCCAGGAGAAAAACACCTGTACAGCAACTCCTGTTACTTCCTGCTCTACCGGATCATTGAAAAAGTATCGGGAAAGACCCTGCGGGAATATGCCGATGAAAATATCTTCACACCCCTGGGGATGAAACACTCTTTCTTCCATGATGATTATCGAAGACTGATTCCAGACCGAGCCATGGGATATTACCCTTCAACTGATCATGGCTACCTGAATATGATCAGCCGCTTTGACCTGGTTGGATCGGGAGGTATGTTCACCTGTGTGGAGGACTTCCTTCCCTGGGATAGAAATTTTTACAGCAACCAGCTGGGGAAAAAGGATCAGGGCTTGATTGAGAAAATGGTTACCAGCGGTAAACTCAATAACGGAGATGACGCCGGATACGCTCTAGCCCTGGTTCCGGGAACTTTCAGAGGGTTGAAAATAATTGAGCATTCAGGTTCTCTCGGCGGATACCGAACCCATTACCTTCGGTTCCCTGATCAGCACTTTTCCGTGGTTATCCTCAGCAATGTCTCGGACTTCAACCCATCCGAAAAGGCTCGCAGGGTAGCTGAACTCTACCTGAAAAAAATCATGATGCCAACGCCAGGAAAGACAGCGGGGCAGGATACCCCCTCTCCCCAGGTTACAGAAAATGCTGCCCCGCTTAAAACATCAGCTCCCGCAATCTTGACCAGGTCCGAACAGATCGAATACAGCGGCAGTTATTATTCGGAAGAACTGGATTGTGCATACCGCATACAGGCCGAAAAAAATGGGTTAGAAATAAAAATTCGCTACAGCCCGGAAATCCAAACAGCGGCAATCGGGACAGATGAATTTACGGGGCCTTCTCTCAAGATAAAATTCCATCGGGACCGGCAGGGCCAGGTAACATCATTCACTGCTGAATCAGAAGGAGTAAAAAATATTATTTTTACTAAACAGCCATAAAAGGTCACTTATAAATCCCTGCCCGTTGCGGGGGACAATTCATAATGATCAATAAAATCCATCAAATATAGAAAGTTTTACCGGGAGGCGTTTCATGAAGTTCAAGTTTGTCGTTATTTTATTTACTGCTTTTTGCCTCCTGACTTCCCACGGATTTTCAGATCAGAAAAAAATAATCGCAATTGCACCCGGGACCTACTGGTGGCTGGGAATCGTCAACCACGGCCACCTGATGCCCCTGAACCCCGGTTACAGCGCGGACCTGGCCGCGAATACTTACGGTAACCAGGCCCAGCCCCTGCTTCTTTCCAATATGGGCGATGTAGTTTGGTGTGATAAAGCTCCCAGGATAAATTTTTCCAGCGACTCCATAACCATCGAATCACCAGGAAAAATTGAACAGCACCAATCCGGCTCGACGTTAAGGGATGCCTACCGGTTTGCGAGCCAAAAATACTTCCCTCCATCCGGAAAAATGCCGGATCCTGACTTGTTCCTGCACCCGCAATACAACACCTGGATTGAACTGATGTATGACCAGAACCAGGAAGATATAATGGAATACGCCAACTCCATCATTTCCAATGGTTTTCCGCCCGGAGTGCTGATGATCGATGATAACTGGCATGAAGGCTATGGCAAATGGGATTTTAACCTCCGGAGATTCAGCAATCCCCGGGAGATGATTTCCGAACTCCATGGCAAAGGTTTCAAGGTGATGCTATGGATATGCCCTTTCATCAGCCCTGACTCCGAGGTTTACCGAAAACTCAGGGATGAAGGGGCACTGCTCAAAAACGAAGACTCCCAACCGGCCATGATCCGCTGGTGGAATGGTGCCAGCGCCCTGCTGGATTTCTCCAATCCCGTTGGTGTTGACTGGTTTGGACAGCAGCTTGATTATCTAACCGAAAACTACAAGGTAGATGGATTCAAATTCGACGCGGGAGACGCTCAGTATTACAAAAACGTAATTTCTTTCAAGAACATTGAACCAAATGAACACAGCCGCCTCTTCGGCCTGTTCGGGTTGCGATTTCCTCTCAACGAGTACAGGGCCATGTGGAAAATGGGAGGCCAGCCGCTGGCCGAAAGGCTCAGGGATAAGAACCATAACTGGGAAGACCTTCACAAACTTATTCCCCATATGATTATACAGGGGCTCAGCGGATACCCATTCAGCTGTCCGGATATGATCGGGGGAGGCGAATACAGCTCCTTCCTGAACGATGCGACAATCGACCAGGAACTGATTGTACGCTCTACCCAGGTCCACGCTTTAATGCCGATGATGCAGTTTTCAGTTGCTCCCTGGAGGATCCTGGATGAGAAAAATCTGGAGGCAGCTAAACAAGCGGTTAATATTCGAAAAGCATTTACCGGATATATCTTCAAGCTGGCGGAGGATTCGGCACTCACTAATGAACCGATTGTCCGGTCCATGGAATACTCATACCCCCACCAGGGTTATGAAAATGTTACTGACCAGTTCCTGCTGGGAGAAAATGTGCTGGTTGCCCCGATCCTGGAGCAGGGCAAGTACCAGCGAACCGTCAGGATACCATCGGGCACCTGGAAAAACGCGAGGGGAGATGTTTTCAGCGGACCCATGGATATAACTGTACCGGCTCCACTAGATGTCCTGCCCTACTTCGAAAAAGTGGAGTAACCTGTAAGTCCGGGCTCAGTTGTTCCGGAAAGCGGCATGGTTATTAAAACAGCAGAAAACCAAGCAACCTGATTCCAGTTTCCGATGCCTCAGGCTGGGCGGGAAACTGGATAAGAGACGGATGAGGGTAGGTTCCGCTCCTCCTCCGGAATATGTTCTGCCGCTCAATTCCTGCGGCCGGTGATCATGGTTCTGTCAGCCGCAATTTCTGACACATTTATCCGGACAAAGCCAGCTTCCAGGAGAATTTCACTGATCTCCATCCTTGAATAACATCTGCCGTCAGTGGAGTGCATTAAAAGACAGGAATACTCGGCAATGGAGAGAGGTCCATTCTTGTCATCGTTGAGATGTGCATCAAAGACTACTACCAGACCTTCTGGAGAGAGGCTCGTAAAAGAATTCTTAACCAGGAGCCTGATGCTATCAGGATTCCAGTCATGAAACACATTCGCAAAAAGATGCACATCATAACCTTTTGGAATTTCCTCAAACATGTCCCCGCAACTGACGCTCACTCTGCCCGACAAACCTTTTAATTCGATTGATCGCTTAGCTGCGGCAGCAACAGGAGAAAGTTCCAAAACAGTGGCACTAAGATTCTCATATCTCTGTGCTATTGCGCAGGCATAAACACCAGATCCTCCAGCTATATCCAGGAGAGCCCTCTGTCGGTTCAATACAATTTTTTCGGCCATCTTCCGGGCGAGATACACACCTCGGCTGTCCATAGCCGAGGTGAATTCATCGGCAAACCAGGACTCTCGCATGGCTTCTATCCAGTTGAGGCCTCCTGTTCCGCTGGACCACCCTGCCGGGTTTCCTGTTTTCAGTACCTCATAGAATTCCCTGCATTGAGGCCGGTTTTTCAGAGAAGCATAATAAGGAACAAGGCTTGGCTCCACATCGCTTACTAGATATTCCCTTGAAATGTCCGTTAATTCATATTCTTTTCCGACTTTTTCAATCAGCTCCATTGCCATCAGAAGTGACAACATCACATCAGTCGGCCTCGGAACTATTGAAAAATGTGCGCAAATCTCCTCAAATGTTCGGGATCTGTCTTCCAGGAAGGTAAAAAAATCTAAATGAGCGATAGCGCAGATCAGCAAATCAGTGGCATATATCGAATCTCTGTACCTGAGAATCTTGCTTGGATCTCCCATCAATGGACAGTTACCCATTATGTTCTCTCCAGTCCTGCAGTTATTCGAATCACGATAACAACTGTATTTAAACACCGGTATCCATGCAGCAATCCCTATTAATACCCGTGTCATGAACCCTGTTATGGATCAACCAGTAAACGGGAGTGAAACCGGAAGCTTCGGAAACCCATAAACAGACGCCAAGGAATCAATTACCCCATATGCCGGGGAAGTGATGCTTTTCCGGAGATGGACTCAATGACTATTTTAATTATGCAGACCTCATCCAGGCATCTGCCGAATTCCCAGAGCTCCTGCCCTCCCTTGTTATAGTGTCGCATCAGCAGTTCCAGTCCGAATTTCTTCTCTTCCCGGGATTCGACGATGAAGGCCCGTCCGCACCCGGCCACGCTTCGGTATAACATGCCGCATTTATCCGGGATACTTTTATGTACTATCTCAAGGCCTGTCTCAGCCTGAAAGCTGACAATATTGTGCTTCCTGATTAAATCAATTTTCTTTCCCTCTGGCGCTGAGTGAATGTAAATGGTATTTCCTTCATATCCAAAATTAACGGGAATGATGTAAGGGCGGTCCCCATCAAGCAGGCCAAGATGAAGAACCAGTGCATTATCGAGAATGCTTTCAATGGCCTGTCTGTCGGTTATTTCCTTGTCTTTCCTTCTCATATGGTTCTCCGTCTGCATTTTTAAATGCTTACCAAGTTCAATACTCACCCTATTATCGGCCTTATGACCTTGCAGCCGATTTCGGAAAATTTTTTCTTCAGTTTCTTCAGGAGTTCATCATCATGGCAAACACCAATCACCGCTCCGCCTGAACCAGCATACTTGGCTGAGACTCCCAGTTTTCTGGCTATCTCAACCATCTTGATGTTATCCGGATTAAGGCGGACCAGGCTGGCTCTCAAGTCAAAATTCTCATTCATCAGTTCACCCAGTTTTTTGTAATCCTTTTCCAGGATCGCCTCCCTTCCCTTCCGGGCCAGTTCGGCAAAACGCTTCATCGCCTTGATTACATCCTTGTCCCCCTGGATCCATCGTTCCCTCAGGTTATTGTGATAAATTCCGGAAATCTCGCTAAGTCTCGTCTGGTAGGCCATATAAAGACCGGGCAATAAACTTGAATCCAGGATTTCATAATTTCCATAACCCTGTTTTTTAAAATCCAACTCATTAAAATCCATGTAAACCAGGTTGTTGTATACCTGGCATACCCGGTCCTGTAACCCGGCCGCAATTCCGATCTCCCTGGTCTCTGTTTCCAGGATCAGGTTGGCCAGGATCTGGGGAGGAATTTTTATGTGAAAAAAGTCGCAGAGAGCGTTGAAAACTGCTGTTATTATGGCACTTGACCCAGCCAGGCCCACCTGCCGCGGAATATCAGTGTTATACCTCAGGGAAAAATTCTCTTCTGGAATAGTAATCTCCTGGCTTCTGCAATGCTCGACAAACACTTTTATCGCGGCCTTGACCAGCCTCAGCCCCCCATAAAGCCCATTAAGCTGGACATCCTCAACCAGTTCCTCCATCCTGGTGAACTGGCACCGGTCCTGTTTTCCCAGAACAACTTCCAGTTCCGGCCATTCATAGAGAACTACTTCAGCGCTGAAATTCTTTATCGTTGTCGAGATCGTTTTCCCGTAGTACCCGTCAGACGGATTACCTAAGAGACGATTCTCGCGTAAGCGCGCTTTTTTACTATCCTCAACGGCTTTCTCCCTGATAAAGGCTTTTACATCTTCACCATAATCCGGATCTTCCATGGCAAACTCAATAAAAGCTCGGTAATAAGCCCCAAAATTTCCGATGTCATACCTGATATCTCCAGCCGGGAGCCTGATTCCCATGACCTTTCGCCCATCCCTGATCAGGCGCCTTATGGCATCGGTCAACTGAACTTCTCCCCCCTTGTCCGCATAGGTATGGTTAATGGCATCATAAATCTCCGGGGAAAAAATATAACGCGCCGAAACGGCTAAATTACTTGGGGCATCCTGCCTGGCCGGTTTCTCAACCATGTCGGAAATGGGAAACACATCACCGTCAGCGGCCGGTTTCACAATCCCGTAGGATGAAACCCTGTCAGCAGTGACTTCCTGTACCGCGATAATGCAGGAAGGATTTTCCTCTTCATACACCCGCGACATCTTTTCAACCAGCCGGGACCTTCCGTGCAGTCCGATGATGCTGTCGCCCAGGGCCACGGCAAAAGGATCGCTCTTGGTAAATTTCTGGGCACAGAGAACCGCATCCCCCAAGCCTTTCTGCATCCGCTGCCGGGTAAAGAAAAACTGCATGCGCATTCGTTCATATTCCAGCTCCGGCAGAAGATCCTCCTTGCCTGTCTCCCGGAGTGTCCGGGTCAGCTCATGATCAAAATCAAAATGGTTCTCAATTGATGTCTTATTCCTCCCGGTTACCAGCAGGATCTGGTTAATCCCGTTGGCTTCCATCTCTTCCACAACATACTGGACCACCGGCTTCTTGGCGACAGGCAGCATTTCCTTTGGTTGTGATTTGGTTGAGGGAAGGAGCCTGGTCCCCAGGCCGGCCACTGGAATGACTGCAAGTTGTATTGATGACATTTTGATCCTTCGGTGAGAGCGGATTCCCTGTTCCGGGTATCACGGTCTTCTCTGTTGTTTACCGTTTAAACATTGTATTCTTATACCCAGTGCATTCTAAATCATATTCGGCATTTTTGAAATTCAAATTTCCAGGCAATCAGGATGAAGCCACCAGCACAGTGGAATAATAGGAGACGCAAATGAGTGAAAGGAAACAGGTTAACATTGGAATCATCGGAGCAGGCTTCCTGGCAGAAACCAGAGGCCGATGCTACGGGAAAACCGGGGGGATTGATGCCCGGATTGTTGCGGTAGCTGAGGTAAACCCGGAGCGAAGCAGCTCCTACTGCAAAAAATTCGGGATTAAAGATGCCTATACAGACTTCAGAGAGTTACTGAAACGGCCGGATATCGACATGGTTGATCTTTGTGTTCCCAACCACCTGCATCGGCCCATGACAGTTGCTGCCGCCGAAGCCGGGAAGCATATAGTATGCACCAAACCCCTCACTGCCTATGTGGGGCAGGATCTCCCCCAGGGTGCCAGGGATGATGAAATTTCATCTTGTTCCCGACGGAAAATGCTGAGGATGGCCACTGAGGATGCCGAAGCCATGGTCGAATCAGCTAACAAGGCTGGAGTCAGCCTGATGTATGGAGAAAACTGGATCTACGCCCCATCAATGGTCAAAACCGCCTCCCTTATCACTGCTGCCAAAGCTACAATAGTTGAAATGCGGGGGGGAGAAACTCACAGTGGCTCACATTCTCCCTTTTCAAAACTGTGGCGTTTCGCAGGAGGAGGTTCGCTCATACGCCTGGGTGCCCACCCCATCGGGGCCATGTTGTACTTGAAACAGCTGGAGGGCCTGGCAAGGGACGGGAAACCGATCAGGCCGGTTTCGGTGACAGCAGAAACGGGTGATACCAGCGCGATCCCTTCCCTCCGGCAGGAAAAAAAGAAATGGATCGCCGGAGGATGGCAGGACGTGGAAAACTGGGGAACAGTGTTAATTACTTTTGCTGATGGTTCCAGGGGAACAGCCTGGGCTTCAGACGCTGTACTCGGAGGTATGGAGAGCCGGCTTGATGTCATGGCCTCAAACTGTCATTTCAAATTGAACATGAGTCCCAGCAACCTGGTACAGGCTTTTTCGCCTTCTCCTGAAGTCTTTTCTGAAGCCTATATAATGGAAAAAATTGAAACAACGGCGGGATGGAACACACCCATGCCTGATGAAGACTGGACATCAGGACACCTTTCCATGTGTCAGGCCTTCGCCCATTCAGTAGCTGACGGAGAAAAGGTCATTAGTGACGGTAACCTGGGACTGGACGTCGTCAAGGTTATATATTCAGCCTACTGTTCCGCAGATGAGGGAGTGAGAGTTAGTTTATAAAACCGGAACCAGTTAATGAAAAACAGCATATCATTATATATAGCTGATATAAAAGCAGTTCGAACCCAGATCTCACACCTATCTTCACAGCGCAGCCTTCATATCAGCAAATCTGGTAAACTGTTTTAAATACTATGCATGAATTATCTATAGCTGAAGCGATAATCAATTCAACACTTGATGAATTAAGCAAGCATGGAGGCGGAAAGGTTGAAGAAGTCGGCCTCCGTATAGGAGCATTGAGCGGAGTCATGCCTGACGCGCTGGAATTTGCCTATGAAATTGCCGTCAGGGACACTGCCCTGGATGGATCCAGGATCAGCATGGAGTTAGTACCTGCAGCAGGAATATGTTCAGATTGCGGGGAAATCTGCCGTTTTGAAATGACCCCTTTTATATGCCCCGCTTGCGGATCTTTTCAAATAGATCTTAAGGGGGGCTATGAACTCGATATTTCTTATATTAAAATTGAAGAATCATGATCTCAGGCCGCCTGGCCAGAGGTTTTTTTAATCGACACATACCAGGAATTTTTTACATGACGAAAGAAATCAGAATCGAAAAAAAAGTACTTTCTGAAAATGAAAGGCTTGCTGCTGAATTAAGAAACAAAATGGTCCTGAACGGGGTATTGAGCCTCAATTTGGTCAGTTCTCCGGGAGCTGGAAAGACCAGCCTGCTGGAACGGACTCTCCGAGACCTGAAAGATGAATACAGAATCGCAGTGGTAGCCGGTGATGTACAGACCGAAAATGATGCCAGACGTCTGATCGAAGCCGGAGGTGAATGGGTCAGGCCCCTGGTCACGGGAGGTTCCTGTCACCTGGACGCTCGAATGGTTGCCAGAGAACTTAAAAAGCTGGATCTCAGGGAAGTGGACCTGCTAATCATCGAAAATGTGGGAAATCTGGTATGTCCATCCAGTTATGATCTGGGCGAGTACATGAAAGTGGTATTGATCAGCGTACCTGAAGGTGACGACAAACCGCTGAAATATCCGGGCATGTTCAAGCGTTCAGGCCTGATGATAGTTAACAAGACTGATTTGCTGGGAACCTCTGACTTTTCCATGGACGTAGTAGAGAAAAATGCCCTTAGTATGAACTCCGATCTGGATATCCTTGAGACTTCCTGCAGAACCGGAGAAGGAATAGATGCGTGGTATGAGTGGCTGAGGAAACACATCAAACGAGCCAAAAAGAAATCAGTCTAGCCACGGAGCCCTGCAATGAATCAGAACCATTCAAGCCGAAATAATCCGCAGGCACCTTCATTCAGGCGGGCTCCTTCGGTCGGCAGGGATCATGATTATACGTAAAGAATTCAGAGTAAACGGCATTGTCCAGGGAGTAGGCTTCCGCCCATTCATTTACAACCTGGCCTCTGAATTAGGACTATCCGGATCTATCCTCAATTCTTCCAGCGGTGTGGCTATCGAAACTGAAGGCCCAGCGGAGTTGATTACAGAATTTGAGGAGAAGCTCTTATCAAAGGCTCCCCCCCTTTCCCGCATTCTGGAGTGCAGCAGCAAAGAAATTCCCGTCAGGAACGATTCTGGTTTCGTAATTCTGAAAAGTGTAAGCGGAAAGAGAGCCGACGCCCTCATTTCACCTGATGTTGCTCTATGCGACAACTGCCTGCGGGAAATGAGGGATCCAGGGAACAGGCGATACCAGTACCCTTTCATAAACTGCACTGACTGCGGCCCTCGTTTTACGATAGTCCATTCCATCCCCTATGACCGAACAAATACTTCCATGAAGGATTTTCCTCTCTGCCCTGATTGCCTGGCAGAATACGAGAATCCCGTGGACCGAAGGTTTCACGCTCAGCCTAATGCCTGCCCGGCCTGCGGCCCCGCCATAAACCTCGTGAAATCGACCCAGGGGCCAGGCAAGGATGATGAAGAAGAACTTTCATCACTTTCCAGCCGGGAAATTGTCACTAGAGTCCAGGAAATCCTCCTGGGAGGTTCAATCGTGGCCGTACGGGGAATAGGAGGGTTTCACCTGGCAGTAGATGCCACTAACAATGAAGCGATACAGCGACTCAGGGAGAGGAAGGGACGCGAGGAAAAACCCTTTGCAGTTATGGCAAAGGACATGGAGAGCATTAAGGATATCTGCTCTATTTCTGAAGTTGAACAGGCGGCTGTGGGCAGCTGGCAACGACCAATCGTATTGCTTAAACAATCAGGCAGGAAAATCCTGGCCCCGGCCGTTGCCCCGGAAAACGCATACTATGGTCTGATGCTGCCCTATTCTCCCCTGCACCACCTGCTGCTGGATGGCCCCCTCCGCTACCTGGTCATGACCAGCGGCAACTATACTGATGAGCCTATTGCCATCAGTAACCAGGAAGCTCAAACCCGGTTGTCCGGGATAGCTGACTACTTCCTGTTCCACAACCGGGAAATTCTGCAGCGCTGCGATGATTCCATTGTCAGGGTTGCTGGTAACAACAAGCTTTCACTGGTGAGAAGATCCCGTGGTTTTGTTCCTTACCCGGTGTTTATCGGCAGTAAATCATCGAAAAGAATCCTGGCCTGCGGTCCAGAGCTCAAGAATACCATTGCCTTCCTCAGGGAAGACCAGGTATTCATCAGCCAGCATATTGGGGATCTTGATAATCCTGAAGCCTTCCGCTTCTTTAAACACTGCATTCACCACCTGGGGAAGATCCTGGAAATAGAGCCGGACTTCCTGGCATACGACCTTCATCCGGAATATTTATCCACCAAGTGGGCCCTGGAGCAGGATCTTCCCGGCCTGGGAGTCCAGCACCACCATGCCCACCTGGCTTCAGTCCTGGCCGACAACAATATTGAAGGGCCGGCCATTGGAATAATCCTGGACGGAACCGGTTATGGGGAGGACGGGACAATCTGGGGAGGTGAAGTTTTAGTCGGAGATGCCTCCGGATATGAACGCTTTTCCTGGCTGAAGCCTTTCCGCCTTCCCGGAGGAACCATGGCCATAAAACAGCCTTGGAGGATAGCCCTCTCCCTGCTGGACCAGGAATTCGGAAATGAGTTCAGAAATCTGCCGCTGCCATTCATGCCTGTCAGGGATGAGAGACAGATGGAAAACCTGATAAAAATGGCCAGATCCGGCTTGAACTCTCCCCTGACCTCCAGCTGTGGAAGACTCTTCGACGGAATTTCAGCTCTCCTCGGGATTAAACCTCTCATAGCGTATGAAGCCCAGGCGGCCATTGCATTGGAAATGCACGCAGCAGATGAAGAAAAAAATATCTATAACGAAGCTCCGGATTCCATCGATTCCCCGGGGGCCATGGAACTTTCTGTACTGTTGCGGATGATTCTAAAAGACCTGGAGCTAAAAACTGATAAGAGGATAATTGCTGCCCGCTTCCACAATACCCTGGCTGAAATGTTCACGAGATCAGCCCGGCTGGCACAAAAATACAGTGGAATCAACCGAGTCGCCCTGAGCGGCGGAGTTTTCCAGAATGTCCTGTTCAGCCGGAAGATTACAGCCTCACTGGAACGGGAGGGATTCGAGGTTATCACCCATACCCGGGTCCCGGCCAATGACGGGGGAATCTCACTTGGACAGATATCAGTAGCTGAAAAAATGATACAACTTTAGAATTGGAGTAGACTTGCTTAAATCAATACAATCTCATCTACTGTTTTCTCGAGAATGCGTGCCGAATCGAACCCGAACACGGTAATCAATTATACTTAAGGGGAATAAACAGTAATTACCTCATTCAAAATAAAAGGGGAATAAGCATTATGTGTCTGGCTGTACCTGGAAAGGTAACAGAAATTTTTGAGGATAATGGCATAAAAATGGGCCTTATAGACTTTTCGGGAAACAGGCAGCAGGCCTGCCTTTCCTGCCTCCCTGAAGTCAAGGTGGGTGATTACGTGATTGTGCATGCCGGATTTGCCTTAAATATCCTGGATGAAGAAGAAGCCCTGGAAACCCTGGACATTTTCCGGCAGATGGACAATAACCTTAATCCGGCCTGAAACCAGACCTGCTCCTTTTTTCCTCTTCAACAAAATGAAATACGTTAAAGAATTCCGCAACCCTGATATAGTAAAAAAAATTCTGGGTAAAATTAATGCCACCATCACCCAGCCCTGGATCATCATGGAAATGTGTGGCGGCCAGACTCACGCCATTATTAAACATGGCATTGACCAGCTCCTTCCCCCATCCATCACCCTGGTACATGGCCCCGGCTGTCCGGTTTGCGTGACACCCCTGGAGCAGGTGGATAAGGCGATCGTGCTCGCTTCCCGTCCAGAGGTTATTTTTACTTCCTTCGGGGATATGCTTCGGGTTCCCGGCTCTGAAAAAGACCTGTTCCAGGTTAAATCCGAAGGGGGTGACGTGCGCATCGTTTATTCCCCTCTTGATTCCTTAAAAATTGCCCGTGAAAACCCGGGACGGAAAGTGGTTTTTTTTGCCATTGGTTTCGAAACCACCGCTCCCACCAATGCCATGGCCGTATTCCAGGCTGAGAAAGAAGGATTGGAAAATTTTTCGGTCCTGGTTTCCCAGGTCCTGGTTCCTCCCGCCATCAAGGCGTTGCTGGCATCACCTGAAAACCAGGTGCAGGGATACCTGGCGGCAGGACATGTATGCGCCATCATGGGCTGGGAAGAATATGTCCCCATTGCTGAAAAATATCACGTCCCTATCGCGGTTACCGGGTTTGAACCGGTGGATATCCTGGACGGAATCCTTTCGGTAGTCCAGCAGCTGGAAAAAGGTGAGGCCCGGGTGGAAAACCGCTATTCCAGGGTTGTAAAAAAAGAAGGCAATCCAGCAGCCCGGAAGCTAATAGAAAACGTATTCGAAATTTCTGATCGTAACTGGCGGGGAATAGGTCTTATCCCGGAAAGCGGATTCAGGCTGAAGAAAAAATACTGGGCTTTTGACGCCGAAAAGAAATTCGACCTTTCCGCGGTTCAAACCGAAGAAAATAAGGATTGCATTAGCGGCCTGATACTGCAGGGTCTCAAGAAACCTGTAGACTGCCCTGCCTTCGGCACCACCTGTACCCCTCAGTTCCCACTGGGTGCCACCATGGTTTCATCTGAAGGAGCCTGCTCAGCTTATTACTACTACAGCAGGAGAAAATAAAATTTGAAGGAAAGTGTTTTGAAAAAAGACGAGAAGAAAACCATCGCCGAATCCCTGAAATTTTCAGGATCCTGCCCAGTCCCGATCATGAGGCATAAAACCATACAACTGGCCCATGGAAGCGGGGGAAGATTGATGAACGACCTGATCAGGAACCTTTTTCTCAGGGGCCTACACCCGGACCAGCCTGCTGAAATGGAAGATTTTGCGGACTTGCGCCTCAACGGGAAACACATTGCGTTCAGTACTGATTCTTTTGTTGTTGATCCCATATTTTTCCCAGGGGGCGATATAGGTAATCTGGCTGTGTACGGAACTGTAAACGACGTTTCAATGGGAGGCGCTGTTCCGAAATTCCTTAGCGCCGGTTTTATCCTGGAGGAAGGATTTCCTATCGAAGACCTGGAACGTATTGTTATGTCCATGGCCCGAGCCTCAAAAAAGGCGGGTGTCCGCATTGTCACCGGAGACACCAAGGTAGTCAACAAAGGCTGTGCTGACAAAATATATATCAATACTGCCGGAATCGGGGAAAACGAACTGGATTTCCAGATCTCATCCTCACAGATAAAAGAGGGCGACCGTATCCTGGTAAGCGGCACTCTTGGAGACCACGGAATAGCCATCATCTCGGTAAGGGAGGGTTTGTCATTTGAATCTCCGGTGACCAGCGATACTGCTCCCCTGAACGGAATTATCAGGGAAATAATTAAGGCTGGAGGTTCATCAGTGCACGCGATGAGGGACCCGACCAGGGGAGGACTGTCCTCAACCCTGAATGAATTCGCTGAAGCGGCCGGGGTGGGAATTGAACTGAATGAATCCGATATCCCGGTAAAAGAAACCGTGTCCGGCGCTTGTGAACTGCTGGGATTTGATCCCCTCTACGTTGCCAATGAAGGCAAGCTGGCAGTGATAGTCAGCCCTGAAGCGGCATCGAAGGTACTCTCGGCCATGAAACAGCATGAATTCGGCAAAGATTCGGCTGATATCGGCTTTGTAACAGCTTCCAACCCGGGTCAGGTAATCATGAAGACTGAGCTGGGAAGCTCCCGGATCATAGACATGCTGGCCGGGGAACAGCTCCCGAGAATCTGCTGACCGGCTTCAAAACCAGGCGGTTTTTCCCGGTTGAATAATTTTATATTTAAATCTCTTTTTCAATGCTTTCCAAAATCATTTCAATCCTGCAGAGTCGAATCATCATGTTATTGTTATTCAGGTCTTCAACAGCGACGGTGGGGGGAGCAGGAGTGAAAAAATAATTCACAATTAACTTATCAGCTTCATCAAGTTCAACTTTTAACAAACTCATTTTTTCCATCGAAGTCTTTCTGGCAACAGATTTCTTTACCTCCTCTCCTTCTAGCTTGGAAGGAAGTCCTGGTATCAGAAATCCCCCCCTATCTTGGCTGGAGTTGGCTGGAGTGAGTTCCTCGCGGGCACAAACGGAACTGAGATCTGTGATTTGAGATTTAAAAATAAAGTCCGAACTTTATAAATCTAACCTGAAACTAGATTTTCAGCAAGAACGGGTTTTAATTGGTAACCCATTTGTTTGACGAAAGTTTGCACATAAATGAGACGTTTTTGTTGGAATCTCTGTTCAAACGCCGGGTCTGGGTTCGTAATAATGGTAATAGCAACAATAGGCTCTCTGCCCTCGCATTTATCCGCGGGGTAAATTGTTCCCTTTCCGAAGTTTCTCTCCTGTATGATTAGCCCAAGGTGACGTCTCGACTTAGATCGCACTTATCAGTGGGTTCTATGCCTCAGCCGGTTCCCTATCTCTCGGGATGGGGATTGGTATCACCTTCGGGATCGAACGCAGTAACGATGCCCCGACATATGCTTCCAGCTCACGGTCTTGGTCTAAACAGGTCCAGGGTCGGGACCAAGGGCGGATGCCCATGGCACGGCCATCCTGGAGCCAGCGGCTCCAGCTCCAAGCTACAGGCAGGGTTGCCTGTAGTACGAGACTACCAGCCTGCAAAACCAGGGCGATCCAGGGAACTGATGTCCAGCTTGCCTCCCCTTATATCCAGACGAACAAAACCTTTATCTCTGATATAAAGGCCCGGATATTTAATCAGATATTTTTCCTGCTCGGGCAAAGGATAACCGCACATTCCCTTAACATAGTGGTGTCCGTTCCGCTCCAGGTGAGTCAGGCCCAATATGGAAGCCAGGGCCAGGTCCTGCTGTACGGAAATCCCCGCCTGGGTAGTCAGGTCTTCTCCAGCCAGAAGAAACCGATCAAATCCAGACTGGCGATTCCATTTCAGGATTCGGGCTTTGTTGATCAGGGATTTGTAAAGTCCCTTGCACTGCTTGCTGGTAACTCCCCTGTATCCGAAACCGCGGGCTCGGGGAAACGCGTCCAGGTCACAATCCGATTCATCGATTATCACCGGGGCCTCAGCGCTGACTGCCTCCACGCTATTGTCCAGGGCAAAATCCCTGTGGATCGGCTGCTCTATAAAAATTATTGATTTGACCAGGGGTTCCAGCTCCCGAATCTCCTTCACCCTGGACCAAAACTCCTGGAAATGTTCAGGACTCTGGTACTGTTCGTTTCCATCCAGGGTTATGAAAAATTCAGGACAGGTGGCAACCAGTACCCTGGTAATTTTAGTCAGGCGGACAATATCAGCCTCCACGTCTCCGGAAAGCTTTATCTTGAAATAACGGTTCCCGTAAAACTTTATAACCTCCTCCAGGGCTTCAGGCAGGCCATCACAAAGGCGGTCCCCATCGTAAAGATCTGCAGAAAATATATGGTCAAGCAGTCCGACGGTGTGCCTTACATTTATGCTTTTTGCCGGTTGGAGCGATCCGAGGAATGAGTTGAAATCAAAATCAGCCAGTTCAGGCAGAATGGCGGCACATTCAATTTGCGGCAAGTTTGTTTTTATTGCCTGGTAAAAACTGATTTCGTGGGCATTACATAAAGCATCCAGCACGGCCCTGTCCAGTATGGCCTGGCCGAAGCTGGCTAAAAGGGGATTCATGCCCCGTCCCCGGCAACGGGACATCTGGTCCTGGTAGCAAGTAATATACAGAGCAAAAGCTGTTACAAAGGATGCTGATCTGTAAAGCCCGGAAGCAATGCCCGCGACCGTCCGGAGCTGGTTAAAATTATCCTGGTTGGTCAGGGCTGTATTCTTGTCAAACCACTTTGGGACCAAAGTTTCTGCTGACTGTCCCCGGCTGACTGTCCCGTTTTCCAGCTCAATTACGAGATCAACCAGTAACTGCGGTACCTTGGTAAGGGTAACTGTGCCAAATTTAAAGGGTATCCTGAAAACAACAGGCTGTTCCCGGAAGTTTATTTCCCTGACCCTGAACCGGGTATTCAGATTAGACTTGTTGATCATAAAACGTTTTTCTCTGCAATTTCACAAAATGATCCGGTGTTGCCTCATTTTCAGAGAGGCCTGGCAATGGTCTGGCTGCGCAAGTAGTCCTGGAAGGTTTCAGGTGAATTTACACCGCCGCCTACTCCGCTCAGGTTGCATCCCCCATAGGGAAGGCCGTATGCAAAAACATTATGGGCATTGATCCAGCTATTGCCTGAAATCATCTGTTCTGCCACCCGTTCCGCGCGCCGCAAGTCCGCGGTCCAGACACTGTTGGCCAGCCCGTAGGCCAGGCTGTTTACCTGCTGTACTGCCTCTTTCTCTTCCCTGAATTTTGTGAGGAAAGCGGTTGGCCCGAAAATCTCCTCCTTAAAACAGATATTGCCCGGTTCCCCCTCCAGTAGATGCGGCTTGACATAGTACCCACCAGAAACACCAGGAACTTCGGTCAGCCCTCCTCCCAGGAGTACCCTGGCCCCCTGTTTGATTCCCTTGTCAAAGTATCCGAGAATCCGGTCCTGCTGGGCCTGGCTGACCACTGGCCCCATCTCGGTCGCGGGGTTGATCCCGGGCCCGATCTTAACCTTCACCAGAGCAGCTTTTACCTGGGCAACAAAATCGGCATAAATCTTCTCATGAATTATCCAGCGGGTAGCGGTACAGCAGACCTGCCCGGTATTCAAGGTTATGGCTCCAACCAGGCCGGCTGCAGTTTTCTCTACATCGGTGTCATCGAATACCACGGCCGCGCCTTTTCCGCCGAGCTCCAGTTTGCATGGAATCAGGCGTTCTCCGCAGCTCCTTCCGACAATTTTCCCTACTCCGGGTGATCCGGTAAATGACATCCTCCTGACCTGGGGGTGATTGGTTAAGGCTTCACCGACTACAGGGCCGGTGCCGACTACTACATTTATCACACCTGCCGGGAAACCTGCCTCTTCAGCAAGCCCGGCGACATAAAGAGAAGTCAGGGGTGTCAGTTCCGAGGGCTTGACAACAACCGTGTTTCCGGCAGCAAGGGCCGGCATCACACCCCAATGGAAAAGGTCAAAAGGAAAATTCCAGGGGAAAATGAATCCGCAGACACCAAAAGGCACCTTAATGGATCTGGCTTCAATATTTTTCACGGGCAAGGGAACACTGTAGACTGTCCTGGGTGCCAGGTCAGCAAAATAGCGGACCCATTCGATCCCGAAAGGAATATCAAAACCTTCGGCATTGACGATTGCTTTCCCTACATCAAGGCTCTCCAGCTGGGCCAGTGTATTGAAATCTCTCTCCATCAAATCAGCCAGCCGATGCAGCAGTATCGCCCGCTTATTTGGGTCCATTCTGGACCAGCTTCCGAAAGCTTCCTGGGCTGCTTTCACGGCGGCATCAATATCCGCCGGCGAACCCAGGGCAACCCTGGCCAGTAATGAACTGTCGGATGGATTCAGCACATCCCATACTTCACCTTTGGCCCCTTTGTCCCAATTGCCTCCAATGAAGTGAGGGATAGGGTCCTGCTTTAAAAAGGATTTAACGGATTCAGTAATTTCTTCGCCCATGATATTCTCCTCCTGCTGCCATTGCTGTCAGTCATCGGGGAAGTCCTTCTTCCCCTGCTTCCCAGGTCTCATAATACGCCTTTAATTTTTCGATTAAAGCAGTTTTTCAAGCAGAGGGCACCCCTCCCCCACTTTTTTCCCTTATCTGGTTGCATTAGTCCGGGCGGGGAGTGATCATAGAAATAATGATCAGAAAAAATGTGTTTCTCATAATATTATTCTTTTTGACCGGGTGCAGGGCAGACCGTCAAGCGAACCTGATCCCGGGTGACCTCCTTTGTGAAAACCTTGCCGATCCGCTGGGAATAGGCACTACAGCACCCCGTTTAAGCTGGAAAAATGGTTCGGAAATAAATGGCGCCAGGCAGACGGCTTACCAGATCATGGCCGCCTCCAGTCCGGTCCTGCTGGACGATGGAACTGGTGACCTATGGGACACCGGAATAGTTGAATCTGAAGAAAGCATCATGATTCGCTGGCACGGTTCCACTTTGTCCTCAAGAAGCCTGGTCTACTGGAGGGTCCGCACCTGGGATGAAAATGGAACCCCTTCAGAATGGAGCAGTGCCGCCAGATTTTCGGTAGGTCTCCTTGAGAAAGAAGACTGGCAGGCTGAATATATCGGACTTTCCACCGCGGACGGAAATCCTGATTTTCCCCAGCTGCGGAAAAATTTTAAGGTTGTCGGACTTACCGGCAAAGCCTTTCTGCATGTTAATTCCCTGGGATATCATGAAGCCTATATCAATAACCAGAAGGTTGATGATTCGGTTCTGACACCTGCGGTTTCCCAGATGGACAAAAGAACATTCATTATTACCTATGACGTATCATCTCTCCTGAAAGAAGGGCCTAACACTCTGGCAATATGGCTGGGTGAAGGCTGGTTCCACGATGGACTTCCAGGGGTAGACTACCCCGGTCCACTTGTCAAAGCCCAACTGGAGATGCAGAACTCGGGGCAGTGGGACACCATAGTATCCACCGGAACAGGATGGAAAGCCCGTCCCAGTGAAATCACAAGAATAGGAACCTGGCATTCCGGCCAATATGGCGGAGAAAAAGTAGATGCCAGAAAAGCCATTGATGAGTTCGCATCCCCTGAGTTGGACGACAGCAGCTGGCCCGATGCCGCATTAGTTACCATTCCCGAAAGGCTGTCGGTACCGCAGAAAGCGGAACTGAACCGGATCAGGGAAACAATCCTGCCTGTAGAGGTCCGGGAATTCAAGGGTAAAAACACCTGGCTGGTTGATTTTGGCAAAAATCTTACTGGCTGGGTAGAGATCAATTTCAGCGGAGTGAAAACCGGGCAGGAAATCACAATGGAGTTTGCTGATTTCTTTCTTGAAGATGGATCACTGAAAATCCACAATCAGCAGGATATTTATATAGCAGGCCCAAAGGAAAGACAGTCATTCCGCAACCGCTTTAATTATCACGGTTTTCGCTATATGACAATAAAAGGCCTGCGTGAAAAGCCGGCAATGGATTCAGTAAAGGCCTACCTGATCCATACAGATTACAAAATTTCCTCTTCTTTTAAGAGCTCCGACCAGGATATGAACAGGATTCATGACATGATTCTCTATACCCTGCGCTGTCTTTCCCTGGGGGGGTACCTGGTGGACTGCCCCCAGATTGAACGCCTGGGATACGGGGGGGACGGCAATGCCTCAACCCCGACCGCACAGACCATGTTCAATCTGGGCCCTTTATACTCAACATGGCTGGACCACTGGGCTGACTGTGTCAGGCCTGATGGTGGAATGCCCCACACCGCGCCGAATCCTTATCCGGCTGGAGGAGGACCTTACTGGTGCGGTTTTATAATCACTGCTTCCTGGAATACTTATAAAAATTACCAGGACCTGGAAGTCCTGGAAAACAATTACCCAGTGATGAAAAAGTGGCTGGGGTATGTAGATAAATATTCACCGGAAGGATTGCTTACACCCTGGCCCGAAACCGATTACCGGGCCTGGTACCTGGGGGACTGGGCTTCACCGGATGGAATAGACGATAAAAATCCTGAATCCATAGGCCTGATTGCCAATTGTTATATCGTTGTCTGCCTGGATACCATGGAAAAAATCGCTTCGGTACTGGGTAAGGAAGCAGATGCTGCCGGATACAGGGCTGAAAAAGAAAAACTGAAAATCCTCGTTCACCAGACTTATTACCATGAAGACCAGGGCATCTACGCTGACGGAGACCAGACAGAACTGGCATTCCCGCTGATTGCCGGCATTGTTCCTGAGGAACTGGAATCCGAGGTTACGGATAACCTGCGCAAAAATATATCTGAAAAAAACAGCGGGCACCTGGCAACGGGCTTGGTAGGTGTTCCGGTAATGACAGAATGGGCCATAACCAGCCATTCTGCCGACCTGATGTACTCCATGCTGAAAACCCCGGGGTATCCAGGATACCTCCATATGTTGGAGAATGGTGCCACCACTACCTGGGAGCACTGGAACGGTGAACGAAGCAGGATCCACAACTGTTTTAATGGCATCGGTTCCTGGTTCTACCAGGCGCCGGGTGCCATCAGGCCCCTGTATGGATTTCCGGGTTACAAAAAATTCCTGATTGATCCCCAGATGCCGCAAGAAATGACCTGGGCAAAAACCGAAAAGGAAACTCCCTATGGCAGAATCCTGGTCAGCTGGGAAAAAAGAGAGGGGATTGTGCGGATCGAAACCTATGTGCCGGTTGGGACTGAGGCCGAAGTAGTTATTCCAGTTGATACCTCAGCTGTCTCAGTCAATGGAGCACCAGCAGCCCCCGGGGCGCTTATCCTGGAAAGCGGGCGACACATGATTGAATGGACTCTTTAAGCCCACACTTGCTGCCAGGTGATATCCTCAAGGGACCGCAGGATTGATTATCGTACCTTTGGGGTGGAATAATTCCGCCCCGGAGTGAAAACAGGAGGTAAAATCTCATGCTCAATCCTGGAGAAAGGGGTTTATTAGTGACGGAGGAAGTGTCCCAAGCCAGCCTCGATTATGTAAAGGGTCGGAGCACCAGTACCAGTGTGATAATAGTGGCTAACATTATGCTTAATCCCGGCAAAATGACCATCGGTATCGTAAACTGAGCCTGTATTCTCTCCTGCTTCTACCTCACATTGATTCAGCGGCATAAAATCCACAACCAAGGCTTACAGATAGAGAATTAAAAGCACCAGTGGTATCAGGATTCCGATTCCGGTCAGGATTCCGCCTCTTCCTGCCAGCCCTCTTTTCCCATTAAGAAGGAAAAGCCCGGTAATGGCAATAAGCATAAGTGAGGCAGCAAACAGGTCCGAAAACCAGGTCCAGAAATGTTTGGGGTTATAGTGCAGGAAGGTCAACTGAAAAAACAAGGGCCTTCGGTTCAGCTTCTCAAGCTTGCATAAGCCCGAATTCAGGTCAATCATCACCGTTCCGTTTTTAATGAAAACCTTCACTTTTCCCGGATCGGAGGAATAGTGTTTCTTATAACCTTCCCTCTCCCCGAACTGGTCCAGGACAGCTAAAACCTGATCCTCGTCCATCGGATTCAGGAGATCTGGTCCATCCCAGGCTGCCTCTCTTGTCTCCACAGTGTACCTGGGATTCCAATCGTCGAGGTGGTTCATGCCAATACCGGAAAGGGCATAAATAATTATCATTCCGAAAAAAAAGTACCCCAGGTCCCGATGCAGGGATCTGTTTAATTTATACCAGTTAATTCGCAAAAAGCTACTTCCATATCAAAAACCGCACCCAAGGCGGAGGGTGCGGGATATTAACAATTTGAGGCTGATGCCTTTACCAGGCTAACACATGTCAGCACTAGATTTTCTCTGAATAATCTGTGGCTTCCAGGGAATAAAACAGTAACTGATCTTTGCCGCTTTTGGCAAGGGCCTCACGCATATTGTTCAATTGAGAGCGGGCTCCCTCTTCCGCGGAATCATGTTCTTCACCTTCCGAACCATGACCTTGATGAGCGGCTTCCGGTTTTACTCCCGTGTTCAGTTCTGTTTCCCAGTTATCCAGGTAGGCCTGGTCTATCTTCTGAACCCTGACTACTCCCCTGGCTGTCACATCACTGCCATTCAAAGCTATGGGGAATTCCCCAATTCCCCTTCCTGCTGTAACCTTGAAGGTTTTTTCAGGATTGTCCTGGCCTGAAAGAAACATTCTTTTCCCCGTAACTTCACACACATGCTGTACGGTACCAGTCAGGGTCACTGTCTGTCCTACATACTGTTCCGGGTTATCCAGCAAATCCTGGGGAACCAGATTTGGTACGACATCAACTTGTGTACCCATTACTTCAGGAGTTTCGGCACCCTGGTCTGGGCTGCAGGAAACAAATACTGTCATGCAAAAAACTATTACAAAAATATTCTTAAACATAATCAATTCCTAATTTGGATGATATCCTCTGATTTCAACTATCCCTGATCTCTCATTGTCTGGGGCTGTATATGCTTGAATAATCCCGGCAAATGGCTGCGGATTCACATTACATCCCAGTTCCACGGGCAAAACATACCCGGCCTGCTGCCAGCTAATCACTCGTCTGGAAAATTATACTTAATTTTCCAGAGCACCTCCGTAAAGTTTTACCGGGAAGGAAGTTCAGGAGAAATCAACTCCTTCAAAGAGGCCTCATTGACCTTTACCTCGCAGGACTTCATCTTATCTTCAATCAGTTGCCGGAAGGCCATTTTCATTCGGTCAATCCTGTAAATACGGCGGTCCCTTCCTCTGCCTTCATCACGGAGGATCTCCTTGCTTTCCAGAATCTGAATGAGGGCAAGCTCCAGCGACTGTTCATCAAGCTGATAAAAATCCTTAAGAGAATACTGATCAGGGCCGAATATCTCCTCCCCTTTATTCTTCAGTTCCAGCCTCCGCTTATTTTCCTCCCGGAGTTTTTCTTTTTTGTCCTCAAGCCCTGTGGAAGAACGAAGCCCGTACTCGACTGCCATTTCCTGTGCCAGACGCGACCAAACCACCCTGTAAACCGTCCATTTCAGCAGTTGATCCATAGGGATTTCTCCCTCAAAGGAATGCTGCCAGAAACCTTCACCAGGAACAGCGTGGTATTTCCTTACAAATTCATCCATGACCTCCTGCTCCTGCAAGGCGGCCTGAATTTCTATTTCTTCATCTTCCACTACCTCACCATTCACCGAAACTGAAGGGCCTGAATCCACCATTACCGGAATGTAGGGAAGTTCTCCGCTATCTTTCGCCCCCCGGTTAATCTCAAGTGAGGAACAGGATACTGTCCAGAGCCCAACCAGTAGCAGACAAAAATATTTTTGAGCATGGATTTTCATATATCACCATTTTATTACATTTGATCGAACGTCCTTAAGCTCCGGCATGGCCTGGAAAATCCGTTCACTTATTCCTTCTCCTCCCATAAAGGATCCAGCAGCGCTTCTCCCATTTCATCTCCCCATACCCAATGGCTGAACCATTGCCAGTTATGGGTCAACACGGCCAGCTGCTCCTTTGGTTTACTGATACCGTGGCCGAATCCTTTGTAAATCACAAATTTTACCGGGACCCCCCTGTCCTGAAGTCCCCGGTAAAGCTTGTAGGCATTATTGATGGGAACTCTTGCGTCATCAGAACCATGTTGGATCAAGGTGGGAGTCTGGGCAGTTTTAATGTAGGTCATCGGGCTGGTCCTGGAATATATCTCAGGGTCATCCCAGGGAGTCGCACCCAGGTACTGGGGACAGAAAGGAGTGATGTCGGTGCGATAGTAGTAATCCACCCAGTCACTTATTCCGGCACCGACACTTACAGCCCGGAAACGGTCTGAGAATGTGGTGATAAAAGCACTGATATACCCGCCCTGGCTCCATCCCATGGAGCAAACCTTTTCAGGATCCACGAATCCTTTTTCAATCAGTGAATCAACTCCGCTGATCACATCCTGGTAGTCTCCCACTCCCAGGTTCCTGTAATTAAGGGACCTGAACGCCTCTCCAAAACCGGCTGAACCCCGGTAATTGGGCATAAGTACAACTGCGCCCCTGGCACAGAACTGCTCAATCGGATAGTATCGGTTGTTCCTGATAAATTTCGAAGGTCGGGAAACTCCGGTCGGGCCGCCGTGGATTACTACAAACAGGGGATATTTAAGTGATGGATCAAAGTCGGCAGGTGTAATCAGAACTCCATTGATCTCTGTTCCGTCCTGGCTCTTCCATGTAACCATTTCCTTTCCAGCCAGTTCATAAGATTTAAGCTGTTCCCCGTAATTAGTCAATTTAACTGGAGAATACTCCTCCAGGCTGCTGAAGCAAACTTCCGTAAAGTTTTCGGCATCGGAGCAAAGGAAAGCAGCATTTCGACCTTCCACGCAAAAACTGAAAGAAGAATTATTGCTTAATGGCCCCTTGGTCAACTGCTTTATTTCTCCCTCTTCCGTCGAGCTGAACAGGTGAGATCCAACTCCGGTCATGGAGCTGAAATAGATACCCCGGTCAAACCATCGCAGCAGGGATGCATCCTCGTCAAAATCAGGATTAATTATTCTTATTTCCCCTCCTGCAGACGGGATAACAGCGATCATGGTATTCAGAAAATAAGATTTTTCAAGTTTTCCCGCAGAGGTTAAAAAGGCAATCTTCTTGCCATCCGGACTCCAGATCGGAGACGAATCGGGCCCAGGTTGCTTCACCAGGTGACTAATCTTTTTCGTTTTTACATCAACTGTAAAAATATCGGAATCAATTGAGGACTTAAGCAGTGCTATAGGAGAGGCTGAAAAAGCAATGGCCGTTCCATCAGGCTTCCATTCAAACCCTCCTACGTGCAGTTCATCCCTGGATACGAGGGTCACCGGATCCCCACCTTCAATTTTCTGGACCCTAAGACGGTTTGGATTAAGCTCTTCTTCAAATAACTCAAAAGCGCCATAAACCTCTTCCCTTTTTTTCCGCTCTTTTTCCAGATCATCGGTGTCAGTATAGGCAATTGCCAGACTCATCGGGCACCATCGATAGGATTTCACTCCTGTCGGTGAAGCAGTAACCACCCTGGCTTCTCCCCCGTCCGCGGGCATAATCCAGACCTGTGTCTTTGCATCTTTTCCGCGGCTGGCGGTAAAACTGATATATTTTTCGTCTGGGCTCCATCCCAGTGAACCTACCCCATTCTTGTCAAAGGTCAGTTGTTTCTTCTCCCCCGTTTTGGTTTCAGCAAGCCAGGCCTGACGGCGATAGACATTCTCTTCCCAGTCGGTTTCTTCAACCAAATAGAGGACCTTACGGGCGTGTGGTGAAAGTTCAGGAGAAGATACGGAATTTATTTCAAACACATCGCGGAGCGGCATTTTAATGCCTTCTCCATAAATAAATGTGCATACTGATAAATAAACGGCAAGGATAGAGGCAATCTTCTTCATCTCTATATTCTTACTCAAGTATTTCCAGTCTGTAAAGCGAATGTAGAACAATTACGACAACTGCGAAGATTAATGCAAAAACTCTTTGGCGCGACTCCGGGGCGACCGTCCTCAATCCGGCAAGGTTCTTTTTTACCTTTGCCGGCAGGATAAAATCTGGCAGGTTAAAAAAAGTACCGGCCAGTATCAATTTTGATTATTCTCATATTCATGATTTCATGCGGCAACAGCAGAGAAACCGGGGAGTCTTTCATCACAGATGCGAAGCTATAAGCTTGCCAAATGTCGAAGGCGGACAGCCTGAACTTAACCTGTCTATTGCGGCAAAAAAGATCAGAGAGGCTTCAGAAAACAGGGCAAAAATAGCCCTGTTGCCCGAGACACTTGATTATCGACTGAACGTGGCACACTGGGACGACTGATCTGTGCCGATGCCAACGCCGTAGAGTACACGTTGTCAAAATCGCTGGGTTACATGGGGGCCTACATAATCCTGTCTCCTTCCGCCTGGGCAATGCCCCTTGATCATGATTATGAAACTGATCCCTACAGGACTACCTGGCAAAATGCGTATGAACCCATCTGCAGGATATTCAAAGTGTGGGTTATAAGGGTAAGCAATGTTGGAACAATTGATGACGGGGAATGGAAAGGCTGGAACTGTATCGGCTGTTCCCTGGCATTCAATAACAAGGGAGAGGAAGTTATACAGGGTCCCTACGGCATGAATTCAGACACCATCCTGTATATCAATGTTGAACTGCAGGTAAGGCCGGCCAGGGATACGAACTGGAACTGGTAGGCTCCATTATGAGATCCAGTTACAGGAAACAAAACCTCCGGACTGATTCAGGAAGAGATGGACCCTCCTCAAGATGGAGCGGGAGACGGGGATCGAACCCGCGACGTCCAGCTTGGGAAGCTGACATTCTACCACTGAATTACTCCCGCTGTCTTTTGAGGTCACAGTTTAAAACAACTGGGAAAATAATACAACATTCACCGGAACTGAGAAGTGAGATTTGAGAAGTCCGAGATAGAAAGGGACAGGCCACAGTCTAATCTCCCCGGTAAGGTTCCCCTTCTGTTATCCATCCCGGAGCTTCGGCGCCTTTCAGGTAATGATCAAAATACTCTTTCATTTTGATGGCGTAATCTAGACGGTTTGGATACTTTTTCAGGTGGTGAGGTTCACCCCTGTACTGGAGAAATACCGCGTCTTTTTCCAGCCTGCGCATCGCCATGTACAGCTCAATGCCCTGGTACCATGGAACCGCATCATCCTGGTCACCGAACATGATCAGCAGCGGGGTATTGATCCGGTCTGCAAAAAACAGGGGAGAATTCTCAATATATCGCTCTGGATACTCCCAGAGGCTTCCTCCGATGCGGCTCTGATCTTTTTCATACTGGAACTGCCGGGACAGGCCTGTTCCCCAGCGAATTCCGCCATAGGCACTGGTCATGTTCGACACAGGTGCCCCTGCCACCGCGGCAGCGAACAAATCAGTCTGAGTTACGATGAACGCGGTCTGGTATCCGCTCCAGGAGTGCCCATGCAGACCTATGGCCTCAGGATCGGCTATTCCCATATCAATCAGCTTCTGAACGCCTGGAACCAGACATTTTGTAGAGGAAAATCCGGGATGTCCCACCTCGAACCTGATGTCAGGAAGAAAAATTGCGTACCCGTTGCTGGCATAAAGAGGAAAGCTGGGGCGATGATTAATTACCGGGGTATTGAATTCATGCAGCCTCTGTGAGAAAAAACGATAAAAATACACCAGCACCGGATACCTTTTCCCCTCTTCATAATTTCCAGGTTTGATAAGCACACCCTGGAGCGGGATACCATCAAGGCTGCTCCATTCAACCAGTTCAGCCTCACCCCAGGCAAAATCGGCAACCTGTGGATTGACATCAGAAACCTTTCGGGCTCCGGAAAATTCAGGCCCGGAAACCCAGATGTCGGGAAACTCACGGTAATCTTCCCTGGTGTAAACCAGGGTCTCAGATTTCTCAGCCTTGGCAACAAAGCTGAATTTTTTATTCTCCTCAAGCAACCTGGAAATTCCCGGCTTATTGGGATTGAAGGAATAAAATCCGAAATTCTTGGTCTTGTCCCGGTAGGAAGAAAGCAGTATCTCTGTTCCCTTTTTCCATGCCTTTTCTTCCGGATTAGTCCTGATCATCCGGAAAGTCATTTGTTGCTGCCTCCCCCTACCCTGGGTTAGGTTTACCGGAGCTCCTCCATCAGCCGGAAAAAGCCAGATATCAAAACGATCATATATAAAAACAGCTGAACTGTCTTCCAGCCATCCGGCTGACCCGTATCCGGGTACAACACTTGGGTAATCATGAAGCTCGTCAGCAAAACTGACATCAAGCGAGGAGGTCAGATTCCGGGTTGAGCCAGAACCTGCCCAATACATATACCAGTCTCCATCCTTATAATAGGCAGCGTATTCTCCCGAGGGCGAAATTGAAAAGTCCCCCATCGTTTTCTCAGCTATCTTCACCTTCTTGCCAGTTGCCAGTTCAATAACATAGAGATCATAGAAAGCCCCTTCCCAGGTAATCATCTTCAGGTAAGGAACCTGGGACTTTCCGATGGTATACCTACCCCCCTGGAACACTGATACTTCAGGAACTTCAAGATCTGCCAGCTGAATAACATTGTTGAGGTTCTCAAGGCTCACTGTAGCCATGAATACCCTGTCTTTCTCCTCATTCCACCGCTTTTTCTGGTTGCTTACTATCCTGGGATCATTCCAGTGCCAGACATCCATTTCCTTCTGCTTAAGCAGCGTCTCAATATTAAAGGCGTTTTTTATATCCTCTCCGGTAATAACCGGCGGTTCCTTTTCCCCTGATTCTTCTTTTGTCACCTGTCCTGTTTTTTGCGAGTTTTCCTCATTTCCTTTTTCAGCAATGAAATCTTTGTCTGAATCAGGCTTGAGGCCAAAATAAAGCCGGGTAGAATCATCCGCCCATGCCAGCCTGTTCTTCAGTGGGACATACCATCCTTCGGGAATACCGGCTACCTCTCCCGATTTGCCGGATCCCCCTCGCCAGATCTGCAGGCTGTAGGTATCTCCCCCCTCCATGCCTGCAACATAAGCCAGGGTACTTTCATCCTTCATCCAGGTCAGGCTGGAAAAATCTCCTCCAGGCAGGATCTGTATCGAAGACTCTTTTTCTGGATTATCTCCAAGGCTGCGGCAGTAAATTCCGTTTGCTGTTTCATCCTCACCCCCGGTTCGTGAAAATGCCAGATAATTTGACTGGGGATCAAAACTGTATGACTCCACGTCTTCTGAAAAATACTTTTTCCCTGACTGGAGGTCTCTCAGGACCAGAGTGGAAGATTTTACTTTAGTGTCTTTCCCCTCCTTTCCTCCGCCCTTTTCCCTGTTTTCAGTCTCCTTATTATCAACTTCGGGAGGAAATTTTTGATAAGCCAGCCAGCGGCCGTCTTTTGAAAAAGCAAAATTCTTTACCTCTTCTATTTCCTCCCAGGAACGACGGATTACGTCCAGAAGCAGCATCCCTTTCTTTAGCGAAGGTTTGGCATCCTTTTCCTTTATTGACATTACGAGGTCAATTTCCATTTCAGCGGCAACCCACCTGGAATCACTGGAAATCAATGGCTTGCTTCCGAGGATATGTTTGATGGTACTTCCATCCTCCAGCGTGGAAACCACTACTTCTGGATTACCCCGGTCAGGCCTGGCTGTAAAAGCAATTATTTGACCGTTTTCAGATATCACGGGATCCTCAATTACCCTGAATCCCATCATATCTTCAAAGGTCAGGGCCTTTCCTGACTTTTCAATATCAGTCGGAAAAGCAAATCCATTGGTTAAAACGAGTAGTGCAGGCACGGTCTTAAGGAAATTGATAAAGTGTCGTAAACCGTTGTTCTTCATTGAATCTATCTCCATTTATTCCTGGTTGATCTCCTTCTGCATGTTATCAGGGAAGGTGAGAATAAAAAAGGGTGAAGTATCAGGAATCAGCCCTTCCAATTGACTGTTGACTGACAATTGACGATTGTACTGGCGGCGGTGCGATCAGGACATAGGTAACACTTCGAGCGCAAAGGAACCACCTAAAGATACATGGAGGGCATGAAGCAGTTCGAAGGGAGGTTTGTATCCACTTGCCAAAACTATTTCCGGCAAATCCCTCATTCCGTATTTGATCCACTCAGTCCATTTAGTCCAATCCATCCATATCAAAGATGAATATAACAACGGATCAATCGCAGTCACAATATCCTGCTTTCTCAATGGCACTTCTTCAGTCCTGATGGATATGGAGCCGAAAGCTCCACCTTACGTTAAGGGTCAAATTTCAGGTGAGGCCCCATCTCCGGTTCGGGCCGCTATCAGGCAAAACTTCTCCATAATCCCCCGTGATATCGATGTCTCTCTTATGCCTGCCAGAAGATCGGAAACGTTAAGTCCTGCCAGGTGAAGATTCTTCGCCTGCTCCGAGATATACATGCGCATGATTTCGGAAGTAAACTCAGGATGGAACTGAAGCCCCCAGGCGTTAGGTCCAATCCGGAAGGCGTGGTTGGCTTCCCGGCCTGTATATGCCAGGCCCACTGCTCCAGGTGGCAGACTGGTCACGGTTTGTGAATGATCAGCATGAACCAGAAAATTGTCCGGCAGGGATGAGAACAACGGATCTTCCTTGCAGGATGATAAAAGGGTCAGCTTAACTGTTCCGGTCTCAATGCCCGAAGGATGGTAGCCAACTTCACCACCCATGGCACGAGCCAGTAACTGGTGCCCATAACAGATTCCAAGTAATGGTATTTCCGCCCGGACCAGTGAAGGCAGCCATTTTTCAACCCTGAGGCTCCACGGTAAATTATCGGTTACCATGTCATGTGATCCGGTAATCACAACGCCAAGGCATTTTTCAAGCGGAGGAGGCTCTGATCCGTGCTCAATATCCACGACCCTGACCGGCATTGATCCTGGATTAAGAGATGAAATGGTCCACTTATCAAAATCTCCAAACCGGTTAAGGATAGAAGGAAAAGTCGTCCCGATTTTCAGAATATAGAGATACTTCAATGAAATCTTCCTTGTGCAAGTCCAAATGATCCTGGTTATGCTATCGCCAGAAACTGCTTGAAAGCTATGCAGTCTTCCATCGAGTCAAGCAGCAGGTCAGGGGCATAATCCGCCAGGGTCTCCCTGGAATGGAATCCGGAAGCAACCGCTATCACGGCAGCCCCGGCTTCTTTGGCGTGGATGATATCCCGGGGAGTGTCCCCGATAACCACTGATCTGCTAACAGTTGCAGGAGAGACATATTCAGAACCTCTCCTAACGGCCTGTTTTACAACATGGGTCCTGTTCCCATGATCAGATCCATAACCTCCAAAGCCGAAATAATGAGAGATTTTACCGTACTCCAGCTTAACCCTGGCGCCTTCCGCAATATTACCAGTTGCCAGGCCCAGGCTTACCTCCTTACAGTCCTTCAGTTCTTCAAGCAGGGCAGTAACCCCCGGAAGCACCCGATAAGGACGGTTGCCGGATTGGAGCTCTTCCCGCAGGTATTCAATATAGGCGCTGTATACATCTTCGTGATTGCAGCTGAGCTTCATGCCCTGAGCCTCGGCAACCGCAACCGCTTTTTCAAGAATCAGAGGATCAGTCATGCCGGCCATGGAGAACGACTGGAAAGCATCGCTGACACCGCATACTTCACTGAAGGCCTTTGTCATAGCTCGTGACCCTGCCCCTCCGGTATTCACAAGCGTACCATCTATATCAAATAAGAGCAGCTGCATTTTTCCCCTGGAGATTTCGGTCAGGATTAGAACCAGACGGTGTATTCGTTGGAAGGCTCCCCTTTTCCGGCAAGGTTGAAAGGATATACTTTGTAGGTATACGCTCCTGTAACATACTTTCCGACAGTGTCTTTGTAGTTGTCGGTATCAGCTCCAACCCGGGCAATGGGTTGGAACTCCTCAGATCCCTGGGTCCTGTATATCTCAAAACCAAGTTCATTATCAGACATGTCCCTCCATTGCAGGTGGCCAATGGTATTGCTGCCTTCAAATTCGGCTGAAACCGTCAATTGAATTGGTTTGGCGGGAACTTTCTCTTTATCATTCTGGGCCGTTCCGGTAAGAAGCAGACCAAGGAGAACCAAGGCAAAGGTAATTTCCTTCCTCATTACAATATCCTTTTTATGGTTTTATTTACCATCTATAAAATCCAGGGATTTTTCGCGTATTCTCAAGATTAGATACAATCACCCATTAACAAGTTCACTGGCCCTTTGCACGGCTTTGACTACCGCCTTGATAAGGGTTACCCTGAGCTTTCCTTCTTCAAGTTCCAGTATTCCGTCAATAGTGCATCCGGCAGGAGTGGTAACCGCGTCCTTTAGCAAAGCCGGATGGCTGCCCGTCTCCAGCACAACCTTGGATGCCCCGAGGGCAGTCTGCGCGGCAAGCATGGTTGACACATCCCGGGGAAGTCCAACCTTTACACCTGCTTCAGCCAGGGACTCCAGAATTATGTAAATATAGGCAGGTCCGCTGGCGGACATTCCGGTAACAGCATCAAACAGGTCTTCTTCCAGGACAACGGTTTTCCCAACCAGATCAAACATCTCCACGGCAATCTTTATGTGCTTGTCGGAGGCGTAAGCCCCTTTACAGATAGCCGTCATCCCGCAGTTTACCGAACATGGCGTATTGGGCATGGCCCGGACCACCGGAATACCCTCAGGAAGATCTTTTTCAAAATCACAGGTCCGCACTGATGCCGCCACTGAGATGATCATTTTTCCGGCATCGACTACAGGAGCAATTTCCTTCACCAGCTTGGACACTGTCTTTGGTTTCACACAGAACAGGATAATGTCAGCCCATTCCGCCACTGACCTGTTGTCTGTCCCGATGGGGATGCCGTATTCCCGGGTCAATTCTTCACCCAGCTCCTCATAGAGGACAGTGCCTCTTACGCTGTTTTTATCGGCCAGGCCCTGCTTCAGAAACGCGTTCAGCAGAATCCCCCCCATTTTTCCTACACCTAGTATTCCAATCTTGTTTCCCATAACCGTCGGCTCCTGTTATAAATATCGACTGTAATAATACCTCAATACCCGGTTCCTGGGAACCCGGAATCTCGATCCAGAATTATCAAATGGACTGGAAACAAAACACGGCTCAGTCCAGGGAAAGCACTCTGGGTCACTGGACTTTTTCCGTAGACGTGTCAGGTCCACCCATCACCACGGAACACTCTCCGGCCCGGGCCTGGAATTGCCTGCTTAATTTTTCATTGAGCAGGACAATTGTGCGTATGCTTTGATAATTGAGTTTCTCGGTTTTGCCATCCTTGCCCACTTTAAGCTCCGGATTTTCCTGGACCAGATGGGCCAGTAAATGCATTAGAAAGTTACACTCTCCAGCTTCAAAATTCCAACTATATTCTCTTCCCATGAATTCCTGGATCTGTTTCTGTGAAGGTGAGTCCATGTTCAACTCCTTTTAAATAACCGGGTCTCCGGCAACCAACCCTGTTCCTTTAAATCTTGCGTGAAAAGCTCCCGGATCTGTTTTTCCGTATGTTTTTTTAAAAATAAAATACAATATTACTGACAACTGGTTTGTTTCCAGGATACACGATCGGTTAAATTATATAGAATGCGAAAAATATCTGTTATTTCCTTGTCATTGTTCTGTCTGATATTCACATCCGGTTTCCAGGAAGAATCCCGCTTCCGAATCGCTGTAGACGCGGTAAATGTACTGGTTACTGTCCTGGACCAGAATGGCAGGTTTGTCACAGACCTGCAAAAAGAAGATTTCATTATATACGAAGACGGAAAGGTCCAAGAAATAGAACAATTCTCCCAGGAGACCGATCAACCCCTGCGCATCGGCCTGCTCATGGATACCAGCTCCAGTGTAAAGATGAGGCTGGATTTTGAAAAGGAAGCGGCAACAAATTTCATGCGCTCGGTCATGAGGTACGGAGACGAAGCGATGCTGGTTGAATTCGACAAAGGCGTCTCCATGATCCATGATTTTACGAACAAGCCTACCGAAATCGTAAAGGATATTGAAGAACTCAGGGCAGGTGGCGGGACCGCGCTGCTGGATGCCGTATTCCTGGTATCACAGGAAAAAATGTCTGAAAAGAAAATGCGCCAGACAATGATCCTTGTATCAGATGGTGATGACCTCCACAGCAAACATACCCTGGCGGAAGCTGTTAACATGGCTCAACTGGCGGAGACCAGCCTGTATGCAATAGGATCCAATCGGCTGGACCCTGCCAGAAGCAAGAATGGCATCAAAATCCTGAAACGTCTGACCGAAGAAACCGGAGGAAGGGTTTACTTTCCGGTTTCAGATATCGAGATGGAAGCAGCTTTTGATAAAATCGAAAAAGAACTTCGGAGCCAGTACAGCATTACTTACACTCCCCGGAACAAAACCAGAGACGGAAAATTCAGAAAACTTGAAGTCCGTGTTGCCAAAGGGAAACAAAGGCCAAGCAACCTGACAATACGTTATAAAAAGGGTTATTACGCCGCCCAGCCTATGTGATCGGAAAATAAGCGCCCAGGAAACGTACAACCGCTGCCGCAAACCGGCCCCGGCATCTGCAGAGGTTACTTAATGCTGTTCCGCAGGCACAATACTTAATGCGAAATTCCTGATTTCCCCCTGTCATCCTGTGTGATATGAGCTTATACTGATCTTCTGCAAAAATATAAAATTAGTTTCAATTACAGTTTTCTTGAATAACAGGAGTTAAGATGAAACCAAAAATTACCCTAATCGCTGCAATTGTCATTATGCTGGCTTCCGGTTTCGGGTTCGCAGCTGAAAAAAGCGTTCTCCCGATTCCTACCGACCATCCGGTTACCGATCCCCATGAGGACTGGCGCCTGGGAGTACAGACCTACACTTTTAAAGAATTTACCTTCTTTGAAGCTGTTGAAAAAGTTCACTCCCTGGGACTCAACTGGCTTGAAGTCTGGCCAGGTCATAAGCTGGGAGGGCCCTGGCCGAATACTCCTTTTATCGAAATGGATGATATCGCCAAAGCTGCTGTGAAATCGAAGCTGGCCGATGCCAACATTACCCTGGTGAATATGGGGGTATGTGACGTAAACACTTCGGAAGCAGAAGCCAGAAAGCTTTTTGATTTTGCCAGGGAAATGGGCATTGAGACAATCCTGGCTGAGCCCAAGGCTGAAAACATGGATATGGTTGAAGCACTGGTCAAAGAGTATGGGATTAATATTGCCATCCACAACCACCCGGAACCCTCAACCTACTGGAATCCCGATATTACCCTTAAAGCCCTTGAAGGCCGTGATCCCGGAATTGGGGCTTGTGTTGATGTCGGTCATTTCATGCGCTCCGGCATCAGTCCGGTGGAAGCCCTGCGGAAGCTGGAAGGTAAGATCATCAGCATTCACATGAAGGACCTCAATGAGTTCGGCATCAAAGAAGCTCACGACGTAATATGGGGGACCGGAAAAGCTGATGTGGACGCGGTCCTGGGTGAACTGGATCGGCAGAATTTCCACGGGGTATTCGCCTTCGAATATGAATATAACTGGCTCAATTCTGTGCCGGAAATGCGGGAATGTGTCACCTACTTCAACAAGGTAGCTTCATCACTGAAACCTACTGGATGGAAGCCCCTCTTCGCGGCGGATCTATCAGATGCCCAGTACAATAAAGCCGCCTGGACATATGCAGAAGGAGTCCTGCAGTCCAACGATGTAGAGCACGGAGGCGATATCTGGACCAAAGCAACCTATGGTAACTTTATTTTGGACCTTGAATTCAAGGTTCCTGAAAATGGAAACAGCGGGGTTTTCATCTGGTCAAATGAAGTCGGAACCAGTGAATGGCTGCACAATTGCATCGAAATCCAGGTCCACGACTCTAATGATGGAGCCTACGCCGGATCAGTCGGATCGCTTTACAACATGCGTCCTCCCCGGACCATCAATGTTAAGCCTACCGGTGAATGGAATCACTACACGATTATTTGTGACCACAATAAAATCTATGTGCTGTTGAACGGAAAACTGGTAAATGACGCAGATATCGACCAGTGGACTGAACCAGGATTGAATCCGAACGGTACCAAGAATAAATTCAAACATCCTCTCGGATCCATTAAAAGAGAAGGCCAAATCGGCCTCCAATACCATGGAAATCCAATCTGGTACCGCAACCTCAAGATCAAGGAGATGTAAATAATCGCCCCCCCATTTCCGGGTCAAGGGCCGAGGTAAAAGACTTGACTGAAAGGGCTGCAGGGGTAATTCATGAATTGCCCCTGCAGTGATCCTATGATTTTCCTGCACCTACTCTCTGCAAACGCAAACAGTAGGCCCGCCTCTAATCTCTGGCAAAATGCCGAAACCACTGAATCAAAAAGTAAGGACCTTTGCGCCTGACTTGAGATAACCAGTCAACGGGACCCCCATCCCTTTCACATCAATCCCCAAATCCCGCAAATCTCCTGCCACCCCGTACATATCGGCGCAGGAAATGCAGGCTTCCACCTTGATTCCGTCCTCCATCATAGACTTTACGCTTTTCTTGAGATCAGGATTTTCGGAAAGCAATTTGGCGGAAGGACCCCAGACAACCAGGGTTACTTCGTCAAACCATCCCTGGATCTTGGCATTCTGGGTATACATGAAACAGACCTTTTCAGCTATCTCAGGATCACCGCTGGTCCAAAGAACAACCAATTTGTCAGCTGTGGCCGCGGCTGATTGAGCAGAGGATAAAACCATAAAAGCTCCGAATATTAAATAAATTGCAGTTTTCTTTAACATACCCCTCACTGTAACCGATATTGAGGGGCGGAACAGATAAAATTTTTGATAAACACGACAGGGCATCGGTTGACTTTAAAGAGGTGCCTACTTGCCGGCAAATCTTAGATTTCAAATTTTGAAGCTATCCTGATTGCTCCTACAAATCGTCACTCGTAAATTTAAGATACCTTTCCATGGCCCGCCTGATGAACTCCTCTTTGTTAATCGACATTCCTATCTCACAGTTGGGAGCCATGCTTTCATCAAGCACTGTGAATCCTTCATCCGTAACCTTCACAAAGGCCTTGCGGGTTGTAAACAGTTCGGGCCAGAGGATCATTCCTACAGCTACGGCATCATAAAGAATCGGATCAGGTTCCGGATCCCGCTGGTTTGCCCAAAAGGTATAAAGCGCCATCAGGGAATTGGTTAAAGGCGAATTGCGTTGAGTCAGCCGGTCCCTGTTCCCTCTATCCAGGTTTACAAAAACGGTTACATCAAGGCCCGCAAAGAGGTGATTCACCCCGCTGCTGAGAAAGGACTGGGCAGCATTGACATCTTCCTTCACGTTCCACTCGGCAGACGGGACCGGGGATCTTCCGTAACCCATATAAAAGGATCCAAACATGGAAACAACCCGTTTGGCAAGTTTAAGAGCCCCGGGGTCCTTTTCCAATATATCTTTCATGTTCGGCACCGGTCCTACCGTAAAGAGGATTACCTCACCTGGATTCTCGCGCAGGTTCCGGATAATGAAATCAGCAGCTGCTTCGTCAACCGGCTTCACTTTCTCAAACCCTGCGGCCCATTTTAACTGGGCTGCTTTTCCTTCTCCGGTCTTCCTCCCCACAACGACAGGAATATCTTCCCTGCCGGTTTCGTATAGCAACCGGCAGGCGACTTCAGCTCTCTTTCCGGTATCCAGAAAATCCATGACCAGGCCGAGTACTTCAAATTCAGGGCTCGCGAGGATCAGCCCGACTGCAAAAGCGTCGTCAATATCATCACCCAGGTCACAGTCAAGGATTACCTTCTGTTTTCCTGCGGCTCCAGCCATACCAAATGACAGTAAAAAAACCAGGACTGCGGTGCATGTTCTCATCTTTACATCCTAATCTACCCAATGGGCTTGAATAAAGTATTCCTCCTCCACCTATCCTCTCAACCCGAAGCTTTTCCAGTATCAGCCTGATCGAGCCTTCTGTAGCGAATATTCCTCAGGGCTGAGGTGGTTTGGTAGGCAGCAATACCAAACGGTCGGGAAAGGTTGACCTCCGGGCGGATATCAAAGTCCACTCCGGCTGTATCCATATCCACAATTACTTCATCATCCAACCATGCGGTGAGTTTGTCGGCTGTAACTCTCAGCCGTACTTTGTACCACTGATTCTGTTCATACTTCCTGATGGTGGTTGTTTCATTTCCCGAGGCATCCATACCCCAGATTGAGGAAATGCCGGTTACTGTTCCACCCCATCCTCCCAGGATCAGGGTGGCATAGGTATCATCAATCGGAAAGGTCAGGGCACAAAAAAAATCGTTTCCCTGGATCTTCATGGCTTCCAGGGAAACTTCATAATTAACAACCGGAAATTCATTCTTCCAGGTTATTCCGGTCAGGACATCCCCCCAGTACATCACTATGGCACCATCCGAAACCGAAATACTGCCCTGCCCCCCAAAATTGGCTTTTTCCCATCCGTCCAGGGTTTTTCCGTCAAACATGTTTGTCCAGCCGGGGATTACCTCGGTTTCGACATTTTCTGAGACTTCGGCTGAAACAGGACCATCGCATCCAGGAATCCCAACCAGGCACAACATAACTACTGTCAACAACATAATCTCTCGCATCAATTCTCCTTGGGATGACCTGGCTCAGCGCCATATTATCGATTCTGTCCGGCAATCTCTCTTAATTCTGATAGAACTCCTGACAATCCTGAAATATCCGCATCAGGGTCACCGAAGCCAAAATAGACTTTTTTGTACAGTTCATAGAGACTTTCGTAAACAGCAACGGCTCCGGGTTCCGGCTCGACTACTCTAAAACCGGGACAAAGTGCTGCCTGGGCGGACTCCACTGAATCAAACACGCCTGCCGCCAGGAAGGCAAAAATGGCTGACCCAAGACTTGTTACCTCCCGGGTCGGAACCAGTACCGGCTTATTAAACACATTGGCATAAACCTGGTTCAGTACCTCATTCTTCTGGGGAATCCCTCCACCGTTGACAACCCTTGAAACCGGGACTCCAAATTCCATCATCCGCTCCAGGATTATGCGGCTGTGGAAGGCGGTACCTTCAATTGCCGCAAAAAACTCATCCTCCGGACCGTGAGTCAGGTTCCAACCCAGGGTGATACCGCTGAGTTCGGGATTGACCAGAACATTTCTGTCCCCGTTATCCCAGGTAAGGCGCAAGAGCCCGGTCTGCCCGGCGCTGTAACTTCCGATTTTTGAAGCCAGCTCTGCGGGAGAAGACCCCGCCCTCCGGGCTATCGATTCAAAAATGTCTCCCACAGCGGCCAGCCCGGCTTCTATCCCATAATATCCAGGGTGTATGGACCCCTTAACCACTCCGCAGACACCCGGAATCATCCCTCCATCTTTAACAATGGCCATGATGCAGGTTGAGGTGCCTACAACATTAACAATATCTCCGACTCGTATTCCCGCTCCAATTGCGTCCCAATGGGCATCAATTGCTCCAACCGGCACCGGAATACCGGAAGCCAGCCCCAACCTTCCGGCCCATTCCGGGCATAACCTGCCGGCAATCTGGTCAGAAGTCGCATATCGGCCGGATAATTTGTCCCGAATTCCCTGCATCAAGGGATCCAGTTCGTCCAGAAATCCTGCCGGCGGCAGCCCTCCCAGATCCGCATTCCACATCCATTTGTGCCCCATGGAGCAGATACTGCGGGGAACATCTGCAGGATTATCTATCCCGCACAAGACGGCGGCAGCCATGTCACAATGCTCAAGCGCTGTTGCCATCCGGCCCCTCTTCTCCGGATTGTTCCTGAGCCAGTGCAGTACTTTGGCAAAACCCCACTCCGAAGAATAGGTTCCCCCATACCAGTTGATTGCTTCCAGGCCCTCCTGGTGAGCCTTTTCAGTAATCTGGGCGGCTTCCTTCTTGGAACGGTGATCACACCAGAGATAATAGTCATCCAGCGGCTGCAGGTTTTCATCAACCGGTACCACGGTCGAACCAGTAGTATCAATGGCCAGGGACAGGATCTCTTCAGGTTTTATTCCCGAAGCTGCCACCGCTTCCTTCATGGCAGCAACCATAGCATTCATGTGATCCTCATGCCCCTGGGCCGCGTAATCAGGATCCAACCTGTTCCTTTTTACCGGGTACTCGGCAACTCCGGATCCCAAGCGGCCTTCAATACTGTCCACAATCGAAACTCTGACACTCTGAGTTCCAAAATCAACTCCCGCAACAACAGCCATCTCTCTACTTCTCCTTATTTCGACTATACCCGCCGCATCGGTATCTACTGCTAGTGCATGTAGACATCCCATCCCATGTACTTGACTGTTGCTTCATAAAAAGCATCAGCCACGGTTGAAAGATTGGTGGCCACGTGGTGTTCAAATCCATTTTCACAGATAAACTGCAGCAGTTCCTGCATTTCCGGGATCTCGACTACGCCGTATCCACCAAAGGTATCGACCGGATCATCGGTAAATCTACCTTCACCTACATAACCTCTTATCAGTCCTGAATAATCATCGGTAGAAATTCTGGCAAAGGTCATCGGACCCGGCTTGATCCTCCCTTCAATCGCTCCCCAGGCATTCTCATTCCCGACGCTACCGCCGATGATAGCCTGGTACTTCATTTCAGATCTGTCAAAAAAGCTTTTGGGAAGATTACTGCAGTGAAAACAGACTGCCTTATCCAGGTCTGATCCATAGTTGTTATTCCAGTCCAGCAGTGCGCTGGGTGTTCCCGAAGCCAGCTGCAAAGCATACATTGCCACGGCACCACACACATCAACTTCACAAGCACTGGGGAACAGCCTTTCACTCATCATGCTCATCACAGTGCAGGGAACCACACCGTAAAACTCCTCCATGGCAGTCCAGCACTGCACAGCTGACACGGTCACTTCCGTTTCTTCCATCCATTCTTCAAGCACGGTTCCCAGCTTGGCCATCTTCAGCAGCGCGGCAGCCGGGGCACCAGAAACCGGGGTGTAGCCTTTTATCGCATTTAGTTTGGCCTGTACAGCCGCATCACTATCGGATCGTTTGTCAGCTCTTCCCATGATTTCCAGAAGATCCACAGTCTCAACTGAAATCCCGGATTCCTCCAGCAATTTTTCACTGTACCTGACCGTATTGAAGGCGGCCGGGCGGGCTCCAACAGCCCCAATCCTGACGCAACTCAATCCTTTGACAATCCGGCATACAGAGGAAAACCACTCCAAGTCAATAGCAAAGTCCATTGAATCGGGCTTAACAGTGTGCAGCCCGGTAAGCGAATAGGGTATGCCGTACTGGTTCAGGTTATTACAGGCAGACATTTTTCCGCAGAAGCTGTCTCCCCGGAACTTAAGCGACATATCTTCCAGGTTGTCAGGAGTTGCCTGGATCAATACCGGCACATTCAGTCCGGACCAGCGCAAGGTATCTGCTATAGCCCTTTCTTCGCCAAAATTCGGAAGGGTGACGATTATCCCGTCTATATCATCCTGCCTTGATTTAAACAGGTTAGCGCATACCCTGGATTCTTCCCTGGTCTCCACAGCCCCGAACTTTGTATCTCCAGGGCTGACTGCCACTACTTCTATCCCGGCTTTTTCAAGCACACCAATCATCTGTTCCCGTCCCCGCTTCGCCAGGTGATCCGGGAAAAAGCCCCTGTTGCCGACAATAAGACCCAGTGTTAATTTCTTTTCCATTATCAATAATCCTCCGGGAACCCGATCTGGCAACCCAGACCATTCTCCTTATTCCGGCCAATCCGGAAAAAACAATCCAAATGTAGATTCTCAGGCCTGTTACCGTAGCGGATACTACTCTCTGAAATCCTGTAAATTATTTATAGCCGGCATCACTCAGAAGGCTGTATAAAAAGCAGCGGAGAGGCCCTCCTGTGAGAAATTTTGGCTAAAACTGTTTCTTATTGTACCGCTCTGCATACATAATAGACAGAGATGACAAAGAAAAAATACATCCTTATTCCTATCTTTTTGTATTTTGTTTTGACCGGTGCCACAGTTGGAGAGACCGGCGAAATACCCAGTCTGCATCCGGAAAGAATTATCCTCAATCTTACTCAGAATCCGGCACATGAGCAGGCTATAACCTGGATGACCGAAGCCAAGCTGGAAAAACCAGCTGTGGAAGTTGCTCGTTCCAGAAATGGGGTGGACCTGGAAAGTTATTCCTGGAACATCCCGGCTGAATCCGAACCGGCAGGTATTTCGGATTCAGAAACAGCCTGGTTCTATTCAACTGTCATCAGGAGCCTGGACCCAGAGACAACCTACAATTACAGGGTTGGATCAGAAAATAACTGGAGCGAATGGTCATCCTTTACTACTGCTGGTGATTCCTTTGAACCCTTCACTCTGGTTTACATGGGTGATCCGCAGGTTGGGCTTCAGACTTATGTGCCCCGGCTGTTCAGGCAGGCTCTCCGATCAGCTCCGGATGCCCGGATATGGCTGTTCTGTGGTGATCAGGTTAATGTGGGAGACTCCGACAAGGAGTTTGGAGAATTCTTTGCTGCGGGCAGCTGGATGTTCCGGTCAATAAATATCCTTCCGGTAGCAGGCAACCACGAGTATCCCAGGGCCGGCCTTCTCCTGGCCAGGGCCTTGACACCACTCTGGAGACTCCATTACACCTTGCCTGAAAACGGCCCCGCGGGACTGGAGGAAACCTGTTACTTTGTGGATTACCAGGAAGTTAAGTTTATTGTCCTCAATGGAAGTGAAAAACTTGAGGCACAGAGAGACTGGCTGGAAACAGTTCTGAGGAGCAATACAGCTATATGGACAATCGTGGCTATCCACCAGCCAATATACAGCACCGGTAACAAAAGAGACAATCCCGAACTGCAGGAACTGTTTCTACCTCTGTTTGACCGCTACGGAGTTGACCTTGTACTGCAGGGGCACGACCATACCTATGGACGAACCTATCCCCTAAAAGAAGGGAAAATTGTAAGTGGTGAGGCGAGAGGGACAGTCTATGTTGTATCCTCCAGTGGAGAAAAATTCTATACGCAGAATCCCCTTTACCTTGAACTGATGGCCAAAACAGTATTGGATACCCAGCTTTTCCAGGTAATCAGCTTTGAGAAGAATGTCATTCATTTCAAAGCGGTCACCGCGACTGGAGGGGTAATTGATGAATTTACAGTTAGGAAATAACAGGGATCAGTCCTGGTTTGAAATTCATTTTATCTGAGATGAATAACTGGTTTGTGGGAGCAACTCATTAATTGCTCCTTAAATCAGCCAGGAACTTATCGGCAAACTCTTAACGGCCGATTAAGAGGCCGACTAATCTTGAATTAATTTACCTGAGACCTGCCGCTCATAGGCATCACGCACCACCTCAGCACCATAGATCCGTTCCAGCTTCCTGACAACGAAATGCCCTTCCGCAATCTTCTGAAAATGGGTTATAAAAGCCCCGTTGACCACTGCGCCGCCTACGGCCCCGATAGCCGGGACCGCCATGGCCGCTGCCTTTTCGGAAACAACTATGCCAAACCGTGAAGATATGGCCGAAAGGAAACGAACCATTACCGGGGCTCCTTTCTGGGATATTCCCCTTTGGGCTAAATGTTTCGCAGCTTCAGTAACAGAACTGGCCATCAGGGACCTGATGGCAAAATAGCCTGTTTCTGAGGCATCATCATTGCTGGAGCGCCCGCCCAGCGCAAACACTTCCAGGCAGGAAAGGCGGGCTTCCATATCCTCCAGATCTTCCCCATGGCTCCGCGCTATGTCGGCAATGGATCTCAGCATCATGGCGGTGGAGATGGGCAGTTCAACCACCAGTCCGGGAAGCCCCATGGCACCTCCGCTGGCACCGGTTGCTATCACCGCCCATTTATCAAAGCGGGACCGGTTGCGAACCCCTTCCGGGGTTTTCCTGTGGAGAGAGAGGACAGCTATGGATAGAGCCTTCTCCAGGGAAATCCGGACTGCCCTGTCGATTGAATCCGCCCATTTTTCAGGGATCATTTTCAGGCTTTTTTCCAGCGGAGCTCCAATCATGTCAGTAATTCGAGCTGCCAGACCAGGGGTTTCCAGCAACCGCCGGGCCTCCTGTAATTCCAGTATATGTTCCGGTTCCATTCGCATATCAGGGTCCATCTGCCTGGTTCTGTAGTCTACTTTAAAGTTTGTCCCCTCAGTGCCCTAACTGATCCACGCCGAAAACTCAACCTGGACCAGTCGTACTTTGACAATAATTTCAGGAGGGGCTTACAAACAATTTTTTCAACTTCTCAAGGTACATCGGGCATTCCTTGAATGGGTCTCCGCTTCCTTCATACTCCAGGGCAACCCAACCCTTATAACCAGCATCAAGGATAATATCCCTGAATTTCGAAAGGTCTGCCAGAACTTTTTTCTCACCTTCAAAGACCTCAATTTTAATCTGTACGTTTACAGCCAGAGGGGCAGTTATCTTTAGGTCTTCATAGGGATTCCGGTGATAGTTCCCGGTGTCGAGGTTGGCACCAAAATAAGGATTTTCTCCTACGAGTTTGCAGATTGCCATGTGATCTTCTGGCAGGGCTGTTATTCCCCCATGGTTTTCCAGGCCCAGCACCACGCCTCGTTTTTCAGCATGACCAAGCACAGCCTTTATTCCGTCTGCGGCCCACATTATCACATCTTCCTTTTTCGCCCCATCAGGTGCGTTTCCAGCAAAAATCCTGACATGGGGTGCCAAAGGTCAGCGGCATAATCGATCCACTTTTTAACCGCCTCGATTTCCTTATCCATTTCAGGCCCTGCCGGCTTGCAGAAGTCATTGCGGATAGCAGTACCAGAAATGGATACCCCATTGTGAAAAGCCCGGTTGCGCAGCTGGCGCAGGTAGGCTGAGTCAAAACCTTCCCTGAAATAATAGGAGGTCAGTTCAGTACCGTCCAGGTCCATTTCAGCACACCAGTCTATGAAATCAAATAGATCGTAATCCCCTTTTGTCAGCGCCTGTCTCACGGAATAAGCAGCGAGGGATATCCTGATATTCTTCGCAGTCGGGGCAGCTGCCTGCAAGGGCGATGGAGTAAAACCCATGACACTGGCGGCACCGGCAGCCGCGACACCGGTCGTAAGGAAACTTCGTCTCTTCACCTTATTAATCCTTCCTCATGTGGCAGTGAAGCCGGGGTTGAAATTCCCGGCTTCATGTTTTGTTTTACAGAAAAACCTGGTTTTCAAAATGACGGGATTCGCCAGCCGAATGGACCCTGATGGCAGGAGTATCCTGGTAGACACAACTGTGCTGGCAGGCTCCACAACCAATACAGAGATCAGGATTAACCCTGGGCTGCTTAAGCAATACCGGCTCATGATGTTCATCCAGCACTTCCACCTCCTCAAAATAAATGGCTTTTTCGGGAAGTGGGCAATGCTCCTCGCATACTATGCAGGAACGGGCATAGGCCCAGGGCAGGCAGCGGCTCCGGTCAAACATGGCCATCCCGATTTTCGTTTCCTGCTTTTCCGGAACAGTCAACAGGGTAATGGCATCTGTCGGGCAGACCTGGGTGCAAAGCGAGCAGTCATACTCACAATAACCAACTTCGTACTTCAGCACCGGAGTCCAAAGACCTACAGGGCCGGCTTCAAACCAAGCCGGATGGATAGCATTGGTAGGACAGACTTTCATACACTCTCCGCAGCGTATACAGCTGGCCAGAAACTCATCCTCCGCCTGGGACCCGGGGGGCCTGATAAGGGACGGGCTGAATCGGCTTCCGCCTACGACCGGGTTCACGCTTGCCATGACCCCGGCTGTGACTCCAACAAGTCCGGCTCCCAAGACAGCCCTGCGATCCATTCCAATCCGTTGCCTTCGGGGTGGACTGAACCAGTCCCTGACATGACGGGATACGGCATTATCTTTAATCCAGCTAATTGCTTTCTGGGCAGCTGCTTTGGGTGAGGATGCCGCGATTTTAAAGGTTATGCCCCTTTCAATACAGCCGGAGCTGCAGGACCAGCAATAAAAACACTCCGAAGGTTTCCAGCTCTTGGAGTCAGGATTGGCAGCACCCGGGCATTCAGCAACGCAGAGCCCGCAATCACTGCAAGTCTCTTCATCCCTGATCAGGCGGACAATCGGATTTCGTCCGATTAAACCAAGAAGGGCTCCCAGGGGACAGATATACCTGCACCAGAACCTCATCCGAACCAGGTTGAGAAGAAGAATGGCAATCAATATGATACCAATCAGGAAGGAACCCCAATAATGAGGCTGTTCCGCGGGAAGAAAATGATCCTGAAGAAAACCGTATACTGGTTCTGTGACCAGGGTAAGCCTGACTGGTCCAATCCCGGGATCAACTGCGTAAATCCAGTCAAGAAAATCAACCAGGCCCAGGCTGACCAGAGGGTACACGGCAAGCCCTATTCCCTTGGTTAAAATGGAAAAAGGATCAAACCATCCAATCAGGTTCATCCCCACCAAGGCAGAACCCAGGAGGGCGAAAAGGATATAATACTTCCATTTCAAGTGAGGGGTGAAAGCCCCCAGTGCTATCCGGTCCTTCGGTTTCCGCAAAGTAAGGGTGCTGAAAAACTGATTCAACGCACCGAAGGGACAAACCCACCCGCAGAACCAGCGCCCGAATACCAGCGTGCCAAAAACTACAATCAGCGACAGCAGCAGGGCGGACGGCAATGCTCCAGCACCAGCCAGCCATGTGCTTAGCAGAACCAGCGGATCAAACTCGAAAAACAAGGATACCGGGCCACCTGTTTTGTTAATCGGATAATAGGCGGTCACCAGCAGCAGATAGAAAAACAAAAGGACAAAAACAACCTGGGAGACTCGCCTGATCCATACTACCCATTTATTTCTTCCTTTAACCTTCTTGGCTTGTGCGCTCATATATCAGCCTCTCATCAAACAGTTTGAATTATGGGTGTGAGTGAAGCGTAGTCAGAAGTGCCGAGACCCCTTTTCTGGCCTTCGGCGATGTAGGGAATCTCCATTGGATCCATTTTGAACAGCGACGCGCCAAAAGAATCAATTGCCACCTGGTCCACTCCGGCAATAATAGTATCCTGGCGGACTACATCTGCTAAATTACCACCGATAGGGCCATTAGCGGTCATAGTCCTAATCGCATCCATGATAATCAGGTCAGGTTTGAAAAACTGGGCCAGGTCAGTTAGAACTCCTCCCAGATCCTGGTGGAAACGATTGCGGTTTCCGCCGCAGCATCCCATCAGGTTTTTCATGCTGAGGGTAAGGTTACAAAGGCCGTGGTGTTTGGCGATCGGCATGTTGATAAACTTGTCAGCATTCAGAATATCGGCGAAAAGTTCCCACTCCTTGATGACCTTGGCACCGGTTATTTTTGTGTTCCTGAAGCTTCTTTTGCTAGGCAAAATGACCTCTGCGCCGGCTTTTTCAGCCGCTGCCTGGATGCCCGACTTGGGATAACACTGCTCAGCCTTGTGACAGGTGTTATCCAGCACTACTACCTTGGAAGCTCCTGCGTCCAGACACAGTCTTACCACAGTTGCGACTGCATCAGGATTAGTTGTAGCCGCCATGTCGGGAGTACGGTTCCAGGCAATATTCGGCTTGATGCATACAGTTTCCCCATTGGAAACAAATCTGCTCATGCCTCCCAGCGCCTCCACGGCTTTCCGGGTCAGCACTTCTGCCTCCTTGGCAATGCCGGCTGCATCCGTTGGTGATGAATTGTATTTGACAATGCTCATTTTGGCGTCAGCTGATCCAAATAAAGTCACGTCCCTGGCAAGGGTCAGGGCGCCAATACTAATTGCCCCGGTTTTTATAAAATTTCTTCTATCCATAATCAAAAACCTCCAATATTCCGGCCTGGTATCTCAATTCCAGACATGTATCTTACATTTGAATTACAAAAGACAGGTTATTTCATTATAACAACTGAAATTGCGCCATACTGAAAAAAATGAATGAATTATCTGCGCTTAATCATCATTGCTTTTCCAGCCCTGATTTTTCATCCGAATATGTCCCTCTTTATATAAATATTTACATTTATGCTTCAGGTTTAACCTAAAAGAAAGTAAAATTAAAAAAAGGAGCCACTCCAAAATTTTAGTGTCTCAATCTGCCCCCTGGCAGCCAGCTATACTAAAGAGAATTAGATACCGAGAATATTTGTTTGAACTACCAAAATAAATTAGAATTATTAAAGCCGACAGTAATCAACCATCCCGGGAATAACCTGAAGCTGTTTCGCAGATTCGCGGTGTTGACCCTGGTGGTTACCATAATACTTCTTCTATGCACGGTATATTTTTCAATCAGGAATAACAGCACTCACCTTCTCTGGTACTTTCTGGCATTTATTCTTCCTTTAGAGTCTTTCTTGCTTTCCCTCTACTTTTACCTGGACAACATCAAGTGCAAGGAATGGTCACTGCAGTGTATGCGGGAATTGGGTGATTTTTTCAGTGCAACCATAACCACCGTATCCATGGCAATTGACGCCAAGGAGCAGACAGAATACGGGAACATCCTAAAGGTACGCGATGTCGCACTGGTACTCGCCAGAAACCATCCTGAAAACATGAAAATAGATATGGACGGCATGGCCATTTCAGCCCTGGTCCACGACATTGGAAAACTTGCAGTGCCTGAGGGTATTCTCAATAAGCCGGAAGGGCTCACTAAAGCTGAAATCTCCAGGATGCAGCGTCACGCCAATATCGGCGCTGATATCCTTGAAACCGTTCCCTTTCCCACAAGTGTGTCCCTTGGTGTCAGGCATCACCACGAACGATGGGACGGAACAGGCTATCCCAGCCAGACTGCTGGCAAACAAATACCGCTTGAAGCCCGCATCCTGTCCGTGGCAGACACCTACGTTTCTCTCAGGTCAGCTCGGCCATTCAGGAAAGCTTGGGAAGTAACTCCCGCGAAAAAAATTATTTCCACAGGTTCCGGCAATGCCTACGATCCAGTAGTAGTGGACATTTTCAAAGATCATTTCGAGGAGATTGAAAAAATAGTTTCCAGGATAACTGTTCCAGGGATACTCAGCGCGTTAGAAGAAGTCCGGGATGGGTTTACTAATGGAAGCACCGGGGTCCCTTCTAACCCATCGGCAATATTTAACAGGATTTCTTTTCCCCACAAGGAAATGCAGGCTGAGTTCGAGATTACCCGTAACATGGGAAAAACTCTCAGCATGGAAGAAACTTCCATTATGCTGGCAACCTGGATTGAAAGATTTGTTCCCTACTCGACCTGTGTTATATACAGGTTTGACAAGGAGCATCGGAATATCAATGTCTATCACGCTGTCGGGAAATACCAGGTCCAGATGCAGAATCTTTCGCTTGTTACCGGAGAAGGCATCTCAGGCCAGGTAGCCTTAGATTTAAAACCCCGTTTCGGAATTTCACCTGAACCTGATTTCCCCGCAGAAAAACTTATACAGGGTTTAAATGACTGCCTGGTGGTTCCACTGATGTTCATTGACGAAATTCCGGAACACGAAAATGCCGGAAAGCCCATATTAATCGGAGTTATTTCCCTGTATTCCGAGGAAGAGAACTTCTATACCCAAGAACACCTGAGATTGATGACAACAATCGCCGAACACGCCGCCATGGCTGTAAACAATTCAATCATCCATAATGAAACACGGGAAGACGCATTCACCGATTCTCTGACCGGACTTCCTAATATCCGTTATTTTAATACCACCATTGAGAACGAAATCCACAGGGCCCAGCGCCTGAATTATCCCGTTAACTTCCTCATGATGGATCTTGATAACTTCAAGATGGTCAATGATGTTTATGGCCACAAAGAAGGAGACCGCATCCTGATTGAAATAAGTGATCTCCTCAAAGATCAGTTTCGAAAATCAGACATTTGTATCAGGTACGGGGGAGATGAATTTCTGGCCATACTTCCGGGAGTCGGAATTCATACCACTGAACAGACCAGGGACAGAATTAAATCGGTTTTTGCCTCAACGGTTTTCAAGTCTTCAAGTGGGAATTTGCTGAAAATAGGGATCAGTATCGGGGCCTCCTCCTATCCTCAGGACGGCACCAGTCCGGAAGTGCTGCTGGTGACAGCTGACCGTAATATGTATAGAGACAAGAACAGTAAAAAAGAACTTAAAAAGATGTTACAGGCCGAAGAGCCTTCTTCCTGAAAATCATACCGGCCGGGCTTATCAGGACTGCGCAAAACGACCAGCTTTTCTGTCTCCGTGTTACACAAGCTTCAACAAAATACGGAATTACAAAGTGTCCCCAATAAATAGTTATCCCCTTGTCAGCATCATAATCCCCACCTTCAACAGGTCTGAGTCTCTTCCTCGTGCTGTTGATTCAGTCCTGAAACAAACCTTTCAGGATTTTGAGCTGATTGTAGTTGATGACGGCTCTACAGATAAAACCTGTCAACTTCTTGCTTCTTTTAATGATCCCAGGATTAAATACCGGTTTCAGCCTAACAGGGGCGTGAGCAGCGCCAGGAACAAAGGTATAAGGACCTCAAAAGGTACTTTCTTGTCATTCCTTGACAGTGATGACGAATGGATGCGATCCAAGCTGGAGGAGCAGCTTGAATCCATTGAGGATAATCCCGATTACAAGATTGTGCATACTGATGAAATGTGGTTCAGGAATGGTCAGCACATTAATCAGAAAAATAAACACCGTAAATACGGAGGCTGGATTTTCAAACACTGCCTTCCGCTATGCGTAATCAGCCCAAGTTCGATTTTAATGCACAGGAAGGTTTTTGCGGAAATAGGGATGTTTAACGAAAGCTTCCCAGTATGTGAAGATTATGAACTCTGGCTCCGGCTATCCTCAAAATACAAGGTCCTGTTCATAGACAAGCCCCTTCTTAAAAAACATGGCGGCCACTCCGGCCAACTGTCAAAAATGTACTGGGGTATGGACCGCTTTCGGGTGAAGGCACTGTCTGAAAGAATATATTCCGGGGAACTTACACCAAGACAGGCAATGCTGGCATCAGGAGAATCAGCCCATAAATGCCGAATTCTGGAATTGGGATTCAGTAAACGGGGAAAAGCGGCAGAAGCAGCCTACTACAGGAGCAGGTTCCTGGAGTTTGGGACCATAAATACGGAATTTAAAATGTACTAAAATTTTTATATTTTTCTTCTTCCTTCCTTGACAGGCGGCATTACCGATCTTATTGAAAAGGTACCCTGAAAATATTTGCTGATGAAGAATTGTTTTCAGCCCTGCCGGACCCGCGGCAGACTGTTATGAATTAATACCAATATTGTTTAAATCAATTTAAATTCAAAGGAGATAAAAGGTATGAACTTACAACCTTTAGGTGATCGTGTTCTGGTACAGCGCGTGGAGGCGGGTGAAGAAGTTCGCGGGGGGATAGTTATTCCTGACACCGCGAAAGAGAAACCCCAGGAAGGTGTAGTTGTTGCAGTTGGAGCAGGCCGTGTCCTGGACAGCGGCCAGAAAGTAGCCATGAGTGTCAAAGCCGGAGACAAGGTGCTTTTCGGAAAATACTCTGGAACCGAAATCAAGTTGAATGACGAGGAATACCTGATCATGGGTGAAGGTGAAATTCTCGGAATCCTCTCATAACCGAAATCAAACCAAGCTGATCAAGTGCATCCGCCGGGCTGACCAGCGGGAGCAGTTGTAAAGGAGAAATAGCGATATGGCAGCAAAAGTAATTACCAATAGTGAAGACGCGCGCCGCGCCCTGCTCTCTGGAGTAGACAAACTGGCCAACGCCGTTAAGATGACCCTTGGGCCCAAGGGGCGCAATGTAGTAATTGAAAAGAAATTCGGCTCACCCGTGATCACCAAGGACGGGGTTACGGTAGCCAAGGAAATTGAGCTGGAAGGCACGGAGAACGTCGGAGCCGCGATGCTGCGCGAAGTAGCCAGCAAGACCAGTGACGTGGCCGGAGACGGAACCACCTCAGCCACGGTTCTGGCCCAGGCGATTATCCGTGAAGGCCTGAAGAATGTGACAGCCGGTGCCAACCCGATGAGCCTGAAACGGGGCATTGACAAAGCTGTTGAAAAAGCCATTGCCCGCATTCGCGATCTTTCCAATCCTGTAGGCGGCGACATGATTGCCCAGGTAGGGGCCATCTCAGCCAACTCTGATCCGATCATCGGCGGAATCATTGCCGAAGCCATGGCTAAAGTGGGAAAAGACGGAGTTATCACGGTTGAAGAAGCCAAGTCGATTGAAACCTCGCTGGAAGTTGTGGAAGGGATGCAGTTTGACCGCGGCTACCTCTCTCCCTACTTTGTGACTGATCCTGAGAGGATGGAAGCGGTATTGGAAGATGCCTATATCCTGCTTTATGAAAAGAAGCTCAGCTCAATGAAAGACCTGCTGCCGGTGCTGGAGCAGGTAGCCAAGACCGGCCGTCCCTTCATGATCATCTCTGAAGATGTGGAAGGTGAGGCCCTGGCCACCCTGGTAGTCAACAAGCTCAGGGGCACGCTGCATGTGGCAGCGGTGAAGGCTCCTGGATTCGGCGACCGCCGCAAAGCCATGCTGGAAGACATAGCGATCCTCACCGGCGGGAAGGCGATTTCTGAAGACCTGGGCATCAAGCTGGAGAACCTGACCCTGGCCGACCTGGGAACAGCCAAGAAGATCACGGTGGACAAGGATACCACCACGATCGTTGAGGGCGGCGGAAATCCTGAAGGCA